>JAFKEE010000047.1 GCA_017307505.1 Acidobacteriota bacterium | reverse complement strand
ATCCTTGAAGAGCGCTGACACCTCCTGCGGTTCCTTGCCGTCGAAACTCGACAGGAGAGTGCCCAGATCAATCGCGCTGCCCATCGACCCTTCCAACAGCTTGCGATAGTCGCTTGTGCCGTGGACCTCACCGCTGGTCCAGTAGCCTCGTCCCTTATCCCAAATCGTCTTGTTGGTGCTCGTATAGAGTTGGCCCAGCGAGTTGGAGAAACCTGGATCCATATCCCCATCACACCAGCCGTTGTAATCGATCTTGCCCCCCTTGGACAGGAAATCCTTGAAGCTTTGTTGGAAGGCATTCGCTTCCCAGCGGAAGGCATACGTCTTGCCCGGCGTCAGGTTCACGTCATAGGCCGCTGGATTGGATTCAGATGGCACGCATTGGGCGAACCCCGCAACTGCTTCCGTGGAACAATGCGCCCACGGCGCGAATGGCACCAATCCTTCGTCCCAGATGGTCTTGAGAATCTGACCGGCTACCGCCCGTGTGCGTGCGGCAGACGTTCCATCCCCGGTCGAGCCAAGCAGCAGGGCAGAGAAGGACATCGGCACATGGGCTGTCGCTGTCACTTCCACAAAGCGCGACTTGGCCGGGGCGCTGCCGCTCTCAGCGAAAGTGCCGTCCGCCCCAGTGAGAGAAAACTTCACCGTGTAGTCAGTAAACTGCTTGGTTTGGAAATGATAGGTCTTCCACTTGTCCGTGCTGGCCGTCATGTAGGTGCCCGCCACGGCGTTCAGCGCCGGCGTGAAACTAGCGCCATCCAACATCACTGCCGCGGCGAGTGCTGCGGAATCGGCAAACGATTGAGCCTCGTTGCGAGCCAGGTACAGGCGTCCGACATCAATCGCCAACCCCATAAATCCGAAGATCAACACGAGGGTCAGCGCGAACATGAGCAGAACAGCGCCTTGGCGCTGGAAGCCGCGCCGTTGCATTCGTCTATAGAGACCTCTCATTGGGCACCTTGGTTTCGGCCTTCGATCTTATTGCTGCATGCAGTGAACATCAAGATTCGCTTTGGTTATCACCCGAGGATCCCCGGCTAAAACCAGCCAGGTCCCAATTTGCGGATTGAGCCTTCTCCGTCTCATGCCCGAGGAACCTCTCACCCGGCCGGATCGGGCGGGATGATCAGGAGCACCTCCACCGGCTTTGTTTCGTTGCCGGATGCGGCAGGCCGGAAGATCCAACGCGACAGATACTCCACCAGGCGCGCCGGTCCATCGCCGGTCGTCACGGCGCGCAATGCCTCCCACCTGCCAGTGCGGTTGATCACTCCATGGAAAACCTGATGCGTTTTGGCGCGCCATGCGGAGTTCGGCGGCAATTGCGCCTCCAGCAAATAGGGCGCCTTCAGCGGCGGGGGCGATCCCAGGCTGACGACCATGCCCTGCTGTTGGACGCCCGTCTGGTTCTTTTCGGGTAGACAGTACTCCAGGATCCACTCCTTGGCGGCCCCCACCTGGATGAACACAGTGCGAATAGGTTTGCCGGACAGCAGTCCCGACAGATCGCCCAACTCCTCCGAGGGGTCCGACTGAACGATGACAATGTCGAATTGCCCGTCGTGTGGGTAGGTCAGCGTAACCGTGCCGTCGGAGTTCCCCTTTACCTTGATAGTCCCCAATCGGGACCGGATATCCCGGTCCTGCTCTATCTGCCGGCCCTCGGCCGCGCCTGCTCCCTGCTCGCTACCGGGCCCTTTGCCAGGAACTGCGCCCGGCGGCGTTCGAGCCAGTGTGCCGGCCCCGGAGGGCTGCGACGAGGGGTTCGCCGCTCCACCTGATCCTTGTCTAGGCGCGCCCGCGGAAGGATCGACTCTGCGGCCTGCCGTCTTGCCGGCGAGGTTGGAGGGTTTGCCCGGTTCCGCCTTGCCATGCCCCGCGGGTTGGGCTGGCGCAGCCGCCAATCTCGCCGGTTCCAGATTGCTGACCATTCGGAAGAGGTTGCCGACCGGGATCTCAAAGGATTCGTCCGGTTTCGGCTGCTTCGCGGCGATCGAAATAATGGCAGCCTGTTCGCCAGGCGCCGCGCCGCCCGATGGTGCAGGCGGGTCTTCGGAGCTTATCGGCGGCGAGCCAGAAACCGGCAGGGCTAAGCCGGCATGGTCGAACTTGACTGGTGGTGCCGGGATCTCCCTCTGCGGTGGAGCGGGGATCGCCACCTCTGGTGGGGTGGCCAGCTTCGCGGAGATCACTGCTGGGATGGTGGCGACTGACCCCGCGGTGATGGGCGCACGAACTTTCTCTGGCGTTTGCCCGCTCCAGACTGCGACAGAGCGCAGATCCTGCGGAGGTTCCGATTGGAGTGGTTGCTGCTTCGGTTGGATCAGAATGGCAGTGGCCTGCGGTGTCTCCGGTGCCCGGGGCTGCATCGCCGCAACATCACTTTGGGGGATGCTGCCACCCGCGGCCGGAGCCCCGGGTTTGGCCGCTATTGCCTGGCTGCGGATCCTCGGCAGCAGCAACGGCTCTCGGGTGGAAACCTTCAGAACAAGACGCTCAACTCGTGATCTCGCGAGGAGGTCCCTCACGACATCAACCTGCGGTGCGCTCGCCCAGATCAGGGCCTCCCGGAGCAGGACAATGCCAATGACATGCAGACCGACGGACGCGAAGAGAGCCATCGGGCGGATCCGTGAGGCCGAAGGCAGCATCGCGAATTGCGGCCCTTCGTCCGGCAGGGACTCCGGCCAGGCGTTGGCGTCTGGGGCTATAACTTCCGTCGCCGGATCGTCTTCCAGCAGGACACGGATTTGCAGTTTCATCTTACCGGCCTGAAAGGGTGGCCAGATGATTGGATCCGGTGGCCGCCGCTGGTCGCACAACCAAGGAACGCAGTGCGTTCGTTTCTTCGTCGGGATGGCTCTTGGGAGGCTTTCTGGGCGTCTCCTGATCAAAACCAACTTCAGCGCTAGTTAAATTCTTGAGGCCAAAGAGAGCGAGCTCAAAGCGATCTTTGGCTCCTACTTTTTGAAACAGTTTCGAGAGGTAAACCTTTACCGTGCCTTCCGAAATTCCGAGGCAGGTAGCGATTTCCTTATTCTTCAGTCCTTGAGAGAGCAGCATTATTAACTGCCCTTCACGTGGGGTCAGCCGGATTGTTCGGGAAATACGAAGATTGTCCTCCACCGAGGAATCGAAGACGCACTCACCGAGAGCCACTCTTTGCAGGGCATCCGTCAGGGAAGCGGGGCCGCAGTGTGTATCGAGGACAGCCGACACACCCGCCTCTCTTGCCTGGAAGGCCAACTCCGGCGCTATATTCCTGGCTAGCAGGACAACCTTTCGCGAGGGCAAGGCGCCGCAGAGAGAGGTCAGGCGCTGCCAGGACACATTGGGGCTCCAATCGACGACGACGATGTCCGGTTTCAGGCTCTCCAGCATGTCAGGCAGGCCGTCGGCACACCCGAGGCAGCCCGCGAACGCAAGGAATGGGTGAGGAGCGAGGATGCTCTGCAGCCCTTCGCACACTATGGGCTGTTCGCTAAAAAGATAAACCACACTTCGAGGCAATGTATGCTCCCATGCATCAGTAATGTGGACAGAGATACTGTACGCAGTTCCACTCAATACATAGGTTGACCTATTCTGATGAATCTGCACTCATATGAATCACTTTGCTGAGGCTCAAAGCGTCGATATGAGGTGACTCAGAGATTAACTCTATTTGCAAGTTGTTTCAAGATAATCTTGTCTGCAACTAGTACTGGGTCCTAAGATGAACGAATTGTAAGACTTGCGACGGCGAATGTACTACTAACTGTGGTTAGCCTATCCAAATGGAATATTGATTGAGTGCGCTGGGGTGTTTACCTTAGCAACGGCACTCGATCATGGCCACCGGAGCAAAATCCGCCAAAATGTACTCGTCAGCGCAGAATCTGCACTGTGTGGCGAGTTTTCCCAGGGTCCAGGTAAACGGAGTCACCGTAAGGCTCAGTTCTCTGGACCGGCGCGGTGCTGTCATCCACGCAAAGCTCCTGGATTTCCAGGGGGCCGTCGTGAGGAAGCAGGATCCGGTGCTGCTTGAGGTGAGTCTGCCGCCCAACGCCACCTTTGGACGGCGAGCCATGCACTGCGCGGGCAAGGCCACTCACGTATCCGAATCGATAGAGGGCACCTTCTGGCTGACGGTACGGTTTCAGCAACTGTGCTTCCAGCAGGTGGCGCCTGGCCAATCGAATGAACTCAGCCCAGTTTCTCGCAAGGGGGACGACCGCGGTCTGAAGGCCGCGGGCACCGATAACAGCGCCGGCGACGGCCTAATGGATAGTGGAACCAATTAGAAGGAAGGAAATACCAATGAATCTGCTCAAGAAATTCTGGAACGAAGAAGACGGCCAGGACCTGATCGAATACGCGCTGCTGGCCGGGGCTCTCTGCCTGGGCATGGTTACTGCGGTGAAGGCATTCGGGACTGACCTCACCACGACCTATACCAATATCGGCACGCAAGTCAAGGCACTGCCTCCTGGCGGCGGCGCATAGGCAATCGTTGACGCTGACTGGCGGGCCGCCATGGCTTCGCCAGTCAGCCGGTCTGACGGGAGTGCATCAACTTGCGGCAGATTTTCGCGCAGATAGGTCCCGTCGACATGCATGAAAGGGTCTGCCTGATTTGACGACCCAATGATGTGGAGGTAAAACCGCTGTGAATAAACGATTCCTGGGTGTCATTGTCTTTGCTGTATGTATCTCTCTGGCCGCTAGCCTTGTCGTCTACAAACTAATCGTGAACCAAATCGCGACTGGACCCAAGAGTCAGCATCAGGCGCTGGTAGCCGTTCGCGACATGCCCACAGGCTACCTCGTAAAAGATGGAGACTTCATCGTGGCTCCCTGGGGCGGCCCGATCCCCACAGGGGCGATCACAAAGCCCGAAGAGGCGGTGGGGCGAGGGGCACTGATCCCCACGCAATCCGGCGAGTTGTTGCTCAATTCCCATTTCGCGGCTAAGGGCGCCGGAGCAGGGTTGGCGGTGACCATCCCGGCAGGGAAGCGGGCAATGGCCGTCAAGGTCAACGACGTCGTCGGCGTTGCTGGCTTCGTTCTGCCTGGCATGAGAGTGGATGTCATCGCATGCGGAACTCCTCCTACGAAAGAGAAGGAGACGCTGGGAAGTCAGGCGCGGACACTTCTGCAGAACATTGAAGTGCTGTCGGCGGGGCAGAACATCCAGCGCGAACCCGACGGCAAGCCCGTCACCGTACAGGTGGTGAACCTCCTGGTGACACCGGCAGAGGCTGAGACACTCAGCTTGGCCGGGAACGAGACAAAGCTTCAGCTCGTACTCCGGAACCCTCTGGACGAGGAGACCGTAAAGACACCCGGAACCTCGACCGCTTATCTGTTCGCCGGCCGGCCGACAGGGATGCCAGTGAGCACCCCACCTGCCGTGCGCGCGGCAATGGTCAAACCGGTTCCCGTCAAGCCCAGGATGGAAAAGGTATTGATGCCGATCAACATGGAGATCATCTCTGGCGCTAAGCGGGAGAACGTGAAAGTCGGCCAGTACGAGACTGAACAAGCCGCCAAGGAGGGAAGGCCGTGAGAACCGGGAGATATCTCAGGTTGTTGATGATTTCTCTCCTGGCAGCAGGCTTGTCTGCCCTACTGCCGGGACAGCAGGGCCCCGCTGCTCCACGCGACCTCAGCGTTGTGGTCGGGAAAGCCCTGGTGATCGACAGCCCAGTCGAAGTAGAGCGGGTGTCCGTTTCGGATCCTACGATCGTTGAAGCGGTTGGCATTTCCCCGCTGGAGATTGTGCTCAACGGAAAGAGCCCCGGGCAGACCACAGTCATTGTGTGGCAGAAGGGAGGCAACCGCCTGCTTTTCGATGTCAATGTTTCCGTGCGGGCGGACAGGCGGGTCGATAGCCTCCGCCGCGAGATCGCGAAAGAATTGCCGGAGCAAAGTGTGACCGTCAACGTTGATGGCGATACCGTCTACCTGCGCGGCACGGTGAGCAGCCTCCTCGCCTCCGACCGGGCCACCGCCATAGCGTCCAGCATTGGGAAGGACGTCAGGCTCGTGAACCTTCTGAATGTGACCGTCCCCGAGAGCGAACCCCAGATCCTGCTGAAGGTCCGCTTCGCGAACATCGACCGGACAGCCACGAAAGACATTGGTTTCAACTTCTTTTCCACGGGAGCCGGCAACACCATCGGGCGTACGACAACCGGGCAGTACACTGCACCTGGGCTTACCGGGGTTCTTGGCAATGGCGGAGGTTTCACAATTACCGACGCGCTGAATGTCTTTCTGTTCCGGCCGGATCTCGACCTTGGAGCCACCATCAAGGCTCTCGAGGCCAGAAAGATGATCGAGATGCTGGCCGAACCCAATGTCCTGGCGTCCAACGGAAAAGAAGCCAGTTTCCTGGCCGGTGGTGAGTACCCTTACCCGATAGCTCAAGGTGGTTTGGGCTTCACAACCATCACGATCCAGTTCAGGGAGTTCGGAGTCCGCTTGAATTTTACGCCCTACCTGACTTCGCGGGGCACCATTCGGCTCAAAGTCGCGCCGGAAGTGAGTGCTCTGGACTTCGCCAACGGCCTGACTTATCAGGGCTTCAATATTCCGGCTCTCTCCTCTCGCAAGGTCTCGACCGAAATTGAACTTGCAGACCGGCAGAGCTTTGCGATTGCCGGGCTTCTGGACAATCGCACGACGGAACTGCTGAGCAAGGTGCCCGGCCTGGGCGATATCCCCTGGTTAGGCCGTCTCTTCAAATCCCAATCTATGGCGAAGAACAAGAGTGAGTTGATGATTCTGGTCACTCCGGAGATCGTCCGTCCGATTCCTAGTGGTCAACCCACGCCTGAACTCGCCTTCGACGGCAAGTTCATCAAAGGCGGAGCCACAGTCGCACCGAGAACCCCGCCCACGGAAGTCACCGGCCCTACACAGTCATCTGAAAAGAAGACGCTGCCTGTGGAGACCCTCAAGGAAGAAATGCGAATCGAGAAGGAGACGGACAAAAACACAGGAAGCGGATCTCAGGGAACAACGTCCTCATCCGCAATCAAAGGAATGAATCGCTAGGATGCCGGGTTTCCGACTGGAAGGTGCGTCATGTATCCGCTGAGTATCGGGATTGTCGTCTCGTCAGCACGACTCTGGGAGGAAACGCAGAAGGAACTGCAGTCGCTTCCCGTGACGGTTGTGCTGGAGCAAGGCGGAGTAACCGACCCGGCCACCTTGATTCAGAAGATCGAGAAGGGCCGGCCGGATGTTCTGCTTCTCGATCCGTCCTCGGTAGCAGTTCCCTTGTCCGACCTGATCCCCGGGATCAAGGCTACGACTTCACACCCTTTCGTGATTGTTCTGCGTGAGGTGGCCGCTCCGGAGGATATCCTCACGGCCATTCGCGCCGGAGCCAACGAGTACCTGTACTGCCCGATTGCGAACGTTCTCCGCGAAGCCCTTGAGCGGCTCGCGCATAAAAGAGAGGATCCGGGTGTCGACGCACCGCAGAGCGCCATTACTTTCGGCTTCCTTGGTGCAAAGGGAGGATGCGGCACCACCACCGTCGCGTGTCATTCTGCTGTTGAGCTGGCGAGAACCACCAGGAAGCAAGTCCTGCTCGGCGACTTTGACTTCGCGACCGGGCTTGTAAGAATCCTGATGCAGGCGAAATCGCGCTACTCAGTTCTGGACGCGCTGAGCAACATCCATCGGCTTGACGAAAGCTATTGGCGGGCATTGGTTTCCAACGGGTACTCCGGCGTGGAAGTGATCGCCGGTCCAGTCTCGGAGTTTCTTCGGGAGTATCCCAAGCCGGCTGATATCAGGCATGTCGTCCATTTCGCCAAGCGCCAATACGATTTCCTGACCCTCGATCTGGGGCACGGGCTCGACGCCGGATCAATGAGTGCGTTGGAGGAGTTGAACGAACTGTGCCTGGTGACAACTCCGGAAATGCCCGCCCTTCAGATGACAAAGATCATGCTGAGTCAGTTGTCGACGATTGGCTTCCGGCGCAACCACATCAAACTCGTGCTGAATCGGATGTCCCGTCGGTCACCACTTACGACGGAAGAGATTGAGAACGCGATCGGTATGGAAGTCTCCGTGACGGTACCTAACGACTACCGTGCACTGGAAGAAGCGTATTCCGCCGGTGAGCTGCTTCCCGATAAAAGCTCGATCAGGGAATCCGTGCGGAGACTGGTTCGAAAACTGGCCAACGTAGCGACCGAGGAAAAGAAGAGGCGATTCAGTCTCTTCGGATAACGAACTCGAGATGGGACGGGGTACCACCGTGGCAGCATTTGAAAGGACAGGGTCAAACCTGCCCGCAACTCGCGAAGCAGGCTGGGTCATGCGGCTGTTCAGCCGGCAAGAGTATTCCACGGACTATCAGGAGCTGAAGTTCGCACTCCATAAGAAGCTGATCCATCGCGTCAACCTGGAGGCGCTCTCTGCTCTGCCTGAACAGCAGATGCGGTTGGAAATCCGGCAGGCGGTCGAACGGCTGGTGGATGAAGAGGAGACACCCCTGAGCCTGGCTGACCGTGACCGGGTCAGCACGGAGGTTCTAGACGAGGTATTCGGACTTGGTCCGTTAGAACCGCTGCTCGAAGATCATTCCATCTCGGACATTCTGGTCACTACCCCAAAGCTCGTTTACGTCGAGCGCGCAGGTAGGTTATACAGGACTCCGGTCGAGTTCAAAGACGACGCTCACCTCATCCGGATCATAGAAAAAATTGTTTCCCGCGTTGGGAGGCGTATCGACGAGTCGTCGCCCATGGTGGATGCCCGGTTGCCCGATGGCTCCCGAGTCAACGCAGTGATACCGCCGGTGGCCGTTGACGGACCTGTCCTATCGATTCGCAGGTTCGGGCGGACACCGCTGTCGGCCAACGACCTGGTGAGGAATCTCACACTGACCGAGGACATGCTGAAAGTTCTTCATGCCTGCGTCACCGCGCGGCTGAACATCATTGTTCCCGGTGGAACCGGGGCAGGGAAGACGACACTGCTCAATGCCCTGTCAACGTTCATCCCGGATGAGGAACGAATTGTCACCATAGAAGACGCCGCTGAACTCCAGTTGCAGCAGATACACGTCGCGCGAATGGAAGCCCGTCCTCCCAATCTCGAAGGCGCCGGCGCGATAAAGATCAGAAACCTCGTGATCAATGCTTTACGCATGAGGCCCGATCGCATCATCGTCGGCGAAGTGCGCGGAGAAGAAGCGCTTGACATGATGCAGGCGATGAACACTGGGCATGACGGCTCTCTCACCACGATTCACTGCAACAGTCCACGGGACTCGATTTCCCGCCTGGAAGTGATGATGGGAATGGCCAACTCCAGCATGAGTGTTCAGTCCATTCGGCAACAGATCTCCTCCGCAATCGACCTGTTTGTGCATGTTTCCCGCTTCAGCGACGGCACCCGCCACATCACCCACATCACCGAATGTGTGGGCATGGAACGCGACGTCGTAACTTCGCAGGATATCTTCCTCTTTGAGCGGTCCGGAGTGACCTCTGACGGACGGGTAGTCGGGCGCTTTCGAGCAACTGGCATCCGGCCCAAGTGCTACGAGAAGCTCAGAACGGCAGGGTTCCAATTTCCTTCGGAGATCTTCCAGTCGATTGTTGAGCTGCACTAAGGAATCGTATGCCGGCTCTATTTCTACTCATCTTTGTAGTCCTGCTTGCCTGTGTCATCCTGGCGATCTGGCTGGGCAATGCATTACTGGCAATCACAACCAAGTCTGAGTTGGTTGGGCGGCTGCAGATGTCGAGTACGTCTGTCAGAACAGCAAGCTCACCCATCTTTATCGAAACGCAGACCGGTGCGGGCGGGAAATCGCCCAATGTGGTCGATAGGTTGATTCGGGCTCTGCAGGTGAGGGCCTCCGCCGCCGGAACAGATTGGAGCGGAGGTGCAATCCTGGCAACGAGCCTGGGACTCGCCGCTCTGGGTGCGCTGCTGGGCTGGAACTACCCGGTCCTGATCCTGGATTGGTTCACCAGTGCAGTCCTTGCCGCAGCGCTTGGCTCGCTCCCTCTCATGATCATTACCATGAAGCGGAGCAAGAGGCTGCGAGAGTTCGAAGAACAATTCGCTGAATCCCTCGACTTCATCGCTCGCGCTCTCAGGGCAGGGCATGCCTTCTCTGTGAGTCTCGAGATGCTCGCGGCGGAAGCACCCCTCCCAAGCCGGGACGAATGGCGGCGTGTCTTCAGGGAGCACAATCTCGGCTCCCCGCTTGAGACGGCTCTCATAGGGATGACAGAGCGAGTCCCTCTTGTGGATGTGAAATTCTTTGTCTCGGCTGTCATCCTTCAGCGCGAGGCTGGTGGCAATCTGAGTGAGATACTTACGAATCTGGCGGCCACGGTTAGAGATCGGTTCCGTCTGAAAGGCCACGTTCTTGCTGCCACGGCCCATGCTCGAATTACCGCGATTGTACTGAGCGCGATACCTCTCATCACATTGATTGGACTTCGGATTCGCAGTCCTTACTATCTGAATATATTGCTGTCGGACAGGGATGGGCAAATGATGTTGGCCTGGGCCTTTATATCTCAGATTATCGGATATGCCGCGATGCGCAAGGTGATCAACATCAAGGTCTGATCCTATGGCACTACTGATTGCATTGTCACTATTCCTGGTGGTCGCCGGATCGATTATTTGGTTCGGATACCGGCAGTATGCACGGCCGGCCACGGCGGCGGCGCAACTGGCAGAGCCGATTCCGGGGCAGGCATTCGCCACTTCGCCAAGCGCAAAGGATGCGCCAAGGATTGTGCATATCCTGCAATGGGTTGGCGAGAAGGCACCGGCGGATCCGATCAGCGCCAACATCACGCGCAGGCAGTTAATGGCGGCCGGCTACTACGCCGACAGTGCCCTTGCGGTCTACCAGGCCCTCCGCATCTTGGTGACCTTGCTGTTCATCATTGCCGCCGTCGTTGCCACCAGTTTTTTGGCATGGAAGATGCTGTTCATCTACGCATCGTGGCTCGCCGCCGGCGTGATCGGATTCCTGGCTTGTGGCCTTGGACTGGAATTCGCGATGAATGCCCATCAGCAGGAGTTGCGCATCGCGTTGCCAGACACGTTGGATCTGCTCGTAGTGTGCGTGGAGGCTGGCCTCGGTCTCGATCAGGCGGTAAAGAAGGTTGCTGAGGAACTGAGCCTCACCCACCCGGCGCTTTGCCGGGAGCTCTCGCTCGTCTCTCTCGAGATGCGTACTGGTGTCAAACGGGCAGACGCGATGAGGAATATGGCGGATAGAACCATGGAGCCCGAAGTGCGGAAGTTTGTGGCGATCATGATCCAGACCGATCGATTTGGCACAAGCATAGCCGACTCCCTCCGGGCCCACGCAGAGTTCATGCGAATGCGCCGGCGCCAGCTTACCGAGGAGAAGGCTAACAAACTCGGAGTGAAGCTGACTCTGATTGTGTTCTGCTTTATACTTCCGGCGATCATGGTGATTTCTGGAGGACCTGCCTTTCTGGCCATTTCAAAAGAACTCCTTCCTGTGTTGAGGGGGGAGAGGTAGAGAGCGTTTTGAATTCGAAACTGGAGGTTGTATCATGTCTGATCAGATAATTGCTGGCGTGAGTTTTGCTGGCTCAGTCATTCTGCTGATTATGTATCTGCTGCGTAGAAGAAATAGGAAGATGAGAGACTTTCGCTGAGACGGCGGCGCGCCGCGCTTGGCTGCTGAAGTTCGGATTGTGGTGTCCCGGTGGCGATGCGGCTTCGGTCCGAAGTCTCAGCGTCGCCGGACCCATTCCTTCCTTTGGATCGCGCTCTTGGTGACTGAAGGCATGGCAAGAGGATAGAAGATTTCACATGCCAGAAGAGACGTTCGTCGATTTCTACGAGCTGATGCAGATCAGTCCCAACGCCGAAGCGAGTACGATCCAGCGGGTATTTCGAATGTTGGCGTCGCGCTACCATCCGGACAACCCTCAGACTGGTGATATTGACCGGTTCATGTTGCTCAACAGGGCCTACCGGACTCTCTCCGATGTTGCGGCGAGACTCGACTATGATGCCGAATACCACGCAAAACGGCTTCAACCGTTAGGAGTCTTCGGCATGAAGGAGTTCGAGTTGGGCATCGACGGAGAAGCCAACCGTCGGATGGGCGTGCTATGCCTGCTCTACAATCGCCGGAGGAGCAATCCTGAGCGGCCAGGCCTATCAGTACTCGAGCTGGAAACGATGATGATCTCACCCCGGGAACACCTTCTGTTTACGCTGTGGTACCTGAAGGACAAGAACCTCGCGTTTATGGACGAATCCAGCGATATGGTGATTACCGGTCTGGGTGTGGATCACGTGGAAGCGAATCTTCCGCAGAATCGGATTCTCTACAAGCTGATTAAGGCCTCTGAAAGTGGCCGCAGCCAGAGTACCGAGCCTTCTCCATTGGTTAGTGAAGTTTACGAAGGAAGAGTTGCCGAATAGACTTCGATCGCGAGCCTTCTAGCCGGGCTCGGATTCTACACCCACCGCGGTCGATCGCCCCACCAACGCCGGAAAGGCAGCGGGATTGCCGGGCCCCTACCTTGGATCAGATCCGGGCGCTCCGATTCAAATCCACCCGTGCATCCCCGCCAGCACCACCACAACCCCCGCCGCAATCGATGCCCCATGCGGCAACCGCAACGTCCCTTCCTGCTTTACATCCAGCTGCTTGTGGGTCATCCAGGGAGCCCGGAAGGCCGCCAGTTCCCTCGCCAGGTAGCCCACATTCCACAGCGTGGAACGCAGCCGCCCTTTTGACAACGCAAGAACGAGGGCAAACACTGCGCCCAGGATCATCGTGGCCAGCAGGACCGGAATCCAGGCCCGCAATCCGAGAATCGCTCCGACCGCCCCCATCAGCTTCACATCCCCGGCGCCCATCGCATGAAGAACGTACAGCAGAAAGTAGACCCCAAAGGCAACCACAAAGCCGATGACGGAAGTCTTCAATCCCTGCACTCCTCCGAGGTAACCGTTGGCAGCCACTCCGCAAAAAGCGCCGGCCACGGCAACCGGATTCGGAATCTTTCGGTTTCGAATATCGAAAAAGGCCGCGATCGCAACGGTCATCAGAAGCACGATCTCAATCAGCGGCGGGATGGGCGGTGGGATCAGGAGGTTCAACAGCTTTGCCTCTCCACCATCCTATGACGGCCTACCCGCTAGAGCCAGCTATTTTGGGCCCAGTACCAATAGTCTTTCCTCAACCCGCGCGCTACTTCTTCTTCCCCGGATCCAACGTCAGGTGGTTCTTCAGATACTCCTGCCCCTCTTTGGCAATAAAGAAGTCCATCCAGATGTAGTGCAGCTTCTTGCCGCCCGCTACTTCCGCGCCATGATTCGACCCCAAGGGAATATGCAGAATGGAGAACTCCGTCAGATTCGCGCTGTGCTCGTCCGCCAGTACCGTAATATCGTTCCCCTTCAGCCCCAGGAAGATCTGCTCCAGCATCGGGTGCTTGTGCCGGCCCACCGTGTCCGGACCCGTCGTCTCCACCGTGCCCACCGCCATCCTGGGCACATAGTTCTCCGGCAACAACGTCCGGCTCACCGTCTTCGGGCTCTTGATCGCCTCTCCGTACGGCGTACATTCGCTGAACTTCTTCACCAGCGGAGCCGCATTGTTTTGCGGGAATTTCTTCAGTTCGGCCAGGTCGTCCGCGGTCAGCTCTCTCCGAATGCGCACCGCCCGCAGCATCTCGCCCTGGGCCACGTTGATCTGCCACGCCACCCCCTGCGGAGCCCGCGCAATCGTCTCGCCCTGCACCTCGTACTTCGACGTGCCTGCCAGCATAGTCGCTTTGCCTTCCAGGATCAGCCAGACCACCGCTTCTTTCGCGTGGGCAGGTTCCACATGCTGGCCCGGACCCACGATGAACACCTGGTCGGTGCTCACTCCGCGGATTTCCCCCGTCAACACCGGCCTGATCTGGACCCCGGCCTTGCCTGCCGGCAGACTCCACTTCTCGAGCGGGATCCCCTTGCCCGCGGCCGCCCAGGCAGATCCGGCCATCGCCGCTGCGAACCCGAGCGCCGCGAACCACCGTCGCGTTCTTCCGCCCGTCTCTGGTGAACCGATGCCCTCCGCAGCCGCCGGCCGCGCTTCCGCTTGTCCAATCGTCCTCATAAGTCACTACGATCATACTCGCGGCGGCTGCCGCCCGCTGCCCGCCACTTAGAAGATCGCAATCGGATTCAGCGCCGACCCCGTAGCGCCGGGCACGGTCAACGGAGCCGCCGTCAACAGGAAGTCCCAACGCTTCCGCTGGCGGCTCTGCTTGCTCAGTTCCTCCAGATCGACGTTGTCGAGAATGGGCGTGCCCATGGCCACAATCACCAGCGTATGCACCGGTTGTTGGATCCCCTCCACCTGCGATGGCCAGACATCGGCGGAGGCGTCGCTGCCCAGAACGGCGATGTCGCGCTGATGCAGCCAGGCCACGCTGGACGCATGCAGGCCGGCCCGCTCTGCCATCGACCACGGACCCTTCTCCGCGCGGCGCGCCCAGCGCCCCGTACGGATAAAGACGATATCGCCCGCCTTCACCCGCACCCCGGTCTTCTTCTCCCAGGCGTCCAGGTCTTCCGGAAAGATCGCCGCGCCAGGCTCCAGATACGGCACGCCCTTCAACTCCGGAATGTCGATGAGGACTCCGCGGGCAAACAGCCCGTTTCGCGCACTCTCAATCGAAAGCCTTGCGGCGCCCTTGCTGGTGACTTCCTTCGTGGAGAACCCGTTGTAGCTGGCCCCCTTATACGAGAAATGGCACAACGCATCCAGGTGCGTATGCATAATCCCGTGATGCACGATGCTGAAGGAGTCGCGGAAGATGTCGGCGCCCGGCTGCTCCGAGGTCGTGATCATCTCGTGCACGAACGGCCGGGCGTTGTCCGGAGCCGCTTGCTTGTCAGCATCGTGCGACAGCGACACCGCCACCCCTTCCCTTACCAGCCGGGCGGCAGCCTGGCGCGTGGCCGGAGTGATCAGATTCAAGGTCCCCAGTTCATCCGTCTTGCCCCAGCGGCCCCAGTTCGAGAGCTCTTTCATCCAGCGCTCAAAGTCAGCGGTCGTGGCCGGCCGGGTCTGGCCCTGGAGACCAGCGGCGAAGAGAAGGAGCACCGCAAGGGCAATTCGCATGGAACGGAAGTATACACCACGAACCGCGCGGCATTTCGTTCGGGGCGCCCAGGCTGCGGCGAAAGATTCCCCGTCGAACCGGCGCTGCCTGGGGCGCCTGCGCGCTACATTGGAAACAATGCAGAAATCATTCTTACTCATTGCTCTCGCCGCCGTCCTGCCCTGGACCGCCGCCGCCCAGGACCAGAAGGCCTTCCTCGGCCGCTGGGATATGACCGTTACGCCCGCCACCGGCAAACCCTACCCCCAGTGGATGGAACTCGTTGAGAAGGAAGGGAAGATCGAAGGCCGCGTGCAGCCCCGCGGCGGTGGCTGGCGTCCCATTCTGGGTGCGAAGCTCGAATCCGGCAAGATGATCGTCGCCGTCTCGGCCGCCGGCCGTGGACCTGCCATCAATTGGGAACTCACCTCCGCCGGAGCCGACAAACTCACCGGCATCGAGAAGCGCGGCGAGACCGACGGACCCGCCCTGGTCGGCCTCCGTGCGCCCAAACTCGACCGCCCCATGCCCAAGTCCTGGGCCAAGCCCGTGGCCCTCTTCAATGGCAAGGACCTCACCGGCTGGGAGCCCATCGGCAACGTCAACAACAACAAGTGGATCGCCCGCGATGGTGAGTTGGTCAACGACAACCCCGAAGTGCCCGGTCAGCGCGGTCCCGGCGCAGCCAACCTCAAGACCACCGGCACCTACCAGGACTTCAAACTCCACATCGAAGTGAACTGCCCCGAGCATGGCAACAGCGGCATCTACCTGCGCGGCCGTTATGAAGTGCAGGTCGGCACCGAAGGCGGCTCCCAGCCCGATCACGAGATGGGCGCCATCTACAGCCATTACCCGCCGCCGGCCGGTGCGGAACTCGGCCTCGGCAAGTGGACCTCGTATGACATCACCCTTGTCGGGCGCCACGTCACGGTCGTCCGCGACGGCAAGATCTATCACAATAACGTTGAGATCCCCGGACCCACCGGCGGCGCCCTCGACAGCAATGAAGCCGAACCCGGCCCCTTCTTCCTGCAGGGCGACCACCACGGCGTCATCCGCTATCGCAACATCACCATCTCGCTACCTAAGAAGTAGCCGGCTGCCGAGCCGCGCCGGGCGGACCTCAGCCGCCTGACTGCAACGAAGGGCCGGGCAGCTCCTCCACGGGAGTTGCCCGGCCCTTCTCATTTTCACCGCCCGGGTCGATCTGCGTAGTTCTGCGGATGCCGTCACGGAACCTGTTACCCTACCTCTGACCAGACGCGCGCCCCAACTCACAACAACGTCCGCTGCTTGTGGGAATCCGGCAGGTTCTCGCAACGATCCCTTTCAACCCTGGAGGCCTCCTCTCAATGGACTTCGAACTCTTCTGGAAACCCATGCTCACGCGCCAGTTCGGCGCCTCCATCGGAATGCTCGAACGCGCAATTCTGGCCTGCCCAGACGAGCTATGGGCGGAGGATTCCGGCCCGCCCGAATGGAAGACGCACGGCACCGTGGGCTTCTGGTACATGGCTTACCACACGATCTTCTTCCTCGACTACCACGCCAACGGCTCCCAGGGTGCCTTCGAGCCCCCGGCCCCATTCACGCTCAGCGAACTCGACCCCGCCGGTGTACTGCCCAGTCAGCCCTTTACCCGGGAGGAGCTTCTCACCTACCTGCACTACGCTCGACGGTCCCTCGCCGCGTACATCGATCGGCTGACCTCCGAGGCGGCTGCCAGTCCCTGTGGCATTCCCATCTGGAAGATGACCCATGCGGAACTCCTGATCCACAGCATGCGCCACGTGCAGCACCATACGGCCCAATTGAACCTGATGCTCCGCCAGTCGGCCGGGACTGCGCCAGGCTGGATCTTCGCCGCCCCTGTGGACGCTCCGGAATAGGCCGCCAGGGACGGGGTCCAGTCCTGAGAGTCGTCTGGAGCCCGTCCCTGTGTACGCCCCGCCTGCCTCCGGTTTCTCCGCCGCAAAGCGCCGCCCCGGGTCAATCGAGCCCGGTTCGCCCCGCGCTGCGGCGAAAATTGAACGTTAGGTATTGGATGCTTCCGTCCCTGCGCCACCGGAGCTACAATTGCCCAATCATGACGGGCAAAGTGGCGGTTCTGGGCGGAGGCGTCGCCGGACTCAGCGCGGCGCACGAGTTGGCGGAACGGGGCTTCCAGGTCCACGTCTACGAGCGAAAACCCGTTCTGGGCGGCAAAGCCCGATCCATGCCGGTGCCCGGGTCCGGTGTCGGCGGCCGTCTCGACCTGCCCGGTGAACACGGCTTCCGCTTCTTCCCGGGTTTCTACAAGCACGTCACCGACACGATGGCCCGCATCCCCTACGGCTCGGGCGGCAACACATTCCAGAACCTGGTGGTCGCCACCCGCATCCTGCTGGCTCGCGCCGGACTCTCCGAGATCACCTGGCTCGCCCGCACTCCGCGCACCCTCGACGACTTCCGCGTCTTCCTCCTGGAATTGCTCACCCCGCTGGGCGTCCCGCCCGATGAAGCGGTCTTCTTCGTCACCCGCCTTCTCATCCTGGCCACCAGTTGCCAGGCCCGCCGCACGGCCGAGTACGAGAACATCCGCTGGTGGGACTTCATTGAAGCGCCGCGCATGTCCCGCCTCTACCAGTCCTACCTCGCACAGGGCATGACCCGCTCCCTCGTCGCCATGCGCGCCGAAGAGAGCAGCACCCGCACCGTCGGCTACATTCTGCTCCAGCTCTTTTATGGCTTGATGAGCCCCGATCGCGTCTTCGACCGCCTGCTCGCCGGTCCGACCAACGACGTCTGGATCCACCCGTGGACCACCTATCTGGAGGGACTCGGCGTCGTCTTCCACCGCGGTGCCCGCGTCTCCTCCATCGTGGCCGGCTCCGGCAAAGTCACTGGGGTCACGCTGGAGGACGGGACGGCTGTCACGGCCGATTACTACATCGCCGCCTTGCCCGTCGAAGTCATGGCCACACTACTCACTCCGGAGCTGAAGCAGGCTGCCCCTTCACTGGCCAACATCGGCAGTCTGAAGACACGTTGGATGAACGGCATCCAGTTTTACCTCTCTGAGGACCTGCCGCTGGCGCACGGCCATGTCATCTACCTCGACTCCCCCTGGGCCCTCACCTCCATCTCCCAACGCCAGTTCTGGACCGGCGTGGACCTCACCCGCTATGGCGACGGCGCGGTGCGCGGCATCCTCTCCGTCGATATCTCAGATTGGGAGGCGCCCGGCAGCCTGACCGGCAAAGCGGCCCGTTTCTGCAGTGCGGATGAGATCAAGGCGGAGGTCTGGCATCAGTTGAAGCAGCACCTGAACGACGGAAGTTCGACACCCATCGACGACGGCCGCCTGCTGGCCTGGTTCCTCGACCCCGACATCGAGTTCCCGAATCCCGGCGAGGCGACCAACGCGGAACCGCTGCTTATCAACACCGCTGGTTCGCTCCAACTCCGTCCCGAAGCTCAGGTCGAACTGGAAAACTTCTTCCTGGCTTCGGACTATGTGCGGACCTATACCGACCTGGCCTGCATGGAAGCAGCCAACGAAGCCGCCCGCCGTGCCGTCAACTGCCTGCTGGCCGCCTCCGGTTCCACGGCCCAACCGGCTGCCCTCTGGCCCATGGACGAACCCGGTTTCCTGAAGCCCTTCCAGGAAATCGACCGCATCCGCTTCGCGCTGCACCGGCCCCATTCTCTGGCGCTGAACGGCTGAACCGAAGGCTCAGATGCGTCTGCTGTGATGCTCAGATCCGCTCCAGCAGCGCGGTGAGGAACCGCCAGAACGGTTCGACGGACGAGATCTTCAGCCGCTCGCTCGGGCTGTGTACATCCACGATATGCGGCCCGAACGAGATCATCTCCATGCCGGGATGCTTCTCGCCGATCACGCCGCACTCCAGGCCCGCATGCATCGCCACCAGTTCCGGGACATGGCCCAGGACGTCGTTGTGCACTTCCTTGGAAAGCCGCACAATCTCGCTGCCCGGTTCAGGTTTCCAGCCCGGATATCCGCCGGTCTGCTCCGTCTGGAAGCCGGCCAGCGCGAACACCGTGCTCACGATCCGCGCCGCGGCTAGTTTGCTGCTCAGAATCGGGCTGCGTTGGCTGGTCTCCAGTTCAATCACCGAATTCTTCAAACCGACAATCGCCAGATTCGTGGACGTCTGCACGAGTCCCGGCACATCCGGACTCATCGCCAGCACGCCGTGATGCTGGCTGGCCAGTAGATCGATCACCGCCCGCGCATCCGCATCGTCCAACACTTGAGCCGGTGCCGCCGCCGGTTCCGCGGAAATCCGCAGCCCCGCATCAAACGAGCCCAGGTCCGACCGCAGCGCATCCTGCCACAACGTCAACGTCGTCCGGAGCTCGGCAATCCGCGCCGGATCCACCACCACGGTCGCCCAAGCTTCGCGAGGGATCGCATTGCGCTTGCTGCCGCCCTGCAGGTCCGCCACGGCAATCGGACCCCCGCCCGACAGCGCCTGCAGCACCTGGCCCAGGATCCGCACTGCGTTGCCGCGGCCCTTGTTGATATCCAGCCCGGAGTGCCCGCCCTGCAACCCGGAAACTTTAATCCGCAGTGCCTCCCCCGCCGGAGCGGGCCGCAACTCGACCGTCCGCCGCGCCACGGTATTCAGTCCGCCCGCGCATCCGATGCACAACGTACCCTCTTCCTCCCCATCCAGGTTCAGGAAGTACTTCGACTGCAACAGGCTGTTGGGAAACTCGGAAGCACCGGTCAGACCGCTCTCTTCGTCGATCGTGAACACAAACTCCAGCGGACCGTGCGCGACATCCGTGCTCTCCATCACGGCCAGGGCTGCCGCGACCCCGACTCCGTTATCCGCCCCGAGCGTCGTACCGGACGCCTTCACCCAATCCCCATCCAAAACAAGCTGGATCGGATCGGTGTCGAAGTTATGCGCCGTCCCCTCGTTCTTCTCGCAGACCATGTCCAGGTGCCCCTGGAGCGCAGCCATCGGAGCCCCTTCGCGGCCCGGCCGCGCCGGCTTCCTCACCACGACATTGCCCACGGCATCCTGGACCACTTCGAGCCCGAGAGCCGCCGCCTGGGCGAGCACATATGCGCGCGCCGCCTGCTCTTTCTCAGATGCGCGGGGAATGGCCGAAAGAGCTTCAAAGTGCCGCCAAAGGGCGTGTGGTTGCAGGTCCGCCAGAATAGAGGTCATAAAGGTATGTTTCTCACTTCAACCCCTCCATCCTACAGCGGCCGCCTGCCGCAACGTGCAGGTTCGCCCCATCCGTGAGACGGCGCCCCTCTGCCCCGTAGCGCCAGATGCCGGCCTCCGATTGGGGGGGTATCATCCCGGGACTCAGCCGAAGCAACTCCCTCCAACTTGCGACTTCACCGGTCTATCATCCACCGAGCCCAGAATCTGGCCTCCTGTGTACGGCAAACTTATTGATTGTGTGGGCCTTCAAGACACGGGAGCGTCGATTTTAGATGCTTGCCTAGAGACTGGCGATACGGTTGCCCATCGGTACAAACCGCAGGATGCTCACGACTAGGACGCCATCGGCGTCTGTCTGTTGACGCGAGACCAGATTGGGCACCGACCGAGGGAAGAGGCGAACAATCTCGCCCCCCGCTTGGATGCAGGCGCAAAGCAAATCGCACACTGCACGAAAACCCTCAATGGCCGACGTTCTCCGATCCCTGTAGTCGAGGAGGAGCTCTAGAAGGCTGGCGAAGCAAATAGAGACTCCAACACCGTCGTGGGAATTTCCTCTCATTCGGAGGAGAAGTTAGAACCACCGCGTCCGACACCCGATCGTACGCTACCGATGATTATAATGATCGCCTGGTACTCAAGCTCGCCGTCATCGCCCATTTGCTCCGTTAGGCTGGGGAGACGACCAACTAGCGGCGTCGACTTGGCATGCGTCAATGCTCGGCGGGGCTTGGAACCCGTTGGGGGCTGACCGCTTACGCACATGTCTAGTTGTCGCTTCCAGCAAGTGCCAATCTTCAAGGCGCTGGCTAGCGTCATACACTGGTAACGGCCTATGCATGAATAGGTAGCGAATATGGTAGTCTAGCCAAGCGTGGGGACGTCCGCGCGGAGGCTGTCTGCCTCTCAATTTGCCTGTCAAAGAATCGGACTTGACACTGGGCGGTATCAAATGATACTTTTGGAGTGCGGCCGTTGAGCCGAAGCGAGGGGAAGAACCACGCCGATGCATACGACATGCGTCGGGCGCTTAAGCAGGCGAAGAAATTGGTGGCTCTTGGGTGCTACTCCATTGAGAATCCGGCAATATACTCTGACCTCGACCAGTTGGGGATTAGCCCCACAGAGGTCCCTGATGCGATTGCAGCTGTGTTTCTTGAGATCGGAGAAGGCGATAGCCGGCCCGCAAGAGAATTCAATGACCCTCCCGCACATCAGTTCATCTGGAACTCAGAGTTCTTTGAACGAAAGATGCTCGTAAAGTTCTCGCTGAAGGGGAGGCGCCCAAATTGCCAACTCTGGGGACTCCACCCTCCGGTTTATAGAGGCTAATAATCTCATGACGTGCCACAAATGCGGCGCAAGAAATTTAAAGCTTAAAGAATCACTTATCACAATGGAATTCAGGGGCGTGACTCTGAAATTCATTGCAGAGGTCGAATTGTGTGCAAAATGCGGGCATTACTCAATTCCCGCTCGAGTAGCGAAGGAGTTCGGTAAGCGGCTAGATGCCGCTTACCGAAACCACATTGGCTTACTCTCAGCCTTGCAAATTGTCAGTGCCAGAAAGCGGCTTGGGTTTGCGACTCAGAAAGAATTTGCAGACTATCTAGGGGTTGGTGAAGCAAGTGTCAAACGATGGGAAGCTGGCGCGCTACTTGACAAAAGCAATGATGAGCTCATTCGTCTGAAGACAGATGTCGAATATGCGCATAACAATTTAAATGTACTTTGTGAAAGGGTAGGTCGCGAGTCTCCCACGTTGAGAGTTTTTGTTGCGATCGCACCCTCAACTCCCGCACGAAGTCGGCCGTGGGAAAGTGTAACGGATCCACGCCAGTGGATCTGTACAGAGAACCAACAGTATTACGCCAGTTGAAATCTTCGGTTGCAGGCGATCAGGGCGAGAGGATGGATTGAGTGAACGCGTTCTTGGTTGAACAGACAAAGGAAGACTTCACAGCAACTGCAGTATTTCAGAATAATGCAGAACTTGCCGCAATTAGGCTGAAGCGATTTGCTGCCACTAGTCCAGACACCCCGCCGGTTGTTGAGAGCGGCTTTGAGTTGATCCTTCAACATAGGCAACTTGAGGCAGGATTTCACTCCGATGAAGCCTCGTTTGCTATTGAGATTAGGCTCGAAGCTATTGGCGACAAGCAGCCCGACAAGCAGCTATTCTCCATTAGTTGCTGCTACGAGCTGACGTACGATCTGCGGCCAGGTTACACTCCTTCCCCTCTCGAGATAAGTGCATTTCACTCTGGCAATGCTCTGTTCCATTGCTGGCCCTTCGTAAGAGAATTCGCGCAAAACGCCACGCAGCGCATGGGTATTCCCGTCCCGCCCATACCGATGTTTCGAGTACAGATGAAAGAGGCGGCTGCGATTAAGCAGGAGAGCGAAGCTGCAAAAAAGACCGCCTCGAAAAGGCGCAGCCCGAAACTTTCTCCTCCAGATAACCCCTAGCGATGGGAAAGGCAGGGGGCGTCCTGGTGTGTCGCTGCCTGTGTTGCCGCCAAAGCATCCATCCTAAGCAGTGCGGATTCGCGGGATGCCCTTCAGCCTGAGAGCCTGTCGGAAATAGATTCCGGCCGGGCGCCGATTTGCTGAAACCTCATTGGTCTTGGCTCCATCCACGCTCTATCCCTAATGAAGAGATTTCGGCCCTGTGATCTGGATCAGCCTTTTCTCCTTCTCCCTTCCCTCCAGGACTGGCTGCCCGAAGGCCACCTGGCCCGCTTTGTCGCCAATGTCGTTGACGCTCTCGATCTGAGCCCCTTCCTCGATACCCATGCGCGCAAGGACTGCCGCGGCAAGGCCGCTTATCATCCGATTCTCTTCGTCCGTCTTCTGGTCTACGGCTATGTCGTAGGCAAGCGGAGTTCTCGTCAGTTGGAGCGCGCCACTTACGACGAAGTGCTTTTTCGCTATCTTGCCGCCGATCAGCACCCTGATCACGACACGATCTCCACGTTCCAGCAGGTCCACCTGCAGGAACTGGCGAAATTGTTTTTGTAGGTTCTCGCTCTCTGCCGGAAGGCCGGCATGGTGCAACTGGGCCAGATCGCTATTGATGGCAGCAAGGTCGCGGCCAATGCGAGCCAACGTAAATCGCACAGTTACGCCAAACTGAGCGAGCGCGAGCAGAACCGGCTGGAGACCGTAGAGCAGATCCTCAAGGATGCTCAGGCGAAGGACGAACAGGATGCCCTTCAGCTTGACCCGTCGCACCACGAATCGGCAGAACCTGGCCCCCAATTGCGGGGAATCACCCAGGAGCTCAGCCAAAACCGCTCCCTGTTTTGACGATCTCGCCGGTCCGTCATCCACCGAACTCAGTACAGCGACTCGCGCTTGCCCCGCGAACCCAGCCGTGCGCCATATCCGACAAACAGCACAATACAGTCCGCAATCAGAAGAGAAACCACGTTGGGACGGATGCAACTGTCCCCACAATTCTCGGCATAGCGGCGAGCAGTTCTCAGCGGTGCAAGGACCCCACTTCTCCTCCAATTCCAGCGGTCAGCCGTATCGAGTGCCCGCCGCTCAGGATTTATCTTCGCTTCCTTCCAACCACTTACAACCGCAGCCTCCAGAATCGCTCGCTGCCGTGGTGTACAGGTTCGGCCGAGGAGTGGACATGGAAATCTTCAAACCGGCGACGGACGGCTTCACGCCCTCCCGTCGCTTCCTGCAAACCACTCGCGCCGAGAACGACCTCCTGCTGGGGGACGACTTGGCCAGCCTGATCACCTGCATCGAGGACCAGGCGCTCTTCTCAGCCCTTCGCGACGACGTTCACCAGCACGTCGCCCCCGCCTCGAACAGCACATGGCCGATTCCGTCGCCGAAGAACTCTGGTGCAAGGCCAGCTACTCCCTAGTCGAAACGACCGCCCTCACCGTCGCCATCGAGCGCGATTGGGAGTCGGTGACCACGGAGTGCCCCAACGCCGATCCCGCCTACCGGACCTATGTCGCTATCCGAGACAGAAGCGCCCGCGACACGGCCTGTCTCCGCACAAGCCAGGACCTCGAGGCCCGCGCCTGGCGCCGCAGTCGCGCCGACCTCGCCACCCTCCACCGGCAATTGAACACCAGCGAGTCCCAGCGTGTCTCCAGTGTCTCGCGTCAAACCGTCTTTCGCGAGCGGCAGGAGCCGGCCCCGCTATTACTGGAACCTCCCGCAGATGTTGATGGGCCATACGTCGACACACCTCCGGCTTGGCCGACCCGAAACGAAGAAAAGTGCAAATGCCGCCGGGCCAACTTCGCCCAATGAGGGAACGGGTGCAGCGTGTCGTGGGCAATCCCGCAAAGCAGAGAAACCTGGTGGCCTACGGAACAGCGGCTCAAGGAAGAACAGCCGCGATGCCGACATGGCTAAACCGTATGCCAGGATGCACGGCACGTGGGCGCAGGGCGTCCCGGGACGTCGTCCACTCCCCAGGTGCCCCTCCCGTCGCA
Source organism: Acidobacteriota bacterium (assembly GCA_017307505.1). Taxonomy (GTDB): domain Bacteria; phylum Acidobacteriota; class Terriglobia; order Bryobacterales; family Bryobacteraceae; genus Paludibaculum. The sequence goes on along the minus strand of JAFKEE010000047.1, from coordinate 82,484 downwards.
GAGGAGGCCCGGACAATCTTCCAAGGGATGGAACCCTCACGATATTTCGCGATCTGACAGGCGACGGCGAACTCGACTCACGAAACATCGGCAGCGTTCAGCTGCGCGCTCTGCAAGCCCCACCGGTAAGTGCCTTGCGGTCAACACGCCCAGCCTCGGAGATCGATTGGACCATCGAATGCATTCTGTCAGGTTGCCCAGCAGAGCGTCGGTGCAACCGAAAAAACACAGAGGCAGAATGCGGGCCACGAAGGAACTTCATGAACAACCTTGATTCGACGACTCAAATCGATCCAGCAAACGCAAACCTGGACAACACTTCCTACCCCGGCAGACCGGGGCCCGATGATCTGGTGCCGTCGCGCTACGCGCTGCGGGTCGGCGACCTGGATGTGCTCGTGATCAGCGACGGGGTGCTGACTCTGCCAGGCGCGATGTTGGGCCACAACGTCGACCCGGCCGTACGGGGGGCGTGGCTGGAGGACCAGTTCCTGCCGCCCGACGTGCTCGAGTGGGCGCTGAACGTGGTCGTCGTTCGCAGCGGCGGACGGACCATCCTCATTGATGCGGGGATTGGGTCGGACCCGGGCTTGAACCTGCCGCGCGCCGGGAAGTTAGTCCAGCGCCTGCAGGCCGCCGGCCTGGACCTCGCCTCCGTGACAGACGTGGTGCTCACCCACATGCATATGGACCACTGTGGCGGGCTGCTCGTCGAGGGGGTGCGGGAGCGGCTGCGTCCCGATCTGCGAATCCACGTGTCGGATTTCGAAGCCAGGTTCTGGGGCGGACGTCCCGATTTCTCCCGCGTCCACATGCCGGATGGGTTCCCGGACGCGCTTCGGCGGACGGCGACGCAGTTCCTGAAAGAGTACGACCGTCAGTTGCGGCCGTTCGATAAGGAGTACGAGGTTGCGCCGGGGGTGCTGGTGAGTCGCACCGGCGGGCACACGCCGGGGCACAGTGTCGTACGCCTCGCGTCCGGCGGCGACCGGCTGATGTTCGCGGGCGATGCCGTGTTCCAGGTCGGCTTCGAGCACCCCGACTGGTACAACGGTTTCGAACATGACCCCGAGGAGGCGGCCCGCGTCAGGGTGGGTCTTCTGCGAGAGTTGGCGGCGAGTCGCGGATCGCTGGTGGCCACCCACCTGTCGTTCCCGTCCGTGTGTCATGTGGCGGCCGCCGGTGACGGCTTCCGTTGTGTACCGGGCCCCTGGGAGTATTAACCGCGAGAACGCGTGGCCTGTCTTGTCCAAACCGAGTGAGCGCGGCCGGGTGAGAACTCGGCAATCGAAAGGAAACCACTATGAAAATCGTAGTAATCGGCGGTACTGGACTCATTGGATCGAAGCTGGTCAATCAGCTTCGTGAGCTTGGCCATGAAGCCTTGGCGGCTGCGCCCAATACCGGCGTCAACAGCATCACCGGCGAGGGACTCGCGGAAGCGCTGAAGGGCGCCACGGCAGTGGTCGACGTAACGAATTCACCTTCCTGGGAGGATGCGGCCGTGCTGAAGTTCTTCGAGACATCGACCCGCAATCTCCTCGCCTATGAAGCGGCGGCAGGGGTCGGACACCATGTTGCGTTGTCGGTCGTAGGGACCGACCGCCTCCTCGAAAGCGGGTTCTTTCGCGCGAAGCTCGCTCAGGAGAACCTGATCAAAGGATCCTCCGTTCCTTACACGATTGTGCGCGCGACTCAGTTCTTCGAGTTCGTAAAGCCGATCGCCGATTTTTCCACGGCCGGCAACGAGGTACGCCTGCCGCCTGTTCAATTCCAGCCCATGGCTGCCCAGGATATAGCGAAGGCATTGGCCGGCTACGCAACGAACTCAGCGGTAAACGGCACTGTTGAAATCGGGGGACCGGAACGGCTTCGTCTGGACGAAGCGGCCCGCCGGGACCTTGCCGCGCGCCAGGATCCGCGAGAGGTCATCGCTGACCCAAAAGCTCGCTACTACGGCATCACGGTTACCGACCGGTCGCTGGTTCCTGACAACAACGCGAAACTGGGCGCGTTGCATTTCGACGACTGGCTTGTGCAGTCGGTAACACAAGCCAGGAAGCCAACTCTGCAATCGGCGTAGGAACGCCAGAGGCACAGAAAGAACGAGCCTCCGATGCACGTCAATTCCGGCGTTCCTGCCCGTGTCAGATCGCGCTATTTCAGTCTGTCCGCTGAGGTTCACTACGATCGGAGATGAGATGGAAACGTTCAGAAAGCCAATGACACCGCACCCTATGGGAACAAAGGACGGGAGCTCACAGCAGAACTTCAGCGCCCGTCGACGGGCTTTCCGCGCTCTGCATGAGGCAGGCTGCTTTGTGATGCCCAATCCGTGGGACATCGGCTCTGCACGGTTCCTGCAACAACTCGGCTTCCCCGCGCTGGCGACAACCAGCGCGGGCTTCTCGTTCTCGCAGGGCATGCCTGATTCCGAAGTTACCCTCACTTGTGAGCGCAATCTGGCCCACATCGCCGATATCGCGGGCGCCGTCGATGTTCCAGTCAATGCGGACTTCATTTCTGGTTACGGAGAGTCACCGCGGGACGTCGCCGGTAGTGTCACCCGCTGCATCGCGACCGGCGTCGCGGGGCTGTCGATCGAGGATGCGACTGGCGATCGATCATCGCCGCTTTACGAACTGCCGCTCGCCGTCGAGCGGGTGCGCGCTGCGCGCGAGGCGATCGATCAGTCCGGGACTGGCGTCCTTCTGACGGCCAGGGCAGAATGTTTCCTGGTCGGCCATCCTGAGCCGCTTCGCGAGTCGGTCCGTCGTCTGCAGGCATTCGCTGAGGCGGGCGCAGACGTGCTATTCGCACCCGGCCCTCATGATCCCACGGCGATCAAAACGCTCGTTGATGCGGTTCGGCCGAAGCCGGTGAATGTCCTGGTGGTTCGGAATTGTGGTTTGAGTGTGGCCGCCATCGCAGCCCTCGGGGTGCGACGCATCAGTGTCGGTGGCGCGTTGGCGCTTGCGGCATGGAACGGTTTCACGGGCGCAGCCCGGAAGTTGAAGTCGGAGGGGAGTTTCACAGGCTTCGAGAGCCTGGTCTCTTACGCCGACATCAACGGCTTCTTCGAGACCGACTACCGCACGCGGACCTCTGGCGGCCCGCGATCGGAGATTCGAAGCTGAGACTGCAAGACAGCGACAGACGACGGGAGTGGGCGGCACGAACGTGGCACCGGAGCCTCAAGGCCGTGTGCGCAATCGATGCCGGCAAGCGGTTCACGGAAAGCCGGGTGTCTCGGCAGACGGCCGAAGCGTACCGGGAGGTCCCAGCATGCAGAAGAACTATTTACCCAGCAGGCAAGTGCCACCTGAAGCGGCTCAGCGGGTGGGCAGTGTAGTGGTGTTCAACGGCGAAAGGGGCTGTTCCGCCACCCCGGCACTGTGCACCCGCAGGCGGCGCTTCCTGCGTGAGAGCAAGTCCGGCGTGTTGAGATGCCCGCTGCGCGTCTCAACACTCAACCGTGGGACGGGTGGGTTTCGGCTACGCTCTGTGACACGTCTGCAGGACCTGCCGCGTCCAGTCGCAAACGGCGTTGGGCGCTCTGGGTGTCGCCCGCACCTATGGTCGAAAGCGAGCGTCCTGTGAGTGAAACTGCACGCTCGACCTTGCTCTCAGACGCCGCGGATGCAGCGCTCATGTTTCCGGTGCTGAGTTCTGCGCAAATTGCACGGATTGCTTCGTGCGGAGTGGTTCGTCCAATCACGCGCGGTGAAGTGTTAATCGAAGGCGGCCAAACCAACGTGCCGTTCTTCGTACTGGAGGCAGGTGAGATCGTGGTCATCCGCCCATCGGCGCTGGAGGAGATTCTGGTTGCGGTTGTCGGGCCGTCTCAATTTACTGGAGACATCAGCATGATTCTTGGCCGCCCGGCGCAGATGCGCCTCCGGGTGAGTGTCTCTGGCCAGGTCGTACAACTGACGCGCGACCAGATGCTCTCACTCATTCATGCTGACGCCGAAATCAGCGAACTGTTGATGAGAACGCTAATCCAACGGCGGGCCGCGATGGTTGCACACGGGGTCGGCGACGTTTTGCTGATCGGCTCCGCCGGGTCCGCGGCAACACTGCGCATTAAACAATTCCTGACGCGCAATAACCACCCCTTCAAGTGCCTCGACCTTGATCAAGGCGCCGATGTCGGCGAATTGCTCGCTCGCTTTGAGGTGGACCCGGCCCACCTGCCCGTCGTGATCTGCCGTGGCGAAACGGTGCTCAGGAATCCCTCAAATCAGGAAATCGCCGATTGTCTCGGCTTCAATAAGGCGATCGATCACGTTCACCGGCGCGATGTTGTCATCGTCGGCGCCGGACCGGCGGGACTTGCGGCCGCCGTATACGGGGCTTCCGAAGGCCTCGATGTGCTGGTCATCGAGGCGAGCTCCCCTGGAGGACAAGCCGCCTCCAGTTCGAAGATCGAGAACTACCTTGGATTTCCAACGGGAATTTCAGGCCGGGATCTGGCCGCAAGCGCCGAGGCCCAGGCACGGAAGTTTGGTGCCGAGATCATGATCGCGACAGGCGCGGTGGAGTTGGTCCGTGAACCCGGCGCTTACGGCGTTCGACTCGAGGGCGGCTTGACGATTCCGGCACGCACAGTTGTCATTGCCACTGGGGCTCGCTACCGCAGGCCGTCGTTTCGGAATCTCGGTCAGTTCGAAGGTGCGGGTGTCTACTACAACGCCACCTTCATGGAAGCGCAGCTCTGTTGCGGCGATGAGGTCGTCGTCGTAGGCGGGGCGAACTCAGCCGGTCAGGCAGCGTTGTTCCTGGCGCAGTCGGCGAGGTGTGTCCATTTGCTCGTTCGCTCCGGCAGTCTCTCAGCAGGCATGTCGCGATACTTGATTCGGCGGATCGAGGAGACCGCAACAATCCAGGTCAGGACGAGAACCGAGATCGTCTCCCTGGAGGGAAACGGACATCTGGAGTGTGTGCAGTGGCGTGACGGCGCGGACGCGGTCATGAGTAAGAACATCAGGCACGTGTTCATGATGACGGGGGCCGAAGCCAACACCAATTGGTTGAATGCCCGGGTCGCGCTCGATGTGAGTGGTTTCATCAAGACCGGATGGGATCTGACGCCGGAAGATCTCGCCGCTGCCCGTTGGCCACTCCACCGCTCACCTTATCTGCTCGAGACCTCACTTCCTGGCGTCTTTGCCGTCGGTGACGTTCGGTGCGGCAATGTCAAGCGCATGGCATCGGCAGTCGGCGAAGGATCGATTGCGGTTTCGTTTGTCCATCGAGCGCTGGCCGAGTAGGCCGCGCAGCATCGGGACCTCACTCACCGCCGGGCCGTCACGACGGTCATGAGCCAGAAAGCGGGCCGCCCGAATGCCCTTATTACTTCAGGCCCACTCCTGGCCACCACCCACGCCAGCAAATCCCTGAAGCCCGCAAAGAATAGAGCCCGCCGGCCGGCCAATGCACTTCTCCCCCAATTTCCACATGAAGGTTTATTCAGTCACCGCGACCGAAAATCTTTATTTCGTTCCTTTTCAACAACGGCTCTCCGAAATCGGCCATAACCCCTTGACCCCACCCCTTACATTGGAATCGCGCCGGCACGTACGCCGGCCATTTTTATTGATAGGAAGGTTTTCATCATGGCAACCGTTGCTCAGATCACGGCCAATCAGGCCAACGCAAAACAGTCCACCGGACCCGTCTCCATCGAAGGCAAGGCCCGGTCATCCCAGAACGCCCGTCGCCACGGCTTCACCGCCAAACACCTCAACATCACGCCCGAGGACCGCGCCGAGTTCGAAGAGCTCGAAGCCGCCCTGCGCGACAAGACCCGGCCCGACGGCTGCCTCGAAGTGGAGATCTTTCACCGCATCCTCACCCACACCTGGAACCTGCGCCGCATCGAAACCTTTGAGTGCCTGATCCTCGCCGAAACGGACCCATTCGCGGAATCGAACACCCGCGACGGCCAGCTCGAACGCTACGCCCGCTACCGCCGTGACCTCGAACGCGGCCTCTACCGCGCCATCAGGGAGCTCAGCAAGCTCCAGACGGAACGGGCCGCCCTGGGCCAGCAGCACCCCGATGTCGTCAAAGGCGTCCGCGAGAACGTCCCCCTCGCCGAAGTCACCCGGCTGACCAGCAACACCGACGAACTCTTCTTCTACGAAGGCTACGGCCGCCCCCGCCGGGCCCTCGAACACCTCACCACCGGCATCGATACGAATCATCCGGACAACCAGGACCCGCTCGCGGATCTCCAGCCCATCCGCGTTCGGCGAAACGAAGCCAGCCTGATCGGCGAAGACGGGCTGCCGAACCGGAACTACGACGTCGCGGGCCTCTGAGCGTCGCGTCCACGACGGTCGCCCCGGCTCGACGAAACGAAGCCGTCCAGACCCTTCCCTCCGGAGCAGATCTTTGACAACTTCACCTCAAACCCCCTTCCGGGGAGTTCCTTGCCGGCTTCAGGCCAGAGGCTGCCCACGCCGCCATCCCCCGGCTCGTGATATCGTACCAACGGTTCCTCAAATGAAGACATTCATAGCTGTTTCTACGTTTCTTGCTTTCTCTCTCGGCCTCGTCCAGGCAGCCGACCCGGTCGACCTCCTGCCTGCCGAGAACCTGCAGGGCTGGAGCCGCATCCCCATTCCCGCCATCTCGGGTGTGAACCCCAAGCTTCAATGGCGCGTCGACACCGCCGCCAAAACTCTCATCTGCACTGGCGACGGCGGCCATGAATGGCTGCGCTACGACAAGGAACTCTCTGACTTTATCCTCGAACTCGACTGGCGCTTCACCCCGAAGGACGGCGAGACAAAGTACAACAGCGGCATCGGCATCCGTCTCTCTAAGCAGGGCGAAATCTGGTACCAGGCCCAGACCGGCCTCGCCGGCGCCTACCTCTTCGGACAGAACTTCGCCGACGGCGGACTCAAGAGCTTCAACCTCAAAGCTCAAATGAAAGAGAACCGCGTCAAGCCGGCCGGCGAGTGGAACCACTTCCTCATCCGCGCCGAGGGCGATCGCATCACGCTTTCCGTCAACGGCGAAGTGGTGAACGAGCTCACCGGAGTCGGCATGCGCCGCGGCTACATCGGCCTGGAAGCGGAAGGCTACGAGATCGCCTTCCGCAATCTGAAGCTCCAGACCCTGCCTTAGCCGCCTCCGGCCAGGCGGCGCAGGTCCAGCAATTCGTTCAACCGGTGTTCCGTGAGGCCTGACCGCTTTCTGGCCACCTCACGGACCGTGCTGCCGCTCTGTTCCGCCTCCTGCGCGATGGAGGCGGCCGCGGCGTGGCCGATTTCCAGGCTGAGGGCAGTGGCTAATGCGTAGGATTGCTCCGTCATGCGCCCAATCCGCTCGCGGTTCGCTCTGATCTCCTCCACGCACCGCTCCGCCAGGTTCCGCGATGCGGCTGCCAGCAGGCGGATCATCTCCAGCAGGTCGTACGCCATCACCGGCAGCATCGCGTTCAACTCCAACTGCCCGCCGGCGCAGCACCACGCCACCGCGGTCTCATAGCCCATCACCTGGGCGCACACCATCAATGTGCTCTCCAGGATCACCGGGTTCACTTTCCCCGGCATAATGCTGGAGCCCGGCTGGATCGCCGGCAGCCCGAGTTCTCCCAGGCCGCAACGGGGTCCGCTTGCCAGCAGCCTCAGGTCGTTGGCGATCTTCGTCAGGGCGATGGCATACGTCTTCAGGGCCCCGGCCAGCATAGACACCCCGTCGCGCGAAGCCTGTGCTTCAAAGTGGTTCTCCGCTTCGCGGAACGCATGCCCAGTCCACTTGGAGAGCAACTCCGCCGCCACACGGCAGAACTCTCGCGGTGCATTCAGGCGAGTGCCCACCGCCGTACCGCCCAGCGGCAGTTCCAGCAGCGCTTGGCCCGAACAGCGGATCCTGTCGTGCGCCATCTCTATCTGCCTTGCATAGGCGCCGAACTCATCGCCCAGGTAAAGCGGCACCGCGTCCTGAAGATGCGTCCGGCCAATCTTGACGATGCCCGAAAACTCTCTGGCCTTGCTCCGGAACGCCATTTCCAGCCGCGTCATGGCGGGAAAAAGTTGCTCCGCCAGCAGTTCCACCGCCGCGACATGCAGTGCGCTCGGCATCACATCGTTGCTGGACTGGCTCCTGTTCACATGATCATTGGGATGAATCTTGCGGCCGCACGCATTGGAAGCCAGACAGGCAATCACCTCGTTCGCATTCATGTTCGTCGAGGTGCCGCTGCCGGTTTGAAAGACGTCCACGACAAACTGCGAATCATGCCGGCCTTCGATCACCTCCTTCGCCGCCTGTCCGACGGCCGAGGCGATCTCCGGCTCCAGCGCGCCCAATCTGGCGTTGGCAACAGCCGATGCCTTCTTAATCAGGCCCAGCCCGCGAATAAACTCACGGCCCAGTCTCAGCCCGCTGATCGGGAAATTCTCGACCGCGCGCTGTGTCTGCGCCCCGTACAGAGCCGTCGCCGGGACGCGCACCGCCCCCATCTCATCTCGTTCAATCCGCTCGTCCTGCATAGTCTGCCACCCATACGGCGTCACGTCCACGGCGGAGGGTCGCTCGCCGGGAACGACTCCTCTGACGCCAGGTCGACAATGTCCAGACTCTCCGGATTCTCGCTTGTAGGCAGGGCTGCCAGCGCCATCGCCGCCCTTTCCACGTCAGGCCCTCTCACCCAAAGCAGTGCACCGTACGAACCATTGCCCGAACTCACCGCCTGGATCGAAGTGACCTTGATCTTCTCCTGCGCCAGCACGTCCAGCACCGCTGCAATCGCGCCCGGACGGTCTTGTCCGCGGATCACGAATGCCTGTTTTCCGTCGCTCAACGTCAGTCCATGATTCGCGGCCGCGCGCCGCAGCGCGCCTGAATCCTCCGCGATGAAATCCAACTGGGACTGGCGGGCGCCGCGAGGAAAGCCGCAGAAACCCATCATATTTACCCCCGCCTGGCTCAGCACGTCCAACACATGGGCGGCCTCGCCAGGCTTGTTGGGGATTGAAATGTGGAAGTACTCCACCCGTCGAACCGTATCGGTCATAGACCCCCCTCATCGGTTCACAACGCCCGCCGGATCACTGCAACTAGAATCGATGGTCGTCCGCCGAAGGCCCATAGATGGCCGGCACCTGCGCTTCGTTCAGCCGCAGGTAGACAGTCAACTGTCCACGATGGTGCGCCAAGTGGTTGAAGTTGTCCATGATGAACAGGTAGCGTGGATTCTCCATCGCCACCTTGCCGCCTTCCAGCAGACGCCACTTACTCTGAAGGTCCGCTTCTTTCATCTCCGACACCGCTCGCCGTGCCTCTTCCACAGCCTTGTCGTGGGCCTGAATCAGCTCCTTAGTCGACTCAAAACTGCGAGGCGCTCCATTGCCCCCGTTGGCTGGCTTGATGTCGAGTTCCTTCTGTTTCACGATCATCGAGATCCACGACGGCATCACCGCCACCAGATGGGCCAGTTGCCCCAACGGCATCGACTTCGGATGCGGCTTCCAGTCGTTTTTCCCCTGTGGCACTTTCTCCAGCGCCCTGCGGGTCACTTCTGCCTCGCGGTCTATCTGTTCCAGAATCACTGAGGTTACGTTCATGCATTTGCCTTTCTTTCGTGCAGCATTGCGCGTTAGTTGAGGCAGGCATCGGAATGCTCGGGATGTCCGCAATCGTTGTACATCATAGATGGCGGTTTTCCTGAAAAAGTGTCCTGGAATCGGCCTTTCCGCCGGTGCTCGGGCAACTTCCCGGAAGGAAGGGAATAGATCGGGCGAAGAAACACTCCGCTGCCTGCCTCCGCCCTGGGATCTGCCGCGGTACGGCTGCAATAATAGAGGTAGCGAGGTGCTCATCCGTCCCTCACCCCTTTCTGGCTTCGATCCCCTGGTGCAGCAGTGGTTCGCCGCACGCTTCCAGCAGCCCACAGCGCCCCAGGTGAACGCCTGGCCCGAGATTTCAGCGGGCCGCGACGTCCTCCTGGCTGCCCCTACCGGCTCCGGCAAGACGCTGGCCGCCTTCCTGCTGGCTATCGACCGGCTCGTCCGCGCCGCTCGATTGGGCGACCTCCCCAATGAAACCCAGGTCGTCTATGTTTCGCCTCTGAAAGCCCTCTCGAACGACGTCCACAAGAATCTCGAAATCCCGCTGGCCGAGATTGCCGCCCTCGCCAGGGAGCAGGGCATTGCCCTGGCGCCCATCCGCACTGCCATTCGAACCGGAGACACCCCCGCTGCCGACCGCCAGCGCATGACGAAGCAGGCGCCCCACATCCTCGTCACTACGCCCGAATCGCTCTACATCCTGCTCACGGCCGAGCGGCCGCGGAAGTTCCTCACCACCGTCACCACCGTCATCGTCGATGAGATCCACGCCATCGTCGGCGACAAACGAGGATCCCATCTCGCCCTGACTCTCGCCCGCCTCAACGCCCTGTGCGCCCGGCCGCCCCAGCGCGTCGGACTCTCCGCCACCGTCCGCCCGATAGAAGAAGTCGCCCACTTCCTCTCGCCCCACGTCTCCGTCATCGACGTCGGCCACCGGCGTGAGATGGATCTCTCCATCGAGGTCCCCGATGACGAACTCGGCGCTGTCGCCACCAGTGAGATGTGGGCGGAAATCTACGACCGCATCGCCGCCCATATTCGCGAGCACCGCACCACCATCGTCTTCGTCAACACCCGCCGCCTCTCTGAGCGCATTGCGCATGCACTCACGGAACGCCTGGGCGAGAACGTCGTCCTTCCCCACCACGGCAGCCTCTCGCGCACCCTCCGACTTGACGCCGAAGCGCGTCTGAAAGCAGGCCAGTTGCGCGCTGTCGTCGCTACGGCCTCCCTCGAACTCGGCATCGACATCGGCACCGTTGACCTCGCCATTCTCATCGGCTCCACCCGCTCCATCGCCGTCGCCCTCCAGCGCATCGGCCGCTCCGGCCACTGGGTCGGCGCCCGGCCCGCGGGCATCTTCATCCCGTCCACGCGCGACGACCTCATCGAATGCGCCGCCATCATTCACGCCATCCGTTCCGGCGACCTCGAACGCGTCGAGATCCCGCGCAATCCGCTCGACATCCTTGCCCAGCAGATCATTGCTGAAACTGCCGCTCAGCCCTGGCGCATCGACGATCTCTTCGACCTGGTCCGCTCCGCCTACCCCTATCGGGACCTCGATCGGGCCACCTTCGACGCCGTCATCGAAATGTCCTCCGAGGGCATCGCCACAGCCCGCGGCCGCAGCGGAGCCATGCTTCATCGCGATCAGGTGAACGGCATGGTCCGCGGCCGCCGGGGAGCCCGCCTCGCCGCCATCACCTCCGGCGGCGCCATCCCCGAGAACTCGCTCTACACGGTAGTCGCCGAACCGGATGGCACCAATGTGGGCACGCTCGACGAAGACTTCGCCGTCGAAAGCATCACCGGAGATGTCTTCCTCCTCGGCACCCACTCCTGGCGCATCCGGCACGTCATGAAGGGCCGCGTGCATGTCGAAGACGCCCACGGAGCCCCGCCCTCCATTCCTTTCTGGCTCGGCGAAGCGCCCGGCCGCTCCGCTGAACTGTCAGCCGCCGTCTCGCGCCTCCGCCAGCGTCTGCTCCAACCGGACGGCGCGGAATGGCTCGTCTCGGAATGCGGGATGAACACCGCAGGGGCCCTTCAGGCCATCGCCTACGTCCGCGAAGGCGTGGCCCGCCTTGGCGCGCTGCCCACCTTCGACACCGTCGTGGCCGAGCGTTTCTTCGACGAGTCCGGAGGCATGCAGTTGATCCTCCACGCCCCCTTCGGCTCGCGTGTCAACCGCGCCTGGGGCCTCGCCCTCCGCAAACGCTTCTGCCGCACCTTCAACTTTGAGCTCCAGGCCGCCGCCACCGACAACGGCATCGTCATCTCCCTCAGCGACCGCCACGCCTTCCCTCTGGAACTCATCTTCCAGTTCCTCAAGGCAGCAACCGCTCGCGACGTCCTCACCCAGGCGCTGCTCGACGCCCCCATGTTCGGAGCCCGCTGGCGCTGGAACGCCTCCCGCGCCCTGGCCATCCTTCGCTTCAACGGCGGCAAACGCGTCCCGCCGCCCATTCAGCGCATGCGCTCCGAAGACCTTCTGGCCGCCGTCTTTCCTGATCAGGTTGCCTGCGCCGAGAACCTGACCGGGCCCATTCAGATCCCCGACCATCCACTGGTCAACGAAACCATCGACAACTGCCTCCACGAGGCCATGGATCTCGACCGCCTCACCGGCGTCCTGGCCGCCATCGAACAGGGCTCCATCCGAACCGTAGTCCTCGACCTCCCGGCGCCTTCCGTCTTCTCTCACGAGATCCTCAACGCCAACCCTTACGCGTTTCTCGATGATGCGCCGCTCGAGGAGCGCCGCGCCCGCGCCGTCCAACTCCGCCAGACCCTGCGCACGGACCTTACCGACGGCACCGGCATCCTGGACCCGGCAGCCATCGCTCAGGTCGCCGCCGAAAGCTGGCCCGACGTCCGCGATGCCGACGAATTGCACGACGCGCTGCTGACGCTCATCACTCTTCCGCCCCAGCCCGATTGGACCCACTTCTACCAGCAGCTCGAACAGACGGGCCGCGCCTCCACGCATCTGCGCAACGGATCCCCCTTCTGGGTCCCGACGGAGAAGAAGGCGGCGGCAGACGACGTTCTGGCCATCCTCCGAGGCTGGATGGAATCTACCGGCCCGTCCACGCTCAAAGCCCTCTCGGAACTCCTGGCCTTCCCCTTGAGCGACCTCGAGAGGGCCATGGCTCGTCTCGAGTTCGAGGGCCAGGTTCTCAGCGGCCACTTCTCTCAATCGGGGCTCCCTGATCTGGAATGGTGCAACCGCCGCGTCCTGGCCCGCATCCACCGCACCACCCTCGGACGGCTGCGCCGCGAAATCGCACCAGTCACCGCGCAGCAGTTCCACGCCTTCCTCGCGAAATGGCAGCACGTCGCGCCCGGCACCCAGCTTCACGGTGCAGATGGACTCTTTGAAGTCATCCGCCAGCTACAGGGCTACGAAGCCGCCGCGTCGGTCTGGGAATCCCACCTGCTCCCCCGGCGCATCGCGAACTATGAGGCCGATCTGCTCGATGACTTGTGTCTCTCCGGCGACGTCACCTGGGCCCGCGTCTCGCCTCACCCCGCGCTGGAGGAAGAGGGCCGCCGCATCCGCCCCACCAAGCTCGCGCCCATCGCCATGATGCTGCGCGACGACGCCGAGTGGCTGCTCAGCCGGCATGATTCGGACTCCAGCTCCGAGTCCCTCTCCCACCCGGCGCGCGATGTCCTGGAAGTCCTCCGCAGGGAAAAAGCACTCTTCTTCACGGACCTCGTCCGCACCACCCGGCACCTGGCCAGCGAGGTCGAAGATGCGCTCTGGGAACTAGTGGCCGCGGGCCTCGTCACGGCCGATGGTTTTGAAAACCTGCGCTCCATCCTCGACCCGAAACGGCGCCGGGGCGAAGGCCGGGGGCGCCATGCCCGTCCGCGTCACGCCGCCGGACGTTGGGCACTGGTCCAGCGCAGTTCCGGCGATCCCGCCGAGCGAATCCAGAAATGGGCAGAACAACTCCTGCTCCGCTGGGGCGTCCTCATGCGCGACCTGCTCGCTCGCGAAGCCGGAGCCCCACCCTGGCGAGAACTCCTGCCCGTTCTCAGAAAGCTGGAAGCGCAGGGTCAGATCCGGGGCGGCCGCTTCATCGACGGCTTCACCGGCGAACAGTTCGCCCGCCCTGAGGCTTTGGATCTGCTGCGTGCCGTCCGCCGCGAGGCCGATGCCGCCGGCCCCCTCGATCTCACAATACCCGATCCCCTCAACCTGGTCGGCATCATTTTGCCCGGTCCCCGTATCGGCCGCCTGGCCTAAGCTCCGGAGTTGCCGGCCCACGATTCTCTGCACCAGACGCGAGCCAGCGGGATCCAGGTGAACGAATGCTTTACCGGGCGGTCTCGGAGACAACCTTGCCGTCGATCAGCACGCCCACGCAGTGCGTCGTGTACTCGAACGGATCCCCGTCGTACATCGCGAGATCCGCGTCCTTGCCCGCTTCCAGCGAGCCCACGCGCTTCTCCACACCCAGCAGCCGCGCCGCATCAATCGTAATGCTGCCCAGCGCTTTGTCCGCCGCCAGCCCGTTCGCCGCCGCGATGGCCGCTTCCCACAACACGACGCGCGTCTTCGGCACATAGCCTTCAAACCCGCTCTGCAATGCGAACGGCACGCCGGCCGCCGCCAGTTTCCCGGCCGTCTCCATGCTGAGGTTCTCCGCATCCCCGCTCGATCGCTGCATCGTCGGATGCAGGATCACCGGATACCCCGATGCCTTGATCTGCGCCAGCACCTCAGGAGCGTCCGCCACGCCATCCAGCACAACCTTCAGGTTGAACTCCTTTGCCAGCCGCAGCGCCGTCAGGATGTCGTTGTCCTTGTGCACCGTGATCAGTAGAGGCATCTCCCGGTTCACCAGCTTCACGAAAGCCTCCAGCCGCAGATCCCGCGCTGTGTCCTTCTTGTCCTTGTCCGAGGCTTTCTTCGCAGCTTCCTGGGCCTTGATCAGTTCGGCCCGCAGCATCGCGATCATCTTGGACCGCGTCCCCGGCGACTTGCCCTGGCCCGCCCTGGCATCATTGCCCAGCGTGGCCGCGATCATCGCCGCCGGCACCATCGCCTGGTCCGCCGTCTCCGCGTTCGTCTTGATGATCATCGTCTGGCCGGAGATGAGGATCCCCTGGCCATGACCCGTGTGGATCGTCGTCACGCCAAACCCGCGCACCCACTCGATCAGCCGTTCCTTCGGGTCGAAAGCATCGATGGCCCGCAGTTCCGGCTGCATCGGAGCGCTGTTCTCAATCTGATCCTGGTCCTGCGGCTGATTCAGATACCCGCTCAAGCCCAGCACCGCGTGTGCGTCGATCAGGCCCGGCGTCACCACCTTGGCCTTCATCACCTTGTAGCCCGCCGGTGCCGCACCCGTCGTCACGCGCTCAATCTTGCCGTCCCGCACCAGCACCACCGCGTTCTTCAGCGGAGCCCCGGCCATCGTATACACCGTCTCGCCCTGGATCGCGATCTGCGCACTCGCCACCGGTGCGAGCGCCGCCAGCAATACTAGAATCCGTTTCAACGCTCCACCTCGCATTCGTCCACGTAAATCTCATCGTTCCTGCTGGCTCCATAGCCGCCCACGGCCAGCAGATGGTCCTTGGGATCGGAGCGGTCGAACACCTTCACGCCCTCCACCCAGGTCTCCAGCACATGCGAGTACACGCTCAGCGGATCACCGCTCATCAACAGGAAATCTGCATCCTTGCCTGCCTCCAGAGTACCCACCCGGGCATCCAGGTCAAGGATCCGCGCGTTCGCCATCGTCATCCCATACAGCGCCTTCTCGCGCGACATCCCGGCCCGCACCGACAGTGCCGCCTCCCGCAGGAACAGCCGCGAGTCCGTCACGCCGTCATCTGTATGGAAACCCACCATCACGCCGGCCTTGTCCAGAATCGCGCCGCTGGCGATGTTCATGTCCTTCGCCTCCAGCTTGCCGCCCGGCGAATCCACCACAATCAGCGACACTGGCACCTTGGCCTTCGCGATCTCGTCCGCCACCATCCAGCCGTCGCTCACGTGATGCAGCACCACCCGGAACTTGAACTCGTTCGCCAGCCGCAGCACCGTCAGGATGTCGTCGTGCCGGTGCGTATGGAACTGCACCACTCGTTTGCCGTCCAGCACCTCCACCAGCGTCTCCAGCTTCAAATCCCGAGCCGGCAGCTTCGACGCATCCGCGCCCGCCGCCGCAATCTTGGCCTTGTACTCCTGCGCCTTGATGAACTGCTCGCGCACCAGCGCGGCCGACTTCGCCCGCGTCCCTGGAAATGGAGCCGCCCGCCTCGGGTTCGTTCCGTTCGCCATCTTCAATCCACCGGCGATCCGTCCGTCCGGCAGTTTGATCAAGAGGTCGTCAATGGTATTGCCCTGCCGCAGCTTCAGATACAAGGTCTGTCCGCTCGACAGGTGGCCGGAGCCCGGCATCACGTTCACCGTCGTCACGCCGCCCGACCGTGCCTTCTGCATGGTCGTCGCCCTGACATTCACGGCGTCCAGCACCCGCACTTCGGGCTGGATCGGAGCGCTGCCGTCGCCCCCTTCCACGGACCCGATATGGCTGTGCGAATCCACAATCCCGGGCATGATCACTTTGCCCGTGGCGTCCACGCGCTTCGCGCCCGCCGGGATCGTTACGGAACCTGCCGCGCCGACCGCGACAATCTTTCCGTTCTGCACGACCAGGACGCCATTTGAAATCTCATTGCCGGCGATCGGGATAATGTGCGCGCCGGTAAACGCCACCGGCGTGGTCTGGGCCGATAGCCCGCACGCCAGCAAAACTCCCAGGGAAATAGCGAGTCTCATAATCTCAGAGGAATGAGATTAAGGTAACATGTGCCCCCTCTTCAAAGTGCTGTTACCTTATGGAGTATGCGCCGTCTTCTCTCGCTTTGTGCGCTCCTCGCCTATCCACTCGCCGCCCAGGACGTCAAGGTCACCACCCACACCCTGGACAACGGCATGAAAATCCTCATCCACGAGGACCACGACGTCCCCAACGTAGCCCTCTACTTCTTCTACAAAATCGGCTCCCGCAACGAACGCCCCGGCACCACCGGCATCAGCCACTTCTTTGAACACATGATGTTCAACGGCGCCAAAAAGTTCGGCCCCAAAGAGTTCGACAACATGATGGAGAAGAACGGCGGCAGTAATAACGCCTACACCTCCCGCGACGTCACCGTCTACACCGACTGGTTTCCCAAGTCCGCCCTCGAGCTCATGTTCGACATGGAGTCGGACCGTATCCGCGACCTCTCGTTCGATCCCAAGATCATCCAGAGCGAACGCGGCGTCGTCTACTCAGAACGCCGCACCTCCGTCGACAACAATCCCTTCGGCGTCCTTTACGAACAGCTCTTCGCCTCCGCCATCATCGCGCACCCCTACCACTGGCCCGTCGTCGGTTGGGCCTCCGACATCGAAGCCTGGACCATGGACGACCTCAAAGCCCACTTCAAGATGGGCTATGCCCCCAACAACTGCGTTATGGTAGCCTCCGGCGACGTCACCCCGGACGAGATTATTGCCCTCGCGAAGAAATACATCGAACCAATCCCGCGCCAGGCTCCACCGCCCGAAGTCCGCACCAAGGAACCCGATCAGCTCGGTGAGCGCCGCATCTCCGTCCGCCGCCCCGCCCAGTTGCCCATGCTGATGATGGCCTACCACGTGCCGAACACCCGGGACGCCGATCAGCCCGCCCTCGACCTCATTGAAGCCCTCCTCACCACCGGCCGCAGCTCCCGCCTCTACCGCCGACTCGTCGAGAAAGACCAACTCGTCCTTAATGTAGGCGGCGGCACACAGGAGTCGCTCGACCCCAGCCTCTTCCTGTTCACGATGCAGGTCCGCTCCGGCAAAACCTCCGCCGAAGTCGAAAAAGCCCTCTATGAGGAGCTCGACCAGCTCGCCTCCAAGGGCGTCACCGCCGAAGAGCTCGACAAGGCGCGCAACCAGATCCTGGCCCAGTTCTACCGCGGCCTCAAAACCATCGCCGGCAAGGCGAATCTCCTGGGGCGCTACGAAGTCTTCAACGGCAGTTGGGACAAGGTGAACTCTGTCGCCTCCGAGCTCGACGCCGTCAAGCCCGCCGACATCCAGCGCGTCGCCGCCAAATACTTCCAGGAGAAGAACCGCACCGTCGCCACCCTCATCCCCGACAACGCCCCCGCCCAGGAGAGCTCCAAGTGAACCGCCGCCTCATCGTCTCCCTCCTTCTCGCCGCCGCCTGCCTGCAGGGCCAGGCCAAACTGCCGCCCTTCACCAAACAGACCCTCCCCAACGGGGCCACGCTCATCCTTTTAAAGAAGCCAGACGTGCCCCTGGTCTCCGTCCGCGCTATCTTCCGCGGCGGCGTCGAAGCCGAATCCGCCAACCTCAGCGGCATCGCCGCCGTCACCGCCGAACTCGTCCGTCGCGGTACGCCCACCCGCACCTCTGACCAGGTCTCCCTCGATGTCGACTCCATCGGAGCCACGCTCCTCGGCGGCAGCGACCGCCAGGCCTCGTTCCTCGCCACCGAGTACATGGCCCGCACCCAGGATCGTGCCCTCGAAATCTTCTCCGACGTCCTGCTCCACCCCTCGTTTCCGGAACCCGAGGTGAAGAAGGTCCTCGCCCAGGCTGCCGACCGCCTCCGCTCCATCAAGGACAACCCCGGCGCCGCCATCGGCCGCTACTTTGAGGCCTTCTACTATCCCGCCTCGCACCCCTACCACCGCTCCGGCAGCGTCACCGAGGAATCCCTCACCCGCCTCACCCGCGACGAGATCCTCGCTTTCCACAAGAAGAACTACACGGGCAAGAACCTCATCCTCATCGCCGCCGGCGACTTCGATCCCGCCAAACTCGGTCCCGCCCTCGTCAAGATCGTGAGCGAACTCCCCGCCGGCTCCGAATTCCAGCCCGCCAAAGTCGCCGCGCCGAAATTCGATTCCGCCCGCCTCCTGCTGGTCGACAAGCCGGATGCCACCCAGACTTACTTCCGCATCGCCATGCCCGGCATTGAACGCACCAGCCGCGACCGCGTCCCGCTGATGGTCATCAACACGCTGTTCGGCGGCCGCTTCACCTCCATGCTGAACGATGCCCTGCGCGTGAACTCCGGTCTCACCTACGGCGCCGGCTGCGTCGTCGAACAGGACCGCCACACCGGCTCCATCTTCATCAGCACTTATACCCGCACCGACACAACCCAGAAGGCCATCGACATGGCCCTCGAGGTCCTCAAAAAACTGTCGGAGCAGGGCATTGACGCCGCCCAGCTCGCCTCCGCCAAGGCCTACATCAAGGGCGGCTTCCCCACCCAGCGCCTCGAAACCGCTGATCAACTTGCCAACGTCCTCGGCGACCTGGAACTCTACGGCCTCAACAAAGGCGAAATCGACGACTACTTCTCCCGCATCGACGCCGTCTCCCTGGAAGAAGCCAATACCATCGCCCGCAAGTACTTTCGCGAGGTGAACCTGCAGTTCTGCCTCCTGGGCAATGCCTCCAAAATCCAGGATTCGGTCAGGAAGTACGCTCCGAAGATGAAGGTCCTCGCCATCAAGGACGCCGGCTTCGAACCGCCGGCCTTCTAGCCGCAAGTCGCGCAGCATCAATCAGTTCAGGCGGGCCGGTCTCCGGATTGGCCCGCCTGGTACCAGTACGTCTTCCACCCATTTGGGTACTCCCGATCCTTGTTCACACGCCGTCCCAGGCCGTAGCGTGAAGACAGCATGACCCTCCAGTGCCCGAAGTGCTCAAGCCGGGCTGTCCGGCCCTCCCATTACAAATCCCGCCTCTAGCGCGTCCTCTCTCTTGTCTTCCGCCACCCCTTCCGCTGCCGGCACTGCGGCCACCGCTTCTTCGAATTCGCCACCAGGGAACAGCGCAAGGCCATGGTCGAGTGCCGTCTCTCCGCCCGGCTGGAACAGGCGTTTGCCGTGCTTCCCTCCGAGTTTTAACCTAGGTCCCGCCCGGGACTATAGAGATTTCCTCCAATCGCCGATCAACCGTAAGTAAGGGCGTGTTTGTACGCCCTGCGGTGGAATCGGCTTTCCCGGCACGATCCCCGGCAGTTGGAGGACTGACATGCATCGGAAAACTATTCGGCGATCGGGTTCTACGCTCCTGCTTCTCGCTTTGGCCTTGGCGCCACAGGCCCTGACAGCGGCTTCCACGCCCAGCATCAGCGGCTACGCTCCGGCTGCCACGGTCTCCCTGGTCGACCTGCAGACCCTCACGGTCTATGGCTCCGACTTCCAGCGCGGCCTCAGCGTGAAGATGACCGATCCTTCCGGCCGCACCTCCACCCTCAATGCCGGACGCATCAGCCAGGTCGCCGCCAATAGCTTCCAGTTGCTGTCGCGCTTCGCCGTCGCGGGCGATTACCAGATCCAGGTCACCAACCCGGACGGCGGCGTCTCCAACGAACAGAAAATCACGGTCACTGAGAAGCCGCAGCCGGCCATCACCGGCACCAATCCCTACAGCGCCATGGTCGCCGCCAAAGAGCAGGTTGTGACCGTGGTCGGCTCCGGCTTCCGTACCGGCCTCTCCGTCTACCTCTCCCGGCCCGGCGGCGCCAGCGAACTGGTGCAGGAACTTCGCATTACGAACCTCACCGCCACCCAGTTCGAACTGCACGCAGTGCTCGATCGCGTCGGCCGCTACGAAATGTGGGTCACTGACCCGGACGGAGTCCAGTCCAACTCCTACTCCTTCGCCGTGACCAGTTCCCAAAGCCCGGTCCGCCTCTACAGCATCAACCCGAGCTCTCCCCTGGTTTCCTCTGAGGTCCAGGTGATCACCGTCAACGGTTTTGCGTTCCAGCCCGGCCTCGCGGCCACGGTGACCAGCCCCTCTGCCGGCACCACCGTCGTAGCCGGCCCCGGACGGGTTCGCAACGTCACCTCCACCAGCTTCCTGCTCACCACTACGTTTGCTGAGCCGGGGGATCACACCCTCCAGATCACGAATCCGGACGGAGGCCAGTCCGGAGTCATTACCTTCCGCGTCGGCGATTCCGGACCCATGCCCGTCATCTCCTCGGTTCTGCCCACGCCCGTCCTGGCTTCCCCGCAGGGCGTCACCCTGACGGTCCTCGGCTCCGGCTTCGAACCCGGTCTCAGTCTTTCCATCCTGAGCCCCGACGGCGTGCTCTCGGTCTTTGCCGCTGGCCCGATCTTCGATCTCTCGCCCACCTCGTTCAGCGTGGTCTACGGGTTCACCAATCCCGGCGACTACACGTTGCAGGTCCAACTCGCTTCCACCGCCAAGTCGAAAAGCTATGTCCTGCATGTGCCGGCGGTCTCCGGTGCGCCCGTCATCCTGTCCTATGCCCCGCTGAGCCTGACTACGAGTTCCGCTCCGCAAACAGTCAGCATCCACGGCTACAACTTCCAGCCCGGCCTGAAGGCAGCTTGGATCACTTCCACCGGCTACCCCCTGCCCGTGTTGGATCTCGATCCCGCCACCGTCAGTCCCATCGGTTTCGATGTGTCCGCGACCTTCGTTGCCCAGGGCACTTATCTGCTGCAGGTCACGAATCCCGACGGCGTGAAGTCCGACTACTTCCCCATCCGCGTGGGCGTCCCCGGACCTTCCACTCCACACATCTCCAGCCATGCCCCGCAGCCCCTCGCCGCCAGCTCCATTGTGCGTTCCCTGAAGGTGCAGGGCGGAGATTTTATTAACGGGCTCACGGCCACCTTGACGCTGCCGGACTCTTCGACCGTGACCTACTCAGCGGACCAGATCCAGGGCACGACGTTCTCCTCGTTCGTCATCGCCTCGTCCTTCCCGCTGCCCGGCAACTATACACTCCAGGTCGCCAACCCCGACGGCACGTTGTCCAATGACTATGCATTCACCGTCAATCCGCCGCCGCCCTCGCCCGTTATCACCTCCATCAGCCCATCTCCCATCCGTGTGGCCGTCCCTGGACAGACGATCGTCATCAACGGCTCGGGTTTCCTACCCGGTCTGAAGGTCCATGTCACCGCCAATCCGGCCATGGGTACCCCGACGACGATTGAGGTCCAGGCCCCCCAGATCCAGTCCGTCACACCAACCAGCTTCCTGATGACAGTGAGCCTCTCCCAGCCCTGGACCTACGACATCCAGGTCGACAACCCCGACGGCACCCAATCGAATGTCTTTTCGTTTACCGCGCTCGAGGGCCTCAGCCAGCCGATCATCTCCGGCTATACCGCGAGCCCCTACTTCATGCTCACCGGGTTGAACTTCCTCGACGGGATCTCTGTCTCCGTCTGGTCCGGGAACGGCGAGATCAGCCAGTACACCGGCCTGACACCCCTCTGCTCTATCGACGAGAAGGGGCTCAGCCGCTGCACGCTCTCCCTGCCCATCACGCTGGTGGCCACCGGCACCTGGCGCTTCCGGGTCTTCAATCCGGACGGTGGCCAGAGTTCGACCTTAGAAATCGCCTTCTAGTTTTATCGATCTACCCACCTGGAGGATGCAAAAAGGGCGGCCGCTTTCGCGCCGCCCTTTTGGAGTTTTCCGGTGTGTGTAATGGGTTAGTTCAGGAAGTAAGTCCGGTACAGCGTGTCCCGCTGTTTCGGCACAAAACCCGCTCCGCGGATGATCCGCCGCAGCTCTTCTTCCGAGGCCTTATTCCTGGCGCCCGCCGCACTCACCACGTTCTCTTCGATCATGATGCTGCCGACGTCGTTGCCGCCGAACTTCAATCCCACCTGGCAGGTCTTCAAACCCTGCGTCACCCACGAAGACTGAACATTCAGGATGTTTTGGAGATAGAGCCGTGAGATCGCCAGCGTCTTCAGATACTCGACGCCTGTCGCTTCTTCTTTCACAAACCGGCCCAGCGACGTGTTCTCGCGCTGGAACGACCACGGAATGAAGGCGGTAAAGCCGCCCGTCTCATCCTGGATCTGACGCACGATCTCCAGATGGTGCACGCGCTGCTCCAGCGTCTCGCCGCAGCCGAACATCATCGTCGCGGTGGTCCGCATCCCCAACTGGTGCGCTGTCTTGTGCACCGCCACCCACTCGTCCACGCCGCACTTCAGGCGGCTGATGCGCTTCCTCACATCGTCGTGCAGAATCTCCGCGCCGCCGCCCGGGATCGAATCCAAACCCGCGTCCCGCAGCCGCGCAATCGTATCCCGCAGATTCAGCCCGCTCACTTCCGCGATGCAGGTGATCTCCGGGGCAGAGAAGCAGTGCAGCCAGACCTGCGGGAACCGCACCTTGATCGCCCGCAGCATGTCCTCATACCACTCGATCTTCAGGTCCGGGTTCAGGCCGCCCTGCATCAGGACGCCCGTCCCGCCCAGGTCCACCGTCTCCTGGATCTTGTCGAGGATCGTCTCGATGGGCAGCACATACCCTTCGTTGTGCCCCATCGGCCGGTAGAACGCGCAGAAGCTGCAGTACTCCGTGCAGAAGTTTGTGTAGTTGATGTTCCGGTCGATGATGTAGGTCACTACCCCTTCCGGGTGTAGCTTGCGCCGCACGGCGTCGGCCGCCATGCCGATCCCGATCAGGTCGTCACTCGCAAAAAGATCAACGGCTTCCTGTGGTTTGATCATGGATTCCTGCCTCCGTCACGGCCTCCGTCGCGCTGTCCAATGCCCGTGCATACTCCAGATAGAGAGCCAGACCGGCAGCCTCCTCGTCTCCGAACTGGAAACAGATATTCCGCGTCAGGTATTGGTGCACCAGATCCTCGGAAAAGCCCCGGCGGTCCGCCTCTTCTTCAATGATAGTGTCTAACTG
Organism: Acidobacteriota bacterium; assembly: GCA_017307505.1. Taxonomy (GTDB): domain Bacteria; phylum Acidobacteriota; class Terriglobia; order Bryobacterales; family Bryobacteraceae; genus Paludibaculum. The sequence goes on along the minus strand of JAFKEE010000047.1, from coordinate 59,144 downwards.
ACCCAATCCGTACAGACAGGAGTCTTTCAGGATCTGCGTGAGCTCTGGCGTGAGGTTCTCTTTCCGCCCGGACCACGCCGCGAAGACGAACGGCAGGCCGGTCATCTCCACCCACTCCTCGCCCAGATCCAGGCAGGGCATGTCAATTTCGGCCGGATCCAGGGCCAGCGCCGCATCGCCGATGATCAGCGCCGCGTCCGCGACCTCCAGCATGCCCAACAGGTCCGGATCCATGGCGATCAGCGTTGGGGTGACGCCGTACTTGCGGGCGAGAATGATGCGCGCCAGTTGCACGGACGTCCGGGAACCGGAATCCACGGCCAGCGTCCTGATCTCTTCGAACGGGCGGTCCGAGATCAGCAGGATGCTGCGCACCGGGCCGCGGCAGGCAATCCCGATCGGGATCCACTCCAATCCATGCCGCGCCATCTCGATGGCCGGAACCAGGCCAATGTCGGCGTCGCCTTCCGCCACCCGGTCGGCGCAGATGGAGGGCACTGCAAATGTCAGGTCGAGTCGTCCTCGTTGAGGACCATTGACCGCACCCCAGACCAGGGGCGCAGTGTTCAAGTAACTGACGGCGCAAACTCTGGGCTTACGCCGGATTTCAGCTCGAAGGGGCAAATCCGAGTTTACCATCAAGCGGGTATTGACCAGTTCTAGTGTACAGGCCTACTGGTATTGATGGTTCATGCATGTTATGGTGTACAAAGGCGGAGCTGCGTACTCCGCTACTAAGATAATGAAAATCAGACACTTGTTCGCAACTTTGGGCCTCCTGGCCAGTCTCGGAGTACACGCCTCGGCTCAGGTCGTTTTCAACACAAAGCCCACGAAAATATTCGGTCAGGCATTCCTCCCCACGCGCGTGGGAGAGATGCTTTATCCGCCCAGTTCCGCGCCTAACCGGACAAAGGCCAAATCGCTTTACTCGCCCTATTCCGTCGCAGTTGATACCTCTACCGCCCCCGCGCCCGTTTACGTGGCCGACACCGGCAATAACCGGGTCCTCGGCTGGCGCGACTCTGTGGGCTTTACCAATGGCGCTCCGGCCGACCTCGTTATCGGCCAGAAGGATTTCGACTCCGCCGTCCCGTACGGCGCGGGCTACCGCATCTCGGAAAGCGCCACCAACGTCTACGACGTCCAGGCGATCAAGGACTACGGCGGGGGGCTTCGCGCGCCGAGTTCGATCGTCATCAATGGCGATTACCTGTTCGTCATGGATGCCGGCAACAACCGCATCCTCCGCTTCCGCCGGCCCTTTGAAGCGCTCGACGCCGGCAATGCCATCACCCCCGATCTGGTGATCGGGCAGCCGGATCTGAAGTCGAATCTTGCGAATCAGAGCACGGTCGCCAACGCTCTCCCCACCGCTAGCACCATTAAGACGAACCTGGGTTCGGGCGGCATTCAGACCGCCGGCATGGCGGTCGACGGCGAGGGCAACCTCTGGCTGGCCGACTCCGGCAATCACCGCATCCTGCGGTACGCGGCCGGCGATGTGACAGGTTCTTCCAACGTAGGCGGCGGAGCCGCCGCCGTGGCGGCCAACCTCGTCCTCGGTCAGACCGATTTCACCTCCGCCGTGGCCAACGCCGGACGCTACAGCAGCACCACCGACCAGATCAACAAGACCTCCATCCGCTTTGGCGGCCCTCTCGCCTTCGATTCCAACGGCAATCTGTACTTTGCCGACGATCTGGCCCGCGTGCTCGTCTGGGGGCCCCCATTCTCCAATGGCAAGACCGCGGCCCGCATTCTGGGGATCTACGCCGCCGTCAAAGGCTCCAATCCTCCTCCGGTTGTGAATGACCTCACCTTCGGGTTCAACGTCACCGGCACCAGTGCCGCGAACTACATCTTCGCCGGCGGTCCCCGCGGACTCTTCTGCATCGGCGAGAACCTCTTTGTAGTCGATTCCCTGAACAACCGCATCGTCCGCTACGATCCTCCCACCGCCTGGCCGGCTGAGGATCTGCCCAATGGCGTGTTCTCTCCGCACATGACCAACGTGTACGGCCAGAACGACTTCAACTCGCGCTCCCAGAACACTTACGACTACACCGAACCCAATACCGGCGGCTTCAACTACCCCATCTCCGGCACCTTTGCCAACGGGGAGCTCTTCCTGGCCGAGGTTGGGAACAATCGCGTGACCGCGCGGCCCTACGATGCCGGCGCCCGCGTGTTCGGTCCGGCCAGCCGCGTCCTGGGCCAGCTCGACTTCGCTTTCCGCGCCGCCAACTATATCGAAGGCTCGGAGTTTTCCGCCGGCACCGTGCCGAACACCGGTGTCACCCTCGGACCCTCCATGGCCATCGATCGCGTGTCGCAGGTGCCTCACCTGTACATTGCGGATACGGGCAACAACCGTATCCTCTGCTTTGCTGACGCGCGCAGCTTCAACAACGGCAACCACGCCGATTTCATCCTGGGCCAGGTCGACTCCTACCGCAGCCTGATCAATTCGCCCACCAATAACGCCGCCACCCCGACGCCCACCGGACTCTACCTGCCGGGCGACGTGAAAGTGGACTCACTCGGCAACGTTTGGGTGGCCGACACGGGCAACGGCCGCGTCCTGCGTTTTCCGAACCCCTTCGACCGCACCGACGGCCTGCTGACCCCCGATCTGGTCCTCGGCGCGCCCGATTTCAATTCGGCCGCCGCCACGCAGATCACCCGCGATCGCATGTACCTGCCCAACAGCCTGGCCTTTACGCCCGAGGGCAACCTCGCCGTCGGGGACCTCGGCCTGCACCGGGTACTGCTTATCAAGCAGCCCTCGGTCAGCGGACAGAGCGCCGATATCGTCTTCGGCCAGGCCGACGGCTCCACCGGCACCGCCGGCAATCTGGCAGAGCAGCTGAATTCGCCGCGCGGCATCGCCGTCGATAGCTTCGGCCGCCTCTTCGTTGCGGACACCGGAAACTCCCGGATCCAGATCTGGGATGACATCAATAACGCCTACGCGGATGGCCTGCCTTCCCAGTTCGTCCTGCCCAGTTCCGCCGTGGGTGTCCCGATCAGCGTGACGGTCGACCCTAAAACGGAAGCGATCTGGGTGGCCGAGTCCAGCAGCTTTAGCCGCGTCCTGCGCTTCCCCAGCTACGGCGAAATGCTCGGCACGGGCAACATCGTCTCCAACTTCAACTTCCAGGTGTTTGGTCCGCGCGGCATCGTGCTCGACCGCAACGGGAATCCGATGGTTCTCGATTCGGCCAACCGCCTGACCATGTACTTCCCCAGGCTCTCCGTCGTCAACGCCGCCAACGGCTTCAGCCGGATCTCCCCGGCCATGATGGGCCTGCTGCGTGTTCAGGGAGCAACCCTCGCAACCGATCCGGCAACTGCTTCCGCCGTCCCGCTGCCCACCAACCTGGGTGACGTCGAAGTGCTGGTGAATGGGGTCAACGCCCCGCTCAACAAGGTGGCCGCCGATACGGTGAATCTCATCGTGCCCAAATCGGCGCCGCCCAGCGGCACCGCCGATTTCCTGGTTCGCCAGGTCAGCACGGGTCAGATTCTGGGCTTTGACCGCATCTCGATGTCCCCCATCTCACCCGGGATTCTCTTCCAGGCCGATGGACTCTACACTCAGGGAGCGGCGAAGGCCTTCAATCAGGATGGCTCTGTGAATTCCGGATCCGCGCCCGCCAGGATCGATCAGGAACTGACCGTCATTCTCACCGGCTATGGCAACTTTGACGGCCTTCCCGATGATGGCACCGCGCCGGGCACCGATGTCCCTGTCCCTGGGGACGTCCGAGTGTTCCTGTTGAGCACCAGCGGCTCCGCTCTGGAAGCTCAGGTCATCTCTTCGACCCTCGATCCGTATCTCCCGGGACAGTGGCGCGTCAAGTTCAAAGTGCCCACTGTGCTCTCGGCGGGTACCTACACGGTCAATATGCTCTACAAGAGCACGCCCACCCTCATTCCTCCTGGATCTTCCACGATCCAAGTGCGGCCCTGGGTGGTTGTGACCCGGTAGACGGAGCGGTACTCCTCATGGCGGCAGGCCTGGATCTCAACATCCTGGTCTGCCGCCTTTCTCTTTCCGCCCGCCAGCGCCTGAGTTTCCCCACACCCGCCGCCAACCGCTTCCGCGGCGCCCTTGGCTTTCAGCTTCCAGAAGAACTCTTTCGTCCGGTATCCTCAATCGGTCCCAGCGGCCTGCGCGACCGGCCGCGCCCGTTTGCCCTCCGCTGCCATCACCTCGATGGACAGGAACTCGAGGCCGGCGCCGGCTTCTCCCTCAACCTCCACCTGTTCACGCAGGATCCCGCCCCGTTCCAAACTGCCTTCCAGGGCCTGGACTGGCTGGAAGTCCTGGAGTGGAAGACCGGCTCCGTGAGACTGAACCTGGCTCCAGAGGTTGAAAAACAACAGGTGTCGTTTAGCGGTGCTCCGGCCGGACCGGAAAAACGACAGGTGTTGTTTGTCACTCCTACCGAGTTGAAACCACACACCGGACCCGAGCCGCCCCCATTCCCGATCCTCCTCGCCCGCGCCTGTGAGCGCATCTCCGCTCTGCGCACCTTCTATGGCGGGGGCCCGCTCGAGTTCGACTTCCGCGAACTGGTGAACCAGGCCCATGCCGTCCATTGCACAGGCGGCTTGCTGGAATGGCACCGGGCCCAGCGGCACAGCACGCGGTCGGGCCAGATTCACCCGCTGGGCGGTTTCACCGGCTGGGCTGCCTATGAAGGCGCGCTGACGCCTTTCCTGCCCTGGCTGGAGGCCGCCGCCTGGACCGGCATCGGCCGCCAAACCGTCTGGGGCAAAGGGGTTATGGAGTTACTGCCGGCACAACCAGCTTCGTAGAGGGCGCGCCATCCACCTGAGCCGACAACGGTTTGGTGGGATCCCACGTCAGCCAGATCCAGCCGTTGTCGTCCGAACGCAAATCCAGGTCCGACCCGTCCACCACAACCTTGACCCCCAGGTAAGGAAGCTCGTTGCGATCCGTCACCTTGAGCACCAGCAGCGTTCCTTCCTGGTAGTACTTCACCAGCCGCACATCGGAGGGCGCCGCCTGGACCGCCACCCGCGCCACTGAGTCCTCGTGGCGGCTGTCGCCTGCCCTGGCGGTCAGGTCCGCCACGCCCGGCGCCAGCCCGGCGATCGGGAACTCCACCGACAAGGCACCCTTGGGGATCACCACCGAATCCGGCGCCTGAAGGACGTCCGCCGATCGGGTCAACACGATGGGCAGATCCTCGCCGGCCGGACTGCCCAGCGAAATGCTCGCCTTGGCTGTCTGCCCCGCCACCACACCGGCCGCCGGCCAGACCGAAAGCCGCATCATGCCGCGCAGTTTGGCGTCGATCGAGGCCCGCTGGCCTGCCGCGGTGGGGTAGTAGCGCTCAAACTCCGCCCGGTAGGTCTCGAGCTGAGCGAGATCTTCCGCTTTCGGCGTCAAGCCTTCCGGGACAATCATGATAAACGCCGTCCGGTAGTAGCGCTGCGCGACCGTGTGATCCGGAATCCGCTGCCCCTCCGCGGCAATCACGTCGTCCACACTGATGTCCTGGCGGTCGCCGCGAATCGAGAGCCCCACTTGCGGGAAGGTCGAGTTCGAATACTGGCTGCCCTTCACCAAAAATGTGGCCGGCACTTCGGAGGGCGAACGGAACCCCATCAGGTATTGATCCAGCGGGGAGTAGCCCTCCACGGTCGCCACGGTCAGGAAGCGGTTGGTGGCGCCGGGGCCGTTGTCCAGGATCCGGTTGCCCTCCAACAGCGATGCCTCCGAGTTGAAGTTGAAGCTCCAATGGGCGTTCTGCGTACCCAGCATCGGCCGGGCGAGCGGGTTCAGTGGATCCCGAATGCTGGCCAGGGCCAGGAAGAGGTGGCCGGTCTCGTGGCCGATCAGCGTCATGGTGTTGTCGCCGGTGATGGCTCCGCGGCCGCCCACCCGGGCATACGGATCCGCCGGATACTGGCGGAGTGGGCCCATGTTAAGAACAGCTTGCAGGCGGTGCGCCGAGCCGTAGCTGTCGCCGGCCCACACCGGCGTGTCCCCGATCCCCTGCCGCAGGCTGCGCACCGTGGTCTCATAGGCCAGCGCACCGGAGGCGGCCGGAATCCCCAAGGTGTTGAAGATCGCCAGGTAATCGTAGGCGTCTTCGTGGGTCTGGAAGAACCGCTGGGCCACGCGGACAATGTCCACATCCTGGGCGGTGCCAAACCGCTCGGCTACGGTGAAGCCGTAGAAACTGCTGGTATCGTTCAGGAAGGAAACCACTTCCGTCTCGCCGGAGAGGTAGCCGGGCGAGATCCCGGTCACCACTTCATTCGCCGCTACCTGCTGGTAGGTAAAGGTGATGTGGCCGTTGGTCCAGAGGGCGAGCTGGAACGTCTGCCGGGCTCCGATGCCGAAGTCGCTATACTCCGGCACATTGCGCCAGGTGACGACCAGGTGGTCGGTGCCGGTCCAGACCCGGACGTCGCAGTTGGTCTGCGTGGGATCCAGGTCATCGAACAGGGCGGCGAGCCGCGGCGGGCCGGAGGCCAGCCGGCCCAGGCTGCGGGCGGCTGAAGCGAATTCCGGCTGTTCAAACGTCACATTGCCGTCGGAATGCACGAACATTCGGTTGCGCAGAGTGCCATAGAAGGGCACGGAAATAGGCAGGTCGACCGCGATCGCGTCGTCATCGCCCAACCCGGCCAGAACCTGCCCCGACGAAGCAGCCTCCGCGTCATATTCCGCGGCGCGGACCGTGAACGAATAGGGGGAGGAGTTGCCGAGCAGCGGGATGAATTCCAGTGTTTTCCCCTGGAGATTGAACGGATTGCGGGAGGTCACCACACCATCGGAGTTGTCTATCACGGCAATGTCGCCGTAGTCCTGCTGAAACGCCGCCGCCTTGCGGGCGCCCTGCGTTTTCAACCTCCGGTTATTGCTGATGCGGTGTAAGTTCTGCTTTTCCAGCCAGTTGCCGCGCTCGGTGGCGCAGGTGACGGGAACCGTCCTGGCCCCTGCCGGCAAGCCGAGCAGGAGCCAGCAGCACATTACTGAACAAATGCAGGACGATCTGCGTTCCATTATTCGATGCTGCTCCCTAATCTGGGATGGGTTCCCAGTAGTAGAATGTCACCCCAGGGGCGGTGAGCGCCAGCGAAGGAGTCGCAAGGCTCCCCTGATCACGTAACCCCGACATGGAGGAAGAGTTTTCATGCCCTTTTGCACCAGTTGCGGAGCTGAGGCCGGCGACGCGAGCAAATTCTGCGCGCGTTGCGGAGCCATTCTGCCTGGAAGCACACAAAGTGCTCAATTCACGCCAGTTGCGGTGGAAGAGCCACTGGACTACACGATTCAGGGAGACAACCTCCAGGTGGCCCGGCTGAAGCTCAAGCCCGGCCAGGAGGTCTTTGCCGAGGCCGGCAAGATGCTGTACAAGACGCCCAGCGTGCAATGGGAATCCCGGATGTCGGGCGAGACCCTGGGCCAGAAGATATGGGGCGCCGTGAAGCGCAAACTCATGGGCGAGTCTTTGTTCTGGACTCATTTCCGCGCCGGGGGCGCGGGCGGGGAAGTGGGCTTCGCCGGAGCCTATCCCGGCCGGATTCAGGCCTTTGACCTCAAGCCGGGCCAGGCTGTCCTGGTGCAGCGCGACAGCTTCATCTGTGCCCAGCGGACCGTGAACGTCGATATCGCCCTCGTGAAGAAGCTGGGCTCCGGGTTCTTTGGCGGCGAAGGCTTTATCCTCGAGCGCCTGACCGGACCTGGAGTGGCGTTCATCCACGCCGGCGGCGACTTCATCGAGTTCACTCTCGGCCCGGGCGAAACGCTGCAGATTGACACCGGCTGCATCGTGGCTTTCGACGACGGCGTCGACTACGACATCCAGTTGGCGGGCGGCATCAAGACGGCCATTTTCGGCGGCGAAGGTCTGTTTCTGGCTACACTTACCGGCCCCGGCCGGGTGATCATCCAGAGCATGACGCTGGAGAAGATGCGGCGCGAACTGGCGCCGGGCCGCAGCGGCGGCGACGAACGGAGTCCGCTGGAATCACTGGGCGGCTTCTTCAACAGCGACGACTAACCAACCTTAGAGGGAAATCCGGCGCGCCTGGGCAACATGGGCCGGGCGCGCCGGAATCTGTGCGTTTCCTTACAGATTAAGCAGTTGACCTGGATAGGCTTAACCGGTATCCGGTCATTCAATTCTGTGAGCTAATTCCGAGGTGGCCTTAGTCTTTCTGCCCCGGATTCTCCTAAACTTTCCGTGATTTGACGCCGATGACTCTTTCAGGTAGCAATGAGTCCGAATCGGCTCAGACTTTCGACATTCTCGTCAAAGCCGGCGAATGGCGCCGGGCCCGGCCCGGCGGCGGAGAACGGCTCCACGCCCAAGCTGCAGTTTCTGGCCAGCCTGAACCACGAGATCCGGACGCCGCTGAGCGGCATTCTGGGCATGGCCGATCTGCTGCTGGAGACCCAGTTGGATGATGAGCAGAAGGACTACGTCCAGGCGGCGCGCCAGTGCGCGCACGGCCTGTTCGACCTGCTCAACGATACTCTCGAGTACACTTCCCTCTCTTCGGGCTGTGTGCAGCTGGACGAAGCGGAATTCCACCTGGAAGACACGCTGCACAATGCGGCCGCGGAGCACATGCCGAGGGCCAAGGCCAAGGGTCTGGAGCTGCAATACCGGCCTGATGCGAATCTGCCGCGCACGGCCATCGGAGATGCCTACCGCGTGCGCCAGGTGCTGACGCTGCTGACGCAACATGCGATCCAGACGTCGGAGAGCGGCAGCATCGTGCTGGAAGCGAAGTCGGAGGCGGTGATCGGGCGGCAGTTCACCCTGCACCTCTCCGTGCGATGCACGAATACCACGATCACACCGGACCATGTCCGGGAAGTCTTTGAGACCTTCGACCACGTGGAAGAGGGCGGAATGCGCCGCTTCAACGGGATCGGCCTGGGGCTCGCGCTGACGCGCCGGGTCGTCCAGTTGCTGGGCGGCGACATGGTGTTAGAGAGCACCGCCAACGGCGACAGTCTCATGACCGCCGAGATCCCTCTGCAACTGCCCAAGCCCATCCTGGTCCAGCCGAATCTGCGCGGCAGCCAGGCGAAGGTCAACACCGTCAGGCTGCTGGTGGTGGAGGACAATCGCATTTCGCAGCAGGTGTTGAGTGCCATCCTGTCCAAGGGCGGCTTTGAATTCGATTGCGCCAGTGACGGTCCTGCCGCTATCGCCGCTGCCAAGGCCCGCCAATACCACCTCATCCTGATGGACCTGCAGATGCCAGGCATGGATGGCCTCGAGGCCACGGACCACATCCGCGAACTGGAGAACTACCAGGACGTGCCCATCCTAGCCCTGACCGCCGAAGTGTCGGACCAGGTGCGCGCGCAATGCCGTCAGAAGGGCATGGCTGCCTTTCTGAACAAGCCCGTGCATGCGTCGGTGCTGCTGGCCGAAGTCAACGCGCATCTGAACTAGGTTCAGATTCAATACAGTACGTTTCAGTGCTGAATATCTTCTAGAGGCGTTCGCCTAGAAACGGGTCTCAAACGCCTTAATTTGTGTATTCTTCCAGAATCTTGTCACCTCTCCGCTGACGATGCATCTGCCGTCCCAGATCCTGTTTGGAAAGGGACCTGCGAATGACAAACTTTGCAAAATTGTCAATGTTTGCCGCTGTGTTGTTGTTTGCGGTGTTTTCGGTCGCCATCGCAGATACTCCCTCCACCGGCAAAGGACGCTATGTCCTGGTTGGCTGGAACGATCTCGGAATGCATTGCGTCGACGGCAATGACTACTCCGTTTTCTCCATCCTTCCGCCGTACAATAACCTCCATGCCCAGTTGATTGATCCTTATGGGAAACTCGTCAAGACTCCCACAAACATCCGGCTCACTTACGAAGCCGTCGCCGACCCCACTGGATCCATCAATCGTTCCTCGGCGGGCAAAACAAACTTCTGGCAGTATGCGCAGAAGCTCTTTGGATTGACCACTCCGCTTGCACCCGAAATGGGACTGGCCGGCAACGCCATGCCAGGTACCTCGAACGCGCCCAAGCCCATGATCTGGCAGTCAACCTCTGCCCAGTTCGTGGCGGAAGGCATACCCATCACTCCCTATCCCGACAACCCGAAGGTGAAGGGCGAGAAGAATTATTACCCCCTCATGCGCCTGACGGCCCGCGACTCCACCAATCGAGTCCTGGCCACGGCGGATGTGGTGCTGCCCGTCTCGGATGAGATGGCCTGCGCCAACTGTCACGCGTCCGGCTCCAAGTACAGTACGGCCATGCCCAAACAATGGGCGTTTGACCCGGATCCGAACAAGGACTACAAGTTGAACATCCTCGCCCTGCACGACGAACGGCACGGCACAAAACTCAAGGCCAGCCAGCCTGTTCTGTGCGCCGGATGCCATGCCTCCAATGCCCTGGGTACCACCAAGGGCACTCCGCTGACGGAGGTGCTGCACAAGAAGCACGCCGCGGTGATTGAGACGGGCACGTTGGCCGATCGCGAGGCGTGCTACAACTGTCATCCGGGTTCGGTGACGAAGTGCCTGCGCGGAGCCATGGGCAACGCCGGCATGCAATGCCAGAACTGCCACGGCAGCATGGCCCAGGTCGGTGCTACCGGCCGCAAGGGGTGGATCGACGAACCAGGCTGCGGCAACTGCCACACAGGCACCGCGGTCAAATTCGCCGGCCAGATCCGCCAGCGCGACGTCTTCTCCTATGCAGGCGGTCCGCTGCGGCCGCCGGCCGATCCGCGATTCGCCACGACGGCGAACGCGCTCTACAAATCCTCCGCCGGCCACGGCGGACTCGCGTGCGAGGCCTGCCACGGGGCCACCCATGCCGAATATCCCTCTTCGCACGTGAACGACAATCTGATGGTCACCCGCCTGCAGGGCCACACTGGCACTTTGGCGGAGTGCTCCACTTGCCACGCCTCGCTCTCCAGTTCGTCCACGGCCGGGCCGCATGGCCTGCATCCGATTGGGGCGAGTTGGGTAAGCTCACACGGAGACCGTGTGGAGAGCCAGGGCTACGGAACCTGCCGGGACTGCCACGGCGGGGATCTGCGAGGCACCGTGCTCTCGGCTGCGCTGGCTCCGCGTTCCTTCAGTACCGAATATGGAACGAAGACGTTCGCCAAGGGTGCGTTGATCGGCTGCTATAGCTGCCACAACGGTCCGAATCCTTAACCGTTGCGGGCAAATTGCGCCTTCCCGATCCGGATAACCGGGCCGGGAAGGCGTAAAATAGAAATATGCGCCTCTCCTTCGACAACGACGAATTTGGACGCCTGGTTTGCACTTTCCACGATGGTGCAGGGACGACGACCGCCCGCGCGGCCGACGGTCCGGTTGCCCTGGCGGCCTTGCGCGAGGCGTTGGACACCCTGGAGCGGCAGGGCGAGGCGGAATGTTTCTGGCTGCTGTCGGCCGGCGAATACCGCTGGGTATTTCGCCGCCTTGGGGCGAGACTGCGGCTGGCCGTCCTGTGGTGCGAGAGTGTCGCCATCGGCTTCCAGCACGTGGTGTGGGCCGAAGATGATTTCGAGTCGTTCACTTCCATGCTGCGCGGCGAGCTGTCCCGCTACGCGGTGACTCTGCGCTGACCTGCCAGTGTAAGTAGCCCCACATTTCCAAGCCGGACCTCTTTCGAATCCACCCCTTTGATGGTAGGCTGTTCTCTTGTCGTGAAGCGGCTGGAGGAGCGGTATCGGTGCCGTCAGCGAAGGTCCCGGCGGGTCCATCACCATCCATGGCAAGATCCAGGCATGGCCTGGTGTGCTGCCCGAAGTGTGCGTCGCGCGACATAGCCGTACGCCAGCAGCGCGGCGTCTTTGATTTTGTGGCGGAGCTGTGTGGATCCTATCGCTTCCGGTGCCGCCACTGCCGGTACACCTTCCGGGGCAATCCCTTGCGCCTCACCGATCTGTTCTTCGCCAAGTGTCCCAGATGCCTGAACCAGGCCCTGGTGGATGCGCGGCCCGAGTTGGAGGACACGGGCGCCTGGATGCAGCTCCGGACGTCGCTGGGCGCCAGCAAGTATTACTGCGAAAACTGCGGCGCGATCCTGGCCAGCTTCCGGCCTGTTCGTGACAGAAAGCGGCCACCCGAGCCCAAACTCATCCACCGCCTGAGCTCTGACCGCGATGCGCCGGAGTTGCCGCCAATGAGTCTGCAGCAGGCGGTACGGCAGGCCTGGACCTGGGCTCTGGAAGCCCGGCGTGTCGTGGTCCGGCTGCGCATCCGGCTCAGGCCGCGGCATGCAGCAGCAGCCGAAGACCAACCAACGGACCGGCCGTAGGCACCTCTTCGCCGGCTTCTCAATCCCTTCCGCCCGGCGTCCCCGTGGCCACCGCCCGGGAGTGCTATTCTCGGGCTAGACGATTGGCCATGAATCTCCGCACGGTTCGCTGGCTCCTAGCTCTGGGTATTTTCGGCGTAGGCCTGGTCTGTGCCTTCCAGAAGCCCTTCCGCGAGTTGCCTGGCTTTGAGAACGAGAATGACCCGTTGCCGCCCGACTATGCCGAGAAGACAGAATGGGTTTTTGCCCGGCTGATGTATCCGCCTATTGGCGGTTTCCGTTTCCGCAGGGGCGGCGGCATGGGCGACTGGTCGCAGGGCAATTCGTTCTGGACGATGGATTATCCGCGCGCCGACCGTCACTTCGCGCGGGCGCTGCGCCGCCTGACGCGGATTCACGTGCGTTCCGTGGAACAGCCCGTGAATCTGGACGACGGAGACGACGTGTTCAACTGGCCCTGGATGTACGGAGTGGAGGTCGGGCACTGGAACCTTACCGATGCGCAGGTAATTAAGATGCGGGAATATCTGCTGCGCGGCGGCTTCTTTATGTGTGATGATTTTCACGGCACGCGGGAATGGGCCATCTTCGCGGAGAGTATGCAGCGCGTATTTCCTGACCGGCCTATGGTCGAAATTGAATCGCGTGATCCGATTTTTCACGTCCTCTACGATCTGGATGAACGCTACCAGATTCCAGGTGAACAATTCGTGGAAACGGGCCGGACCTATGAACGCGACGGCTACGAGCCGCATTGGCGCGGCATCTATGACGATAAGGGCCGGCTCATGGTGGCGATCTGCTTCAACATGGACATCGGGGATTCGCTGGAGTGGGCCGATGCCCCATCGTATCCCGAGAAGTACTCAGCCCTGGGCATCCGAATCGCCGCGAATTATGTAGTCTACTCAATGACGCACTAAAGCGTAAAGACTTGGGCTTGGATCGCGGAACGGCCGTCAATTCTCACCCTCACTCGTCGCTCCTAGTACTTATTTTCGAAGGTAACGTATTCCTTTCTCTCGGGCCGGGCTGTCCGTGCTGTGGTGTGCCGCCGCTGGGATGGCGGCCTGGCGATGGAGTATTGGCGAGGCTGGTGCAGTCTTGGAGAGTCTTGTAACTCACTGTTCATAAACGGGATGGGCGCTGTCGTAGGCTTGGCCCCGGAACGGCAGGTAAGGCCATCCGGCCTACGAAATACGCGGCGGAACAGTGAGGACGGGGCGCATTTGTCAGATAGCCCTGGAGTCCACCAATGAAGTAATGAGAATATTCACGGGAGATATCACTAGCGCGACGGGAGGAGGAAATGGAATTTTCTTGGAAGAAAGAAAGAAAATTAATCGCCCATAGGCGAGAGATGCTGATATGATTTCTACGAGTACTAATGGTCACGGTACTCTAGTGTCATTGTCCATTCGAAACTATCCCTGCCTGAAGGGATAGAACCATGAATAGTTGGAGGGACGCTGTGCGGGACCTCGGCCACTTTCCGGACTCTGCCCTGAACTCGTCTGTCTCGACAGACTCGCTCGGGAGACGAGGGTGTGTGTCCCTGGCATCAAGCGGGGCCGCAGTGCCGTGCTTGCGCGGATCCGTCAGGCAATTTGGCAATGACGCGCAAAGTGACAGGCTGTCCGGCGGGTTGTCCTTCGAGGCTCCCTCCGTCCGGCGCCTGGTCTATATCAGGAAGTGTAGTTTTAATTCAGATATTAGGATCGTGTTTGGTGCATTGTTTGGAGCCCCGGACAAATGCCCTGGTCCGGTTTGTCAGGAAGGCCGGGCAAACTTGAGCCCGGCTCCTGAGTTCCGATGCGGAATTCCGGCCAGCGGCGAGGATGTGGCGCCAGCCAGGATGGGCCGGCTCATTCGTCGACAGGGCACTGCCCGTTTCGTGGTGGGTAAGGAGTAACCTGCATGCAGAGATTTTCCAGAGATCGCGCGCAGAAGGAACAGGACGCCGAGGCCGGTCCGGGTGGGGTTCCGGCGGGTTCCCCGGAGGACGCGCAACAGGGTCATGGGGAGTCCGCCGAATTTGGTGGGGCCCGTTGGACAGCGCTCGTGGAGCGCATCCATGACGGAGACAATCGCGCCATGGAGGAGCTGTACCGCATCTTTTCGCGGGGCGTCCGGTATTACCTGTGCCGCCACCTGGGGCCGCAGGAACTGGACGACAAGGTACACGACACCTTCCTGATTGTCGTCCAGGCGATCCAGAGCGGCGGGCTGCGCGAGCCGGAACGGCTGATGGGCTTTGTGCGCACCGTGGTGCGCCGCCAGGTGGCTGCCTTCATCGATGACGCGGTGCAGAGCCGCCGCGATTTTGCCGACCTGGAGATGGGCGGCCGGGTAGCGGACGGGCGGCAGAATCCGGAGCAGCGGGCGATTCAGGACGAAAAGACGGACCTGATGGTGCGGGTATTGCGCGGCATCTCGCGGCGGGACCGCGAGATCCTCACCCGCTTCTACCTCTATGAACAGCCGCAGGAGCAGATCTGCGTGGAGATGAGTCTTTCCGAGACGCAATTCCGGCTGCTGAAGTCCAGGGCGAAGGCACGGTTCGGGGAACTGGGGCGCCGGCGGCTATCGTATGGCGGGCTGAGTGAAAAAGTGTTGAGAAGAGCGTCAGGCGGGCCGCACTAGTCTATTGAATCGACAACTAGACCTGTTCCGCCCAGCGATTCGCTGAGATACTAGGATCTGAATACCTATACTTGGCGCGCTGGTCTCTGGAGGCTGCTCATGACTTCATTGGGCTGGGAGGACGACGGCGCGCAGGAGGGCCTGATGCTGCGTCGTTCTGTTGGCAAATGCCTGACGGAAGCCGAGATGGAAGACTATCTGGCGAACCGGCTTTCCGGCGTTACGCGCGAAGTGATTGAAGAACATCTGTTGGTTTGTTCCAAATGCCTGGACTCCGTCGAGCAGGAGGAGGAGTTTGCTGCCCTGTTCCGCTCCGCGGCCATGCAGATGGAGGCTGAGGAGATGGAGAAGAGTTTCCTGGGCGAGACCTCTGCGACGTCTGAAACGGAAGGCGAGACCCAGTCGGAGTTCGGTCCCTGCGCAGAGCCAGCGACCGAACCGAAAGGCTGGTGGGCTCGGCTGTTGCACCGGCTTCGAGGCCGGTAGGATCCAAGGGGCTGTCGGTGGGGCGGAGTTGTCTGGGGGATGAGGGGTTCGAGTGGCTGTCGGTAAGTTGTGTGAGGGAAGAGTGGGCTAGCGAGGATAGTGTCGCGGGGGACCTCTCCCCTCTTGGGGCGGGCAGGGAACCCGTAGCGAACAGCGAATACGCGCTTGTTTATTGGTGCGAGAGCTGCGAACCGCGGCTGGGAAGGGGCGGGCTACGGACTGCACTGGTGTGAGATAGGCGAAGGGGATTCGGGGGAGAGCCTCAGTCGACGGGCAAATGAGGTAAGCCGGACCTCTGGTCCAAGGTCGACAGGCTGGTCAACCACGGGGAGGGGGATCTTCGCACATCCGCTTGAATTCCCACAGAGCGCGGCAAGGGCACAGGATGGGCTTTTCGGCAGCCAACGAGTGCACAACGGTCGTTAATGATGGATCGTGGTCCGCTGGCCCGGCTTCCGCGAAGCCGGTCAGGGGACCGGCTGCGGACGAGGGCGTCCGCCCTACCAGCATTGGGGGTCGTGCTAAAAGACGCGGCGCTTCAGGCGCTCCACGCTGAACTTGGCTGTTTCCGCCACTGCCATCACGGTCATCACTCCGGCCTGGACCGGGTCTGTCACCACCAGGTCCGCCGCATCCGGAACGCTGCCCGCCATGTTCAGACTCACCACCAGCAGGCCTTGCGCCCGAACCTCGCGCACAGCCTTTTCGATCTCTCCCCCCATCAGCGATCCGGCCAGCACCAGCGCCCGGGCCCGCGGCAATCGAGGCACGGCGCGCACCGCGTCGGCCAGGGCCTGTTCCCCCACCAGCGGAATGGTATCCACGGAGATGTGCTCGCCGCGGATGTTGTGCCGATCGGCCTCCATGATGGCGCCAATGGCCACCTGGCCGACCTGCGCTCCGCCGCCCATGATGATGATCCGCTTGCCGTAGATCTTCTGCAGGCTCTTCTCGGAAGCGACGGCTTTCACGGCCGGCATCGCCCCGAGGTCCACCAGCAGGGCGGCCGGCGCGGTGGCCAGTTCGATTTCGAAGTAGATGCGCGACTCCGCCGGGTCCGGGCTGGAGAGCATCTCCACGGAGAGGATGTTGCCGTTGTGGGCGGCGATGATCCCGGTGAGCTCATGCAGCACACCGGGTGCGTTCACAACAGAGAGGACGGCGCCGATTCGTTCCAGGCTCATGCGATTACTTCATAATGCCGCAGAATGCCTTCCCACTTCCCCTGGGCCTCCAGAATCACCTCGGTGGCCTCGCGCAAGGCGCCCGATCCGCCGACCGCTTTCGTCACGTAATGAGCGCAGCCTTTGACCTCGGGCGTGGCGTTCCCGACGGCCACAGCCAGGCCGACGCGTTTCATCAGGATGGCATCGGTGAGGTCGTCCCCGAGGTAGGCGATCTCTTCGGGGGTGAGTCCGGAGTCGGCCAGAATCTCGTTGAAGATCGGCAGTTTCTCGGTGTTGCCCATGTAGCAGTAAGTCATGTGGCTGCTGCGAGCGCGCTCGGCCGTCGCCTGGGCGTCGCGGCCGCTGATGAGGCCGGTCTTGATCCCGGTGCGATAGAGCCACTGCAGGGCGATGCCGTCCTGGGAGTCGAACAGTTTCACTTCAAAGAGGCCGCCGGCGGGATTCGGGACATGGAAGTACTTCCCGTCGGTGAGGACGCCATCGACATCCATCAGGACCAGCTTGATCTTGGTGGCGCGCTCGCGCACATCGGGGGTAACGACAGGGGGCATGGGGCTGGGGGTTCTCTCTCTGTTGGGGATGAAGACAAAAGCTTTCCGCTGTCAGCTCTCAACTTTCAGCGTACGGGATTTCGGGCAGATGGCGCTACGCTATCCGTGTGGATCCGTGTGAATCTGTGGCCAGTAAATGAGAGCCACAGATTCACACGGATCCACACGGATAGGAGGGATCTGGCTAAGGACTACTGTCTGGACGGTTAGCGCTGGATGCGGGCCGAACCGCCCTTGGCGAAGGCCTTCACCATGTCCACGGTGGCCATGGTGGTGTCGCCGGGGAAGGTGGTGAGCAGTGCTCCGTGGGCCCAGCCGAGGCGGACCGCTTCGTCGGGTTCGAGCCCGGTCAGCAGGCCGTAGAAGAAGCCGGATGCGTAGCCGTCGCCGCCGCCTACGCGGTCCAGTACATCGAGCTCCGCCGTCGGCGTGACATAGGTCTTGCCGTCGATCCAGGCCACGGCACCCCAGCTATGCCGGTTGGTCGAGTGGACCTCGCGAAGCGTGGTGGCCACGATCTTCACCTTCGGATACTTCTCGACGACCTTGTCGATCATGCCGAAGAAGGTGCTGGGGTCCAGTTTGGACTTCGCGGCGACCTCGGGTCCGGGGATGCCCAGGCCCATCTGGAGATCCTCCTCGTTGCCGACGAGGACGTCGCAGTGCTCAACGATGCGGGCCAGAACGGAGAGAGCCTTGTCGTGGCCGCCCCAGATGTTCCAGAGCTTGGCGCGGTAGTTGAGGTCGAACGAGGTGATCGCGCCGGCGGCCTTGGCGGCCTTCATGCCTTCGATGATCAGCTCGCCGGTGGTCTCCGACAACGCCGCGAAGATGCCGCCGCTGTGGAACCAGCGCACGCCCTGGCCGAAGATGGCGGGCCAGTCGAAGTCGCCGGGCTTGAGCTGGGCGCCGGCTTCGTTGCAGCGGTTGTAGAACACGACAGGAGCGCGCACACCCTGGCCGCGATCGCTATACACGGCGGCCATGTTGGGGCCGTTCACACCGTTGTGCTTGAAGCGCTTGTAGAAGGGCTTCACGCCCATGGCCTTGACGCGCTCGGCGATCAGGTCGCCAATGGGGTAATCCACGATGGCGCTGGCGACGCCGGTGTTGAGCCCGAAGCAGTCGGCCAGGTTCGCGGCGCAGTTGAATTCACCGCCGCTGACATGAATCTGGCACTCGGTGGCCTTGCGGAACGGGATGACACCCGGATCCAGACGGTGGACCAGGGCGCCCAGGGACAGGAAGTCCAGCGCGCCGCTCGGAAGAATATTCAAACCGTATTTCATTCGAGAATCCCTCTCTATGTGTACTTTGCCAGAGTTCGTTCGTCCGTGGGGGGGAGAGCAGCTGTCAGCTATCAGCTTTCAGCTATCAGCTACGAACAAGCCCCGCCCGGCGGAACCTCACAGGCTGAAAGCCCGGCACCATTCCAGTATCAGCCGGAAAACAGCAGCGATCAGCGATCAGCGATCAGCCTCAGACGAACCACGAAAGCTGAAAGCTGACAGCTAGAAACCCGCGATCAGCCATCAGCCATCAGCGATCAGCCCTGGCTAAACCGCGAGAGCTGAAAGCTGACAGCTGACAGCTGACAGCTCAAAAACGATTGCTGAAAGCTAAAAACCGACAGCTGCCAGCTTCGAAACGCTAGACCGTGTAAATCCCCGACGCCACTCGCCCGCCGCGGCCCGTCCAGTTCGTGTGGAAGAACTCGCCGCGCGGCTTATCGACACGCTCATAGGTATGCGCGCCGAAGAAATCGCGCTGGGCCTGCAGCAGGTTCGCCGGCAAACGGCCCGTGCGATAGCCATCATAGAACGCCAGGGCGGTGGTGAAGGCCGGGGTCGGCACACCGTACTGGATCGCCTGGATGATCGCCCGGCGCCAGGAGGCCTGGTAGTTCACCAGCAGGCTGGTGAAGAATTCGTCCAGCAGCAGGTTGTTCAGGTTGGGGTTCTTGTCGAACGCATCCTTGATCTTTCCAAGGAACCGGCTGCGGATGATGCAGCCGCCGCGCCACATCAGGGCGATTCCGCCGAAGTTCAGGTTCCAGCCCTGCTCCTTCGCAGCTTCGCGCAGCAGCATGTAGCCCTGAGCGTAGCTGATGATCTTCGAGCAGTAGAGCGCGCGGCGCACGTCTTCAATGAAGGCGGCGCGGTCGAGTTCCGAGGAATAGCCGGGGCCGGGGAGGATGGCGGAGGCGGCGACGCGTTCGTCCTTGATCGCCGACAGGCAGCGTGAGAAGACGGCTTCGCCGATGAGCGTAACCGGCATGCCGAGGTCGAGCGCGCTGAGGCAGGTCCACTTGCCGGTACCCTTCTGGCCGGCCGTGTCGAGGATTTTGTCGACGATCGGAGCGCCGTCATCGTCCTTCTTAGCAAAGATCTGGCTGGTGATGTCGATCAGGTAGCTGTCGAGCTCGCCCTGGTTCCAGTTGTCGAAGACTTCGTGGAGTTCGTCGGGCGTCAGGCCGAGCGCGTCCTTCAGCAGTTGGTAGGCTTCGCAGATGAGCTGCATGTCGCCGTATTCGATGCCGTTGTGGACCATCTTCACGTAGTGGCCGGCGCCGTTCTCGCCCACCCAGTCGCAGCACGGGGTGCCGTCTTCCACCTTGGCCGAGATGGCCTGGAAGATCTCTTTGACATGGGGCCAGGCAGCCGGATTGCCGCCGGGCATGATGGACGGGCCGCGGCGGGCGCCCTCTTCGCCACCGGAAACGCCGGTGCCGATATAGAGGATGCCTTTCTCTTCGAGGCTCTTGGTGCGGCGGTTGGTGTCGGGGAAGTGGGAGTTGCCGCCGTCAATGATGATGTCACCGGCTTCGAGGTACGGCAGGAGGGCGTCGATCATATGGTCGACCGTCTCACCGGCCTTGACCATGAGCATGACGCGGCGCGGGCGCTTCAGCAGGCTGGCGAGCTCCTGCATGGAGTGAGCGCCTTCCACCATTGTGCCTTTGGCTTCGTTGGCGAGGAAGTCGTCTACTTTGGAGACCGTGCGATTGAAGACGGCCACCTTGTAGCCGTGGTCGTTCATATTCAGGACCAGGTTTTGGCCCATGACAGCCAGGCCGACGAGGCCGATGTCACAACTTGCGGATTGCATATTCGCTCCTGATGAATGCCTTCATAGTCTCCGCCGGGCGGCATGGAAGGGACGAACCGCGGGCCGGCGAAGAACGGAATGATGTTCAGCAAAGGCGAGGCTCCGCCATTGCTGGCGTCCTGGCCCCGGCAGGTTACAACTGTCCAGAATTGCCATGTCAGTTGACTGGACGAGACTATCATACAGCAAAATCCGAATTGGGTGCCGGGGGGCAGACCCCGTGCACGGAGTGAGTTCAATTGCCCGGGCAGGCCAGCCTCGCGGTAGCGGCCGCTATGATCTCACCCGCGTCGTTGCTGAGTAAGAAGTGAGTCTGGTCCTGAACCCAATAGTCTGTTCTGAACGTGCCGTCGGGCGGTAGCCAATCTGTTGCGGGGGCGCCGGGACCGGGCGGGTCTCCCACGCGGATCATGACTCTTGGCACGCCAATGGCGTGGAATTCAAGCAGCGCACGCCCAAGGCCGCGTTGATCACAGTCGGTTATAGGATTCGTCGTGATCTGAATCGTGCTGGAGGTACGGATTCCTTGATAGAGGACACCTGTGTCGCGATCGACCACAAATAGCTTGCCCAGGGGGCTTAGATTGATGCCAGTTGGATGCTCTAGCGCGCTTGAACTCAACAGTGTTGTCGATGCCCCATTGGCGCCAATCCACCTCACCAGACCGGGACCATCCAACAACGGATACGCTGTATACAGTATGCCGGAATTGCCATCGTCAGAAATTCCGCCGAAAAAATAGCCGTCGGGAGCGCGGCCCAGAGTCCTCAACGTGCCGTCGACGTCCAGTAACTGCAACAACTGATACCCTACTTCAGCGATCGCCAACTGCCCCGCCTTGTTGCTGGCCAGGAGGAGTGGATCGTAGAGTCGTTGCTCCTTGGCAGGGCCATCGGTACCCACAGGCCCTTCGGTCGAACCACCACCAGCTACGGTGTTGATGACTCCATCACTTCCGATTCTGCGGATCCGTTGATTCCATGTATCGGCGATGTACAAATCACCTGAGGTACCGACTGCGAGGCCGGTAGGGCGATTCAGAGATGCGCTCGTGGCCAAATCGCCATCTCCCGAGAAGCCGCCCGATCCACCATTCCCAGCCACTGCCGTCGTCGTGCCGTTTTCGAAACGATAGACTCGCGGCCCATATGGTGCCGAGAAGAAGACGCTCGATCCAGAGGCTGCCAAGCCGACGGGATCAGCATCACCATTCTGCAGCGAGACTAGAGTACTTAGCCGACCATCCGGTGAAACATAGCGGAGCTTAGGACCGATTCTCTCAAGTACATAGATGCCGCCCTTTTCGTCGGCGGAAATAGCGCTCGGTTGGAGGAGCCGCGCACCCAAAGCTGGTCCACCGTCGCCGTGATCCGCGGGCAAACCAGCAAACAGCTCCACATTTCCATCCGGCCGCACGCGGCGCACACGCTCTGTAGAATACTCGATCCCATAAATAGTCCCATCGGCCGCCCGGGCGGTGGCGATGAAATCTCTAAAGTAGACCTTCAAAGCGGGCCCCTCCTTGAGATACTCGTCCGATGGGCCACCTGGTATGCCGATGACAGTATCGATCACACCGTCGGCGCTGATCCTCCTAATGTGGTTGCCGGTGGATACGTAAACATTGCCCTGAGGATCAAGGAAGAGGTTTTGAGGATAGTACAGAGGCGATTCCGTAGCCCTAATGCCATCCCCTCCGACTCCGACGTGGCCGTTACCCGCAATGGTTCTAAGGACTCCGTCAGTACCAATGCGATGTACCCTTTGACCCAGCTGATCTGCCACATAAAGCTCTCCCGCCGGGCCAACCGCCATGCCGCGAGGCTGCCACAATGATGCATCAATGGCGGGCCACCCCTCTCCATCGAATCTCGCCTGACCGGTACCAGCCACGCGCTCGAGCGTGCCATCGGCTCGAAACTTGTAGATTTTGTTGTTAGCGCTCAGAAAGATTGCGCCGTCGCTGGCAGTCGTGATTCCGAGCGGCCAGATTCCTACAAAATGAAGTCCTGCACCATCGCGTTCGTCGGCTGGGATGTTGTTGAGATTGGTAACTTTTACACGACCATTCGCATCGATACTTAGTAGGCCTTGGCTGGACAAGGCCAGAAGATCACCTGTAGCGGTATAAACCAAGGCGCGGACCTGCCCGACGGCGCTTGCTAATGTTGTTACTACCCCATCTCTCCCGAACAGTCTGATGTTTTGTCGCGCAACATCCGCGATGGCGACATTGCCGTCCGCATCGACTGCGATGGCACCGGGTGAATCGATCACTGCCTCCAGAGCTGACCGCCCATCACCAGTCCCGTCCATTCCACCAATGGCCCGAAGGCTAACTGACTCGGATGTAGCTGAAGCGTAAAGCCCCCTTTGCGTCACAGGGAAGACTTTCTGGCCAACGATGATATTCGCTTTCCGCGAGAGTGTCGATGGGTTCGGCTCAGTCTCGAATTCAACTGTGCCCGATCCTACACGCGAACTGCCGCTCATAACTCTCAGCCAATTCTGATCAGTCAGCACATTCCAGCTCGTATCAGAGCTCACAGTCTCAACTAAAAGTTTGCCATATGAGCGTTCAGGCCCGAGACTCGCGGCCCCCGGAAGAATTTCAATGTTGGACCGCCCGAGCTGACGGATTTCGAAAGTGCGTGATCCTATGATTATTTGGCCATTGCGACTCGCCAAGTTAGGATTCTCTTCCAGCATGTACGTGAGAACGGCGGAACCAGAGAAGACGGTTATGTCGGGAGATCCTAATTTGATCCAATCCGAATCTGCTTTCACACCAAATGCGAGTCCCTCGAGACCTATCGCGGTAACCGAAAATGATCCACTTTGGGCCGGTGCGGTCGCGCTCTCAGGCCGCAGGCGAAGTCCTGTCTCTTGCTCAGTCTGATCGCTCGAGATCTGTTTAACAGAAAGGACTTGTCTGCCGATCGCGACGGACGACTCACGAACAGGCACCTTAGTTGCAGGGACGTGAAAGACCACGTTGCCAGAGCCTATCCTGCCGCTCGGTCCTTGCAATTCGAGCCATGCGGGCATTCCCA
The DNA here is from genome assembly GCA_017307505.1 of Acidobacteriota bacterium. Classification (GTDB taxonomy): domain Bacteria; phylum Acidobacteriota; class Terriglobia; order Bryobacterales; family Bryobacteraceae; genus Paludibaculum. The sequence goes on along the minus strand of JAFKEE010000047.1, from coordinate 35,813 downwards.
CGATGCTCCAGACGCAAGAGTCAGATGCCGTTACCGCTACTGAGAACTCTTGCCTCGCACTATCTAATGCAACTTGACTGTGATCGATGCGAGCGCAGGAATCGTCAAAAGAAATTCTCAGTGTCGCTTCGATTGGATCAACTTCTACCACTTCTATCGTGAGCCCGGAAAACAGATCTTGCCAGATTCTACCTGGCATCAATATAGCTTCGGTTCCTATTTCAGTCACGGCTCTGTCCACGGCAGGAAGTCTAACTTCTAGCGGGTTTGATGAAGCCTTATAGTGCATGACGATGGCACCGCCACTCGGCACTTCAGGATCTAGCAATCGATCTTGCCTCCGGTATTCAAGCCAAACTGCGCCAGATTGATTATCTTTACGTCTGATGTTCAGGGCCCGCACGCCGGACTGCTGTGCTAGGTTATTGATCCTGTAAACTCCGGATGTGTTCACCTGCCGGATGTCGGACCCCAGTTGGAGCCACCCTAGATCTAGCTTTTCCGAAGCCAGGAATTGTCCCTTGCCATGACCCATGTGGCTGAAGGAGTCGCCATATTCATAGAAACCATCCAAGGCGGGATTCGCGCTCAGCGCGCCGGGGACTGATTCTAGGGAGCGTGCATGCGGCAATGTCAAAGTATGGCCAAGTTCGTGAATTGCCCCGAACGACCAGACCTGTCCCGTCGGCGAAAGCCCTCGTAGGAAGACGAAGGATCCACCGCCCACCCCACCCCAACTGCAACTGTCGGCGAAAACTGAAGCCTCTGAATCCACAATGAGGCGGTCAAACTGAGTCGAATCCAGAACGCCCTTCGCCATGGCAAGAGCATCAACCAACAATGTTCCGAGTTCACTGCAGCCATAGCTCCTACTTGCCTCAAATGGGCCGAAGACAGCGCCGGTGAAGTGAAGTTTGCCGTATGAGCTCGCCAGATAATGAGTCGTTACTGACATGGTGTCCTCCGCGAAGTAACCGTTTCGCAGCATTTGCATGTCGACGCCGGCGGTATCGCCCTTTCCCACGAGCGCGATTACGGCAACTCGCAAATTGCCAGTAGTAGCCCAAAACTGATCCATCCGCGGTTGCAGTTCTTGGACAGAGGTCGCCAGAAGAGAATCGCCAAAGGCCAATCCTTCGATGCGCACCGTCGAACCATTCTTGATGGAGGCTGATGTCTCGGTGTACGCCTCCTTACCTCCGACGCGAATGGCCAATGCGGAAGTGCTCCAGTCGGCCGAATCGACATAGAAAACGTCGGCCACTCCAGACACGATCTCGCGCCTTTCTACATGCTGATCTAGTGCCCCGCGGGCCATTAGCGAGCTCCGCTCAGCCTCGCTGAGCAAGAAAGACGCTGCCGCCCGCGGGTCAACCGACATCAGATCAATCATTAGCTTTGCTCGTGATGAGGCGGCCGACCTGAGTTCGCTGGAAGCTGTTCTCACGTCCTTTGGTGCGCTCAGCGTCGTCCGAATGAGCTTATTATGCTCCGCAAGCGCCTTCTTGAGGGAATCCGGTGTGGCGGCGCACGCCACTGTACCATAAAGTGCGAACGCCCACAGACGTAATCCTATGCGTTGCATCGGGCTGGATTATGTCATATTCTCGAGGCGAACGGTAGAGTCAGATAAAACTCCTCAGTAAAATTTTCGTACCCTCTCAGGCTGGCCCAACTCATGGGTTATGTTGCGGGACAGCCTGATGGACCGCCCCCCGTTGGTGAGACACAGAGTTTTGGGACAAGTTACCGGTCGCCAACAAATCATTGCCAGCATTTCTGTTCTCAGGCATGCTAATGCCGGCTGGTGAAGCTGCGGTGGGCTCTGCTGGAGAGCACCCCACCAAGGAATAACCTGCTGGGGACTCATCGGACCGATGGGCCAACGTGATCCTCCCGTCGCGTTGTTCTCTAGGCAGCGGGGCCGACCTTCGGGAGGCGGTTGCCGCCCCCGGTGTTGTACTTCGGCTTCGCCTCCTCGGATCGATAGATGCCCTCATGCCTCGTAAAACTCCAGCACAGCCGCCAGCGGCGCGGCCGAACCGTTGAGCTCCTCGAACCTCTTAGGAGTACTGTATCCCAAAGATGAGTGCAGCCTCCGCTTGTTGTAATACTCACTCAGAAAGGGCTCTATCTGGGCCCGCAATTCTTCCATATTGCGGTAGGCCTTTCCATTTACCTCCTCTGCCTTGAGCGTTCTCATGAAGCTCTCGCAAGCGGCGATGTCCCACGGGTTGCGGGCTCGGCTCGTACTTGGCACGACTCCGTGCTTCTTCAGCACCTCGTAGTAATCTTCTGTCGCGTACTGAATCCCGCGGTCAGAATGGTGGACCAATCCGGCTGCCGGCTTGCGAGCCTCCAGGGCTTGTCTCAGCGCCTTCAGCGCCATATGTGACTGCACGGATCGGCTCAGATTCCAGCCAATGACTTCTCTAGACCAGGCGCCCAACCCTACCGCCAGAAAGACGAATTCACCCTTTAGGCGGATGTAAGTGATGTCGGCTATCCACAACTAATTGGGGGCCCGTTACTTTCATCCGAGGCGCCAGGTTGAGGTGGATGCGCAGTCCATGCTTGCTGTCGGTAGTCGGCGGCCGAAACGCCTTGCGCCGCACGGCGAGCAGATTATCGAACTTCATCAAACGTGCGACCCGCTTTCGATTCACCAGACGGCCTTCGTTCTTCGACTGGCGTGCTATCCGCCGGTAACCGTAACAGCGATTCGCCAGAGCGATGCGCGGAATGTGATCCCGCAGTTCCATTTCCTCACTGTCAGGCTCAGTGGCCTGCCAGGCCCGGCAGTAACCGGCCCGGCTGTCTCGGGCCAGCCAACAAATCCATTCCACAGTCAATTTGCCTTGCAGCGAAGCTACCGCTCGGATTTGGCGCAACCGGGGCAGACTGACGTGCACCTGCTGTAAATGACTGTAAGTACGCGTCTTGTCGGTCGCCTCTCTCTCAGTTGAGCATGCGTCAACAACGGCGCCGGTACCTGCCTTTACCGATTAATTGTCGCGTAACCATCAGAATATAAACCACTTGCCGGCCCGGTGGGCGCCAGGAGCCTCGCCCAAAGCATGCCTGCGAGTCCTGATTCCTTGAAGCAAAACTGTCGCTGGGACGGATCACCCGGCGGACACGGCGGATGAGCGGGATGCGCTGGCATTCACTTCGGCTGTCAGCATTGCCGTTCGGTGCATTCCGTGGCGCTTCAACCGATATATCCAGTCTTGTATAATCAGGATGTGTCGAGCCGGAAGCCAATCGCTTGGATGGGCGACAGCCAGGCTCGTTTGCGGGCGGCACCGGCCGACATTCGTTCGGATGCGGGCTACCAGCTGGATCTGGTGCAACTTGGCGAAGCTCCTGAGGATTTTAGGCCGATGCCGGATGTGGGCCCGGGCGTCATGGAAATCCGCATTCATGGCGAGAACGAATACCGGGCGTGCTACGTTGCTCGATGTGAGGAAGCTGTCTACATGCTCCACTGTTTCGTCAAAAAGACACAGGGGACGCGGAAGGCGGATCTCGACTTGGGCAGGAAGCGTTACATATCGTTGATGGGGGCGCGGAAGTCCAGAGGAAGGAGAGAGCCATGAAGACCACGATCGATACAACGATCACCATGGGTAGGGGCGACGTTTTCACCGACCTCGGTTTCTCACCCGCCGAATCCCGCAACCTGCGGCTGCGGTCCCAGATGATGACGGCCCTTCGGAAGTTTATCGAGAGGGAAGGACTGACCCAAGCGGACGCGGCCAGGCGTCTGGAGGTGAGTCAGCCGCGCATCTCGGATCTGATTCGAGGCAAGATCAGCCGGTTCTCACTGGACACGTTGGTTAATATGCTCGGTGACGCCGGCCTGGAGGTAGATCTGCGGATCAAGATGCGATCGAGACGGGTGGCCTGATTACCATCGGAGCCCCAGGAAGACCGGGAGCGCCGCTCACGGATGAGATCCTGTCTGGCGTCAACTATTCCGCCACTCGGACAGAAATGTGAACCGGTTGCTTCAACGGTGCCCACAACGACCCCGGCGAGCGTTAAGCACAATGTCTGCCGGCAGCGCACACACCCTATCGCATTGGCCCAGTCCAGTACCTGGTGCGGCGGGCCGTAGGCTCGATTCGGATCCAAGTCGATTTCTCTGTCCCCTACGTCGCGCTTGGATAGGGCGCCCACTCCACCTTTTGCCATTTGTAGACTACCCCTCCCAGCGAGAACATCTGCCCGCATTTTGGACAGGCAAAGAGCACCCAGATGCAGTCGGAGGGGAATGGCTCATTCCGCTGAAGTGAATCGAGCGAGGATTCGTCGGAGATCATTTCCAGCTTCCGCTCAGACAGGTCATGGCGAATGCTCTCCACCTTGCTATGGAACTCATCCGGAGAATGGAGCGGGATCACAGTATGGAACGCAGCGCACTTGTTGCACATTCGGATACCTGAATGCAGGTCGAATGCCTCGACCTTCCTGGAAGGTCCCATCATAGCGGCTAAGGGTAGCCCTCAACCATTCTCGATGGACCCCTCATCAGTTGGCTGGGCCTCGGCGACTCCTTCAGAACAGATCTGAGTGCGTTCCGGTACGAACGAGGTAAAGGTCCTCGCCATCAATCTTATAGATCAGCAGCCAATCCGGCTCGATGTGGCAGTCGCGAAAATGCTTCCACTCCCCGCCCAGCGGATGGTCCTTGTAGCGCGGCGGCAACGGGCTTCCCTAAAGCAGCAGCAGGATCGCGTCGCGCAGCTTCGCCATGTCCTTGCCGCGCTTTTGAGCAAGTTTCACATCGCGCCCGAACTGCGAGCCCGTGACCGCGTTCCGCACGAGCTAGATCCCTAGGTCTTTGAGCAGCGCGTCGGCCGACTTCTGCCGTTTGGCCTGGCCCTTGTCGGCAGCCCGCATGGCCTTCACTGTGGTCGCGTTCGGGACCTTCACCGCAAAGGGCAGCGCCTTCTCCGCGGCCACTCGAACCAGTAGCATGCGGACCGCATCGGACACCGATATGCCCATGGCCGCAAGTGTCTTCGTTGCCCTCTGCTTAGTTTTCTCGTCCACGCGAACGTGAATCATCGTGGTCGACATGATTGCCTCTGAGATACAGTGTATCTCACGAATGAGCGTGCCTATTCACGCACTCAACCCACCTTCCCCCGCGAGCCGCCTCCAGCCGCCCCCGATCCTACGAAACTCGATTCAACCCCGGAAAACTCGCACTCCGGAACCGCGACAAGTCCGGCGCGGCCGCGCTGCTCTCCGCCTGCAGCCGCCAGTTCTCCATTAGGGCCGCGAGGTCGCGGGCCTTCATTCCGTAGTTGTCCGGCAACTGACCATCAAAGCGGGCAATCGCCGTGGCCATCCGCAGCAACAGGCTCTTGGTCTTTTTGTGCTCCTCGGTGAACGTGAAGCAGACAATCCGGCTTACCGGGATGATGCCCAGGTAGCGCCGGGTCAGGACTCCGAATGACCGGATGTCGGCCCAGTTGTATCGGTGCTCGCGAAACGCGATCCGGTACGTGAATCCCTGGGCATCCAGCTTCAGCCAGGCAGCGCTCGGCAGGAGACTGGTAAAGAAGATGAATGCGCCGATGCCGGCCAGCAAGGCCCACAGCAAGCCGCCGCCCCCCGCGCCGAGACCCATCAGCGTAAAAACCGCGCAGGCGACCGCCAGAAACAAAGTGCGGAGCCGCCCCGGATACAGAATCCGCTCGCCTATCCCTTCACGGATCGGTGGGCAGGGAGAGGGTCCGGAACTGGTTGGCGCCATTTGTCTCTAATCGGCACACCGTGGCTAACTTTGAGTAGGGCCATTACCTGATTCGTCTCATCAGGAAACCTGTGTGGGATCGGGGAGACGGGAGATCCACTGCATGGTGGACGTCCTCTTGCGTGACTCTACGAACTGCCGGGGAGATCTTCATCCACGAATGGGGCCAATGGCGCACCGATGTTCCGGCGGTTAGATACGGCCAGTTGCTTGCACATGCGGGCAAGAAGCTCGCATGGGGGAGATTCCCTCACTCAGGCTTCGAACTCTGAGAACCAAACCCGATCTGCCACAATCGACCTAGTTTTGCGAAGCTCCGGATCCGGAATCGCCGGTGCATCCCGCGCAGAATGCCTGCATGGAGAAATGGTGGTGACAGAGTAGGCGTCCCAACTGCATCGCGTTTCAGGTTGATCGGCTTAAGCCTGGGACCCATGCAGTGGCGTCAAGTGTCATCACCGCCAATAGGTCTGCCGCGCTCGCACCAGGTCAGTCCTCGGGCCGTCACTTGGGAATGACCGCTATGCTTCGAGGAGTGCGAGCATCCCCGTCGTGACCGCTCGAAGAGACGTTCAATATGCTAGATCCCGGAGTCCTATTGTGATGCGACGACGTGCGCACCAGAATGCGTCCCATCTATGAGCAAACCGGATCTCTGATGGCGATCGCACCAATTGTTGGAATTCATGCGATTGGCATGGGCCGGATGGGGAGGGATATCCTGTCCTGGGGGATTCCTTTGGAGATACGTTACGTTGGCCGATCAAAATTCCTGAATGCATGCGAAGCAATGATCCGCGAACGCCAGGCTGACTTGACAGCTGTGAGTGCAATTAGCATAAGACTTGAGGAGCCTGGCGGTTACGACGGCCGCGTCATCGTCACTATCGACGCCATGGATCGCGATTACTTTAGAACAGATTGGGAAGGAAATGATGCTACTCGATTTCCCGCGCGCATCAAGGCCGCGGCTACCGCCTTGCTGAACTGCGGTTGCCCGGGGCGTTATGAGATTTCCCATCTGGCAGGGACATTGACAATCATTCCCTTGTGATGTTTCGGAGTCCTTTTTTGCTTGACCCAGCCCGCCCCGAATCATCAGAGCCATCTCTCGAGTTGCGGCGAATCGCGCTGCAACTCACTCAATGCCGCTCGTGACTCTCCATAACTCTGCTGTTCCTCTTGACACCCAGCTCAACACGGCAGCCCCGGTCCCCCAACAGGTCAAACTCCGTGTTCACTCCCAGGAGCAGTGATAGGCAATCAGCAGCCAACAGAGGAGACTTGGAGGTGCTGACCTAGCAGCGATTCAAACGACTTCTATCCAGTGGTGTTCCACTCTCAACTTCCCCTTTCTTTGGAACAGTGCTCGCTCACGTCCAGCAATCCTGGTGCATCCAGTAAACTATCTCCCCGCTAACCTCCATCTGAATCGGTACATCAACTCCGTTCCACCGAGCCCCGCTTCGCCCCAGCTATCACTCGACCCCCTCTCCACCCCCTTCGCATCCCGCCGCTCTTTGATATACGATGTCACCCAGGAAACCAGGGCGATCCCGCGCACCGCGTCCGATCCGCTCGAATCCGTTCAGGAGATGCACATGAGGTTGACCGCATTCACAACTTTGCTCCTCACACTCGCCGGCTCTTGCCTGGCGCAGGGCTCGGGTACTTTCAAGCCCGCGACATCGAATGTCCTTGATGCACAATACCCGCGCGTCGATAACGATTCACGCGTCGAGATCCGCTTCAAGGCGCCGGATGCCGCCAAGGTCAGGGTCAACTTCTGGAGCGGCCCCAAAGCCGATATGGAAAAACAGGCCGATGGCTTCTGGACCTTCACCACTCCGCCGCTCGCGCCCGGACTGCACTACTACACCGTCATCGTCGACGGCGCCGAAGTCAGTGATCCAGGCAGCACGGCCTATTTTGGCGGCAGCAAGTGGGCGAGCGCGGTCGAAGTGCCCGAGGCCGGCTCGACCTACTACTTGCCCCAGGATGTGCCGCACGGACAGGTGCGCGAGATCTGGTACAACTCCAAGGTCACCGGCACCTGGCGCCACGCCCTGGTCTACACGCCGCCGGGCTATGACACCCAGATCAAAGAACGCTACCCGGTGCTCTATCTCCAGCACGGCGGCGGCGAGGACGAATCCGGCTGGACCCGGCAGGGCAAAGCCAACTTCATCCTCGACAACCTGATCGCCGCCCGCAAGGCAAAGCCGATGCTCGTAGTGATGGCGAACGGCTACGCGCGCCGGGCCGGCCAGCCCGTGCCCGACCTCCGCGGCAAAGGGTTCGGTTCGCCCGAGATGAGAAAGGTGATGCAGGACATGATGTCGGCCTTCGAAGACGACGTCACCCAGGCGCTCATTCCGTACATCGATTCGAACTTCCGCACCCTCACCACCCGCGACCATCGTGCCATGGCCGGTCTCTCCATGGGCGGCATGCAGACCTTCCATGTGACGTTCAACCACCTCGACCTGTTCTCCTACATCGGCGGCTTCAGCGGAGCGGCCAACGCCTTCGCCGCAGGCAGCGACAAGCTCGACACGAAGACCGCCTTCAACGGAGCCATGGCCGATCCGGCCGCCTTTGCGAAACGAGTCCACCTGCTCTGGTTCGGCGTCGGCACCACCGAGCCAGAACGCATGCGGCAGGGCATCCAGAAACTGCACGCCTCTCTCGAGGAGGCCAAGATCCAGCACGTCTACTACGAGTCCCCCGGCACGGATCACGAATGGCAGACCTGGCGCCGCGACCTCCAGGACTTCGCGCCGAGACTCTTCCAGCCGGCGGGCCAGAAGACGATGGCTGCTGAGCGGAAATAGCAGTCGTCACGCTCCGGCGTCTGCACCCAAATCTAGTGCCGGGTACCCACCCGTCCTAGCGGCCCCGAGCTGCCCTTAGGAATGCGGTCAGGTGCTGCGCGAGCGGCGTTGAAGGAGAGAGAGCCCGGTCTCTCTCCTCACGGATTCATCACCGCAATGTCGTCTGCGCTCAGAATCAGGTCCACGCGCGCCAGCAGTTCCCGCTGCGAGAAGGGCTTCTGCGCAAAGTGCGCGCCGCGATTGATCAATTGCTGAGTGCCGACCAAGTCTTCAGGACATCCGGAAATCAGCAGGAGTTTCAAATTGGGTCGCGTCTTCGTGAGCGCCAGCGCCAGCGCGGGACCGTCCATCACGGGCATCACCACATCCGTGATGAGCAGGTCGATTGGATCCTCGCACAGCTCGGCCTGCAGGACTCCTTCCACACCATCTCTCGCCTCGATGACGCGATACCCTCGTTTCTCCAGCGAATTGTGAAGCAGGACCCTGATCCCATCGTCGTCTTCCACCAATAGGATGGTGGGCCGGTAGCCTGATTGCTTCACAGCGGCTGGAGTGGGCACCGCCGGCGCCTCTTCTTCTTCCAGTTGAGGGATCAGCATCACGAACACCACACCCGTCTCGCCTTCGCTTTCGACCGAGAAATGTCCTTTCACCGCGTTGACTACGCTTCGAACTGCAAACAGTCCAAGGCCCGAGGGTTTGCTGTGACCGAGGGCCCAGGCGGGCTCGAACAGCTTCTCCGCAGGTACGCCGCGCAGACTGGGCCCTTCGTCCTTCACCGTCAGTTTTGCGTACCGCCTGCAATACTGGGCCCGGTTATTCTCATCCAGAATAAGATTCGCCGTTGCCACCTGGAGCCTGCCTCCGGCAGGCATACGATCGCGGCAATACCCGATCAGGTCCATCAGCGCCTGTTCCGTCTGCTTCGCATCGACGGCGACCGCACCGAGATGGGGCTCCAGTGACATCGTCAGTTTGATGCCGGGCGGCAGCACGCCATCCAGCTTCTCCCGGATCCCTCCCAGCAGCGCGTTCAGATTGACGGTTTCGGGGAAGAGCACCGCCCGGCCGCTGAGTGAGAGCAATTGGCGCGTAATCGTGCCGATTTTGCCGGCGGCGCGCCGGATCTCCCCCAGGCGGGCCTTGAGCCGCGGCTGCTCGGCGCACGCGTCTTCCATCGCCTCGCTTTGCCCGACGATCTCGGTCAGCAGGCCATTCAACTCATGTGCGACGGAGCCCGCCAGTTGTCCGATCGCGCGCATCTTCTGTTCTTCCCGCCGCCGCAGTTCGTCCTGGTTCCGGGCCGTCACATCCCGGAAGGTCACCACCGCGCCGCCGGGCGATGCGCCGCCACTGCAGACGCAAATCTCGCCTTCCACCTGCCTCGGCTTGCCTGTGTGCGGCCGCAGCACCAGATCTTTGCCGAGCGTGACGGGCTCCTCGCTGACAATCGCCAGCTCCACAAGATCGCCTTTCACCGGATGCCCGTCGCTCTCTTCCAGGCAAAGGACCTCGTGCAGACCCCGCCCTCTGGCCGTCGCGCTATCCAGCCCCACCAGATGTTCGGCAACCCGATTGAGAAACTCCACTCGCCCCAGGGAATCGGTGACGATGATGCCATCGCCCGCGGATTGGAGCGTGCTCGCCAGACGTGCCGCGGTCATGGCCTGCAGATTGTCCTGCGATGGTACGGACGCGTCCCGGGGGGCGGCGTCATCTTGTCGCTGTTGCGTCATGCGAGTAACCCTTTCTCAGCCAGCCTCGACGGCAGCATCCTGAACAACGGCCGACGCGAACGGGCATGCGAGAAAACGCCCGTTGAGAAATACCGGAACCCTGCCCAACCCAACGCCGGCATGCGGCGCGGCGTCTGCTCCCTTTATGCACGGCAAACGACTGGCGCATGCAGCAAGTCCCCCTGTAATTTGTCGACCATGGCGCGGAACTTGGGGTTCGGCGACCGGGAATCGAAGCGGACCACCTCCATCTCACATCGATACGAGGCGTCATAATACGGCGGCAGGATCGTGTCTTCCCAGATGAAGCTGCATCCTCCCAGCCGTCGCAGGATGGAGGCCGAGCCATGCCGGACCGTCGCGGTGCTCAGGCCGAGACAGCCGCCCAATAACTCGCCAACTGCAAAGCTGCCCAGCGCAATCTGCAGGGCTTCTGTCGTGCAGCGCAGTTCAGGAAGCAGCGCCCAGCCGCCGGCTTCGATGAACCTCATCCGCTCAGCCTGGGCGCGCTGGAGCTCACGGGCGATTGCCAGGCGCAGCGCCGGTCCCCACATTGGGTTCAGCGCCTGCGCCGACTGGGCCACCGCTAGCGCCGAAAACGGAATACCCGGGTCAAACACACGCAAGCGGGCGCACCCCAGAACCTGGTCATCTTCGACGCTGAGGAAGTGCCAGCTCCCTTCGTCGGAGTCGACGCAATGACGTCCGTCCCCGGTCAATTGCCAGGCCTCAATTGCACCATCTTCCAGATATAGGTTGCCTCGCAGGCGCTGCAGTTTTGCGAGCAGGCCGGCATGTCCTGCTGAGTCCAACGCGACCTGCTCAAAGGCCGTCGGGACGTCTATCGAAACGGGTGCCAGCAGGACAAAAGATCGAGATGTGTGAGCCCCACTCATCATACGTGAGCCCTCGCGACTTTGACACCGTCGCCGGATAAACTGTCATGGTCGGCCTCTGCTTCTGGCGGAATTTGGCGGAAATTCCGTAATTCCTTGATCTGATTCGGGTTCTCTCTGACCCCGTTGTGCCCGGCGGACACAGCACCGTCCCGATGAAGGCGATCGGACTCTCTGGAGCCGAGTGTAGACACACGTCGGCCGGTGGAGCCTCACCGGCTGCGCGGCTACTGTCGTGGCCTGCCGGCACGGAGCAGCGGAAATTCTCGTCGAGGCCCTTCTGATGAGGACTCATAAGCCTCCTGGATTCTCACTCCATCCCGGATGCTGACGATACGTTTCCCGGCGTTGAGTCCTACGGGCTGACTTCCGGCTCCTCATCCGGCGCCGCCCGATAGGTTTCCTAAATTGTGGATAGCGGCAATTCAGCGAATAGCGATATTGCTACGCCATGATATACAAAAAACCGGCGGTTTTCTCCGCCATAAAACAAAAATGTGCGGGCTCAAGGGAAATGCAATGCGCCTTGAGTCCGGGATGGACCGGCCCCGGGGCCATCAGTCTTCTTCCGTCAGCCCGAATCGCTCCGCGGTTCGAATCAGGTCTGCCAGTGATTCGGCCTTCATTTTGAGCATGAGCTGCGCACGGTGCAGCTTGACTGTCGATTCCGCCACGCCCAACTCCGCGGCTATCTGCTTATTGATCAGCCCGCGCACCACATACTTCATGACCTCGTGCTCCCGCGGAGTCAGCAGCGCAAATCGCTCCTGCAGGTCAGCCGCCTCGTCTTTACGGCTCCTCGCCTCCCGATCGCGATCAATCGCCTGCTGCACAGCGTCGAGCAGGTCCTGATCGCGGAACGGCTTCGTCAGAAACTCCACCGCGCCCGCTTTGATGGCCTTTACGGACATAGGGATGTCCCCATGGCCCGTGATGAACACGATTGGAATCGTGAGGTTCCTTTCGGCCAGCTGCCGTTGCAACTCCAGGCCGCTCACGCCGGGCAGCCGGACGTCCAGAATCAGGCACCCCGGGCCGAACGACTCGATGCTGAGAAGCTCCTGCGCCGTGCTGAATGTCTCCACTTTCAGTCCAACCGACCGGAACAGGTTGTTGAGCGCCCCCCGAACCGACGCGTCATCATCCACTACATAGACAGTGGGTTCCACTGGATTCACTGCGTCTTCGCGCCGTCCAGCGGCAGTCTGAACTGCACCGTCAGGCCAGGGCCGTCGTTGCTCGTTGCCCATATACTTCCTCCGTGCGCTTCGATGATGGACCGGCAGATGGACAATCCCATACCGACGCCCGTTTTCTTGGTCGTAAAGAACGAATCGAAAATCCTGTCAATCTGCTTCGGGTCCATCCCGATGCCGGTGTCGCGAATCGAAACCACGACGCCCTCTTCACCGCCGTTCTGAACACTCACCGACAATTCAGACGGCTGGCCTTCCGTCTCCGCCATCGACTCCACGGCATTGATCAGCAGGTTTAGAATCACCTGCTCCAACTGGATGCGATCTCCCTGGATCGGTGGCAGCTCCTCCGGAATCTCCAGACTCAGCGCGACTCCTTTCTGCTCCAGGTCGAACTGCAGCAGGGCCATCGTCTCTCGAAGGATCTCCCCAATGTTGAGCACCTCCGCCGGGCTGGATTCGTTCTTCACGAACTCCCGCACCCGGCGGATGACCAGACTCGCCCGGTTGCCATCCCGGATCACCGATGACAAGGAATTCCTTACCTCGGTCAGGTTCGGCGGCCCGCCCTCCAGCCATCGCAGGGCCGCCTGCGCGTTTGTGATTACGCCAGCCAGAGGCTGATTTACCTCGTGCGCAATCGAGGTGGCCAACTCACCCACCATAAGGGTTCTGGACACGCGCGCCAGTTCACCTTCCTTCTTGCGCAGCGCTTTCTCTGACGCCGCGGACTGCTGTCTCGCCAGCAGTTCCAGCCGCATCTGTTCGCCGTCCTTGCGGTCCGTGATATCGACAAAGGTGATGACGACGCCGTCAATGCGATCCTCGTTATCGCGGTAAGGATGGAGTCTTGTCAGGTACCATCGGCCCGCATCGTCCTTCAGCTCACGTTCCACCGGGGCGGCGCTGCTCAACACCGTCTCCGCATCCCCGCACAGATTGGTATAACCGAGCCGGTGCGTCAGATCCGAGATCGGCCGCCCTCGGTCAGTCACACGAATGTTGAACAGTTCGCCCAGCTTCGGCGTAAACCGAAGGATGCGAAAGTTGCGATCTAGAAACAAGGTCGCGATGTCCGTGGCAATCAGCAGGTTCTGCAGGTCGTTCGAAAGCTGGCCCAGTTCCGAGACGATGTGCCGGTTCTGCCGGTTCACCGCCTGCAACTCCTGGGTGAAGCTCTGCAGCTCTTGCCGCGAGGTTTCCAGTTCCTCCATCGTCGAGCGAAGCTCTTCCCTCGTCGACTGAAGCTCTTCGTCGGCGGCCCTGATTTCCTCCAGCGCAATCTCGTGCTCCTCGGTCAGTTCCTCGTTGCGCTGTTGAGCGGCCTTGACGTCTTCCCGCAGAATTGCAACCTCCTGCGATGCGCCCCCGTCCCGCTCGGCGGCTTCCAGCGCCCGATTCAATGCCTCGCGCTCCTCGAAAATTACCAGCGCGAAGTCCTCTTCCTCCCGTTCCAGGGAGGGCCGCACACGCAGGACAACAGGAACCAGTTCGTCATCGAAGCGCACGGCGATGGGCCTGGAATCGTAGCTCGTCCGATTCGCCCGCACCTCCTGGAGACCCGCCTGCAGTTCAAGCCGCAGCTCCTCCCGCACCATCTTCAGCGCATTCTGCGTCGGCACCCCCTCTGGAGTCAGCAGGTAGCGGCCCACGTGCTCCGACAGGTGCAGCACCCGGTTGTCGCCCCCTACCAGCATGCTGGGCCGGGCGTGCTTCTCCACCAGCCGCTGATGGGCAGGACCATGGCCCGTCGCCGCGCCGGCCAGCACGGTTTTCCCGTTGCCACCATCCTGGAAGCGCGTTCGCGTGAGCGGAAACACCGGCAGCTTCGGCATGCGCGGCGTAACACTGCGCTTCCGGAACAGGCACAGTTCCTTGTCTTCCGTCCGGAACAAATCCGTGGGCTGCACCGACTCGGCCGAGCCAAGCATCAGCAGTCCATCCGGATTCAGCGCATAGTGAAACAGCTCAATGACGTCCTGCTGCACCGGCCGCTCCAGGTAGATCAGCAGATTGCGGCAGGAAATCAGGTCAAGATTGGAAAATGGCGGATGCGATAGCAGGTTGTGCGGCGCGAAGACGACGAGATCACGCAACTCCCTTCGTACCCTGTACCCGCCGTGTTCCTGCTGGAAGAATCGCTCCAGGCGCTCCGGGCTCACGTCTGTCGTGAGATCACCGGGGTAGAAGCCTTCGCGAGCCTTCTCCAGCGATCGGCTATTCAGGTCCGTGCCGAACACTCGGATATGCGGCGGCGCCTCATGCCGTTCCGACTCCTCGCACACCAGCATCGCCAGGCTGTATGCTTCCTCCCCTGTGGCGCAGCCCACTGACCAGACTCTGACGCTCTCTGTCCGCCCTTTTCTCGCAAAAAGACGTTTCAATTCCACCTGCGCCAGCCGGTCGAAAACCTCCGGATCCCGGAAAAAGCGCGTTATGGTAATGAGCAGGTCGTCAGCCAGGGCATGAACTTCCTCCGGACGGTCCTGCAGCATCTCGACGTACGCAGCGAGATTCTCGAGATGGTTCAGTTGCATCCGGCGCGCAATTCGCCGCAGAATCGTCGCACGCTTATAGCGGCTGAAGTCCCGGCCTGTCTGGACATGAAGCTGGCTGTAGGCCTTCCGCAGCAGATAGCTCTCGCCTTGAGACGCCCCCTCAGTCTCCGGAGAAAGGGGGATCCGCGGGCGAACTTTATCGATGCGCAGAATGCGCCCCGGAATTTCCGCCACCGGGAGCACAAGATCCACCATGCCGGTCGCAATCGCGCTCTGAAGGATGCCGTCGTCCTCCGCCCCGGCCGGATCCTGCACAATGACCATCCCGCCGCTCGCCTTTATATCCTGCACACCCAGCGCTCCATCAGCCCCATGGCCCGCCAGCAGCACCGCGATGGCCTGTCCCCGGCATGTGCTCGCAAGCGTTCGAAAGAAATGATCGATCGGCGCATGGCCCTGCCGCTGATCCTTTGTCCCGGACCACCGGACATGCGTGTCGATTGCCTGCAATCTGGCATTCGGCGGAACGATATAGGCACGATTGGGTTCGAGCAGTGTGGTATGTCTGACCAGTTCAACCGGGAATCGCACGTGCGGCTGCAACCACGCCGCAAGCTGGTCCGCCTCAGCCTCGGCGACACGCGCCATGACGAGGAGAGCCAGTCCGCTGTCGCCCGGAACATTCTCCAGGAACGACTTAAGCGACCCTAGGCCTTCGGCCGACGCGCCAATCCCGACAACCGTCGGCATTGCATTTGGTGGCTGCTCCGCGGGCATATGTTCCGCCAGTTTTCATCATAATACACTGATTAGTAGAGATTGCCTCGGCGCTGCATCACACGATTTGAGGAGGGGAAATGAACGCTCCGGCGCCTCGCCGGCTGCTTTGGCAGAACGACTGCCTGAGGAGCGGCCGCCGAACTGCTGGGTGAGGTGTTTCGGTTGAGAAGGAAATCAACAGGCGCGGGCATGCCTGGAGGAGGATGAGGATCCAGCGCCGCAGAAATAGCCGCGCTGGCCTGCTGCCCATCCGCTGCGGATTCGGTCTGGTGGGGCGCAAGTTCACGAGTTCTCGCCCTGCTTGCGCCATTCCGTTTACCCGATCGGACTTATCAGGCCACCTCAGCGGTCTTATACAGGCTGTTCCTGCCGCGGGACCCTTCCCTGATCGCCTGCCACTGCCGCCATGCCTGATTCAGGATTCTCACCACCTCGCTGGTAGCCAACGGCTTCGCAAGCAGGTCATACACCCCCAGGTTCAACGCCTCCGCCCACAGGCGTTCATCGTCGAGCCGCGAAATTACAATGAGTAACGGTGGTCGAGGATAGGATGCGAGAGCGTCCACCATCGTCCGCCACGTGTCTGAGCCAACCTTACACCCCGAAAGGACAATTGGGATCTGATAATTCTCCAGGACTGTCAGGGCTGAAACGATCGAGTCGCTACAGTGCAGCGTCCACCGGGAATCGGGTTGGAGACTGCATGTCTCATCATGAATAAGATCGGTGAGATACTCATGGTCCTCCCGTTCTGCCGAAACCAGCAGAACACGAACTTCAGGTCCTTGGCTCATTGTTTTTCGGGCTCCGATTGTTGTCATAGGATTCAGTTGTTCGAGGCGATAGCCCATGCCCGCTCTCGCCCACGGTGGCGCCGGTCTGGCGCAATTTCCTCCGAGTGGATTGCACGCCGGCGCCACCTCATCGGCTCCGAGGGGGCCGAATCTATTCAATATCCAGTCGTTGGCTGGGATTGGTGCCCGATCGTCCTTCCGGCAGCTTGTCGTACATAGTCAGATCAGTCAATGTCCGCAGCACCCGCCCATATTCAATACGGGCCTCCGACTGCGCCTGCAACGCCTGCACCAGCGCGTCCGACGATTCAGGCGGCAAGGCTTCCTCTCCGCTCTGTTCCTCGAGAATCCTGCGGCATTGGTGAGTAGCGGCTTGATACCGGAGCGAGGCCTCCTGCAGCCTCGCTCGCCACGACTTTTCCAATTCCTCTCTCTCATCACGGGGAAGTTCCACAATGTACTCCTTTGTTTCTCCCCTCTCGCCATTTATAGGGGCATCCTTAATTGAAACCGCCGGAAGCTCCTTACGGCTCCACGAATTGGCTCCTTAATTGCCCTTTCGTTCGGAGCCACTCCTCCGCCCGGCACCAGTCCTCTTCAGGCGATCCGACGGGGCAGCCTCGGCTGTGCCATAACTGGTAGGCGAGAGTGGCGACATCCTCACGACTACACGCGCCCGTTGGATTGTCCTCCGGAATAGGCTCCACACCGGGAATCAATTGGGAGATTTCGCGGTCGGCTGGGCGGAACAGCTGATCCGCTGTGGCTTTCAGTTGCTGACTAAGTGATTGCTGCATGAGTTGCGCCTCCTGTTCGTTCTCATTTGGCCGTCAGGCGGACATCCTGGCCACCCGGACCCCTCGCTCTCTGATGTCCTCGGCGAACATCAGCACTGTTTCGCCATTGAACTGCACTTCGATCAGCCCCTTCCGTCCGTAAAGGGTCAGGGGCACGTCGACCATTGAGTCAGTGGGAATCGTGATCGGCTTCTTGCCACTTCCTTGAACTGCCAATACCAGGGTCGGAGCAATAATCTGATAGCGTTGCGGCATACTTCGTCCTCTCGGGGCGGTTCAGACTTCAAACCTGCTCTGCTTCATTGGCTGGTCGAACTCTCGGGATTCAGTACCCTGCGGAGCCCGAAGATATGTTGTAGTTCAATCCTAAGCGCGGAGCGGACAAGTTACTATTCCCCGTCTAGGGCGAATAACTGTACTTTGGGCTAGGTAAAATAGGCCCTGTCGCCACTGCCCTCGCGATGCGGATCACACCCCTTTGCAACCGGGCCTTTGCCGCCAATCCTTTACGAAGCAGTCGCCCAGTTGGAAGGCGGCATGCCTGCTGCGCCGAGTTTCTTCTGTTCTCCCCGCAGTGAGCCTATCTGGAGAGCGCCTACGCCGGGAGCTACGCGCCGATCTCTTCCGCGGCCTGCGGCAGCACCCGCAGCTGCCGCACCGGCGAGAAGACCAGCCACAGACTGGAGAGCAGGAACCCCAGTGCACCCAGCAGCAGCGTCCGCCGGACGCCGAGCCCCTGCGCAATTGCGCCGCCAGCCAGCGCGCCCAGGGGCAGGGCACCGTGGAACAGGAGGTGCATTGCGGAATTCACACGCCCCAGCAGATGATCCGGAGTCGCCGCCTGGCGCAGGCTCCGGTCGTTGACGCTGAGCACCGGCCAGGCCAGATCGCCCATCTGCGACACGATCAGAAACGCGGTGCAGACCGCCACCGGACCATGGGCCAGCGGCACCAGCAGCATCGAAGACCCGATCAGCAGCGACGAGCCAACGAACGTCGCACCAAACCCGAATCGCTCCACCAGCCGCTCCGTCACCAGGGCGCCCAGCAGCGCGCACGCGCCGCCCGCCGAGATGATGAGCCCCACCCGGGCGGCGCTCAACCCCAGTTCCTTCATCACAAACAGGAAATACAGACTGCTCCCGAACCCAAGGAAGAAGCCGCCCGTAGCGGTACGGCCCGCCACCGCGCGCAGCAGCGGACTGCGCCACGAGGTGCGCAGCCCCTCGGCCACTTCCCGCCCGATGTGCGGTTCCGCCGATCGCCTCGGCCGTGGCTCCGGTTTGCGGATCAGCCCTACGGAGATGGCGGAACAGACAAAGGAGACGGCGTCGAAGAGCATGGCCATCGGGGCAGTCATCACATGCACCAGAAGACCGGTGAAGCCCGGTCCGACGATCTCCGCGAACGACTCCGTCGAAGCGAGTTTGCTGTTCCCCTCCAGGAGCTGCCCGCGCGAGATCAGGGAGGGTAGATACGCCTGGTAGCTCACATCGAACAGCACCGTCAGCAGGCCGCTGGCCGCCGCGGCCAGGTACAGGTGTTCCATGGTCAACCGGTGCAGCGCCGCGGCGAGCGGAATCGTACCCAGCACCACCGCCCGGCCCAGATCGGCGGCAATGAGAACGGGGCGCCGGCGCAGACGGTCCGCCCAGGCTCCGGCGATCAGGCCGAACAGCAGCACGGGCGCGGCGCTTGCACCCGCCAGAAAGCCCATCTGCAGCGGCGAGGCTCCAAGCACCAGCACCGCGGTGAGCGGCAATCCGACGTTAGTGATGTTGGACCCAATCTGGGAAATCGCCTGGCCGGCCCACAACTTCAGGAAATCCGGATCGGCTCGAAGCGCGCGCGAAGTGATAACCGTACCTCCAGCCATTTCCACTCAACCTGGCAGCATCCCGCCCCACGAGCGCCACCGTCCCTCTCCCCGTTCAAACTACATCTCCCTCAGCCCGGCGGCCGCCTCAATGCGAACGAATCAGCTTCGCGAACTCACCCAGTTCTTCCGCATTCAGGTCCGAAACCGCCCAGTACGCCGCGCCTCCCTTTTGCCATTCCAGAACATGAAAGCCTTCAAGTTCCGAGGTACTCACCGGCCGGTCGGACCCGCTCGTCCTCGAAACCCACAGGTTGACCACGTGCTGGCGGCGCCGGTAGACAATCGCCGCCGCCGGCCGCCCCCCCACCACGTCCAGCCGTCCACCCATCAACACAAACCCTTGCGCCGAAAGGTCGGGCACGGCCGGAGCGAAATCCAGCTTTCCCTGAAACCAGGGCTTCACCTGATGCTGATCGGAACTCGGCACATCCACCAGGTGGTTCGCCAGCAGGGACCGCAGATGGTTATCCACCATCTGCCGCTCGAGCGAACTCGCCGGTTGCGAAGGCAGGAAAACGGATACCAGCGCCAGGGCAGCAACCGCCCCCAGCACCGAGCGCCAAACCCACGGCCCGCGCCACCACGGTGGATTGGTCTGCCGTCGAATCGCGGCGGCCAGTTGACGCAGGTCGGCATGGGCGCTCCAGTCCAGGTCCGCCTCCGCGATCTCCTGCTGCAGCCGCTGCAACCGCTCCAGCAGCAGCGCGCAGGAAGCACACGTCGTGAAATGCTGTTCCATCCGCAGCGCAGTCTGCGGATCCAGCTCTCCATCCAGCGATGCACCGATCAGGGGTTCAGCTTCCACACAGGTCATGGCTTTCCTCCCCTTCCGGTATCAGTTCTTTCATCAGCAGGCTGCGCGCGCGGGACAGCCGCGACATCACGGTCCCAATCGGCACTTTGAGAACCCAGGCGATCTCCTTATAGGGCAGCCCTTCGATCTCCCGAAGCACCAGGGCTTCCCGGAACTCCAGGGGCAGCCGCTCGATCGCCGCGCGGACTCGGACCCGGCGTTCCTCCTCCAGCAGATGGGTTTCCGGGCCGGCCGCATGGTCCGCCGGTTCCGGCAGCCTGTCGTCCCACCCGATTTCCGCCTGCGGCTTGTTCCTCTGCCGGTAGTTCAAGGCCGTGTTGCGGACAATTGCCAGGAACCAGGCCCGCACATCGTCGCCCCGGATTCGGTCGGCCGCGCGAAATGCTTTCAGGAACGACTCCTGCACCACATCCTCAGCGTCGTGGCGGTTGCCCAGCAGCCATCGCGCAAGGTTGTACGCCCCGCGCAAGTGGGGCCAAACCGTACTCTCGAAATGCTGGCGCTGGTCGTACAAATCTGTCCCTGTGGATCGCCCTGCCCTCTGGAAATCCACGGACAGGGCTGGCCCCATACTCTTGCATACCCGCTTTCTTCCGATTTTATTCCCGAATTGGCGCCGCAGGAATAAATGGTCCTCCTTCCGGATCTTGCAGCATGGGACGCAGCCGGCGATCGAAAGTAAGCCGGAGGGTGCAGCCCCAAGCCAAACCTCAAGGAGAGATGTTTGATCCAACGCAGATTGTTCAGCTTCGCGGCAGCCCTCGCGCTGGCCGCGGTGCTCGGGAAGTTCTACGCGGTGCCGGCCATGGCGCAGGCGGTCAGCGCGATGCTCGTCAGGAACGTCGACGAAAAAGGCCGCGCTCCGTACATGCACAATGTGATTCACGTTTGCCAGGGCGATGCGGTTTGCGATCTCTACTTTCCGGCGGTGCCCGCAGGCAAGCGGCTGGTCGTCGAGCACGTGAACGCCGGCATCAGCTTCGCCGCCAATCGCCTGCGCTTCACGACCCTCGTCGCGCAGGGAAACACCCAGTTTCTACTCCCGGCGCGTCCGATCGACGACCCCAATCTGACGATCGTCAATGAGCGCGTCCTGGCGTTCTTCGAGAGCGGCCAGACCCCGATGTTCCGGGTCGGTCTGAATGCCGCGACGGATACCACGCCAGTCAACGCCGCAATCTCCGGCTACCTCGTCGATCTGTCGCAGTATTAATTCCCTCGGCGCAGAAGGACCTCTCTGCGCCGGGCCTCCTGCCTGCTGCCGGCCCGCCCATCCGTACCCGCCACGCCAGGACGTGCGAAAACCAGCCGCAAGCGGGCTCTCCGTTTCTGTCCTGGCGAACTCCGCTCAACCAAAAGCCGTTGACCTCTCTCCTGCCTGCCCGGAGCAGCACCTGCGATCCTGCATGCTGGCCGCCGCCCTCGCCCAACCACAGCGGTAGCCCAGGCTCCTCGTCTTTGTGGGTCTCGGGCCTTCGCGCCTCCATCCATGACTCCCGATGCCCACTGCTCCGCATGGCTCGGCTGGAGCGTGAATTACTGCGACCCAATTCGTCCCCAACTTATTCCCGGCGCCCCGGACAGGAATATTTGAAACTCACCCGGTGTCCTCCACAGTGGACGCATCATCGTCCGGAAGGACAAACCAGTGAAAAAGAAAACAGACAACACCTGGGACGACGGCATCGACCGCCGCGGCTTCTTGCAATGCATGCAGTGGGCCGGCACCGGCGTAATTTGGAGCATGTCGGCGGGCGTCCCGTCCTCGCATCTGCTCGCCGCGGACGCCCAACGCGTCGCGGATTTTTCGTTCGTTCAGATCAGCGATAGTCACATCGGCTTCAACAAGCCCGCAAATCCCGATGTGACGGCAACCCTTCAATCCGCCATTGAGAAGATCAACGCGCTGGAGAAACAGCCGGACTTCCTCATTCACACAGGCGACCTGACTCATCTGGCGAAGGCCCGGGAATTCGACCTCCTGGACCAGACCCTCCAATCGCTGCGTCAACGGCAGATCTTCTACGTCCCCGGAGAGCACGACGTGACCGCCGACGACGGCAAGCTCTACCTGGAACGCTTCGGGCAGGGAACCAGCGGCCTGGGGTGGCAGAGCTTCGATCACAAGGGCGTCCACTTCGTGGGTCTCAACAATGTCGCTCAATTGGAAGGACTCGGCAGAATCGGGCGCGACCAGTTGGAGTGGGTGCGCAAAGACCTGGAGTCCAAATCCTCCAGCACGCCCATCGTGGTCTTTGCCCATATTCCTCTCTGGACCGTCTACCCGGAGTGGGGCTGGGGCACCGAGGACAGCGCCCAGGCCCTTGCCCTGTTGAAGCGCTTCGGCTCCGTCACCGTCCTAAACGGCCACATCCACCAGGTGCTGCAGAAGGTGGAAGGCAACGTCACTTTCCACACCGCCATGTCCACCGCGTTTCCCCAGCCGGCGCCCGGCAGCGCCCCCAGCGCCGGACCGATGAAGGTCCCCGCCGAGCGGCTGAAGCAGGTGCTCGGAATAGCGGACGTGAGGTTCATGGCAGGCGCCCAGCGGCTCGCGCTGGTCGATTCCTCCCTGGATCCGGCAAACGCGTCTGGCGCTCCGCGCAAGGAGGAATAGGCGATGCGGAGAATTCAGTTTGCCGTTATGATCGCAAGCGGACTCGTGGCACTCTGGGGTGCGGGCAATCCGGCTTCCGGCCCTGGCCGTGAGGTGTTTGAAAAGCGTTGCACCGGTTGTCATTCTCTGGATGGCGTCAAAGTCGGGCCGCCGCTGCGAGGCATCTTTGGCCGCCGCGCCGCCGCCTACGGTTCGTTTCCTTACTCCGCGGCTCTCCAGAAGTCGGCTCTCACCTGGAATGAGGCTACCCTGGAGCGCTGGCTGACCGATCCCGAAAGCCTCGTTCCGGACAACGACATGGCGTTCCGGATGAGCCGGGCCGAAGAACGTACGGCCATCATTGAATACCTCAAGCAGCTTTCGGAGAAGCCGGCCCGCCCGCCATCCGGCGCGGCTCGCGGGAACCGCTAGCTTCGTCATCGCACCAGGGGCGGCAGGAAGACCACGCGCGGGCCCTCCCGCCGGGTGGCCTTCCTCCTGTCGGGCGGCGTTGCTGTCGCGCGGTGCTTCCGCTCCGCCCCATGCCGACCGCGGAGGCTCGCCGCAGCAACCCCGCGTGAATCCAGGACCCTCGCCCATTCCACAACGATCGTTGCGTGTCCTCCCGAAGCCACTCCCTCGGTTCAACCAATAATGCAGGAATAAGAGAAAGAGAGCTCTAATACGGAAACACTATAAACATTGCATTATTGTGGATTCGCCCCCTGGGCTGTTACCGTATCAACGTCCAAGGGGGTCCGGTTCGTGAAGAAGGTTCTCATGGGAGGATTGCTTCTCCTCCGCGCATTCGCTCAGGATCCGTCTGCCGCCGTCGAGGGCAGTATTCTGGACCGCACCGGCGGAGCCATCCAGGGCGCCCGGGTCGTCATCCGCAATGTCGGCAACGGCTTCACCCAGTCTCTCGACTCCACACCCGCCGGAACTTTCACCTTTCCTGTCCTGCCCATCGGTCAGTATGAACTCACCGTCGAGAAAAGCGGCTTCGCCTCCCACAAAACGCCCGCCCTCCAGTTGAATGTCAATCAGACCCTGCGCCTGAACATCCTGCTCGACGTGGCGATGGCCCACGAAACACTGCAGATCGAGGCCGACAGTACCCTTGTTCAAACCGGATCCAGCGTCCTCGGCTCCGTGGTCACCCATCGCGAAGTCAGCGACCTGCCTCTCAATGGCCGCAACTTCTCACAACTCGGCCTCCTCCAGCTCGGAGTGGTGCCGATGACCACGGGACTCACCGAACAGGGCGGCTCCCGCCGTTCCGGCCACGCCTACATCGTGAACGGCCAGCGTCCCGAATCCAACAACTACCTCCTGGATGGCTCGCGCGCCGTCAATCGCATCGACGGCGGCTTCGCTCTCAAGCCGCCCATCGACGCAATTGAGGAGTTTAAGATCCTGACACACACTGCTCCGGCCGAATACGGCGGAGCCAGTGGCGGCAACACCAGCGTCGTCACCCGCTCAGGCACCAATGCCCTCCACGGCTCCGCCTACGCCTTCCTTCGCAACGACCGCCTCGACGCCCGCAACTTCTTCGTCGCTGAAACCGAGCCTCTCAAGCAGAATCAGTTCGGCGCCACCGCCGGCGGCCCCGTGGTGCGCAATCGAATCTTCTTCTTTGGCTACTACGAGGGCTTCCGCAACCGCCAGGGGATCACCCGCGGTTCCACGGTCCCCACGGCCCAGCAGCGCACGGGCGACTTCTCTCAGGCTCAGTTCTCTTTGATCGATCCCACCACCGGGCAGCCCTTTCCCGGAGGCCGCATCCCCGCCTCCTCCATCAGCCCGTTGGCGGAATCGCTGCTCAAATACTACCCGGGCGCCAACTCCTCGCCTTCCTTCTTCTCCTCCACGCAGCCGCTGGCCAACGATACTGATCAGAGCGGCCTGAAACTCGACTTCCTCCTCAGCAACACCGACACCCTCTCCGCCCGCTACGCGCTGTCCAGCGGACTCTCCCGGATTCCTTTCTCAATTCTTGGAGCCGACCTGCCCGGCTTCCGCGTCGAAGACGAACTCCGCACCCAGCTCTTCAGCCTCACCGAGACCCACATCGCGGGAGCCTTCGTGAACACCCTCCGCGCCTCCTTCTTCCGCCACTGGTTCCTTCTGGAACGCCGGCTCAGCGGGCTCTCGCCGCGTGATTTGGGCTTCCAGTACGACTCCACCATGCAGTTCGCCCAGGGCGCGCCCTTCATCATCGTCAACGGCTACTCGAACATGGGCGATCCCGCCATCGGCCCCCGCGATACCACCCAGAACGATTACGACTTCCAGGACTCGCTCGCCCACGCTTCCGGTCATCACAACTTCAAATTCGGCATCGGCCTGCGCCGCACCCAGGTGAACTCCAACCAGGGCCACTACGCCAACGGAGCCTTCGTCTTCTCCACTACGCCCTCCAACGACTCGTTTGCCAACTTCCTGCTCGGCCTGCCCAGCCAGTTCACACAGGCCGGCGGCGACTTCTATCGCGGCCTCCGCAGCCGTGACTTCAATCTCTACTTCCAGGACGAGTGGCGCCTCACGCCCGGCGTGACTCTCAACTACGGCGCCCGCTACGAAGTCAGCACACCCTTCAGCGAAATCAACAACCGCCTGAACGCCTTCGCTCCGGGCCGCCAGTCGGTGATCCAACCCTCCGCGCCGGCAGGCGTGCTCTATCCTGGTGACCCGGGCATCCCGTCCACCATCGCGCCCACCTTCCGCAAAGGACTCATGCCGCGCGTCGGCCTGGCCTGGGATCTCACCGGCCGCGGTTCCACCGTCCTGCGCGCCGGCTACGCCATCTTCTACGATGCGCTCGTCAACGGCGTCGGCGGACCACTACGAGTCGCCACGCAATCCCTCCCCTGGGTCACCGTCCGCCAGGTCACGGGCAGCGTGAACTTCCAGCAGCCTCTGGGGCCGGGCCCCTTCACCTCCGGGGTCTTTGCCCTGCCCATGAGCCTCTTCACCATCGCGAACGACCTGCGCCCGCCCTATGCGCAGGACTGGAACTTCGCCCTCCAGCAGACCCTGGGGAGCCAGGTCATCGACCTCCGCTATGTCGGCACCAAAGGCACGCGCCTGCCTCGCTTCATTGACGGCAATCCCGCGGTCAACGCCCCCGGAGCCACGGCGGCCAATGCCAACCGCCGCCGCCTCCACGCCGGCTGCACCAGCCCCACGCAGCCGTGCACCCTGGGTTATGCCGCCCTCGTCACCGGGGGCGAGAACTCCACTTACCACTCGGCCCAGGCCGGCATTACGCGTCGCCTGCAGAACGGCGTCGCCTTTGCGGCGTCCTATACCTTCTCGAAAACCCTCGACGGCGTATCCAGCCTCCACATCGCGGGGCCGGCGCCGATCCTCGTCTCCGGCGAAATGGATCTCGCTCAGAACCCCTTCAACCTCAGCGCCGAGCACGGCCCCTCGCTCTTCGATGCCCGTCACCGCCTTGTCATGCACGGAACCTACGAAGTGCCCACCCTCCGCGGCGCGAGCCGCCTGGTTCAGGCCGTCCTTCGCGGCTGGCAACTCAATGGGATTTCGACGCTCTCCAGCGGAACGCCCTTCACGGTCTACGATTCGCGCAACGTTGCCCTGCAGGCCCCTATCCCGCCGGTCGCCGGCACCTTCGCCAGCCGGCCCGACCTCATCGCCGATCCCAATGCCGGCACGCACACCATCCAGCAATGGGTCTCGCCCGCTGCCTTCCGCCGCCTGAACGCCGTCACCGAGGCCGGCCAGTTCGGCAACGAAGGACGCAACGTCGTCCGGGGCCCGGGCCTCGCGAACCTCGATCTCTCCCTCATGCGGACCTTCAAAGCCACCGAGCGCCTCGACCTCCAGTTCCGCGCGGAATCCTTCAATGCTCTGAACCACCCGAACTTCGGCCTGCCCGTCAACGACCTCGTCTCGCCCAACTTCGGCCGAATCGTCGAATCCGGTCCACCGCGCCTGCTCCAGTTCGCCCTGAAGCTTCTGTTCTGACAGGAGCCGCCCCGATTGGAAAGGGCCCGGCCTCAGGCTTCCCACTCTCATCTCAAGTGCGGACAGCGGCGGTATCCGCTGCCGCAGGGCCGGTGGGAAGAGGAGCCACAACGTCGAGAACAAAAATCCAGCGCATCGCGACTCAGCGTCGATCATCCGCCAATCGATCGCACCGCAACAAGGGATGACAAGTGGGCGCTCGGCTCCGTGCTGGGGGATGTGGTGCACCTCGCCGAAGTACGCAGCGGCAATCCGGGGCATTCCGATGATGAAGTTCAGACGGAGATCTGGAATTCCAAGTGAGACGGGCCTGTCCCCCTTTTCGACCGCATTCACGGCGACATATCTGGTCTCCAGCACATCGTGATAGTCGGCCTCATTCTCCGGACTACGTCATAATCGGGCCGCCGCTGCGCGGCATCTTTTGCCGCAGCGCCGCCGCCTACGGTTCGTTTCCTTACTCCGCAGCTATCCAGAAGTCGGCCCTCACCTGGAATGAGGCTACCCTGGAGCGCTGGCAGACTGATCCCGAAAGCCTCGTTCCGGACAACGACATGGCGTTCCGGATGAGCCGGGCCGAAGCACCTACGGCCATCATTGAGTACCTCAAGCAGCTCTCGGAGAAGCCGGCCCGCCCGCAATGCGTTGGGACTCGCGGAAACCGGTAGCTCCGTCGAATCACCAGGGACGGCAGTAGGACCACGCGCCGTCCCCTCCTGCAGTGTGGGCTTCCACTGGCGCAGCGGCATTTCTCCTGTCTGCGAGCGAAGGTGCCCGGAAGGCCGGCCGAGTTTAGTTATCGTATACGGCCTCGGTGCACGGCAACTGAAAGGACTGCTTATGATCCGGGCTTACCTCGAGCCGCAAAGTTATGAGGCTCTGCTCCCAATGACCGACCCTACCCCGTAGTGTGCGTCGGTAGTTGCTACCGCGAGCCGGGCGGCAACGTCGCCGGCCCTGGAAACAACCCGTTTGTTTGACCTGTTGGCGCGACCCGCGAACACGGATTCGCCACAAGCCAACCGGGAAGCTGTGTCCCAGGGAGAATGGTGTGTAACACTTGGGCGTTACCCGATTCCCATGGCAACGGCGGATTGGCTCGCGATTACCAAACTCACCGCACCCGCCAGACGGCACGATGTCCTGCGCCGCGGGCGGTTGACCGATGCCCTCAATCGCTCCCTCGCTCACTCCCGGCTGACCCTGGTCTCCGCACCCGCCGGCGCCGGTAAGACCACGCTGCTAGCCGAGTTACCCGGCACGTTCCCGGATTTCTGTTTCTGCTGGCTCCTTCTCGACGCCGAAGACAACGACCCCTCGCGCTTTACCTCGGCACTGATCGCCTCCCTGCAGACGGCCAAAGTGCTTGCTCAGGACGAAGAGCTGGTGCAGAGCGAACCGCGGCTGCTGGTCACGTTTCTCATCAACCGGATTGCAGGACGCCCCACCGAAAAGTGCGTGCTCGTTCTGGATGACTTGCACGTCATCACCGAGCCCTCTGTTCACTCCATCCTCGACTATCTGCTCGACCATGCACCGGCGAATCTTCGCGTGATCCTGGCAACCCGGCACGATCCCCCAATGTCGCTGGCCCGCCGCCGAGTGCGTGGCGAGGTCGACGAGA
The DNA here is from genome assembly GCA_017307505.1 of Acidobacteriota bacterium. Classification (GTDB taxonomy): domain Bacteria; phylum Acidobacteriota; class Terriglobia; order Bryobacterales; family Bryobacteraceae; genus Paludibaculum. The sequence continues at coordinate 7,603 of JAFKEE010000047.1, read as the reverse complement.
TCCGGCTGAATGACCTCAGCTTCACGGAAGAGGAAGCCGGGGAACTGGCCTCGCGATGCCTGGGGCTTTCCCTCACCACCAGTGAAGTGCAACTGCTCCATGCCAGGACAGAGGGTTGGGCCGCGGGTCTGCGGCTGCTAGCCACCTCCTTGAGCCAGTTTCCCGTCAATCGTGCCTTGCTCCAGGGAGAGCTTCGCGGCAGCCGGCAGATCTTTGATTTCCTGGCGAAGGAGGTCCTGGACCGGCAGCCCCCGGATCTCCGCCGCTTCCTGCTGGAGACTTCAATCCTTGTGCGCTTGCGCCCGGACGTCTGCAACGCGCTCACAGGCCGTGAGGACTCCCTCGCGGTCCTCGAGGATCTCTACCATCGGAACCTCTACGTGGTCAGCGCTGACGGAAGTGAATCGACTTTCCGGTACCACGACCTGTTCGCTGATTTTCTGCGCGAACGGCTGCGTCGCGAGCGCCCGGGCGATTGGCGCACCCTGCACCTCAAAGCTGCTTGCGCCGAATCCTTTCCGCAGGATCGCATGCGGCATCTGCTGGCGGCGGAGGACTGGGAGGAGGCGGCGTCGGAGATTGAACGCATAGGCCCTGAACTCACTCGGCGCGGCCTCGTCACCACGCTGCGCCGCTGGATTGGGGCGCTGCCGGAACCGGTGCAGACGCAGCATCCACGGGTCCTCTACTTATTGGGCCAGGCCGTCTGGATCCTCAGCGATTTTGCCGAGGCACAGCCCCATATCGAGAAGGCCTTGGATGGCTTCCGGCAAATCAACGACCACGCAGGCCAGGCGGAAGCGACCATTGCCCTGGCGAACAGCGCTTTGATGCTGAATGAACTCGACCGCTGCCGCGATCTGCTGAATGAGGCCCTGAGCTTCGATATTCCCGCACCCGGCCGCATCCAGCTTCACACAGCCTCCGTCTGGGAAGCCATTTTCCGTAAGGATCTGGTCGAGGCGATGAAGCATGGCGACCAGGTGATCTCGATGGTGGAGAACGGCGAGGGCCGCACGAATCCCCTGTCGCTGATGACCGTGCTCTATTTCGAGGGCATACCGGGATACGCGAACAAGATTGAAATCATGTGCCGCAACCTCGGCAGCCGCATTTTCGATCCGCCGGATTTCTCCCACGCCATCTATCACATTGTTTCCAGCGCGATCCTCTCCCAACGCGGCGACTTCCTCCAGTCGGAAGCAGAGGCGCAGCGCAGCCTCGCGATCGCGCAGCAGTGTGGAGAAGTCTCACTGATCCAGGCCGCACTCTGCATCAACTTCTGCATGGCTCTTGCGGTGCGAGGTGATTGGCAGTCGATCGACCAGTGGGCCTCTCAGGGGTGCGATGAAGCACGCTATGGCCATCTCGCCCGCGCCTGGAGATTGTGCTACCTGCATTTCCAGGCCCGTGCCCGCTGGCACTCCGGCGACATCGAGGGACTCCGCCGGACCTGTGAGGCCGCGATGACGCCCAACCCATTTGAGGCGCCCCCTGTCGTTGTTTATCGCGGCATTATTCTGGGGATCACGCGACTCGCGGAGCGGTCGTACGCCCAGGCCCAGCAGGCCTTCCGTGACGCTCTGCGGGAGGAGTCAGGGTTCCTGATCACGCGGACTACCTGCTCCGCCAGAGTTATGCTCGCCTATTCCCTCCTGGCCCAAGGCCGCACCGACGATGCGATGGAGTACTTCTCGCCCTACCTGAAGGAGTGTGCGGAAGAGAACCTGCCGGGACGTGTCATGGTGGAGAACCCCATAGTTCAACCACTTCTTCGACTGGCCGTGGAGCGCAACATTCAGCGGCCCTTCGCGGAAAGAGTGCTGGGCCTGCTCGGCGCCCCGCTGAATGCCGCGGAAGCATCCGGAGGCGAGGCGCTCACGCCCCGTGAACTGGAAGTATTGCGCGCCATGGCGGAAGGACTGGGGAACCGGGAAATCGGAGAACGGCTCTTCGTCAGCGAAGCCACCGTGAAGACCCATGTGCAGCGAATCCTCCGCAAGCTCGATTCCGCCACACGGACCCGCGCGGTCACCAGGGCCCGCGAATTGATGTTGATCTAGTGGCCGCCCCGCACCCACTTACCTGCCGCAGACGATCCTCGGCGTGCCGCCTCATTCTGTAACATCCCCGCGGTTTCGGGTCCAATGAACGGCTGGGTTCCGCATGCGTGAACCCGCCGGAAGATGCGGATGGATCAATTCGAAGAAGCCCGGCTACGTTTCCTGAAGACGCGGGATCATCCTACCTGCTCAGCAAGAATCATCCTTTCGGAGGACGCCGGGCCGCACCCCTTCGCGGCATTCTCTTATCACGAGGGGCCGAAATGATTCATGTCGTGAGCCTTCAACCGCTTTCTGCTTGCCGCCCTTAGCACGCCGGGTGAAACGCTACTGACGGGGTCCAAGTTTACAACTCTGCTGGGAGTTTGCGTCGACTCGCACTGCTTCCCGCTCATCCGTCCATTGCGATCGGTGCACGCTATGGGCCGCTCTCGCTGAAGCTGCGTCAGGGCGGTGGATAACCACTGGCTCGCCCGCGGCTTGCCCGCGGGAACTGCCTGAACAAACAACCGCGGCGAACGATCTCGCAGGCGCCTCATTCCCTGCGGCGTTCGTCTGCTCTGAAAAACACAACCACCTGGAGAACCCATCACTATGAAACACATTATTGATTCACGACCCTGTATGGCCGCGCCGGTTCGAGTCCTTCTCGTCGCTGCTCTACTGCTTGGATGCACCCTCGGAGCGCCCAGTCAGGCAGTCGCGCAGGAGGGCAGCTATCGGCCCGGATTGCCGAGCCAGCAGACTACGACCCTCGTTACTCCGCCGCGCGGGAATCAGGCCTTCCTTCTGGGCCATGCCGTCGGAACGCAAGGCTACGTCTGTCTGCCCCGTGGCGCGGGTGCTGCCTGGACCGTCAACCCTGCTCGTCCCGAAGCCACCTTGTTCACAGACCTGTTCGAGAATGACGTGCAGATCGTCACTCACTTCCTCAGCCCCAACACCCACCCCAACCGGTTTGCCCCAAACCCTTTGCCGTTCGGGAATGCCACCTGGCAGAACTCCTTCGATTCCAGCAAAGTCTGGGCGCAGGCAGTGCAGTCTATCGACGCAGGGACGGACTCAAGCTGCCCGAACACTGGCTCCATCAGTTGCCTCTTGTTGCAGGTGATCGGGTCAGATTCCGGACCCGGGGGCGGCCAATCGTTGCTCAAGACCACATTCATTCAGCGCTTGAACACCAAAGGCGGATCGGCGCCCGCCGAAGGTTGCGCCACCACCTCCGATGTCGGCAACCAGAAGCTCGTGCCTTACACCGCGGACTACTACTTTTTCCGCAAGAACGACTAGCACTCCGCTCGCTGCTCCGGAGCCACGCTAGCATCCGGCTCCATGAACAAACCTCACTGAAAGGAAAATGACATGAAAAACAGAATCTTCGCGCTCGCCGCAGCCAGGCGCAACGCGCCGCTGCTGGCCACGAGTGCGCTCCTGCTCACCTTTGCCAGTTCGCTCCCAGCGGAGTCTCACCGCAAATACGACTTCGACTTCACCAGGGTGGTCGATTCTACCCAAGGTTTCTCTGACTTCCAGACATTTCCGGCGATCAACAACAAGGGCGCCGTCGCATTCGTCGCAAATCGCTCCGGATACGGCAACGGCGTCTTCCGGGCCAGGGATGGAGAAGTGATCAACATCGCGACAGAGCATGACGGTTTGCTCGCCTTTGGCAACGATCCGGCCATGAATGCCGCCGGCGCGGTTGCGTTCACCGCCACCACCGGCACGGGCTCCACCGCCATCTTCCGGAGCGATGGGCTGTCGCGAGTTCTCATTGCCGATTCCCTGGTCAACAAGTTGGTCCGAATCGGTGTAGGCGCGCCTTCCATCAACTCTGCCGGGCTGGTCGCCTTCCAATCGCTGCGCAACGAGCCCGGCCTGCCGGCAAGCGTCTTCACCGGAAGTGGCGGGCCGTTGACGACGGTGTTCAGCACCTCGTCCGCTGGTTTCCGTTCGTTCGGCAATGTGGCCATCAACAACGCAGGCACTCTGGTCTTCAGCGCGACACTCACCACCGGCGTTCAAGGCGTGTTCAAGGGCCGCAGTACCGCTGAGCCGGTTCTCGATACCAACACGAGTCCCGAATTTGGCGGCTTCGGTGATCCCGTGATCAACAACGCTGGTACCGTCGCGGACTTTGCGTCCTTCACGTCCTCCAGCGGCATTCAGATCTTCACCGGCGGCACCCGCAAGGTGTCGTTCAGAAACGATCCCACCAATCCCGCGTTCACCGAAACGGAACACCCCTCCATCAACAACCACGGCGCTGTCGCCTTCTATGGCTTTCCGCTCACCGATCCGAACGACCCCACCGGTATCTTCCTGGAAGTCTCCGGTGGCCAGAAACTGATCCCTGTGATCCGGCCGGGAGACCCGCTGTTCGGATCCACCGTCGCCTCAGTCGATCTGGGCCGCTTCGCCTTGAACGATCGCATGGAGCTGGCTTTCCAGTACGTCCTCGTGGATGGACGTTCGGGCATCGCCATTGCGGCCTTCCACGGGGAGACGGAAGAGGATCGCGACCGGAGATATTGATCGCCGAGACGGCGCCGCCGGCCCTTCGATCCTCCGAGCCGCCCCGTCGGAACACTCCTTTCGAAGGACGCCGTCAGGCATGCCTTCGCTTCACCTCCAAGAACAAGAAAGAACGAAAGGACGCAAAACGATGACCGCACAACCTCCTGGCCCAACTGACGGGACTCCCTTCGAAGCTCGCCGAGCCAACGCTCTAGCGGCGCGCCTGGAACATGGTGCCCAAGCCCTGGCGGACCTCACTCTTTCGCTGACGGACGCCCAGTGGCACACCCATCTGCCTGGAGATGGGCGAACTATCGGAGTGCTTGTCCACCACGTGGCAAGCGTCTATCCCCTCGAAATCGAACTGGCGCGAAAGCTGGCCAGGGGAGAGGCCATTTTGGGCGTGACCATGGCCGATGTCAACACAATGAACGCCAGGCACGCCCTGGACTATGCCGCGGTCACGAAGGAAGAGGCACTGGGCCTTTTGCTGCGTAACAGCGCTGCGGCAGCCGCCTCCATCCGTGCTCTCACTGATGAGGATCTGGCACGGGCCGCGCCTGTGTCGTTGTATGCCGGAGCACCGTTGACGTGCCAGTTCCTGCTGGAAGATCACGCCGTCCGGCATAGCTATCACCACCTCGCTGGGATCACCCAGCGTTTGCGCGGCATCCGCTAGCCGCCATACGGGCCGCATGCAGGAACTCCTGCGGGCAGGCGGTGGACGCCTTCTGCGCCTACACAACAACCGCGACGGCGAACGGGCCGAACCCGGCATCGCAGTTGCCCTCACGCCTCCTGAAATCAGGCTCGGCGACAACACAGACAGTTTGGAAGGAAACAACAAATGAACATTCTCAAGACCCTGGAGCTCTCGCCCACTCTGCGTCTACTCGCCGCCAGAGTTCTTCTTGCCGGATTCGGCTCTGTTGCCACGGCTTCCAGCCTTAACTTTGGGATCGATCCGTTTGAAGGATCCACCTTGCGCAATACACCTGGAAGGCAGGTGATCGGCGGCGAGTTCTTCATCAACTTCAACACCCCTACGGAGTCCTTCGTTTTCAGCGGACCGGCCTTCGGTATGAGTGAGTTCCGCTTCGCCAACGGGCTCGCGAACTCCATTCCCGCCAACGCCAACGTCATTGTGCTGCAAACCACCGACAACGACGACAACCCTCTCACTCCCTTCGGAGCCGGCAACGCCGCCGACATCCTCGCCATCCGTATCACCGTCCCCGGGCCGGGCTTGTTCATCTACTTCAACAGCAGCCTGAAACTGCCGCGCCTGGTCTACTCGGACGACCTGAGTAGAAACACCGCGGATCTGAAGATCCTCGCCCGCATGCTGGGACTGAACGGCCAAAGCGGCGAGGCCATGCTCAACGAACTGCCCGCCTTCTCCGCCTCGAACTTTCTGCTTGCGGAGACCGCTGCAGTGCCTGAACCCTCCAGCTTGCTGTTGATTGGCGGCGGGCTCTCCCTGCTGGCCTTCGGCGGCCTGAGGCGCCGCGCTGCACGATCTCGCCATCGTCAGGAACTGACCGGCCGCAGCCTCGGCACTGTGCCAGTCCACTGAAATCACCTCCAACTGCGAAAGGACAAGCCAATGAAGATGACAATGAACCCGATCCTCCACAAGTCCGCGGGCAGCCGGCTGGCTCTCGCTCTCGGCATGCTGGCCGCCACGACGGCATTTCTTGCAGCGGCCGACGATCCTCATCAGGCGCATGCCGGCCAAAACCACGGCGTGCCCTCCGCTCTCGTCAGAATCGTTCGCGAATCAAACAGGAGCTTCGTCGATGTCAATGCCACCGCCCCCGCCGGCTATCAGCCTCTGTTCCGCTGTGTCACTGGCCAGGATCGCGGGGCCATGGGCATACACTATGTGAATCTCCAACTGGTCGGCGACGGCAAGATCGACGTCCTGCATCCGGAAGCGTTGATCTACGAACAAACAGTTGAGGGCCTGCGGCTCGTCGGGGTCGAGTTCCTTGTCGACGCCGCGACCTGGATGGCCCATCACGACAGCCCGCCGTCACTCGATCAGAACCTGGTCTATTTGTTTGTCAACATCACTCAATAGGGCTGCCAGATGTTGTGGGTCGGGGATATTACTGTTGGAAGTGACCACATCCATTAGCGTACAACCTGGTTGAGTTCCAGGCTTGTGATGCCCATCAGCCTCACCCGTCCCGGCCCGAATCACCACAACCTGACCCCCAATTGGTTGGAATCACCGCGGAACTCAGAAATTGCCACACCCTCCTCTTCGCAGTTCCGCCGGTCTCTCATCCACCGAACTCAGGACGGCCATCCATTCGTCGTGCGGGCCGAACCCTGCGCCATTGACCACAAATGCTGCAACCCGGTGTGCTATTAGAAGATGGAAAACCCCGGCGGGACGAGGGCGGGTGTCATGGGGCCAGACTTGAAGGGGACCCGATGCTCAGCGTCGTCCTCTGCGGCTTCTCCCAAAAAGAACCCAACCCAGAATTCCGGTCACGCCTTAATGTAGATTTCACATTCTCCGTAACACCAAGGAAATAAACTCCGGCCGGCACCCACAATGCTGCTCTCCTTCAAATCGCTGGCAGGCCGCCTTCTATAATCTGGCCCGAGGTGACGAATGTCAGTGAACACGAGACTGGAAGGGGCGCGCGGCGATGGCAAGCGTTCGCGTAGCCCAGTTGCGGCAGAGGGCTGTGCCCGCTCCGCCAAAGATGCAACCTGGTACGGCCAGTTCGTGCAGTGGGCAGGGCGCGGAACACTGAGTATGCCGGTCGCCCTCCGCAAGGGCCTTTAGGTACCCGCCCCATCCCCAGGCACCTCGGGGTGCCTCGACAACCACAGAACTCGGCCCTAACAGGAGCCGGACCCGCTCTTTGCCTCGTGAATTAATCTCCGAGGGTGCCGGGATCTGTTCTCTTGCGAGCCCTGGGCTTTCGCCGTGAACGTTCTAAAGCTGTTTCGGGTGTCGTCGCAGTGGACGGCTTCCCCGGTGGTTCTTTGATAATCAAATGTTG
>JAFKEE010000046.1 GCA_017307505.1 Acidobacteriota bacterium | reverse complement strand
CAGCGAGGCTCGAAATTGAGGCCCCATCTCGATGTTCTTGAACGATCGACAGTCGTTGTTCTTCCACTCGGACCTCTTTCCAGGGCATACCCAATGCTGGACTGCCCTTCACGCTCCCGAGCTCCATTTCCGACTGTTACCTATGTCCTCGGAACGTACCGCTGTGGCCCGCTCCTTACCAGTCGCGGTTCGCAGCGCGGGGGCCCTGCCGGTTGTGGTTCGTTGCGGGTACGTCCGCTTTGGCTGCGTGCGGGGCGAGCGCTCCGTTGAAGACGTGCCGGTAGCCCGTCGCTGACGCTGTGGGACTGGTCAAGGGCAGGCGGCTTTGTGCGCTTTCGCGGTCCCCTGGGCCATGCGGGATTCCATTGAAAATCAAGCCGTTGAGCGACGGTGCGCCTCCGGGTGGCCGACCAGGGGGTCGTCCGCGGACCAGGGGGTCCGCCGTCCCAATTGTGCCGGCCCACTGTGGGTTTTGTTCGGTTTCGGGGTCTGCAGGGCGACGGGATACTCCTTTCAAGACACCCCCGCGGCGTGGCCCGCTCCTTACCAGTCGCGGTTCGCAGCTGGGCCGGCCGGTTGTGGTTCGTTGCGGGTATGTCCGCTTTGGCTGCGTGCGGGGCGAGCACTCCGTTGAAGACGTGCCGGTAGCCCGTCGCTGACGCTGTGGGATTGGGCAAGGGTGGGCGGCTTTGTGCGGTTTCGCGGCCCCCTGGGCCATACGGGATTCCATTGAAAGTCAGGCCGTTGAGCCACGGTGCGCCTCCGGGTGGCCGACCAGGGGGTCCGCCGTCCCAATTGTGCCGGCCCACTGTGGGTTTCGTTCGGTTTCGAGGCCTGCAGGGCTACGGGATACTCCTTTCAAGACACCCCCGCGGCCGTGGCCCGCTCCTTACCAGTCGCGGTTCGCGCGGGGGGACCCCTCCCTTACCCGGATTGCGATTGGGGCTTGCGGGTGGCTGGATCGGTTGCTGGTATTCTAAGTCGCAGAATCTGAAGGCATAAAAAACTCATTCCGGGCTGTCGAATTTGCCGGGGCCGGTTCGACGTACCAGTAGAACCGAGAGGAGTTTCCATGACTGGGCACGACGGCACACAAGGGCAGTACCGTGAACTGATTTCCAGCTTCCTGCACGATTTGAGATTTGCGATCCGCTCGCTGTCTCGCGCGAAGGGGCTCACCGCAACCGTCGTGCTTACTCTGGCCCTGGGGATCGGCGCCAACGCGGCCATCTTCACGCTGGTGCGGGGTGTGCTGTTGCGGCCCCTGGTCAATCGGGGCGAAGACCGGTTGGTCTACATCCAGCAGAGCGCGCCCGGGATGGGCGCCGGAGAGGTAGCCTTCTCCGTGCCGGAGATTCAGGACCTGCGCGCCGGGGTCAAATCGTTCAACTCATTTGGCGAGTTTTCCACGATCGATTTCACCATGGTGGGGCTGGGTGATCCCCGGGAAGTCCGCGCTGGTGTCGTGGATGGTTCGTATTTCGAGGTGATGGGGCTGCGGCCCGTGCTGGGCCGGTTGCTGAACAAGCAGGACGACGGGCCGAATGCCGCGGGCGCGTGTGTGCTCACGCATCGATTCTGGATGACGCAGACGAAGGGCGACCCGGCGGTGCTGGGCAAGACGATCCGCCTGGGCGAGCGTTCGGCCACCGTGGTGGGTGTGCTGGAGCCGGCGATCCCGTATCCGTCGGAAACGGAGATCATCGCGAATGTCGTGACGAGTCCTCATCACCTGTCGGCGACGATGGTCACGGGCCGGGTGCATCGCATGACGCAATTGTTCGGGCGCCTGGCGCCGGGTGCGACGCTGGAATCGGCGCGCGCCGAGCTGCGCACGGTGTACGGGTCGATGATCCGGCAGCACTCGGAGTCGTATTCGCCGAAGGCCAACTTCCAGGTGGATGCCCGGCTATTGCGCGATCAGCTCACCTCGCCCGCGCGGACTGTGCTGCTGGTGCTGCTGGGCGCTTCGATCCTGATGTTTGTCATCGCCTGTTCGAACGTGGCGAACCTGATTCTGGCCAGGACCGTGCGGCGGGAGGGTGAACTGTGCACGCGTGCCGCGCTGGGCGCCACCACCGGCGCGCTGCGGCGGACGCTGCTGGCGGAGAGCCTTGTGCTCTGCGGAGCCGGCGCGCTGCTGGGGGTGCTGAGCGCCGGGCCGATGCTGGCCGTGCTGGCTCGCTATGCTTCCCGTTTCTCCGTGCGTGCGCTCGACCTTTCGGTGGATGCCAGCATGCTGTGGGTCGGGGCCGGTCTGGCGCTGGTGGCCGCGGTGGCGCTGGCGATGGTTCCGCGGCTGCCTTCGGCCGATGCCTCGCGCGGGTTTGGACCGACGAGCGGCGGCGTACGGATCACGGGCAGCGCGAATCGCCGGTTGCGGGTGTTTGCCGTGACGCAGATTGCCGCCTCCTTTGTCCTGCTGGCCGGGGCGGCGATGCTGATCAAGACGCTGATCTCCCTGCAATCGGCCCGGACCGGATTCGATACCCAGCGGGTACTGACTGTCAGCGTGCCGGTGATGTCGTATGGCAAGACGCCTGAGCAGGTGCTGAATTTCTACAAAGAGACGCTGCGGCAGATCACCTCGCTTCCGGGCGTGGATGCGGTGGCTCTTGGCACGTTCATGCCCTGGCGCGATGGCGGCAAATTTGGCCCGGGCTTCAGCTTTACGGCGGAGGGGCGGGTGCCGGCTCCGGGGGAAGAGGATCCGCGGGCCCGGTTCCGTACCGTTTCGCCGGGCTACTTCCGCTCGCTGGGCGTTCCGATCATCGCCGGGCGTGATTTCAACGAGGCCGACAAGAAGGGCGGCGAGCAGGTGGTGATCGTGAGCCAAAGCCTGGCCGCGCGGCTGTTCCCCAACCAGGATGCGGTGAACCATCACCTGACGTGGACCGACCCGGTGATGAAGTTCGTGGATATCAGCACGGAGCCGCGGCGCATTGTGGGGGTGACGGCCGATGTCGACGATGAGAACGTGGTGGCGGGTCCAGCGATGACGGTGTATCACCCGTTCTCGCAGGAGCAACTGTGGGCGGGCAACCTGTTCATCCACACGAGCGGGAATCCGTATTCGCTGATCACGCCGGTGACGCGCATTATTCGGGAGAAGTCGGCGGAGCAACCGGTGGAGCGGGCGGCGACCTTGGAAGACATCCGTGCTGAAGTGCTCTCGCCGGACCGGTTGAACACGCTGGTGTTCGGAGGCTTCGCTGCCGTTGCGCTGGCGATCGCGGTGGTGGGCGTGGGCGGCGTGCTGGCGTTTTCGGTGAGCGGCCGGACGCGTGAGTTCGGCATCCGCCTGGCGATTGGCTCGCAGCCGCGCCACCTGGTGATGGGTGTGCTGAACCAGGGGGCGTTCATTGCGGGCGTGGGGATTGTGGCCGGGGCCGCGGGCGGGTATGCCCTGGCGAGCCTGGCCGGGAGCTTCGTGCAGGGGATGAGGATGCCTGGGGCGCTGCCTGTCGCTGGTTCGGCGGCCGTGCTGCTGCTGGCCGCGCTTGTGGCGTCGTTGGCTCCGGCGGCGCGGGCGGCCCGGGTGGACATTGTGCAGGCATTGCGCTCGGAGTGAGCCGGAATACGATGGCCGGGTCCGAGGGGTCCGGTTGACCTGGCGCTCTCAGACGCCCGCGGCTTTCAGAGCAGCCAGCACGCGATCGTCGCGGAATGGAACTCTCCGGATGCGGACTCCGGTCGCGTCGTAGATCGCATTCCCGATGGCGGCGAGCATGGGTTTGAGGGCCGCTTCTCCGGCTCCGTAGGGAGGGAGATCGGGGCGATTCGGGTTGGGATCGCCGTTTACCAGGACGACGTCGATTCGATCGGGTACATCGGCGTGGCGCAGGGCCGGGTGCGAGATCCAGTCGACACTGGTCACCTTTTCGGTGTTGAACTGGACTTCCTCGTGGAGCGCCCGGCTGAGGCCGTGCAGGGTGCCGCATTCCACGGCGCGGCGCAGGGCCTCGGGATTGACGACAAGACCGCAGTCGTGCGCGCAGACCAGACGCTTCGCCCACACATGACCCGTGGTGCGGTTCACTTCCACCTCCGCAATCTGGGCGACGATGGTTCGGCCCCGGAAGGAGTAGGCGATGCCGCGGCCCGTGAGGATGGGTCCGGCCGCCTGGCTCCGCAGGGGGGAGGGCCGGGGCGTCCAGCCAAAGGCGGCCGCAGCGGCCCTGAGGACTGCGAGGGACCGTGCCCGGCGGAACGCATCGTCGTCGCCGCCGGCGGACTGGAGCAGGTGGAGTCGGTATTCCAAGGGATCGGCCTTGGCGGCCGCGGCGGCTTCGTCAATGAACGACTCGGCGGCAAAGGTCGCCTGCGGGCCGTTGGGATCGCGGAGATTGCCCGTCCGTAAGGGTGTTTCCCAGAGCATGGGGAGGCCGACGACGCGGCCTTCCATGCTGCGATTGGGGATGGCGTACATGTCGGACGGCAGGGCGGCACTGCCGGCGGCCGGCCGGGTTTTGCGAACGCCCATGAACTGGGCGATGAGGACGCTATCGGGCTCGTTGTAGCCGAGGTGGTTGGCGTCGCAGGAGAGCGCCCGGTAGGAGTAGCCGGACAGCCGCCCATCGCGATCGAGAGCGCCGCGCAGGCTCACCAGAAACGCCGGGCCTTTCGTGTCCCAAGCCGTCTCTTCGTCCCTCATCCACTGGACGCGCACAGGCCGGCCGAGTTCGCGAGCGATCCAGGCGGCCTCGCAGGCGGCGTCTTCGGCTGCCGAGCGGCCGTAGCCCTGCGGCCCGAACATCCAGACCACACGGACGCGGTCCGGGGGCATGCCGAGGAAGGCCGCGACGCAGCGCCGCATGCCGTACGACTTCATGTCGTTCGAGTAGATGGTCATCTGGCCTTTGGAAGGGTCGGCCATGGCGTGTGCGCCGGAGAAGGCGGTATGTCCCTGGAAGGGGATCTCGTATTCGGCTTCGAGCGTTTGGGCTGCTCCGGCGAAGGCGGCGTCGGGATTGCCCACCACCGTGGGCGCGGCTTCCGCTCCGGGCGTCCCAGAAGCGGAGGATGCTGTCCGCATGTAGTCAAAGAGCTGCGCGGAGGCGGGGAACGGTGGAGTGGCGGGCTTGCGCCAGGTGGCTTTGAGCCGGCGGGCGGCGAGGATCGCCTGTTCCTCGCGTTCGCAGACCACGGCGAGGTAGTTGCCCTTGCGCATCACTTTGACGAAGCCGGGCAGTGAATTGACCGACGACTCGTCGACGGCTGTCAGCGTGGCGCCGGCGAACGGAGGCTTGACGTTGCGCGCGTGCACCATGCCCGGCAGTTTGACGTCCACCGCCCATTTCAGGGAGCCGTCCACTTTGGCGGGAATGTCGTCGCGCTGCGGCGATTGGCCAGTGTAGTGCAGTTCGGGGACCGGTTTTGTTTTTGCCCGGCCGGTGACTGAATTGATGCTGTCCCCGGTCAGGGTGATGCTGAACTTCCTGCCGCCGATGAGCTCGCCGTAGGTGACGCGTTTCGCGGCATCGGCTCGCGCTGAGATGACTGCATCGCGCACGGTCAGTTGCTCGAGTGGGACGGCCAGGCGGGCGGCGGCCATTTCGAGGAGCACCCGGCGCGCTTCGGCGGCGACCCGCCGCATGGGCCACGAATCCCGTTCCATGGCAGTGGACCCGCCGGATCCGATCTGATCGACCGTATTGTCCGTGCTGCCCATGATGCAGGTGGTCTTTTCGAAGGCGATGTCGAGTTCGTCGGACATGAGCTGCCGGAAGCCGGTGCCGGTGCCCTGGCCGGGGTCCGTCTTGCCCACGTAGAAGGTGGCGGTGTTGTTTTCGTGAATGACGATCCAGGAGTCGACCTGGCGGAAGTCGGGTGTGGGGTAGGGGCCAGGGGGCTGGGGCGCCGCGGCGTTCTGAGCGCCGGCGCTGGTGAGCCAACCGCTGAAGCTGACGGCGAGGAGTCCGGCGCTGCGAAGGAAGCCTCTGCGGTGTGTGGAGAGGAGGTCTTCGATCTCCCGGGGAAAGGATTCCACGGGTTTCATGCCTGGACTTCCTTCTCCTCGGCGGTGGGCGCGGGTCCGGCAATCCTCTGGCTGGCACGTTTGATGGCGACCTGGACGCGGTAGTAGCTCATGCAGCGGCACAGAGTATCGTTCATCGCCTGACGGATTTGCGCGCTAGTGGGATGAGGCGTTTTGTCGAGCAGCGCCTTGGCGGTCATGATCTGGCCGTTCTGGCAGAAGCCGCATTGCGGGACCTGCTCGTCGATCCAGGCCTGTTGCAGCGGATGGAGTTTCCCGTTGGATGCGAGTCCTTCGAGGGTGGTGATTTCGCCCTTGACGGAAGCCACCGGCAGGACGCAGGAGGTGACCGCGGCGCCGTTGATGATGACTTTGCACGCGCCGCACTGAGCGAGTCCGCAGCCGAATTTGGGACCCTGCAGGCCGAGGTCGTTGCGGAGCACGTAGAGCAGCGGTGTGGCCGGCTCGACGTCCAGAGTGTGAGAACGGCCGTTGACTTTGAGTTCGATCCTGCTCATCGATGCACGCCCCTCGTTAATCGTGAACTGATCTGACTACGTCGATGGTAGCGCAGAGCGCGCTCCGGCTGGCCCGGGGCTGGGCTAAGGCGAATCCAGTATTACTGCAGGATCTCCGGTTGGAGCGGGAAAGTATGATTCAATTAAGGAGAAATGCATAGCAGACTATGGGGTTCTTTAATCCCCAAATGGACGACGGCGGCCGTACTGTTTTCGAGCGGCCTGTGCCTGGGTCAGTCCGTCAATTCAGGCACTTTTGAGTTGAAGTGGTTGTCGGCCACTCCGGGCATCACCGGTACCGTTGAGTACGGGGTTGAGCGCAGCTTCAAGGATCCGAGCCGTGTCCTCAAGATCGGCGACCGCTATCACGTCTGGGTTTCCTCTTTTGTGAATAGTGGAGCTTTTGACCAATCCTGGCAAATCGACCATTTTGTCAGTGAGAACCTCGCCGAGTGGCATTTTGCCGACACCGCGGTTGCCTCGCCTGACCCGCGGCATTGGGTGTACGCACCCGATGTGACATTGGAGGGCGATACGCTGCACATGTATTTTGTCGACAACGAAAACCACAGGCTGCAGATTGGCTATGCGACAGCGAACGATGCGGGCGGGCCCTGGTCAGTGAGTGGGACTGCGGTCGCCGGCGAGACCAATCCAACCACGGGCCAGGGTGAGACGATTTACGATCCAACGATCCTCCGGATCGGGGATAAATGGTTTCTCTATTTTGCCTGCTCCGGCTCAATCTGCTATGCGACCTCGGAGCATGCGGAAGGCCCCTGGGCCCGACAGGGAACGGCCTTTGCTCCGACACGGGCTCCGATGGAGGCTCCGCAGGCCGCATTCCTGGATGGGCGTTACCATCTGTTCTTCACGCAGGAACTGGCGTCGGACAATGGCTCGATGGGCCATGCGATTTCCGACGACGGAATCCATTGGGGGTACGCGCCGGACGGGTTCTTCCTGCATTCCTGGGAGGTTCCCTGGTTTGTGCAGGCGGACGACAATGTGGCCAATGGCGGAGGAAGTCCGGGCATCTACGAAGGCGAGAATGGGGAGCCGCCGGTGCTGCTGGTGCAGGCACGGTCGAGCGGCAAGCATTGGTCCATCGGGAGTGCTCAGCTGCTTGGGCCCCGGCAGGGGTTGGGCATCCGGCTGATGCACAGCGGCTGGCTTACGGACCGAGTCACGATGGACCTGGTGGGCGAGTGGCAGAAGGTGGTGGAACTGCCCGTGTTCATGCCTTCCGCGGCGCTGGTTTATTGCGACTGGATTGGTTCCTTTCAACCGAAGGACGAGTCGATCAACGGTGCGTTTGTCGGGTTTCAGCTGAGAGCCAACGGGATGGTCCTTGCCGAGAGTTATGACACGGTACCAGTCGGGCGTTTTCCACAGACTCGGCATCTGGCTGCGTTGATGCGGCTGGGCACCGGCGTCACGACTCTTGAGTTGTGGGCGTTCGGATATCACCAACATTGGCTGAAAGGGCAGCAGTGGATGGTGATGTTCCCGGGTTACTAGCGGGATGGAGTGACAGCCGGGCAGGGAGACGGCCGCCGGCACTATGGGCCTGAGCAGCCGGCGGTAGCTAGACCTCCGTGTCCAGGCCCAGGGTGTGCTGCATGGCTTCCAGGGAGACGCCCTTCGTTTCGGGCACCATTGTTTTCACCCAGATGAGTTGGAGCACCATCATGCCGCAGAAGAAGAGAAAGACCTGGGCGGGCGCGAAGGCCGAGACCATCATCGGGAAGAAGGTTGTCAGGAGGGCCGCGAAGATCCAGTGGGTGAAACTGCCCAGGGCCTGGCCCTCGGCCCGGTGGCGGTTGGGGAAGATCTCGGAAAGGAGCACCCAGATGACCGTTCCCTGGCCCATGGCGTGGGCGGCGATGAAGAAGAAGATGCAGGCGGGGACGATGGCGTAATGGTGCGTCGCGAAGGCCCAGGAGGTGAGACCGAGAGAGAGGATGTAGCCGATGGAGCCGATGTAGAGCAGCGTCCGCCGGCCCAGTTTGTCGATCAAAGAGAGGCCGAGGATCGTGAAGATAATGTTGACGACGCCGATGCCGACGGACTGCAGCAGGGCGGCCTTCTCGGTGAGTCCTGCCATCTCAAAGATACGCGGCGCAAAGTAGTTCACTGCGTTGATGCCCGAGAGCTGGTTGAAAAAGGCGACGAGGATGGCCAGGAGGATGGGGATGCGCAGCCGCGGTGTCCAGAAGGCGGCGGCGACGGTCTGTTCGGCGTGTGCGGCGGCGGCCATCTCCTCCGCGTGAGCTTCCAGTTGGGTGTCCGACAGATCCGGTTCGATCAGGCGCAGGACCTGGAGGCCGGCCGCGCGGTCGTGTTTGCGGCTGAGCAGCCAGCGGGGGCTTTCGGGCAGCCCGAGGCACAACACCGCATAGAGGATGGAAGGGAAGGCGGCGATGCCGAGCATCCATCGCCAGGCATCCACACCGCCAACCTGGGCGATGAGGGCATTTGACACGAAGGCGACGAGCACGCCGAAGACGATGTTGAACTGAAACATGCCCGAGAGGCGTCCGCGATAGGCGGGCGGAGCGATCTCGGAGATATAGAGAGGCGCCGCCACCGTGGATACGCCAATGCCGATGCCGCCCAGTATGCGGGCGGCGACGAACATGGCTGGTCCGGTGGCGAAGCCGCAGCCCAAGGCAGACACGATGTAGAGGATCCCGATGAACAGGAGCGTCTTCCTGCGGCCAAAGTGATCGGTGGGCCAGCCGCCGAGCAGAGAGCCGAGCACGGTGCCGTAAAGGGCGGAGCCCATCACGAGTCCGTGAAGTCCAGGGCTGAGGCCCCACAGCCGCTGAATTGTCTGCTCCGCGCCGGAGATGACGATGGTGTCAAAGCCGAAGAGGAAGCCGGCCAGCGCCGAGGTAATGGCCCAGTAGATGATGCGTGTGTTCATTGGGGAGCAATTCTGTTGCGCGGCGGATTGGCTGTGCGGGCGATTCGCGCTCCCGGCCGTCGGGAGGATCCGTCTTGCGGCGTTGCCCGGGCGATTTGTGAGCATGGGGTGGGGCCCGCGAGTCCACATTCCTGAGAGACCCACCGATCTTACCGCAACGCCTGCGCCAGGCCTGGGACCCCGGTGGGTTACCCATGTGGAACTGCGAGGGCATAGAGTTTGCATGCCGCGGCTCGTTTATTCTGCAGCGCAAAGAGAATGGCGGGATGCCCTCTGGAGGCGTCCCGCCGCAGCTTCTTTTGTTTGTTGCCTGAGTGCTACCAGGGGAAGGACGCCCAGCCCATGGAAGTGAGGGTTTGAGCGTTGATTGGACTGATGGCCGGCGTCTGCTGGCCGGCGCTCATGATGACCGCGCCCATGTAGGATTTCATGGCTGCCTGTTCGGCCGGATGGTTGCCGTCTTTCGCCGCCTGTCGGGCGGCCAACAACCAGGATTGCAACTGCTCTGCTTCGACGCGGCCGGGCACGAGGCGGGATGTGAGTGCGACCAGCGAATCATAGCTGAAGAATGTGAAGGTGCCGGGGGCCGTATCCGCGCCGGCCGGGGACGGAATGATGGTGATGCCGGGCAGGGATTGCCAGCGCTCGCCATATGCGCCCAGGTGCAGATCGCGGGCGGCGGCGATCCAAAAAGCGGACAGGATGGAGGCCACCTCGCCGAAGAAGATGGTGTTGGAAGTGCCGTCCAGCACGCCCGAAATGCTGTTGAGACTCACCTGGCCGTCGCTGCCCGCCAGTGCGTGAAAGGCGGTGCTGCCCGCAGCGGGCTGCTGCACGGCGGGGGCTAGCTGCCGGAAGAGGGACTCCTGTTCGGCGTATGGCAGCAGGGCGGCAATCTGCGCGAACGCCTCGGCGGCGTGGGCGCGAACCGCATCGAGCATCCGGATGCGCCCTTCCTCGGCTCCGGGCGCGGGTGTCATCTCGAGGGCAAAGCCGTTATTGACGGTGCCGGCGACGCGCCCCGAGTCTGAGCCGGTGACGCCCGGGACCGGATTGAGCGTCAAGCTCCAGCCTGCCTGGCGGACGACGTAGGTGGACGCCTTATACCCATCCATCTCGCCGGAGGCGGGAAACTGAGCGGTGCGCAGGGCTTCGCCGAGGGTGGCGGGGTAATACCCGGTCCGGCCGCGGTAGGACTGAATCGCAGCCCCGATCTGCCTCAGATGGTCCTGGCACCGGGCGCGGGAAGCGGCCTCGCGAGCCTTCTGAACCGCAGGCAAGAGCAAGCCAATGAGAACCGCGGTGCTGGATGTGGCGGTGAGCAGTTCGCTCAGCACAAAGGCTGTCTCTGGCTTGGGGCAGGAGACTGCATGGGGCGCGCCGGGCGTGGTCTGAGTGACTTGATTCATCTCCTCTTCCTTACTGCCTCGGCGGCGCTCGCAGGAGCGCGTCGGTGGCTTTAGTGCAGATTGAGCTCCAAACGGAGCGGGAGCAGAAAGGCTGTCTTTTCAATGGGTTGAAGAGAGGCGACCTGAGGGGTGGAATGGGGTACTGTCCGAATGAAGTACAGAAGTGTCAAGTTTGCGGACAGGACGGTGCCTCGGCGGGGTGTTGCGGCGGGTTTGAGGAGGCGCGCGTGGCCGTGGCCCGCTCCGTTGAAGATGGCCTGGCTAGCCCGTCGCTGGCGCTCCGGGGCCGGGGACGGGTGGGCGGCTTGGTGCGCTTTCGTGGCCTGCAGAGCCCTCAGGGCTCCTTTCCCGTCGCGGTTCGCAGCGGGGGGAGGCCCTGCCTTGCGGCCGGGCCTGGTTGAGTGGGACGAGGTGCCGGTTTACTGCGGTCAGGGCTGGGTCTGCGCGGCGGACTTCGAGAGCAGGGCGGCGAAATAGGGGTTCAGCATCCGGCCGGCCGGGTCCTGCTGGGCGATCCAGTCTGAGAATTCCCGCCAGCGCTGGCCGTAGGCCGCTTCCACGTGACGGCGTTCCACGAAGGGACTCTGATTCAAGAGTGGGATGCCGCCGCGTTCGAAGGAGAACTCGTTGAACGCCCGCAGGAAGTTCTGCCAGGCGGGCAGGTCGACGGGGGCGTGAATGGGGTCGATCGAGAAGATCTCCTCGTCGTGACTGTAGGAGAGGATCGAATGCGTGTCGCGGTGGATGTGGTAGGCGCCCAGCGGCATGTTGCAGCGGAAGCCGGTGGCTTTGTAGTGCGCGTCGGCGAAATCGAGGTAATCGCGGAGAACGGAAAGCCAGCGGGAACGGGGGAAGGCCCAGAAGGTGAATGCGTATTTCGCTTCGGGCTTTGTCTTGCTGTAGTCGATGGTCTTGTCAGGCGCCAGGATCGTGATGCCCCCGAAAAGGCGGAGGGTGCCGTACATGAACTCGTCGAAGTGGAAGAGGCCATCCTGGAGTCTGTCTCGCACTTCGCGGTTGTCGACAAACGATTCGAGCAGATGACCGGCGTAGGCTCCGCTTCTGTTCCAGAGGCGGCGGCGGAAGGCGGCGAGCAGCCCGCTGAAGATGTGCTTGTCCTCGACGCGCTTACGCTGCTGGAAGACGGCGGTCCGGCCCACGGTCCAGCAGATGAGGCCTTCCGAGGAGTCCATTAATTCGTCGACTTCCTCCTGAGTGAGTTCTTCGACGGGGCGGGGCAGGTAAGTGAGGTGGATGGCCTCGATGGGCTTGATGCGGAAGGTGACTTCGTAGACGACGCCGGCCAGGCCGTAGCTGCCGCGCATCATGCGGAGGAGGTCCGGGTTTTTGTCTTCCGAGGCTTCGGCAAGTTCGCCGGTGGGAGTGACCCATTTGAGGCAGGTGAGATAGGAGTTGACCTGGCCGAATTCGATGCCGTCGAGTGCGTCCTTGGTGTGGCAGCAGGCGGCGGAGCCCAGGGTCATGTTGCCGATCTCGATGTTGGTCATGAACTGGAGATCGTGCTTGCGGAGTTCTTTGGAGGCGTCGATGAACTGAATGCCGGCCTGGGCGGTGATGGTCTGGCCGGCCATGTCGATGTTGAGCACCTTGTTCATGCGCGACATGTTGATCATCGTGCCGTCGGAAGAGGCGCAGGGGGTGAGGGAGTGATAGCTGCCCACGGCGCGGACGGGACCAGGGTAGTGCTGAGGGTCGCGCAGGATGGCCTGGATATCGGCGACAGATTCCGGAAAGGCGAGTTGGGCGGGGGAGGCGGTGATGCTGCCGTCGTAGTTGACTACTGCATTGGGCATGGGGCGCTCCTTTGGGAGGTCTGAGGTGGACGAGTTAGTCAAGTATATGGGAGTTGCGGGTGGGAGGGAATGGGGCGAGCCCTCGACCCTACTGGCCATGGGCGCTTGCGCCGTGGAGAGGGCGGTGCCTTAGGGATTGGACCGGATTACGACGCCACAATTGCAGCCTGCTATCGCGGTAACGATGACCGCTGGGAGCAGGTCATTTTCAATTCTTGAGCAGCTTCCCAAGCGGTTGAAGCGTCTTCGGGGCCAGCACAACTGTCACCTGCATACCTGGCTTGGACACTTCCACGGTGACTCGGCCCTCGAGGGAGTCGTAGGTGCCCGGAGTATCTTTGTCAGGGCGATGAAAGGAGTAAGCCTCCACGATGTATTGCTCGTTGAGGTATACCGGAAGCTCAGTGACACCGTCCACTTTTGTTTCTTCCTTCGCGTACCCTCTCTGGACACCGGCCGGATTGAGGATTCGCACGCCGGCGCCGGCATGTGGGGCTCCGTTCGCAGTGACAACGAGGACGCTGAGGCTGGCTGGCGTTCGCCGGCCTGGCAGAACGAGATCCACGTGGTTCGCCTCGCCGCCATCTGAGATAGGAACACGCGTGCCGTCGGAACCGTTGTCCTGTTTACCGAACAAAGTTGGTGGGTAAGGGGAAGCATCGCTGTCTGATTGCGCGTTCACTCCGATGAAATAATCACCGCCAGGCAGTGGCTCGATCCTGTAGTTCCCGGAATCGTCCGTAACCCCTGTACGCAATGGGCGAGATGCCTGTTTGCCATTCTTCTCCAACGCGAAGGCCTGGACGGTCACACCTCCGAGCGGTTGGCCGGCGGTGTTTCTGACGATGCCAGCGATCCTGCCGTTCGGCCACATGCTGAGATCCCAAACATGACAGGCTCCCTTCCAAATGAAGACATTGCCTCGCGCCTCTCGTTCCTTGATGTCCTCGGCATTACCGGAGAAGAAGAAGCCCGACCAGCGGCGATTGAAGCGCTGATCGGGCACAAATCCTTGTTTCGTAATCTCCATCTGATATTGACCGGGCGCAATGCTGCTAATTTCGTATCGGCCAGAGGCGTCCGACACGGTCTCGTACCGATCCGTACTGGAAAGAGCCACGACGGATGCACCTGCCACGGCGCCATCCATGGAATAGTCGCCCACGCTACGTCTGACGATGCCGACCAGGCGGGAGGGACCGCCACGGGCCATGTTCCGTAAAGCGTCGAGAATATGCTCATTCCCCGAAAGGCGGAAGGTCTTCGAACACGGTTCCACGGTCAGCCGGAGGGGCAATCCGTCGCGCTTTTTTGCAAAGATTACGTAGCGGTCGTCTTTCTTCAAACGGTAGTAGCAACTGGTCCCCGCCATGGTGTCTACGTCCACCTCCTTGAGCCCGTCGGGCACGTCGAACAGTGCCTCCTCGACCAGGATTCGGGCGGGGCCGGTGCCGTGTCCTTCTCCACTGTCGACCAGGACGCGCGCCACAAGGACCACATTCGAACCTCCGGTATCCGAGCAGGGCGTGGCGGTGTTCTCGCAGGTACAGGCATACAGGGTAGTCACTGTAATGAGAACCGTGACGAGCAGGCGCATTTCTCCATGCTAATTCCTCCGGCGCGGCGGGAACGACTGGATCGTAGACTGTAGAGATGCAGAGGGTATTCACGATCCTTGTGTTATTCGGCGCCTTGATGTTGACGGGCTGCGGTTCGCGGCCGGCCGCGCCGGTTCAGGATCTGGGTGGCGGTCAGGATGTCACGCGGTTTGCGCTGACTTCTCTCAAGGGGACTCGAAATGGCGACCGGCTCGACGTGGCTGCGGTATTCGGGGACGGCGCCTCGCGGATCGAGGTGGAATTGCATTTCCGCGTGACGCCGCCCACCACACTTGAATCCGGGCGTTGGCAGGGGTTCGGCGCCCAGGGAAATGTGCGGGAACGGTCGTCTACGTTCCTTGGCGGGCAGTCCGGGCCGCCCAGCATCGGCGGGAGCTTTGATCTCCATGGGCCGGCGGGCCAACCGCTCTATCGGATCCGGATTCCGGTGCAGCCTTTGGATCGTCCGATCTAGCCGAACTGTGGATGGGATCAAAAGCTGGCCGGCAGGGTGGTGTGATCCGCGATCCCGATGGGTGCTCCGAGTCGAAATCAGTTGCGCAGGCGGAGGACCTGGTTCACCTTCGCCAGCAATTGATTGACGCGCACGGGCTTATGGATCACCGCATCGGCGCCTCTCATCCGGCTGGGATCGGATACCTCTCCGGCAATGCCGCCGGAGAGGGCAATGATGCCCGTCTGGGGAGCGGCTGTGCGTAGAGCCAGCACCGAGCCCAATCCCTCCTGTTCCGCAACCACCAGGTTCGTGACCACCAAATCCACCTGGCTGGTTTGTAACTGCTGCAGGATCTGAGCCGCGTCGACCGCTTCCGTGACAAAGAAGCCCCGTCCCTGCAGGGCATCGCGCAGAAAGCGGCGCACTCCAGGCTCGTCTTCGGCCACCAGGATGCGAGCAGAGCGGGCTGTGGAGCCCAGTGCCGTCCGGACCTGCCGGGCCAGAGCCTGCGGGCTAAAGGGTTTCTGGATGAAGGCTGTGCCGGCTTCCAGCAGGCCGCGGTGTGTGATGACGTTATCGGTGTAGCCCGACATGTACAGCACCTTCAAGCCTGGCTCACGCGCTTTCAGCCGCTCCACCAGGTCGCGGCCGCTCATGTTCGGCATCACCACGTCTGTCAACACAAGGTCGAGGTTCTCGTGTTCGCTGATCGTCAAGGCCTCGACCGCGCTGGCCGCCTGCAGGACCCGATAGCCATATGCTTTGAGGACGTCGACCGCGTACTTCCGGACCTCGCCCTGATCCTCCACCACCAGCACCGACTCCTTCCCGCCCGTCACGGCAGCAGCGGCTTGCGTCTTCTCCTCGCCGGCCGCTTCGGTAAAGGCTGGCAGATAGATCTTGAAAGTCGTTCCGATCCCCTGCTCACTGTAAACGTCGATATAGCCGCCGCTCTGGGCGACGATGCCCTGGACGGTGGACAATCCGAGCCCCGTGCCCTTGCCGGCCTCCTTGGTGGTGAAGAACGGTTCGAAGATCCGCGAACGGGTCTCGGCGTCCATGCCCGAGCCGGTGTCGCTGACCGTTAGTTGGGCGTAGCGGCCCAGGCGAACGTCCGGATGGCTCTTCTGATAACGCTCGTCGAGGACAACGTCCGCGGTTTCGATGATCAACTTGCCCACCTCGGTCATGGCATCGCGGGCGTTGACGACGAGGTTCATGATGACCTGCTCGATCTGATGCACATCCGCCTGGATTGTGCCGCTTTCGGCCTTGAGCGCAATGAGAACTTCGATGTCCTCCCCGACGAGGCGTTTCAGCATCGGCAAGAGATCCTTGACGATCCGGTTGACGTCCAGTTCGCGCGGCGAGAGGATCTGTTTGCGGCTGAAGGCCAGCAGTTGCTGGGTGAGGCTGGCGGCGCGTTCTCCGGCCTTGTGAATCTCAGAAAGCGAGCCACGCAGCGGGTCGACGGGCGTCAGGCTGTCGAGCAGCATCTGCGAGTAGCCATTGATGACGGTGAGCAGATTGTTGAAGTCGTGGGCGATCCCCCCTGCGAGGCGTCCCACCGATTCCATCTTCTGTGCCTGAAGGAACTGCGCCTGGAGCTTGGCGCGCTCCTGTTCTGACCGCTTCCGCTCTGTAATATCGCGCAGGAACGCCACCACCCGGCCGCCGCCGGAGGGCAGATACTGCAGGCTGATCTCGAGGTCGATGGAGGTGCCGTCCTTACGCCGGTGGCGGGCTTCGAAACGATCTTCGTGCTGGTGAACCAGGCGTTGGAAGCGGGCGAGTTGCTCGGGTTCGGTCTCGTTGGCTTCCAACTCCCAGGCGTGCATGCCGAGCAACTCCTCGGCGGTGTAGCCGCTCAGGCGGCAATAGGTTTGATTGACCTCAAGAATCCTGCCTGCCGAATCGATCACCCAGAAGCCGTCCATGGCGTTCTGCAGAATGGCACGGCGACGATCTTCGCTCTCGATCAGGGCTTCGCCGGCGCGCTTGCGGTCCGTGATGTCCTGTACGACACCGGTCATGTGACCGACCTGGCCGGTCGCATCGCGGCGGGGGTGGCCGGCGGCCCAGATCCAGCGGATCTCACCGTCCTTGCGCCGGATGCGGCACTCGAAATCCCAGTCGGCTCCGGTCTGGACGACGTTCTGGAAGTTGCGGGTGACCTCGGCGCGATCCTCGGGCAGGACATAGGAGAGAAAGACCTCGAAGCTCCATTCCGACGACAGGGAATCGTGACCGAAGATCCGGTCGTGCAGGAGTGAAGATTCCGCCGTATGGTCGCGGAGATTGAGGTCCCAGGCGCCCGTGCCTGTGGATTCCAGGGCGAAGGCGAGCCTGCTTTCCGATTGACGGCGGGCATCCTCGGCGCGCTTGCGCTCCGTGATGTCGACAGCAATTCCAATGAAGCGGCCCGGCTTGTCGGGCGTGACGCGCAACAGGCGGCCCTGGGAGAAGATCCAACGGACTGAGCCGTCGGCGCGGCGGATGCGGAACTCGACCCTCAGCTCTTTGCCTTCAGCAGCCGCCGCCTGGACGGTTTGCGCTGCGATGCTGCGATCGTCCGGATGGACCAGATTCAGCCACGCTTCGTAGGAAGGATCGCAGCTGTCAGGCTCCAGGCCGTAGACTTTCCAGAGCTCTTCGGACCAGAAGTTCTCATTGGTCTCCAGGTCCCACTCCCAAATGCCGGCATGTGAAGCCTCCAGAGCGAGACTCAGGCGGGCGGCCTCGCCGGAGCGGCGGCCGGAGATCTCGCGCAACAGCCCGGTGGCGCCAGCCGGAGTTCCGTTTGAGACGAGCGGCGTGACGCTCAGTTCCGCGAGAAGGGTGTGCCCGTCTGCGCGCCGGATGGTGAGAGGCACTTCCTGAATCGCGAGACCGTTGGCCAGGGCGGACTGAGTGGACAGCAGCAGGCTGGACGGATCCGCACCGGCAAGAAGAGATAGGAGAGGTTGGCCCACCAGCGCGTCAGGGGCGCAACCCAGCAGCCGCTCGGCGGCCTGGGAGATGTAGACGATGGCCCCCTGCGGGTCCGTGGCGAAGAGGGCGTCGGGGCAGTGAGCGCCGATGTCCAGCAGGGCCTGGTAAGCGGGCCCAGGTGCCGACGAGGAGAGCTGGGTGTTCTGCGGCTGATTCCAGTTGTCGCTCGGGGACCTCATGCAGACAGTATTCTAACGAGCTGTTATGAGTCCGGGAAGGACTTTTGTCACAAATTGTGGATTTGTAGGACTGAATTCATGTCACGTTCAGGGGCACCTTGGCTCATGCTTCCTGACGATTGCCGATCCCGGAATTTCACAAAACCCTTTAGGCGGCGTGCAAATGCAGGGAAGTTCCGTGGCGCGGCTGGTATGCGTTCGACGACGGTTGGGGCCTCCAAAGGAGGGGCAATCGGGAGATCTATTTCGAACTCTGGAATTCGTTGCAGATTCACTCGTTTGGATGGAGTTTTGAGGCAGGATCACCGGCCGGAGGCGTGGCCGCTGCAGTTGGCCCCTCTGGCGGCGTCACGAAATTCGCAGGCACAAGGCCGGCCGGGCGGGGCTATAATCCTGAGCCATGAAGCGCCATGTCCTGCTGCTTGTCCTGGCCGCGACGGCCGGTTTGGGGATGATGCCGGCCCAGCAGTCCGCTCCTGTTCTGTTGAACCCGGTGAAGAAGATCCTGCGTGACGGGGGGATTGTGATTGGGGGGACGATTCAGTCCTCGAACCCGGACACCGCGGCCATCATGGCGAATGCGGGCTTTGATTTTCTCTGGATCGAGGGCGAGCACAGCCCACTCACGCTGGAGAGCACACGGAACATCGTGCTGCTGACGCAAGGGCGAAAGGCCGTGCCGTTCACGCGGGTTCCGGTGAACGAGTTGTGGACGGCCAAGCGGCTGCTGGATATCGGCAGCCTGGGCGTGATCTTTCCCTTCACCGATTCGGTGGAGCTCGCGCGGCAGGCGGTGGCGGCGTGCAAGTATCCCCCGGTGGGCAGGCGCGGCGTGGGGCCTGGAATGGCTTCGATGCGGTGGCCGGCCGCGGGTGGATACCCCAAGTGGGCCGACGACAATGTGATGGTGATCGTCATTGTCGAGCGGCCGGTGGCGATTGAGCATATCGAGGAGATTGCTGCTGTGCCGGGGATCGATGTGCTGTTCATGGGGTTGAACGATCTCTCGTACAACTATGGAGTCCCGGGACAGTTGAGGGCTCCGGTGATGAAGGCCGCCATCGAGCGGGTAATGAGCGCGGCGAAGAAGAACAACCTGGCGGTGGGCGGGCCAGGCGGGGCCTCCGAGATCAAGGGGATGATCGAGGAAGGGTTCCGGTTTATCCAGGGCCCCAGCGATTTGTCTCTGCTGCAGACTGCGGCGCGAGGTTTCTTCGAGGGAATCCGGGCTGGAGGCGTGGCACACAAGGATCCCGTGCCGATCTACTAGCCGGGCGGGAAGGGCAAGGCACTCCGTCGGGACTGACCTGTGAACGGCTGCCCTGTGGTGTCACCGGTGCACGGGCAGGGAGCCGCGCTCGTGCCTGGGGCGCGGCTGCCATCGCGCCGATGTCGACGAACTCTCGTGGATCGCCGTCGCTCTAGTAGCCTGCCTGCTTGTCGACCACATTCACCAGCGGGAGACCGGCGGCATAGCGTCGAACATTTTCGGCAAAGAAGTCGATGAGGCGGACCTGGCGGTCAGGACTCCAGCCCGAGGTGTGCGCTGTCATGACGACGTTGGGGAGGTCGAAGATGGGGTGGTCGCTGGGCGGCGGCTCCTGCGGGAAGACGTCCAGGCCGGCGCCGGCAATCCAGCCCTCCTTGAGCGCCTTGACCAGGGCCATGTCGTCGAACAGGCGGCCGCGGGAGAGGGCCAGGAAATAGGCCGTCTTCTTCATGGAACGGAAGACGGATTCGTTGAACATCCGCTCCGTACGCGGGGTGAGCGGGGCGGCGGCTACCAGGACGTCGGCGCGGGGGACGAGTTCCGGAAAGTAGTCGGGGGAGTGGAGTTCGTCCACGTACTCGGGCTTGAAGATCGGTTTGGCGTCGGTGCCGATAATCTTCATGTCGAAGCCGTAGTGGGCGCGGCGCGCCATGTAAGAGCCGATGCCGCCCATGCCGACGATGGCCATGGTCCGGCCGACGAGTTCCGTGTGATCGGCCGATTTGGGATTGCCGACGGGCTTCATCTGCCGTTTGGCGAACTGCGGCATGTAGTGGGTGGTGATGCCGCGCGTCAGGCAGAGCAACATGCCGATGCCGGTCTCACTGATGCCGGGCGCGAAGATGCGCGCGTAGTTCGTGACGACCACCGGGTGGGTCTTGAGTTCGGGGGCCATGCCCTCCATGCCTGCGCCTCCGGATTGAAGCCACTTCAGCTTTGGGGCGTAGTCGAGTTCGGCGCCGGCGATGTCGCCGTAGACGACGTCGGCTTCGCGCAACAGGGTTCGGTATTCCTTGCGATCGCGGGCGATGACGAGTTCGACGCTGGCCTGGGTCGCGGATTGAATCTTGCGGACCTCCTCAGGCTCGAACTTGTACATGGTGACGATTTTGATCGGGCCGCTGGAGGGCTTGGGCGCGACCTGATTCTCGGTGGCCAAAACCGGTGCTGAGCCGGCTGCGGCGACAAACGTCCTGCGAGTGAAGTTCTTTACCGGCATGGGGTTTGTTTTAGCACATTATTCGACGGGCGAATGGTAGGATCTGGCCAATGGCGGCAATTATTGTTGATCCGGCGAAAGTCCGTGAGTTCCCGGATGCGGAGAGCTTTTACCAGTGGCTGGGCAAGAATCACGACAAGGCCGATGAGGTCTGGATCAAGATGCACAAAGTCGGATCGGGGCTGAAGTCGATCAATGCCAAGGAAGCGATCGACGTGGTGCTGTGCTGGGGTTGGATCGATGCCGTGCGGAAGGGCCTCGATGAGAAGAGCTTCCTGCAAAGATACACACCACGCGGCAAGAAAAGCATCTGGAGCAAGATCAATGTCGAAAACGTCGCCCGGCTGGTGAAGGAAGGGCGCATGACGGAGCACGGGCTGCGGGCCGTGGAGGCGGCGAAGCAGGATGGCCGTTGGGACCGCGCTTACGCGAGC
The DNA here is from genome assembly GCA_017307505.1 of Acidobacteriota bacterium. GTDB lineage: Bacteria > Acidobacteriota > Terriglobia > Bryobacterales > Bryobacteraceae > Paludibaculum. The sequence goes on along the minus strand of JAFKEE010000046.1, from coordinate 88,285 downwards.
GGCCAGGAGATGAAGATCCCCGGCGATCTGCAGGCGGCAATTGACGCCGAGCCGGCGGCAAAGGCGATGCTGCCGAACTTGAGCGCGCAGAACCGGTTTGCGCTGGTCTTCCGTGTGCATCACATGAAGACCGAGGCCGGCCGGCGCAGGAAAATCGAAGCGCTGGTCGAGATGCTGAAGAGAGGGGAAACCATCTACCCGCAGCGCAGAAAATAACAGCGGTGAAGCCTAAGCGGATTTCCTGGGCGGAATCACGATGTGGCCGCCCTGTTCCCGCAAGTCCGGGGCTTCGATGCCCTGCAGGGCGAGCAGGGTCGCCAGCTGGCCCCCATGGTGGGTGTCGTGCGACAGAATCCTCCAGATGATCCACTGGCGGGATACCACATAGTCGAATATCACCTGAGTTTCAAAGAGGTCGTCGACGGTCCATTCCTCCAGCAGCCGCTGGATGGGTTGCCAGGATAGCGCGAGCCATTCGTTGAGCGAGGCCGGGTCGTCGCCCGGTATAGCGCCCTCCGCCACAGCCCGCGTGCCGTCTTCGTCGTACTGCCATTCCGGAACGCGCAAGGCGACAGCTTCGATGCCGGGGGCCTTCATGCGGTCGAGCCAGGTGACGCGGCCCATGCAGATGTGCCGCAGGAGTTCGCCCGTGGTACGGCGGCCCGGTGCGGGCCTCCAGTTGAGCTGTTCGCTGGTGAGGGGCGCGGCCGCGCGCTGAAGGCTGGTCTGGTAGCCGTCCCAGCCTTCCAGAATCCTGGAGAGCTTGTGCATGGCAGGGAGTTGCTCCTCTACTTGGGGTGGGACTGCTCTGCCGCCATTCTAGCAACCAGGGTGGAAGAGGGTGCGTGCGCCTGGAAGCCTCACCTCCCGCCAGGATGCATGAGACGCTCCTGCCCGGCCCCTTGGTGTGATACATTCTGGCTGATTCCAATGATCTCCCGACTTGCCCTTCTCGCCTTCTTTTTTGTCACCCGTCCCCCGGAGCTTTCCTTCGACAAATCGATGATCGACGGAGGCGCTGCGGAGCCTGCGGCGTTTGCAGACATCAATGGAGACAAACGCCTCGATATCGTGGCCGGGGAGTTCTGGTATGAGGCGCCGAACTGGACTCCGCACCGCTTCCGTACCTTGCCGTTCCTCAATAACTATGTCGATGACTTCTCTGACCTGGTGGCCGATTACGATGGCGACGGAAAGCTGGATGTCGTCAGCGTGGGCTGGTTCTCGAAGAATGTCTCGTGGTGGAAGAATCCCGGGACCGCCGCCGGTGAGTGGAAGCGCCAGGATATCGAGACGAAGTACAACGTCGAGTTCGCCTTTCTGGTGGACGCCGATAGCGACGGCAAGGCCCTGGAGATCCTGCCGCAGTTCGGCAACGGCAATGCTCCTCTGACCTGGTATGAATTCAAGGGCGGAGCCTGGCAGCCGCATGTGATAAGTCCGAAGAGCTATGGTCACGGGATTGGCGCGGGCGATGTGAATGGGGATAAACGGACGGATATCATTACGCCGAAGGGCTGGTTTGAGGCTCCGGCGGACCCGCGGAATCAGCCTTGGATTTACCACTCCGATTTCGATCTCGGCGACACGGGCTTCCTGCACGTGCTGGACGTGAACGGCGACGGCCGGGCCGATCTCGTGTACTCCATGGCGCACAACTACGGCATCTACTGGCTGGAGCAGGGCGCGGACGGCAAGTGGGCCAAGCACCTGATCGACGACTCCTGGTCGCAGGGACACGCCACCGTACTGGTGGATCTGAACAAGGACGGCCGGCTGGACCTGCTGACCGGCAAGCGGTATATGGCGCACAACGGGAAGGATCCGGGCGAGCGCGAGCCGCTGGGCGTGTATTGGTATGAGAACGCCAAGGGCGACAAGGGCGAGCCGATGTTTGTGCGGCACGTAATCGACTATTCGACCAGGACGGGCGGCGGTATGCAGATCGCAGTGGCCGACATCAACGGGGACGGCCGCCCCGATTTCGCCACCGGCGGCAAGTCCGGACTGTTCCTCTTCCGCAGCGCCGTTCCGAAGAAATAGCGCCGGGCGCGGCAGCGAGTAGTCCTCCGGGCTCCGATTCAGAGCCCGGAATCCGATATGCTATTTCTGCCGACGACCATGAGACCCCTTATCCTTTGCGCTCTCCTGCTCGCGCCTGCGTTTGGCGCTGACTCCATCCGATTCCTTGCCGAGAAGAAGGTGTTTGTGCTCGATGCGGGCCCCAACACTGTCGCCATCGGCGTCAACGAGCGTAGCGAAATCCAGCCTCTGTATTTCGGCCAGCGCCTGTGGCGGGACCAGGATCTGCCGGCGGCACGTTCGCTGCGCGAGTGGGCCTCGTTCGACCGCACGTCAACGACCACGCCGCAGGAGTATCCGGGCTACGGGGCGGGCCTGTTTGTCGAACCTGGCATCAAAGTGACGCTGCAGAACGGCGTGCGCGATACCGTTCTGAAATACGTCTCGCATGAGATCAAAGGCGACACGCTGGAGATCAAAGCGAAAGACCAGGGCTACGACCTGCAGGTGTCGCTCTTCTACCACGTCTATCCGCAGGGCATCGTCGAAAAGCACACGCTGATTACCAATCGGACCCCGAACCTGCTGACCCTGGAATCGGCCCAGTCGGGCACACTGCACCTGCCTCCGGGCGAGGGCTACCGGCTGACCTATCTCTATGGCCGCTGGGCGGGCGAAACGCAGATGGTGCATGAGCCAATCAATCCCGGAGTGAAGGTGTTGGAGAGCCGGCGCGGCAATACGAGCCATCAGGCGAATCCGTGGTTCGCCATCGATGGCCCAGAGCCGGTGAGCGAGACCAACGGCCCGGTGTGGTTTGGCGCCCTGGGCTGGTCAGGCAACTGGCGGATTGCTGTGGAGCAGACCCCTCACCAGCAGGTGCGGGTGACCGGTGGGCTGAACACGTTCGATTTTGCGCATACGCTGAAGCCGGGCGAGTCGCTGGAGACGCCGCCCTTCTACCTGGGCTTCACGGATCAGGGTTTCGGCGAAGCTTCGCGGGCGTTCCACCGCTTCCAGCGGGAGTACATCCTGCCGGGTGGGTTGACGTCAAAGGCGCGGCCAATCCTCTACAACTCCTGGGAAGCCACGACCTTCAATGTGAACGAGCAGGGTCAGACCGAACTCGCCAAGAAGGCTGCCTCGCTGGGCGTGGAGCGTTTCGTGATGGACGACGGCTGGTTTGGCGCGCGGAACGACGATCATGCCGGTCTGGGCGACTGGACCGTGAACCCGAAGAAGTTCCCGAACGGTCTGAAGGGCCTGATCGCGAACGTGAAATCGCTGGGCATGGACTTCGGGATCTGGGTAGAGCCCGAGATGGTGAACCCGAACAGCGACCTGTACCGTGCGCATCCCGATTGGGCGATGCATTTCCCGGACAGGCCGCGCAGTGAGGCCCGCAATCAACTGGTGCTCAACATGGCCCGCGACGACGTGAAGGAACACATTTTCGCCATGCTGGACAAGCTGGTGAGCGAGAACGATATCGCGTTCCTGAAGTGGGACATGAACCGCAACTTCTCGGAGCCGGGCTGGCCCGAGGTGGCTCCGGCGGAGCAGAAGAAGATGTGGCTGCAGTACACGCGGAACGTGTACGAGATCATCGACCGCCTGCGGAAGAAGCATCCGGGGCTGGAGATCGAGTCCTGTTCCGGCGGCGGCGGACGTATCGACCTGGGCATTCTGCGGCGGGTGGACCAGGTGTGGACCTCGGACAACACGGACGCTCTGGACCGGCTGAAGATCCAGGAAGGCTACACGCAGGCTTACACGCCCAAGGCGATGATGGCCTGGGTGACGGATGTCCCGAACTTCAATGGCCGGTCGACGCCTTTGGCCTTCCGGTTCCTGGTGGCCATGCAGGGCTCGCTGGGCATCGGCAACAACCTGAACCATTGGAAGCCGGAAGACTTTGAGCTGGCCAAGAAGATGATCGCCTATTACAAGCAGGTGAGGACGACGGTGCAGTCTGGCAAACTCTACCGCCTGGCCTCTCCGCGAGATCCGTCAGGGTTCCAGGCGAGCCAGTATGTGGCGGAAGACGGCAAGCAGTCCGTTGTTTTCGCGACGCTGCATTCCCAGCAGTACGGGCGTCCGGTGCCGACCCTGCACCTGCAGGGTCTCGACGAGAAGGCCGTATATAAGGTGACCATTCTGAATGGCCGGACCACGGAGTTAAGCGGCGCCAGCCTGATGCATCGTGGAGTGGATCTGCGCCTGACGGGCGACTATGCGGCGACTTCGGTTCTGGTCGAGCGGATTTAACGGCCGGTAGCTCTCTCCCTCCCGCCGGCCGTTGCTGTGGCGGGGCCGTGGTGAAGACCACACCCCGTCCAGGGCATTACGCCAGCATCGCCAGGATTTTCACTCTGCCCGTGTTCTCCGCGATGTTGTAAGGAGTCTCTCCCTCCGCGTCGCGTCTGGTGCGGTCGCCTTCCACACTGCCGGCACCAGGGCCTCGGCGAGATCGCGCACTTTGATGGCGTGAAGGAGTTCCTGCATCCCGTTTGGCTCATTTTGCCGCGACGGGCGAACGGCAGGCAGATGGGGGAGGATCCGGTGAAGCGCCAGTTCTCAGGTGTCTGCGGCTCCACCGGAATCCGGTTTACCAACGATGCGTGAGTTTAGACGAGCGTAGCCGAGAGCTCAATCGGCACCGCGGAGAGAGCCACAGAGACAGGGCAGTTCTTTTTCGCATTGTCCGCCACTTCGGCAAACTCCTCGGCGGTCAGGCCGGGCACGGAGGCCTTGGTGGTCAGAACAATCTTGGCGATCTTGATGCCGGGGTTGAGCAGTTCCATGTGAACCGCGGCGACGGTGTCGATGGAAGCGGGAGGCTTGCCCGCGCCGCTGAGGAGGGCGGATAGCATCATGCTGTAGCAGCCGGCATGCGCGGTGGCAATGAGCTCTTCCGGATTGGTGCCCGGACCATCGGCGGTCCGCGACTTCACGCTATAAGGGGCATCCACGGCTCCGCTAGCGCCTTTTACACGGCCGGAGCCTTCCATGAGGGAGCCGGACCAGTGCGCCTCACCCTTGCGAATAATAGCCATTCGTGTCTCTCCTTGAGTGTGCGCGCTTCGACGGCGCACGCTTCTGTAGAGATGCGCTCCAGGCGGCCGAGGCTTCGACGATCTACTCCCAGCGCAGCGCTTTCAGGGGCTCCACCCGGAGCGCGCGCAGGGCGGGTCCGCCGCAGGCCAGGGCGGCGGCGGCAGTCAGCAGCAGGCAGACGGCGGCCAGGGTGAGCGGATCGTTCGGGCTGATGCCGTAGATCATACTCTGCATTCCGCGGGCCAGCACGAGCGACCCGGCCAGTCCCGCGGCGAGTCCAAAGCCGACCAGGACGAAGCCCCGCACATACACCATGCGGAAGATATCCGAGCCGTTGGCGCCCAGTGCTTTCCTGACGCCGAACTCCTGCGTGCGCTGGGAGACCAGGTGGGCCATCACGCCGAATACGCCGATGCCCGCCAGCAGGGTTGCCGCCGCGGCGAACACCGCAAAGAGATACATGTTGAAGCGGCGCGAGTTCAACTGGCCGGACACACGTTGTTCCATCGTGAGCAGATTGGCGACCGCGATCTCACTATCCAGCCGCCGGATGGAGTTTCGCAGCATGTTCGCCGCCTGGGCCGGGTCTCCGCTGGTGGAGACGGCCACTGAAGTGTTGCGCATGGGGCCGGTGCCCACCGCCTGCCGCCACCAGCTATAGGCCTGGGCTTCCGGTTCTTTGTCGAGACTGCGCTCCTTGACATCGCCCACCACGCCGATCACCTTCATCCACTTCTCATCGGAGGCCGGAGTGCCCCATTTCAAGCGCTTGCCCACCGGCGATCCGCCAGGCAGGAAGCGGCGGGCGAAGCTTTCGCTGACGATGACCACACCTTCCGTATCGGGCCGGTCCTCCAGGCCGAAGTAGCGTCCCTGCTTTAGCGGAATCCCCAGAGCCTGGAAGTAACTCCCGGCCACCAGAAAGTGTGTACACACCGGCTCGCGGCCCGGAGTCAGGCTCTGCTCGCCCTCAACCGCAAACACCCGCCGCCAGGTGCCTTCCAGCGGCAGATTGCTGGAAAGGCCCACGTTCCGGACCCCGGGCTGGGTGGCGAGGTCCTCCATCAGGCGCAACTGGAACGACTCCACATCCGAAGGTTTCGCGTAACGCACGTAGGGCAGCACGACGGAAGCGGTAATCAGATGGTCGCTGCGGAAGCCGGGATTTGAGCCTTTCAAGGTGAAAAAGGTCCGCATCAGCAGGCCGGCCCCGACAAGCAGGATCATGGCCAGCGCGACCTGGGCCACGGCAAACCAATTGCCCAGCCGGGAACGGCCTCTCGAACCCATGCTGCCGGAACTGCCGGCGCGCAGCGAGACCATCAGGTCGGATTGGCTGGAGGCCAGTGCCGGGGCGAGTCCGAAGGCGAGAGTGGCAATGATTGAAACGCCCAGCGTGAAGAAAAGCACCGCCGGGTCGACATTGATCTCGGCTTTGCGCGGCAGGTCCGCCGGAGCCAGGCCGACCAGCGCCTCCAGTCCGAACTGGGCAGCGAGGAAACCGGCAATTCCGCCGGCGACCCCCAGCACCAGGCTTTCGGAGAGGAACTGCCGGATGACCCGGCCGCGGGTCGCGCCCAGCGATTGCCGCACCGCCACTTCCCGCTGGCGGCCCAGGCTGCGGATGAGCATCAGGTTTGAGATATTCGCACAGGCGATGAGCAGCAGCAGTCCGACAGCGCCCATCAGGACGCCGAGCAGCGGTTTGGAGTGGCCGATGATTTCATCCGTCAGCGGAGTGACGGCTGCCAGGAGGATGATGCCGCTCGCGAGATCCTGAGGATAAGTGCGGCGGATCAATTCGGCGACACGGTCGGAATCCTGCCTCGCCTGGGATAGGGTGACGCCGGGCTTCAGGCGCGCAATCACGCTGTAGTCGAAGTTGTCGCCTTTGTGCGCGATGTCGTCCGCGCTCCACGACATGGGCAGCCAGAGGTCAGCGGGTCCGCCGCTGTTGAGAGTCTGCTCAGGAAACTGGAACCCCCTGGGCATCACGCCAGCCACGGTATAGGTCTCGCGATTCAGCCGTACGGTCTTGCCGACAATCGACGGGTCACCACCAAACTGGCGCTTCCACAGCGCGTGGCTGAGCAGCAGCGTCCTGACACGCCGCAGGTCGTCATCCTTGGAGAAATTATGGCCCAGCGCCGGCGCCACCCCGAGCATCGGGAACATGCTCCAGGTGATCCGCGTCGTCTTCACGCGCACCGGTTCGCCTCCGCCGGCCAGGTCGCCTGTCCGGGTTCCGAAAGCGCCCACCTGCTGGAACGCGCCCGTCTGCCGCTCGAACTCCCCCACATCCGGAGCGGAGAAGGGGATCGGCGCCTGGATGAGGGCCGGAATCCGGGTCTGGACCAGACACAGCTGCTCAGGACTGGTGAACGGCAGGGGCCGCAGCCAGACCGCATTCACTACGCTGAAAATTGTGGTGTTGAGTGCAATGCCGAGTCCGAGCGTCGCAATGACCGCAAAGGCGAATCCCGGCGTCTTCTGCAGATTCCGGATGGCGATGCGCAGATCGTTCCACATAGCTAGATACAGAGATCAACCCGAGGGCCATCCTCCGCCCGATGTGGAATCAATGGCTTAAGCCCCGGTTTTCTGTGCAGGGGTGTCCGGATTCGGGACGCCCCTGTCTAGCTCCGGACTTAGCCCAACCACGTTTGACGGACAACCGTCATGCCCGCCTTCTGTTTGTTGCGGGCGAACTCCACGGCGGTCTTCACTTTCTGTCTGGCTTCTTCCGGCCGGCCGGTGATGGCCAGAAGCTGTTCGGCTATGGCCGCACCGGTGCTCTGTTCGACATCGAAATACCAGTCGCCCAGCCCGATGTCCTTCCACATCTGGCCTTTGATGCCGTCTTCCGGCTGATGGACGTACATGCAGGGCGTGCCCTGGGCCGCGGCGATGATGGGAGAGTGGCACTCGCTGCTGACGACAGCGGCCGCGTGCCGGTAAATCGAAGCAGCTTCATCGGGCAGCCAGAACCTCTTGCGGCGGACGATGTTCGGCTTCACATCGGCCGGCAGAGGATCGTACAGCAGCGGATCGAGGATGTCGATCTCGTAGGTCATTTCCGGGCAGAGGAGCGCCTTGCCCCCGGTTTTGCGGACATAGGCGACGATGGCTTCGCGCAGTTTCGCGTGGTCTTCTTCCTTGTGGCGGTCGTTGATACTGGTGCGGCGCAGGATCTCGGCTTCCGTGTAGTTGGTCTTGCGGATCAGGTGATAGGGTGTCAGGCGCAACCGGGGCACCACTGCGACAAAGTGGCCGGGTTCCAGGCCGTTGGTTTTCGCGAAGGCGTCACCCGCCGCGTCGTCGCGCAGATCAAAGCTGAACGTGCCGTCGGGAGCGAAGCCTATCGTCCGGGCCGACACCTTCGAGGCTTTCAGGTTTTCGAGAGACCTGGTTTCGCGAGTGAAGACAAAAGCAGCGCCATCGAGCAGCGCCTTGAGCTTTGGATCCATGGCGGTGCTGGCCGCTTCGCTGGAAAGAGTGACGGTCACCCCGAAACAGCCGTAAGGACCCTGGGTCTTCTCGTGCCAGGCGCGCATGTGGCCCTGGGCCGAGACGCCGGCGGCGGAGCCATGCAGGAAGAGAGACGTAGCGGCAAAAGCCTCTTTCAGTTCTGGAGTATCGGGCTCGCCGTTGTCTCCGATGCCGCCCTGCGCGATCTTCAGTCTGGGAAAGGCGCGCCGCAGCATCGGTTCCACGCCGCGATCGATAGCACTGGGCCAGAGGTAGAACGTGGCTTCGGGCAGATACCGGTCCAGCAGCCTGAGGACACCGGGGGTGTGCGTGATGTCGCCGATGTTGACAGTCTGCCAACTGGAGCGCAGCAGGATTCCCTTGCGGGCAGGGGCTGCGTTCACCAGTCCGGCCAGCGCGGCGCCGAAAAGGGCTCGTCTCGTGAACATGCTGCTCATAGCATGTCATGACAGGGCGGGGCTGGTCAGAGGCCGGTTACCGCCGCTGCAGGTCCAGCCGCAGGAAATGGGTCGCGCAACTGATGCAGGGATCGTAATTGCGGATGGCCTGCTCGGCCCGCCAGGCGATCTCCTCGTTGGAGAGGCTGAGCAGCCCGGGCACGTAGCTCCACAGATCGTCCTCGATGCGCCGGAGATTCTGGGCGGTGGGCGGGACGATCCGTGCGATCTGGATGAGGCCGCCCGCCTCGATCTCGTACCGGTGATACAGCAAACCCCGCGGCGCTTCGGTGGCTGCCGCGCAGCGGGCCGCGCGCACCGGCAGGGGCACCTTCGACTGGGCGGGCGGTTCATACTCCGCAATCAACCGGAGCGCTTCGTGGCAGGCGAAGACGAGTTCCACCGCGCGGACGATGATGCCGCGGAAGGGATTGTTCACCGGCGGCACACAGTTGGCCAGCGTTGCCGCCAGCACCGCCACCTCCGGCAGCGTCTCGAAGTTCAGGTTGAAGCGCGCCAGGGGGCCGCAGAGGTAGGACCGGCGGGCCTTCAGCACAGAGTGCAGCGCGTTGGAATGGCGCAGATGCTGTTCCTGCGAATGCTCCTCAAAGTCATCCGCCTCGATGTCCAGACCCTTGTTCGACACGATGCGCCCTTCGTTCATCGCGTACTCGGTGGGGTGATGCAGCGCGACGAACTCGTAATCCGCCTCGAACTCGGGGAAGGGCAGCGAGGCGGTCAGTTTCACCGTTTCCAGCGACGCTTCGAGGGCCCACTCGAGATCGGGTACCAGGTCCGTCAGTTCCTTTTTGTGCGGCGTCCGGTGAAAGCCGCCCACACAGGCGCTGACAGGGTGGATCTCGCGTCCGCCCAGGACAGTTACAAGCTGGTTGCCGATCTTCTTTAGCCGCAGCGCGCGCAGGACCGCGTCCCGGTTGAGAGCCGCCAGTTCGACGACATCCTGACAGCCGAGAAAATCGGGCGCATGCAGCATGTAGATGTGCAGGGCGTGCGATTCAATCCACTCGCCGCAATAGAACAGGCGCCGCAAGGCGCGGATCTGCGGCGGCACTTCCAACCCGAGACCCCTCTCCAGCGCATGAATCGAACTCATCTGATAGGCGATGGGACAAATGCCGCAGATGCGGGAGGTGATATCCGGCGCCTCTGTGCAATGCCGGCCCGTGAGAAAGCCCTCGAACAGTCGCGGCGGCTCAGGGATTTTCAGTTTGAGGTCGACAATGCGTCCGTTCTTGGTCTTGACGAACAGCGCCCCTTCGCCTTCCACGCGCGCCAGCACAGGCACTTCGATCTTATTCACGCCCTGCCTCGAGGCCGGTGTTTGCGCGGGCGTCATGGCTGTCTCCCTTCGTGCCCGGCCGCCGGCGCGCCCGCGGAGCCTTCGCTCACCCGCCGGAACTGCCACGCCCAGGCGTTGTAAGTTCGGAAACTGCGCTCGATTTCGGGCTGGGACAGGCCCAGCACTCGAAAGCGCTGCGCCAGGGCCGGCGCATTGGCGCTCTCCATGGGGCCGAAGCAGCCATAGCACGGGCGGTCGAAGGCCGGGCAGATGGCGCCGCACCCGGCTTGGGTGACAGGGCCAAGACAGGGCATGCCGGCCGTCACCAGCACACAGGCCGTACCCTGCCGCTTGCATTCCAGGCATACCGATCCGGTGGGAATGTTGGGTTTCCGCCCCGCCAGGGTCGCACTGAGGACCTCCAGCAGTTGATGCTTCTGGATGGGACACCCGCGCAGTTCCAGATCGACGGGCACATGCTCGGCGACAGGCGTCGACATCTTTAAAGTGGAGATGAAATCCGGTTTGGCGTAGACCGTGCGGACATACTCGCTGACATCCTGCCAGTTCCGCAGCGACTGGATGCCGCCCGCGGTGGCGCAGGCGCCAATGCTGATCAGCGTCTTTGACTGCCGCCGGACGTGCTGGATCTGCTCCGCGTCGTGGTGCGTCGTGATGGAACCTTCCACCAGGGCGATGTCGTATGGGCCCTTCGCCATGCGCCGCGAGGCCTCGGGGAAGTAGACCAGGTCTACCGCGCCCACCACGTCGAGCAGTTCCTCCTCCAGGTCCAGAAGGCTCAACTGGCAGCCGTCGCAGGATGCAAACTTGAAGACGGCGATGCGTGGGTGAGGACTCTTAGAGCTCATAGAGGTCGAGATAAGGCTTGATCTGAGTGAAGGGGAATACCGGCCCGTCCTTGCAGACAAAGTAGGGGCCCATCTGGCAATGGCCGCAGAACCCGACCGCGCACTTCATGTTGCGCTCCATCGAAAGGAAGATGCGGGATGCGGGAATCCCTCGGGATTCGAGTTCCCGTCCGGCATACCGCATCATGATCTCGGGTCCGCAGAGCATGGCGACGGTCTCATCCGGCTGCATGCGGACATGGCGGAACATGGCTGTCACGACGCCCACATGGCCGCGCCAGGAGACGCCGCCATAGTCGACGGTGGCCAGGGTCTGCGTGTCCGGCAGCATGCCCCAGGCGGCAAACTCCTTACGATAAAGCAGGTCGCGCGGGCTGCGGCCGCCATAGAGCACCACCAGCCGGTTGTAGTCTCCGCGATGCCGCAGCACATGGTAGATCGCCGGCCGCAACGGAGCCAGGCCGATGCCGCCGGCCACGATCAGCAGGCTTTTGCCGCGCGCTTCAGTCAGCGGCCAGGCGGTTCCGAAGGGCCCGCGCAGTCCGATGCATTCGCCGGGCTGCCGGGTGACCAGTTGGTAGGTCACCTGGCCGACGCTGCGGATCGTGTAGGTGAGGTAGTCGTGGCATTCGGGATCGCCCGATATGGAGATCGGCAGTTCCCCCACTCCATGCACATACAGCATGGAGAACTGCCCGGGGCGGAAACGGGCGACCGGATCGCCGGGTGGTGGTTCGATATTCAAGGTGAAGGTATCGTGCGTCTCCTTCACCACCTGCAGCACCCGTCCCACCGCGGGTTGCATGATGGGCCGTTTCACAGTTGCCGGAGGAGCAGCCAGCAGGCTCATTGCCCGGATTCTCCTTTGCCGGATTTCCGCGCGTACACGTCCAGCATCTGCAGACGAGTGGCGCGCAGCCGCTCCGCCACGGTGGCCAGCACCTTTCTCAGCAGCATGTAGCCGAACTCGTGGTCGTTTTCAAACTCAGCGGTCAGGCGCGGGCCGTCGAAGGCCAGCGCACACACCGGCTCGACACAGCGTGCGCGAAACTGCTTGTTCACCTGATCGAGCAGGGACGACCAGCCCAACTCCTCGCCTCCTCCAATGGTCTGGATGGTGAGGAAACGCCCTGGCGCGGCGACCTCAATCGCCACCCGGCCCGAGAGAATCAGGTAGAAGAAGCTGGAGGGGTCGCCTTCGCGGAAGATCACCTGGTCCGGTTCGAAGGAGATCTCGCAGGCGAGCATGGCGAGCTTGTCCAGATGGTTGGGCTGCAGCCCGTCGAGAAAGGGGTGATGAGCCAGTGCGGCGATGATCTGGCTAGTGGCCATGGGGGGATCCTCCTGCAGTCACGGCGGAACCGGCGGCCTGCTCCAGGACGGCGAACTCCTCCGTAATGTCGATAGCCGCGGGGCACCACACAATACAGCGGCCGCAGCCCACGCAGCCTGTGACCCCGAACTGGTCCTGCCACCGGGCGAGTTTGTGGCTGACCCATTGCCGGAAGCGCGACTTCGGCGTCAGCCGGATGCTGCCTCCGTGGATATAGGAAAAGCTCAAGGTGAAGCACGAGTCCCACAGGCGCACGCGCTGAGCAGAGGCGAGATCCAGTGACGACTGCTCCTCATAGTTCACACAGAAACACGTCGGGCAGGCGGAGGTACAGTTGCCGCACGAAAGACACCGCTTGGCCGTCTGCTCCCAGCGCGGGTGCTCGAACGTACTGTCGATCACCGCGCGCGCGGCCTGGCGGTTGACCTTTCTGGTCTGCGCCTCCGCTGCCTTCTGGGTCGCCTCCGTGCTCTGGCGCATCCACTCCGGAGGGGCGGGCAGGGCATGGGCCTCTTCCAGGACTTTGGCGCCCAGCGAGGAACCCGCCTCCGCCAGGTACTCGGGCTGTTCGCCTTCCAGACGCTCGGTCAGCGCAATATCAAACCCGGCCTTTGCCCGGGGGCCTGTGCCCATGGAGGCGCAAAAGCACGTGGGCCCCGATTGCGTGCAATGCACCGAGAGGAAGAACGCGTTAGCCCGATTCGCGCTGTAGACTTCGTCGGCCTCGCCGTTCTGCAACAACACCCGGTCCAGCGCCGCCACAGCCGCCAGGTCGCAGGACTGAATGCCCACAAAGGCCAGTTTCGCGGCCGGTGGCGTCTCCTGGCTGATCTCGAGCTGATCGCCCGCCTTGCGAATGGTGGTGATGGTCTGCCTGGGCGGATGCAGTATGGCTTTAATGCTGTCGAGCCCTCCAGGGTTTCCAAACAGGCACGTCTCCGAGCCTGTTTGCAGCCTGTATTGAGCCGGCGCGAGCAGGGTAGAGAGGCCGCCGGGCAGGTCCTCCAGACAATCCAAAGGTCTCCACTGGAGGGCATTGCCGCATGCCTTGGGGCCAAGAACCGTATACCCCCGATGTTTGAGCTGATCCAGTATCAGTGAGAGGCCGGAGCGATCCAGACGGTAGAACGATCTCCGCATGAATGACCTCCGAAGGTCTTCGGCGGAGACTATAACAGATAATAAGATCTGATACTAGTCAATTAAAAGGCGTAGACGACAGGGGCGAGGCTGGGGCAGGGAGGGCGGCCTGCGCACGGCGCAATGGGCATCTGGGCGCAGGCCTGAGAGGTCAGGAGATGGAAACCGGCGGGCCGGTATCTCGCACGATCTATTCTTCGTCGTCTTCCTCGGGCTCGTAGTGAGTGAGGAACGTCTGCGAGATGTGGTCGTGCCAGGTGAGCGATTCGCGGTCGGACAGCGACCACAGGACGCCCATGCCGACGCTGGCCAGGCTGATCCAGCCCGAAAACATCCGCACGAAGCGCTGCGTCACCGTGGGCCTGTGGCCGTCGAAGCTGACAACCTGCAGGTGCGCGCCCTGCAGGCCCAGCGTCACCTGCCCGAACATGCAGAACAGCAGTTTGTAGACGCCGGCGATGAGGATGCTCGCGAAGGCGTAGCAGAAGTAGAATGCGGTACCCGTGGGAATCATGCCCAGCGTCAGGCGCACGGTCAACAGGAACAGACCCATCATCCCGAACACGAGGCCCGCGTCAAACAACACGGCCATGGCCCGCAGCGAGACCGGCGCCACCGGATAATCGGTGCGGCGGTTCATCTCCCGGCTGAACGGGGTGCTGGGCGGGAGCGGCGACTCGAAATCGAATGTGGTCTGGCCCGCCGAGTGTTTCTTCGACGCGGTCCGCTGCGTCGATCCGGAACGCTGGCGCGGAGCGGCCGGCTGCCCGGCCGAATAATCTTCCAGCCCGACAACCTTGCGCGGTTCCCGGTAGGGAAACAGTGGTGGCTGCACCGGGCGTCCGCCCGTCCGGGCCACCGACGGATTGGAATGGACAGTGGTGAGCCGCTGCGGTGCGTCTGGAGGTGCGGTCTCGGGATAGTACTCGAGTTCCGGCGCGGCTGCTCCGTCAACAATGGGATAGTACCCGTTGCCCTCGTCCATGCGCCGCTGGCACTTCGCGCAACGCATCTGATGGGAATGGTTCTCGGCTCCGCAATATCTGCAACGCATACGCACGCCCTCCGCCACCTGTAGCCAGGTGGTTCGTTGTCGGCCTTTGGCGCCCCCAGTCGTCCCGGAGATCCCGTCTTGCGGGTCCCCATTTTGCCATGCTAGGGTTGAGCCTTGAGCCTCTTGTATTTGCGCCGCAGGCGGTTCGAGGCACGCGCCCGACGGTACTGTCTTTTCTTAAGTAACATAAGTACCTTAGTTTGTCACTATATTTCGACACTCATTATCAAGTTGTACTGGAACTTCATTCCTATGCGTCCATTGAGGGAAATGCCTTCCCTCCCCAGTTTGGTGCTCGCGGGAGCGGCTTTCTCTCTTCTGTCGACCATGGCTTGGGGGCAAGTCTACCGCTCACCTATCCTTGGTCCAGGGTCTGGAGTCGCGCCGGTGGCGCCCGGCGCAAAGGTGGAAGTTCCGAAGATACCCCGTAAGGATCCGCCGCCGCCTGGCATCGTTGTGATGCGTGGCATCCGCCAGGAAAAGGAAGGCGAGGTCACCCACCTGCGTGAGAACGCGGAAGTGGAATCAGTCGACTATCTCCTCGTAGCGGATGAGATCGACTACAACGAGGATCTGGGCATCGCCGAGGCTCGGGGCCACGTCCACTTCACAAACTTCATCAGCGCTGAGCAGTTGTGGGCCGACCGCATCGACTTCAGCTTCAAGGAAAGCTCCGGCACCTTCTACAAGGTGCACGGTTCCGCCTACGGCAAGATCGACCAGCGCCCGGGTATCCTTACAACAGGAAATCCCTTTTTGTTTGAAGGTGATTGGGCGGAGAAGTTCAAGGATCGCTACGTCCTCCACGACGCGCTCATCACCAACTGCGAGCTGCCGAACGCCTGGTGGACGCTGAAGGCCCCGACCATCGACCTCATTCCCAACGACCGTGCCCTGGCCTATAAAAGCTGGCTGCGCCTGAAGCACATTCCTTTACTGTACGCTCCGGTCTTCTACAAGGACCTATCGAGCAATGCGCGGCGCAGCGGCTTCCTCACGCCCAACGTGGGCAACAGCAACCGCCGCGGCCTGATGTTCGGGTTGGGCTACTTCTGGGCCATCAATCGCAGCTACGATCTGACTTACCGGCCGCAGTACTTCACACAGCGCGGCTTGGCGAACACCGTCGACTTCCGGGGTAAGCCGACAGAGAATTCCGACTTCAATGCATACGTTTATGGTGTGAATGATCGAGGACTGCTTCAGGAAGACGGCACCCGAGTGAAGCAGGGAGGCTACATCATCTCCGTGACGGGCAAAGCGCAGTTGCCCGGTGGTTTCTACGCGCGCGGCGTTTTCAATTACCTGAGCAGCCTGACATTCCGTCAGGCATTCACGGAAAGCTTTAACGAAGCCGTCGTATCTGAAGTAAACAGTGTCGGTTTTATCAAGAAGGACTGGTCGACCTATCACCTGAACCTGGTTTTCACGCGCCAGCAGAATTTCCAGAGCCTGGAGCCCGGCGACACCATCCTGGTGCAGAAACTTCCACAGCTGGAGTTCGACAGCCGCGATAAGCAGATCAATGAAAAGGTGCTGCCGGTATGGATCTCCTGGGACACCAGTGCTGGACTCGTCCGCCGCACCCAGCCGCTCTTCCAGACCCGGCAGTCCGTTCAACGCTTCGATGCCCAGCCGCGCATCATGACGGCGCTGCATTGGAAAGATGTCCACCTGATCCCCTCGTTCTCGATTCGTGAGACGTACTACGGTGCCTCGTTCCTCACCGCGGCTGAGCAGCAGAGCGGCAAGGAGGTGACGGGCAAGGACATCAACCGCTTCACGCGGGAGTTTTCGGCGGATCTCATTCTGCCAACCCTGGAACGCGTCTTCGACGCTCCGAAGTGGATCGGCAGCAAGCTCAAGCACACCATCGAGCCGCGAGCCTCCTTCCGCACGGTTTCAGGTGTGAAGGACTTCAACCGCATCATCCGCTTCGACGAGATGGACCTTCTGGCCAATACGACAGAGGTTGAGGTTTCTCTGGCTAACCGGTTGTGGGCTAAGACAAAAACCGGCGACATCCTGGACTTCTTCAGTTGGGAGCTCCGCCAGAAGCGCTATCTGAATCCCGACTTTGGCGGTGCCATCATTCCAGGCCAGCGCAACGTCTTCCTGACGTCCACTGACCTGACTCCGTACGCCTTCCTCGACCAGCTCCGCCACTACTCCCCCGTCGTTTCCGCCATGCGGCTCCAGCCGCGGCCAGGGTTCAGCGTCGAGTGGCGCAACGACTACGACCCCCTGCGTGGCAAGATCACCAACAGCAGCATCACGGCGGACGCCCGCGTGGACAACTACTTCGTGTCCTTGGGACATAACAAGGTTTCCTGTGTCCCCCTGGTTACAGTCGATCCAGGCCAGCGGGACCAGTTCTGCGCGGATGCACCCTCCGGCCAGCTGCTGTCTCCGCCCTCGAATCAGTTACGAGGCATGATCGGCCTGGGCCAGGAGAATCGCCGCGGTTGGAATGCCGGCTTCCTCGCCATCTACGACTACAAGACCGCCACCATGCAGTACGCCAACACACAGCTCACGTACAACACGAGCTGTTGCGCGTTTAGCGGTCAATTCAGACGGTTTAACATCGGATCACGAAATGAGAATCAGTTCCGCGTGGCGTTCGTGATTGCGAACATTGGCAGCTTCGGAACCCTCAAGCGGCAGGAGCGTTTGTTCTAAGGGGCCGGCCGCCTGAGGCCCCGGCAGACCTGCTATCGTCTCCCAACGCGTAACGGCTCAATTGCGACGCAAAACTGTCTAGTCTGCTGTTGTTTACGGTTAGAACTTCTATTTATACTTCAAGCGCCAGCCGGGTCTTTTACCTCGGAAACGGCGTTCCCCCTTCCGGACCATACCAGTCATACTCGACGACCTTGCCCTGGATGCGCCAACGTCCAGGAGTCGTCGTTTCCATCCAGTCCAGCGGTTCCGCGAGAGATTGCGGACGGGCGGCGGAGGCAAGCGCCCCTTGGATCGCTTTCCTCACTTCCGGAGTGAGAGACCGCGGATCGGCCGAGACGAACAACGGCGTCCCGCTGCGGGCGACCAGGTCGAGCCATCGGGCGGTGAGATCCCAGGGGACATCCGGGGTGATGGGCACACAATCCGCGTCAGCTCCGAAGAACGTGTCGTGTTGAGCCGCCCGGAAGGCGAGCGTGTTGACGCCCATCCGGCGGGTCCGGTGGAAGTCGCGGCCGCTGGTGTCGTCGCCGATCCTCTGGAGTTCGAACAACCCGGCGCCAAGGTGACCGAAGGTATTGCAGCCGATCAGCAGTGCGCCGCCGGCCGCCTCGCGCAGGCTGCGGTACAGCGCGAGGGTCACTTCGGCATTGGTCCTGCTCCGGTCAGCGAAGTGCCAGCCCCCGTCGGTGAGTTCGGCCCCCATCGCGAAACCCCAGCGCCCCGTCAGGTCGAAGCTGCTGTAATCATGCTTGATCAGGTCGTAGCCCCACGACGCCACACGCCGGGTGTCCTGCCGGATCAACTCCGCCATCTCGGGCACCGTGGGATCGATGGTGGCACCGCGCCCTTTGCCCGGCCCGCGCAAGCGGGCGCTGTCCGGGATGGCGGCGGTTGTGTAGAGAGGACGGGTCCAGATGCCTGGACGTACCCCACGGCTCTTCATGTCGGAGGCCAGTTTCGCCATGTCGGGGAAACTCGCATTGCCGCGATCCCACGGGCCGGCGGTGTTCGTCATCTGCCAACCGTCGTCGATCACCATGAACGGCCGGTGCCCGCCGGCGGGTGACAACTCCGTCAGGATGGCCGAGTCTCGCAGAATGTCGGCGGCGGAGCAATTCTGGCCGTAAGCGTAGTACCAGTTGTTCGCGCCGTAGGTCGGGCCGCCGGCGAGTCGCGGTTTGGGACACAACACCCGGCAGAACTGGCGCGCCGCTTCGAACGGTGTTTGACCAGGAACACCCCGCCGCGTGCGGATGACCGCGGCTTCCAGCACACGCTGGCCGAGCTGTACCGCGCCGCCGCCATTCCTGACATCCAGCCAGAGCGAAATCCCGTCCGGGTCCGCCTGCCAGAAAGCGAATGAATTGGCCCCGGTGCCCACACCGTAGCCGTGAGTCGAACGCCCGTCGAAGGCCAGAAAGTACCAGGGCAGGATGCGCTCGCCCAGCATTCCGCGCCATTCCAGGTCGCCGTAGCTGCGCTCCCACTGTTCGTTCAGCACCCGCCAGGTGAGGGGGACGCGGGCGCGCCAGCGAAGGTGAATCCGCTGTAGCGGCGCCTGCTCCGCTTCGATGCGGACCGGGATCTCCGCGCCGCGCGGCTCGGCTTCGACCTCCACCCCTTTGCCGGACCAGCGGGTGCCCGTCTTCACCAGCGGGACGAATTCCTTCTCCAACTGAGCTGTCACCTGGTCCGGCGGTCGCAGAATGTTGATAAAACCGGGCGAGGCCGTGGCCGTCTGGCCCTTTGCCGCCGCCAGCGGGAGGGCCGCCGCCGTGCCCAGGAGCGAGCGGCGCGTAAGGTCGAATGTTGGCATTGATTCAGTCTCCTGTCCAGGCGGAGGAATTCCTGGACTCTGGTCGTACACATCGTACAGGATCGACCCAACCCGCCGGGCTTCCGAACGGCGCAGAATAATGGACAATTTGATCCTGTTCATACGGCTCAGCTGTTTCCTGATGCAGGACCCTCGATTTAATCCGATTAGGTCTATCGACCGGCGGAATTGAGCCGATACAACGGTGTGAGTGATTAAAAGGCACCTTTCGATGGATGGCTCCGCATCGTATTCTTTGACCTTGGGCGGCGGTGCGAGGTAGCCGGATGGCACAAGACGTCCATGTCGCGCGCCAGGCCATTTATGATCGCGCCAACAATGTCGTTGCTTACGAGCTGCTCTTTCGCGCATTGCCGGACGAGAACAGCTCCTGCCGCAATGACGATCTGGCAAGCTGGCAAGTCCTCTCTGCCGGCTTCCTCGATATCGGGCTCGACGCCCTGTTGAAGGGCCGGCGTGCGCTGGTAAACGTGCCGCGCAAAATGCTCCTGGATGAGCGGATCTATTCGCTGCCCCCGGATGTGATCGGCCTCGAGATCCTGGAGGATGTGGAACCGGACGAAGAGGTACTGGCCATGTGCCGCTCGCTCCGGGCAAGAGGCTTTCTCGTCGTGCTCGACGATTATGTGGGCCAGCCGGTGGCCGAACCCATGCTCGATGTCATCGATTGGGTAAAGGTGGACTTGCGTTCGCTCTCCGCCGGCGAAGCCGCGAAGCTGGCGCGGCAGCTCAAACGCCGCAAACTGCGGCTGCTGGCGGAAAAGGTGGAAACCCAGGCTGAGCGCGATATGGCCCTGGCCGCGGGCTACGACTACCTTCAGGGATACTTTTTGCACCGTCCCCGCGTGATTGGCGGTAGGACCTTACCGTCGAGTGTGAACGCAAAACTGAAGCTGCTGCGGCTGCTGAGTTCCAGGGAATTCAACCTGAATCAGGTCAAGGAGATCATCGAGAGCGATGTGGCGCTCTGCTACCGGCTGGTGCAGTACTCGAATTCGGCCCGATTCGGGGCCCGGCGCGAGATCACTGGTCTGCGGCAGTGCCTCATGAGATTGGGCGAGGACGAGACCCGGCGCTGGATTACCATCGTCCTCCTGCCGACGCTGGCGAAGGGGCGCTGTCCGGAGATCACTGAGAACGCGCTGGCGAGGGCTCGCATGTCGGAGTTGCTCACTACCAACATCAAACCGAAGATTCACCCCTCAGAGGCTTTCATGGCCGGCATGTTCTCGCTGCTCGATGCGGTGCTTCAGTTGCCCATGACAGATGTCGTTCAGCAGCTGGGCTTGTGCGGTGAAGTTTCGGACGCGCTGCTGCACCGCGGCGAGAGCGATCTCCGTGCGCTGGTTCAACTTGTCGAATCCTACGAGGCCGTGTTCTCTGAGGAGTTGTTGCCGCTTTGCCGGCAACTGGGCATCTCGCTCGATGACACCGGGAATGCTTACCTGGAAGCATTGCATTGGGCTTCGGAAGTCAACCGGCCGGTTGAGGTCAAAGAGGCTGCTTCCCTGGCGACGAGGTAACTACCCGTTCCGGTGCGCGGACCCGACCTCCTCCCAGCGCTGTGGAAACAATTCCCGATTCCCGGGAGCCTGGATAACCGGGAACAGGCCACCGTATTTCCCGTGCCGCGGCTCATATTGAGTGTGTTTAATTCTTCGCTGATGCCTGTGATTGGTGCACCGCGTAGTAAGGTGTAGACGGGAGTGGGAGTTTGCGGCAGTCTGAATTCGGTCTTTATTCGGTTCGGAGAATCGCGTTCTTCGGTTTGGTCTGTTTCTCGATTTGCGCGATAGGAATCTGGCAGTATCGAGGCAGGCATCGGGTCCAGAGTCCCGGTGCTCAGAGGCCCGCCGGCGGCAGTTGGCAGGCCGCAAAGGTTCGCCACCACGCATCTGAGGCCGTACCTAAGGCGAGTTCAGGCCCACATGCCGTAGCCGGCACTCCTCGCGCCCAGCAGAGACCGCCAGTTCAGGTGGCTTCCACTCAGCCGCGGCCCGGACAAACAGCCCGCCTGGGGGCCGCCCGGGGACTGCAATTGCCGGCGATGTTTGAACAGAACCGGGGCCAGGCTGACGAATCAGTGCGGTTTCTGACCCGCGCCCAGGGGCGGACGATTCTCTTCCAGGATCACCGCATCATTCTGGTGGGCCCACGCAGCCGGGTGGCCCTGGTGTTTGAAGGCTCGGCGCCCAACCCGCGGATTTCCGGCGAATCGCAGCTGGAGACCAGGCTGAACTTCCTGCCGGGGCCCGATCCGAAAACCTGGATTACCGGCGTCGAGAACTTTGCTGCAGTCCGCTATCACGACGCATACCCAGGAGTGGATGTTCTGGTGCATGCCAGTCATGGCGAACTCGAATACGACCTGGTTGCCCGGCCCGGTGCGGACCTGAGTCCGGTCTCCCTGCGATTCGAGGGCGCCAGTCAGGTTGCGCTCAATCAGGACGGTGACATCGTTGCGGAAACCGGGGACGGAGCGATCCGGCACCGGCTTCCGGAGGCCTATCAGGAACAGGAAAGCGCGGGCAGGACGAAGGTAGAAGCCCGCTACATTCAAAACCCGGACGGCTCTTTCCAGTTTGACCTGGGAGAGTACAACAGAGCCCGGGAACTGGTGGTCGACCCGGTCATTGGCTTCAGCACCTTCCTGGGCCGCTCGGAGTTTCAGTTTGGCGATGCCAACTATGCAGAGAATCCCGGCCAATGGGATTTTGTCGTTAACCTGAACCGGCCCTTCGCCCCAATGGTGGTGGATTCGCAGGGTTATTCCTACATTGCCGG
Source organism: Acidobacteriota bacterium (assembly GCA_017307505.1). Lineage (GTDB taxonomy): Bacteria > Acidobacteriota > Terriglobia > Bryobacterales > Bryobacteraceae > Paludibaculum. Next base: position 66,278 of record JAFKEE010000046.1, on the reverse strand, counting down.
AACCGTGGACACCTGGGGGTTCGCCTTCCCGCTGCAATGGCCCGGACCCTCTTCCGCCAAAGGCGTGGTGTGTAAGGTCAACCCCACCGGCGACACCGTTCAGTTCTGCACCCTGGCCGGGACTGATGCGATCGCGCTGACGGTGGACCAGACGGGCAATATCTTCCTCGGCGGCAGCGGCTTCATCTCGAAACTGGCGCCGGCCGGCGATCAGTTGCTTTGGACGATGGACATCGGCTCTTTACAACCCATCAGCGGGATCGCCGTGGACCAGACAGGTGCGGCTGTGGCGGTCGTAGGCAACCGCGAGGCGCTCGTCCTGAAGGTGAAGCCGGATGGCAGCGGGCTTGCCTACTCGAAGCGAATCGGTTCCGCCGGCTCCGACCTGCCGCTGGCGGTGGCCGTCGACGCCGTGGGCAATGCCTATGTGACCGGCGGCGCGGTAAGGGCAGACTTTCCGCAGACCGGGGTCCAGACCAACATGCCAGGCGTTGGCTATCAGGTCTTTATCACGAAACTGAACCAACAAGGTCAGATTGTCTACAGTTTTGTCGTGCCCCAGGGCGAGCGGAGCCTGCCCATTACAGATGGGGCTTATTCGACGGGACAGGCAATTACCGTCGACAGCCTGGGGGCTGCCTATGTCGTGGGCCGGGCCGGAGCCCTCGGCATGCCCGCCGGCGCCACAACATTTCAGGCCGCGCACGGCGGCTCACTGATGGACGCCTTCGCGCTGAAGCTCAATCCATCGGGCACCGCCCTGGACTACTTCACCTACCTCGGCGGCAAGGGTATGGATGAAGCATTGGACGTCACGCGGGACTCCGCCGGCAATGCCTACGTCACCGGCCGGACTCAGAGTCCCGATTTTCCGTCCAATGACACGTCAGGCGCGCCGGCGCTTCCTGTCGGCTCCGCATCCCCCTTCTTTGTCCAGGAGAATGGCCGGTATCGCAGGGCGAATGATGGCTGGGGTGAACGTATTTTCTCCATCGCCGTGAACCCGCTCAATCCTCTCGTCATGTATGCGTGTTCGGGCTTCGAAGGGCGGATGCTGAAGTCCACGAACGGTGGCCTGAACTGGTCCGACCTGCCCAGCCCGACCACGATCTGGCTGGATCGCGTCGTCATCGATCCGGTGAATCCCAATACCGTCTGGGTGGGCGGGACCAGTCATTTTTGGCGCAGCCTGGATGGCGGCGCAACCTGGACATCCGCCTCCATTCCGCTCACGAACCTGAACGGGATGAAGTCCGACCCGAAAAACCAGGCGATCCGCTACGCCTTCGGCTATGTCCAATTCCAGCCGGCGGTGGTGCGCAGCTCCGATAGCGGCTCGACCTGGCAGCAACTGGGCAGTCTGAATACGGCTCACTCCTGCTATTGGCCGGTCTGTGCCGTATCCGACCTGTTGGTGGATCCGAAAGACTCCCTGCGGCTGTATGCCGCTTCGGACTCAGGCATATTCGAGTCCGCCAATGGCGGACAAAGCTGGTCGCCGCGCACCCAGATGGACTTCGCCCAGATGGTGGACACGCGGTTCGACCCGACGAATTCCATGGTGGTGTGGGGCGCCGGCTATGGCGGGATCCAAAAGAGCACAGACCGTGGCCTGACCTGGAATTACGTCTACACCGACTACTCGGCCAGCTCCCTTGCTGTTCTGCCCCATCCCCTCGGTGGCTCCGTCTATGCCATCACCGACAAGCGCTACAACAATGTGCTGGAATCCACGGACGGAGGCGCGACCTGGCTTCCGACGGGCATTTCCGCGCCCATCTTCCGCGGCGAGGCCGACCCTTCGGCAGCCGGAAAGTACATTCTCGGCGGATCCTCGCCCTTCCATCCGTTCCTGGCCAAAATCAATCCCACTGGATCCTCCCTGGCCTATTCGCGAACCTTCGGCGGCTCCCACGACGAGGCCGGTTCCGGAATCGGGCGCGACAGCGCGGGACGCATCTACGTGGGCGGAGTCGCCGCTTCGCAGGATTTCCCGGTCTCTCCCAGCGCGGTCCAGACTGCCTTCAGCGGCCGGAATGCCTGGTTCCTCACTCAGTTCTCAGAAGGTCCCGATTCCGGCATCAGCGTCCAGGTCTCACCAGCCAGCGTGAACCTGGAGGTTGGTCAGAGCAGGCAGTTCACCGCCACCGTCACTGGCGGCTCGGGCGCGGTCACCTGGAGCATCCGGCCCGCCGGCGCCGGCAGCATCAGCGCCTCCGGCCTCTATACGGCTCCATCCCCAGCCTCGGCCAGCACCGTCACGGTCTATGCCACCTCCGTTCAGGACCCTGGCAAGTCGGGCAGCGCCAACATCACATTGCCGAACCCTGTGCCCACCCTATACACGCTCTCCACCTATCAGGTGCTGGCCGGGAGCCCTGGCTATACGTTTACCGTCATTGGATCAGGTTTTGTGCAGAATAGCGTTGCGCGCTGGAACGGCTCAGACCGCAAGACCTACTACCACGGTCCCAAGTATCTGGTCTTCGAACTAACGCCGGCCGACCTGGCTGTCAAGGGCACCGGTCTGGTGACGATCTATAATCCCCCGCTGGGCGGAGGCTCATCCGGCGCCAATATCGTCAACATTATCAGTCGCGTCCCTGCCATCACGAGCCTCTCGCCGGTGAGCGGAACTGCCTGGAGCGCCGGCATGGTCTTAACCGTCAACGGCACCTATTTCGCGACGGACGCGGTGGTTCGGTGGAACGACCAGGATCGTCCAACGACCTACGTCAGCCCGTCCCAGGTCAAGGCAACCATTCCGGCTTCCGACCTTCTCGGGGCAAGCAGCAACAGAATCACAGTCTTCAATCCCAGCCCCGGCGGCGGCCTGTCGAACATCGGCAACTTCCCCGTGCTCGACACTGCGCCCAGGGTGGTGAGTGTCAGCCCGGCTGCGGGCGGCGGTTCCACGGCCGTGTTTAATGCCAGGTATGCCATGACTTCGGATTACCACCAGCTCCCGTGGGTTCAGCTTCTCCTGGCGGCGGCGCCGGACGGTGGTGGGCAGCCTTATTGCTTCGTCCACTACGACGCCTATGGCGACGGATTCTGGCTGTATGGAGAAGGTGGCTTCTTCGTCGGCCCGGTGAAGCCCGGAACGGCCAGCTTCGCCCTGCAGAACTCGTTCTGCGCTCTGAACACGAAGACCTCCTCCGTGGTTGGCAGCGGGGCGGAGATATTGCTGCGGGCCGAAATCGTCTTCAAACAGACCGCAACCAAAAACATCTACCTTCGCGCCTATGGCGCCGGCGAACAGGACACGCTGTGGGTCCAGAAGGGCGCCTGGAGCGCCGTGCAAGCGCCTATGGGCGCAATGCAGGTTGCGCCCGGCTCCGGCTCCGGCTCCAGCCAGACGTTCCAGCTCACTTACGCGGATCCGGCCGGATTCGGGGGCACCACCGGAGGCTGGTCGCAGTTCCTCATCTCGAACGCCGCCGACGCCGGCGCGCAGAACTTCTGCTTCTTCCACTACGATCGGGCCGGCAATGGAATCTGGGTCTACTCCAGCGATGTTGGCTTTTTCCTGGGACCTGTCCAGCCCGGCGTTGCCTCAACGGCGCTCGACAGCAGCGCGTGTGCCATCAACCCCGCCGCCACGAAGGTCACGTCGCAAGCCGGCGCCGTCGTCCTCAACGTCCCGGTCGTGTTTAAAGCTCCGATGACGGGCCCCAGGAATCTGTATCAGCGGACGTTGGATCCTCTGCTGCGGGACTCCGGCTGGGTTCTCAGCGGCGGCTGGACCATCCCGTAGGAGGGAACGAGCCGTCTGTTCCGCTGGCCTGGATGCAGGCCGGCGGGACACTTTCGATCAGGATGGTGCGGACAATCCGGGGGGCAGGGAAGTCCCGAGCAGTTCGGGCATAAGGAGGGATCAGTCAGGAATCACTCAAAAGCGGACGGGGTTGATTGGGCGGCGATTCGGGGTCAGTCTTCCGTCTGCAGGGCTTCGGAGAGACGGCCTTCCATCTCTTCCAGCCGGCCGCGAAGCCGGTTGTAGTCCTGCTCGCGCTGGCGCACCTTATCGGCCAGATGCAGGCAGGCCAAAACAGCGACGCGGGTCGGATCCGCACCGGCACTCCGGGTTGCAATCTGATTCATCAGCTCGTCTACTGCGTGAGCGAGTGCCTCAGTATCACCGGATTCGCCGGAGGAGCGCAGCGTATACGGCTGCTGGAAAATGGTGACACGCACCAACTTCTTCTCGTTCGATCCCGCGTCCACTTAGTTTCTCCCCTCTCAGCCTTCGGTGAGCAAATCCATCTGCTCAACCTGGGACAGCAGGGTTTTGATACGGGTGGCAGCCTGTTTCTGGCGGCTGCGCAGCCCTTCGGTTTCTGAACGCATACGAGCAGCCTCTTCCTGCGCTTCCGCAGCGGCTGTCTCAGCTGCCTCCCGGGCGGAGAGGGCTTCGCGGAGCTGGGCTTCCAGCTCCGCATTTCGATCTTTCAGCCGGGTGATGATGCCAGTCACGTTCTCCAGGCGGGTTTCGAGGCGCGCCAGGATGTCGTCTTCTTCTTCCCGGATGGGGTGCATGAGGTTTCTCCTGAACTCTAAACGAAGGCGGCCTTAGCCTTCTCGACCAGCGCCGAGAAAGCCTTCGGTTCATTCAAAGCCAAGTCTGCGAGGATCTTGCGGTTCAGTTCGATGCCGGCCTTCTTCAGCCCGCCGATAAACTTCGAATAGCTGGTGCCATTGGCGCGGCATCCGGCGTTGACACGCAGGATGAACAGCGCACGGTACTCGCGCTTCTTGCGGCGGCGGCCGATGTAACCATACCGCAGGGCCTTCTCGACGGCCTCCTGCGCGGCACGGTAGAGCTTGCTTTTTGTGAGGAAGAAGCCTTTTGCCAGCTTCAGCGTTTTCCGCCGCGCGTCGCGGCGATTCGTAGATCGTTTAACTCTTGGCACGTTTCGTCTCCTGTTTGAATGCCCATCCCGAACGGCTTGGGCGACTGGGTCCGCCGCAAAAAGAGGCGGAGTTGAACAGGCTCCTTACGGGGCCTGACGGGCGGCGGCTCGGGCACGTGCCCCGCGCTCGGCGCGCTCGCCCTACGCCCTAGTAGGGCAGCATCTCGGACAGTTTCGCCTGATCGGCCGCATCAGCGACCACAGACTGACCGAGCTTGCGCTTCCGCGAACGGGACTTGGAGGTCAGGATGTGGCGGGCGAACGCATGATTGCGAACGATCTTGCCAGTCCCGGTCTTCTTGAACCGTTTGGACGCGCCTTTGTGTGTTTTCAGCTTGAGCTTTGCCATTGGTTTTGTCCTGATGATACCCACGGGCTGACGCCGCGCAGGGTGAGGATCCTTCTCAGTTTAGCACGGAGGGTGAGACAGAAAGAACGATGTGGGCCAACATCTTAGCGGGTTGAAATCGTCTGGCACACGGTGAGGTCGCGAACGATGCTGCCCAGCCTCGAGGACACTTCCACTTTGGAAATCGCCTCGGTCGCGCCCAGCAGCGTGGCGGCGTGCAGGTATTCCATGGAGGCGCCCGACATCACGACCACCGGCAGGGCAGGATAGGATGCACGGATGCGGCGCAGTGTCTCAAATCCGTCCGGTTCCGCCATGAAAATGTCCAGCAGGACCAGATTGTGCCGCGTGCGGCTCAACTGAAGCATGGCGTCCCGGCCATTGCCGGCTTCTGAAACTTGATAACCCTGTTCTGTCAGATAGTTACGGATGTGCAGGCGGAACGGATCCTCGTCGTCCACCACCAGGATGGTGGGGGCCTGGGCAGGTACGGCGGGCGCGGAGTGTTTGACGACAGTCCGGTTCAAAGGCTCCGCGGGCTGCCGGAAACAGGCCGGCAGCGTGACTTTCACTGCTGCTTCACCGCCCGGTACGGACGTGGCGGTCAGACTGCCGCCAAGCTGGTCCAGCCCGGCTGTCACAATCATCAGCGACATCCTGCCGTCTGTGCCGGCATTCCATGCTCCACGCGGCTTCGAAAGCAGGAACTGCATCCTGGCTGTGCCTTCGCACAACTGAACCGTGATGGTCACCGTTCCGGAAGGAGCGGAGTTGGCGCAAACAAATCGCAGAACTTCATTGACCACGGCGGACAGCTCTTCCGCCGACGCCCGGATCGCAATCTCCGTCGCTGGCAAACTCGTCTCAATCATCGGCCACTCGGCGGGCGCATTGGCGATGGCCTCGAGCAGCGTGGAAATCAAGGCCGAGGAATCAAGCTTCGCCGCTGGAGGCGCTGGAGAGGCGGGCAGGCTCTTCAGCGTCTCCAGTGCGCGCCCACAGGACCGGGAAACCTCTTGCGCGAAGTCGGAGAGTGGGTGATCGTGCGGGAGATTTCCAAGAATGATCTCGCAGAAGCCTCGAATCGTCGTGAACTGGTTGTTCAGGTCGTGCGTCAGCCGGCTCGCATCCCGACCGATCGCGCAAAGACGGTCCATGTGATCCAGTGCCGTGATCTGGAATTGTGTATCGATGGAGTCAGTCATGGTCGTATCGAATCTCACAGCAGGGCGGCCCGCCATCCGCTTGGTATTGGCCGCGGCCCGCCCTGCAGGACAAAGGGAAGACTTGACATTGGTCTGAACTCCCTGGCCGCCCGCTTCCTGGAGCCGAGCCCGGCGCATTGGACCGTTCTGTTCGAAGACTCAACCCTTCGCCCGGTTTCGGCTGGCCTTTCCGCTTCCCGGCCACCCTGCACAATTTGCGCAGCCGGTGCCTGCTTCCTGAAAACGGAAACCCGCCAATGGTGAACTTGCACGCCACTGGCCAACTCTTGGCAGCCACCCCAAATCATTGGGGTATCGTAAGTCGGGCGTGCCCAGCCCGGGTATGGTTCAAACTGGTTGCCTCGAAATGAGACAGCGCCGTCACGATTCAGTACGCAAGCCGCAATTCTCCTTCAAACCTGTCCCGCAGTCGGATTCAGAGCGTCCAATTGTTCCGGCAGATCTAGGGTACTTGGACAATTCAGCTGAATAAGTACTAGTATTACTGATAGGGTATTGGACTCCTGTGGGACTCGAGTCCACCCGGACCGCCGGGCTGTTTAGGGAAGAAGTGCTTCCGGCAGGGAAGGCCGGAACTGGTTTAGTCGACCGGAAAGTCACCGTGACGATGTACCGCCTGGACCATGGGGCCGGTCAGCCCCCAGCCAGCAACGGACAGCCGTCGACGGGAGGATCAACATGAGCGATACCTGGAACGGATCACCGCGTTCGGGAACCGGAAACCGCGATGACGCGAGCCTGGCCCTGCGCCGTGCGATTTCCGGTGGCGCATCCTGGCCGACTCCGCTGAACAACGCGAAGCTGTCCAGTCCCGGGATGGTGTTCCATGCCTGACCCGTGGGCCGGCGCCCGAGTACCCTCTCTGCTCCTTCCTCCCACGCTGCACCGGCCGGTTCTCTCGGCCTGCACCGCCGCCGGTCTGCTCCCATCTCCGTCTCCGATTCCGGAATTTCTACTGCTTCCCGCGGCGTCCCGGTTGTCCACTTTGTGGCGGATGTTCCACCGAGTTAGGGATGAAATTCGTCCTGTATTACCGGTATTTAACACCGTCACACACAAGGCCCTTGCGTTCCGGCCAATTCTGAGGTTTACTTTCGATGCAATGGAGGACTAGAAAGTGATGTATAGTGAGGCCGAGGCCTGCCGCCTCAGACACGATATTCTCGGCCCGCTGAATATTGCCTCCGGCTTCCTCGAGCTGCTTGCGTCGGAGTTGGGTGGCGGTGGTGATTCGGTGGCGGTGGAGTATCTCAACCGCGCCAGGGATGGTGTCTCCAGAGCCATCGCGATCGCGATTACTATTGGCGGCGCGCCGGGCGATGCAGTTGTAGGCGGGGAAAATGCAACCCCGGGCGGCACGGGATTTAGCGGTGCTGGCGGGAGTACGGAAGGCAATGCCTGATGCAGCCTAAACCTGGCGCCGGCAATCGCTGGCAGATTCTCGTGGCCGACGATGATCCTGCGGCGATTGCGCTGCTGAAGGCAGTTCTCTCGGGTCTGGAAGTCACGATCACGGGTGCCGAGACCGGCGCGGCTACCCTGGAAATCGTCAAAGCCCACCCACCGGGTCTGGTCCTGCTCGACCTCATCATGCCCGATGTGCGCGGCCTCGAACTGCTCGACCAGATCCAGCAGATCAGCCCCGAGACGGATGTCATTTTAATCACGGCTCACTATTCGACCGACTCGGCGGTGGAAGCGATTCAGCGTGGCGCCTTCGACTATCTTACGAAGCCCATCTCGATCGACAAACTGCGCCAGAAGATCATCGCCTGGACCGAGCAGAAGCAGCGCCGCACCGCCGCGCACGAACTCGAGACGAAGCTTGTCGAGATCTCGCAATGCGAAGGCCTGCTGGGCATGAGCCCGGCCATGATGGAAGTCTTCAGCCGCATGCAGCGCATCGCGCCGCACTACTCCACGGCACTGGTCACCGGCGAGACCGGAACCGGCAAGGAGGTTCTGGCCCGCGTACTGCACCAGCTCAGCCCCGTGCGCGAGGGCCCCTTTGTGGTCTGCAATTGCGCGGCCCTGCCTGAGAGCCTTTTTGAAAGCGAACTGTTCGGCCACGTCCGTGGGGCCTACACCGGCGCTGTGGATACCAAAAAGGGACTCGTCGAAGCCTCGGACGGCGGGACGCTGTTCCTCGACGAGATCGCCGAGGTGCCGGTTTCGGTGCAGGCGAAGCTCCTGCGTGTCCTGCAGAACCGCCAGTTCCAGCGCGTCGGAGATCCAACCCCGCGCAAGGTCAACGTGCGCATCATCTGCGCCACCCACCGCAATCTCAGAACCATGGTGGACGAGCGGCTGTTTCGCGAGGACCTCTACTACCGCCTGGCCCACGTGGAATTACGCCTGCCGCGCCTCATCGACCGCCAGGACGACCTCCGCCTTCTCGTGCACCATTTCCTGAATAAGTTCGGAGAACAGTTCGGCAAACCCGGTCTTGTCCTGAGCCGCGCGGCGAAGGCGCTGGCGTGGCGCTATCCCTGGCCCGGCAACGTGCGCGAGCTCGAGAATTCGCTGAACTACTGCGCCATGATGTGCCGGGGCAATGTGATCGACGTCGAGGATTTTCCGGAGTCGATCTCCCGTTACAAGTCGGAAGGCAGCCACGCGATCACGTTTTCCTCGGAGGAGGACCTGGTGCCGTTGGAGGAAGTGGAGCGGCGTTACGTGCAGGAAGTCCTGGACAAAGTGCAGGGCAACCGGACCAAGGCCGCCGAGATCCTGGGCATCGGGCGTGCCACGCTGTATCGCATTCTCAGCCGGACGGGCCGCCCGGAATCGGAAACCGTACTGCCCCCAAAGAAGAGCCACCAGTCGGCCTGAACGCCGGCTTAGTGCAATTCGCGGTCGTCCATCAGCAGCTTCGCGTCCGCGCGGAACTTCATGAAGTTCGAATAGCGCTGATCGTTCTCGTAAGTGAAATAGAACTTGCCTGCCTTGCGGCGTCCCTGGACGATGATGTGCTGCTGCAGCCAGGCGCCATCCACCAGAACCCTGTCCACCACGACTGTCGCCCCCTTGGGCGCGCCGTCAAAATCGCGCAGCCATTCCGCCTCAATGTGGATGGGCATATGCGTGCCCTTATCGATCCAGTAGCGGATCCGCATCACCAGGCTGCTCTCGCCGCGCCCCCTCGGTTTCGGAGCACCCCGCCGCGGCCGGGTCTCCACCACCCAGGCCTCCCGGCCCTGGATGGGCTGCTCCCCCAGGAACCGGGCCTGGTGATAGCGCAGCACCAGCATGGTGTCGATCTTGAACCGGTTCTCTTCGGCCGCGAAGTAGTGGCGCCGGCGCTCTTCGAAGGGCGTCTGCTGCCGGAACAGCTCCACCTTCCGGAGGCGGCTTTCCTCCTCCTCCGCCTGCGCTTGAGACAGCGGTTCACCCTGAACGGCGATGCGGCGGCTATACGGTTCCCCCTCCAGGAACGTGACTTCGTAGGTCACCCAGTTGGTGCCGCGCAGCGCTCCGTTGGGCAGCGTCTCTTTGTAACGGATGTCTTCTGTGTAAACGAAACGAGCCGCCTGAACCCGGTTGGCGAGTTCGGCGGAGTGCATCTCTGCCAGCAGTTGAGCCGGGTCAGGCGTCTGTGCAAACAGCCCGCAAACCGCGCAACTCCAGAGAACTATTGATTGTCCTGGTATTCTTCGTGCCACGCCATCTGAATCGCTTCGAGTTTCGCCTCGTTGGATTTCTCCGGGTCGTCGTCGAAACCTTCAAGGCTGGTCACCATTTTATGCAGGTCTGTAAACCGAACGGTGAGCGGGTCGATCTCCGGGTGCTGTTCGAACAGGGCGATGCCGATGTCTTCGAAGTCTGTCCAGGTCATGGCTAGATCTTGGTCCCCTTCAACGCCGCGCGGACGGCGGTGTTCATCATGTTCTCGGCCAGCTTGCGCGTGGCGCCATCCAGGTTCTCGATCCGGTTGCGGATCAGGTTGTGATCCTCGCCGTGATACACCATCTGCAACTCGTTGAGTGCCAGATCCACCGCAGCCCGTTCCTCGTCGGTCAGGTCGAGCCAGGCCTCGCTGGCGCGCGCCTTGTCCACCGCCGACAGGATCGTGTCCGCTTCCACCCGGGCCTCGCGCACCTGGCGGGCCGCGAAATCCTCTTCGGCCTTCTCGTACGACTCGACGATCATCGCCTCGACCTGCTCATCGGTGAGGCCGTAGGACGGCTTCACTTCCACACTCTGCTCCGTGCCGCTGCGCAGGTCGCGCGCGCTGACGCTCAGAATGCCGTTCGCATCGATGAGGAACCGCACTTCAATGCGAGCCATGCCCGCGGGCATCGGATCGATCCCCTTCAGGTCGAAGCGGGCCAGCGACCGGCAGTCCTTCACCAGTTCCCGTTCGCCCTGCAGGACATGGATCAGCACGTTCTGCTGGCCGTCCACTGAAGTCGTGAACACCTCTGTGGCGGAGGCCGGGATCGTCGAGTTGCGGTGGATGAGCTTGCTCACCACCCCGCCCATCGTCTCGATGCCCAGCGATAACGGCGTGACATCCAGCAGCAGCTTGTCCTGCACATCGCCGGAAAGAATCGCGGCCTGCACCGCCGCGCCCAGCGCGACCACTTCGTCAGGATTCAGTTCCGTGTGGGGCTTGGCCCGGAACAGCGTCGAGACGGCCGACCGCACCAGCGGGATTCGCGTCGAACCGCCCACCATCACCACTTCGTCGATCGCTTCGGGCTCCAGGCCCGCGTCGCGCATCGCCTGCCGGCAGGGCCCCAGAGTGCGGTCGACAATGTCCTTAATGATCTGCTCGAACAGCTCGCGGGTGATCTCCCGCTGATACTTGCGGCCCTTGAAATCGGCGTCGATCGCCGTCACGGGCTGGAACGAGAGCCGCTCCTTGGCTTCGATCACCGCCCGGCGGATGGTCTGCACCGCTTCCCCGGAGTGCGACAGATCCTCGCCCCATTCCGAGGCGATGTCCTCCAGGGCGATCGCCAGCAGCCGGTTGTCTATATCGTCGCCGCCCAGGTGCGTATCGCCGTTGGTGGCCAGCACCTCGAAGATGCCTTCGTGCAGGCGCAGGATGGAGATGTCGAACGTGCCGCCGCCCAGATCGTACACGGCCACTACGCCGTCATTGCGCTTGTCCAGGCCATAAGCCAACGAGGCGGCCGTGGGTTCGTTGACCAGCCGCAACACCTCCAGGCCGGCGATGCGCCCTGCGTCCTTGGTGGCCTGGCGCTGCGCATCATTAAAGTAAGCCGGAACCGTGATGACGGCCTGCGTCACTTCTTCCCCGAGATAGGCTTCGGCGCGCTGCTTCAACTCCCGCAGGACCTGGGCCGAGATCTCCGGCGGCGTGAACTGCCGCCCGCCCAGGGCCAGCCGGATCACCTGCTCGCTGCCTTCCGCAATCCGGAACGGGAAGAGCTTCGTCTCCTCCTCGACATCGGCGGCCCCGCGGCCCATCAGGCGCTTGACGGAGTACACCGTCCGGTCCGACCGGTCAATCAGCAACTGCCGCGCGGCGTCACCCACCACGAACGTCTCGTCGTCGGCCAGACTGACAATACTGGGCACCAGCATGCTCCCGTCGGCGCCGGGAATCACCTGCGGCCCCGTCAGGTCCATGAAGGCGACGAGTGAATTGGTGGTGCCCAGGTCGATGCCGACAATGCGCTTCTTGTTGATGTTGGAGAAGTCGATTTGAAAAGTGCTCATGGTATTGCCCGTCTGCGCCGCCCGGCCGGGCAGCGGTTTGCCTTCAGGCGTTGCGTGCCGTCAACAGCTTGTCCACCTCATTGACGAGGTTCTTGATGTAGCGCCGGCGGTTGAGGGTCAGCCGGATCTCGGCCAGCACGGCCCGCCGCGCCTCGTCGCCTTCCTGCGCGTCGTGTTTCTGGAACTGCTGCTCGAGCCCCGCATCCATCTCGACGAGAATGTCCAGAAACTTCTTCCGCGACTCGTCCAGTTGCGGCAGAACTTCGTCATCACCCATACGCAGCTCATCCAGCGCCATGTTGAGTTCGAAGACCTCTTCCAGCAACTCCGGAGGAACGTCCTTGGACCGCTGCTCCCCGATGTCGAAACCGGCCTCTTTTAGTACGTATTCCGCACGCTGGATAGGGTCGCGCAGCACGCGGTAGGCGTCATTGAGGATGGAGGAGGCTTCCAGCGAGTAGCGTTTCTCCTGCTCGCTGCGCCGCGTATATCGGTCCGGGTGGAGCAGGCCGCTCAGGGAATAGAACTGCTTCTGCAGCCGCGCCAGGTCTACCGACAGCTTCAACGGCATCCCGAAGAACTCGAAGTAGTTCGGGACCGGCGCCTGAAGGCTGTTGCAGTAACGGCAGAAGATCGATCCGGCGTCGGGCGTGCCGCAGTGCCAGCAGTTGTGATGGTTGTCCATTACGCCGAGAACGACGATCCACAACCACAGCTCTTGGTTGCGTGGGGATTGTCGAAGGCGAAGCCGGACTGCATCAGCGATTCTTTGTAGTCGAGCGTCATGCCGTCGAGGAACACCATGCTCTTGGGATCGACAAACACCTGAACGCCGTCGAAATCAAAGACATGGTCAGTCGGCCTGGGCTTCGCTTCGAACTTGAACTGATAGCTCAGGCCTGAGCAGCCGCCGCCCAACACACCGAGGCGCAGGCCGCCATTCACGTTCTGCTTGGCGAACGCACTACGAATCTTTTCAACCGCTTTGGGAGTAACTTGAATCGCGGACATAGTAACTGCCATATGCGAAATTGGGGCCAACGGCCGCAGTGACCGCGGCCCCTCTCCTCAGATTACGCTGTTTGCGCCGTGGCCGGGGTGGCCGACTTTGCTTTGTAGTCGGTGATGGCCGCCTTGATGGCGTCTTCCGCCAGTACGGAGCAGTGAATTTTCACGGGCGGCAGGCTCAACTCATTGACGATCAAAGTGTTCTTGATCTGCAGGGCCTCGTCCACCGTCTTGCCTTTGAGCATCTCGGTGGCCAGCGAGGAACTCGCAATCGCCGAGCCGCAGCCGAAGGTCTTGAACTTGGCATCCTCAATGACACCCGTCTCCGGATTCACCTTGATCTGGAGCTTCATGACGTCGCCGCACTCCGGCGCGCCCACCAGACCGGTGCCGACATTGGGGTCCTTCTTGTCGAGGTTGCCCACGTTGCGCGGATTGTTGTAATGATCGAGAACTTTGTCGCTGTAAGCCATGTGAGTATCGAAGCCCCTTACTTATTGGATTCTGTACTTCCCAGTTTGGTGACAACCGCGCGCCGGTTAATGAGCGCTCCATTCGACTTTGCTGAGATCGATGCCTTCCTTGACCATATCGTAGAGCGGCGACAGTTCGCGCAGCTTGCGAACCACATCGATCACCTTGGCCGCGGTGTAGTCCACTTCCTCTTCCGTCGTAAACCGGCCGATGCCGAAGCGGATGGAGGAGTGGGCCAGATCATCACCGGCGCCCAGGGCCTTAAGCACATAGCTGGGCTCGAGCGTGGCCGAGGTGCAGGCCGATCCGCTGGAGACCGCAATATCGTTGATGCCCATCAGCAGGCTTTCACCTTCGACGTACGCAAAGCTGATGTTCAGGTTGTGCGGCAGACGGTGCTCCATCGTGCCATTAATATAGGTCTCGTCAAGCTCCGCCATCAGCTTGTCCTTGAGCTTGTCTCGCAGGAAAGCGTGACGGGCCGACTCTTCGGCCATTTCCTTCTGGCAGAGAGCCGCGGCCGCGCCGAATCCGACGATGCCGGGTACGTTCAGCGTGCCGGAACGCATGCCGCGCTCGTGGCCGCCGCCGTCCATCTGGGCGGTGAGCTGGACGCGCGGGCTCTTGCGCCGCACATACAGGGCGCCGACACCCTTCGGTCCGTACATCTTATGAGCCGTGAACGACAGCAGGTCGATGTTGTCCGAGATCACGTTCACCGGAACCTTGCCCACGGCCTGCGTGGCGTCCGTGTGCAGCAGGATGCCCTTTTCCTTACAGATCTTGCCGATGGCCGGAATGTCCTGGATCGTGCCGATCTCGTTGTTGCCGTACATGATGCTCACCAGGATGGTTTTGTCCGTGATGGCTTCGCGCAGCTGGTCGAGATCGATGAGTCCGTTTGTCTGCACGGGCAGGTAAGTGACCCGGGCGCCGTGCTTTTCCAGCCGTTTGCAGGTATCCAGCACCGCTTTGTGCTCGGTCGCCGCGGTGATGATGTGGTTGCCCTTCTGGGCATACATCTCGGCCACGCCTTTGATGGCCAGATTGTTCGATTCCGTCGCACCGCTGGTGAAGACGATCTCTTTCGAGTTCGCTCCAATCACGTCGGCCAGTTGCTTGCGTGCTTTCTCCACCGCTTCTTCAGCCACCCACCCGAACGAATGGTTCCGGCTGGCTGCATTGCCAAAGCTGTCGAGGAAGTACGGCATCATCGCCTCAAGAACCCGGGGGTCCATGGGCGTGGTAGCGTGATTGTCCAGGTAAATCGGGAATTTGAGCATCGAAAGCGTTTCCTTAGTTCCTAACTGGCCAGTACGGGCAGGGAGAGGACCCCGGTCTTGACGGCGCGCGCCGATTCGGGCGGTTCTTCGTCAGCCGACAGGTCTGTAATCGTGATGCTGTCAAGCAGGCGAAGGATTCCTTCATGCACGCGGCGAAGAGGTTCCCGAACTGTACATTGATCAGAAAGATCACACTCCCCGTGCTCCGTGAAGCACGTGGTCAAAATGATGGGCCCGTCGATCGCCCGGATCACTTCCAGCGCCGTGATCGTGGATGGATCCCGCGACAGACGATAGCCTCCGTTGGTGCCCTGCTCGGAGAGGAGAAACCCTTCGCGGACCAGTTTTTGCAGTACCTTTGAGAGTACTGGAACTGGGATTCGAAAGGCTTCCGCCAGCTCTTTCGCGCTGGCCGAGCGCTCCCGGCCGTGGACGGCCAGGTGACGCAGGCTGATGAGCCCGTAGTCCGCTTTCTTGGTCAGCTTGAGCATCGGTCAGTATCTCGGACTAATTCAGTCCCACATCCAAAGTACCACCCGCCATCGGACTCGTCAACCGCAAACAGGCATGATTCTTCATGCACTTAAACCAGGACTGAAAAGGTCCTCATTGCAAAGGGTTATAGACCCAACTGACACATCCGAATAGGGGCACCCATGGTAGACTTACTAACTGCTGATTCAGTTGAAAGCTCACGGATGATCCGGATTTTCAAAGTTTTCATACCCGCCTCTGTGGTTGGGTTGCTCTTATCGGAGACCTTGCTGGTGATCGCATGCTACATCGGCGCATACGCGCTGGTGGGGCCGGACAACCTGGACATCTTCCTGTTCTATGACGGCGGCTTGGACCGGGTTCTCTTCGTAGCGGCTAGCGTTCTGGTTGGAATCTACCTGAACGACCTTTACTCCGAGCTGAGGGTGATTTCGCGCCTGCGCCTGGTCCAGCAGTTCTGTCTGGTGATGGGCATGGCGTTCCTGGCCCAATCTCTGGCCAGCTACATCCTGAAGGACATGGTCCTGGGCCGCTGGCACATGATGGTGGGCAGCGGGTTAGCCCTCATCATTCTCCCGGCTTGGCGGCTCACTTATGATGTCCTGTTCATTCGCAAACGGAACCGGCGGCAGATCCTGTTCCTCGGCGCCAACAACCTGGTGCAGGCCATCGTCAAGACGATCCACGAGAAGCCGCAATTCGGCATGAGCTGCGTGGGCTACCTCGCCGAGGAACCCGCCGACGAGCAGTTCACCCAGCAGGTGCCCTACCTGGGTCCTGTCTGCAACCTGCAGGCCGTCTACGCCGAGCACAAGCCGTCGATGATCGTGGTGGGCCTGACGGAGCAGCGCGAGCGGATGCCAATGGACGACCTGATGCAGCTCCGCATGGCGGGCGTTCCGGTCGAGGATTCCAGCTATCTCTATGAAACCATGTTGTGGCGCGTCTCCCTGCAGGCCCTGCGCCCTTCCCAGTTGCTGTTCTCCAACTCCATCGGGCCGAACGCGCGCAATCTGGCCATTCAGCGTCTCTATTCCACGCTGATCTCCCTGGCCGGCCTCCTGATCACCCTGCCCATCATGGCGATGGTGTGGCTGGCGGTCCGCCTCAGCTCACCCGGCAAGGCGGTTTACAGCCAGCGCCGGGTCGGTTTGAACGGCAAGGAATTCTTCGTTTACAAGTTTCGCTCGATGTACATCGACGCCGAGGCGCGCACCGGCGCCGTCTGGGCGCAGAAAAACGATCCGCGGGTCACACCGGTGGGCCGCTGGCTGCGCAAGCTGCGTCTCGATGAATTGCCGCAGTTTTTCAACGTGATCCGGGGCGATATGGCGATCGTGGGCCCCAGGCCGGAGCGGCCCGAGTTCGTCAAGGTGCTGAGCGAGCAAATTCCGTACTACAACCAGCGGCACGCCATCCTGCCGGGCATCACGGGCTGGGCGCAGATCAACCACAAGTACGGCGACACCATCGAGGACACAATCACCAAGCTGGAGTACGATCTCTACTACCTCAAGCACCTCAGTTTGTCGCTGGACATGTACATCATCTTCCACACTGCGAAAGTGATGCTGCTGAGCAAAGGCTCTCAGTAGTAGAATGGAAGTGGACCGGCCGGTACACTCCTGAGCGGGAGTAACTCAAGGGTAGAGTCACAGCCTTCCAAGCTGTTGGTTGCGAGTTCGAGTCTCGTCTCCCGCTCCATCAAATCAACTACAATACGTTACCAGGACCTCCAGCAGTCGCCGGGCCTCGTCACAACCCAAATCGGTTGCCCGAAAGGCGCCCGTTGCAGCGCCGGGATTGTGCCCTTGCGCATCGGAGAGGTAACCATTCCGATGCTGGCCCTGCATGATCTGGGCCACGGAATCCGAATCGCATCTCACTCCGCGATCAATCAGATCTCGGGTAAGGGAGGCGCTTACAACGGGCTCCCGGGTGGCACGATCCAGGATATAGAGAGGGATCAGGATCCCATCCAGTTCGTCGGCGGTCCCGGGATGACCGCTCAGTTCCAAACGTGGCTTCATTTCCAGCCTACCTTTCAGCAATAGGAGTGTGGGCCAGCACGCTGACTGGGGCGGCCTTCCAGTCGCCTGTCAATATCAATAGATTAATTCGATCTACTGTATATACTACTATGTCGATAGACAAAGGGGAATAGGGGCTCTCGCATCTAAATTCGTGCTCCAACAGGCCGGATGGAGCGCCGGTCTGCGAGTGCGGGTAGTTCCGCTCCCGTCAACCTGGGGATTAATACTGATTAGCCGCCCCTGGCGTTGGCAGGCCGCTGGCGATCTGCGCTCCGCTGGCGTGTTCTCGGGACAAGGGCGCGGTTAGGGTGATTCCGCTGCCGGAGACCTGCGCCCCGGCCGCGTGGGCCAACCTGAGCGGCGCGGTCACTGTGATGCTGCCGCCGCCTCTGCCGAAGGCGGTGGAGCCGATGACCGCGGTCTCCTGATTCACGCCGCTGTCGATCGTGATGGTCTGTCCGGCGCTAAAGCCCATCCCGCTGGCGATGGGCACCACGGTGGCACCAGCGGCAATGCCGGTTCTCACCGTGGACGCTCCCGGCGTGCCTACTGTCGCGATAACCGCGTTTTCGACGTCAGTCCCGATATCGATCAGGATCTTCTGTCCCGGCGCGAAGCCGGTCACGGAGTTCGTCCTGATGTTGCTCGCGCCGGCGGCGGCGCCAAACGGCAGAAACGCGGCGGCCTGGGTCTGGAAGTCGGTGCAGTTGCTGTCAGCGTCAGAGCCATTGGGAAACCGGCCGCGGCTACGGCCTGCTCCGCCGATCGGGGTCGGGACCACAACGATGCAACCGCCCTTGCCCTGGTCGCCCTCCAGCGTGGCCAACTCGGGGCTGGTGATGGTTCCGTTGCCGCTGGAACTGCTCTGCTGGGAGCCGTAAACCAGGGCGTCCACCACCGTGCCGGTGGCATCCACCAGTGCGAGGGAACCTGCCTTGCCCGAGAGAGCCCCGCCGAACCATTGATTCGGCGCCGGCGGCCCCTGGTAGCCCACCGTGGAGGGCGCTTCGGCCTGCACGGCGGCGCCATATTCATGAGTTCCCACCAGCGGCCGGTCGAGCGTCAAGCCGCTGCCCAGCGCCTGCACCGCATCGCCGCTGGCATGCGGAAATCGGGTAGCCGGCGTGAAACGGATGCCGGTCCCCACGTCCGAGACGTCCACGCCCGCCGCGTGATCGAACCGGAGCGGAGCGGCCAGGTCGATGCCGGATCCACTGCTGCCGCCGGAGCCCGCGCTCTTCACCGTGACAGTCTCTTTGTGCGCCCCGGTGCCGATGGTCAGGCTGTCTCCCGGCGTGAGGTTTTCGACGGCGGCAACCTTAATGTTAGTGGCGCCTGCCGCGGCCGCCAAGGCCAGCGTGGATTGCGTCGCCGCTTTGCCGACCGTGGTAACCGTCGCGACTTCGTACTGCCCGCCCATGTCGATGCCGAGTTTCTGGCCCACGGCGAAGCCGGACGCGTTCGTCACGGGCAGATTGGAGGCTCCGGCGGGCACCGTGAGCCATGGCCCGGTGGATACAGGGATGAAGACGGTCGTCGGTGCGGAGGCCGCCGTCCCGAGACTGACGATCGTGCGAGTCTCGCCCTCGATATCGACTTTCTCACCCTGCGAAAAGCCGGTGATGCTCCTGACGTGGATCGTCGTCGCGCCGGGCGAGGCGGGTGCGGCCAGTCCGGATCCGGACAGGCCAAGCAGGTAGTATGCTCCGCTGGCAAGCTTTGTGCCGGCGGGGAGGGCCGCCAGCCTGACGGGCGCCCACTGACTCTGCGTGTTCACCAGGGTCCAGTGGGAAAGGTCGGCGGAGGTGGAACCCGCGTTGTAGAGCTCGATGAACTGGTCTGTCGGGTTGGTGCTGGTGCCCAAACGCACCTCGTTGATTTTCACCGGCAGGACATTCCGCACCCTTGTGGGCATCGTGTCGGATTTCATCCGGCCTTCTCCCGGGGTTACCCACTCGGCCTTGGCGGTCAGGAAGCCGGCGCCGGTTCCCCGAGACGAGGTGACCCGGAATACGGTGCTGACACTCGCGCCCGGCGCCACCGGTGTGTCGGATCCCGCCGAAGTGCCGCCGGAAGCTTGAACGGTCCACCCAGCCGGGGCTGCGAGACTCAGCCGGACGCGCGTCGCGGGCCCGCCGGTGGTGTTGGTAAACGTCGCCGTCACGAGCTGCGAAGTTCCTGGAGCAAACGTGGTGACTCGGGAAAGATTCAGCCTGGGAACCTCATACTGCGCCGCCACGATGTTGGCCTGCACCGCGTCCGTGGTGGCTTCCGGCGGATATCCGGTGGTCATCACGCCCTCATAAAAGGTGCCGGCCGAGCCGTTCCCGTTGTCGCCGCCCACACCCAGCAGAATGGCCCCCTGCTTGTGCATCGGGTAATAGCTGTTGTTAGTCCGGGATCCGGGTCGGATGCCGCTATAGAAGGTGGTCAGGCCACCCTTCTGTGCATTGCCGCCGCGCAGATCCCACCGGTTGCCGCCGCCGCCGTCGACCACTGCCATTACGAACCGCCACGAATCGATGGTCGGATCGCCCGCGTTCTGTTTGCCGTTGTAGCCGGAGAATAGCCCGGCTTCCAGATCGGCCATGATCCAAGGCCCGGGACCGGCGCCGCTGCCCCAGGCGGTGGCGGTTCCGAAGTAAGTGGTCTCCATGGTGCCCGTGCCAACGGCGCGCCCGTTGGTGGAGGAGTTGCCGTAATCGAAACAGCAGCCGCTGTCATAGTGGGTGCCGTCAATGACGTAATAGATGCCCTCCGGCTCGTCGTTGATGGCAAGATCCCGGGCATCGTTGTTGCGGAACCCCATGCCCGGCATGATGAAGACGCCGTACGCCTTATGGCCGCTGATGGTGATGGGCGCCATGTCCGCGATGGGCTGGGTGTCGAAGCCGCCCTTGGCTGGCCCTGGAAACAGCGGGCCTGGAGGCGACTGCAGCAGGTGGTTGCCCTTGCCGGACTGGTCATAGATCCTGTTGATGACGCAGAGCGTCCTCGCGCAGAAGGTATCCTGGGCGGGCGCATCAGCGTAGCCGCCCGCATCCGGCCTCGGAGAGGCGGCGGGCTGGACAATGCCGATGTCCAGCGTCTTTCCGTCTGAAGCTCGTTTCAGCTGGTAAAGCGGGCCGTTGTAGCCGGCATACAGGGCGCGCGTGGTGCTGTGGGCGGCGACGCAGGGCGTGCCCGCTGCTCCATAGAGATCGCACGGACCCTTGGGCCGCGGCGGCGCCGCCCCCAACAGAGGCAATGCCAGCGCGGGCATCAGCAGGTGGCGAATCTGGAATCTCATAACGGCTCCAATGAATAAGGAAGAGGCGGCTGGAAAAGCCGAAGCCGCCGCGCTGCATCTTGGGGAGAGCCGGCGGCTTCGATGCTGGTTCGACCGGATGGTCTGCTACTTCGACCGGGCGTACCGGTTGGCCGCCCCAGGGGTTGGAAGCAGGGTCGCCACCTGGGTGCCGCGTTCGTGAGCTTTCGTCAAAGCGGTGGTCAGCGTAATGCCTGTCCCGGAAACCTGTGTTCCGGCGGCGTGGGCCGATTTCAGCGGGGCCGCCACCGTGATGGAGGAGTTTCGGAACCCAGGCGTGACGGAGGCAACAACCGCGGCTTCCCGCGTCGTTCCGTCACCAATCTCGATCTCCTGCCCCGCCGTGAAGCCCATCGCTCCGGCTACCGGAATGATGGTGACGCCCGCCTCGGTGGCTGCGCTGGACGTGGTTGCGCCCGCCGTACCCACCGACTGGATGACGGCCTTCTCGAGAGCCCCGTCGGTATCGATCAGAACGGCCTGCCCCGCCGCGAACTCCGCGACATTGGCCACCTTGACGTTCTTCGCCCCGGCAGCCGAGGCGGTCGAAAGAGTGGTGCCGGGCTGCAGCAGGAAGTCGCTGCAATTGCTGTCGGTGTCGGCGCCGTCCGGGAAGCGGCCCGCGCTGCGGTTTGTTGCGCCCGTGGATATGGCCGCCGGGCCAAAGCCGCGGGCAAAGCCGGGCGCCGGCACCAGGCAACCGCCCTGGCCCGAGCCCGAGACTCCGTGGTAGCCTTCCGACGCCCACGGATCCACCATCAGGCCGTAATTGAGACTGTCGGCCACCAGGCCGGACGCGTCGCGCAGCACCATGTTGCCGGCGCTGGGCGAGAGTGCCGGGCCGCCAAACCACTGGTTCGGGGCTGGCGTGCCCTGATAGCCGGCGGTAGTCACCGCGGAGTCCCGCACCGCCGCGTGGATCTCGTGCTCCCGGGTCAGAGGCTTGTCCAGTGTGATGCCGGTGCCCAGCGGTTGTACCGGTTCGTTGCTCGAGTGGGCAAAGGCGGTGGCCGGCTGGAAGGTGATGCCCGTACCCCGGACGCTGAAGGGCATGTTGCCCGCATGAGGGAACCGCAGTGGAGCCACCAGGTCGAGCCCTGTACCCTGGGCGACCGCCTCCTCCCGCATGAGGTGCGGCTTGGCGAGGGCCGGAGTGAAGTCCACTCCAGTCCCGGCCTGGCTCGCGGCGCCGATCGCGCGGATCGTCACCGTCTCCTGGTTGGCGGGCGTGCCGATCGTCAGCTTGTCACCCACCACGAAGCCGTTCACGCTGCGCACCGTGACACTGGTCGCGCCCGCGCTCGCGCCGGCGGTCAGCGCAGTGCGGCTTGCCTGCGTGCCGACCCGCGTCACCGTGACCGTCTCAATCCCGTGGCCGACGCTGTCGATGTCCAGCCGGATCTTGTCTCCGGCCGTGATATTGGCGACAGAGGTCACCTTGATGTTCGTCGCCCCGGCCGGTGCGTCTACACCGAGGAACGCCTGTGTCCCCGGTTTGCCTACCGCGGTGACCGTTACCACTTCGTACTTCTCCACGGCCTTCGCCACGGTGGGATAGGTGGCCCCATAGCCGAGGGCGATCTTCTGGCCCACTTCGAAACCCGCCACGCTCGTGACCGGCACGTTGCTCGAGCCAGCCGGAATGGTGATCACCATCCCGTCCGGCAGGGGCTGCCACACGGTCGTGCTGTTGCCCGCCGCCGTCCCGACGCTCGCGATCTTGCGCGTCTCCACTTTGGAGCCGGTGTCGATCTCGATCGTGCCGCCGGCAGTCAGTCCGGTCGTGCTCCTGACATACAACGTGCTCTCGCCGGCCCGCGCCGGCGCCGCCAGCCCTGAGTTGGCCAGCCCCAGCAGGTAGAAGCCGCCGGCAGCAAGCTTCGTGCCGGCAGGAATCTTCACAGAGGAAAAAGCCGGCTGCTGGGTCGGGTGGTGGGTCAGGCTCCAGTTCGAGAGGTCCACGCTGCTGGATCCGGCATTGTACAGCTCGATGAAGGAGTCCGTGGCATTCGGCGGATTGCCGGCGCTGACGCGAAATTCGTTGATCCGGATGGGACTGACGTTCCGCACCTTCTCTACCGTAGTCTCGCTGTATGTGGCGCCGCCCGAACCGGTCCAGGTGGCATGACCAACCAGGTCGCCATTGAACGCTGCCGGCCCCGAGGTGACCTTGAAAGTTGCGTGTACGCTGGCGCCCGGTGCCACCGCCTCGGGAATCGTCACCGACGCTGTCCCTGAACCTGCGGCCAGCGCGGTCCACTGTTTGGGAACCGCAATGCTCAGCTTCACTCCGTTCACGGGCGCGCCTGTCGTATTCGTGAACGTCAACGTGGTGTCCTGCGAGGAGCCCGGGGCGAACGTCTGCAGTCCGGGCGGTTTAGCCGTCGCGGCCGCCGGAGCCAGGCTCAACCGCTGCACATCATACTTCGCGGCCACGACGTTGGCCTGCACCAGTTGGTCGGTGGCGTCCGAGGGGAACGTGCCCGCGGCCGTCATCGCGCCTTCGTAGAAGGTGCCCTGCGAGCCGACGCTGTTGTCGCCGCCATTGCCCAGCAGGATCGCGCCCTGCTTGCGCATCGGGTCGTAGGTGACATCGATGCGCGGTCCGTCGAACATCACCGACAACGGGCCGCGCTGCGAGTCGCCGCCCATGGAGGTCCAGTGGTGCGGCTCGCCTTTGGCGATGGCGGTCACGAACCGCCACGTGATGCTTGGCAGATTCGTGCAGAGTTTGGATCCATCCGGATTCACGCAGCCCACCAGATTGTTCTCCTGGTCGGTCATGATCCAGGGCCCGCTGCCGGTCCCGCGATACCAGGGTGTGGCGTTGCCGTAGTACGTGGTCTCCATCGTGCCATTCCCGTCGTCGCGGCTGTCCGTCTCAGCGTTGCCATAGTCGAAGCAGCAACCGGAGTTGTAATGGTGGCCGTTGATCACCCAGTACTGGCCCTCCGCCTGGTCGTCGACTGCTGTGCCCTTCACATCATTCAGCCGCAGCCCCATGCCCGGCGCGATGAAGACGCCATAGACCTTGTGGCCCATCAGCGTAACCGGCGCCATGTCGGCCACCGGCAGGTTGTTGAACCCGCCCATGGCCGGACCGCTGAAGCCGCCGCGCGGCGCCTGAATGAGGTGGTTCCGCTTGGGCGACTGGTCGTACAGGACGCTGATCCAGCAGTGCGTGTTGGCGCAAAAGGCGTCCTGCGCGGCCGCGTTGGCATACCCGCCGGCGTCCGCCACCGGTTTCTCGCTGGGTGGAACGACACCAATATCCAGAGTCTTGCCATCGGACTGGCGCAGGACCTGATAGAGCGGTCCGTTGTAGCCGGCGTAGAGAGCGCGGGTGCTGCTGTGGGCAGCGACGCAAGGGGCGCCGGCAGCGGCGTAGATATCACACGGGCCCTGCGGCCGCGGCGGAGCGGCCGCTATGGCCGAAGCCATCGTCAACGCGGCGCACAGAGTGATTGCCACGGCGAACATTTGCACAGATATGATCTTCGTTTTCATGTTTGTCCTAATTGCCTTTGGCCAACTGGTGAAATAAAGCCTTGTCGAGTTCCTCCAGCCCGGTGATGCCGTGCAGGTGGTTGACGGAGATCCAGGGGAGCCAGGTCCGGTGCGCCCCAATCCCTCGAGCGCCCGGGCCCATGCGCCAGTGTTCCTGCTGCCAGCCGGGGCCCAGCAGGTCGTAGGTGCGTCCGGGCAGCGCCAGCATCGCTTTCGTGCCGTGCAGCAGGACGCGCGCCACATCAAGGTAATGCGGATCCCTGGTGTACCGGTACAACCGGGCGTAGGAGGGCACGGACCAATCCAGATACTGATCTACTTCGCCGGGCACGTTGGAGGCGATGCCATTCGCGCCAGTAGTGGGCACGCCGGGTTTCCAGCCTAGCCCGGCGGCGTCGGCCCCGATCGGCATGGGCACGTTCCAGATCCAGATCCAGCTCTCCGTATAGCTGGCGGCCGCCTCGGCTCGTTCCAGCCACCTGGGGTCTTTCGTGTTCTCGAAAAGTGCCAGGAAGGCTTCCAGGCTCAGCATGCCGGATTCTTTATCGGCTGCATCGCCGCCCGTTGCACCCAGGTACAGGCAGCGCACGCCGAAGTTCGCCCACACGTACTCACCCGCGCGCACTGCGGCGTCGAGATACCGTTTGTCGCCTGTTTCCTCACTCATCTTCACGAGGAACGGGCCCGGTGAGTAGCTTGTGACTGTGGAGCTGCCCCTGGGCTCTCCGGTTGACGTCCACGCTGAAGGGAAGGAACCATTGTCCTTCTGCTGTGCCAGGAGAAAGTCCGCGTAGGATCTGGCCCAGTTGAACCATTCCGGATGCTGTCTGCCATGAATGCGTTCTCGTCGCAGCAGGTCGATCATAATGCTCATGTCTTCCGAAAGCGATCGCAGCGTGGCTCCGGAGATCACCTTGCCGGTTCGCAGGTTGAAACCTTCGCCTGCCGGAAATGGCGCCATCGGCACAATGCGGATGAGGCTCTCGATGATCGCGACGCCCAGCTTCCGCATCCGCTCCCCTCGTGGGCCCGGATCGCGATCGCTTTCCATTAGGAACTGCTCTGCGACCTCCACATGCTTTCCGCAGAAGCCCATGATGATGTTCGCCCAGATGTTCAGCTCGGCTGCGTTGGGGTCCATGTCAATGCCGATGGTTTTGGCCCATTGGGCGAGTTCCTGTGTATCGACCGCCGGCCGTGAGGTGCTGGGACCCATCGGCACCGCATTGGCGGCCGGCGTGCTGCCGGGCGCGCCTGCCGGAGCCGCCGGGCGCACCCCGCGGCTGGCCAGCACATAGGCAGGACGGAACGAGCCGGGCTTCCCCGAGACGGCATCAATGACGAAGGGAATTCCTGCGCGGCCGTCCACTAGCAGGACACGATCCGCCAGATGGTCCAGCAACGCGCGGCGGGTTGCCTCGACATCGATCGCGGTCACCTTCGGCTTCAGAGTCTCCCACGCCCAGCGCCACGCATCCCGTTCCATGCCGCGGAAAGTGGCGCCCTGCCCGAAGCGGAATCCTACCTCGTAGGTCTGCGAGAAGCCCGCCTTCACGGGGTGGTAGCGCCTTCGGACTAGAGGAGTAATGGGCGTTGCCCGGCTGCCGCCGAATCCGAAGCCCCCGGAGAATTCGTTGGTTGTGCCGGGCAGGGAGAAGCCGAATTCAACGCCGCCCTCGGAAACTTCGCGCGCGCTCAAGGCGCCGAACAGGAGCCGCTCGTCGATCACCGGGGAGGATGCCGGCGCCGTGGTCTCCTCCTGCGTAGTGTCCCCGCGCGGAGCCAGATCCATCACCGCGGCCCAGTTCCCATCCCGGAACGACATCGCGACCAGCGGCGCGGAGAGATAGTCCTCACGGATCGAAAGGCGTTTGGCGCGCAGATTCGACGCCCCACCAGGCGCGGTGGTGCGCGTGTGCGGCTCGCCATAGAGCAACCCGGGCACCAGATGGTCTGCGTCGGCCCACGTGATCTTCCGGTCGGAGACCAGCTGGATGGATGAGTAGAAACCTGCATTCGCTTCGCTTCCATCGACGGTTAGCTTTCGGCTGAGCGACAGCACGGCGCCGGTGACCTTCCATCGGTCCTCCACGGTAAATGCCGCCGCGCCGCCACCCGCGACCTTGGCCCTGGCGACGACTGCCCCCGCCTCTTTCTGCACGGACTGATAGCCAACCGCGAACTGACTGAGGTTGTTTCCCCCTCGATAGATCTCGATCTGCGCTGGCTTCGCCTGCAGCATGCGGACACTGCCGCCGCCACTGATTTCCATGCCCCATTCGCCGGAGCCGCCTCGAACAAACCCGACGGACGCGCCATTGCTGAGCCGGCCGGCCTCCATGCGGCCATCGGACGACGCGTCCGGCCGCCTCTGCTGACCGGAGCCGGCGAGCACGAACAGCAGCGCGCCAGTCAACGCGAATCGGAACATCATGAGAACTCCTCGCAATCGATCGGGAGCCTGTGCTTCATCGGGTCGCTGTCACTTCCCCGGATCATGTCGCTCCGCAATCCAAGTGAACTCTGCGAAGCCAGTCGTATCGCCCTGTGCGGTGGTCGAACTCGCCAAGCTTCAACTTGGACCGCAAGCGCTTGCAGAAATAATGCCAGTGCAACTATATCGCGGTCCGAGGCTCAGATCAAATACATTCAGCTCCGGGACCACATTCTCAGCACCCGAAGCTGCACCAGCAACAAGGTCGAAGTCGTTCTCGAATCGGACCTGCCGGCGCTGTGATTCCCCCTGTCCAACCCACCTACTTTCTGCACGCAATACAACAGGCAATACTTGTTCAAGGTCAGCCCCAGGTCATACGCAAATCCCCGGATCGCATCCCTGTCTCGCCTCTCGGCCGGCTGCTCGCGCCAGAACCGGATTTGCGCAGTGGGCGGGACGTACATCGGAACCATCTCCGCTGCTTCCAGCACGTCCGCCGCGGCTTCCGCCGCATCCGGGATCGCGGCTGTCGGCGTCTTCGAGGCGATGAAGTCACGCTGCTTGTCCTTCAGCGCAGCCGCAATTGTTTCCAGAGCACGGTCGGCCGCACCTTCCCATTGGGTATAGGCGTGATGCAATCGCTTGCAGCAGGCGCCTCTTCTGGGTGCG
Organism: Acidobacteriota bacterium; assembly: GCA_017307505.1. GTDB lineage: Bacteria > Acidobacteriota > Terriglobia > Bryobacterales > Bryobacteraceae > Paludibaculum. The sequence goes on along the minus strand of JAFKEE010000046.1, from coordinate 38,889 downwards.
TTGCGAGTCAAGCCAACTCCGAATGGACATGTGGCCGCTTTGAGGACTACTTCATGTAGCCCATCTCCCTGTAGTAGCGTGCGGCTCCCGGATGCAGCGGAACCTCATAGCCTTTCCACACCGTGTGCACGTTGTAGGAAAAGTTCAGGTGCCGCCATTGCAGCAGTTGCTGCTGCTCATCCATCGCTTTGGCAACCGCATAAGCGAAGCTGTCCGGCATGTCGGAACGGCCATAGATCACGGTGCCTGTGCGAACCACCGTGGAGATTGGCCTGTCGACGCCGCGGTACAGCCCGGCGGGCACCATGCCGCGCTCCTGTTCGCCGGCTGCTGCAAGTTCGGCGAGCAAGCCGTCGGGCAGTTGAAGGAAAGTGAGGTCGAACTTCTGGCTGATCTCGGTCCAGATCCTCCACTCCGGGGCCGTCGTCATGGGACCGCCGCCTCCGATGACAACGTCGAACTTCTCACGATCCTCTGCCGTATTGCCAACCCGCCCGCCCGCCTCCTCGATGGCCTGCTTGGACAGACCGAAATGAGCCAGGATTCGAGTGGAGTCACCGCCGATGCCTGCAGTGAGGATCCGCACCGGCCACCTCTTCTGCCTGATCTGGGCAAGGTCCGTGATTCCGGTTTCGGTCTTTGCGGCCACCAGCACGTAGCTGGGATCCTGGATGTTGGCAATCAGCCGCAGGTTGGTGCGCGGCTTGTCTTTGGAGTAGGGGCCCGTTCCCTTGTAGGCGTTTCGCAGGAACTGGATCGCGACCGCGCCGAAGTCGATGGCGCCAAGCCCCGGCACATTGCGCGGTGCCAGGATCTCGGGCACGGCGGGATCCGGTTTGTACGGCGGCGGCATCCGCGCTTCACTGACGATTCGTGGCGCGTCGACGGCATTGCAGTTGTAGCAGATCTGCACATCGTAGCCGTAGGGTTTCATCGCCGCCTGGACGACCTCGGCCATCGCGCCCCATGGGCACAACCGGCAGGCGCCGCCAAACACCGGTTTCCTGTCCTGGATCCCGGTCTGCCCGGCAGCGAGTGCCGCGGCAGCTAGCAGGACTGCAGCGAGTCGCGGCATGGCTAGTCCAAATCTTGCCATGAGGTCACCTCCGTTTGCGGGGGATTCCGGCCCCCTCGCGATCCTCAACCCGGAGCGAAAATCCCTCGCCAGCCGAGGGTCCTTGGTAACGCTTTCACTGAACTCTATTGCATCGGACTCCGGAAGTCAAAGTCACCCCGCCGCGTCTCGGCGCGTCAAGTTTTCCTCGTCAGGTTTGACTCTCAATTCGCACCGCGATAGACTCGCTGCTGTCCATTCCTGCAAGCGCATGCAAGCTGACAGGATTCTACGCAGCACCGGGCTCTCCATCACCTGAAAAGACTCATGACAACTCCAGCTTCCAACGCCGTGCGGATGACAACCTGCGTCCTCATCGCGATGCTCTGCACGGCCCTTTCCGCCGGCGCCCAGACACCCAAAACCCGATCCTGGGCTGCGGACAACGGGAACGGGACGTACTCGAATCCCCTCTTCTACGATGAGTTCTCCGATCCCGATATGATCCGCGTCGGTCCCGACTACTACCTCACCGGGACCACCATGCACACCATGCCCGGCCTGCCCATCCTGCACTCGCAGGATCTGGTGAACTGGCGCATTGTCGGCTATGCCTTCGATCGTCTCGATCTCGGACCGGACTTCCGTCTCGAAGACGGCAAGGAGATCTACGGCCAGGGCATCTGGGCCCCCAGCTTCCGCTATCACAACGGGACCTATTACATCTTCGCCAACGTAAACCGCTTCGGACTACAGGTCTTCCGAGCCTCCGATCCGCGGGGTCCCTGGAAGCACAATCGCATTCAGCAGGGCCTCCACGACCTCTCGGTCCTCTTTGACGACGATGGCAAGATCTACGCCGTCTACGGAGTCTCCACGATCCGGATCGTCGAGATGAATGCAGACCTCACTGCCCTGGTGCCGGGGACGGATCGTGTCCTGATCGACAAGAGTCTCGGCATGGGCGAGGGATCGCATATCTACAAGCTCAAGGGCAAGTACTACATCGTGAGTGCAATCCCCGGCGCTCACGTCCCCATGAAATGCGCCCGCGCAGACAGCTTGGCCGGCCCCTGGGAAGTCAAGACGATCAGCGAGAACGAAAGCCTGGGCATTGGCCAGAGCTACCGTCCAAAGAACTTCCGGCGGCCCACCCCGCCGTTCGAAGTCACACCGCCCAATCCAAGTGAGAACCTCAGCCTCACCCTGCATCAGGGCGGCATCATCGATACCGTGACCGGCGAATGGTGGGGCTACTCCATGCAGGACCATAATGCCGTAGGGCGCCTGACCTCGCTGTCGCCTGTGACGTGGATCGACGGCTGGCCCTATTTCGGATTGCCCGGGAATCTCACCCGCACTCCTTCCCTGTGGGTGAAACCGAACACGGGGCGGACCAGCCCTGTCACTTCGCCTTACGATCGCAGCGACGACTTCTCCGGCCCCAAGCTCCAGCAGGTCTGGCAGTGGAACCATCTGCCCGACGATTCCAAGTGGTCGCTGGCCGAGCGGCCCGGCCACCTGCGGCTGCATTCGCTGCCGGCCCCGGACTTCTGGCTGGCGCGGAATACCCTCACGCAGCGCGCCGTAGGCCCGGAATCCATGGCAACCACCGAACTGGATGCCACGGGTCTCCAGAACGGCGATGCCGCCGGGCTCGCGCTGTTGAATCTGCCTTACTCCTGGATCGGAGTGTCACGTCGCGCCGGCCAGCTCGCGCTGGAGTTTTACGATCAGCGCACGGGCTCGCCAGTCAGCGAGCCCATGCCGGAGCCCCGCGTCTGGCTGCGGATCCATTGCGATTTCGACAAAGACACGGCCCGCTTCAGCTACAGCCGGAACGGGAAGGAGTTCCGCGACATCGGTCCGGAACTTCCTCTCGCTTTTCAACTGAAGACCTTTCAGGGCGTTCGCTACGGTCTTTTTCACTTCAATTCGTCCGGCACCCCCGGTGGGCACGCTGACTTCGCTTCGTTCACCGTCCTGGAACCACGGCCAAGGGGGCTCACCCGGCCGATTCCAGCCGGCCAGTGGATCACGTTTTCCGGCCTCTCGAACGGAAACAGCCTGGCGGCCGTTGACGGCAGATTGCTCAGTGCGCCCGGAGCAGGGAAGTCGGCGGCCTTCCAGATTGTGGATCGTGGCCGCGGCCGGGTTGCGCTCCGCACTGCCGGTGGGCAATATGTGTCGGTGTCGGGCACCGGAAGATCCGGCGAGGTCGTACTGAAGCCCGGTAAGCCCGGCGACACGGAGACCTTCCAGTGGGTGGACCTGCAGCGCGGCGACACGCTGCTGCTGTCTCTCGCAACGCACCGCTACCTCGCCGCCCCAAAAGAACCGGGCCCGGTTTCCGCAGATCATCCCGGTCCATCGCCGGACCGCAAGGACGGCTCCTGCTTCTCCTGGAAGCCCGCTCAGCGTTAGGACCTTTCAGCCATGCGATGCAACTGCACAAGGAATCCACACAGGTGAGGCTGCGATGCGCCGCGAATTAAAGAACCTGCGCCTCATTCGCTCTACGGGGGCCCTGCCACTAATCCTTGGCCTCCCCGTCTACACTACAATCCACCCTGCCGCTCCCTGATCCAGAAGAGGTCTTTTCAGATGTACATCAAAACAGTTGCCTGGTTCGCGATTGCCTGTGCTTTGGCGTTGGGCCAGCCTGCCGGCGATGCAAAACCCGCGTCCACAAACGTACTCGGTGCGGAGTATCCGCGCGTCCACGCCGATCTCCGGGTCACCTTCCAACTCAAGGCGCCGGAAGCCCGGCAGGTTCAGGTCCGCCTGGGCAAGACCTACGACATGACGCGTGCGGACGACGGCGCCTGGAGCGTCACCATTCCTCCGCAGGTGCCTGGGTTCCACTACTACTCGCTGGTCGTCGACGGCGCAGCAGTGAACGATCCCGGCAGCGAAACCTTCTACGGGTCCAGCCGGCAATCCAGCGGCATCGAAATTCCCGAAAAAGGTGTGGACTTCTACGAGGTAAAGAACGTCCCGCATGGAGAAATGCGCCAGTTCCGCTACTACTCCAGCGTGACCGGAACCTGGCGGCGCGCCTTTGTCTACACCCCGCCGGACTATGACTCCAACCTCAAAGCCCGTTACCCCATCCTTCTCCTGCAGCACGGTGGTGGCGAAGATGAGCGCGGCTGGGTGGTTCAGGGACGAACGGACATCATCCTCGACAATCTGATCGCGGAGAAGAAGGCCGTGCCTATGCTCGTCGTCATCGACAACAGCTATGCCTTCAAACCGGGAGAGACCCCACCGCCGCTGCGTCCTCCGGTCGGCCCGCCCGGGTCCTTCCGCATCGTGGTGTCGCCCACCTTTGGCGAAGTCGTCGTGAAGGATCTGCTGCCTGCCCTCGACAAGCGCTATCGAACCCTGGCGGACCGGGACCACCGCGCCATCGCGGGTCTCTCCATGGGGGCGGCTTACGCCATGCAGGTCGGACTCGGCCACCTTGAGACGTTCAGCCATTTCGGTTCGTTCAGCGGCACCGTCATGCGCGATCTCGACGTGAAGACCTCTTATGGTGGAGTGCTGAACAACGGCGTTGAGTTCAATCGAAAGTGCCGTCTGCTGTTTATCGCCGCCGGCACCGCGGAACAGTCGCGGTTGGACGCGGCCAGGCATGCCCGCGCGGAACTGGACAAGGTGGGCGTCAAGTATGTCGCCTACGACTCCCCGGGCACTGATCACGAATGGCTGACCTGGCGGCGCTCCCTCTACGAGTTCGCGCAAAGGCTGTTTAGAAAGTAGATAGCCGGATGAAGCGGAGCCGCCGCAACGCTCTGCCGTGTCCACCGCCGTCAGTCCTCCCACCAGAACTCCGTTGCGATTCCTGTGGAGGTATTTCGCGGTGGAGGTGATACAATCTCGACTAATTTCGGGGCTATGACATCCAACGCGGCGATTCTGCTGGAAGAGCGAAGAGCTGCCCTCAGCGCAGTTCTGGATTCCAAGGAGTTTTCAAGGGCGCCGGCCCTTGCCAAACTTCTGAAATATCTCTGCGAAAAGACCTTTGAAGGCCGCTTCCACGAGATCAAGGAATTCAGCATCGCGACCGACGTCTACGGCCGCAGCGAAAGCTTTGGCGAGAAACGCGACTCCGTCGTCCGGGTCGAGGTGTCCCGCCTGCGCAAGCGTCTGCGGAACTACTACGCGATCGAAGGAGCATCCCAAACCCTTCGCATCGTGATTCCGGCTGGCACCTACCAACCCGAGTTCGAGCCCGCGCTCCCAGCCCCGGAGCATCTCCCCTGCGACAGCCCGGCCGTCCCGCCGAAGCGATGGGGGAAACGCGTCATGGTCGCCTGCCTCGCGGCTTCCGTGATGCTGGCAGCAGTGCTGGTAATCCTGCTCCTGCCGTCCCGCAGCCAGAAGGCCACGTCCTCGCCGCCCCCACAAACTTCCGCCGATCGCGACACCCTGCCCGGCGGCGGCATACCCCGGCCCGTCCGAATCCTTGCGGGCTCGTCCACCGAACGGTCCGTGGATCGCTTTGGCGTGGAATGGTCCGGCGACCGGTACTTCTCCGGGGGCGAGCAAAACCACTGGCAGTTCGGAGGCCAGGAGATGGGAGTCCCCGTCCGGACCATCCGCTGGGCGCCGGATCAGCTCTACTTCCGCAGCTTCCGTTTCGGCAGCTTCTCCTACCGCGTCCCGCTCCCGGCCGGCAAGTACGACCTGCGGCTGTACTTCTCTGAAGTCATCTTCCTTCCAACGGAATTCGGGGATGGGGTCGAGAATCGCCGGATCTTCGATGTCCTGCTGAACGGCCAGCCGCTTCTGTCCTCTTTCGACATCGCTGCCGACGCCGGTGGCACAAACACGGCCGACATTCGCGCCTTCACGAATGTCTCGCCGGAGAACGGCTTCCTCACGCTCGACTTCAAGCCCATTCTCTCCGGAGCCTGGTTGAATGCCATTGAAGTGATCCCAAACAATACCGGCCGTCCCCTCCCCATCCGGATCTTCACCCGGAACGCGAACTTCACAGACCACGAAGGAAACCTGTGGGAACTGGACCGCTACTTCACCGGCGGTCGCCAGATCTCCGATGGCGAAACCGTCAGCGGAACCCAGGATCCCGAACTGTTTCTGTCGCAGCGCTACGGCAACTTCACCTACCGCTTCCCGGTCCCTCCCGGCCGCTACCGGCTGCGGCTTCTCTTTGCCGAGACCTACTTCGGTCCCCACAATCGTGGCAAAGGCGGACCCGGCAGCCGGGTCTTCGATGTGCTCTGCGGCGGCTCGACGCTGCTCCACCACTTCGAGATCTTTAAGGAAGCCGGCGAACGCCGCAGTATCGAGAAAGTGTTTCGCGGGCTCGTGCCCAATGCCCAGGGCCGCATCGACGTCACCTTCGAGCCTGTCGTCCAGTACGCCGCTGTCAACGCGCTGGAGTTAACACCCGAGAAGTGACTGTAGCCACTTCTCACCCCTCTGTAACCACACTGATTCCAAACGAGTTCTGTCGTTAACCAGCGCTACCTGCTTCCACTAGCAGCGACATCTTGCTCTCCCTCCCGCGGTTCCTTTAACTTCGCACTACTCAATTCGCGCACTGGATTGCGCAGCAGAGGGAGATGCCATGTTGCAAAGCTCAGTGGGCAGCCGCCTGTTTCTGGCGGCGTGCCTTCTATCTGGGACCGCCGTCCTTTTCGGACAAACACTCGGGTCCATCGCCGGGGAAGTTCGGGATACCAGCGGGGCTGCCATCCCCGAGACGATCATTACCGTGATCAACACGGGGACCAATGGCCAGAGGTCCGCGCTCACCAACGAGGCGGGCGGATACGCGTTCCCCTCGCTCCCGCCCGGCATCTACACCGTGCGAGCTGAGCGGGCCGGGTTCAAAACCCTGCTTCGCACTCAGGTCGAGATCCAGGTCCAGCAGAATGCCCGCCTCGATTTCGAGCTGCCGTTGGGCCAGGTCTCTGAGTCGGTCGAAGTCGTGGCCAGTCCCTTGATGGTGAACGAGAACGCCACCGTCGGCACCGTTATCGAGAACAAGCGGATCGTCGAACTGCCCCTGAACGGCCGCAACTACCTGCAACTGGTCTCGCTCGCGCCCAACGTATCCACCGGCTTCTCCACCCAGGGACAGGCCGGAGCGCGCCAGGGCGGCATCCGAGCGTCGCAGACTATCTCGGTGGCCGGCCAGCGCACCAACTTCAATCACTACACCCTGGATGGCGTTGAGAATACCGATCCCAACTTCAACACCTTCGTAGTCATGCCCTCCGTCGACGCGCTCCAGGAGTTCAAGGTGCAGACCGGCATCTACCCGGCTGAGTTCGGCCGCCAGACCACCCAGATCAACGTCCTCACCAAGTCCGGCACAAACCAGTATCACGGCACCCTCTTCGAGTTCCTGCGCAACGACAAGCTGGACGCCACCAGCTACGCCTTCACGTCGTTGCGGCCGGTGAAAGACCCCTTCAAATGGAACCAGTACGGCTTCACCCTGGCCGGCCCGGTTTGGCTCCCGCGCCTCTTCAACGGCAAGGACAAGCTGTTCTTCATGGCGAACTACGAATCGTTCCGCAAACGGGGCAACACCACGGGCCTCTTCTCCCTTGCGCCCGCGGCCTTTCAGACCGGCGATTACTCGTCACTGGCCAGCCGCATCTATGACCCTCTCACCCGGACCCGTGCCGCCGACGGCTCCCTGACCGGCACCCCCTTCGCCGGCAACGTGATCCCGGCCAGCCGCCTCAGCCCCACTTCCAAAAAGCTGCTCGAGTTCTACCAGACGCCCACACTACCAGGCGTCACCAACAACTACGTCCAGGCCCTGGCCCGGCCCCAAAACCGAGATCAGTTCATCGTCCGCCTCGACTACAACGAGTCGCCCAAATCCTCCTGGGCCGGCCGGTATAGCTGGGGCGACGAGAACGAATCCACACCCGGCCTGAACAAGAACGGCACCAAGCTGGTCACCAACCTCGAGCAGTATATGGGGTCGAATACCCGAACTCTATCTCCCTCCATGGTGACGGAAACCCGCTTCGGCTATACCCGGTTCTACAATTCGGTGGGCACCCTCCTGGCCTTCCAGCGCAACGTTGTGGACGAACTTTCGATCCCCGGACTCAGCGGCGGCGACCCCGTTTCCTGGGGCATCCCCTCCATCGGCATCGCCAACTACCAGGGCATCGGCGACAGCACCGACGGGCCGTTCGAGAACAGGAACAGCACAATCCAGTTCCTCAACAACACCTCCATCACCCGAGGCAGGCATTCCTTCCGCTTCGGTGGCGAAGTCCGCCGCGATCAGTTCAATCAGGTGGGCAATCAGTTTGGCCGCGGCAGCTTCAGCTTCGCCGTCAACCCAACGCAGGACCCGCGAGCCCTTACCGCGGGCTCCGGCCTCCCCACGCAGGGCGACGCCTTCGCCTCATTCCTGCTGGGCAACGTGACCCTCACGGAAGTGGCCGCACAGATCGCGGCGGCCCAGTTTCGGGCCACCAGCTTCGCGGTCTATGTCGATGACGTCTGGAAACTGAACGCCCAACTGACCCTCTCCTTCGGCCTGCGCTACGAAAACACCCCGCCCTGGGAGGACATCTCGGGCAACCTCACCACGGTCTTCTTCAATGCCTTCGACAATACTCCGAACGTGGCGGACCAGAGCCGCTATCCCGTGTTTCTCCGCCAGGGCGTGAGTTCCGGCGACCCTTACAACGGGTTACGGGTACGTTGGCCGAACGTCCCACTCGTGCAGGATGGCCGTCTGGGCAATCGCCTCGTGAATCGCGACAACAATGACTTCGCGCCGCGCATCGGACTCGCCTGGAGCCCGACCTCCAAGTGGGTGATCCGCACCGGTGCCGGTATGTTCTACAACCAGGATCAAGGCAACCCCCGCTTCGACGTAGCGCGGAACGCCGCCGGCCGCACCCGCAACGACGACAACTCCGATTTCCCAACGGTGACCTGGGCGACCGGCGCTGCGGCATTGAGCGGCTCCGTGGCCAACATCCTCACCCCGCAGGCGTTCTCCAACAAGTACGACCGCCGGACCCCGTACTCAATGCAGTGGTTGTTCAATGTGCAGCGCGAACTCGGCAAGGATCTCTCCTTGGAAGCAGGCTACCTCGGCTCCGTCAGCCGGCATCTGGAGTCCTACCGCGGAGTCAGCGCCGCCGTGCCGGGTCCCGGTTCCAATGCCAGCCGGTCGCCCTATCCGAATTGGGGCCTGCTCGTGCTCGTCGAGAACGGCGGCCGCGGCAACTACAACTCCCTCGGCACCAAACTGACCAAGCGCTACTCCAGCGGCCTCACGGCGCTGGTCTCCTATACCTGGTCGAAGTCGATCGACACAACCAGCGGGATTCGCACCTCCGACAGCGATTCGCTGTTTTCGCAGGACGGCCGCTGCATGCTGTGCGACCGCGGCCTCTCCGCCTTCGACAACCGGCACCGCCTGGTCGTCTCCGGACTGTATGACGTCCCCTTCGGCAAGGGGCGGAAACTGGCCATCCGCAACGGCTTCCTGGATGCCCTGGCCGGAGGCTGGCAGGTGGGCGGCATCAGCACGTGGCGCTCCGGATTCCACATCAATCCCAATGCGGGTGTGAACCGCGCCAACACCAACATCAATACCGACCGTCCGGACGCTTCCGGCCAACCCGTCAACCTAGATACGCCCACGACGGAGCGGTGGTTCAATACCGCCGCCTTCCTCCTTCAGCCGGTCTACCAGTTCGGAAACGCCGCACGCAATTCCGTGCCCGGACCCGCTGGTTTCATGCTCGATTCCAATGTGCAGAAGAACTTCCACCTGCCCATGGAGGGGCACGAACTCCAGTTCCGCTGGGAATGCTACAACCTGTTCAACCACCCGGTCTGGGGCTTCCCGAATTCGACTCTGAGCAGCCCCAACTTCGGCCGTATCAGTTCCACCGCCGTCAGCATGCGTCAGATGCAGTTCGCGCTGAAGTACGCCTTCTGATGGAAACCAGATGCTCAACATCGCGATTCGATGCCTTGTCGCTGCGGTCCTTGCGACCGCAGCGGCGGCACAGAATGCCAAAAGCTGGAGCGAGCCCTTTCCGCCTCATCGCATTGCCGGCAACCTCTACTATGTCGGCACGCGGGGGCTCGCCTCCTACCTGATCACCACCCCGGAAGGCCACATCCTCATCAACAGCGGATTGGAAAGCTCGGTGCCCCTGCTCGAAGCGAGCATCACTCAACTGGGCTTCCGCTTCGCCGACGTCAGGATTCTCCTCATCAGCCACGCCCACTGGGATCACAACGCGGGCAGTGCCCTGGTGAAGCAGCGAACCGGTGCCCGGTACGAGGTCATGGAGCCTGATGTCGCCGTGACCGAGGACGGAGGCAGGTCCGACTTCTTCTACGGAAACTCGCCGCAATCCTTCTATCCCCCCACCAAGGTCGATCGTGTCCTTCACGACGGAGACCAGGTGAAACTCGGCGGCGCCGCGCTCACCGCCCATCTCACACCCGGGCACACCAAAGGCTGCACCACCTGGACCCTGCAGGTCACGGACGGCGGCAGGTCCTATGACGTCGTCATCGTCGGCAGCGTCAACGTGAACGCCGGCTTCCGACTCGTCAGCAACCCGCGGTATCCCGGAATCGCGCAGGACTTTCAACGCACCTTCGCGACGATGAAGGCCCTCCACTGTGACATCTTCCTCGGCGCTCACGGCGACTACTACGGCCTCGAAGCCAAGTTCGCCCGTCTGCCGGAGCAGGGCAGCAAAGTCTTCATCGACCCCGCCGGCTACTCCTCCTACGTGGCAGGGCGTGAGAAGGCCTTCCTCCAGGAACTGGAGCGCCAGAGACGGTGACCTCTCACGCGGAGGGAACTTCGCGGCCGGCTGCTACCGCTGACCCCCACTGGGGCTCAACGCAATCTCATACACGCTGATGCTCGCCGGCGGCAGCGTCAACCTTCGCGGAGCGTCCGTCAGCGAACTTTCCGACATCGTCGCTGGCGGCCCGGTAAACCCTCCCCGGCCCGGGCCGGCCGGCGCCGGAGCGATGCCAGGAGGCGCAGTCAGTTGCCACATCCTCGCGGCTCCTCCGGCCTGCACACCCATCAGACTCAACTCGCACTCCCGATTCGTCTCTGTCGGATTGACAACCGAGATCACCAGTTTCTTGCGATCGGAGCTCAACGCCGCAACCACATCCAGCGGATGCGTGGCGCTGCCCGAAGGATGTTCCGGCAGGTCTACCCACACGGTGCCCTTAATTGTTGGCTGCGGTGAATCTCCGCTGACGGCAACCGGCAGTGCACCGGCAAACCGGTCGTGCAGCACCTTCATCACCAGGCCCTCCATCCTCAGGCCAATCGCCTCGCCGTAGGGATCCAGTGCCAGCGTGCCCATCCCGCCTGTGGCCACGCCCAGGGCGACCATGTCCGAGTGCCGGAAGAACTCGTGATACACCAGCGCATTCGTCATCGGATTCAACATCAGACTGCTCACCGGAGCCGCGCTCGACGGGCTCACCGGCCGGTTCCTCGGCGCCCATTCATCGAAGGCGAACCGGATGTCCTTATCCTTGAGCGACGGCATCCGCTTCAGGTATTCCGCCCAGGCTTCGAACTTCATCTGGACCTTATTCGGCATGCGCCGCACCCGATCCGCAATGGAATCGTTCGCCTCGACAAACTGCTGGGTGGGACCATCGATCGACAGGTGAGGGTAGCCGTAGAAGTGCTCACCCAGGTAGTCGATATACTCCGCAGAGTGCGCCAGCAGGGCGCCTGTCCAGTCGTACTTGGTCCCGAAGGCGAATGGCACCTTGTCGTTCACCGCCTCCCGTTCCGGGAAGGTGCCCAGTTGGCGGTTCTCGATGTAGGTCCAGGACAACTCCTCCGGCGTGGCGCTCGAAGCAATCACCTTGATCGTAGGATCGACCTTTCGCATCGCCCGCACGAACAGATTGTGCTTGTCCGGGTACTGCGTCACATCCATATGGCCCCACTGCCAGGGACCATACATTTCGTTGCCGATCCCCCAGATCTTCACGCCATAGGGAGCCGCATGCCCGTTTACCGCGCGCAGCTTGCCCATCGGGCTGGTGGCCGGGCCGTTCACATACTCGACCTCTTCAGCGGCCGAGTGAGCATCGCCCAATCCGGTATTCACCGCAATGTACGGCTCCGCATTCAGCAGTCGGCAGAACGTCATGAAGTCGTCGATCCCCATGTCGTTCGTCTCCATTCCGTTCCAGGCCAGTTCCCGGCGCGGGGGCCTTTTGTCGGCATCGCCGAGCCCGTCCCGCCAGTCGTAGGCCGAAACGAAGTTCCCGCCGGGCCAACGGGCGATCCCGATACCCTGTTCCTTCAGTAGCCGCACACTGGCCGCCTTGAAGCCAGAGAGATTGTCCGCTGGCATCAGCGAGACAGCCCCAACGTGGAACGAACCGCCGCCCATCCCGGTAATCTCAATCCGGCCCTGCGTGGTGTCCGCCTTGGCCGTGAACTTCAGCGGGAACTTCGTGTAGCCCGCCGTTAGCTTTCCGAAACTGACCGTCTGACGGTCCTCCGCATTCGGCCCCCAGATCAGGCTGACATCGACTTTGACACCTGGACCGCCGCTCAGCACAACGCGCCCTGTATAGGCCCTGCCGGCCCTGAGCGCAATCCCCGCCTGGCTGATCCCGCGCGCCGCCGCCGTCTCGACCTCGATGAGCGGGCTCCACTCCCCCACATATGGACTCTTGCTATCCATTACGACGAACTGGTCCCCGCCGACAGGCAGCCAGCGCCGGCGGGGCCCCCGCCGGCCGAACCCTCCAGTGGGCGCGGCGGGTTCGGGTTTGGAGTTAATCGCATAGTAGAACTTCCGGTCGGCCAGCATCTCAGCCCAGACCTGTGTCGTCGCCGGCTCCATGAAGCCGCCGAACACCAGCTTGCTGATGGGCTGCCCCGTGTGGCTGGCATCGATGCGGACAGCTACCGACTGGGCCGCCGTGGATCCAGCGAGGGCCGCAAACAGCACAGGCGCCGCGCACCAGATCGAAAAGAATCTCATGTCACAACTCCAATTCATCGGTACTTCCTGTCAGCATTCCCTTTCGGTCACTGGCAGTTCGTTCCACTGCAGAGGTGCTTGCTGAAGAACGGCATGACGTAGTTCTGGAACCGCACCGCCACCGCGCTCGTGTGGGTGCCGGAATAGATCTCGAAACTGTTCGCAATGCCGTAGGTGTCCATCACCTCATGCAGCTTCGTGGCGTCATTCTTCAGCCCGTCCTGGTCGCCCACGTCCATCGAAATCCCCCGGTACATCTTCAGATTCCCGACGTACTGGTGGACAAACGCCAGCGGAGCATTCGCCGTCCAGCGCGCTAATACATCCTGCTGGACCACGCCGTCTTTCATAGGCAGATCCAGATACAGCGGCGGATTCTTCGGATTCGGCGACCATGCGGCTGCGGTCGCGAGCTGTGCCCTCAAGCCGAACGGCAGCGTCGCCGAATCGGCTGGCGTCTTCACCGCCGCCAGGGCCTTCTCCATCGCCGGATTCGCCGGTCCGCCGCCGCGCGGCGACATGCAGCACGGGCTCATGATGTACAGGCTCCCGAACACGTCGGAGTGCCTCATGCCGATGCGGCTTGCACCGTAGCCGCCCATCGAATGCCCCACCAGGCCGCGGCTCGTCCGCTTCGGGATCGTCCGGTAGTGCGCGTCGATGTAGGCCACCACGTCGCGCGCGATGAACTGTTCAAAATCGCCCGTCGTCACCGAACTCGAGTACATCGACCCGTTGTGCACCGTCTTCGAATCCGGCAGCACCACGATCATCTCCTGCGCCCCCTTCGCGAAGGCGCCCTCAATGGTCTGCGGAACGTGGATCTCCTTCGACCACTGCTCCGCTCCAATGCTGTAGCCGTGCAGCGCATACACCACTGGGTAGCGCCGCTTTTTCTCCTTCGCATAGCTGGGCGGCAGGAAGACCAGTACATCGCGGTCGACCGCGTTCCCTTCCAGGTTGCCCTCCAGCGCCGCGCCGTGAATCTTGATCGGTTCGACCTTCACTGGCTTGGCGCTGGCCTCCACCGGCGGCACCTCCGTCTTGACCTGCGCCGGAGCCAGCACCGCCAGCCCCAGCGCGATCATCGCAACACGAGAAAGAATCTTCTGCATGGTGAACCTCGTTTGTTGTTGATGTTGATCCGGCAATTACCCGCGCCTATCGCACCAGCGCGTCCGCCGCATTGGCCGCCAGGATCCACCTGCTGGCCACCCCGACAATGTACTCGTTCTCAAACCACAGGAATCCGAAGTCGTCGATGCACTCCGGGAAATCCGGCCGGATCACGATATAGCCCGGGATCACTCCGCCTGGAATGAATGAACCGTCGGCCCGGTTGTTGCCATAAGCCTTCAGCTTCGAAGTCGTGCCGACCGCCGATACATAGGAGGTGCTCGACACCGGGTGCGTGCCCAGGATGTAGTTTGCCGCCCGCAGCGTGTAGTCCTTGCTCACGATCTCCGGAAATGCCTTGTGCAGGAAATACATCCGCACGCCGAGATCGATGACTGCCGCTGAACCGCCCCACGTACCCCGGCTGGGCGGGACTCCGAACGGCGTCGCGGCCAGCTCTTTGTCCAACTGCTCCACGTAGGCCTTCGTGGCCGCCTCGAACTGCTTCTTGAACTCGCTATCCATGAACGGCAGAATGTGCACGGCAGACCAGGCGCCAAACCCGAATCGCTGAGACACGGTCGGGAACAGCTCCAGGACACGCTTTTTGTAAGCGGCACCCCCGTTCGTGGCAATCAACAGGTGCACGGCTGCATTCCACTCCTCGCCCGCCAGCATCGCAGCCGGTGGATTGAAGGACCCCGGGCGGCTCACACTGGGCGTCGGATTCGCATGCTCGTCCTCCCAGATCTTCACAGCCGTATCCAGGCACTCCTTCGCCAGGGCGTCGTCAAACCCTTTCAGCACCGGAGCGGCGGCCGCCAGCGAAGCCGCCGCGCCATACTGCATACCGCCCGACTTCGTCGTGAACGCCCACCGGTCGTCCGGATTGCCCGAGAAATTGCCGTCCACATCATGCGGCCCCAGCTTCTCGGAGTAGATCCGCCCATCCGTCTTCGACGCTCCGTCGCCCAGATGCGTATACTGCCGCAGCGTCGGTTCCTCGATGACAGGGAAGGCATGGCCCACCGCTTTAATCTGCGCCAGCACCTGCAACACGCCGTGCTTCACCTGCTGCACGGTATCCGGAATCCCGTCCGGGCGGTGCATCTCCACGGAACGCGCCTTCCAGTCCACGGTGAGTTCATCCCACTTCAGGCCAAACGCCCGGTGCGCCAGGGCGAGATCTTGAATCACCGAGAACTGGCTGCGGGTCTGGATATCGAAGTCCCCGGCGTCATACCATCCACCCACATTCAATCCCGGAATGTGTTCGCCGGGCTTGAACGGAGAGTCGATGTTCGGACCCATTGACCATCCATCAAAATGCTGCTGGTTTGGCGGCGCCTGCCGGGCATCATCCAGGTGCGATACCCCATGCCACAGCCGGTAACCCTCACGGACGGACACATGGTCCATCGCCACAGCCAGGTAGGTGTCCAGGCTCGGCTGCCACGACTTGCTGTAGACGTCCTTCCCGATGGGGAACAATTCGGTCCGCTGTCCGGCGTACTCGATCACATACAACCCTGGATCCCTCACCGCCGAAAAGTCGAACTTCGCGTACTCGTAACGGAGCCAGGGAACACGCGCCGCGATCGGCCCTTCGAACACCTGCTTGTAGGTGCCGTCCTCCCGGAGCCTCATCACTTTGGCCGTGCCCGGCCCCTTGAACTTCGGATCCAGTTCCAGGATGGCGGCCTTCGGAAAGTCCGGAGGATATCCGGCCTGGCTGTGAGCGATCATCGGCGGACGTGTCCAGTTCGGCATCACGTCCGGCCGGATGTGCCACACCACCGCGCCTTCGGTCTTGCCCGCCGGAATCATCGAGCGCAGCACGAACCAGCCGTTCTGCGCCCGGTTGCGCCCATCATAGAGACCCAATGGAACGTTCTCCGACTGAACGGTAAGCCTGTACAGCGGATCCTCCACCGCCATCGTGATGCTCTGCCCGGTCACGATGGGACGCGGCTGCAGATACCCTCTTGCCTCATCCCACTCCCGCTGATAGGGCAGGCGCTTCGGATCATCGGCCGAAGTTGCGACCTTCTCCATCGGATCCCCGGGACTGCGCGGAAACATGCCGAACACCTTGCCATCCAGCGCATAGCTTTTCCCGATGTAGGCCGAGGGCAGGAACTCCAGGTTGAACCCCGCGCGGCCTGCCAGTTTCTCCGGCAGAGGTTTGTCGAGATTCACACTCACCCGCACGCCACCCGGTTCGGCGGCCACCTCCACGCGGTAATCCAGTTGGTAATCGGGGTAGGACAAGGTCGCCGTCAGACGGTTGTTTTCCTTGTCTGCCTGCTTCCCCTTCAACTGCGCTACCTGGTCCCATTGCTCGGGCGTGGCCAGCAACCGCACATCGCCATTCGTCGCGATGCGATGGCCATGCAGGATCACCTCCATGGCCGTGGTCTTCTGGTCGAGGAAGATCGGATGAAAAGTACTTTGATAGAGAATGACGCTAAAGCCCTGCGTGTCCAGGTAACCGTTCTCGGTGACCTTCATGGCGAAATCCGCTCCGGACAGGGGAATACAGAGGATCAGGGCGATCCCCAGGAGTGCACGGGATTGCTGGAACATACGATTGCCTGACTCGATCGACTTTCAGATTAGGCCGGACTCTCAACGAGCGGGTTTGCGCTCCGGTGGCTTCGTCACCGTACCTTCGGGACTCCTTCTCCATGCGAAGTAGCCATCCAGGATCCGCAGCGAGGGCTCGCTGGGCACTGGTCCGGTATGCGGCTTGCCCGCGAAGTACATGACCACGGGGCTCTTGTCGCTGAACGCGGGCCACGGGGGCAGCCCGTCGCCATCCGGCCTCAGGTGCTTGGCGAAGTTCGTCCAGTACGCCGCCATCGCATCTGAGATTTGACGGTCCTCGTCGGTCACAGTCCGCTTCACGTTCTCCAGGTGCTGGAAAACATACACCACCTCGGCGCCGTGCGGAGAGCCGCGCCCCGCCTGCGGTGAGCCTGCCGGATAGTCGGGGTGCTGGTCGAAGTAGTAATAGTAGGCCTTGCCTTTCCCTCGGGAGGACTGAAGCCTCGCCCACACCCAGGTATGCCAGCCGAAAGCTGAGTCGCGCATCAGGTCCCGCGCGGTCTTCGGCACTGAGGTTGCCTCTGTCGGATACGCCTGCAGCAGCTTGTCCGCAAACGGACCATAGCGCTTCTTCACCGCTGCAATGTAATCCTCCGGAGTACGGGCCGGCGAGAAACTCGCGCCCTCGTCCGAGTTGTAGCCCACCAGAATGGGCGTATCGTTGAACTGCCCCGACTCGTAAAGCCGGTACTGGTCATCCGGAATCACCCAGCCGTCCACGATCGGCCATGCCATGCCTCGCTGCTTGCGCGCCGCCTCGGCCAGTTGAGTGGAGTTCAGCGCCCTGAACGCCTGTATCGACGGTGCGTTCGCAGACTTGCCGAACTCGGCGCCCGAAGCTTCCGCATCCGCCAGCACACGCATGTTCTCGCCAGGCACAGGCGTCACGCTGGAGGGCCCAAAGGAGCCCCCGCTCTGCGAGATTGCTCCGTGAAAAAGTCCCTTGGCCAGCGGAGAGACGCTCAGCATGCTCACTGCAATCCCGCCCGCCGACTCGCCGAAGATCGTGACCCGCTTCGGATCCCCTCCGAACGCCGCGATGTTCTTCTGGATCCACTGCAGCCCGGCAATCATATCCAGCAGGCCGTAGTTGCCCGAGACATGCTGCGGCGACTCCGCGCTCAACCCCGGATGCGCAAAGAAGCCGAGGATCCCCACGCGGTAAGCGATGCTGACCAGCACCACGCCGCGTTTGGCCAGCTTCTCCCCGCTATAGTCCGGCACGGAGGTGGCCCCGGCGTTGAAGCCTCCACCGTAGATCCAGACCAAAACCGGAACACGCTCCTTCGGCGATTTCGCCGGAGTCCAGACGTTGAGATACAGACAGTCTTCGCTCACCCCGCCTGCGGGTGGGCCACCCATGCCTGGAATACACCCTGGCCCAAACTGCGCGGCTTCCCGGACCCCCTGCCATCCGGTTACCGGCCTCGGAGCGCGCCACCGCAGATCACCCACTGGAGGCGCCGCGAATGGGATGCCTTTGTAGACGGTCAAATCTCCGTCCGCAACGCCCTGCACGAGGCCGCCTTCGATCTTCACCGGCGCCGGTGCCGCCACCGCTGGCAACAGAGCGGGGCTCAGGACAAACAGGAGGGTAAAAAGAGTCTTCATGACATTCCTACCGGAAGAGCCTCGGAGCAAAATCGTTCAGATCCCTGCGCCAGGTCTGCCACTCATGCGCCGTACCCGGAGAGACGAAGTACACATACTTCACTCCGGCCTGGTCCAGCATCTTGCGGAACGAACCGATCGCCCCCGGAAATGGATCGGGCTCCTCCGTACCCATCCCGATCCATAGCAGTTTCAACTTCGCATTCAAGGCCGCGCCATCGGCGAAGGCGCCTCCGATAAAAGTCTTCGGATCGATGGGAGCCGTGCTCAAGCCATTGCCCGTCCCGCTGAATGCGCCGATCCAGGCGAACTTGTCGAGATTCCGGAATGTCAGCTGGCAGGTCTGATTTCCGCCCATCGACAAACCGGCCATCGCGCGGTGCTCCCGATCCGCCAGGGTCCGGTAACTTCCATCGATCATCGGGATCACATCCTGGAGCATGACGTCGCTGAATCCGCTGGTGTCCGCGGGGTATCCACCCACCCTGGGCGCCGGCTTGTCGAGATCGGTCGCGGCAGCGGGGAGCTTCGACTGCCCGCCCTTGCTGGCATACCCGTTCTCCATGACGATAATCATCGGCTTCGCCTTGCCCGCCGCGATCAGGTTGTCGAGAATCAGGTTGGCGCGCCCCTGGAAGATCCAGCCCGTCTCATCTTCCCCGGAGCCATGCTGCAGATACAGCACCGGATAGCGGCTGCGCAGGTTCGTGTCATAGCCCGGCGGCGTATAGACAAAGCAGCGGCGATGCTGGCCCGTGACCTTCGAGAGGTACCAGCGCATGCGCACCTCGCCATGCGGCACATCCTTCGCCTCGTAGAAATCAACGCCCTTTTCGGGAACTTCGATGCCACTGGAATCACGGCTGCCGCCGAAGTACGTATGGCTGGAAGGATCGGCGACGCTCGCGCCGTCTACGTTGAACGAGTAGTAATGAAACCCCACCACCAGCGGAGGAGTGGTGACATACCACAGGCCGTCGGCCCCCTTGCTCATGTCATACCGGCCGTGTGCGATCGACACCTGAACCTTGTGCGCGTCCGGCGCGTTCAGCCGGAACGTGGCGCGCAGGTCGGAATGGATGCGCGGGTATTGCGCATTCATGACGTTCGACGAAGCGGGGGTGGAATCATCGGCCGGCTGAGCCAGAATCATTCCACAGGCCACAGAGGTGAGAAGGATCGCTTGTTTGACCATATTGCTGGCAATCAACGGATTTGATTCGAGGGCGAACGGCGGCCGCTTCGGATCAACGGAAGAGCCGCGGTGCGAAGTCGTTCAGGCAGCGGCGCCACGTCAGCCACTCGTGCGCCGTTCCGGGCGACTCGAAGTAAACGTTATTCACGCCCGCCTTCTTCAGGTTCTCGCTGAAATTCTTTGCTCCGGGCCCTTCCACTGACCCGATGCCCAGGAACAGCACCTTGACCTTCTTATTGAACGCGGCCGCATCGGCAAAGACGCCGTTGTTGGAAGTCTTCGGATCGAATGTGCCGCCCCGACCGCCCGTGCTGCCGCTGAATCCTCCGATATAGGCGAACTTGTCCAGATTGGACAGTGTCGTCAGGAACGTCTGCATGCCACCCATCGAGAGCCCTGCCATTGCGCGGTTCTCCCGGCCGGGGCGCACGCGGTAAGTCTTCTCGATCATCGGGATCAAATCATTGAGCATCATCTCGGTGAATGTGGCGCCGGTGAATGCAGCCAACCCGCTGCGCGCGGCCGGAGGAGGGTTCGAAGGTCCTCCGGCCGTCGCCGAAGCAGCGGGTCTGGGTGGGGGACGAAGGCCGCGTGAGGTGAATATCGACCCATCCTCCCCCGCCTTGACGGCGTTCAGATTGTCCATGACTATGATCATCGGTTTCGCTTTGTTCGCCGCGATCAGGTTGTCCAGGATGAAATCGGCGTGGCCCTGATTGTGCCAGCCCTGCTCGTTTTCGCCCCAGCCGTGCATCAGGTAGAGCACGGGGTAGCGCGACTTCCCGGCATCGTAGTCGGGTGGCGTGTATACGAAACAGCGCCGCCATTGCCCGGTGACCTTGGAGAAGTACCAGCGCTGGCTCACCTGGCCGTGCGGCACGTCCTTGGGCAGGTAGAAGTCCACTTCCGGCCCCTCCGGAATCTCAATCGCACTGTTGTCCCAACCGGAGCCGAAAAACGTCCGGGTCGCCGGGTCAGCCACCGTCGATCCGTCCACCACCACCGAGTAGTAGTGGAATCCTTCCACCAGAGGCGCAGTCGTGACGGTCCATGCCCCGTCTTCCCCCTTGACCATGTCGTATGTCTTGCCAACTTTGAGCTGGACCTTCTGTGCATCCGGGGCAACGAGCCGGAAGGTGGCCCGATGATCCGGATAGACACAAGGGAACTGCGCGCCCGGAATGTTCAGTGTGGATGGCCGACACTCCCCCGTTCCCTGGGCGAGCGCCGGATTCACCCAGGCGATCAGGACGAGGCAGCTCGTGGCTCCGAGCTTGAATGCTTGCATGGTCAAGTATCTCCATTCGTCGGCCGGAAACCCGACGTGTAACATGCGACTTCCACACCGTCGCTGATCGTTGCGCTGGCGCTGGACCAAGAGCGGGGGACCCCTGTGGAAGTCTGGAAGCAGGCTATCACGCAAATCCGGTCAGGGTTAGGTTTGGTACTGTATATCCTGTTCAATCCTCGTGGAATCTTCACGTTGGGGTCGAAGCAAACCGGCCGAAGTGAACCGTTTAACGGTTACCGGCGGCTGTTAGCAACCCTTACGTTGTGCCCGCAGCGTTATGTTATGATTCGCCCAGACCAGCGCATGGATGAAACCTCAGGGACAGGGCTCAGCGAGCCGGCACAGCAGGCCGTCCGGACGGAACTCAACCGCCTGCTGGAGAGCCCCGCGTTCCGCAACAGCAAACGTTGCAGGGACTTTCTCAAGCACGTGGTCGAGCAGACGCTCACCGGCCCCGGTGACGCGTTGAAGGAACGCTCCATCGGCGTGGATCTGTTCCAGTTGCCACCGGCTTTCGACCCTGGCCAGCACACCATCGTCCGCGTCACCGCCAACGAGATCCGGAAGAAGCTCGCCCAGCAGTACCACTCGGAGAACGGCTCAGCGCATCCGGTCAGGATTGAACTGCCGCCGGGCTCGTACCGGGTGGAGTTCAAGTGGGAAGCACCCCCGGCAGAACCGGAAATCGAGGCCGAACCGAAACGTCTGCCTCGCCTGGCGATTGCCGGCGGACTGGTACTGCTGATCCTGGCCGCAGGCATCGCGATCTGGCGATGGGGCCCGACGATGAACGGCACGTCCGAGGCGCGCACCGCCGCCAAGGCTATGCCACCGCCCGCCGCCGCCGCGACCGGCGGAGAAGTGAGGATCATCGTCGGCTCCAACAACGCTTACGTCGACCGCAGCGGCCGCGCCTGGGGGCCGGACCGATTCTTCTCCGGCGGCACGGTTTTCGTGCGCCCCGCGGAAAAGGTTTTTCGCACCCTGGATCCCGACATCTACCGGCACATGCGGCAGGGTGATTTCCGGTACGATATTCCGCTGGCACCGGGCCGGTACGAACTCCATCTGCATTTCGCGGAGACCGGTCTGTCGGACCTGATCAGCGCCGAATCCAGCGGAGAGGGACAGCGCGTCTTTCAGGTGTCGGCGAACGGCACTCGGATCCTCAACTTCTTTGACGTTGTGGCCGATGCGGCGGGCGCCAACATTGCCGACGAACGCATCTTTCGCGATATCACTCCGGCCCAGGATGGCCTGCTGCATCTGAGCTTCGCACCGCAAAGGGGAACGGCCATGCTCAGCGCCATCGAACTGCTGCCGAGCGGTTCCGGTAAGATCCGGCCTATCCGGATCCGAGCCGGCTGGACTTCCGCGTGGCAGGACTCCACCGGACAACAGTGGCAGGCCGATTCCTATTTCCTGGGCGGCAACGCGCTGGTTCGCAATACGAACCCCGCGCAGGCCGGCAATTCCATCCAGCCCGATGTGGCGCTCTACGCCAGTGAGCGGTGGGGGCACTTTACCTATTCGATCCCGGTGGCGGCCGGGCGCTATCGCGTCACTTTGAAATTCAACGAGGGCCATTACGGGCCGCACAATACGGGCGTCGGCGGGCCAGGCAGCCGGGTCTTCGACGTCTACTGCAACGGGGTCGCGCTGCTGAGGAACTTCGACATCATGAGAGAAGCGGGCGGGGAAGGCCGGCCGCTGGACCGCGTCTTCTCCGGAGTCCGTCCCACGGCCCAGGGAAAGATCGTCCTCACCTTCGTGCCGGTGGAAGGAATGGCCTGCGTGAACGGGATTGAAGTTTCGGAAGAGTCCAATTAGGCATCACCGCCCCGGGCTTCCTTTCTCGAAGGGGTCCGCTGAGTACTCACGCTCCCTGTAGGTGAAGTGGTCGAAGTCGGCCGGACAGCGCGTTCCGGCCATGTCCTGACAGCAGACGCCGACGAAGGCCCCCGTGAAATTCGGCGTGCCCGGGGCCGCGGCTTCGTCCGAGAGGATGCTGGCATCGAGCGGGCCTGGCAGTCGATTCCATGGACCATCTCCGATCCTAAAGGCGAAGTAGAGGCGCTCGAAGTCCACCTCGACGCGCAGATGGACGGGTTGGCCTCCCGGAATCGCCACCGAAGCGCTGAACACGTCCGACTGGACCTGGTCCGGCAGGCACGACATGACGCGGACGTGTTTGCCCATCTCCTCGTCGCGGGAGACATAGAGGTAGTGGAACTTGCTGCCGTTGTAATAGCAGACCAGGCCGGCCATCTGTGCGAAGCCCTGCGGTTCGAAGTCCATCGTGGTTTCGGCGCTGTAGCAGTGCGCCTGCTGCCGCCTCGCGATGAGGGACTGGCGGAAGAGGCTGCCGATCGTCTCACGGCCAAAGAGGCGCAGGTAGCCGGGCCTTTCGGTCAGGGAGAAGAGCTCTTCCGGCCACGGGGTTCGCAGCCACTGGAAGTCGAGCGGCAATTGAGGACAGTCGAAGTCCTCGCGCTCGGGTGAGGGCGGGAACCCGTGCGGCGGAAGTGCGGGCGCCTCGACTTCGCTGAGCGGCAGGCCGGAGCCATCGGCGGTGCGCAGCCAGCCGTCATCGCCCCACGCCATCTTCTGGATCGCAGTCTCGCGGCCGAGGGTGCAGCGACCGCGATTGCGGAGGGGCCGGCCGCAGAGGTGGACCAGATATGTCTCGCCGGATTGCGTCTCCACGAGATCCGCATGACCGGCGCGCTGCAGTTCAACATCCGGCCGGTGGCGCGCCGTCAGCACATAGACGTCCGGATGGAGTTCGTAGGGTCCGCTGAGTGCCCGCGACCGGGCCATCGTCACCGCATGCCCCCAGCCGGTGCCGCCTTCGGCGGTCATCAGGTGATAGTAGCCGTCGCGCTTGTAGAGATGAGGACCTTCGGTGAAGCCGATCGACGTGCCGCGGAAGATCATGTGAATCGGGCCGGTGAGGGCCTGCTCCGCGGGCGAATACTCCTGCAGCGCGATGCCGGAGAAGCGGTTGAAGCCGGGCCGGTGATCCCAGCGCATGTTGACGAGGTACTTGCGTCCGTCGTCGTCGTGGAACAGGGAAGGGTCGAAGCCGCTGCTGTTCAGGTAGACGGGATCGGACCATTCGCCGTCGATGCTGGTGGACGTGACCAGGTAGTTGTGGGTATCCCTCAGAGAAGCACCGGAGGAGCCGCCCTGGGTTGTGCGGCCGTAGCGTTTGACGTCCGTGTAGATGAGCCAGAAGAGGCCATCGGCATAGGTCAGGCACGGTGCCCAGACGCCGCACGAGTCGGGATCGCCGAGCATGTTGAGCTGGCTGGCGCGATTCAGCGGGCGGCCCACGAGCCGCCAGTGGATGAGGTCGCGAGAGTGGTGGATCTGGACTCCGGGGAACCACTCGAAGGTGGACGTGGCGATGTAGTAGTCGTCGCCGACGCGCACGATGGAGGGATCCGGGTTGAATCCGGGGAGGATGGGGTTTCGGATGAGTGCCAGCTCTTCGGCCATGTTCAGACTGCTCCCTTCCAGGTTTCCGGCGTCTGCGCCTGAGGTTCGCGCACCAGGGTCCACAATACCGCCGCGCCCAGCAGATCGAGCAGGCCGAGGCAGATGAAGAATGGTGTGTAGCCGACCGTGGCCACGAGGCCGCCGATGAGGAGTGAGAAGATCAGCAGGCCCGCGTTGCCGAAGGTGCCGGCCATGCCGGCTACCGTGGCGACTTCGTTTTTGCGGAACAGGTCCGAGGACATTGTGATGACGGTGACGGAGAGGGTCTGGTGCGCGAAGCCGGCGAGGCTGAGCAGGGCGATGGCCGCATACGGGCTTTCGACGAAGCCGACGAAGCCCACGCCCAGCATGAGGACCGCTCCCAGTGTGAAGGCGCCACGGCGCGCATTGATGAGGCTGAGGCCCAGGTGTTTCTGGAGGCGCATCGAGACCAGGCCGCCGAAGACGCAACCGAAGTCTGCCGCGAGGAACGGCATCCAGGCGAACATGGCGATGTGCTTCAGATCCATGTGGCGGACGGTGCTCAGATAGAGCGGCAGCCAGAAGCTGAGCGTGCCCCAGGTGGGATCGGCCAGGAAGCGCGGCAGGGCGATGCCCCAGAAGTTCCGCTGGGCGACGATGCGGAGGAGCGAGGGCCGCGAGCCGTCGCTTTGGAGGTGCTTCTCCTGCCCGGCTGCGATGTAGTCCTTCTCCTCACTGGACAGAGCGGGATGCTTATCCGGCGAGCGGTAGAGGACCAGCCAGAAGGCGGCCCACACCAGGCCCAGGGCTCCGGTGATGATGAAGGCCGCGCGCCAGTTGTAAGCCAGGATGGCCCAGGCGACGAGCGGCGGAGCGAGCATGGAGCCGACGGAGGCGCCGATGTTGTAGACGCCGCCGGCGAGGCCGCGCTCCCGGGCAGGGAACCATTCGGCCGTGGCCTTCATGCCGGCGGGATTGGCCGAGCCCTCACTGAAGCCGAGCGCGCCGCGCAGCCAGGCCAGGGTCTGCCAACTGCCGGCGAGGGAGTGGGCCATGTTGACCAGGGACCAGGTGATGGCGAACAGGGCGAAGCCGAAGCGGAGGCCCAGGACATCGAGCACGTAGCCGCAGATAGGCTGGGCCATGATGGCGCCCTGGAAGGTGCCGACGATCCAGGAATACTCTTTAGCGCCTATGTGCAGCTCCTGCAGGAGTGTAGGCGCGGCTACAGCGAGGGTGCTGCGGGTGAGGTAGTTGATTACGGACCCGAGCATGATGAGGCCGATCATCCACCAGCGAAGTGCTTTGATTTTGGGCATGGTTGTTCCGGCGGCCGGATCCGAAGCTTGCCGCTCCTCAGCGGCAGACTAATGGGATATCACATGCCGCCCCATTAAGGCTATTTGCGCGTCAAGGCGCGGAAGTCCAGTTTGAGGCGGGACGTTCTGTGCTTGAGCAGCAGTTCCTCCGAGTCGACGGCGGCTTCCAGGAAGGGTCCGCCGAAGAGGGGCCACTTCGAATAGTCGAGCGCGGCTCCGTTGATGGCGGGCGGGCGGCCGTAGGTACATTGCAGATCGCGTCCGCGCAGGGAGCGGAAGCGGACGGTGGGGACCGGGTCCAGTTTGAATTCCAGGGGGAGGGCCAGGATGGCCTGGCGGAAGGCGTCCATGTCCTTGAACTCGGAACGGGCGGCCACCTGGACGACCATGCCATTTCTGAGGTGCGGGCTGAAGAGGCGGCGGCCACCGCCCTCGATGGGCCTCCAGGCGTAGGGCTGCAGCGGCCGGCACGCGATCAGGGCATCGCCGCCGCGGGCGAAGATCCAGCCCGACGGGTCTTCGCGCACCTCGGCCAGATCCCTGGAGAAGAAGCCATTGATGTGCGGGAAGCGGGTGCCGGGCGGGATGTCGTAGAGGACGATGACGGAGTCCTGGTCCTGGAAGATCTGCTCATAGGCGGAGCCGCCGACGAACTTGTCCGGCGAATCGTAGCTCTTCTTGGAGCTGACCACTTCGGCGACGCCCTGGTCGGGCGGGAAGGTGAAGTAGGTCTGCAACTCCTGCAGCGAGGAATAGGGGTGGAGGGAGTAGAGGGTGTTCTGCACGCCGCGCGGGTCGTCCACATGCCAGGTGACATCCCAGGAGTGTTCCTGAATAGGCTGCAGGGTGCCGCCCTGGTCGGAACTGACGGCGTACTCGCGGCGCATGTAGGTGGTCTTGTAGACGGGCCCATGAAGGTCGTCGTAGAAGCGCCAGCGGTTCCGTGTCCGTTTGCGTTCGTAATGCGTGTAGGGCCGGCTGCGGTCGGTTGCGATCTGTTGCAGGATCGCCGGCGGTTCGTAGGCACTGGCGAGCGTATAGAAGAGGAGGAAGCTACTGGGCGACGGCAGAGGGTAGCCCTGGCCAAACCAGAGCCAGGCGAAGTCGCTGGAGACGTTGTTCCACTTCTCGACGGCGCCGTTGTCGTAGACGCGCGAGTGGGCTCCTACGTAGACACCGTCGAGGCTTTCGGCCGCGTAGTCGGCGATGAGGTAGTCGAGCATCATGGAGGCGCGCTGCTTCATGGCCGGGTCGCGGGCCCATTCGGCGAGATAGGACATGGGGAGGAGATAGACACCCATGTAGTGCGGGCTGTCGTACTCACCCTGGCCGCGGGTGGTGGTGAGCCTGACCCAGGATTCAATCCAGCCGGCGGCCTCGCGCATGTTTTCCTGAGAAGACTTGCCGGTGAACCACTGATCGCCGGTGAGGTCCGGCCATTGCTGGGCCATGAGGTAGAGGCAGGTGTAGTAGAGAAGCCAATGGTTCTCGGTGTCGCCGCGATAGGGCATGTAGGTCTTCAGCGACTGGCGCATGGCCTGGCGAGCGGGCTCGGACAACTGGCCCTGATCGAGGTAGGCGATGGCTGTGACGGGGAACATCCAGAACATGTCGCCCGTGGGCCCTTCGGCGAGAAGCTCCTGAAGGCGGCGCGAGCATTCAGCCGGATCCTCATGGAGCTTGAGCTTCGCGGCGATGTTGGAGTAGCTGAGCGGCGCGGGGTTGGCGGGGTGCGCAAATGCGTTGATGACCTGTTGGACCCGCTGGGGGAAGGGCGGGGCAGCGGCCTGGAGTTGCAGGCTGAGCAGGAGCAGGGCGGTGAGGCGGAGCATCATTTCCGCACCTCCGGCACGAAGCGCATGCGAAAGACGCGGCTGCCCTCAAGTCCGTCTTTGGTCCAACTGCGGCCGTAGTTCTGCGAGACGTAGAGGGCCTCTTCGTGGACGCCGGCGTAGAGCCGGCCCGGTGTGGCGGGATCGAAGGCTACGCTCCAGACATTGGTGGTGGGCAGGCCAGTGTTGCGGCTTTGCCAGGTTTTGCCGTTGTCCTCAGAGAGCATGACGCCGAGGCCCCAACCGGCCACAGCAAGGCGGTTGGGCGCGGCGGGGTCGAAGGCGATGTCGGAGAGGTTGCGGCCCACGGCCAGGCTGCCGTTGCTCTCGAAGGTGACGCCGCAGTCTGAAGAGACAAAGAGCCCGCCGCCCTGGGTGGAGGCCAGCCAGCGGCAGGGATCGTGGGGGGATTGTTCCAGGTGCAGGGCCTGGTAGCCGGCGGCTCCGGCGAGCTTCCAGGATCGGCCGCCGTCCTCGCTGCGGAAGATGCCTTCCTCGTTGCCCGCGAGCAGGACGCCTTTGTGCTGCCGGTCGACGCGGAGGGCCATGGTGTATTTGTGATGGAGGCCGGCGCTGGCGTCGCTCCAGGTTGTGCCGCCGTCGTGGGAGACGCGGATGCCTCGAGTGTGGCTGAAGTAGATGTCGGCGGGTGCGTTGGGGTCGACGGAGACGTCCATCAGTTCGGTGACGTCGCTGCCGGTGAGGATCTTCCAGTGCTCGCCTTTGTCCGTGGCCTGGATGAGTCCGTTGCCGGCGGCCACGTAGAGGACGGAGGGGTTGCGCGGATCGAAGTCGAGGGCGCTGACGAAGGGGTGGTTGTAGCCCGCGTGCTGCCACGGTCCGGCCGGGGCTTTGCGGAAGATGCCGCTGGGCGGCAGTTTGGCGCCGACGACGTAGCCTTTCGACGTGACCATGCAGGTGTAGAGCGTGTATTGCGCGGCGAGGGCACAGGGCAGCATCGCCAGCGGGAGCATCCATTTCATGAGGAACATGCGGGTTGCCTGGTGGATCAGCCGACGATGGCAGCGATCACCATCTCCAGGGTGCGGCGTGTGCCGGCGTCGCCATTGATGGGCCCGTCGTGGAACTGGTCTCCGGGGCCGGGTTGCCAGTGGTCGCGCGTGTCGTCGGTCTTTGCGGTGTTGCCGCCGAAGCCGAGATCGTAGGGCATGGGCGGCGCACCGGGTCGTGTGACGGAGGCGAGTTTGTAGACGACGAGGTCGAGCGACGGGACGGCGTAGAGACAGAAGCCGCCGGCTCCGGATTTGAAGAAGGTATCCGGCGGGGCTCCGAAGACGTGGCCGTCGGCGTTCACCTCGAACTGAAGACTGTAAGGCGAGTGAGGGTTGTAGGGCGAGGGCTGGCGGCAGAGGCTCATGTAGTCGCGAGGGATGAGCTGTTTGCCCTTCCAGTTGCCTTCGCGCAGCATGAGATAGCCGTAGCGGAGCGCGTCCGTGGCGCGGAGGGCGAGGCCTGCACCGCCTGGTGTGTGGGGGAGGCGGCCGGCCGGTGTGTCCTGGGCATAGCCCCAGCCGCCGAAGCCTAGGGGCCGGGCGATCTTCCGGTCGAAGTAAGCCTGCAACTCCATGCCGAGGAGGTGGCGCATAAAGATAGAGACCACGTGGACGCCCTGGGAGGAGTAGCTGTAGCCGCCGCCGGGCGTGGTCCACATGGGGGCGCGGAGCGCGGCCTGGTCCTGATCGAGTTTGGGGGCGGGCGGCAGGGATTCGAGTTTGACGACTTCGCCGCGCACGATGCCGGAGTTGCCTTCGCGCATGCCGGAGGTCATGGTGAGCAGGTGGCCGAGTTTGATGCCGGCCTGGCGGGGGTCGGCCAGAGGGAAGGCTTCGGGGAGATAAGCCTCGGTGAAGACTTCCTGGTCGAGTCCTTTGGGGATGCGGTTGCGCTGTTCGTCGAGGAGGATGCCCCAGCAGAGGCTGGTGACGGTCTTGCCCACGGAGTACATGTTGGGGGTGACGTCACGGGCGGCGCGGCCGAAGTAGCGTTCATAGACGAGCCAGCCCTTGCGAACCACGAGCAGGCCGCCGTGCTGGCTGGTGGTGGCGGTGTAGCGGAAGGCCTGGTGGAGGCGGTCGAGGTCCATGCCGGCGGTCTTGCGGACCTCGGCG
The DNA here is from genome assembly GCA_017307505.1 of Acidobacteriota bacterium. Classification (GTDB taxonomy): domain Bacteria; phylum Acidobacteriota; class Terriglobia; order Bryobacterales; family Bryobacteraceae; genus Paludibaculum. The sequence goes on along the minus strand of JAFKEE010000046.1, from coordinate 9,247 downwards.
GGATTGGAGAGCGTACGCCAGCCGCCTTCGGAGTCCGGGGCCGGGTAGTAGGGGTCGCCGGCGGCTGCGGGGGCCGCGGAACCGGTGCCGAGCAGGGGATAGAGAAGAGGGGCGGCTCCATATTGGAGGAAGCGTCTCCGGTGCGTGGCCATGGCGGCTATTTCATCACAATCCATGGCCCTGGAACGCGGGCGGCGAGGCGGGTTTCCCGGCGTGGGACGGAGGGCGGTGGAGGCGGGCGATAGGGACGCCGCGGAAGAGCAGGCGGAAGGCCCGCGGCGTCCCGGAAAACGGACGGTTAGTTCTCTTCCGACCCGAGCCAGGTATAGACTATGCCGGCGATGGCCGCTCCGAGGATGGGTGCGACCCAGAAGAGCCAGAGTTGCTGGACAGCCCAGTCGCCCACGTAGACTGCCGGTCCGAGACTGCGGGCGGGATTGACCGACAGATTGGTGACGGGGATGCCGATGAGGTGGATGAGAGTGAGGCAGAGGCCGATGGCGATGGGGGCAAAGCCCTTGGGGGCGCGCGCATCGGTGGCTCCGAGGATCACCATGAGGAAGAAGAAGGTGAGGACGGTTTCGGCGGTGAAGCAGGCTAGCAGCGAGTAGCCGCCGGGTGAGTGTTCGGCGAAGCCATTGGAGGCGAATCCGGCGGCGATGTCGAAGCCTGCTTTGCCGCTGGCGATGACACGCAGGACACCCGCTCCGCAGACTGCTCCCGCACATTGCGCGACGACGTAGGCGGGCAGATCCTTGCCGCTGAAGCGCTTGCCGACGAGCAGCCCGACCGAGACGGCGGGGTTCAGGTGACAGCCGGAGATGTGACCGATGGCGAAGGCCATGGTCAAGACGGTGAGGCCGAATGCGAGCGACACTCCGAGCAATCCAATGCCCACGCCGGGGAAGGCGGCGGCCAGGACCGCGCTGCCGCATCCTCCGAAAACCAGCCAGAAAGTACCGAAGAATTCGGCTGTGGCTCTCTTGCCAATTGACATGAACGACATCCTTTCGGCCCCCAAGGTACGACCAAAGCGTTGGGTCAGTGTACCTTAATTCCGCTGCTACGGGTAGGGGCTCTGCGGGAGAGGAAATAGGGCGGCCGCCGGAATTCGGGTGCAAGGAGCCGGGAGCGGGCCATGCGGCCAAAGCGCACGAACTACTCCAGATAGGCGAACGGCGGCGCCGCGGATCGGTTGGGTTGGGCGTCCCGGAGCCAGGGCGGAGGTGGCTGGACGGTAGGACTGGAAGTGGGTTTGTTCCCTCAAAAATTGGACTTAATTCCGAGTGGACTTTCGCGGCGGCGGCGACCGGGTGCGATGGGTAGGAAATGGCGCTCGCGGCTGGAGGTGGGTTTGATCCCTCAAATTCCGGTGTGGGTTTAGGTGTTTGGACGGGCGATGGGGCGGGGCAGGGGCTTGGGGCGGGCTCCGCGGCCGGGTCTCCGGTTTCGGATGGGAGGCGGCTGAGAGCGAGTTGGAGGCGGCGGGTGTTGGCCTGGATCCAACCGGCGTAGCGGTTGAGGGCCTGGATGAAGCCGGTCTGACGGAGGACCCATGGGGTGGCGCGGGCTTCGTCGCCCTGGCCGTATTCGAGGCCGGCGTTGAAGAGGGCGCGTTCGCGGCTGGCGTGGAGGAGGGTGTGGCCTTCCATCATCTGGAGTTCGAAGGTGAGGGCCCGGCGTTGCGGGTTGGTGATGGAGCGGGTGGCCGCTTCGGCGAGGGCGCGGAAGTGGGCTTCGATGCGCGGGGGCATGCGGTGGCCGGCGGAGTAGGCTCCGGTGCGCCGGGCGTTGGCGGAGGAGGCGGCTTTGCCGGCGGCGGTGCGGGGTCCGGTGGATTTGCGGGCGTTGGCGCGGTTGGCCGCGAGGCGCTTTTCGGAGATCTGGGTAGTGGCCATGGTCTGGTGCTTTCCTGTACAGTTGGCGTTGAGGCGGCGGTCAGTTCGGGTGGAGCCGTTGGACCAGGCGGAGTTCGGCGGCGAGGGCGCGATGGCGGCGCCAGTAGCGTTCTTCCAATTTGAGGGCTTCGTGGAGGGCTTTGCGCTGAGTGTCGTCGAGGGCGAGGAAGCCTTGCCAGGCGTGGAGGCTGGGGCTGGGTTTGGCGGCGAGCTGGCTGGTGTGATCCCACTCGCGCTGGATCTGGAGGTTGAGGGCGGTGGTTTCGAAGGAGGCGTAGCGTTCGGCGCGCCAGATGCACTCGGCCATGCGGTCGGCGAGGATGTGCTGGTAGGTGGTGGTGGGCTGGAACTGTTCGTGGACGGCGGCACGAATTCGCTTGTAGATCTCCTTGCGTTCGCAGAAGGTGGTGACGCTGGAGGCTTTGGGGCCGGTGAGGATACCGTCCTCTTCGACCTGGGTATGGCGGATGAGGAGGTCGATATCGGGGAAGGCGCAGTCGACTGGTTCGGTAGTGAGCATAAGAAATGTCCTCTGTAACCATTGTCCGGAGGGCTGGCCAAGGGTTTCGGGTGTGAAAGTCTGTAACTGGTTGATTGCAGGAGGCGAGAATTTTTTTGAAGTTGTGTGACCGGTGGAGCGGGTTCGCCGGAAATGGGGTGGTTCTGGGGGGAATCGACGGATGGTCCATGGGCTGTCCCCGTTCCTGTCCCGTTCCCGTTCCGAAACTAGGGACTGCGCAATGGGCCGCAAAGTCCGGATGCGCCACACATGCTGTTTCAGGCCGGCCGGTAGCCCAAACTCAAGCTTCCGCGATGGTCCGAGAAGGGCACGGATGAGGCAAATGGGTGTCTGGCCGAGAATTCGCCACAGATTCACACCGATGCACACGGATTGTCAGCAGAAGGACGAAGTGGCGGGGGATGCCGGTCCATCTGGAAATCCACGAGAATTTCAGCCCTCGTGGGTGGGGATCGCGGCGGTTTGGTGGGGCTGGAGACTCGTCCCAGTGGCGTTTTTGTTGGGATGAATGCTTGCGGCGGTGTGCAGATTGAAGGGCTCGGCGGTGGGCGAAGATCCTCTATGTGGTTGACGTAATGCGGGTTAGGTTCGATCGATGGGAGGATATGGCGGGTCGATCATTGGGGGCTTCGCGCTGGGATGGGCTCAGAGAGAGTTGGTAAGTCATTCTGTTGCAGATGCTTACGGGCGGGACGGTTCAGGCTGACACCTTTCGACACCTTTCTTCACAAAACTCCGTGTCTCACGAACGGGGGGCGGTCCATCAGGCTGACACCTTTCGACTATCGGTATTGGATTCGGTCCATCCATCGATTTTCTGCCGCCTTACTCTGGAACGTTCTCCCAAAAGGCGGCCGTCGAAGTCAACAATGAAACCCTAAAACCGGCACATTTGCGGTTGGTTTTGAGGCTAGGCGGCGTTCTGATTAGCCGATCGCTCACGCTCCGGGACAAGTGTTGAGTTTGCGGCCCCGATTGCTTTCGCGGGCCGCCAGGTGCCATGGGATTTCGATAGAAGACGCGCTGTCGAAAACTTAGAAAAGGAATCGCTTTCCGCGGAATGCATTGACGCAGCCTCGTAGACCGGATAGGCTACGTCTGTTGAAAGCAGTCGTGATGTGTGTTTCAGTGGAATCCATTCCCGGGGGTGTGCATGCGCATCGTCGCCGCGCTGCTTTTTCTGGTCGTGCCGCTCTACGGGCAAGCTGAATCCATTGAGGACCTCCTCAGGGTGACCGAGGTCAGAATTGAAAAACGGACTGAAGCATCGGGAATTATTCATTACTCTGCGGAAGCGGAGCTTCACTGCAGCAGCCCCACTCCTATAACTGCCTACACGCTGACTTATGTCACGAGTTATGCGGACGGGACCGTCCTGAAAGGGACCCTGTGGGAGGATTTTGTACCAACCCTGCCGCTGGTAGGGATGAAGGTACTTGGATCGCGAAAGGTCCAGATTGGGCCGCTGCGCAACGGGGACACTCACCATTTTCCATTTAGCCTGACCGGGACGGCGTCAAAAGCCGTTCCGACGAAGGTCAAGGTCGAGATTACCGGCGTGGTGTTTGAAGATTGCACGGTTGCCGGTCGGGATGAGAAGAACTTGGATTGGATATTTGCGGACCGTCAGCGGAGTCTCAGGGTGTATCAGGGTCAGTTGAGCGCGGCCAGCGAAGCCCGCAGATCCGTCTCCGAAGCCAAGATCATCCCCCACCTTCGCTCGAAGTTGTCGGAAGCGGAGAACGGGCTCACGAAGAACGGTCTCATGCGGGACCTGGACAACGCGGAACGTCAAGCAGCTCTAGGCCGAGAGGTCCCTCGGATATGGCTCGCCCAATACGAAAAGAAGCTTCTGAGCTACATCTCCGACTTTGAGAGACACCAGACGCAGAAGAGGAGGGCAGGGAAACCCAACTGAATCTGGCCGGTGAAGTTTCCGAAGGAGCGCTCGGCGTCGTGCTTCCTAACGAAAGCGTCGAACTCATCTCCCTTTGCCGCGAGGTGCGGCAACGGCTTGGTGTTTGTGGTTCGTGATCGCCGTGGAGCGGGCGGCGAATCTGGCTGGAGATTCAGAAGGTCACCAGCCTGGGGCGTTGGCGATGTCGGGCTGCATGTAGTGCATGATGGCGAAGATGCTGCGGATGCGGCCGTTCTGGATCACGAAAAGCTCGCTCAGGAGGTTCCGCGGGTAGGGCGTGCCGTCGTTGCGGGTGGCTCCGGGCGGGCGGTTGAAGACGACAAAGCCGAGGATGACTCCGGCTTCCTCGTCGATGACCGGGTAGCGCCGGTGATCGATGGCCGCGATGGTTTTGCCGAAGCCTTCGAGGGCGGTGCAGTCGGCTAGTACGACGATTCCGGGGACGGGGGCTCGCGGTGGGCGGTTGGCACCGGGGGGCGCCGCGGTCAGGACGCCGTTTTCGATGCGGGGACAGCCCTTCTCGGCGAGGACGGCGGCGCCCGCGTGATTTTGTACGCCGTCGAAATAGCTCTGGGCGGCGGCCACCATGGCCTCGCGCGCGGACGCGGCCGTTCCGGATGGCCGGCTCTGCGGCGGAGGTTCGATCGCGAAACCCTTGCCGTCGAAGATGCCATCCGACTGGCGGGCGACGATGGATTCTCCCTCCGTGATCCGTCCATTGATGACGCGAATGCGCAGGGTAGCCAGATTGGTGACGCCGCCTTCCTCGATCTGGCCGAAGTAAGCTGCTTGGCCGGTGACGGCGTCCAGGTAGCGGCGCTGGACCTGGCCGAGTCCCGAGATGGTCTTCCAGAGGCCTTGGCCCGGCTGGGCGACTTCGGCGTTCTCGGTGTAGCGGAAGCCGGGTGCGAGCGGTGCGGCGGCGGGGTTGTGCGCCACGATGGCATTCAGGTATTGATCCAGGGCCTTGGTCAGGCAGGGGCGGTCGCAGGTTGCGGCTGTGGAGGCGAGAGTGCACAGGCTGAGAAGCAGCAGCGTGCGGAAGATCGCAGAAAGAGATAGGGCCATCCTGAATGGTTACGGTATCACGCGGGGGATTGGGCTGGCGGTGTGGAGTTTTGATGGTGGCGCTTGTGAACTGGTGGACGGCGTCCCCGGCTGGGGCGCGATGCCTTCGGTTTGGATGTATGTCCGGCCCATCGTGAGGTCCTCCCGCCGGTCCGTTTTTTTTCCGCATGACCGGTTCGTGGGGGGATGAGGCAATCGCAAATTGAATGGTTGCCCGGTTCGATGCTTTGGCCGTGCGGGATTCTGGCCCGGAGACATCTCAGTTCGAGATGGAAATGCGGCTGACTAAATGGTGAACTTCTGAAAGAGGCAGATTAAACTCGAAGTTCTCTCTCAGGAATCGAGGATAATTTGCTCATGGCCATCGTTCTCGTCGCTGGGACTCTGTTTGTGTACTGGGCGTTGAGATCCTTCCTGCTCCTGACTGGCACCGACTCTCAAGTCCAGACTGCCCTGGTAACCGACAAGGAGTTATTCGACCGACTCCTTGCGGGCCCCTCCTCTTCCGATACTTACACCATTTAGACCTTCCCAGCCCGAATTGACTGAGCCGTTCTGGCTATTCCGGATTTCGTGCCGCTTCGCTCCCCGTCAGCTGGGCGCAGTCTGCCAAACGCATCTGCGGTTGAACGCCTTCGGCTGCTTGTGGCTCCTCGCGCGGGATGTCACCGGGCTGTCCGGGATTACTTGTTGCCGGAACGGCGGGCCCTATTCTTCCGAGTCGGCTGCCAGTTGGTGACGAATTGCCGATGCCCAGGCTCGTACCCTGTCCGCGGCCCCTTGCGGGTGGTCCGGCTGGTAGACGTCGGCGATGGTCCGATCAAAGAGGCGCAGGACGGGGTGTTGATCTTCTTGAGGCTTCCTGACGCGTTGCGTGCCCTTGGCTCCGGCCCCTGCCCGGGCGCGAATCTCCGATACCGGGGTGCCTCGATCCAGGTGATCAAGATAGGCCCGTTTGAGGCCGGCGAGCGCCTCGACGGTGAACTGAGCCGGGTGCTGGAGGTTGTAAGAGGCGACGGTCACGAAATGGAGCGCAAACAGCTCCGGGTCCTGCCATTCCCAGGCCAGGACGGCGCCGAGCTGCCCCCAACAGTCCAAACCGTCGACCGGAGGCGCTCCGCATTCCGGGCAGCGGGCGGATGGGGCGGGGCTCGTGCTGGAGGGACGATGCTGCATTTTTTCTTCGACTTTATTTTAATCGGGGGACGGATTGCTCCTTCCCGGTAGGTGCTTCCGCAGGCGGAGCTGTTGTTCCGGGCGTGGGTGTAGGCGAAGGTGGGCCTGGCGTGTCTTTGGAGCGGCGGCGACCTGCTGCCGGAATCGAGATCCTCGTGCGGACCTACCTGAACCCGTTCCTGCCGGCTTCGTTCCCGGGCGTGCTTCTGATCTGTCTTTCGGCGTTTCCGGCGGCCGGACAGGAGTTCCACGTGGGGCTGAAAGGCGGCATTCCGATTACGGACTATTACCAGAGATTTCCGGATTTTATCAAAGGCGACCGGACTTCCTACTCTTCCGCGACCCGCAGGTACACGGTTGGGGTGATTGGGGAATGGCAGTTCGCCCATGGGTTGGGAGTTGAGGTGGATGCAATGTATCACCGGATCGGGTACTCGGGCTCCAGTTTTTACAGCAGTTCCGCGAGCGGTGCGTTTCAGCAGTATACGATTGCGGTGAAAGGGAGTTCGTGGGATTACCCTGTCCTGGCGAAGTATCGCTTTGGGCGCGGGGTGGTTCCCTATGCCGCCGGCGGCGCGGTCTTCCGGTATATCGGTCCGGTGCACGCGCGGGGTGTGGAGACCGTGGGCACCTACGTGACAAATACCAGCGTGACGAGGCCGATCGACACCGGGGAGCCGCCTGACGTGAGAAAGGGCTTCTATTTGGGGCTGGCGGCCGGGATCGGGCTGGAGGTGCCGCTTGGCCGCGTGCGGTTGTCGCCGGAGTTCCGGTATACCCATTGGCTGGATAGTGCTCCCGTGTCGGGACGGCCGTTGGGGATCGCGTCCCATCAGGCGGAGTTTCTGGTGGGGATCCTGTTCTGAACTCCTCTCGCCTCAAAGAGCAGGCTGCGGGGGTGGTGGTCCGTGGCGTAGGGAAGGTGGGCCGGGTGCGACAGGCATTCAGGCCGATCGGGTGTCCAGGCTGCCGACCACCTTGGAGAATTCCGCCAGGACGCGGCCGACCGCGGAGCTGATGTTTTTTCTGCCCGCAGCGAACCAGGCGCGGTAGGTGAGACTCAGCGCCGAGAGGGTCAGTGCCGCCAGCACGTGCGCGCTGATCTCGTCGCGGCAGCGGCGGGCGAAGGCAGCGGCTACGCGGTCCTGTACTTCCGCCATCCGGGAGAGTTGGGCTTCGCGGGCCTCGGGGTATCGGGCGGCGATTTCCATCACCTTGCAGGTGCGGGCGTCCGATACGGTGTGGTGGGCGACTTCCTTCACCACGTGACGGAAGAGTTCGGCGGCCGAGGACTTCAAGGGGCAGGCGTCGATGGCTTGCGTCAAGGACGTCCCATAGTTCGCGACCGGGTGCACCATGAGGTCGCGTTTCGACTCGAAGTGGCGGAAGAAGGTGCGGCGGGAGGAGCCGGCGGCGGCGACGATGTCGTCGATGGTCGTCTCCTCGAAGCCTTTTTCGGCGAAGAGGTCGATTGCCGTGATCCAGATCGTATCGCGGACCAATTCCTGTTTGCGCGCCTGCAGGCTCGGGCGGGCGGGTGCCGTTCCCGGGGCGCCGACAGACTGAGGTTTGGCCGCCATATTCGAGACGATAGCACCTGTGCCTCTTTGGCGCAATAGTGCTACTTAGTAGTTGACGTGGCACTGAGTGCTAATTATACTGGCGTGCATGATCCGTGTGCTGCCCTGTGCGCTGGCGCGTGCCTGAGCCAATGAGGCATCCGGCTCCCTTTGGGCATGGCGGCGACGGATCTATAGTCCGCGCAGCAAGGAGCGATTCCCGATGAAATTCCTCATGATTCTCGCCCTGATGGCCATGGCCGCCGTCAGTTTAAGCGCCGCCGATCTGGCCGGCACCTGGAAGGGTTCCATGGAGACCCAGATGGGGGCTTCCGAGGTGGTGCTCACGATCCAGCCTGGAGCCGGGTTGGCTGGCCGGGTGAGGGCGGGTGAGTTTGAAGCGGCAATAGAGAAGGGCCGGGTGGACGGTGACAAGATCGCGTTCGAGATGAATATTGAGCACGGCAAGGTGCGGTACGAGGGGACCGTGGCGGGCGACGAGATGAAGCTCAATGTGACCGGGACCCAGGGTGATAAATACGTGCTGGTTTGTAAGCGGCAGAAGTGAACGGGGGCGGATACCGGCTGCCGATCTGGATAGATGGATGGAAGAGGATTTGGGGTTATCAGGTGGTTTCTGGGTTGCGGCGGGCCTTGGGCAGTGCCCAAGGGAATGTTGGGGGCGCAGTTTGCGATGTTGGGGCAGTTGGGTTTGGCCGGTGGCGGAGTGTGGCGTTGGCATTGCGGCGGGCCCCCCCGACTTCGCCTGAGGCTTCGTCGAGGGGGGCATGCTGGGGGAGTAGTTTGCGATGTTGGGGCCGGTGGGTTTGGCCGGTGGCGGAGAGTGACGTTGGGATTGCGGCAGGCCCCCCGACTTCGCCTGAGGCTTCGTCGAGGGGAATGCTGGGGGCGCAGTTTCCGATGTTGGGGCCGGTGGCGGAGAGTGACGTAGGGATTGCGTGGACTGAACCCCTCAGGTGAGACACGAAGTTAAGGGGGTTGTTGCCGTTCGCTGAAAAATCATTGTACGGCAGGTCTTAATTGCTCCACTCTGACAACAGCTGAGCGGAGGATAGGGCTCTGCGGGGACGCAACCCGAGCGCCGACT
>JAFKEE010000045.1 GCA_017307505.1 Acidobacteriota bacterium | reverse complement strand
TTGAACGATCGACAGTCGTTGTTCTTCCACTCGGACCTCTTTCCAGGGCATACCCAATGCTGGACTGCCCTTCACGCTCCCGAGCTCCATTTCCGACTGTTACCTATGTCCTTGGAATGTTTTGTTACCTATGTCCTCGGAACGTACCTTCCGTGGCCCGCTCCTTACCAGTCGCGGTTCGCAGCGGGCCCGCTGCTTGGTGGTTTGGGTTCGTTGCGGCTTCTCGCGATTTGACGGGCCGCTGGACCGAGGAGGGATTCGGTGCGCCAGGCGGGATCGATGGTAGAGTCAGCTAAATGAGCGAGGATCTTTCCACCCGCCGGGATGCGTTGCGAGGGCTGGCCGCGGCCTCTCTGTTGAAGGGTTCCGCTTCGGCTGCGACTCCGGTTTCGGATGTGTGTTTCCTGAGCGCCATTGAGATGGCGCGCTTGATCCACGCCAGGAAGCTCTCGGCTCGGGAGGCTCTGGCCGCCCACCTGAAGCAGATCGAGCGCGTGAATCCCAAGGTCAACGCCATTGTGAGCCTGGCTCCGGAGATGGCCATGGAAGCGGCTGCCAAGGCCGACGAAAAGCAGGCGCGCGGGGAGAAGCTGGGTCCGTTGCATGGGTTGCCCGTGGCTCACAAGGACCTGATGGAGACGCGTGGGTTGCGGACGACATTCGGCTCCCCGCTCTTCAAAGACTACGTGCCCACAGAAGACGATATCGTCGTGGAGCGCATGCGCCGCGCCGGCGCCATCACGCTGGGTAAGACGAATACTCCGGAGTTCGGGGCGGGCTCCCAGACCTTCAACAAAGTATTTGGCGCGACCTTAAATCCTTACGATGTGACGAAGACGTGCGGCGGGTCTTCGGGCGGAGCGGCGGTCGCACTGGCTTGCGGACTGGTGCCGGTGGCCAGCGGCTCGGACGCGGGCGGTTCGCTCCGCAATCCTGCCGCCTACTGCAACGTCGTGGGCTTCCGGCCTTCCGTGGGCCGCGTGCCGGCGCCGAAGGCGGCGTTTGCCTGGTCGACCTTTGCGACCTCGGGCTGCCTGGGACGAACGGTGGCGGATCTGGCATTTGCGTTCAGTACGATCGCGGGCCCGGATCCGCGAGCGCCGCTCTCGATCGAGGAGCCGGGTGAGCGCTTCGCGGCGCCGTTGGAACGCAGCTTCCGGGGCGTTCGCGTGGCGATGTTCAAGGACCTGGGCGGCGTGCCGTTTGACCCGCGAGTACGCAGCATCGTGGAGGGCCACCGCAAGACATTGGAATCGCTCGGCTGCCTGGTGGAGCAGGTGGAACCGGATTTCGCTCCGTGTGAAGTGGCCTTTCGAATCCTGCGGGCCTGGAATTCAGCGGCGAGCTATGGCGACCGGCTCAAGCAACACCCCGAGGCCTTCAAGGATACGCTGCGGGGTGAGATCGAGGAGGGGTTGCGGCTGACAGGTCAGGATGTGGCGCGAGCCGAGACGGCGCATGGCGTGATGTGGCGCCGGTTCCAGGCATTTCTGGAGAAGTATGAGTACTTCGTGCTGCCGACGACGCAACTGCCGCCGTTCGACGTGAACACGCCGTACCCGACAGAACTCGCGGGGGTGCGGTTCAGCAACTACATCGACTGGATGAAGGCTTGCTGGTACATCTCGGTGACCGGGAATCCGGCGGCGTCGGTGCCGGGCGGGTTTACGGCGGAAGGCCTGCCGGTCGGTGTGCAGATTGTCGGACGGCATCATCAGGACTTTGCGACGCTGCAGATGGCGCACGCGTTTGAACAGGCGACGGGGTTTGGGAAGAAGCGGCCGGGGGTGGTGTAGGGGGCTTTGGAGCATCGTCCAGTCCAAATCGGAGCAGGGGGCGGGCCGGCTCGAATCCAAACAGGATCCTCCGGATCATGGAACATTCGTGAGCGATGTTACGTTTTCTCTGGTGTGGAGGACGTCTGTGACTGATTCCAGACCTCAGGTGACGATGCAGAAGCAGAGTGCGGGATACCCCGGGCGGAAGGTCCTTGTGACCCTCGATTAGCCCAAACCAGTCCTGGACCCCCTCCAGGAGAGGGTATCGTTTGACATTAATCCTTTCATAGTCCTACGCTTACCGTGAGGGAAAAGCTGCGATGAGCAAGAAGTGGTACAACTACTTCGTTTCGGTGGACTCTGCGACGGGGGAGCCGGCTTCTGGCGGCGAATCCGGCGAGGGCGCTTCGGGATCGGGCGCGCCCGCTTCGATGAGCGCGGCCGACGAGATCGCCAGCCTGGCCCATTCCATTCAACCGGCACCGGCGCCGAAATTCGCCAACCCGGTGGCTGATCCGTCCTCGTTTGCCCAGATCTACGAAGCGGCCGAAGTCCGCGTGCCAGCGCACGGCTTCACCATATTTAAGATCGCCGACATGCTGAAGAGCGAGCATATCCGCAGCCTGCCGGTGGAGATCAAGCGGAGTTCGGTGCTGCTGGCGCTGGATGCGGCCGGCGTCAGGCTGCAGGAAGTGATTGAAGACGCGGTGCACCGCGATCGCGCGTTGGATACGTTTGAGGCGGTGCAGCAGCGCTCACTGGATCAACTGGAAGCCCGCAAGGCTGATGAGAACAAGCAACTGCAGGCGGAAGCCGACCGGGTGCTGAACGAACTCCGTGCCAAGATCCAGGCGAATAACGACGAGGTCACCAAAGAACGGGAACGCCTGCAGGGATGGCGTTTCCAGAAGCAGCAGGAGGAGCGCCGGATCTATGATGCGGTGGCTCCCTTCGTCCCTGAAAACCCAATCACCACCGGGCCCGCGGTGACACCCAAAGCAGAGCCCGGTAAAGTACCCGGCAATTAGCCGGGAAGGAGCAGTGATCCATCATGAACCGCCTGTCGCGGATCTTTCGTTCGTTTTTCGGTTTCTTCATTTCGATTGCCGAGGACCCCGAACTCATCCTGGAACAGAACATTCGCGACATGAACGATCAGGTTCCGCGAATGAATGAGAGCATCGCGATGGTGAAGGCCAACGTGACGCTGCTGGAAAAGGAAGAGGCCAAGTATCAGGCCCAGTTGAATGACCTGGGCGCCAAGGTGAAGGCCGCCATTCAGGCGGGCCGCGACGATCTGGCAGGCCAGTTCGCCATCCAGCTCGAGCAATTGCGCGGGGCGCTGGCGCGCACCCAGGGCCAGTTGACGACAGCGCGGTCGGCTTACGACAAGGCGTTGAACGTCAAGAAGGCCTTCCTGCGCGAGAAGGAGCGCAAGACGAACGAGGCGATGAACGCGATTCGCGATTATCGCCGTTCGAAATGGCAGAAGCAGGTGGCCGATGCCATGGAGCAGTTTGAAGTGGCGGGCATCAGCCAGACGCACGATGAGATGGTGCGGAAGATTGAAGAGACCACGGCGGTGAACGAAGCGCGGATGGAGATGGCGATCGGCAATGTGGACCAGCAACGGTTCCAGATTGAGGAAGACGCCGAGAAGCTGCGCGCGGCCGAACTGGTGAAGCAGTTCAAGGCGGAGATGGGATTGATGACGCCCTCGGCGTCGACACCGGCGCCGGAGAAGACGATCGGCGGCCGCGAGCAGGATCGCACCACGTAGTAACAGGAGGCGACCTAAGAGGCAATTATGGCAATACGAATTGAAAAGGGTGGGTGGGCGTTCATTTTTGTGCTGGGCCTGGGCCTGGTCGGCTACAGCCTGGATCGTTATGGGGTGGTCAACCTGTCGGGTCTGTTCGGCAAGGGCGGCGACAAGGCAGCCAGCAAGTCGGCCGTGGATACCTCCAAGCCGCTGCCCACAACGGGTGACAAGGAATCGAACGAAGTCAAAGTCCGCGTGAACATCTGGGTAGGCTGCGTCGGCGGCCTGGTGGCCAACGGCGGCCTGGATACGGCGGCGGGCTCCATCTACGACAAAAAGGGCATCAAGGTTTCGTTCAAGATCATTGACGACTGGACGGAAGGCACGGCCGCGCTGGCGTCGAACAATGTCGACGTCATGCTGACGACCGCCGACGTCTGGGCGAAGGATTACGCGCAACTGGCCGAGAAGGGCTTCCACGCCCGGGCAGTCTACATGGTGGACTGGTCGCGCGGCGCGGATGGCGTCATCGGCAAGCAGGGCGTCAATAGCATTGAAGACCTGGCGGGCAAGAGCGTGGCGTTCGCGCCGTACACTCCGTCGCACTTCCTGCTGTGGAATGGCCTGAAGACTTCCGGCCTGACGACCGAGCAGCGGACCGAGATCTTCGCCAAGGCCGTGCATACGAAGGACGGCATCGAACCGGCGACGCTCTTTGCGCAGCAGAAGGTGGACGCGGCCGTGGCCTGGGATCCGGATATGAGCGATGCGGTGGCGAAGCGCAAGGGGTCGAAGAAGATCTACGACACGCGCGTAGCGAACCGCTTGATCGCGGACATCCTGGTGGTGAGCGACCGGTTCTCGAATGCCTCCCCGCAGACGCTGAAGAAGTTCCTGGAAGGCTGGCTGGAAGGCGTGGAATTCATCCGCCAGCAGCCATCGCGGGCACACACGCTGATTGGGACGATCAAGGACTTCAACATCCCGTCCGACCTGGCGAAGACGATGCTGGAAGGCGTGCGGCTGAGCGACTACGCCGACAACAAGGCTTTCTTCGGCCAGGGCGCGGGCAGCGACTACAACAACATCATGGGCATGGCCCAGGACATGTACCGGGAAATGAGGCTGATTAAGGGCGTGCCGGACCTGGAGGGCAGCGTGGACCGGCGGTATGTGGCCGGCATGGAGGGCAAGTTCTCGTCGACTTCGACGGAGGCTCCGATTGAGTATAAGGCTCCGCCGAAGGGCGCGACGCCGATTGCGACGCAGCGCCGGGCGATCTACTTTGAGACGAACTCGGCAGCCATGAGCATGGACTCGCGGGCTGTAGTGGACGAGATCGGCAACATGATGCGGGCCTACGAAAATACGATTGTCGACATCGACGGGAACTCGGATTCGACGGGCTCGCGAGAGATCAATATGTCGCTCTCGCGGGAGCGCGCCGAGACGGTGAAGGACTATCTGATGAAGAAGTACGGCTACCCCGCCAACCGCATGCGGACAGCGGGCAACGGGCCGGACAAGCCCATCGACAGCAACGATACGCCGGAAGGCCGCGAAAAGAACCGCCGCACGGACATCAAAATCTACGCAAATCCGGCGGGGCAGTAATGGCACATCCATCCACGATCCGCAGGCCCATTGCGAAGCAGTGGCAACTGGGGCTGGGCGTCGCGGCCTGGACGCTGGTGGTGGTGGTGTGGTTCGTGCTGACGCGCGGCGACCTGCTGCCACCGCTGGCCCTGCCGGATCCGGCAGGGGTCGTGACGGCGATGGCCCGGCTGTGGACCGAGTACGACCTGCTGGGCAACGTCTTCCAAAGCTGGTGGCGGATTGCCCAGGCATTTGGCTGGTGCGTGGTGGTGGCCATTCCGCTGGGCCTGATCATGGGCAGCTTCCCGTGGGTTTACCACTTCGTGAACCCGGTGGCGGCGCCGATGCGGTCGATGCCGATCACCGCTTTCCTGCCCGCGTTCATCGCGCTGTTCGGCATGGACGAGGGGATGAAGGTGGGGTTCCTTTTCTTCGGCATGTTCTTCTACCTGCTGTCGCTGGTGGTGGAGGAAGTGAATAAGGTCGACAACGCGCTGCTGGAGACGGCCTATACGCTGGGCGCGAGTGTGCCGCAGGCGGTGTGGCTGCTATTCCGGGCGTCGTTCCCGGCGATCTTCGGGTCGTTCCGGATCCTCTACGATATCGGCTGGACTTACGTGATTCTGGCTGAGATGGTGAACTCGAGGCGCGGCGTGGGCTACATGGTGGAAGCGGCGCGCAAGGTGCTGGATTTCGAGCGTGTGTATGCGGGCATCATCGCCATCGGCGTGGCCGCATTTCTGTTCCGATGGCTGTTGACGGCTCTCGAGAGCCGGCTATTCCCCTGGCAACAACCGGCGCTGCGGCAAGCGGCTGCGCCCGTCCCTACTGGCCATGCAACCAAAGAATAAAATCGCCCTCCGCAACGTATCGCGTGTCTTCACCAACGCAGCCGGCGAGAGGATCGAGGCGTTGCGCGACGTAAACCTGGAGGTGGAGGATGAGTACGCTCCGGATGGGCGGGACATCGGCGAGTTCCGGGTGCTGCTGGGTCCGTCGGGCTGCGGCAAATCCACGATCCTGCGGTTGATCGCCGGGCTGGATTTCCCCACGAAGGGCGAGGTGCTGATGAACGGGCAGCCGGTGACCGGGCCAGGTTCCGATCGCGGCATGGTGTTCCAGAAGTACACGTCGTTTGCCTGGCTGACGGTCTCGAAAAACATCGAGTACGGGCTGTCGATCAAGGGCACTCCGCCGGCGGAACGGAAAGAGATCGTGTCGCACCTGATCGACGCCGTGGGACTGCGCGGATTTGAGAACGCGTATCCGCATACCCTTTCGGGCGGCATGCAGCAGCGGGTGGCCATCGCCCGTTCCCTGGCGGTGCGGCCGCAGGTGCTGCTGATGGACGAACCCTTTGGGGCTCTGGATGCGCAGACGCGCAATGAGATGCAGGACCTGCTGCTGAAGATCTGGGACGAGACGGCGGCCACGGTGCTGTTCGTCACGCACGACGTGGCGGAGGCGGTGTTTCTGGCGGACCGGATGTACATTGTGAGTTCGCGTCCCGGCACGATCGTCGAAGAGATCCCGGTCCCGTTCGGGCGGCCGCGCGACCAGGGGCTGAAGGAGCAGCGCGAATTCCAGGATGTGGAAGCGCACGCCCTGGCGCGGCTGCGCCGGGCCGGCGGCGCAGGCCAGGTGCGCGTCAGCGTCTAGACGCCGTGGCGGTTGGCCGGCGCACCCTTATACAATCGGTTAACAGACATACGCGTCGCACATGCCCAACGACAAGCCCAATTTCGGTACCGAGTTGAAGGGCGCCATCAACCACAAACTGGACGAAGCGGGCCTTTCGCAGCAGGACTACGTCAAGGCGGCGCTGAAGTGGCAGTACAACTGGATCGGCCTGGCTGGGGCGGCGGCGTTCGCCCTCGTTTCGGGCACAGGTCTGCCACTGGTTCTCGCCGCGGGGCTGGAACTGATGTACGTCGCCCTGGTGCCGCAGAGCAGCCGGTTCCGGCGGCTGGTGCGGTCTTGGAAGTACGCCAGCGAAAAGCAGGAACACACCAAGCGCCTGGAGGAGATGTACAGGAATCTGCCTCCCGAGATGCGCAGCCGGTATGCGTTCGTGCAGCAGGTGGCGCAGGCGATCCGCACGAATTACCAGCAGTTGTCGGCCAGTTCGCAGATCTTTGCGCGGCAGATGGCGGAACGGCTGGATGGGCTGCTCGAAGGCTACGTCCGGCTGCTGTTCACGGCCAATACGCACCGCGAGTACCTGAAGTCGCTGAACCCGGATCAGGTTCGGAGCGAAGTGGCCTTCCTGGAGAAATCGCTGGAAAAGAATACACCGAAGGTGCAGGAGATCAACCGGCGGCGCATTGAGATCCTGCGCAAGCGAGTCACCAAGTTCGAGAAGATCCAGGAGAACCGCCAGGTCATCGACGCTCAGTGCGCAGCGATCGAGGATGTGCTGCAGCTGATCCGCGACCAGTCGGTGACGATGCGCGATCCGCAGGAAGTCAGCGCGCAACTCGAGAACCTGGTGCAGGACGTGGAGCAGACCGAGCAGAGTGTCCGGGAAATGGAAGAGATCTACGCCCTGACCGCGCAGGAAAACGATGAACTGCGCCTGCCCGAGGCCGGCGGTGAACCCCCGCAACAGAACCGTGTCCGGAACTGACTATGAGCTCGACCACACCGTCCTCTCCGCTGGAGCCTCTGCCCGCCTGGGCGCGCCGGCTCTCTGAGAAGTACTATTCACGGACGCTCGCCATGTTCGTCCTGCACGGCAACGTGCACGACCTGGTACCGTGGCGGCGCGGCGATCGCACGGACTATGTGCCCTTGTCCCGGTTCCTGAACGAGGGTCTCTTCGGGCGCCGCGACCTCGTGTTGAGCTATGACCGGGGCGGCGGCATCACATTCGCGAACAGCGATGTCCAGGCCGACTTCCAGCGTGCCCTGGTGGGCTACGACTCGTTCCACGGCACGAAGTATACGCAGGGCCTGCCCCGCAACCCGGACGCCGTGCTCACACTGATCGAGAGCTACCTGCGGCTGCGGGTGATGGATCACAAGAAGATCGCGCTGATGCTGGACTTTGCGGAATCCATCGTCCCCGCCAGCGACTCGGCGTCAATGGGCTCGGAAGACCGCAACTGCCTGGTGATGCTCAAACGCTGGGCGCAGAACCAGCACTTCCTGCGGGCCGATGTCACGGTCTGCCTGATCACGGAGAGCCTGTCGGCCCTGAACACGGGCCTGGTGCAGAACCCGGGCGTGTCCGCCATCGAGATCCCGCTGCCGGACGAAGCGGAGCGCATCGAGTTCGTCAAATGGCAGATGGCGGCGACGCCGCTGCCGGAAGGCTCCGAAGTAACGGCCGAAACGCTGGCTAAGCTCGGCGCGGGCCTGAAGCGGGTCCAACTGCAGAACCTGATCACGCACGCCAGCGAGAACCGGCAGCCGCTGACGCTGGCCTTCCTTACCCGGTTGAAGAAGGAGCTGATTGAAGCCGAATCGGGCGGGCTGCTGGAGTTCGTGCAGAGCCGCTTTGACCTCTCGATGGTGGCCGGGCTCGAGCAGGCCAAGAAGAAACTGCAGGACGCGGCGGTGGCCTTGCGGGCCGGCCGGTTCGACGTGCTGCCGATGGGTTACGTGATCTCCGGTCCGGTGGGGACGGGCAAGACGTTTCTGACCACCTGCTTCGCGGGCGAAGTGGGGATCCCGGCTGTCATGCTGAAGAACTTCCGCAGCATGTGGCAGGGTGTCACGGAAGCAAACCTGGAACGCGTCCTGACGCTGCTGAAGGCGATGAGCCCGATCGCCGTAGTTGTAGACGAGGCAGACGCACAACTGGGCGACCGCTCGAGTTCCGGTGACAGCGGGGTGGGCAATCGTGTCTTCGCACAGATCGCGCAATTCATGGGTAATACGGAGCTGCGCGGCAAGGTGATCTGGTTCCTGCTCACGTGCCGGCCCGACCTGCTGCCGGTGGACCTGAAGCGGCAGGGCCGTGCGGAAGAGCACATCGCCCTGTTCTATCCGCGTAGCGATGCCGAACGGCTGGCGATGCTGCGCGCCATGCAGAAGAAGACCGGAACCCGCGTGGCGTCGGAAGAGGCGGAGCAGTTCTTCCTGGCCAATGCCGGGATGCTCTCGGGCGCCGACACGGAAGCCGTGCTTGTGCGAGCGCGGATGAAGAGCGCCCTGGAAGGCGACGCCGCCGTCGATGTCGAGGACCTGAAGGCGGCGATCGCCGATTTCATTCCTCCCAGTTATCCGGACGAGATCGAACTACAGAATCTGGTGGCCGTGCTGGAGTGCACTTCCCGCAGCCTGCTGCCGGAGGAGTACCGGACGATGGATCGCGGCGAGATCCAGCGGCGCGTGGCCGAATTGCTGGCACTGGCACGCTGAGCGGGCTGCTCCGCGTACCAGTCCAGGAATAGCGTCGGAAGACACGCCGGGTGCCGTCACGCTCCGGCGCCCGCCTGCTTACAGGACCACCGAGATCGCCAGGCGCACCCTCGGATAGCGGCGGTTGTAGAGATAGTAGCCGTCGTCATAATCCACGTAGACGTCATCCTGGTCGTACCAGGTCTCCGGCCAGTACTCGGGCCACGGATCCACAATCATGAAGGAAAAGCCGCCGTACTCGAAGCGGGGATAGCCCATGTAGAGGACCGGCCGGGTGCGGATGCGGAAGTAATGCTGCGGCCCGAAGTGGACATAGTAGCGGTCGGCGGGAATGAAGTATCCTCCGTAGCCGCCGCGCTGAACCCAACTGCGGTGTTCCACTTCCCAATGCCGGGCGCGGGTCTGCTGCCAGTTACTGTGGCCCTGCCATCCGCCCTGGCGCAGCCAGCCGCGATTCTGCTGCCAGGCCATGGCGTCCTGCCGCGAGCGCTGGGGCGGGGGCTGATAGGCCCGTTGTTCCTGCCGGTGAGGTTGCTGCATCTGGCGCTGCGGCGGGCCTTGCGGGTGCGGCTGTGGGGGATGGTGCTGCTCCCGGACCTGCTGATGGCCTCGCCCCTGTTCCGCCGGTGGACCGCCGCGTGGCTGTCCGTGCCCTTCGGCCTGGGGCGGCCGCCCCTCGTGTTTCTCGCCCTTGCCCGGATTCTCTCTGCCCCTTTCCTGATTGCGGCCTGCTACCGCGGGAACGGTGGCCCCCAACAGAACGGAGAGAGCGGCGATCATGGCGATTCGTTGGTAATGCATATTGAACTGCTCCAGTACACCTGATTCACTTTCCTTCAAGCACGTGAAGGGCCTACTCAGGGATAGGGTCAACTCCGGAATGTGGTCCCGATTACGTTCCAGACGGAGGATCCCGGCCAGGGGCGTTTGCACCAGACGCCGCGCTCTCGAACAGGCCGATATAAACATTTCATTGGTGTTTTCGGCCTGGTGCGGCGTCCAGGGCCGGCGGGATCAGGGTGTGACAGGTAGCGGAACACGGAACCCGCAGGACAAAGCAGGCACCGGAGAAACGCGGATCGAGTAGAAATTGCCGTCTTCCACCCTCCGCTTTGGCCCGGTTTGCCTTGAATTCGCCTGCTTGGCGGCTACAAGGACCCTCCGTTCGGGTCAATCGGCATTCTGGACCTCCATGTGCAGTATGAACCGCAGATGCGTTGCGCCAGGAAAAAGCAGATGACGACGCTCCTCCGGGGGCGCATCGGAATCCAGCCCTGCAGCCGGACGTGGCTGCGCCAACGGGATGATCTCCCTTAATCGAGGTCAACCCAGATCACGTCCTGCCGCTTTGGATCACCCGGCGAAACGGGATCCGATCTGAGACGAGCCGCCGAACGCATCCGTGCCCTGTCGTTGTCGACATCGCCAGGGCGCTGTCAGACCTAACAAGGAGAATCCAATGAATTCGAGCACAAAGAACGAAGTCGAAGGCAAGTTCCACGAGGTCAAAGGCAAGGTCAAGGAGAAGGTTGGCGAGCTGACCGATAACCCGAAATTGAAAGATGAGGGCAAAGGTGAGAAAGTCGCCGGCAAGATCCAGAAGAAGGCCGGCCAGATCCAGAAGGTATTTGAGAAATAGCCTTCCGTAACCCTGTGGCGAACGGCGCCAGTGCCGGGGCCAAGGCTTCGGACGCTGGCGCCGCCTACGCTGCGCAATACCGCCAAAAAAGGAGACCACGATGCAAAAAACGCTAGGAGCGATCCTGATCGTCCTCGGCCTGATCGGACTCGCCTGGGGCGGCTTCACCTACACAACCAAAGAAAAGGTTGTCGACCTGGGGCCAATCGAGGCGACCCGCGAGAAATCGCATAGTGTTCCACTTCCTCCGCTGGCCGGCGCGGCGGCGTTGATTGGCGGCGTTGCGCTAGTGGCCACGTCCAAGGCGAGGTAGTCCGCGGCCGGTGCCCGGGGGGCCCGGCCGGAAAGGAATCTGCACCATGTTGATCCTACTCATCATCCTGATACTGCTGCTCGGAGGAGGCGGCGGTTACTACGGCTATGGCCGCTGGGGCTATGGCGGGGGCGCAGGCATCGGTCTCGGGACGATCCTGCTACTCGTCCTCCTTCTGTACCTCCTCGGAATGTTCAGATGACCGCGGCGTGCGCGCCTCTCCGGTAGAGTAAAGGCCGGCACCGGTTCGCACGCTGCTCCTACTTGCGCCCTACTGCGATCGGCGTAGTGTGGATACATGCCCCTACCCGATCGCAATCGACGCTTTCTTCTGGCCCGGGTGCCGGAAGGCATGCCGAGGGAATCTGATTTCCTGCTGCAGGAGGAAGCCCGCCCGGCCTGCCCCGCCAATGGCGTGCTGGTCCGCTCCATCTGGATTTCCGTGGATCCTTATCTGCGCGGCCGCATCAGCGGCATCCGCACCTACATCGATCCCATCCCGGCCGGATCCGTGATGGAAAGCGCCGCCGTCGGCCAGGTGGTCGAGTCCCAAACTCCAAACATTCAAGCGGGCGATTTCGTAACCGGCATGTGGGGCTGGCAGGACTACGGCGCCGTGGATGCGGCACGAGTGCGGGTCCTCGATCCCGCGGAGGCGCCCATCCAGACAGCGCTTGGCCTGTTAGGCGGCACAGGCATGACCGCCTATTTTGGCCTGACCGAACTTTGCGCCCCGAAGCAGGGCGAGACAGTCCTCGTCTCCGGCGCTGCCGGGGCCGTCGGATCCGCCGTCGGCCAGATCGCGAAGATCCTGGGCTGCCACGTCGTGGGCACCACCGGGACAGAGGCCAAATCGGAGTACATCAAATCCCTGGGATTTGATGGCGCCCTGAACTATCGCACGGACTTGCCCTATCGCCAGTCATTGTCTCAACTGTGCCCGAACGGCATCGATTGCTACTTCGATAACGTGGGCGGGGAACTGACAGACGCCGCGATGCAGATGATGAACTTCCGGGGCCGGGTGGCCGTCTGCGGGCAGATCTCCCAATACAACGACAGATCGCTGGACGTGGGCCGCCGGCCCTTCACCGAGATCCTCGTGAAGCAGCTCAGAGTGGAGGGCTTCATCGTGACGCGCTGGGCCAGCCGGTTTGCGGAAGGACGCCGGCAGATATCGGTGTGGATGAAGGAAGGCCGCCTGCGCTGCGAGGAGACGGTCTACGAGGGTTTGGAGAACACACCCAAAGCCTTCATCGGGCTGTTCCGAGGGGAGAATACCGGTAAGGCCCTCGTCCACGTTTAGCTCGCCGCCGGGAATGGAGTAACGCTTCGGCCCCTACCGCGGATCAGGTATCCGGAGTGAGGAATCGCGCCGCCTCCTGCTCGCCCGCGGCCCGGCAAGTGGCGGCCAGGATCTTCTCGAGCGGTCGGAATTGATCCGGCGGGCGTTGGCCCTCCAGGGCGGTCAAAGCCTCTCGCCAACTGCCGTCCAGCAAAGCAATGACCCAGGCCGGGCATTCGGTTCCCGGCAGTTCGGACCCCAGGGCTGATGCAGCCGCCTGAACCTCCATGATCTCCTGGCTGCCATCCGAGTCCCACCGGGATGCCGGCAGATTGGCGCTCCAGGCGGTGTTGTAGAGCTCGAAATAGTGCTGGCTCCAGACATAGGCGCGGCAGGCTTCGCCAGGGAAAGATGGTGCCAGCGCCTGCCCTGCCTCGCGCCACATCTGGCCAAGAAGGTAATGCTGCCAGTGCCCTGCCTCGCGAAAGAGAGCGGCGGCCGGCAGTTCGCGCTGCCGCCTCGCCTCACGAGCCCGCGATACGGCCTCACGGCGTTTGGCAAGAACAGGCGGTTCCGGCACCGCCACCCGTCTTGGCGGCGGAGCTGCCAGCCGGGCGTTCGGATGAGGGTCCCCATCGTTTCCGGGCCGCGGCATGCCCGTTCCGTCGACGGCGTAAAGCTTATTCATCACACGGCCATGCGCCGCCATGCGGCGGTCGTTCTCTTCGATTGACGTGAACACCGAGCCATGGGGCACCAGCGCGTCCAGGGCTGCGTGAAAGTGAGGCGAGGCGCCGGTCTCCTTACCGAAGAAGTAGGAATCGCCCCAGCGCTCCTCGATCTCAGCCCGTGCCCAGGTGGCGCTGAGGGAATCCTCGGCATTCGCAAAACAGGCTCGCCAGGCGCTCAGCGCCGCCGCGAACTCTCCCTCTTCCAGCAGCCCTGCCCAGTCTGTGGATGCCATGGATTCAGTTTCCACCGAAACGGGAACCCGGGTGCGCGATGGCATGCGGACCTCCGGCCTCGGGCCGGGTTGTCACGACGGCGGAGCATCTGCATCTCCTCCTGCAGGCGGGAAGATTCCGCCTGGATTCCGTTCGCATCCGGAAGAGAGGGTATGGATGAAGCTTCTGAGCCGGCCCCGATGGTCGCCCTATGCAGTGGGCAGCCTCATCGGCGTGCTTTCGTGGTTCGCGTTTGTGACCGCCGACCGCCCACTGGGCGTGTCCACCGCCCTCGCTAAAACCGTGGGCATGGCGGAGCAGGCCATCGCCCCTGCGCACGTGGACGCCAACCCGTACTTCAAGAAGTTCCCGCCTGCGGTGGATTGGGAGTGGATGCTGGTCGCCGGCATTTTCCTCGGCGCCTTTACGAGCGCCCGGCTTTCCGGCGAAAGGCCGGAGCCGAAGGTCCCGCGGCTTTGGCAGCACCGGTTTGGCTCGTCCGCAGCGTTACGCTATGCGGGTGCTTTCCTGGGCGGAGTGATTCTTGCCTTGGGCGCCAGGCTGGCCGGTGGCTGCACCAGCGGCAATGGCATCAGCGGTTCCCTGCAACTGGCGGTCTCGGGCTGGCTCTTCTTCGCCTGCCTGTTCGTCTCCGGTCTTGCGACAGCGTTCGTGCTCTATGGGAAGGAGTCCAACCTTGACTGAAACGGCGCCACGGTTGCTACTGGGATTATTCACCGGCTTCCTGTTCGGCTTCTTCCTCCAAAAAGGCCATGTCTCGAAGTTCCGCGTCATCGTCGGACAGTTCCTGCTGCGCGACTTCACCGTGTTGAAGACGATGCTCACCGCCATTCTTGTCGGCGGCATCGGCGTCTACGCCTTGAAAGCGTTGGGCCTGGCGGCACTCCACGTGAAGCCGGCGCAACTCGTAGCCGTAGCCGCGGGCGGACTCGTGTTCGGCATAGGCATGGTTCTGCTCGGCTACTGCCCCGGCACCGGTGTGGCCGCCGCCGCGGAAGGCCAGCGCGATGCCTTCTTCGGCCTACTGGGGATGTTCCTAGGCTCCGCTATCTTCGCTGAGTTCTACGGCAGCGTCTCCACGACCATCATGAAGTGGTACGACCTGGGTCCCGTAACCATCTCCGGCTTGCTAGGCGTCCCGTCGTGGACCGTACTGGCCGCGCTCAGCGTAGTGGCCCTTGCCCTGTTTCATCAGCTGGAAAAGATACGGTAAGAGCGCCTTGGGCAGTCCTCAACACGAAGCGCCCGGACAGGAAACCCATCCGGGCGCCTCTGGCGATTACTTCCGCTTGCGCACGCAGCCCGGATACATCTTTTTCAACTTCTCCACCTTCGGATCGGAGACGTTCACGATGTACGGGTTCTCGTGGTTCAACGTCGCGTAGTTCTGGTGGTAGTTTTCCGCGGTGTAGAACTTATCGAGAGGCACCACCTGGGTCACGATGGGCTTCTTGAGCACCTGCGCTTCGTTGAGCTGTTTGATGTAGGCCTCCGCCACGTGCTTCTGCTCCTCATTGGCGTAGAAGATCGCGCTGCGGTACTGCGGGCCGATGTCGGCCCCCTGCCGGTTGAGCGACGTGGGGTCGTGCGCCACGCTGAAAAAGATCTTCAGCAACTGGCCATAGGAGATCTTGGACGGTTCGAACGTGATGAGAATCGACTCGGCGTGGCCGGTGCGGCCCGTGGAGACGATGTCGTACTTGGCCGTGTCCTTCGTGCCCCCGGAGTAGCCGGAGATCACGTCGTCCACGCCTTCCACCATCTCAAACACCGCCTCTGTACACCAGAAGCAGCCGCCGGCCAGGACTGCGGTCTGCTTACCCGAGGCGGGCTTGGCGTCGACCACAGGGTCGGGAAACGGTCCGGTCGCCGCGGTCAGCATGGCACCACCACCGGCGAGCGTCGCGAAAAGGAGAGCCGGAATCCGGCTGAGAATCGGTTTGAACGCCATACGCACATTTATCACCCAAAGGTATAGATGAATTCCCGCCTTCCCCGGAATGGACTATTTTAGTTCGCACCGGGAGGCGGCCGATTCCAGCCCATTGGATTCCAAGCGCCGCCGGGACGCTCCCCGCGTTGTGCCGGATCCCGTAAACCAGTCATAAATAGGCATGGAAGGTCTTCGTTCCGGATTTCTGACCGCGATTCTGACGGCCCTGGCCGTGGTCCCCTTTGCACCGGCCGCCGAACCGGCCCGGCAGCAGTTGGACTTGAACGGGACCTGGCAGTTCCGCCTCGATCCGGCCAATGCCGGGCTCCAGGAGAAGTGGTTTGCCTCAGCGGACCCCTTCCCCGACAAGATCGCCGTACCCGGCGCCTGGCAGGCCCAGGGCTTCGGCACCGCCTCTCCGCAGCTGCGCCACAGCTTCGAAGGCACCGCCTGGTACCGCCGCAGCGTGAACGTTCCCGCCAATTGGGCCGGCCAGCGGACGGTTCTGCGCCTGGGCGGGGCCCACCGCCGCGTCACCCTGTTCGTCAACGGGGTGGAACTCGGCGGCCACGACGGCTTCAGCGCGCCCTTTGAATTCGATATCAGCAGCGCCATCCGCCCCGGCAGCGACAACTCAATCGTCCTGAGGATCGAGAACCCGCCCGTCGTCATCGAGACCTCGCCCGACCTACAGAAACCCGTGATGCCCACCGGCATGCTCAACTACATCGGCAACTGGGGCGGCATCTACGGCTCTGTCGAGCTCGCAGCGGAGCCGCGCACCCGCCTCGCGTCCGTCCTGGTCACTTCCGACGTCAGCCGCCGGCGCGTCTCGTTCCGGATCCGTGTGGACGCCCCCGGCCAGGCCCGGCCGCTCACCATCAGCGTCACCGTGCCCGGCGCGCCGGCAGCCTCTCAGCCGGTCGCCGCCTCTGCTTCGGAGCCGGAGGCTGTGGTGGAGGTCGACGCGGCGAAACTACCCCTCTGGTCCCCCGATGATCCCCAAATGCTCACGGCATCGATCCAGCTGCTCGATCAGAACCGGACCGTCGATCGCCTCGAGCAGCGCTTCGGCTACCGCGAAGTCACCACACGCGGCGGCACAATCCTGCTAAATGGAAAGCCGCTCTATCTCCGCGGCTACGGCGATGACAATGTCGAGGTGCTCACCGGTTTTCCGCCGTCGTCGAAGGCCGTCTTCACAGAACGCCTGAAACTCTCCAGGAGCTTCGGTTTCAACGCAGTCCGCTTCCATTCCATGACGCCGCCGGCCGCCTACTTCGAGGCCGCGGACGAAGTGGGCATGCTCGTCATGGCGGAACTGCCCGCCGCCTACACGCAGTACTTCTTTGCCCATCGCGACTTCCTCAAGCGCGAACTCACCAGTACGCTGCTGGCCTACCGCAACCATCCGTCTCTCCTCAGCCTGGCTTTCGGCAACGAATTCAACCTCGACTGGCTCAAGACCGAGCCCGACCGCACGGAGTTTCTCGCCTCCATCGCCGATTTCTACAGGACCGGCAAGCAACTCGCCCCCGCCACACTCATCCTCTCCAACGACGGTTTCGACATGCGGCCCACCGACATGGTGAGCCTCTATCACGGCGCGCCGGCCGATCGCCCCACCGTGCGCCACGAGTTCGGACAATACTACTGCTCCCTGCCCGACATCAGCCTGAAGGAAAAGTTCACCGGAGTGATGCTGCCCACCTGGCTCGAAGCCAAAACGAAGTGGGTAGCGGACAACCACCTCGAGTCCCTCTACCCGGCCTATGTCCGCAACTCCCAGCGCCTGCAGCAACTGGGCCGCAAATACCAGATCGAGAAGGTGCGCGCCAATGGAGACGTCAGCGGTTACCACTACTGGCTGATCGTCGACTACCCGGGCGGCACCGGCGAAGGCGACTCGTGGGAAGAGGGCTGGTTCGACTACTTCTGGAAGCCCAAGGGCATCACCCCGGAAGAGGGCCGCGCTCTGAATACGCCGGTGCTGCTCCTGTTGGATGCCGGTGTCGACGACCGCACTCTGTGGGCCGGCGAACCTAAACAAGTGGGTGTTCTGGTATCGAACTACGGCGCTGAGGCCGTCCGCCAGGGCCGTCTCAGCTGGGAACTGCGGGACGGTGGACAGCGGATCGCCGGTGCGGTGCTCTCCGGCGTGGAAGCCGAACTCGGCAAGGTCTCGAAGATCGGTTCCATCCCGCTCGACGCGGGCTCCGCCTCGGCCGCCCGGAAACTCGAACTGCGCCTGACCCTCGACACCGGCCACGGCGAGTACAGGAACACCTGGCAGTTCTGGGCCTATCCCAAACCGAAGCAGCCGGCCGCGCCGGCCATCCCCGTCGTCTCCCATCTCCGTCTGTCGGCCCTCCAGCGGCAGTACCCCTGGCTGCAGTCCAAATCAGCGCAACTGACACCGCAAAGCCTGCTCATCACCGAAGATCTCGACGCCGCCGCCCTCGCCCACCTCCAGGCGGGCGGCCGGGTCTGGCTGCTGCTGCGGCAGACACTCGAGCGACGGGGCGCCGAGTTCTTCCCGGCCTCCGGCGGCGCTGCGGGCACCATGATTACGGACCACCCGGCGCTCTCCGGCTTCCCGCAGGACGGCCTGGCCGATCTTCAGTTCTACAACCTGATCGACGGCGCCTTCCCCCTGCCCATCGACAAATGGCCCCAGCAGATCCAGCCCATCGTCGGCGGCATCCGCACTACCTCGTCGTTCCTGAGCAAAACCAAGAACCTGTCCCGCATTGCCTACGCCGTGGAAGGCAAGGTGGGGCCCGGACGCCTGCTGGTCACGACGCTGCGGCTGCGCGAACACTTCGACGAGGCCTACCCGGCAGCTATGACCCTGTTCGATTCGTTACTGCGCTACACCACGGGCCCGCAGTTCGACCCGAAGGAGACGATTCCGGAACCGGCCATTCGCCGGTTAGCGGTGGATTGACGCAGAGGCTCTATTCAGAGGCCGCAAAGGTCCGGCGCACCCGCCGGCCCGCCGCGGCGCCGATCAGCGACAGAACACGCCACCCATGCCCGGTGCGCGGCGCCTCTGAGAGATAGACCTCTTCCAGTCCGTCAACCGGATCCATCCGCACGCCCACGCGAGTGAAGCCGAGCTTCCTGGCGACAGCGGCGGATGGCGCATTGGCGGCCGAAATCGAAACCACGAACCTCTTCACGCCCTGCTGCCTGCTGGCCCAGCGCATGAGGCCCTGCGCCGCTTCCGTGGCAAAGCCCTTGTTCCGGAAGCCCGGAAAGACCGTGTACCCGAATTCCACAGCCTCCGTGGCCCACGATTCCAGATAGGGCGGATTGGGCATCGTGTGGAAACCGCAGAATCCCACCATCACCTTGGATTCCCGGTGCATCATCGCCCGCAGCGCCCAGGGTTGATACCGCGCATCGGACCGCAAATCGGCCAAGCGCAAGGCCACCAGGTCCCGTTCCAGCCACCACTCCGGCGGGATGGTTCCACCCAGCATGCGGGCCGCTTCAATCCACTGCCCCGCCGCCGACGCTTCCAGAAACTCCTCCGGCATCAGGGTGAGATTCAGGCGCCGGGTTCGAATCGAGGTCACCCATTTATCCTACCTGGACACAGGGGATCGAGGCACACGGAGAGACGGAAAGTCCGGAGCTTTATTGCTGCGTCGTGTCCCGTTCCTTGAAGTCCTTTCGATCGAAGACCTTGACCAGCCCTTCTTCGATCTCCTGGAAAACCTGTGGGGCCGGTTTCGTCCCGTCGATCCGGACCGTATTGCGCGGCGTGTACCACGAGTTCAGGAAGCTCTCTTCTTTGTGGTAGTCCTGCAGCCGGCGTTCGATGTTCTCAGGCGTATCGTCGACACTTTTCCGCTTCAGCATCCGCGCCCGCACGATCTCATCCGAAACCTCCAGGACAACGACCTTCGGAGCCTGCAAGGCCCGGGTGTTCAGAAACGAATCGAGGAACTTCGCTTGTGCCTCGGTGCTGGGATAGCCGTCGAGAATGAAGCCCTTGCCGGTGTCCGCCTGTCCTGCCCGGGCGCTGATCAACTCGATCGCCGCCTCGTCGCTGAGCAATTCGCCGGAATTCGCCACTTGCGGCTTACCCCCGCGCGCCGGACCCTGCCCGCGCATCGCACGCTGCGCCAGCTCCGCCACCGAGATCACCGGAACTTTGTACTTCCGGCTCAGGTTCCGCGCCTGCACGCTCTTCCCGCTGCCCGGAGGGCCGACCAGGATTACTACCTGGCCCAATCCCAGAGGCGCCGGAGCGGCGTGCACGGCCGGCACCACCAAAGCGGACAGCAGCACCGGCAGGAACGCGGCAGGCAGTCTCTTCATGTTCTCAGTCTAGCGACAGCGTCGAGATTCTTCACCAAACAGTCCGCATTGCCGGCAGGCCACAAAAGGCGATTCCTCGCTTGACTCGGCAAGTTACCAACGACATACTCAGTTGCGTAGGTAAGCAAACTAGGTATGGCCAAAGCTATCTTCCCTCAGGGCTCGCTCCCTCTCCTGGTGCTCAAGATCCTTGCCCAGACCGGTCCACAGCACGGCTACGCCATCACGCTCAAGATCGAGCATCTCTCCGACGAGGCGCTCAGCGTCGAGGAAGGCTCGCTCTATCCGGCACTGCACCGCCTGGAAGAAGCCGGCTGGATCCAGGCGGAATGGACCGTCACCGGCAACAAACGCCGCGCCCGCATCTACGAAATCACCGAAGCGGGACGCCGCCACCTGCAGGAAGAGGAGCAGCGCTGGCGCACCTCCACCGCGGCGGTCGATCGCATACTCCGCCTCGCCTGAAGGGAACGCCCATGTCCTGGCTCACCAAACTCAGAAACGTCTTCCGCAAAGACCAGTTGGACCGCGACCTGGAGGACGAACTCCGCTTCCACGCCGAGCAGCGCGCGGCCGATCTGGGCCTGACGCCAACCGAGGCGCAGCGCCGTCTGGGCCACACGGCCCGCATCCTGGAAGAGAGCCGTGACGTGAAACTGGCCCGCTGGCTCGAGACCGTCCTGCAGGATCTTCGCCTCGCCTTCCGCATCTGGCGCAAACGGCCGCTGGTCGCCGTGACAGCGATCCTGACCATTGCGCTGGGCGCCGGAATGAACGTAGCCGTCTTCCGCGTGATCTGGAACGTGATGCTCAAGCCGCTGCCCTATGCCGAACCAGGCCGCCTGGTGCAGATCTGGGTTGAGGAAAAGGAACCGCGAACACCGCCCGAAAACGTCCTCATCGAGAAGTGGCAGCACGGCAGCCTCACGTTCTCCTCCTTTGCCGCCTACAGGCCCTGGAGCATCACCATCATCAGCCAGGGCAACCCCGAACAGGTCTTCACCGGCATGGTGTCCCAGGGTTTCTTTGAAACTCTGGGCACGCCGCTGCTGGCGGGCCGTGGCTTCAACCAGACCGAGATGAGCAGTGGCGCGGACAACGCGATCCTGCTCCGCGAGGGTTACTGGAGGCGGCGCTTTGGCGGCGACCCCGCCATTGTGGGCTCTGAGATCGAAGCCGACGGGACCCTGTGCCGCGTCATCGGCATTGTCCCGGACTCCTTTCTCGCGACGCCCCTGATCCAGGTAGCGCGCGGAGGATCGACCGCTCTGCGCGGTGCCCGGGCGGAGCCGGACGCGTTCATGCCGCGCTCCCGCGCGCGCGTGGGCGGCATGCGCCTGCCCACTCATACAAGCTTCCTCATTGGCCGTCTCAAGCCGGGTATCCCGGCCAGCCAGGCCGCCAATGAACTCGCCACCATCGCCGGCCCGGGCGAACGTCGCCGCATCTGGCTCTCCCCGCTGGAAGAGGAAGTCGGCTATCAGTTGCGGCCGGCCCTGTTAGCGCTGATCGCCGCCACAGGCTGCGTTCTGCTCATCGCCTGCGCGAACCTGGCCAACCTGATGCTCGCCCAGGTCTTGCTGCGCCGCCGCGAACTGGCCGTGCGCGCTGCTCTCGGTGCGGGCATGTCCCGCGTGATGCGGCAGCTGATCACCGAGGCCATGGCTCTCTCGCTCGCTGGCGGAGCCGCCGGCCTGCTGGTCTCCCAGTTGCTCTATAGTGTCATCCTCGGCCTCTATCCGGACACCATCCCGCGCACGGCCAATACCGCTCCCGACTGGATCATTTACCTGTTCGCGCTCAGCATCACCATCCTCACCGGCCTGCTGTTCGGCGTGCTGCCGGCCTGGCGCGCGGCCAGAGAAGCCAAGGATGAATCCCTGCGTGTGGGCAATCCGTGGATGAGCCGCGGAAGCCGCCGCTGGTCCAATGCCATGGTCGCGCTGCAAGTGGGCTTGACCACGGTCGTCCTCATTGCTGCCGGCCTGCTGGTGAGGACCTTCCTTACCTTGCGCGACATCGATATCGGCATCGACCGCGATCATATCCTCACAGCCAGCATCGACCTGCCCGCCACGCGCTACAAAACGAGAGACGATCGCGCCCGCTTCGGCCGCGCCTGGCTCGAACGCCTGGCGGCCATTCCTGGCGTCACCTCCGCGGGCATCTCCAATTCCCTGCCTTTGCGCTACACGATGCTGCTCGACCTGCGCATCTTCATTCCAGGATCGGAGCAGGAGCAGATGGTCGGCGGGCGCGCGGTGGGTGGCGACTATTTCAAAGCTCTCGGCATGCGCTGGGCGGCCGGTGGCCCTTTCGATCCCAACATCAAGGGACAGGTGGCCGTGAACGAAGCCTTCGTGCGGAAGTTCCTGAAGGGCAGGCAACCAATAGGCTTTCAACTACCCCAGGGCAAGTCGTCCATGCTGATTACAGGCGTCATCAAAGATGTACGGCACCGCGGTCTGCGCGAGGCGCCGCAACCGGAACTCTATCTCTCCTACGACAGCTTTCCCTTGAACCCTGTCGATACGGTCGTGCGCTCCAGCCTGCCGCCGGCCCGGATCGTCGATAGCATGCGCCGTGAGTTGAAGGCGTTGGACGACCAGGTGGTTCTCGCCCGCCCCTTAGCCATGGAAGAGGTGGTGGACGGTGAATTGGCCCGGCCGCTCTTTCAGGTGGTGCTGTTGGGGCTCTTTGCCGCCGTCGCCTTGGCCCTGGCGGCAATCGGCACCTACGGCGTCATCGCCTATAGCGTGCGCAGCCGCACGCCCGAACTCGGCCTGCGGAGAGCGCTTGGCGCCAGTACGCTGGATATCCAGCAGTTGATCCTGGCCAGCGGCTGCAAAGCCCCAATGCTCGGCCTCGCCGCGGGACTCCTGCTCGGCTGGCTCGTCATGGGCCGTTTTCTCGAAGCAATGCTCTACGGCGTGACGGCCCGGGATCCGAAGGTGCTGGTTTTCACCGCCATTACCCTGGCAGCCACCAGCCTGCTCGCCTGCCTCCTGCCGGGACGGGCAGCAGCCAGAATCGATCCGGGCACAGCCCTTCGTCAGGAATAGCCGCAGCTTTTCCCGATGAGCCGGACAGAGCACACGTGTCCTGCGCGCCTGCTATCCTGCCTATTCGGATTTAGGGATTCAACTGCTACAATACAGGCCGCTTAGTTATGTTTCCGGCGGCGCACTAGGACGTGCTCCGGCTCAGTTTCCACTTGCTCTTCGAGTTCAGCGAGCTCACGCTCGATGATGGCGCGTTCCAGCGCTTCGTAATCCTGTTCGGCGGAGCCTTCCCGGCTCTGCTCGATCTTTTCCAGAATCTCTCGTTCCAGCTCTAAACGGTCTTTGAGGCTCATTTCGCCCTCCTGGGGTGCCCAACAGCACCTTCACTTAACAAGACGCTTTTGCACGCAATTTGTTTCGAAAAAGTGAAGGTAAGGCGCATTTTCCTGACGTTCGAGGTCATGATCCCGGCCAGCCCCGGCGGCTGGGGATCCGGCCCCAAACGGGCTGGAAGCAGACAATCAGGTATAAAGGTAATCGATGCGATCCACGATTTTGGCCGTTTTCGCGCTGGGGCTGGCACTCCAGGCGCAGGAGTTCACCCGAGGCGTTGGTATCTATCCGGGCGACCCGAAACAGGACTTTAGTCCCATGCTTCGGCCCGATTCCGGTCCCGTGCGCAATCTGGCCCTGCGGCGTCCCACCTTCCACTCCAGCAGCTACGACTACAACCTGACCGCCCAACTCGTCACGGACGGCATCAAGGACACCCGCGTGCCCCGCTGGGTCTCGGTCTCCACCAGCCAGCAAGGTGTTCTCCGGAAGAATGAACGCGAGTGGTTGCTCGACGGCAACTGGGTGAGCGGCGTGACCCTGCGCGGCAAGGAAGCGTGGGTACAGTTCGAAATCGGCGGCGATGATCCGCCGGAGATTGACCGCATCGAGATCGATGCCCGCCTGGTGGCGCACGGAGAGCCGGAAAACTGGAACTGCCGCGTCACGGGCTCCGACGATGGCCGGAACTGGAGAGAACTGGGACAAACCAGCCAGATGTCCAGACCGACGGGCGAGATCCTGCGATCCGTCCACTTCCAGCAGCCCGCCCGCGCACGCTTCTACCGTCTCCTCTTCCAGGACGCTCGCGCCGCCAGCTGGCAGGCCAATGAAGTGACCTTCTTCCGCAATAAC
Organism: Acidobacteriota bacterium; assembly: GCA_017307505.1. Lineage (GTDB taxonomy): Bacteria > Acidobacteriota > Terriglobia > Bryobacterales > Bryobacteraceae > Paludibaculum. Next base: position 86,879 of record JAFKEE010000045.1, on the reverse strand, counting down.
GTTCAGATCCACCTGGGCGGCCCCTGGAATTTCACCAGCGCCTGGAAGCCGGCCGGCGCCGGCGCGGAGTGGGTTTCCGTAGACCTGGGCGCCGAGTCGAAGCTGCAGCGCGTCGTCCTCACCTGGATCCGCCGCGCAGCCAGTGGATCCTTGCAGACTTCCTCCGACGGCGCGAACTGGAAGACCGTCCAGCCGCTGCCCGCCGGCTCCGGCTCGACTGACACCATCGAACTGCCTCAACCTCTCCAGGCGCGTTATGTACGCCTCCAACTCGACAAACCTGCTACACCCGAGGGCTATCTGCTGAGTGAACTGGAAGTCTTCGGCACAGGCGGCCTGCTGCCGCAGCCCAGGCCCGCGCCCGCCGCTCGCGCCGATGGCCGGCTGGATCTGGCCGGCGGCGGTTGGCGGGTACAACGCGACTCTCTCGTCCCATCCGGCGGGCAGGATATCTCCCAGCCCGGATACCGCGACGCGGACTGGGTGATCGCCACCGTCCCCGGCACCGTGCTTTCCAGCTACTACAACGCCGGAGCCCTGCCCGACCCGAACTACGGCGACAACCAGTTGATGATTTCGGACTCGTTCTTCCATGCCGACTTCTGGTACCGCGACGAGTTCACCGCCCCGCCGGTCCAGTCACCAGACCAGCATGTCTGGCTCAATCTGGACGGCATCAACTGGAAGGCCGAGATCTATCTCAATGGCAGCCGCCTGGGCCGCGTCGAGGGCGGCTTCCTGCGGGGCCGGTTTGATGTCACCCGGCTGATCAGGCCCGGAGCACGCAACGCCATCGCCATCCGAGTCGAAAAACTCGCCCACCCCGGCAGCATCAAGGAAAAGACCTACGAGAGTCCCGACAAGAACGGCGGCGTGCCCGGAGCCGACAACCCCACCTACCATGCCGCCATTGGCTGGGACTGGATCCCCACCATCCGCGGGCGCGACACCGGCATCTGGAACGACGTCTATCTCACCTCCACGGGCGCAGTCACGATAGAGAACCCGCGGGTCCTCACTGCCCTCCCCCTGCCTGACACCTCGCAGGCCGACGTGACTCTGGAAGTCACCCTCCGCAATAACGCCCCCAGCGCCGTCAGCGGCGTGCTCACCGGCCGTTTCGGCAATGTTTCGGCTTCCACGAAAGTCACTCTGCCTGCCGGAGGAGAACAGACAGTAAAACTGGATCCATCCAATAATGCCGTTTTGCATCTTCGGAATCCGAAACTGTGGTGGCCGGCGGGCTACGGCCAGCCGGATTTGTATGACGTTGATCTGCGCTTCGAAACCGCCGCCAATCAGGTTTCAGACCGGAAGTCGTTCCAGGCCGGCATCCGGCAGTTCACTTACAGCGAGGAAGGCGGCGCGCTCCGCATGTGGATCAATGGCCGCAGATTCATCCCCCGCGGCGGCAATTGGGGCTTCGGAGAGTCCATGCTGCGGTATCGGGGCCGCGAGTACGATGCCGCCATCCGCTACCACCGTGACATGAACTTCACCATGATCCGCAACTGGGTGGGGCAGATCGGCGACGACGAATTCTACGAGGCGTGCGACCGCCACGGAATCGTCGTCTGGCAGGATTTCTGGCTCGCTAACCCGTGGGATGGTCCCGATCCGGACGACAACGGGATGTTTCTCGCCAACGTCAGGGACACCATTCGCCGCATCCGCAACCACCCCTCCGTAGGCCTCTACTGCGGTAGAAATGAAGGATTTCCGCCCAAACCGCTAGACGACGGCATCCGTGAGGCGCTGGCCGCCCTGCACCCGGGCATCCACTACATCTCCAGCTCCGCGGACGATGTCGTCAGCGGCCATGGCCCTTACCAGGCGATGCCTCTCAAGACCTACTTTACAGAGCGGGCCACCCCCAAATTCCACAGCGAGATGGGCATGCCCAATATTGTCAGCATGGACAGCCTGCGGCAGATGATGCCCGAATCCGCCATGTGGCCCCAGGGGCGCATGTGGGGACTTCACGACTTCTGCCTCACCGGCGCCCAGGGCGGAGCCTCTTTCCTTGATCGCATCGAGAAGAGCTATGGAGGGGCGAAGAATATTGAGGAATGGGTGGAACTTGCACAATTCGTGAACTACGAAGGTCACCGGGCCATGTTTGAATCGCAGAGTAAATTCAGGATGGGCCTGCTGATTTGGATGAGTCATCCCACGTGGCCTTCATTTGTCTGGCAGACGTACGACTATTACCTGGAGCCGGGATCCGGATATTTTGGAAGCAAGAAAGCTTCCGAGCCGCTACATATCCAATGGAATCCGGCAACGGATGCAGTGGAGGTGGTGAACTACAGTGCGGGGAACCAGGCCGGGCTGTCAGCACAGCTACAGATTGTAAACCTCGACGGGACGGTGAAACGGGAACTTTCCTATACTCTGGATTCGAATGAGGACAGCACAACCGTCGCAGGCCGCATAGAGTACCCCACGGGCCTTTCTTCCGTTCATTTCCTGCGGTTGAAGCTGTCGAAGAACGGACGGGTGCTCTCGGACAACTTCTATTGGCGCGGCACCCAGGAAGGCAATTTCCAGGCCCTCCGGACTTTGGGCAGGGCCAGGCTGACCGCGGTGACCAATGTGCAGCGGCAAGGTGGAGTATGGCATCTGTCAACCGAACTGCGGAACGTTTCCAAGACACCGGCCCTCATGGTGCGGGCCAAAGTGGTGCGCACCGGCAGTGGAGACCGGATCCTTCCAGCCCTGTATAGCGACAATTACATCTCGCTGATGCCCGGCGAAACGCGCACGATCGCCACCGAAATACGCGAAGCCGATACGCGGGGCGAGTCGCCGCGAATCACCATCGCGGGTTATAACCTCGAAGAAGTTGCCGCGACAGCCTCAGGCACAAAACAGTCCTCTCCTTCGGCCATGTTGAAATAAATTGGAGATTGTGCCCGGAACAGGACGCTCCGGGCATTACACTCTTCCCATTAATGCCCGGTCCGGGACTAGGGATAATCGCCCTCAGTGGGCCGCCTCCTTGACCGGTTGTTTGCATCTATGATATGAAGTATTGCAATGGCGGACCCAAAACCTACCAAAATTGAGAAGGCCCTCGACTTCAAGGCCAAGTATCAGACCCTGATGAACGAAGCCCGGGACGAGGCCATCGCTTCCATCCAGGCGCAAATTGAAACCCTGAAAGAGCTCGGCTTCACCTTTGATCTGGTGGAGACGGGTGGCCGGTACAGCGCCAAGGCCCCCAAGGCAGGTGAGAAGAAACAACGTACCTGCAAGATCTGTGGCAAGACCGGCCATAATGCAAGAACCTGCCCGCAAAGACCGAACGCTTAATTCGAAGTCATGATTGTATAGACCCGCCACGCGCGTTCATGCGCGTGGCGGGTTTTTCGTCTCTCGCGGTCTCCTCCAGCAGAACCACCCTCACACCCATTCCAGACGGGATTGCACGTATTTCCAACCACAACTTACATCAATTTGGATGCAGTTCCGATGGAATTCCCCCCAATATGAGTGGCGAAACCAATCCTTGGATAGCCATCCTGGCGAGAACTGGCAGCCGGCCGGAGGCTGCCGCCGTCACGGCCGTTGTCGCCCCCAGGACGCCGATCTCAAGCCCTCTGATCGCGTCCAACCCCTCTCTTTATTGGGTTTTTCATGATTGTCCCGGCGGGTAGGCCAGAATCTATGATCACTCGTCCCCTCAGGTTTTCGAGGTTTTTTCGCAGCTCGCGCAACCTGCCTGGGACTGCCGTCACTTTTGTTGAGTTTGAAGCTGTTCAGCTTCAATCACGTCTGCCGGAAGAAATTACGTCCTAAATCATTCGGAATTAAATGTACCCGCACGGCACCAATGGGCTGCTATCTTCTTTTTCAAACAGAGGGCATTGGACAAAACGTCCCCGCGGCAGAAAGCGGAGCTATTGGCCCGCCCATCAAATAGTTGGGCCAATCTTCATGCGGCCGGCGGTGGCCTCGTGGCGCCGTCTCGAAGCATAAAAACCGAACGGCCCGGCCGCACCCCTTGGGGTACAACCGGGCCGTTGTTGAGACAGGCTCGATGGACCGTGCCTAGCGGCCGGTGACCGGCAGCGACGTGAAGGTCAGCGTCGGGCTGAACCGCAGGCCCAGGGCCACGGTGCCCGAGTTCTGGTTATTCACGAACTCTACCGTCCCGCGCCGCCCATTGAGGATGGGGAAGCGATCCGCCATCGAGAACGACGTATGGCCGCCGGCTCCGATGGCGATGGCGTCGCGAGCCAGCTCATTCCCGCTGTCGTCGCGCATGATCGCCGTGACGGTGCCCGAAGTCTCCAGGTTCACCAGGGCCACACCCGTCGAGAATCCGGAGGTGTGGTCATAGGAGACCAGAACATTTGTGGGGAACTTCGTTTCCAGGGGCGAGGTGCCCTCGGAATCGCTGCCGGAGCCGCTGCGTTGCCGGAATATGGCGTATCCAGAGATGCTGGAACTGCTGCGCACGTCGGCCCAGCCTACCGAGGTCGTGGAAATCAAGGCCTCGGTGTCGATCTGCAGCAGCCCGTTGGAGGCGATGGTGCGGTCCACGACAGCCGCCGACACGGTGATCGATGCGCCGGCCTGCGAGATCGTGACCGGCAACACCAGCGGGGTGCCGTCTTCCGCCATAAGATTGACCCGCACCTGGGCCGGGGAGGACGTCGGATTCAGGAGGACGATGCTGGTCTTCCAGCCGCCGCCCGAGGCGAGTTGGGCTATCACACCGGCGCGCGGCAGGATCGTGGCCGAGTTGACAGTCAGCGTAAACGGAGTGGAAGCCGAGAGCCCGGTCCCGTCGACGATCTTGACGACGAACTGGAACTGCCCCTGGGCGGTGGGCACTCCGGTGAGGGCGCCGGCAGCGGAAAGAGCCAGACCGGTGGGCAGGGCCCCGGAGGTGATGCTCCAGGTATATGGGCCTGTGCCGCCGTTGGCGCCAAAGGTCAGGAAATAGCTGGAGCCGACGCTGCCGTCGGGCAGCGGGGAAGGAGTGGTGATGGTAACGCCGCCCGTGATGGCAAGCGTAAACGTCTGGGTTGTGCTCGCGCCCGTGGCGTCCGTCACCTTGACTGCGAACTGGTAGTTGCCGCCGGACGTCGGTGTCCCGCTGATAATGCCCTGCGTCGAGAAGAGCATGCCCGTGGGCAGCGCCCCGGAACTGATCGACCAGGAATAAGGCGGCGTGCCCCCGGTTGCGGACAGCGTCTGGGAATAGAAGAAATTGGCCGTTCCGCCGGGGAGCGGGGAGGTATTGGTAATGTGGATCGACGAGCCCACAGTCAGCGTGTACAGCTGATTGGCCGCGGCGCCCTGGCTATCTGTCGCCCTGATCGTGAACACAAACGATCCGCTCGACGTGGGCGTGCCGCTGAGCACACCGGTGGTGGAGACGGTGACGCCCGGCGGCAACGCGCCGGAGAAGAGCGCGAAGATGTAGGGCGCAGTTCCGCCTGAAGCGGTCAGAGCCTGCGAATAAGGCACGCCGACGGCGCCACCCGGCACCGTGGACGGCAAGATCACAATCCCTGACGCAACCGAGCCGACGACCAAGGTAAACGTGGATGTGACGGAGGCGCCGGCAGCATCCTGGACACGGACGGTGAAGGATGAGGTACTGGCGCCTACCGGGGTGCCCGAGATCAGCCCGCTGGTGTTCAGGCTCAGTCCGGCAGGCAGTGTCCCACTCTGCAGAGAGAACACATAAGGCGCAGTGCCTCCGGTCGCCGTGATCGACTGGGAATAGGCGAGGCCAACCGAGCCATTCGGCAGCGTCGTCGGGGTGGTGATCGTCAGGCCCGAGCCGACTGTCAGCGAGAACGCACCCTGTACCGAGGCGCCTGTGTTGTCGGTCAGCAGGATATTGAAAGAGTAGGTGCCGGCCGTGGTCGGCGTGCCGCTCAGCGTTCCATTGGTGTTCAGTTGGAGCCCGGGCGGGATCGAGCCGCCGGAGAACGTCCAGATGTACGGCGGAGTGCCGCCGGAGCCCGCCATCGTGGCCGTGTATGCCTGGTTCAGCGGCGCAACCGGGAGCGGAGAAGGCGTGGTGATGGTGAGCGTTGAACCGCCAGTCTGCGAAACCGTCAACGTCATCGTCTTGGTCGCGACCGCGCTGAGCGCGTCGGTGACACGCAGCAGGAAGATATAAGACCCGACCGTGGTCGGGATGCCGGAGATGACTCCATTCGGAGCGAGGCTCAGGCCCGGCGGCAGCGACCCTTCCGTCTGGATCCATGTGTATGGCTGCGTCCCGCCGCTGGCGGCCATGGTCTGCGAGTAGACAACATTGACCGTCCCGTTGGGCAGCGCGGCCGGCGTATCAATATTAAAGCCGCTGGCCCCCGTCGTCACCGAGAACTCCTTCGCCGTGGTCAGGCCTGTGGCGTCGGTGACGAGTACCGTAAAGGTGTAGGTTCCGGCCACGGTGGGCGTGCCGGAGAGCACCCCGCTGGCTGCCAGGCTCAGGCCAGGCGGCAGTGAACCGCCAGCCACGCTGAAGGTGTAAGGCGCGGTGCCCCCTGACACGCCCAGGGTCTGTGAATAGGCGGTGCCGGTGGGCGCATTTTGCAGCGGTGAGGCCGTGGTGAACGTCAGGCTGCCGCCGACGGTGAGGTTGAACGACTGGAGTGTGAAGCCGGAGGAGGAATCAGCGACCCTCACCACGAAATTGGAGGTCCCGGCCGAAGTGGGTGTGCCCGTGATGACTCCGACCGCGGAAAGCGAGAGGCCCTGGGGCAGCGAACCGCCGGCTAACGTCCAGGTATAAGGACCGGACCCGCCGGTGACCGCCAGGGTCTGCGAGTACGCCGCGCCCGGCGTGGCAGCAGGCAGGGGATTGGCGGTGGTGATCTGCAGTGTTGGCAACACGGCCAGGACTAACGGTACCGTGGCCGTGTTGGAGTTGGCATCCGTCACGCGGGCAAAGAAGGTGCTGCTGCCGGCGGCCGTGGGGATCCCGGAGACCACGCCCAGAGACGACAAACTCAGGCCCGCCGGCAGGGTCCCGCTGGCGTTGGCCCAGGTATAGGGCGGCGTGCCTCCGACGGATGTGAGTGTGTACTGATAAGCCGAGCCAATCATGCCCGAAGGCAGGGGGGAAACTGTGGTGATGGCAAGTCCCACCCCGATGGATAGATTGAATGACTGGGTGGCCAGGTTGAGACCGTTGTCCTGCACCTTCACCGAGAACGAGACCGATCCGGAGGTCACGGGCGTCCCGCTGATGATACCCGCCGTGGAAAGCGTCAGGCCGATCGGCAGCTGCCCGGACGTAAGGGTCCATGTGTAGGGAGCTGCGCCGCCCACCACACTGAGCGGTGCCGAGTAGGGCGAGTTCACCGAGCCGTTGGGCAGAGCCGAATTGCTCGTGATGGTGAGGATCGACGAGATGCTGATCGTGAACACCTGATTGGCCGAAACATTGGCGGTGTCCGTGACGCGGGCCGTAAAGGTGAAACTGCCCCCGGTAAATGGGGTGCCCGTGAGGGAGCCGGCCGGAGATAGTTGCACACCCGGAGGGAGGGCGCCGGACTCCACGACCCAACTGTAACTGGGACTGCCGCCCGTTGCTGCAAGGTTCGTACTGTACGGAAGACCCAGGGTTCCGCCCGGCAGGGAGCTGAGGGAAGTGATCGCCAGTCCCTGAGCGATGACAATCGAGAAGTTTCGGGTGGAACTCGCCTGGCTGGAATCGGTTACCCGGATCGTCACCTGGGACGTGCCGGAGGCGGTCGGCGTTCCCGACAGGACGCCACTACTATTGAGGGTCAGCCCCGCCGGCAGGGAGCCGCCGGCTACCGCGTAGCTCAGGCCGCCTGTGCCGCCTTGCGCGGCGATCGTTGTGGAGTAGGCAATCCCGACGGACCCACGAGGCAGAGCCGTGGTCGTGACCACAGGACTGCCTGTCGGCTGAACAGTCAGAGACCCGGCGCTGCTGCCACCGGCGATCGACAACGTCTTGTAGGCGCCGGCCGAGGCAAAAGACCCGGCTGGGAAGTAGAACGTGAACGCGGTTGGCGGGCCGCCAACATTGCGCGAGTCAATTACTAATAGGTCATAGTTCAACTGCGCATTAGGGAAGAACCCGATGTCATCGCAGGCGGGCGCGCATGACGCCTGCGAGGAGGCCACTACCGTGGCGGAGGAGAGGAGCGCGGGGGCGGTGTACTGAAAGCTCAGGGTGCGTCCGTCTGACGCAACGCCGGTGAAACTATACACAGCGCTGGCGGCAAACGACGGCGTAATCGCTCCGATCATCAGTAGCAAAGCAAAGAGGATCTTTGTTGTGGGCATACGATTCATAGATTCCGTGGCAATTGAACTGCCAGCCGCGGGGGTGAACCAGGCGCACGGACCTTGACCGTCAGGCCCCCGGGCACGGCAATTTCCGCCTCAGTATATGCTCCGGCAATAGGTTGTGTCCAAACAATTCTCTTTAAAATGTTCTGGGACCCGAGAACCGAATTCCTCATTTCGGGTCTAAGGTATCTGGCTGAGTTGGACGATAGAGGATCTGGAGAGGCTGAGTATGCAGATCAGCAGCGATGCAAGAATTGAAATCCTGAAGGACTCCGAAGAGCGTCCCCTGGTCGTCCTGGAAAGCCGGCAGAAGACCGCGATTGCCTTTGGCGTCGTCATGGCAATCGGGATCGTGGCCTGTGTGGCCTATCTGGTTTCCCGCCGGGCGTCGGATTCGGCCTCCACGGCAAACCCGCAGAGCCCCGCCGTCCACGTCCGCCGCGCCAGAAGGGTGCCGCGGCCCGTCAACACACCGCCGTCTGAGACGGCCCCGGCGCGCCTCCCTGCCCAGGTTTCCGCTCAGACCACGGCAATTCCTGCGCCCAGCGCTCCAGTCGCGCCCCCGCCGGCCCAGATCCAGTCTGCGCCAGTACAGAATACTCCGCCGCCTGTCTCCAGCACCGGCGTGATCCAGCCCACAAAGGGTCAGATCTTTATTCAGGTAGGGAATCTGCCTCCGGACACGGTGCGGCCCTTCGTGGAAAGTCTGAACGCGAAAGGCTTCCGGGCCAAACTTGCGCCCGGCGCCGATAGCAACAGTGTCCGTATTCTTGTTGGCCCGCTGAAGAATACAGAGATCTCCGAGATCTCGGCGGATCTCACAAAAGCCGGGTTCGCCAACTTCCCGAAGTTCTATTAACCGGACCCAAAACCGCCGCGCGGGATGATATTGCGACAGATGTAGTTAAGATGCCGGCTACTACCACATGTGATAGTAGCCGTCTTCGCTGCCGACTTTGACATCCACTCCGAACAGGGCACTGAGCGAGTCCGCCCGCAGTCCCTGCTCCTTCGGACCGTCCGTATGCATCCGTCCCTCGCGCAAGGTAATGACCCGGCCGATCTCGGGGATGATGTCCGGCAGGTGATGGGTCACCAGGATCACGGTCACCCCGCCTTCGGCCAGTTTCCGCATGGAGTCCCGCACCTCGCGCTGGGCCCGGACGTCCAGGCTATTGGTCGGCTCGTCCAGGATCAGGGCCTTAGGTCCGTGGACTAGGGCCCGGGCAAAGACCGCCCGCCGCTGTTCGCCGCTGGACATCTCGGTGAGCTTGCGCTCGGCCAGGTGCTCGATGTCAAAGAAAGCCAATGCCTTACGGGCTTCCTCCTCCATGTGAGGCGTCACTTCGTGGTTGGGCCAGATGCCGATACTGCCGAAGAACCCGCTGAGGGCCGTCTCCAGGGCCGAGTACGGCTTAACGCAGGTCTCCACCAGGTCGTTCGTGACGATGCCCAGCAGGCTGCGCAGTTCGAACAGATGCCAGACCTCCTTCCCCCAGATTCGCAACCGGCACACCGGAGGAGCATAGCGCGGGTAGCACTCGCGGGTGATGGCCTTGATCAGCGTGGACTTTCCGCTGCCGTTCGGCCCCAGGATGGCGGTGTGCTCACCTGTTTCGATGGAGAAGGTCACTTCCCGCAGCGCCGGATACCCTTCGCGGTGGATGGTGACGTTCTCGAACTCGATCAATTTGGGCATGAACCCGTCATTTTAGCGGACCCCTTCGGGCGCCGCGAAATGCTAGCCTCGAAGTTTGAAGCGCGCCCTTCCGATTGCAGTCATTCTCCTCTTGCAGGCGGTTTTGCTGTTCGCGAACCTGGACCTGCTGCCCATCTGGACCGATGAACTGTTCACGTTCAGCACCGTCCCGCATCCGCTGAACGAGATCGTACCGATCCTTCAGAAGGACATCCACCCACCGCTTTACTACTTCCTGCTGCACGAGTGGCCGTGGCATTCGCTGGCGGGACTGCGTGCTTTCTCCGGGCTCTGGACCCTCATCGCCACCTTCCTGCTGGACCTGCTGTGGACCCGGCGCTGGCGGCCGTCGCGCCGGTGGCTGGCCCTCGGCCTGTTCGCTTTCTCACCCTGCGTCCTCCTGTATGGCCGGATGGCCCGGTCTTACTCCATGCAGACCGCGCTGATGATCGCCGCCGTCTACTTTCTCTGGCGCTGGATCCGGACGAAGGAAGGCTACTGGCCGGCTCTGATCTCCGTCCTGCTACTTCTCTATACGCACTACGTTCCGGGGTTTGCCGTCCTGGCGGCCTGCTCTCTGCCGGCACTGGCCTTTCTCGGTTTCCGCCGGACCGCGCTGCTAATGCTGGGCGCCATGGTGGGCTACCTGCCCTGGCTATTCAAGTTTGCCGATGCCCTCAGACGCTGGGGCCAGGCGGCCGGTTTTTCGTCCCGCTACACGTTGACGGGCTCGTCCTGGCTGGAGCAACCCATCAAGATCGGCTTCGGGGTCGTGTCGCTGACCATCGGCGAGAGCTTCCCGTTCCTGGCGCTGCTGCTGGTTCCGCTGGTGCTGTGGCTCGCGAAGCGGGGCTCCAGGATCTGTCCGAAGCCGCTGGTCGTGTTCCTTTCCTCCCTGACCATCGTGGGCTACCTGGGGGTATCCCGCTGGGTGAGCTACCCGTTCATTCCAGCGCGGCTGCTCTGGCTGATTCCCTTCCTCGCCATGGGCGTGGCCATCGGATTGACGCCCATCGGCCGGGTTCGCTGGTGGGCCGCGGCGCTGCTTGTCCTTACCACGGCGGTCTCGATTACCTATTACTTCACCAGGCAGAACTACCTGAATCCGGGCTATGCGGCGCCCCTGCGGGAGATTGCCGAGCGGCTCAACCAGCAGGCCGGCCCGTCCGACCTGATCCTCATCGACGCCTTCAACACGGACGGGGTTGCACTGCAGCACTACCTGTCGGGCCGCACGCCCTCTGTCGTCCTGACGCACGAAGGGCAACCGGAGGCCGACCGCCTGCTGCCGGCGGCGCAGACAGTCTGGGTGGTCCGGAACCAGCGCGACATCTCGCCGGAGCACGTCACGACGAATCGCGAGAATGCAGCCTGCGCTCCCAGGCATCGTGCGGTGAGCCTCTATGAACCCTATGCCGAATGGCAATTGGCGCTATTGCAGAGGTTCATGAAACCGGCGCCCACCCACTTCTATCAGCTGACAGCCTGCACACCGGCGCACTAAGGTCCGGTTAGCGGACCTCCTCCAACCGCCGCCGGTCAAAGAGCGACGAGGCCCCGTGCTTCGGCCACTCGGCCCACAACTGGTGAGCCTTCTTGGCATACGAGGAATCGAACCACGCGGCGGACTCATAGAGCAGGCTGAGGTGGTGGATCATTTCCAGGCTGTCGGCATGGTCGAGCAGGTATTTCTCCACGCGGTCCAGCGCCAACCGGGTCAGCCGGCGGGCTTCGTCAGGCTGGGCCTGGCGGAGGAGGGCGGCCAGTTCGCGGCGCGCTTCCGCGCCGATGAGTTCATACCCGGCACTGGGCGCATCGATTGTTTCGAGATCGGCCGTAACCGCTTTGAGGACCGTTGAGGATTCCGCCGGGTTGCGGGCAGCGGCCAGCGTGACACCGAGATCGGTCTTGTAGCGCAGGACGTGGCGCAGATAGACGCGGTCCGCCGGCGAGGTGGAGAGGACCTCGCCCGCCAGAGAGACAGCGCGGCGCAGGTGCTTCACGGCCACCACAGGCTGCGTGCCGCGGAGCACACGGCCATATTGAGCCGCCGTATAGGCGAGGTCGAGCTTGGCGGTGCGGTTGGCCGGATCGGCCTGTTCCAGGTGCTCGGCTATGGAAAGCGCGGCTCCGGTCTGTTCGATCGCGTCGGAGTTCAATCGGAGATTGGGGATGAGCGGATCACCCAGCAGCGCGCCGAGGGAGAGATGTGCGGCCATTAGGCCGCGGCGTTCGGTCTGCCCCGCCTTGGGGGCCCGGGCCATGGCAGCGAAGCCTTCAAACGAGCTCCGGTAGAGCTTCAAGGCCGTATCGAGGTCACCGCGCATGACCTTGGCATCGGCAAGACGCTGAGTGACGAGGGCGACGCCGCGGTCGGAGCGAGTGCCGGGCGCAAGCTGCCGCACCTTTTCATAGATCGGCAGAGCCTGGGCGTAGCGCTGTTCGGCGAGGGTGGCGCGGTTGGAGTCGGCGTAGCGCTCACCCAGTTCGCGATAGAGGGAGGCGAGGGTCCGCAAGCTGTCGAGGTCGGGCCGCTCTTTCACCAGGGCTTCGGCCAGCGCGGTTGAGTCGGTGAGGCGCTTCTCGTACTTGGCGTCGCCATCCGTTTTGTGGAGGCGGTGCTCCAGCAACCCGAGCATGCGTTCGGCTTCGATGATCTGTTTCAGCAGCCCGGGATCGCGGACGCCGGCATCGAACAGGCTGCGTCCGATCTCGACGGACTTCTGGTAGCTCTTCAGGGCATCCTCGCTGCGGCCGAGGCTGGCAGCGCGAGGCCCGCCTTGGACATCGCCGAGTTTGCGATAGGCGGCGGCCAGTTCGGCCTGGAGTTCCGCATCGTTGCCGGCCTCCGAGGCGAGGCTGTCGAGATACTCGCTGGCGGTCTTGACCAGCGATTCGCGGGCCGGCGTGGAGCCTTCCAGGTTGCGGATCTGCTCGTCGAAGTCGAGCAGAAAGCGGTTGGCGAGCTGGCGCACCTGGCGGAAGCGCATCTCGGCGCGGCGGGCCTGCTGGCGGGCCACGGACGCCTGCCACGAGGTGACGCCGGCCGCCCCGGCGAGCGTGACGACCAGGAGGGCGGCCGCGGCGCTGGCGACCCGGTGACGCCGGAGGAACTTGCGGGCGCGATAGGCGCGCGAATCGCGCCGGGCCTGGATGGGCAGCCCGGTGAGGAAGCGGCGGATGTCGTCGGCGAGGTGTTCGACGGAAGCGTAGCGGCGCGCCGGATCCTTGTGCATGGCCTCGAGGACGATGACATCCAGTTCCGCATCCAACTGCCGGAAGGTGCCGGTGCGGGCGGCGGCGGTGCTGGGGCGTTCGGTCTCGGTTTCGCAGACGGCGCGATCGATCTCGAGAGGCGTATAGTCCTTGATCCGGTGCGGCTTGACGCCGGTGAGCATTTCGTAGAGCACGACGCCGAGCGAATAGACATCGGACGCCGTGGTAACCGGCTCCCCGCGCACCTGCTCGGGGCTGGCATAGTCGGGCGTGAGCAGGCGCATGCCGGTGGAGGTATGCATGATCGCCTCGTTCAGGGCGCCTGGCTCCAGGAGTTTGGCGATCCCGAAGTCGAGCAGTTTGGCCTCGCCGGCACTGGTGACCAGGATGTTGCTCGGCTTCAGGTCGCGATGGATGACCAGGAAGCGATGGGCGTATTGGACGGCGGCTGCGATCTTGAGGAAGAGTTCGAGGCGGGCGCGGAGGCCGAGGGCGTGCTGCTCGATGTAGCCGGTGACGGGGAGCCCTTCGACATACTCCATGACGATGTAGGGCATCCCGTCTTCGGTCTCACCGCCATCGAGGAGCCGCGCGATGTTCTGGTGTTCCAGGGAGGCGAGGATCTGGCGTTCATGGCGGAAGCGCTCGTGGACGAAGTCTCCATAGCCCGCGAAGCGTGCGAGCTTGATGGCGACCCGCTTGTGGAACTGCTGGTCGGCGCGTTCGGCGAGGTAGACCGCACCCATGCCGCCGCGCCCGATCTCCCTGAGGATGCGGTAGGCGCCGACGGTCCGCGGGGCGGACTCCGCGCCGGCGGCCAGTGTCGAGGCCGCACGGCCAATGGCGTTCTCAACGAAGCTGCCGGCGCCGTCCTCGGCCTCCAGCAAAGACTCGACTTCCGCGCGTAGGCCGGTGTCGGCCCCGCAGGCGCCGTCGAGAAAGACACGGCGTTCCTCCGGCGGCAGCGCGGCAGCCTCAATGAATAGATCCTGAATGCGTTCCCAGCGGTCGTCCATCTGAGCTATTGATATAACATGTCCGAAAATTCGGAGCACACTGGGGCGGATGTCACACAATTGTTGGCGGCCTGGCAGATTGGGGATTCCAAAGCGCTTGAGGCATTAACACCACTGGTTTTTGAGGAATTGCGGAAGCTGGCGGCGTCGTATATGCGGCGGGAGCGGCCCGGGCACACGCTGCAGGCGACGGCGTTGGTGAATGAGGCTTATCTCAAGCTGGCCGGGATCGAGAATAAGGACTGGCGCAGCCGGGCCCATTTTTTCGCCATTGCGGCGCATATCATGCGGCAGCTGCTGACGGAGCACGCGCGCGGACGGAACGCCCAAAAGCGGGGCGGAGGGCAGACACCCCTTCAACTGGATGAGGCGCTCGTCGTGGGCGTCCAGCCGGACGAAGACCTGCTGCACCTGGACGACGGCTTGACGGCGCTGGCGGCCCAGGACGAGCGGAAGAGCCGGATGATCGAGATGCGCTACTTCGGCGGGCTGGAGGTGGCGGAGATTGCGGAGGTCACCGGCGTGTCGGTGGCGACGGTGGGGCGCGAACTGCGGATTGGACTGGCGTGGCTGCATCGATATCTCAAGGACGGGACAAGCCAGAGTGCGGCCGTGAAGCAATGAAGCGGCCGGACGTCAGGTGACGCCCGGCCGCGAAGTGGAACAGGACTTGGGACGTTAGTTGGCTAAGCCAAAGCCCAAACCCAGGACCGGGGCGTAGACGGATACATCGTCCACGTAGAAGTTGGTTACGGTCGAGGCATTCTGATCCACGCTGAACTCCAGGTAGACCGTTGTGCCGCGAAGAGCCTGCAGCTGCGTCTGGTTCAGGGTATAGACCACGCGGGTGTAACCGGCGACGGCGTCCTGGGGAGGCAGGGTTGTGCCGCCGTTCACGCTGGTGATGGGCAGCAGCACCTGATTGTTGATGGAGACCAGCGCCGCCTTGAAGACGTCGCCGGGGTCCTTGGTCGTCACGCGCAACTTCAGGTAGAAGGAGACGGTGACGGACTGCGGGTTCTGCGGGATGGCAATCAGTTGCCGGATCTTCGAGGTGCCGGCGGCGCCAGAGGTGATGAAGCGCGCATAGCGCGTGCCGGTCTGCGAGTAGTTCATCTGGTTCTCGCCATCGTTGGTCCCGATGGAGGAGTTCAGACCCGGCAGGGACCAGCCGGACTGGCCGTTTTCGAAGCCTCCATTGACGACGATGCTCTTTTTGCCGGTGAAGGTGATGGGTACGATGTTGGACCCAAACTCTGAGTCGTCAAAGCGGATGAGGAAGGCCTGGACGTTGTAGGTTCCCGGCGGCACCTGGCCCGTGTTGAAGACAGCGCCATCAAGCGTGTTGCCGTCGATCGCCACGGTCTGCCCGTTGATGCGGTATTGAACGAGCTTGATGGTGTCCGCGCTGACGCCGGTGGTGGCGGCGCGCATGCGGAGGACGCGGCCGGGCTCATCGAGCTCCACTTTGAGGGTCATGGCCTGGGGCAGCGTGTAGGTGAGGCTCACTGCATCGATGACAAAGCGGGTGGTGTTGGGCTTCATCAGAGACGCCTTCAGCCGGAGGAGCATGTCCTTGTCCTTGAACTGAGTGACGTTGAACTCCAGGCGCTTGTAATGGTGGAGCGGGTCGCTGAGGGTTACCTCTTCGCTGGAAATGTCGGCGAGAGGCGTGGTCTTGTTGATGCTGGAGTCATAGAGATCGACGAAGAGGTTCTCGCCGGGCAGGTACTCGACCCCGACGACGCGGTAGCGGATGCTGAGCGTCGCATTCAAAGCTTCCTTGGGTAGTTTGAACTTGTGGCTGGCGGTCTGGCCGTCATCGCGGAAGCGGAGGTAGCCCTGGCCGAGGTAGGCGCTGGCGGCATTGTTCCACAGCATGTCACCGGAAGAGAGGGCCCAGCCGTTTGAGCCGTCCTCGAAGCTGCCGTTGTTGATGGCCTGGTTGGTGCCGTTGATGGTGAACTGGGCATACTTGATGGTGGACTTGCCCATGAAGTCGACCGCGCGGGCGAATGCGGTGTAGGTGCCGGGTTTGAGCGAGGAGACATCGATGACGGCCTGGTAAGGCGGCATCATGCGGGTGGCGCGGACGGAGTTGGCCAGCCCGAATTCGACCATAGGGAAGGTGTCGTCGCTGGCAGAAGCCGTGACGAGGAGGCTGCCTTCCGATTCATCGAGAACGAGGGAGGTGACGGACACCTGGGGTTGCGCAGTGTCCTTGACGGCCTTGCCGACATTGATGGCGGCCCAGGCGTTGGTGACGGCTCGGACTTCCGGTGAGTCGGCGCCATAGGCGTATTCGGCGGCATCGACCCAGGCGTCGCGCATGGTGGCGAAGGTGGGATCGTTATCCGGGGGGAAGACGGTGGTGGCGAGGAACCAGATGCGCGCCGCTTTGGCAAGACCGATGCCGGCCATGCCCTTGGGGAAGTAGGTGGACCAGGTGGGGGAGTCCGGGTCAGAGGAGGCGCCTTCCACCAGCATCACGAACATGTGACCGTAGGCGCAGCCCTGGACATGTTCTTCGAAGGTGCCCATGCCCGGCTGCCAGTAGCGGCGGCCGGTCTGATTGTAGAACGGCGGATCCGCGGGATTGGACGGGTAGCTGGGCGGGTTGTACATGCGGCCGTTGAAGTAGTTGGTGTCGTTGGCGTAGACGAGCTTGTTGCCCTTACCCAGGGTGACATTCGCGTAGAAGTTCGTGATGGCGCCCAGGATGTCGCCGTGACCTTCGTTCAGGCCGGAGGCTTCGCTGGGCCGGTCGTAGTCTGTGGTCATGTGATAGCCCCATACGCCGTGGCCGAGTTCATGGGCAACGGTGGACAGGGCGATGTTCGGGTAGCGGTCCTTGTCGGGATCGGGATCGATGATGCCGTCGCCGAAGAAGGCGGCCTGCGCTCCGTAGTTGTAGTGGGCGTCGGTGTAGTTGACGTCGTAGTGGGCGCGGGTGCTGATGGGCGTGTTGTTGCCGTCCAGGCCTTTGTAGTTGAAGACCTTGGCCAGGACATCGTAGGTGCGGGCAACGGCCCAGAAGATGTCGACCGCGGGCGATTGGGCGGTCTGGCCGTTCAGCGGCATGTTCGAGCTGTAGCGCTGGTTGTCGCCCCAGCTATTGGAGCTGTCGGTGATGGTGCTGGTCTTCTTGTACTTGTGGGAGTCGGAGTTGTTGTTGCTGCGGGTGGCATTGCCGGGCGACTTGCCGCGGGTGATGTCGTAAAGCTGATAGTCGCCATTCACCTTGGTGGTGTTGAGCTGGACCTTGCGGCGGAAGATGGGGAAGCCGTTGCCCACGGCGGGTTCGCGGACGTCGTCGTTGGCTTCGGCGGATGTCTTGCGGACGATGCGGCTGGCGGCGGCGTCGATGAAGTAGTAAGTGGCGCGGAAGTGGAACTCATCGGGGGCGTCTTCCGCCGGCATGGCGAGGACGCGATAGATGAGGCGGTAGCCGCTGACGCGCCGCGATTCATCGTCGGCGTTGGGGGCCGGGCCGCCGGCGGTGGCGGGCAGCGCGACTGTTTCCACGACGGGGTCGATGTAGAGTTCCGGGGTCCCGGCGATGGCCGAAGCCGGCATGGCGGCCAGGGCGCGGTTGCCGGCGGCGAGATCCAGGCGAATGGTCTCGAGGGCCTGCTGGGCTGTGATGGCGGCAGTCGTCGCCACGTCGACGCGCCGGTGGAGCCGGTTGGTGGGTGGGAGCATCTGGCCATCCACGGCGAGGTGGGTGACCAGCTGGCCAGTCCGGACCGGGATACCCCGGAAGAACTGGAGAAAGCGGACGTGGAGCGTCCCGAACTCGTCGAGTACGGGGTTGCCTGCCGGCTGGAGCGTCATATCGGCTTCCAATCCCAAGCGGGTCTGTAGGGTTTCGACGAAGGCCCGGCTGGCTTCGATTCGTGCCGGCTGCTGCAGTTCCAGGCGGGCCAGTTCGTCCTCCGTGAGAGTCCGCCGTTCGGCGGATAAGAGGCCGCTCGTGAGGGCGGCCAGAATCAACATGGATGATGTGAGTCGCATCTCTTATTTCCTCCACTGGCTCAGTGTGGAAGTTGGGGGCGAGATCGATCACGGAAGAGCGAATTTTGTTGGGACGGGGGGAGTGCTTGGGACGCCCCCCCTTATGGTCGGCGTTCGCTTTCCTGGTTCGGTGGGTACGGACGAGAAGGCCGTGGCTGGCTGAGCTTGGCTTGCGTGGGCGGGGTTGTGCTTTCACGAGTTGGGGAGCTTGCGCCGCTTCCCTGGAAGGCGCCGGCGGCGGGCTACCAACATGTCCTCAACGGAATCCCCTATAGTCCTGAGGGTCGCCAAAGTCGAAGAAGGTCCCAGAGGACAGGCAGATGTGGGACGGCGGACCCCCAGGTCCGCGGACGACCCCCTGGTCGGCCACCCGGAGGCGCATCGTCGTTCAACGGCTTGACTTTCAACTGCGCCCCCACCCTGGCCCACACAACACCCAAAAGCGCTGCGCGTCATTCCCGGACCGTTCGCATTTCATCCAGAACCCACTAGGCCCAGTTGAGGGCCTTACCGCCCCAGGCGGCAGGCACGACGGCCGGATAGCGGACGCCGGCTGCCTGCGCTGTACTCCCGGCGCGGCCCCCCGAGCCATCACCCTTCGTCGCGCAGCGTCGTCACCGGATCCACGCCGGCCGCTCGATACGCCGGAATCCATCCGGCCAGCAACCCAATCAGGACCATCGCCAGGCAACCGGCGGCGAGCGCCAGTGGATCCAGGGGCGACACCTCGTAGAGCAGGCTCTTCATCACCCTGGTCAACGCGAGCGCCCCCAGCAGGCCCAGGCCCAGCCCAATGCACACCAGCGACACCGCATTCTTCAGCACCTGAGAAAGCACGTCCCGCGAACGCGCCCCCAGCGCCATGCGGATCCCAATCTCCTTCCGCCGCTGCGACACCGTGTGTGCGATGACACCGTAAAGCCCGATCCCGGCCAGCAGCGCGGCGATCACCGCGAAGACCCCGATCAGCCAGGCCGGACGGCTGGCGCCGGAGAGGGTGCGCGCCCGCACCTGCTCCAGCGTCGCCACCTCACCAAGCGGAAGCTTTGAATCCACCGAGCGCACGGCTTCTCTCAACCCAGTCACCACGGCCGCCGCGTCCGCCTGCGCCAACACGATCAGTTGGACGTGGGCGACCGGCGCCTGGGCCATCGGCACGTAAACCACCGCCGGATCGGGCATCCCGGGCGGCCCTGCTCTCTCGCTCCGGATCACGCCCGCGATCTCCACTTCAGGCAAAAACTCCCGGGGCTCTCCAAATGGCGGCATCGAGACACGCACCCGACGGCCGACGGCCTCCTGCACCCGGCCAACACCCTTCAATCGCGCCGCCAGCGCCTCATTGATCACAATGACGCGCGGCGCGCTGGCCGTGTCCCGCGCCGTGACCCCGCGGCCCGCCAGCAGCGGAATCCCCAACGTCTGGAAGTACCCCGGATCCACACGCTTCATCCGCACCCGGACGAGTTTCGCTTCGCCCGGCTCCTGCAATGCCTCGCCGTTGCCGATCCACTGGAGCGGCATATGCGAAGTGAGCCCCACCCGCCGGATCCCGGGCACGGCTTCCAGCCGCTCCCGCACGGCCTCGTAGAATTGAGCCGCCCTCTCCGGCGTCGGATACGAGGACTTCGGCAGATCCACCGACGTGGTGATCACGTGTTCCACCTGGATCCCTGTTTCAATCTGCTGCAGCTTCAATAGACTCTTCAAGAGCAACAGGGCGCCGCACACCAGCACCAGCGACAGACCCACTTCGCCAATCACGATGGCCCGCCGCACCAGGGCGTGCGAGCCGGACGATCCGCGCGCCGCCCGGTTCAACGACTCCGCCAGGCTGCCGAACGAGGTCTGTACCGCCGGGAACGTCCCCGTCAGCAGCGCCACCACCAGCGCAACGGTGCCCGCGAAACCCAGGGCGCGCAGATCCAGCGTGACCGCCGCCGTGAAAGGCAGTGCCTCTTTCAGGACCGGCGTCGCCACACGCAGCAAGGCGCCGGCCAGCACCACCCCGGCCGCACCGCCCAACAGGCACAGCACCAGGGTCTCTGTCAGCAGTTGGGCCACCAGCCGGCCCCGGCTGGCGCCGAGCGCCGATCGCACCGCCAGCTCCTTCGAGCGCGTCGCGCCTTTCGCCAGCAGCAGGTTCGCCACATTGGCGCAGGCAATCAGCAGGACCAGCGCCACCGCGCCAAAGGCGACCGAGATCGACCGTTGCAGGTTGTCGCCCACCAGCAGGCGGCCCAACCGCTCCACCACGATTGCGCCCTGCCGGTCCTCCTCCGAGGCTTTCTCCATCGTGGCCGCGTACACGGCTTGCATCCGATCGTTCACCTGCGTCAAGGACACGCCTTCTCGCAGGCGGCCGTAGACCATGAGCCAGTGGCTCTTGCTCGTTCGCTCCACGGGGGTGAACGCCAGCGGCTTCCAGAACTTCGTCTCGTCGCGATCGAAGGCGCCCGGAGCCAGTACGCCAATCACCTGGTACGGTTCGCCATCCAGCATCGGCCGGCGGTTCAGGATCGCCGGATCGGCTCCGAAATCGTTCTGCCACGCCGCGTGGCTCAGCACGAGGACCCGCGCGCCCGCCCCCTGATCTTCCTCGGCGGAAAACGTCCGGCCCAGCCGGGCCTGCGTACCGAAAACCCGGAAGTACTCGGCGGTCACCGCCTTGCCGTTCAACCGCACCGGTTCCCCGCCATTCTGCAGCGCCACCGACAGGGCGTTCTCCGCCGACAACGCTTCGAAATCGGTCGCCAGGCGCTTCCACTCCAGGAAATTCGCGGCGCTCGTAGCGTTCGACACCCCGGGCCGGGGCGCCTCCCACACACGGACGATCCGGTCCGGCTCGGCGAACGGCAGCGGCTTCAACATCACCGCGTCCATCACGCTGAACATGGCGACGTTAGCGCCGATACCTAGCGCCAGCACGCCCACCACGGAAGCTGTGAAACCGGGGGAATGCGCCAGGGCCGCCAGCCCGTATCGAAGGTCTCGCAACAAAGCGTCCAGCCACACAAAGCTCCGCCGTTCTCGATGGACTTCCTTCACCTGTTCCACTCCTCCAAAGCGCCGCCGGGCCTCCCACCGCGCCTCTTCCCGCGACAGCCCGCGAGCCAGGGCGTCCCGCTCGGCCAGTTCCAGATGCGCCTCAATCTCACTCTCGAGTTCCTCCTCCAGGCGCCGCCGGCGCAGCAGCGCCAGCACTTGATGGGCGGCCCGCCGCAGGGTCATGACTCCTCCAGAAACCGAGCCACCAGCGACGTCGCCTTCTCCCAGTTCGCCACCTCGACCAGCAGTTGTTTCCGCCCGGCCTTGGTGATCGAGTAGAACTTCACCTTGCGGTTGGTCTCGGAAATCCCCCATTCCGTCTGGATCCAGCCCTCCTGCTCCAGCCGGATCAACGCGGGATGCACGGACCCCTGGCTCAACTGCAGCGTGTCGCCGGAAACCTGCTCAATGCGCCGCGCAATGGCATACCCATGCAGCGCCCCCATCACCGCCAGCGTCCGCAGCACCAGCAGATCCAACGTCCCGTAAGGCACTTCCGCTTGTTGTTTCGACATGTCGCCTCTCGACAGCTATAGAATGGAACGGAGAAGCGGGGGTGTCAACAGATGCAGTTGTAACCTTTCTGCCTGAGGAGGTCCGCCGCCTGACGGGCCACACCCGTCCAGCGTCCAGTGGCGGCGCTCTCCTGACATTGATCGCCCCTTGCACCTCCCCTCAGGTCATGGAACACGCCAGAAGTGTGACTGTAAAGTGAGACATAATGGAGCATCGGCGCGACATGCAGGTGTCAATATCTCGTGCTCAAATGGAACAAAAGGGAGTGTGATTGTGGTAGCAGGCGCACTGGTGGGGCCTGAACGGGCGATCAAGGTGGAGACTATCGATCTCAACGCCCGGGGCGTGAAACTGCCGAGCGACCGTGTGGGAATGGTCATAGCCCAGCCCTACTTCTCCCTGAGCGCAACAGAGCCATATCGATCAACTGCCGAAAGTAAGCCCAAGCAGTTGCAAATGCTCACAGACACGCTTGCGGTGGCCATCGCTGCAGGCCACGGCGCTGGCAAAACTCATTTCACGATCTTTCCGGAATACAGCATTCCAGGAACGGATGGGATTG
The DNA here is from genome assembly GCA_017307505.1 of Acidobacteriota bacterium. Classification (GTDB taxonomy): domain Bacteria; phylum Acidobacteriota; class Terriglobia; order Bryobacterales; family Bryobacteraceae; genus Paludibaculum. Next base: position 64,513 of record JAFKEE010000045.1, on the reverse strand, counting down.
CCCACTTGGAGGCAACATTGAACTCTCCAGAGTGGCCAGTAGGAACGATTGTGATTGGTGGAACTGATGGCTTATCTAGGGAAGATCTGATCGAACTTGTGGCAAGCCCTAGAACCTATCTGGATCAGACCCGTAATGGACTGAATCTGATCGGTGCCGATGAATGGGTCAACTGCGAAATTACATGGGTGAAGGCTCTGGATGGAACCCTTGAGCGCTGGCTGCAGCCGAAATTGTACCCGGCGTGGGAAGAGATGGATATTTCATATGAGTACATGTTTCGAGGGCATTCCATTTATCTGTTTAAAGGGCTCTTCGACAATGACGCGCCTTTTCAATTTGCGACGCTCGTGTGTTTTGATTGGATAGCAACTGTTGAATCCAAGAAAAGCATCAGGTGGATATTGGAGGATATCCACTTGCGCGCAAATGGGAATCAGCTTCCATTGTCATGGCTCTTTGTCATCCAGCGCAACCCGAAGCCCTCTCATATTACATTCATGAAGGAGGTGGAAGCCTTCTTTGATCAGACGCAATTCCCGAACGCGCTCAGAAATAATGCCTGTATTGTCTTCGCAAACAGTGCGGGAATTCCCGCGCCGGGTCGTTCTGCGTTATACGGGGGATGCAGCGTGGTGTTCTCACATCAGGCGGGCTTTAAGGCCGCAGACTGCGCGCCGACCTTTTCAAACGGGGGCAGGCGATTCCGAGATGGCAGCGAAGTTCTAACTCCATACAAAGACATCTACTTTCGTGAGCGGGGCGCGTGCATTCACTCTTTTATTCAAATCAATCCGGCTTCACTGACTGCGGGACCTGCTGGTCGCACCCTCGCTGTTGAGAATGCTCGCGTCCACGCACTCGCGAGTGAGACCGATCCGAGGACACCGGCAAGAGCTGTTCCTGCTTGCGTCAAATGGCTAAATGATGAACTGGACAGCCTGCAAGCATTAGACGCCAAATATCCGGCAGTTCCACTTGCCGCAGCCCTCGGAGAGACACATCGACAGACCGTTTGCGCGCTGAGAGTGGTTAGGGCCCAATCCATTACCCACGGGGTCGTACTTGCGGCTCAGGAGTCCAAAGCTGCGACAAAGGCTGACGAATGGGATCGACCTGAGGCTGAAGCTATAGAGCATCTAGTGGATACTCTGGACATCATGAGCCTGGGCTCCATTCCTCCCTGCCTCGGCACTGATCCGGCTCACGCCACGATCATCGTGGGTGGCCAGACGGTGGACCTTATGGCCATCCGAGGCACGTCCCATGAGGCTTGCATTGAACATTCCAAGATGTTCTTGCCACATCCACGACGCAAGTCCCTGCTAATCTCGCGCGATGGGCATAATAACCCATGGGCACGAAAATTCGGGAGCTTCTTGGAACGAGGCAATCTTCCCTTGAATCAAGAGCAGAAGTTTACTGACCCCAGTAGCGGTTTGTTGCATTTGGGATTCCGCAGGCTCCTTGATATCTTTCAGGAGTCAGCTACCGTGAACGATGTACAGGGGGCAATCGATGCCGAATTTGCCGCATAGCCCCCTTCCTTCGACCAGTGAACTTCGTGCATATCTGCAGCGCGAGCTTCCAGATTCTCGGCTTTCGGAAGTGACTGTTGCTCCATCATACAACCCACTCCTCTTACTCAGGACAGATCACTCTCTTGCCGCTTTTGGATTTGCTAACGGTGACGCGCGAAAAAGCTATGAGAGTATCTACGCGGGTTTTAAGAAATACTACGCAGCGCAACGAGAACAGTGGGACAGCCTTGACCTCGCGTTCGTCTTCTGTGTAAATCCAGATCTTCCGCATCTCGATCAATTTTGCTCCAGTATTGAAACTGATGTCTACTTCTGTCGCAAATTTGTAATTCCGTTGTCGGGTCTGGTTGGAATGTCCCTCGCCCGTCTGCCTTTCTTGCCGCTCACGCCGCTCACCGGTCAGTCTTTGCGGCCACCGTCGGCACAAACATTCCTGCGTCAATGTGGCGTCCCGGCCGACTTGGCGAAGTTCCTGGTTGTGCAGCGAGCGCGGGGTCCGGAAGCCATAGTCGAGGACTGCATCAAAGGGGATTTCGGCGATCCTATCGAGTTGACACCGACTCATCACGCCTTGATTGCTCACCCGGACCAAGTGGCTGAGCCTATCACGCTGGAGTCCGTGACCATCGAAAATTTTCGCGCCTATCGCCGATCAAAGACGTTTACACTGGGCTCGGACGTAACCGTTCTTTATGGCGCAAACGGTTTTGGGAAGACGTCGTTTTTCGATGCGTTTGATTTTGCGACGACGGGCGAAATTGGCCGCATCCCATCTCGCGGCGAGGAGCATTTTAAGAAGTATGCAACTCATCTGGATAGTAGGCCGGAAGACAGTTCCGTATCTCTCTCGTTTAAGGCCAAGAATAAAGTCCATAGGCTCACACGAAGCGTGTATGACCGCAGGCATGCTTCGCTTGATGGCACGCGCATAGATCGAAAGTCCCTGCTCAGTGAACTTACGAGCGGAGAATTCCCGCCAACTGACCGTGTTGAGAACTTTGTCAGTCTCTTTAGGGCTACGCATCTTTTCAATCAGGAACTGCCAGAACTTACAAAAGACTTCCAGGACGATTGCCGACTGCCCTCTGAGATCGTGGCGCGCATGTTGGCGTTTGAAGACTACGCCAGTGCAGTAAGCAAGTCCAGCAGGGTCCAAGAACATCTCAAGAACGTCATCGCCTCCGCTGATGCCCAGATCATGCAACTATCCCGGCAGATTACGGAGGCAACGAGTGAGCTGAACCGCTTGAGCAGCACGACGGTGAAGAGTACTCCTAGTGAGAGTCTCGAAGGTGAGCTTCTGGCGCTAGCAAAAAAACTCGGTGATGTGGGGCTCTCAATCGGACCAGAGAAGGTTGACGTTTCAGTGCTGCGGGGCTGGCGAGCTTCGCTTGAGGGCCGACTCGCCGAAAGTCACTCAAGGAGCGATCGGCTTTCAGCGCTGGCTGAGGAAATCGGCGATATCACCCGGACACGCTTCGAGGTAAGTAGATTGCAGCGACTGATTGCGGAAAAGGATCAGTTATTAGGTGAAGCCGAGGCAAGGCATGTAACCGCTGATTCTCTCCTCAAGCGAGCGGAGCAACGGGCTCTTGAATTACGCCGTGCGGTCGCTGCGGGGCAAACGCAAATCGATCTACTTAAGTGGATTCGCCTGAAGAGGCCGCAATACAACCAATTGATCCAGGGTGAACGCGAGGCCAACGACATGCTAGCCCGCGCGACCAGCAAGATGATCCAGGATCGGATTACTGAGGAAAGCATAGCGGGCGAACTACTTAGGCTCGACGAGGTTACTCCCCAGCGGTCTAAGGAGCTCCAGATTGCGCGCGAGCAACTCGCCTTGGCGGGCCGTGTTAGTGAGTCGATTGCAGGGTGGCGCGCAAAACTAGCACGGCTTAAGGTCGTGATTCAATTAGAGGGAGAGGCAGCCAAATCATTTGAGGCCCTTGGCACGGAAGCCCAAGGACTGGCATCACGGGTTGCTTCATTCACGGCGGAAGAAGCCCGGATAGCGCGAAGTATTGCGGAGGTGGATAAGAGCCAGTCCGAACTTAAGAGGCTTGCGTCTCAACTAGCAGGGCTCGTTCAAACTGGTACGTGCCCTTTGTGCGGACAGTACCACGGTTCACGTGATGAGCTACTCAAACGCATTGAACACCATCTTTCCCTTGATGTAGCAAGCGGCATTCGGGCAAGCCTCACTGAGGTGCGAGATAGGATCCGAGGCGTGTCTCAAGAGATTACCCAGAACACTGAGCGATATCGGATTGTTGAGGGGCTGATCGGTGATCTTCAAACGGAGCATCGCCAACTTGAATGGGACATTGGCCAGTTCAAGGAATCTGGCGGGAAGCTAGGTATAGTTCTCGATGCGAATAGCGAAGCGCCGACCAAACAACTGCAAACGCTGAGCAATCGGATTCAGGTGGAAATAGGCGATTTAGAACGTCAGATCAAAGAAGCAACTATTTCTGCCGATGCCTTGAGGTTGAAGCTGCGCAATGTGCGAGCTGGCCTCGCTGCAAGTACGGCCGAAAGCAGGGAACAGACTGCGAGGCTAAACCGCATCGGATCAGAGATTGCCGAACTGCGGAGTGATCCTCGTGCTATCCAGGTTCCTCTTGACAGCGAAGACCAACACCTCACGGAACTTGAAGCTGTGGCGGATGGGCAGTTGTCCGAGCTACGATCCAACGCTGAGACTATGCAGGCCGAGATTGTCAAAAAGAAATCGGAGGTGGCGGCAATTAACCAGGAATCGACGGCGCTAAAAGCGCAGCGTTCCGAACTGCGTGTTCAACTTACCGGTCTGCAGAAGGTAGATGCGGATGTGACGGCGCGTCTCAACCAAGAAACACTTCCTCCAGACGCGGGCCAGGAACTTCTTCGCATAAGGATTGCAGAAGAGTCGCAACTTCAGGCACGCCTGGCCGCCCTTCGGGACTCAACATCGAACTTGGAATTGGCGCTCGATTCCGCAACGACTTCGGCGGTTCTTGCGCAGCTTCGTAATAACGCTCGAGAGAAGGAAAGGAGCCTGTCGGCAGTATCAGCGAGGAAAGACAGGCTTCAGTTGTGGTTCAATTACTTCATCGAGATCTCTCGACTGGTATCGACAAAGCAGGGCGAAGCCATAGCGAGTTTCACTCGTGAATATGGGCCTCGCACCTCGGTGATCCAGCGTAGGCTCCGGTCTGTGTATGGCTTCGATGAGGTGGATATCCGCAGTCAAAACTCCGAGATCAGGGTCCGCGTCAGACGTCATGGCGAGGAGTTGCGACCTACCGATTACTTCAGTCAGTCCCAGCAGCAAACGCTATTTCTTGGGCTGTTCTTGACGGCATGCATTTCTCAGACGTGGTCGGCATTCTCCCCAGTGTTCCTGGATGACCCTGTAACGCATTTTGACGATTTGAATACCTACGCCTTCCTCGATCTCGTTGTCGGCCTTCTTGTGCCTAGTCCGTGGAAACGCCAGTTTGTCATTTCGACTTGCGACGAAAAATTTCTGCAACTCGCACGGCAGAAGTTCCGGCACTTGGGCAATCGTGCGGCGTTCTATCGTTTTTCCTCCATCGGCGTAGACGGTCCAACCACGGAAGAAAGCTTCACGTTGTAGAATCTGTGGGACATCCGCGGTGCCTGGAATTATCTTAGGCCAGAAGGAAACCGCGTGATGGATGCAGAAGAGCATCGGTGAAAATCGGAGAATCGACAGCCTGACGCGTCCCGCCGCGAATCACCAAAACCAAGTCTCCACTAGGGGCATATCACCCGGGAACTCACTGAAGGGCGCCGCTTCCCCTGGGACGCTCGGCCTTCCCGCCCGACGCCGAACCCGGGACGGTGGCCCCAGCCCACCCAGTAGTTCCAACTCTGGGCCCTATCCCACAAACAGGACTGGGACGGGTGCGACTCGACCATGCTCGCTCGCCGCAATGCCAACCACTCTTCGACAGCGCGCCGATCCTGCTTACCCCCCTCACAACCGCCTGGAACCCCCACCGCCACCCTCGAAGCCGCTCCCAGCAACGCCGTCCCTTCGCGTCCCACCCCCATTTCTCCCCCATTTCCCGCATGAAGCCATCTTCATTCACAGGGGTTTAGAATATTTTTATCCTTTATTTTCAACACGCCCTTCTCCAAAACTACCCTTTACCCCTTGACACCCCTCTTACCCTGGAATCGCGCCGGCCACCAAGCCGGCCATTTTTATTGCCAAGGAGATTCTTATTATGGCGTCCGTTGCTCAAATCACCGCCAACCAGGCGAACGCGAAACACTCCACGGGACCGGTGTCCCCCGTCGGCAAGGCCCGTGCTTCCCAAAACGCCCGCCGCCACGGCTTCACCGCCCGCAACCTCGAGATCACGCCCGAAGACCGCGCCGAATTTGATACCCTCCAGGCCGCCCTACGCCTCGATACCCGGCCCTTCGGCTGCCTCGAAGAGGAGATCTTCCACCGTATCCTCTCTCACACCTGGAACCTTCGCCGCATTGAGTCCTTCGAAGCCCTCCTTCTCGCCGAAACGGACCCATTGGCCGAAGCCGACCCCCACGCCGCCAAACTCGACCGCTACGCCCGCTATCGCCGCGACCTCGAACGCAGCCTCTATCGAGCCGTCAGGGAACTCAGCAAACTGCAAACCGAACGCGCCGCCCTCGGCCAGCAGCATCCCCACGTGGTGCAGGGCATCCGCGAAAACGTCCCACTGGCCGAGGTCACCCGCCTGACCGGCAATACCGACGAACTCTTCTTCTACGAAGGCTACGGCCGCCCTCGCAGAGCCCTCGAACACCTCGCCAGCGGCATCGATTCCGACCACCCCGACAACGACGACCCGCTCGCCGGCCTCCAACCGATCCGAGTTCCACGCAATGAAGCCGGTCTGGTCGGGCCAGACGGTCTCCCCAACCTGAACTACGACGTCACTCGGCTCTGAGCACGGCGCCCAGGCGAAGCCTCCGGGAATTGACGAAACGAAGCCACTGAGATCCGCCGCCCATCACACCCAGCCGGAGCCCCACCGGCCCAGTTCTTTGACATCTACATCTCTGCCCTTCTCAGGGGCGCATCCGTCCGAGCCCGCGGTGTCCGCGCCCCACACCCGCTCCACGCTGGCCCAGCCGCCATGGCCTGCCCGGCCCTCGCGACCCGTCGCTCCCGGGAATGACCGAAACGAAGCCACTCCGGGCCCGAACGCAAAAAGCGGGTGCGATCCTTCCCATAGAACCGCACCCGCCTCAACGAACCTGGCCTGGAACCTTAACGAAACGAACCCGAGCCCCCCGTCTACACCGCGAATGGCTGCTCCAGCGACGAACTCTGCGGCGTAAACAGCTCCGCCCCACTCTCCGTGATATGCATGTCGTCTTCCAGCCGCACCCCGAACTCACCCTTGATATAAATGCCCGGTTCGTCGCTGAACGTCATGTCCTTCACCAGTGGCAGCTTGTTGCCGCGTACCAGATAAGGCCACTCGTGCCCGTCCATGCCCATGCCATGCCCCAGGCGGTGCGTGAAGTACTTGTAGTCCGGCCCGAAGCCCGCGTCCGTAATCACCTTCCGCGCGGCCGCATCCACGGCTTCACAAGGCACGCCCGGCCGGGCCGTCCTCAGCGCCGCATCCTGCGCCTTCCGCACGATCTCGAACACCTTCTTCATCTTGTCCGTAGCCTTACCGATGACGAACGTCCGCGTAATGTCGGAAGGGTACCCGTCCGCCCGGCACTCGCCGTCGATCAGCACGATGGTCCCCTCACGGATGATCTGCGGCTGGATCGTCCCGTGCGGCAGCGCGGAATACTCGGCCGTCAGCACCATCGCCCCGCCCTGGAAACCCAACTGCGCATGCGCCGCGGTAATCAGTTCCCCAAACGCCCTGTGCGTCATGCCCGGAGTAATCGCCTTCCAGGCCGCCTCGTACGCCTCCAGTGTCACGCTGTTCGCCAGCCGCATCAGCGCCAGCTCCGCCGGGCTCTTGATCATCCGGCAGCCCGCTGTGATCTCCGTCGCGTTCGCGATCTTCACCTGCGTCGCGGCCTTGCCGATACCCTCGCTGAAGACGAACTTGGTCGTCTCCTCCACGCCCAGCGTGCCCGTACGGATCCCTCGCTCCTTCAACCCGAGCGCCACCTTCTCATAAGGACTCTCGTCCTCTTCCCAGCGCGTCACCTGCGCCTTCGTCCCGGCCGGACCCAGGGCGATCTGCTCCCGGGCACGGTCCTCTTCAAAACTCGGGACCACGAAAAACGGCTCACCCTTGGCCGGCAGGACCATCAGCAGCATCCGCTCGCTGTTGCCCCACCGCACGTTGGCGAAGTACTGCAGCGAAGTGCCACCCGCCATGCAGATGGCATCGACTTTCTTCTCGGCCATCAGCCGTTGGGCACGATCCAACCGGGCCTGGCGCTCCTCGTTGGTGATCGGCTTCATCTCCCCGCGCCGGCTCTTGAGCGCGGCGAGGGAAGGCGGCAGGGATTTCGTCTGGGCGGACAGGAGTGGCGCGGCGGCCGCGGAGGCGGCGGTAGCCATAAGCGCGCGTCTGGTTAGCAAGCTGGTCTCCCTAGGAAGGCAATTGGATTGTGGATCGCTTCGCCGACGCGGGCGAGTTCGTCTCTCTATGTTGCCACGGAACCACCGACCACGCAGAGATCCACAGCCAACGTCCACCACAACCGAACCGTCCCTGCCTCCCCCTCCACACCCAAAACCAGGGCAACGAACGCCAACCGTAAGGGAGGCGTCCCCATCCCGACAAGCCATGCAACTCCATGAAAGCCGCATGGCCATCCCCGTTGGGACGGCGGACCCCCTGGTCCGCAGTCGACCCCCTGGTCGACTACGCGGGCTCAGCCCCGCCCCGGCCACCTGACTTCGGGGACTGGGGCTTGTAGCGCTTAGCCCGGCGCGGGCGCGTGGAGACTGGGACTGGGCGCGTCAAGGCCGCAGCGATTTCCGGGACTGGATGTGCGCCCGTGTCCACCTGAGAGCAGTGATACGATTTACGCAGCCAGCGAGAGGGCAGCCTGTTTCTAGCCCGGGGCTGGCGAAGCGAGAGGCTGGTGAATCATGAGCGATGGAGTTTCGAGAAGGCATTTCTTCTATGGCTCCCTGCTGGCGGGGGCCGTCCCCACCGGCGGGTTTGGCAGTGTTCCGTCACTGCGCGCACTTGGCTATAAGCCGTTCTACGACAAGCTGAACGTGGCCGCCATCGGGTGTGGCGGACAGGGTGGAGTCGACCTCAACGACGCCTCGGCGACCGAGAACATCGTGGCGCTCTGCGACGTGGATGAGGCGCGCGCGGCCAACTCGTTCAACCGCCATGAGAAGGCTCCGAAGTACAAAGACTACCGGGCGATGTTGGACAAGGAAGGCAAAAACATCGATGCTTGCATCGTGGCGGTGCCCGATTTCATGCACGCCACGATCGCTCTTGCCTGCATGCAACAGGGCAAGCATGTTTATGTGGAAAAGCCGCTGACCCGGACTCCGTGGGAGGCACGGCTGCTGCGCGACGCGGCCGTGAAGTACAAAGTCGCGACGCAAATGGGCAATCAGGGTTTTTCTCACGAATGCCACCGGGTGGCCGCTGAGATTGTCTGGTCCGGCGAGATCGGGGAGGTGCGGGAGGCGCACGTCGCGACGTCCCCGAGCACCTATCCAACCGAGCTGACGCAGCCGCCCCCACAAAAGGAGATACCCAAGACACTGGATTGGAATCTGTGGCTGGGCAACGCAGCGGCGCGCCCGTTCAGCGATTGGTATGTGCCGTACAACTGGCGCGGTTTTTACGATTTCGGAACGGGGCAGATCGGCAACTGGGCGACGCATACAGCGGGTCCCGTGCATACCGCGCTGCAACTCGGGGCGCCAGAGAGTGTGGAGTGCGTCAGCCAGGCAGGAAAGAGCAAGTACACGTTCCCGAGCCGGGGCGTCGTGCGGCTGGACTTCCCGGCAAGGGGCCCGATGCCGGCGGTTTCCGTGTACTACCACGAGGCGGTCCGGGCCACCGATCCCGAGGCCTACCGGGTACCGGGCATGGAGGATGAGGTGATTCTGCCGCCGCCCGACAACCTGGCCGACAAAGGCCGGCCCACAGGTGCAGCCCGAAGCGGGCCCGGTGGCATGCGCGGTCCTGGAGGGGGTGCAGCGGGCGCCGGTGGGCGAGGATCTTCCGCGGATGGTCCACCCCGGGGCGCCGGTGGTCCGGGGGTCCCGGTTTTTCAGGGGACTCAGATTCTGACCTCGGCCTCACAGCAGGCGCCGCGAGGAGGGACCCCGCACGGCGTGCTGGCCGGAAACGGATCTGTGCTCGTGGGCAGCAAAGGCGTGCTGGCCACCAGCAATCGCGGCGAAGGGGTGTGGCTGCTGCCTTCCGCCAGATGGAAGGAGTACAAGCTTCCGCCGCAGCTGCTGACGCGCTCCCCGGGTCACATGGTGGACTGGGTCCGCGCGTGTAAGGGCGGCGACCCGTCCTGTTCCGACTTCAGCATTACGGCGCCCTACGCGGAGTGGCTGGCGCTGGTCTGCATTGCCTGGCGGGTTCCGGGGAAGTTGCTTTGGGACAGCAGGAACACGCGGTTTACGAACAGCGAGGCAGCGAATCAACTGGTCAAGCCATTATTCCGGCGAGGGTCGGACTTGAAGCTGTAGCGCCGGGTGAGTGAGAGGTTGTTATGAAGCTGACAAGGCGTGAGCTGGGCGTGCTCGGGCTGGGCGCGCTCTCGAGGGGGAGAGCGTTCGCCGCGGCCAAGCCGAACTCCAAGTTCGGAGGCGTGCAGGTGGGGGCCAATGTGCCGTACATTTTCCGCGGCCTGCCGGGCGGAGCGGACGACATTCTCAAGTACTGCCTGGATCCGACAATCAGCCTGAGCGCGCTGGAACTGCGCTCGCGCCCGGTGGAGGACTCGCTGGGCGCGCCGGCGCCCGCGGGCCGTCCTGGTTTTGGCGGCGGCGCACCGGGCGGCGGCCGGGGCGCGGCGCCTGGTGGGGCTCCGAATGGCGCGCCACCGCCAGGGGGAAGGGCTCCTCTGACGCCGGAACAGCAGGCGGAGCGGAAAGCTGCGACCGAAGCCCTCAGAAAGTGGAGGCTCTCGCAGTCGATGAGCGGGTTCCGCGATTTCCGGCGTAAGTACGAAGACGCCGGAGTCCTCATCCAGATTGTGAAGTTCGATGGAGTGGACGGGTTCTCGGACGATGAACTCGATTACGCCTTCCAGTTGGCGCGCGAACTGGGCGCGCAGGCGATCTCCTGCGAGATTCCGGTCAGCACGACGAAGCGGATGGGGGCCTTTGCCGGGAAGCACAAGATGATGGTGGGCTATCACGGGCACGGGAACCTGACCGACCCGGAGGCGTTCGGACGTCTCGAATCGTGGGAACAGGCGTTCTCTTATTCGAAGTACAACGGCGCCAATGTGGACATAGGCCACTTCTTCGCCGCAAACGGTTTTTCGCCGGCTCAGTGGATCCAGAAGAACCACGCCCGGGTGACTCACGTGCACCTGAAGGACCGGAAGGCGCATAACGGGCCGAACATGCCCTGGGGTGAGGGCGATACTCCGCTGAAAGAGATCCTCCAGATGATGAAAGCGGAGAAGTACACTTTTCAGGCGACCATCGAGATGGAGCATCCGGTGCCGCAGGGCTCGTCCACGCTGGCGGAGCTGGCGAAGTGCGTGGAGTATTGCCGGAGCGTGCTGGCCTAGCTGAAGTGCCTGGTCTTCGGCGGACGGAGGCTGGGGCGCTAGTGTCCGCGCCGGCCGAGGAACCAGCCGGCCAGGGCTCCGATGAGGAGGCCCGCTCCGCCGGCGTACCATAGGGCTCGCGTCAGCTCATTGATCAACTGGTTGGTGAACACGTTGGACGACAGGTGCAGGGAGGCGATTCTCCACGCGCCGCCGGTCTTCGCTACCGTCGTGGTCCAACGCGAATTCAAACGAAACGGGCCGCGGATGACCGGGAAGAATTCGTCTTCCATGCTGCCGTCGGCAACGGCGACGTCGCCGCCCGAGCCGAGGAACAGCGCGTGTTCGCCGAGTTTGGCCTTGGTGGTGTATTTGGTGATGTAGCGGCCCGGATCCTTGACCATTTTCCGGTAGTAGGCGCGGATTTCGTCATGGCCGCGGGAGACTTCCGCATTCCACCAGGTGACGGTGCAGTCGGGGCGCATCTGGGCGATCAGGCCCTCGATATCCTGCGCATTGATGGCCGTTTCCACTTCGTTGAGGATCTTCAGAAGAGCCTGGCGGTCTTCCTGGTGCAGTTCGTTTTGGGCTGTCATAGATGGCGACCAAAGCAGTGCGGCCAGCGTCAGGGAGCGCAGGAGCCTGGAGGGAGTCGACATGAGCGTGTTCCATGGTACTACAGGTGCTGCGGAAAGGAGCCGATTTGAGGGGCGTAGGCGGTGGTAGGGTGCTCGTGCGAAGCTGTCCTGGGGTTCGTTGCGAATTCCTTCGCTGGGGCGGCCTGGCAAGCCGCTAGGGTTCCAGGATCGGCGAACAACAGGGCGGCTGGACGGGCTTGGGCTCCATCAACTCCGCACGGGTGAGGTTGGGATCGTAGAGATTCAACTGCCACTTGCCGTCGCGGCCGATTTTGGGCTTATCGGGCTGGTTCATGCCGCGCTCGACCACGGTCTTATAGCCTTGTTCCGTGCTCGGGACGCCCAGGGCCAGATGGTTCATGACGCCGAGGGTTTTCGGCGAAGGATGGGGCTGGTTCAGCATGTATTCGAGCCAGTCCGTGCCCTCAGGGACGCGCATGGAGACCCAGTCGGTGCGCGTGTCGGTCATGCCGCCGTACCACTGCAGGCGGAAGCCGAGGATGTCGCGGTAAAGCTTGTCGGCCGCGGCGCGGTCCTGGATGGTGAAACCGACGTGAATCATGCGTTCGGAGATGCGGGTGCGCGGCAGCGCCTTGCCAAAGTTGCGGCTGTGCAGTGATCCTTTCGTGTACTCGACGAATTCCACCGCGTGCCCGTCCGCATCCTTGATGAAGAAGCTGAGGTTGCCGTCCGCATCCGGTTTGACGGCCGCCGGGACTTCCACGGAGCGGCTGGCCAGGTAATCGCGCAACCGGCGGGCGTCGCCGGTCTCGAAGGCGATGTGAACCAGACGGTCTTCCGACTCCTCTTTCAGTGTTGGCTCCACCTCGATGTACTGGTGGTCATTCACCTTGAACACCGCGAGCGCATTGAGCTCGAACGGTTCCTGATACCCCAGGTAGCGGCCGTAGAACGTACGGGCCGCGGCCAGATCTGAGGTCTTCAGCCGGATGTGGGCGACGCCCACGATGGGTGGACGGGCGGGCGCAGCCGGCGTCTGGGCCATCAGGACGGGTGCGGCCAAAGCCGCGACCAGAGCCGCGATGAGAAGGGATCCGGAATGCATAGCGACATTGTATACGCGCGCCAGCGCGCGCCATATGGTAATTCTCGTATCCATGAAGATCCTGCCGCTCCTGCTGGTATTGGCCGCCGCTTCGCCACTTTCCGCGCAAGCGCCTGGCCCGGTGGACTCCGTCCCCAGCGTGCCCGACTGGGCGTTGCCGGGCAGCGCGACGCACAAACAGGTACCGCCGCCGGCGGATTTTCACCGGCCCAGCCGGAATCTCGCTGACCCTATTGGCATCTTTGAAGGTCAGTCCGATATCGGCGCGGCCCTGGTGCCCGGCAGCGCCAGTTTCGATGCCGCGACCGGGCAGTATACGATCCACTCGGCCGGCTACAACATCTGGTATCAGCGCGACGAGTTCCGATTCCTGTGGAAGAAGATGTCCGGCGACCTTTCCCTGGCGGGCGAGGTTTCGTTCCCGAAGCCCGAGGGCTATGGCGACCGCAAGGCGGTGCTGGTGATTCGCCAGACGCTGGAGGACGACTCCAAACAGATCATGGTGGGGCAGCACGGCACGGGCATGATCCATCTCGCGTGGCGGGCCGGGCAAGGTGAGCAGATGAAGGATGCCTCGTACCGCTTTGGCGGCACGCTGGCCAAGACCCAGGCGCGGCGGATTGGCATTGAGAAACGCGGCGATTCGATCGCGCTGCTGGTGAGCATCGAGGGCGAACCGCTGCATCAATTCGGTCCGCCGATCCAGCTCCACTTCGACGGGCCGTTCTATGCAGGCATCGGCTTCTGTTCCCACCTGCCTGCGACCGTGGATACCGGCGTGGTGTCCAACGTGGTGCTGGAGAACGCGGCGGGGCGGGTGCGGTAGCACTGCCGGGTCCGCCGGAGCGGTCCTTCGCGCCGGCCGGATGAGGGAGAGAAACACGACTTTCGTCAGCCATCTTTGGTGGTCTTGACGAATTCGGGGTGTCGTCTACGCTTGTACGAATGATAAAGATTGCCGTATTGAGCGTGGCGGCGGCGAGTGCGCTGCTGGCGGCCGATGCCGTTCCCGAGACGGTCCACTTCCCGAGCGCGGACGGGAAGACTCGGCTGATCGGGTATCTGTACCGGCCTGACGGTGCGGGTCTTCATCCGGCAGTCGTCCTGCTGCATGGCCGAGCCGGCGTGTACTCTTCGCTGGCGAAGGGCGTGTACGACGCGAAGACGCTGTCGAAGCGGCACAAGTTCTGGGGCGCGTTCTGGGCAGAACGGGGCTATGTCACGCTGCTGGTGGACAGTTTCGGTCCACGCGGCTACTGGCAGGGGTTTGGGCGCGGGAGTTACGAGGAGCGGCCTTCGGAGGTGAGCGAGCAAACGGTGCGGCCGCTGGATGCGTACGGGGCGTTGGAGTATCTGCGCAAGCGCAAGGACGTGGTGGCGGACCGGATCGGGCTGCAGGGTTGGTCGAACGGGGGGATGACTACGCTGGTCACGATGTCTACGCAGGCGCCTGGGATCAGCGATCCCTCGCCGGCAACGGGCTTCCGGGCGGCGCTCGCGTTTTACCCGGGCTGCGGCATGGCCGCGGTGCAGGACTCGTATGTGCCCTACGCTCCGCTGCACCTGTTTGTGGGGACCGCGGATGAAGAGGTGTCGCCCAAACGGTGCCAGAAGTGGGAGAGCGACGTCCGGACACGGTCGAAGCGGATTGGCCTGACCACGTATGAGGGCGCGGAGCACAACTTCGACGATCCGAGTGCGAGCAAGCAGAAGAATCCGGCAAATGCCGAGGCGACCGAGGATGCGCGCAAGCGGGCCGAGGAGTATTTCGGGCGGCACCTGCGGCCTTGAGGGCGGCGGCGCGCCCTTGCGCCGCCCGAAAGTGTTCTTTTCCATGTAGACGGGGAACGGGAGCCTGCCTGCTGGCGTCTAATGGGGCCATGCTGGAGATTCGCGAGCTCACCAAGCGTTACGCCGGAGTTCCGGTTGTGAACCGGGTCAGTTTCCAGATTGGGCCGGGAGAGATCCTGGGCTACCTGGGACCGAATGGGGCCGGCAAGAGCACCACGGTGAAGATGCTGATCGGTCTGATTGAGCCTTCCGAAGGAGAGATCCTGTTCCAGGGCTCGAACGTGGTGCGCGATATGAAGGCGTTCCAGCGCCGCATCGGCTACGTCGCCGAGGAAGCCCATCTCTATCCTCATCTTTCGGGGCGCGAATACCTGCAGCTTGCGGGACGCCTGCAGGGCATGCGCCGGAATGTCCTGGATTCCAAGGCGGACGAACTGCTGCATCTGTTTGGACTTTGGGAGGAGCGCCACTCCCTGCTGGCGTCCTACTCCAAAGGAATGAGGCAGAAGGTCCTGCTTTCCTCGGCGCTGCTGCACGACCCTGAGGTGCTGATCCTCGACGAGCCGTTTTCCGGCCTCGATGTGGGGGCGGCGATGATCCTGCGCAGCTTACTGCGCGCCCTGGCCGAGCGCAGGAAGATCGTGCTGTACAGTTCGCACGTTCTGGAAGTGGTGGAGAAGGTGGCCACCTCCGTCCTGATCCTGCGGAAGGGCGAAGTGGTGGCCCATGATTCGGTGGACAATTTACGGCTGCTGATGGCGCAGTCCTCTCTGGAAGGCGTGTTTGCCCAACTCACGCAGGCCGAGGATACGGACTCGATCGCGCAGCGCATTCTGGAGACGGTGGCGCGATGAGGCAGACCTGGCGCGACTGGTTCGCCGAGACGCATGGGCCGCGTTTCGAACTGCTGCGTCATTTTCTGCCGCGCTTCTTTGACAGCGACCTGATTGGCGCCTCAGGAGATTGGACGCGTACCGCCACCGGGGCGCTGGCGATGCTGGCATCGAGTTGGATGCTGCTGTTCGTCACGCTTCTGTTCAAGTACAACCAGATCCGCGAGAGCGGCCAGATCCGGAGGATCCCCTTGGAGGTGGCCGCCGACCTGAACGCGCTGACGTGCCTGGCCGTGTTCCTCACCACCTTGCTGGTCGCGGCGCTCTGGCAATCGTTCTACCCGAGCCTGCGCGATTGCCTGGCGCTCGCCGCCCGGCCAGTGAGTTTCGCGGATATCTTTGTGGCGAAGTTCGCCGCCGTGGTTGCCGCCTATGGCGTTTTCGTCATGCTGCTGGCACTTCCGGCGGCTCTCGTCTTCGGCATGGTCACAGGCGCCGGCACGGCGCGCAGCTTCCTGACGCTGGCTTCGGCCTGTACCGTGGCATTCTTTGTGCCCATTGCGCTGCAAGGAATGCTGCTCAACCTGCTGCCCGCGCGCCTCTTTGAGCGTGTGATGATCTGGCTGCAGGCCGTCTTCGCGGCGATCTCGATCGCCGGCTTGCCCCTGGCCGCCGGACCGGCGGCGGCTGTCTATGGCGGACTGCGGATTACTGCGGAGCAGGGCCTTCTGGCGGCAATCGCCGCTCCGTGCCTGGCGGTGATTGTCTACCTGATCAGCTTCCGGCGATATCGCTGCCTGCTGCTGGAGGCGCAGCGAAACCAGGCGCCGCGGCGGTTTGATCTGCTCTCGCGCCTGCTGGATCTCTGTGTGCCCGACCCGCGCGAGCAGGCCGCGCTGTTCTTCCTTTGCAAGACCATGTACCGGAGCCGCCTGCACCGCCTGGCAGGCATCTCGTATGCAGCGATCGCCCTTGCGTGGATGGCCAAGTCGGCTGCAGACGTGGCCGATTCCTCCGCAGCGGAGAAAGATACAGGGGGCATGGTCCTGACCGCCTGCGCGTTGACTCTGACACTGTTCATCCTCGTAGGACTCCGCTACGTCTTTTCCCTGCCCGCGGATCTGCGCTCCAATTGGATCTTTCAACTGACGGAGCGCGTCGGCCGGCGCGCCTGGCTGCAGGCGGTGGAGCACTTCGTGCTGGCCTGCGCCGCCATTCCCATCGTCGGTGCGGCCGCCATCTTCTTCGTTCGCGGAGAGGGGGTGTTCACTGTCGTGGCGTGGCCGGTGGTCATGGGCTTTCTGGCGGCCGCCTGCTTCGAGTACCTCTTCCTCGACTGGCGGAAGATGCCGTTCACGTGTTCCTACCTGCCTGGAAAGCGGCCCCTGATCGTCACCTGCGCCCTGTATGCCAGCGTCGCGCTGCTGCTGGTTCCGATTACGTGGATCGTGTATCACAGCGCCATCAATCCGTTCGGATTCCTTACCTTCCTGGCGATCGAAGTCGTGGTGTGGTGGAGCCTGCGCCGTGCGCGCCTCAGCCGCTGGGCCGTATCGTCCCTGCGCTATGAAGAACGGTTGGATCCGGCCCTCGAGGCCTTCAGCCTCGAGGATGAAGGCACTACGCTGGCGCAGGAGCAGTTCCACCGGGCGTGGTCCGACTATCTGAGCGGAGATCCGGACGCAGCCCTGGTGCGGGCTTTGGGGGAGGGCGAGACGCGCACGGGCCGGGTTCTGGAGTGGCTCCGCGACCTTCCGGGGGATCTGCGGTTCGGGCTGCGTTCCGCGGGCAGGAGCCCCGGGTTTGCGCTGGCCACCGTGCTCACCCTGAGCCTGGGCCTGGGCTTGAACGCGACGTTCTTCACGGTCTTCAATGCATTCCTGCTGAAGCCTCTGGCGGTCCGCGATCCCGCCAGCCTGGTTTCGGCGGAATTCGAGACCCGCTACGGCTCGGCGGTGCACCTGTCCCTCCGCGATGTGGAGTCGGTCGCGCAACATATCGGCGCGTTCTCCGGCGTCGCCATCAGCACGGTCGAAGGCGTCGGACTGGACGGGCAGCCGGCCCGTTCGGGCATGGTGAGCTCAAACTACCTCGGCCTCTTGGGAGCGAGCACAAAGCTCGGCCATGTGTTTCAGAGCGGCGAGCAGGAAGCCGTGCTGGTGTTGAACCATGCGGCCTGGCAGAGCCGATTCGGGAGCGATCCCCGCATCCTGGGCCGCCGGCTCTCGATCCAGGGCATTCCGTTCGAGGTGATTGGCGTCACGGCGCCGGAGTTTACGGGCGCTCCGGTGGGTACGGTCGAAGTAGCAGATCCGAAGCTCGCGCGCTATGGAGTGGGCGCTCCTGATTTCTGGATTCCCATCGAGGCTTGGAACCAGCGATCCGGCCTGGCCGAAGTGCCCGCGCGCGGCGTGGTGGCCCGCCTGCGGCCGGGCGTGAGTTCGCAGCAGGCGGAAGCGATGTTGACCGCTTACGCGCGAAGACTCACGGCGGGCCGTCCTGATTGGGATCACATCTCCCGAGCCAGGCTCGACGAATTGGACATTCCCGTCACCTGGACCGCGCTCACCTACTCGCTGCCGCTGCTCCTCGCCTTCGGCCTCACCATGCTGATCCCCTGCGCCAATGCAGCGAATCTGATGCTGTCCCGCGCCATGGCCCGGCAGCGCGAGTTTGGCGTGCGGCTCTCTCTGGGCGCGGGCCGGGGACGGCTGGTGCGGCAACTCCTGACCGAGAGTCTGATTACCGCCCTGGCCGCATCGGCCGCAGGACTGGTGTTGGCGCGGCTGGCCATCCATTTTCTGCTGCAGCTGATCTATGCGACGGCTCCGCCCACGATACTGTTCCGCATGCGGATCCCGGAGTTGGAGCTCGATGCACACGTCTTTCTCTACATGCTGCTGGTTGCGGTCCTGACTACCGTGCTGTTCGCACTGGCGCCGGCGGCCCAGGCGACCCGCATTGCCGTGTCCACCGCGCTCAGAGGCGAACTGGCCGGACTGCGTGCGTCCCGGTTGCGCGACGCGCTGGTGGTGGGCCAGATCTCGGCGTGCGTCATGCTGCTGGTGACGGCGAGTGTCCTGCTGCGCAGCGCCCGGCAGGTGACGCAGATCGGCCGCGGCTACACGGCGGCCGGCGTCTTTGGCGTGGCCAACCAGAACGTGGAGGATGCGCGTCAGCTGCTTGCCATTCTCCAGAAGGAATCCTGGATCGAGACGCTCGCGTTCATGGGCCGGCCATTGAACGACATGGATACCGTTCAGGCTCGCGATGCCTCGCGACCGGGCTCGCAGAGGGTCTACCTGAACCGCATCTCCAGCGAGGGTTTCCGCCTGCTGGGCATCCCCATCGTCCGCGGCCGCGCCTTCACGCAGGTGGAAGCGGAAAACAAGGCGCCGGTGGTGGTGGTGAGCGAGTTGTCGGCTAAACAACTGTGGCCGGGCGAGGACCCGCTGGGCAAGAGCCTCCGTCTGGAGCCGGATCAACTGGACCAGGCGCGCATGCCGCCGTTCCGGGAGGCGATTGTGATCGGCGTGAGCGGTGATGTGGTGGCTAAGGCGAAGGACGGCGCTCCGCGGGCATGTGTTCACTTTCCTGACATCCTGCGAACCGGCACGCTGGTCGCGGTGCGGGGCAAAGGGACGGCTGAGCATACGCGGCGGCAGTTGGCGGCGGCCCTGGGCCGCGCGCCAGGCTCCGCGCACGGCGCCCGGGTCGTCGCCTTGCAGGAGACGCTGGATTGGGAGGTTTATCCCCAACAGGCCGCATCCTGGCTGTCCGGGTTGCTTGGCCTGATCGCCCTGCTTCTGTCGGTCTCCGGACTCTATGGAGTGATGTCCTATCTCGTCAGCCAGCGAACCAGGGAGATTGGGATCCGCATGGCCCTATGCGCGACTCATGGACAGGTTGCCTCCTTCATCCTTGGGTATTCGGGACGTCTGGCCGCAGTCGGGCTGGTGTGCGGGACGATTCTGGCGGCAGGGGCCTTGCGCTATGTCTCTTCGGCGATGGACGTGAATGTCAAACTTCACGATGTGTTGGGTTACTCAGCGAGTCTGGCGGTGATGATGCTGGCGGTTCTGGCCGCTTCGATCGGGCCTACGGGTCGAGCCTGCCGGGTCGATCCGCAGGAGGTGTTGCGGCTGGAGTGAGGGCTGGAGTGCAGATGACGGGCGGAGACGGATGGGCTGGCGGGGGTATCAGGTTCCGTGCACGGCCGCAGGTTCCGGAGGGGTGCGGAACCCCCTATACTCGGGGGGTGAAGCGGAAGAATCCATGACGCGAGCGCAGTGGTATCGCGCGTCCGCCGTGGTTGTGGTTGCGGCTGGCGGGTTGGCTTTGATGGGTTCGATGGGGCGGCTGCAATGGCCCTCGGTCCTGGTCTATTCGGGGCTGGTGACGTTCGCCTTTGGACTCCTGTCGGTCTTTGTGCCCCCGCGGTGGCTAGGCTTTTCCCGACGAGCCCAGGGGTTGACGGCCGGTGCCGCGGCCGGGGCCGTTCTCTTCACGGCCGGAATGTTCTGGCCTCTGAGTTCCTCGAGCACGCCGTCGCCCACCAGCCGGATCGACGCCTTCCTGCCGGCCTATCACATTCACGAAAGGCATGAGCTCGTGGTGAACGCTCCAACCGAACGGGTGCGTGCGGCATTGGACGAGGTCACGTTGGCCGATGTGGAAGCCATGCAGACGCTCGGACGGATTCGAGGATTCGTGATGGGCGGGATGCGGCGGCCGGCCAGCGTGAGGATGGCAGTGCCGCCCATCCGGGTCCTGGATGTGGTGAAGCAGCCGGGGTCCGGTTTCTTCACCCTGGATGACACGCCGCGGGAGTTTGTGTTCGGACTGGCGGGGCAGCCCTGGAACAACCGGGCGGTGCGGCTGACTCCGCAGGAGTTCCTGACGTGGAACCCTCCCGGGCAAGTGAAGGTCGCGGCCAACTTCCTGATCGAGGATGCGGGCAACGGACGAACCCGGATCGTGACAGAGACGCGGATTGCCGCGACCGACGAAAGCGCTCAGCGCACCATGTCGCGATACTGGGCGCTGGTGTATCCGGGCAGCGGCCTGATCCGGTGGAGCCTGCTCAAGGCGATCCGGACGCGGGCGGAACGGCCGTGAGCTGACACAGAGACACCGGGCAGAAGGTCTGCCCGGTGGAGAGGAATCATCGGTCGGGGGAAGTACCACACGAGCTCCTCCGAGCCACCATGCCTGCCGGAATCAGCCGGCACGGCGATATCGCGTGGATACAGCCCCGATCCTGGACTACTGGCCCTCGCAGCTCACATTGTTGTTCCAGTCGACAAAGGCGCCGTTGGGATTGTCGCGCCAGGCCCAGACATGGAGTTCAAAGAACGCCGGAATGCCATAGCGGTTGGGGCTGTTCACAAACTGAAACGCCTGGCCTTCCAGCATCGGCGGGCTGGTGTGATTCTTCATCCACGCCGCCGCATCCACAATAAACTCGACGCCGACCAGACGCAGGCCATTCTTCGATGGCTCATAGATCAGCGCCTCCGGCTTGGATGCGTCTACTTCCCCGTCGCCCACCAGTTCGCCATTGATGTAGTGGATCCCCATGGCTCCGTGGTCGGGTCCGCTCACGCAACCGAACGCTGGCATGTAGCCGGCACCGGCGGTGGCGTTGACGTCAATGAAGGGGCGGGTGGCGAGCCGCACCAGTTCCACCAGTTTTGCCGGAACCTTGGCATTGTGTCCGGCGTGCATGTTCATCATGTCGTCGGTGGAGGCAAAGAGGGCAATGGACGCGGTCAAGCCGGCTGCCAGGGCCAGCCCCAGCCGGCGGGCCGCAATCTTGTGGACGAGATTCTTCCATTTACTTTTCATGTTTTTTCCTTGATTTGAGAGGTTCGAGGCTTTGAAGGCTCTATGAGTGAGCCGTGCAAGCCTCTTCATTCAGCCAAGCGAGAGTTTTTCGGGGAATTCGCAAACTGAGTGGAAAAAACTTTGCACCGGAAAATTCGGGCCTGAAATCCGGCGCGGCATGAAGTGGCTAGAGTGGGCCCAGCGGCGCCCATGAATCCATGGCGCCCGGCAAGCAGCGCGCGCAAGAGGCCGGCGCAGCGGCTGCCTGCACTGCCGCAGACCAACGGACTTGCGAAATTCTGTCCTGGATCTCGCTTATCGAACTGGAAGGGGGAAGGACTAAGAATGCCTTCGACGCATCATTCAGGAGATTGGCCGGAGGAGGGGCAACTGCTTGGTGGGGCGGGCGCGGATTCTACTGGGCCAGGTTGCGGCGAAGCCAAGCCTGAGCCAGGCGCAGGTCGTGCCGCACAACGTGGACGGACTGTCCGGTGGCCTGGGCGGTTTCTTCAGCGGTCATGCCGCCGAAGTAGCGCATCTCGATCAATTGAGCGAGGGAGGCATCTTCCCGGGCGAGTTCCTCCAGGGCGCGGTTCAGGTGCAACAACTCGACGGGTTCCACGCCGCCATCGCGGGCGACGGCGAGTCCTGTTGTCAGAGGGACCGCGTCGCTGGCGCGTTTGTGAGTGGCGCGGGCCCGGGCATAATCCACCAGCACCTGACGCATTACGCGGGACGCAACGGCCAGGAAGTGGGTCCGGTCTTCGAACTTCCGTTCCTGCCCGGCGACCAGTTTTACGTAGACTTCGTTTACCAGCGCGGTGGGCTGCAAAGTGTGCCCCATGCGCTCGCCCCGCAGCTTCGCCGAAGCGATGCGGTGCAGTTCTCCGTACAGCAGATCAACGAATTCGCTTAAAGCAGTTTCGCTACTCACGGGAGGGCCTTCCATACTTCCAAGGCAGGACAGATGACGTATCCTTAATCATACATCTTCCGGCAGTATCTCCTCAAACCGGCTCCCGAGTGGAACAGCGATGAACCAGGAATTGCGAAAGTTGTTTCATGAGCTTGTTGCTCTGACGCCACGGGAGCGTGAAAGGATTCTTCGAACACGCAATATTGCGGCGGAGGTGAGGGCCGAGCTGGAGTCCCTGCTGAGTTATGAGTCCGAGAGTTGCGATGACCTGACAGGCGTGGTCGCGGATGCGGCCGGGGAGTGGCTGCGGGAGGCGGGGGGCGGAGAGCCGAGCCAGTGCGGGCCCTATCGCCTGTTGCGGCCGATTGGGGCCGGAGGCATGGGCGTCGTGTACCTGGCGGAGCGGGCCGACGGCGAGCTCCACCAGACGGTCGCTGTGAAACTGCTGCGCCCCTCCCACCGGCGGGACTGGCATGGCCGGTTCCTGCGGGAGCGGCAGTTGCTGGCGTCGCTGCAACATCCCTCCATCGTCCATGTGCTGGATGCGGGCCATACAGAGGATGGAAGGCCATACCTGGTGATGGAGCATGTGGATGGCGTGCCCATCGATCTCTACGCATCGGAGATCGAGGTGGAAGACCGGCTCAGACTGTTCCTGCAGGTGTGTGAAGGAGTCTCGCACGCGCACCGTCGCCTGATCATTCACCGCGACCTGAAGCCTTCCAATATCCTGGTGACTCCGGCGGGTGCTCCGAAGCTGCTGGATTTCGGCATTGCGCGCCTGGTAGATGAGACGGGTGAAGCCACACAGACCATCGAGCGGCTGCTGACACCCAGCTATGCGAGCCCGGAGCAGTTTGCAGGCGCGGCGCAGACTACCGCGACGGACGTGTACTCGCTGGGCGCGGTGCTCTACAAGCTGCTCACCGGTTCCGCGCCTTCGAAGAATCTGCAGAACGGAGACTCCACGGAGCTGGCCGCGGCCAGCCGGATCAATCCGGAGGTGCCCAAGGATCTGGATTACGTGCTGCGCAAGGCAATGCGGGTTGAGCCGGAAGAGCGCTACGGTTCTGTGGACGAGCTGGCCAGCGACATCCGGGCCGTACTGGCCTGGCGGCCGGTGCAGGCGCGGTCGGGCGACCTCTGGTACCGGGGCAGGCGGTTTGCGCGGCGCTATTGGATGACGGTAGCGGCGGTGGTTCTCGTGGGTATCAGCCTTACAACCGGAGTTTATGTCGCCAATCGTGAGAGGGCTATCGCCGAACGGCGGTTCCAGGATGTGCGGCAACTGGCCGGGAAGCTGCTGGACGTGGATGTGGAAGTGGCCCAACTGGCCGGTGGGGCCAAGGCCAGGCAGTTGATTGTGGACACGGCCCTGGAGTACCTGCGGCGGGTGAGCGTGGGCGTCAGGATGGATCCGGACCTGAGCCTGGAGGTGGCCACGGCCTACATGCGTGTGGCCCGCGTGCAGGGTGTGGGCATTTCCGCCAATCTCGGGCAAACCGAGAAGGCTCAGCAGAGTGAACTGAAGGCCCAGGAGTTGATTGACGCGGTGCTGGCGGCGCAGCCGCAGAATCGCCTGGCGCTGTTGCGGTCGGCCCAGATCGCGCACGACAGAATGATTCTGGCGGGAGACGGCGGCCACGACGAGGAAGCGCTGAAGTTCGCGCGCAAGTCGGATGAGGCGCTGAAACGGTATCTCGAAGCGGTGAACGGTCACGGCCTGCCGGCCCGGCTGGAAGCGCAGCAGGCGATCATCACGGGCATCAATGTAGCCAACCGCTACCGCCTGGCAGGCGAATTGGCGCAGGCGCTGGCGCTCTGCCGCAGCACCATCGAGTTCGCGAAGGCGACAGACTGGCCGAGCCAGACGGGCGCCACGCTTATGATCGTGGCGCTGATTCACCGCGAGCGCGGGGCTCTGGAGGAAGCGTTGCAGGCGGTGCGCGAGTCAGTGCGAATTCTGGATCCCGGTGAGCAGGAGAAGAGGCCGGGCCGGCTGCTGACACTGGCTCTGGCGCTGGTGCGCGAAGGCCAGATTCTGGGAGAGGACGACGCCATCAGTCTAGGCAGAACGAAAGAGGCCGAGGCCAGCCTGACGCGGGCGTTTACGATTGCGGATGGATTTGCCAGGCGGGATCCGAAGGAGCATCTCAGCAGGCACCGGGCTTTTTATGCCGAGGTCCGACTGGCCGGTATCGTGCGGCATTCCCAGCCGCGCCGAGCCCTGGAGATCTATGATGACGCGCTGAAGCACCTGGAGGGCACCAAGGAGAATGCGGGCTGGCTGCGCGACCAGGCCACGACGCTGGCGGCCTCTGTGGATCCGCTGCTATCGCTGGGAGAATACGCGGAAGCGCGCCAGAGGATAGATACCGTCTTTGCCCACTTAGGCGCGTTGAAGCAGTATCCGGCGAAGTCGATCGAGCTGGGTTCCGAAGCGATGCAGGGCCTGGAGGCGAAAGCCCGGTATGAAGCACGGACAGGGAAGCCTCGCCGCGGAGCGGAGATCTACAAAGAGCTATTGGACGGCGTCCTGGCGTCGAAACCGAAGGCGGAGGTGAGTCTGCCCGACGCCGTTGAGCTGTCCAATCTGTATCGGGATTCGGCGCGGGTCCACCGGGAGGCGGGCCAGGAGGAAGAGGCTGCGTCGCTGGAGTCGCGGCGGCTGGCGCTATGGCAGTCGTGGGATGCGAAGCTGCCGAAGAACCCGTTCGTGCTGAGGCAACTGGAAGCCGCACGGCAGAAGCGGTAGCGGATCCGCTGCGGTTGTGACGGGGCGGCTACTTCGATCCCGGAAAGGCGGTCGTGGCCGCGGCGCCATCCAGCATTCGCCCGGCGCCGGGGCCGAAGGATTCAGGCCTGCTGGAGAACCGGCCCGCCGAAGCGTGGCGTGCCGGTTGCGACAGCCTGGGGGCAGCATGAGGCGCAGCAGGACCTGGTGCGCAAGTCGCAGCAGGCGTCGTGAGCATCCTTGTATACAAAGCCGCGGCGCAAGCGGCGGCAGTAAATCTCGCCAATCGGGTTGCCCTCCGAAAGAGCAAGCGAGACCGGCTGGCAGATTTAGCGGGCAGAACACCGGGCCGATGTTGCAGGTGCCCTATTGGGGTACCGCTACGACCAGGGGCCGCTTGAGCAGAATGGTGAGCTGTCCCGGCTTCAAGGTGGAAGTGCCGACTACCTCCCAGCCAACCATGCCGGCGCGATTCAGCTCTTCCACCAAGAGGCCGCCGGCGATGGGTTCGACGGAACGAGGCGGAAAGATCTGCGTGGGCTTGCCCGCTTCGGCAATCATCATGGCATACTCCCAGCGACCGGGCGTCGCCAGTTGTACGGTGTTGAGACTGCCTGGCCAGGGCGTGGCGTCCAGCTTTTCCACCGTGAGCACCGGCTTGGGCGGCGCCGGAGGCCGTTGCGGGGTCTGGGCACAACCGAGGGACAGGGAGAGCGCCAGCAGAAAAGCGGCAAGTTTCATGGATGCTCCTGTGCCGGATCTGTCCTCCGGCCGGCCTAAACCAGGTTTTTGATGACCGCGTCGGTGAACTCTTTGGTGCCACAGGAGCCGCCGAGGTCACGGGTCAAGTGGGTTCCTTCGCGGAAGGTGAGGGCCAGAGCTTTCTGCAGACGATCGGCGGCAAGGCCTTCGCCGAGATGGCGCAGCATCAGGATGGAAGAAGACATCAGCGCGGTGGGATTGGCGATGCCATGGCCGGCGATGTCCGGAGCGGACCCGTGAACAGCTTCAAAGACCGCGTGATTCTCGCCCATGTTGGCTCCGGGCACCACGCCCAGGCCGCCCACCAGACCGGCCGCGAGATCGGACACGATGTCGCCGTAAAGGTTTGGAAGCAGCAGGACGTCAAATGTCTCGGGACGCATGACCAACTGCATCGACGCATTGTCGACGATGAGCTCGTTGTAGGCGATTTCGGGATACTCCGTGGCGATCTCACGACAGCAGCGGATGAATAGCCCGTCCGACAGCTTCATGATGTTGGCCTTGTGGACCGCGGTGATCTTGCGGCGGCCATTCTTCTTCGCGTACTCGAAGGCGTAGCGGGCGATGCGAATGGACGCATAGCGCGTGATGATCTTGAGGCTCTCGACTACGTCCTTCACGACCTCGTGCTCAAGGCCCGAATAGAGGTCTTCCGTGTTTTCGCGGAAGATGACCATGTCGATATTGACATCCTGGAAGCGCGTCTTGAGGCCAGGCAGGGTAAAGACGGGGCGAACATTGGCAAACAGATCCAACTGCTTGCGGATGGCCACATTGACGCTCTTGAAGCCGCCCGCGATGGGGGTGGTGACGGGTCCCTTCAGCGCAACGCCCGTGCGTTCGATCGACTCCAGCACGTGCGGGGGCAGGCTGGTGCCCGACTTCTCGATGATGGAAGCCGAGAGTTCGGTTTTCTCCCAATCGATCGCAACGCCGGTCGCTTCCAGCACTCGCACGGTCGCATCGGCTACTTCCGGCCCGATGCCATCGCCGGGGATCAGAGTGATTTTGTAAGCCACGAGAATATGGTAGCAATGGAGCCGATAGTGGGAGAATAGACGTTTATGCCCGCAGTCAAACGTGTACTCCTCAGCGTCACCGACAAGTCCGGCCTGCTGCCCTTCGCGAAGGGCCTGACGGCCCTGGGCTGTGAGCTCATTTCCACCGGCGGCACCGCGAAGATGCTGCGAGACGGCGGTTTAGCCGTCAAAGACGTCAGCGAAGTCACTGGCTTCCCTGAGATGCTCGATGGCCGGGTGAAGACGATTCACCCGCGCGTGGCGGCCGGAATCCTGGCCCGCCGTGCCGTACCGGAACACATGGCGGCCCTGGCCGAGCACGAGATCTCGACCATCGACATGGTGGTGGTGAATCTCTACGAATTTGAGAAGGTTGCGGCCCGGCAGGGTGCGCCTGTCGAAGAACTGATCGAGAACATCGACATCGGCGGGCCGACGATGATCCGCGCGGCAGCCAAGAACTTCGAGGATGTTGCCGTTGTCACGGCCGCGGAGGACTACGAGCCCATTCTGGCCGAGCTCAGCGCGAATGCGGGCGTGTTGTCGAAGAAGACGCACTGGAACCTGGCGCGGAAAGCCTATGCCACGACCGCCAGATACGATGCCGCCATCACGGCGCGGCTGGCCTCGATCGATGTCGTCGAGGACGGCTGGTCGGATGAGAAGGAATCCACGCCGCCCGTGTTGAACATTCATGTGCCGCGGCGCCAGGCGCTGCGGTATGGTGAGAATCCGCACCAGGCGGCTGCGCTCTACGCCGCCGGGACGACGGGCATCGCCGGCTGCAAGCAACTGCATGGCAAGGAACTCTCCTACAACAACCTGGTGGACCTGGACGCCGCCTGGCAGTTGATCTGCGAGTTTTCCGATCCGGCAGCGGCCATCATCAAACACACGAACCCGTGCGGCTGCGCCGAGCAGCCCACCCTGCTGGCGGCCTATCAGAAGGCCTTCGAGGCCGATCCCGTGTCCGCGTTTGGCGGGGTGCTGGCTTTTAACCGGCCGTTGGACGAGGCCACGGCGCTCGAGGTCTCCAGCCTGTTTGTCGAGGCGATTGCCGCGCCTGGCTATAGCGAGAAGGCCCTGTCCATTCTGACTGCCAAGAAGAACCTGCGGCTGGTAACGGTGGAAGGAGGAGTGCCGGACGAGATGGTGGTGAAGTCGATTACCGGCGGGTTCCTGGCTCAGTCGCCGGACCTGGCCACTTTCGATCCCGCCACCGCACGAGTGGTGACGGAACGGCAGCCGACGGAAGCCGAGTGGACCGCGCTGAAGTTCGGATGGAAGGTGTGCAAACACGTGAAATCGAACGCGATCGTGTATGCCAAGGCGGGGCAGTTGTTGAGTTCGGGTGCGGGGCAGATGAGCCGCGTGTTCTCCGTCGAGATCGGGGCGCGTAAATCGGTGCTTTCCCTGGCCGGCAGCGTGGTGGCCTCCGACGCGTTCTTCCCCTTCCCGGATGGACTTGAGGGTGCCGTGGCGAATGGCGCAACGGCGATCATTCAGCCTGGCGGATCTGTCAAGGACGCCGACGTGATCGCGGCGGCGAATCGGCTGGGCATCACGATGGTCCTCACCGGTGTAAGGCATTTCCGGCACTAGAGCCCGGAGTGCAGGGGGCGTGGAGCGGTAGTATTCGCGCTCAAACGAATGGCTAATTGGAGCTAATCATCCAGCCAGATTCCCGCTAAGTAACGGCAATCAACGGCGTTGCGCCCTTAACAATGGGCCAGCGCCGTTTTTGCCCTGCCTCGAAACGTGTTACCGCGCACCGAGGCGCAGCGTCAAAACTGACTATGGACGGTCCGGCTCCCGAAGAGGTACTAGCCCAAGTAAAGCGAATCCTGGCCGACCCGGGCTTCTCAACATCTGATCCGATGCGGAACGTGCTGCTATACCTTGCGACGCATGGTGTCGAGCAGCCCGGCAAACCGGTGAAAGAGTTTGAAATCGCCACGAATGCGCTGGGCCGCGGCGACGACTATGACCCGCGCAGCGATTCCACGGTACGAGTGGTTGCCAGCCGATTGCGCAGCAAACTGGCGGAGTATTACACACAGGAAGGCGCGGCGGACCCGGTCATCATCTCGATCCCCAAAGGGGCTTACGTTGTCTCCGGCAGCTACCGGCAGAATGGGCACTCGAACGGAAACGGGAATGGGCATGGGAATGGCCATGGCGAACAGACCGCGGCAGAAGAACGTGTTTCCCCTACGCGGCGAACGGTGCTGGCTGCGGTACTGTCCGCGATTGCCGGAGCGGGCGGCGGATTCTGGTATGGCCGGCGCAGCACGCAGCCGGATCTCCCTTGGCAACTCACCACCTTCTGGCACGAGTTTCTGGAACCGGAGCCCCCGATCATCGTGTTCTCGAATCCGGCGTTTCATGGCACGACTGCGACGGGACTGAAGCTACCGGCGTTTGCCCACGGCGCCGATGGACCTGTCAATGACCTGTACACGGGCGCAGGAGAAGTGACGGCCGTGCGAGACATCTCGCGCCTGCTGGGCCGGATGAGCGTGGACGCGCGCGTCAAGAGGGCGCAGCTTTTCACCTGGGACGACGCGGAGTCGAGCGATCTCATCTTCGTGGGCGGCCAGGAGCAGAACCAGCCGATGGCTCAACTGCCGAAACTGGAGAAGTTCAATCTCAAGCCGGAATCCCAGGGGCCGATGGCATCGCACGGGGCGGTCCAAAATGAGCAACCGGGGCCGGACGAGGCGCGCTACTATGTCGCGAGCGAAGATCTGGAGAACGGCACCGAATTCGCGATAGTGGCGTTAACGAGGGGCGTCACGCCGGATAAACGAATCCTGGTTCTGGCCGGGGTCCGGACTCTGGGGACGGAGGGTGCGGCCGCCGTGGTATGCAACCCCACAATTTTGGGGGAGATTCTCAAAAAGCTGGGCGTAGCAGCCGGGAAGCCGGTCCCATCATTTGAGGCTCTGTTGGAATTCCGGGTGCGAGGCGGAGCTCCCCTGGATCCAAAACTGCGCATTCTGTATCGCCGAAAAGAGCATCAGGCAGGCACCTGACGGCGGGCCTAGATTTTTGCGAAATCCTTTAATTACAGTGATGTAACGGCATTGAAACGCGTTGCAACGGAACCTAAACAGCGTTGCAACAGGTTCTGACTTCCGATGCCCCTTCAAGACGCCTAGACTCGCCCCATGGAGGTGGAAGACTTGCTTCCATCAGGCAGGGGCAAAGGTTGGGAGCGGGTTCTTGCGAATCCCGCCGCCGGCGTGGAGTCCACTCCGGACTGCCAGGCATCTCTCCTGCCAACGGGTCGCCGGGACATTTGCGCCTCCTATTCATCAGGGTCCGCAGTCAGGTTTTTCGAGGCGCAGCCCGCCAAAGCCGGGAGCGGACAGTGCTCGAAATCCAAAGGCACACAACAAGTGAGGTTGTCTCGTGAATATAAACAGCAAAGCGCTAGCTTTGATTTGTTTGTGTATATTGTTTGCCGTCAGCCCGTTCACGGCGGACGGTCAGGTTCTGTACGGCTCTGTGGTGGGACTTGTGCAGGACTCATCCAACTCAGCGATGCCGGGCGCCAGCGTCACGCTGACCAATAAGGGCACCGGCCAAGTCTACGAATCGAAATCGGATGAGGGCGGCCGCTTCACCGTCTCCAACATCGTACCGGGCAGCTACGATCTCAAGATCTCGGCTCAGGGCTTCCGGCCGTATACGCGCACGGATGTGACGGTCACCGCGAACACCATTACGCGCAGTGACGTAACGATGGAGGTTGGCTCCACGACAGAGCAGATCACCGTGGAGGCGTCGGCCACTTCCCTGCAGACGGATAAGGCTGACACGCATACGGAGCTGAACTCCAAGCAGGTCTCCTCACTGCCCCTGACGGGCTACAGGAACTATCAGTCGCTGATCAACCTGGTTCCGGGCGCCACGCCCGCGTCGTTCCAGAATTCGGTGACCGACACGCCAGGCCGCTCCCTGCGGACCAACATTAACGGAACCAATGCCAACAACAACATGACCCGCATCGACGGGGCGAGCAGCGTGAATCTATGGCTGCCGCACCACACGGGGTATGTGATGCCGGCCGAAATGGTGGACACGGTGAACGTCACCACCTCCGCCGGTGACGCCGAGCAGGGCATGGCGGGTGGCGCCTCCATCACACTGATCACCAAGTCGGGCACCAACCAGTTCCATGGCAGCGCATTTGAGTATCACGACGACCAGCACCTGAAGGCTCGCAATTACTTCCAGGCGCCGGGCGTCGGCAAGCCGTTGAGCATCTACAACAACTACGGCGGCACCATCGGCGGACCGATCAAGAAGAACAAGCTGTTCTTTTTCTACAGCTTTGACGGCACCCGGCAGCGGCAGGGCGCGGTGGGAACCTATTCGGTGCCTACGGCGGACCTCCGCACGGGGAACTTTTCCGCAAGCGGCACGACGATCTACGATCCGGCCACCGGCAGAGCGGACGGTAGTGGACGCACCCCCTTCGCTGGAAACATCATCCCGGCCAACCGCATCAGCCCGATCGCAAATCTGATCCAAGCCTACTATCCGAGCCCCACTTCCTCGGGCGCATTGAACAACTGGTTTGGATCGCAAGTGCCGCTGTTCAACCGCGACTACAACGACGCCAAGATCAACTGGACCCGCAACGACAAGCACCAGATCTTCGGCCACTACGGCATCATGAAGGCTCTCTCCGGCGGTCACGGCCTGTTCGGAGACGGCATTGGGCCGTCGCCCGGATCCGATCCTGGCACCGGCGATACCCGCGTGATGAACATGTCGATCGGCCACACCTACACCTTCTCGCCCACCCTGCTGCTGGACGGCGTCATCGGCTACCAGCGCATGGACCAGACGGTGACGGGCACGGACTTCGGCAAGGACTTCTCGTCCACGCTGGGCATTCCCGGACTGGGTGGACCCGAACTGGCCCAGAAGGGCTTCCCGAACATCGGGATCAGCGGCTACCAGGGTTTCGGCGTGCCGAACTGGATGCCGGCGTTCCGTACGGAAGAGTCGTACACGATGAGCCACAACCTGACCTGGACGAAGGGCGCGCACATCTTCCGGTTTGGGTTTGACGGCGTGAACCACCGCATGACCCACTACCAGCCTGAACTGGGCGCGGGTCCCCGTGGTTCTTTCTCGTTTAATGGCGGCCCGACGGCTATTGCCGGCGGAGCGAGCCCCAACAACTACAACGCCTATGCCGAGTTTCTGCTGGGTGCGACCGACAACATCCAGAAGAGCCTGCAGTACATCCTGATGACCCCGCGCGAATGGCAGTTCGGCTGGTATGCGCAGGACCGCTGGCAGATCAACCAGAAGCTGACCCTCTCCCTGGGCTTGCGCTATGAGCTTTATCCCCTGATGACGCGCGCCCACGACAAAGGCATCGAGCGGCTGGATCCGGCGACGAATCTCGTCTACCTGGGCGGCCGCGGCGGCGTTCCGAACGACGTCGGCGTGACGGTGAGCCACAAGCTGTTTGCCCCGAAGGTCGGCTTGGCTTACCGCCTGGACGACAAGACCGTGATCCGCAGCGGCTACGGCATCAACTTCGATCCGCTGCCGTTCTCGCGGCCGTTGCGCGGCTTCTACCCGCTGACGGTCAACTTCAACTTCCAGGCTCCGAACGGATACGCCACGGCCGGGTCGCTGGCCAGCGGTGTTCCGCCGGTGTTCGGCCCGGATCTCTCCACCGGCATCGTGACGCTGCCTGGAGTCGCCGATATGCGCAGCCCGTATGCCGGGCAGATCCACCGCGGCTACACGCAGAGCTGGAACTTCACCATTGAGCGTAAGCTGCCGCAGGATGCCATCGTTTCCGTGGCCTATGTCGGCACGGAGAGCACGCACATGCTGGCCGATTACGATATCAACTCGGGCGTCCCGGGCGGCGGCCAGGCCAGCCAGCCTTACTACCAGCTCTTCGGACGCACCGCCGCCACCAACATGTGGGACGGCTATCTGAGCGCCAATTACCACTCGCTGCAGACCAGCCTGCGGAAGCAGTTCTCGAAGGGCCTCATGCTGCAGGGCGCCTACACGTGGTCGAAGGCCATCAACATGACCGACGACGACGGCTGGGCCTCAGTGAACTGGAACTACGCTCCGGTCTTCCGGCGCAACCGCGCCGTCGCCGGGTATGACCGCACGCAGGTCTTCCAGATGGCCTGGGTCTACGAACTGCCGGTGGGCAAGGGCAAGCAGTTCGCCAACCAGGGCCTGATCTCCCAGATCGTCGGCGGCTGGGCGGTGAACGGCATCATGTCCGCGTACAAGGGCACTCCGTTCACGGTGGGCGCATCGGGCAGCTCGCTCAACGCACCAAACAACATTCAGACGGCGAACCAGATCAATACCACCGTCGCCTATCCGCATGGAATCGGACCGGGCGCGACCTGGTTTGATGTCACGGCCTTTGCGCCTGTCACCGCGGCAGCCGCCTTCGGCACCACCGGCCGAAACCTGCTGCGCAACCCGGGTGTGTGGAACACCGACCTGATGATCAACCGCAAGTTCCCGATCACAGAACGGATCAACATGGACTTCCGTGCTGAGTTCTACAACCTGCCGAATACTTCGCACTTCAACGGACCGGGGACCAGCGTCAGCAGCCCGGCTTCATTTGGTGTGATCTCCAGTTCGTTCGGCGAACGCCAGATCCGGTTCGGGCTCCGGCTCGGCTTCTAGATCGCGTTTGCAAGCTGAACAGCCCGCGCGGCCACCTACCCCCCTGCTCCGCGCGGGCTTATTTCTCCGAAAAGCGCCGGCCCTGACGGAACCACCGTCGGCCGGCGCTTTTTAGTTTCGGCTAGCAACGGATTCTCCCCACGGAGGGCCGCGGCTCCACTATCCTGGTTCAGGTCAGATTATGCAAATGACTAAACGACCTGCCTGGTTCTGGTGCCTCTTCTGCGCCATCACGATGTCCCTGGGCTGGGGGCTGCGCGGCTCGATTGGCGGGGGTTCCCTGGGGGCCATGATTCCCGGCGCAATGATCGGGTTGGCGCTCTGTTTCTTCCTGGGCCGGGAGTCGGACGCGGGCCTCATCGCAGCGCTGGGCGCGGTGGGCGTCGGCTTCGGCGGGCAGGAAACCTACGGGCAGACGGTGGGGCTCAGCCAGCATCCGGAGACTTTCTGGTGGGCGATCCTCGGCTTTGGCTTGAAAGGTGCGGCCTGGGGCCTGCTGGGCGGGGCATTCCTGGGCGTGGCGTTGGACCGCGATAAGCTGCCGAACCGTCGGATCCTGATTGGACTGGCGGCCATGGTGCTGGGGACCTGGGCCGGTTGGGCGTTGATCGACCATCCCAAGCTAATGTACTTTTCGAATCGCCTGGAGAAGCCGCGCGAGGAGATGTGGGCTGGGCTGTGGGTGGGCGGGTTGTGCCTGCTGGCCGTGCTGCGAGCCCGTGTCCCGGCCTGGTTCGCGCTTTTCGGCTGCATGGGCGGAGGAATCGGGTTCGCGTTTGGGGCGTCGCTACAACCCTGGGGCAAGGGTATCTGGCGGGAGATGCCACTGGGCTGGTGGAAAGCGATGGAGCTCTCGTTCGGAGCGATCCTGGGGCTCTCGTATGCCTGGTGTGCGTGGCGCCTGCGCAAGGAACTGACACGGGAGGGCTCGCAGCCGGAAACGCCGAGTCCGGCATGGGCGGCGATCGTGAGCGCGGCAATTGCCATCGGGTTGGCCATCTACGCGGGCGAAGGCCTGCAGGTGCGATTCAGCTACACGGTAGCCGGCGCCGTGCTGGCTGCGTTGATCCTGTATTCGAAGACTTTGGCGTGGCAGACCGCGATCACGACCACCTATGCGGCCTTCACCTGGGATCTGCACGATCAGTTGAAGTGGGCTCCGCAGGAAGCAATTTGGGCGTTTCTGGTCATCACGACCCTGATTGTGGCCGTGCTGGTGGCGCGCTACGCCAAGGCGCGGCCGATGTTCCTTTTGCTCACCTGGACGGCCATTGCCAATTCCTTCCGCTACCTGCAACCGCCGCTGCGGCCGGAGCCGATGACGATGATCCCGCTCTTCGTCGTCTTCGCTATCCTGATCTCCTGGATGAGGGCCGAGCCGCAGCCGGAGCCGCGATCGGCCTGATTGCCGCAAAAGTGAGAACCTCCATGCTGCTTCGACTCTCGAGACTCTTCCCCGCCCTGTTGCTGACCTTGCTGACTGCCTCCGGCGCCGACACGCCGCCGCGGATCGAAGATATCAAGGGCAAGACGATCCTGCTGTTCACTCCGCATCCGGACGACGACGCGTTCTGCTGCGGCGGCACACTGGCCCTGCTGGCGAAGAACGGCAACACGATCCGCATCGTGATCTACACCAACGACGACAAGGGCTCGTACGATCTCGAGATGACCGGCGAGCGCCTGGCTCGGATCCGAAAGGCGGAGGAGGAAGAGGGCAACCGCATTCTGGGGATCCCGAAGGAGAATCTGCTGTGGCTGGGTCATCACGACGGGCTGCTGGAGTATGTGGACAGCCGCCGCCTGGTCGAGCAGGCCACGGAGGTGATCCGGCGCTACCGGCCCGACATCGTGATGACGGTGGATCCCGGCTCCGACTATGTCCGCTGGCACAAGACCGATCACCGCATGGCGGCCATGAATACGCTGGATGCGATCCGGGCGGCGGAGTTCCATCTGTACTTTCCGAACCAGCGCCTGCAGCAGGGCCTGGAGCCCTGGAAGGTACCGGCCATGATGTTCTTCTATGTCACGGAGAAGGACGCGAACATGTGGGTGAACATCGATTCCGTGAAAGAGCAGAAGGAAGCGGCGGGGCTGGCCCACGTGAGCCAGTGGGAGCCGGCGATGCACAAGTACCGTCCGGACTGGACGCCCGAGGACAAGGAGAAGGCGCGGGCGGAGTTGCGGACGATCATCGCCAGGAAGGGCGGCCACCTGGTGGAGGCGTTCCGGTGGGCCACGGAGTTTAATCAGTATTGAGGAAGCTGTCAGCTTCCAGCTTCCAGCTTCCGGCTATCAGCTGTCAGCTATCAGCTTTCAGCTCGCGCTTGTTTCGGATGAGTACGGGCTTGACTAGGGGCGGTCCGCGCCGTAGTCCGCTTCCAGTCTTAGTGATTCACCGGGCTTGAGCGTCTTCTCCGGCGACCACAGGAGGAATTGCGCTCCGGCTCGCGATTTGGCGGTCCAGCTCAGATAGGTCCGGCCTACCTGCTCATCCTGGAAACGGAC
Source organism: Acidobacteriota bacterium (assembly GCA_017307505.1). Taxonomy (GTDB): domain Bacteria; phylum Acidobacteriota; class Terriglobia; order Bryobacterales; family Bryobacteraceae; genus Paludibaculum. The sequence continues at coordinate 28,481 of JAFKEE010000045.1, read as the reverse complement.
GAACAGCGACTGGCCTCCACCCTGCTGCAGTTTCCATTCGCGGCTTGGTTTGTCCCCGCCGTTCCATGTGTATTTGTCCGTGGGCTCGTGGTTGGGCGTGATGAAGCGCTGCTCCACGCGCTGGCCATTGATCCGGGTGAACGACATGGCTGCTTTGTCGATGTCGCCGGGTGTGTACTCGGCTCGCACCTGCAACGCGGCAGGCACCGGCGCCTGGCCGGTGTTCTCCACCTGGGTTGAGGTGTGCAGGCCCGCTGCGTTCAGTTCGAAAACGCGGCGGATGCGAAGGCCGTTCGTGCACTGGCCCAGCAGGGCCAACCGTTCGGCGGATTGCGATTCCACTTTCCAGGTCACATCCAGGGCCTTGGCGTAATAGTCGGCGTGTACACTGGCGACCTGTCCGCCGACGAACGGATAAGCGCCTTCGCCGGGCGGGAAGCGGCGCATGGTGTCGCGGCCCGTCGACTTATCGATCAACCGCACCACGCGGGCGTTGAGTTCCGGCACCACATCCGCGCGCCAGTGTCCGTTCTCGATGGTCAACAGGGGGACGGAGGTCATTTCGTTGTAGCGCTTCTCATCGCGGGCCAGTTCCTGCCCTTCGTGGATGCTCTGGATCCCGAAGGTGCGCATTCGGGCGATGAGGTCCAAGGCACGCGGCTTCAGGCTCGCCAGGTCCGCCGGTCCCCACTGCGAGCCGTGCACGTCAAACTCGGTGGCGCGCAGCAGGCCGTAGTATTCCAGCGGCAGCTTTGCCTTCTGCACGCGCCGCCCGGTGGCGTCGTCTGCGGCCGCCGCTTCGGCTTTCGCGAAGAGTTCCGCGGCCTTCGCCTGGAAGCCTGCCGAGTAGTCCGGCACATTGAAGATCCAGAGATGCCGGCCGCCCGGACCGCGCACTTCGCCGTGCAGCAGGTCATAGTAGGCCCGCATCGGGCCGGCCGCCGCCCCATAGACCCCCTCCAGGAATTCCTGGACAGTCTGATCGACGTTGGTGGAGGTGTCCCACAACTGGCGGGCGATGACGTACGCCCGCAACTCTGAAGCTTCCCCACCTCCGCCGGCGGCATAAGCGCCCTGCATGAACAGGCCCACCACACCGTGCTGCTTGTAGAGCGGGATGTCCGCGGCGAGTTCGTCGAAATCGGGGAACGGCATCGGGTAGTGCGAGAAATTCGTGTTGTAGTGCCAGATGTAGAGCTGGCTGGTGATCTTCGACCACGCCTGCAGGTTCTGGTAGAAATAGGCGCTGCGCGGACACTGGCCAAAGCTATGCGAGACGCAGATGCCGATGGGGCATAACCGGATGCGCACGTTCTTCACCGGCCGCACCTTCAGCGGCGGATTCTCGGTGTACCAATAGGCCAGAGTATCGATCAGCTTGTCTGGATGGCGCTGGCCGATGGACTCCGCCACCGCATTCACGAAGCGCAGCAGCGGGCCGGAGTGCTGGCCGCCCTCCTCCATCTCGACACGGCGGCATTTGTCGCACTCGCACCAGCCCTCCCAATCGTTCTGCGAGACCGAGAAGATGGTGGCGTCGGGATGCTCCTTGATCCAGGCCTCGACGCGCGCAATGACGACGCGCCGGACGTCGGGATTCGTCAGGCAAAGCTGGCCGCGCTCCGTGCGGCGCTTGCCGTCGATGAGCGAGAAGTATTCGGGATGGTCGGAGAAGTACTCCTTGGGCGGCACCAGTTCGTAGAAAGAGTGGACGAACGGGTAGTACTGCAGCTTGCCGCCGGTGGAGGCATCGAGCTGCGAGTGATTGCCGTTGGTGCGATTGCGGGCAGCCCAGTCCTTGTCCCAGGCTTCAAAGAAGAACGGCTCGCGGTACTCGAAGGCCGGCTTGTGGATCTCAGGCTGAGCGTAGCGCGTAACAGCGATAGTCGGCGTCTTCGGAATGCGGCTCACCTCGCGCGTAAACCAGCGGCAGCCGAGTTGATCGAGAAACGTATAGACGCCGTACATCGTGCCGCGCTGCCGGCCGCCGGCGATGATGAGATTGTTGCCCGCGGCCTGGAGCATGAAGCCTTCCGGTCCCAACTTGTCGAACGGCACCTGCAGTTTCAGGTTCCGCAAGGCCGAACTATCGCCCACCAGGACCATGGGTCCGCGAACAGGCTTGTCGTCCGGCGAAACCGGAAGCCTCGCGCCGGACATCTCTTCCACAAACCGCTGCAGTTCCTGGGCGGCTCTCTGCTCGGACGGCGAGGCCTGCGCCGAAACCACGATCGTATACTTCGACTTGCCCTTGTCGACCAGGGTGAGCGCTTGCGCCGCCGAGAGCGCAAGCAGGAATACCACAAACTTCTTCACTGCCGGATCCTCCCTAACATCTGATAGATCCACACCAGCGCCGTATTCATGAGCTGCTCGCCGGCGCCGACGGCCACGGGCGATACCGTCGGATCGGCTCCGTAGCCACCTTCCGCCACCGCTTCGATGGTGGGGAAGTACTGGTGGTAGCCGTTGCAGTAGCCGAAGAAGAACAACTGCTTCACGCGCGCCCGCTCTTTCAGCCGGATGGCATGATTCGAGAAGAACTCTCCGCTGGCGCCTACCAGCGCGATGTCGCCGTTGAGCAGCGCCACGGTGAGGCGGGGCTGAACGCCGCCGACGTACTCGTCTTCAAAGTTCGTTATGAGCTCGGGGAAGAACGCCTTCGCATACATTCCGTGAACCATGGGATTCGAGAGATCCACTCGCGCCTTGAAGGGGAACCGCTCTTCCTTCACGATCAGGGTAGGCTTCTCCACGTCCTTGGGCTGCAGACCCTGGGCCAGCTTCCAGACCTCGGCACCAATCGCCTCGCCGTACTCCTTGTAGCCGCCCTTCTCCCGGTTGACCGACTGGTCTCCGGAGGCGCCCTGCATGAACATCACTGGAGCTCCAGCCTGCGCGCCGACCCAGTTCTTCATCTGGCCCACCCAGTCGGCTGAGAACTTCATGGTCTTGTCCGGCAGGGTGGTGGGGTGCGCGGCAAAGTTCGCCAGGATCACGATGGGTTTTCCGTCCAGGCCATCGATGCGCAGCACCGCCAGTTCGCGATCGCTGGGCTTGGGTTCCAGCTTCGTGTGGCGGTTCACATTGAAGCCGGGCAGTTGCACGGAGCCTGTGGCCATCCGGGCCGGAGCCAGCCTGGAATTGGCCTCGACAATGGCCTCGACGACGGCATCTTCCATCTGCGCGTAGTAGCGGATGGCCGCGTCGAACCTGCCCTTGCCGCGTCCTTCTTTATCCGTCAACTCCATCACCGGACCGTGATGCGTATGCGACCCGGCGATGAACGAGTTTTCGATGCCCGTCTGCTGCTTCACACGCTGCCGGATGCGCTGCAGCGAATCTTCCGCGGGCACCCGGCCAAGGTCCATCCCCACGATCGCCAGCTTCTGGTCCCCGGTGCGGAGGACCAGCGCCACGGCGTACAGCGGGTCCATGACACCTTCGGAGAGCATGTCGTGGCGGGAGCCATAGCCCCACATCGGAACGGGCTCTTTCGGCGTAATCTCACGATGGGCCGTACCGGCCTGGAAGAGTTGCCCGCACAGGGTCAGCGGCAGGAGGAAGAGCAGATAGCGCATGGAAGTCACGATGTACCGCTATCCAGTGTATGCGCGACGACGGCCGCCGGGGTTCAGTGGCGGTCAGTAACGAGCCCGTCCGGCCGAATACAACCGCCGGGTGAGATATTCGACGAACCGTTTCGTGGGATTGAAACCGACGACAGCCTCCGCGTTCACCACGAAATTGGAGAGCGCGTTGAGATCGTAGAACACGGGATCGCCGCTGCGGTGATCCACCATGTACTCGACGCCGCAGACATCCATCTTCCCGAGTCGGGCCACGGCCAGTGCAGTCACGGCCGCTTCCGGCAGCGGTTCGCAACGGGTGAAGACCGGCTTCGCCGCGGACTGGCAGACGTCGGCCGGACACAGGTTGAAGCCCTGTCCCTCGCGCTGGATTCGCACGCAGTAGAGGACCTCGCCGTCGAGCACCTCAATCCGGTAGCAGCTACCGTCACGGGTGGGGATGAACTCCTGCACCAGCGCGGTGTGGTCGCAGCCAAAGGTGAACTCGCCACTCGCCAGATCGCGTTCGGAATCGACGCGCCGGATCCCGCCGCCGGCTCCGCCACAATTCGGCTTGACTAGGAGTGGGTATGCAAGCCCCTCGGCCGCCTTGTGCAGTACGGAAGGATGATTGACGGCCCTGGTTCGCGGCGTGCGCGCACCGCAGCGGCGGAAGAGGTCGTGCTGCCGGATCTTCGAGACTTCGTACTCGTAGGCCTGGGCGCCGTTGACCACGGCCACGCGCCGTGTTTCCAGGTGCGTCAGGAAATCGCGGACCGCAAACTGCCCGTGTCCATGGCCGCGGAAGGCGGCCGACGGGCTCATGCGGTTCAGAACCAGGTCGGGAAATTCCTGCTCGTCCAGGTCGAAGACCAGCTCATCCGCGCGCCATTCCTCATAGGGAACGCCCTGCCTGGACAGCTCCGCAAACAGCGGACGGAACCACTCAGGGTGCTCGTATAGGATGGCGAGGCGCGCAGGCATCAGGCTGACATGGATTTCCAGTCCTCGGGCATGGTGCCCTCGGTCAGGAGCTCTCCCTTGTCAATGTACCGAACCTTGGAGGCATAATGCGCGGCATGCGGGTCGTGCGTGACCATAACGATGGTCTTCCCATGCTCTTTGTTCAAGGTGGAGAGCAGCGACAGGACCTCGGAGGCGGACTTGGAATCGAGGTTCCCGGTCGGCTCGTCGCAGAGCAGGATGTCGGGGTCGGTGACGATCGCGCGGGCGATGGCGACGCGCTGTTCCTGGCCACCGGAGAGCTGGCGGGGATAGTGGCCCAGCCGGTCGCCGAGCCCGACGAGCTTCAGTGCGGTGGTGGCGTGGGCGATCCGTTCCGCCTTCTTCAGGTGGGTGAGCTTCAGCGGCAGTTCGACGTTCTCCAGGGCCGTGAGCACGGGAATGAGGTTGAAGCTCTGGAAGACAAACCCCACGTGGCGGTTGCGCCAGCGGGCGATGTCGCCGTCGGAGAGTGTATTCAGCTTCGAGCCCAGCACTTCGATTTCGCCCTTCGTAGGGCGGTCCATCGCCGCCGCCAGGTGCAGCAGCGTGGACTTGCCGGACCCCGACGGTCCCATCAGAGCGACAAACTCGCCACGGTGGATCTCGATATCGGCATCGCGGAGGGCCACGACATGAAACTCGTCGCGGACGTATTCCTTCGTCAGCTTGCGGGTTTTGATGACAACTTCACTCATGGCTCAGCTCCTTCACTTTTTCCTTTGGACTTTCATGCCGTCCTTCAGTTCGGCGGGCGGATCGACGACGAGATCCTCACCGCCGATCAGTCCGTCTTCCACGCGAAGACCCTGTTGCGTATTGCCGCTGGTTTTGATCGCGCGATCGACCACCTTGTCGCCAACCACAATGAAAACGTGATCATTGCGGACAGTGGATGGCGGAATGAATACGACGGGTTTGCCGGCGGCAGCCGGCGCGGCCGCGGCGCGCGGCTTTTCGTCGGAGAGGAACGCCACGGAAGCATTCATCTCCGGCCGCAGGAACTCATCCGGGTTCAGAACCTTCACCTTCACCTGAACGGTGGCCTTCTGCCGGTTCGCCTCCGGCGAGATTTCGTCGATGCGGCCTTCCCATTTCTTGTCCGGATAGGCATCCACCGTAATCACGCCGCTCTGCCGCGAACCCAGTTTGTTGAAATCGTTCTGCGAGATGTCGAGTTCCACTCGCAGGTCGTTCAGGTCAGCCAGTGAAACGACGAAGCCCTTGGCGCCGCGATCGCCCACAAAGCTGGTGGTTACGAACTCGCCGCGCTCCACGACGCGTTCCAGGATCGTGCCCGTGACGGGAGCCCGGATGATCGTGTTGTTCAACTGCGTCTGCATGAAAGCCACAACGCCCTTGGCCTGCTCGATCTGGCCCTTCACCGCATCGACCTGCTCCTTGCGGGGGCCAAGGTGCACCAGTTCGTAGTTTTTCTGGAGCGAATTCACGCGGGCCACGGCGGAGTCGTACCGGGCCACGGCGTCGTCCAGGCTCGACTTCGACATCACGCCTTCGCTCTGTAACTGCTTCGTCCGCGACAGGGCGATGCGGGCGTTTTCAAGGTCGGCCTTCGCCTGTTCCACGTTGGCCTTGGCCGCAGCGATCTCTTCCGGCCGTGAGCCGTTCTGCAGCTCATCCAGCCGCGCCTGCAGGTTCATCAACTGCCCGGTGGCCTGCTGAAGCTGAGCCTTGTACTCGTCGTCTTCCAGGCGGACGATGATCTGCCCTTCTTTGACGCGATCGCCCTTCTCCACTCCAATCCAAGCCACTTTGCCGACAACCTTGGAAGCCACCTGGATCTTATGCGCGGCGATGATGTAACCTGTCGCATTCAGAATGACCGCCTGGTTCGAGCCGCCGGCGGTCTGCTGCGCCTGCGCCCGCGCCGTGGTCACCTCCAGTGCCGAGTTCATCTTCTTATACACAGTGGCGCCGCCCCCCAGCAGGACGAAGAGCGCGATACCGATGAGGATCCATCGCGTCGCCCACTTCGGGCCGCCTGAGTGCGTTTCCGCCGATCGATCGATTCGAAGACTTTTGATTTCCGAGTCCATGTTTTTGTACAAAACCTGAATCAAGCTAGATCTGCCGCAGAGCAACAAGGATCTGCTTACGCGCGGCGCTGAAGGCGGGCAACAGGCCGCCGAATGCGCCCATAAAGAGAGCAAAGAGCAACCCACGCACCATGATCTCCGGGGAAACCCTCAGTTGGAACGCCACCTCAGAAAACGTGACGTTGCTGCCAATTCCAGTGGAGATCCCGTTCAGCGGCAAGACCAGCATGATGCCCAGAATGCCGCCCAAGGTGGCGAGCATCAGGGACTCCGCCAGGAAGCTGGTCATGATGGCAACCCGGGAGAAGCCCAGGATGCGGAGCGTGCCGATTTCCTTGGAGCGGCGCGCCACGGCCGCGTACATGGTGTTCATGGCCGCGAAACAGCTGCCGATCGCCATGATGAAGGCTACGAACGTCCCGAGGTACTTCACCAGGTCGCCGGAGGACGTCTGCATCGCGTAGTATTCCTTCTCCGTCTTAGCCTGGACATTCAGCTTCGAGTCGTAGCTGAGGTCGTTCACCAGCGCCTGCCGGGCCACCTCATCCGTCGCCCGGATAAGCGCCGAGCTCAGCACCTCGGTGCGTTCAAAATCGCCCGCCGCCTGATTGAGATCGGTCAGGATTTCAGACTTCCGAGCCATTTGCGGCGTGTCAAAGACCCCGACCACATCCCATTCGCCACGGCCGAATTTCAGCTTGCCGCCCAGGTGCGCAGCAGGGTAGCGTTTTGCGACTGAACTCCCCACGGTCACTTCGCGGCGGCCCGGTGTGAACCAGCGGCCCTCAATGATCTTCGAGTCGTCGCGGATCTCAATCCCCGTGGGCGTCACGCCGCGGACGTTCACGTTCGTCCCTTCCGGAAATTCTTCGCTGGCCAGCGTGATCACGGTCACCATCTCCAGCGAAGCCAGAGGGTCGCCTTTGGAATCTTTCGCAATACCCTGCTTGAACTTCATGTCGTTGAACACGGAGCGCTGGAAGTTCGAGCTCAACTCGGAATCGGAGCCCTTGCGCGTGACCAGCACGTTCAGCGGATGCCCGGAGCCCTCGAACGCGGTCTTCAGTCCTTCCACCAATGAGAAGGCAGCCAGCAGCACCGCCACCGTCAGCGCAATGCCGAGCGCGGTCATCACCGTCGTGGTCTTGCGGACCGCCAGGTTCCGGATGTTGTAGGTGATTGGAATCGCCATGGTCTCTTTCTCCGCTTAGTCGGTGAACCGCAGTGCGTCGATGATGTTGGTCCGGGCCGCGTTCCAGGCCGGCACAACTGCGCTCGCCATTCCGATCACCATCGCGATGCCCAGCAGCAGCGCGATCACCGGCGGCTGCAGGGTAAGGGTCTTGGTCTGGTCGACAATCGCCGGCCCCTGCCGGATCACGCCGCACAACAACTCGGCAATCGCCAGCCCGATGGCTCCGCCGATGAGCGCAATCACCGCCGACTCGCCCAGAATCATGCCGAGGATGGTGGTCTGCTGGAATCCCAGGGTCTTCAATACCCCTACCTCGCGCACCCTTTCCCGGACGCTCATCGCCATCGTGTTGGCGCTGATGAGAAGGATCGTGAACGTCACCGCCCCGCAGATGCTCATCAGGATCACCTTGATGTTGCCGAGGAACGACAGGAACGAGACGCCAAACGCGTACTCCGATTCCGTGTGTGTGGGCGTTGGAGCATTGGCGAACAGCGCGTCGATCTCACGGGCGATGCGCGGCACTTCCGCCGGATCATTCGCCAGCATCGTAAACGTGCCGGCCGCCAGCCGCGAAGAGTTGCGCAAGGCATTCTCCAGATACTTGAAGTTGAACCACAGCGTCTCATCCGACGTCTCCGACGAGGTGTAGATGCCACGGATGGTGAGATCGAGGTCGAACGGGAAGATGTCTCCCTTGATCAGGATCTTGTCGCCGACCTTGAAGCCGAAGCGGTCCGCCAGGGCCTTCCCCACGACGCAACTGGCCGGATCCTGAATGAAGGCCTTCTTCTGGTCTTCCGGGATCGAATACTCGCCGTAGACCTTGAAGAGTTTGTCCGCCTCCACGCCGATCCGCGGGAAGAAGTTGCGCTGGTCCCTCGAGTCCTTGTAAACACCGCCATACCACTGCCAGATGGCTACCTCTTCCACACCCTTCACATTGCGGATCTGGTCCCGGTAATAAATCGGCATCTGGAAGACGATGGAGACTTTATGCCGCGTCACCAGGCGCCGCGCCTGCGACTTGGCGGGCGCGCCCAGGAACAGGGCGTAATACAGGGCCATCATCACACCCAGCAGGCACAACGAGATGGCCAGGCTGGCGATCGTCAGGAGACTGCGCCGGCGATTCCGCAGGCAGTTCTTTACAATCAAGGGCAGGTATCTCATGGCTCAGTCCATTCTACGAGCAACTCTTTGAAGTAGTTCGCCAGGAATGGATGAATTGGCACGCAACATGGACAAATGGTCAGAAACGGACGACGAAAAGTGGATGAGGCGGGCATTGGCGCTCGCTCAGCAGGCGGCGGAGTCGGGTGAGGTGCCGGTCGGCGCGGTGATCGTCGTCGAGAATACCGTGATCGGCGAAGGCTGGAACCGCCCGATCGCCCTGCATGATCCCACGGCGCACGCCGAAATCCAGGCCATTCGCCAGGCAGCCGCCCAAACCGGCAATTACCGGCTTGAGAATGCAACAATTTACGCAACCTTGGAGCCCTGCGCGATGTGTGCCGGAGCGCTGGTGAATGCGCGCCTGGCGCGCCTGGTGTTCGGAGGCCGGGATCTGCGCTTCGGCGGCGTGCGCAGCAAGTTCCGCATCGCCGACAGCGAGTTGTTAAACCACCGCGTACAAGTGGTGGAAGGTGTGATGGCCGCGGATTGTGTCGCCCTGCTGGAGCAGTTCTTCCGCGCTCGCCGCTAGATGACCCGTTTCAGTCCTTCCATCCGGACATTCCAGCCCTGCCTAGGGAAGCCAGGCGCTGGACCGGCCGGGCCGTTCTCCCAACCGGCGGCCATCAGCGCCACGGCGGTGAGCAATCCGCCGTTGCCCGGCAGATACAGATGTAAACCGGGCCGCTGGTAGTTGTGGCCATTGGGCAGATACTTGTTCTTCTGGGTCTCGAGCAGCAGTGCGTCGACGGCGATTTCGGGCTCGCCCAATCGCGCCGCGGTCATGGCGGTCATCGGGTAATCCCACCCCCAGGTATCCGCCCACTTCCACGAGCCCATTACTTTCTTGAGTGTTGCGCGCATCGTCTCCGGATCGGCACCCGGGCCGGGCAGCACGCCGAGAGCCGCCAGCATCGAGGGGTGATCCCGATTTCGCTCCGTGAAGGTCTGCGGGCAGTTCTCATGCGCCAGGTAAAGACCGTCCTTCACCGGCAGCGGAGCCAGCTTCGTGCGTACGTCTTCCCACTTCGGTTCCCGGGTCAGACCGGCTCGCACTCTCCACTGCTGTGCCACTTCCAAGGCCCAGCGGAAGTAGGCGAGTTCATAGGTTGGATTCCAGGTTTCCCGCGGCGGGTGATTCTCCTGAGCTGGGATCACCGGCGGACCCAGCACATACTCGCCCCGCTTTGCATCAAACCAGGCAAAGGAGGAAAGGAACTCGGCCGTCTGATAGACAACGTCCCGATACCTGGTCAGCGTCGCCGCAACTGGCTTGGCCCGGTAGCAAAGCTCGGCGTAGTAGATGGGATGGGGCTGCTGCCACACAAGCAGCGGACCAATGGGCGAAGGACTGTCCTGCGCGTCCGGTCCCACCATCTTCGGCCAGCGCGCTCCGCGGTACCCCTGGCGCGCGGCCAGGCTTTGCGCGGCTGCAAGATTCTTACGATAGAAATCGAGGCTGCGCTCCAGCAGCGGCAGGCGGTCCCAATAGGCGAAGTGGACCGCGTGCCACCAGTGCATCTCCAGGTGAAACTTCCCGTACCAGCTGTTGCAGGTGAGCCCGGTCTCCTGGGGCGGCAGGGAGCCGGCACACTGAATGGCGGTGAGGTACTGGGAGAGGACAATGCGGCGCTCCAGCTCCCGCGCGCGGGCATCGGTGCTGCCCTCCAGTTCCACTGCTCCGCCGGTGCTCCAGAACTTCGACCAATGCTGTTTCGCGGCCTCAAAGACTGCGGCCACCGGCGGCGTGGGTGTGGTCGGCGGCTTCGCGCTGAACAGGCAACGAAATGTGAGCTTCGCCGCGCCTGTGCGGGCCTTCAGTACAAAGGTGTGCGGCGCTTCGTCCACCAGTTCCCCACCCTCATAGGCGGCGCGGACGTAGTATTGGGTGCCATCCATGCGCCGCTGCAGTTCGGCTTCGGCGGGCGTCACCAGGCGGCGGGTCGTATTGTGCGCGTCGGTCTTCTGCCAATCGGCAGCATTCACCTGCGGCGAACCGTAAGGAAAGGACAGCACGATATCCAGCCGTTTCTGGGTGACCAGCGGCGATTCCACGACGATGGCCAGCAGATCGAATTCCGGATGACAGCCGACCTCCACTTTGACGGGAACACCCTCCAGGGAGAACCGGCTGCTCATCAGCCCGGACCAAAGATCGAGGGTCTGCTCGACGCCCTGCAGGTCATCCGGCCCGGCGTCCGAACCGCTGCTCCTGCGAAGCCGCAAGCCGATGCGGCCCAGGTTCAGGCGGTGGGGATTCTCGCGCAGCCAGTCGAAGAGCGGCTTCTGCCCTTCTGAGCTGGTGGGATAGCCCACCATGCGGCCATGCGTGTCGAATCTCTCAGTGCGGAAATCCCGCGCGGAAACCCCAACTGGTGCCGGAAAGCTGTGCCAACCCCACTGAGATTGCGTGCACAGGGGGATCCCCTTCTCGTAGGCGTCGGGAAAGGTCTGCAGTCCGGTGATATCCCCGGTAAAGGCGAACTCGCCATTCCCGACGGAGAGCGGACTCATGGGATCAAGCAGGTGCAGTACGGGATTGTGCCGGCGGACCAGGCTGCGGCGATCAATGAGGGGACCAGGCGCCTGGGAAAGAAGTCCCGCCAGGGGAGTCTGCATTGCCTGCCGCCGAGTGATTGCCACGAACGGCATTGTATGTCCATTCGAGGGCGCCATGGGGAAGAGCCGGCGGCCCTCCCCCATGGCCTTCGGTCAGGCGGCCCTGCGAATGGGCACCTTCAGTCTCTGATGAAGGGATTCACGCGGCATTTCAACTAGTTCCGTGCGGGGTTCGCCGTCCTCCCGCCCCGTGACGCCCTGGAAGTACTCATCCGTCGGGAAGAGCGGATAAGGCGCCAGCGTCCGGTATACCAATCCGAGCCGTGCTTCGATCCGGTAGATGGAATGGAAGTACTGGCCGCGGTCCAGCTTCAACTGGCGCGTACACAGCCGCCAGTCGGCCCCCAAAAGGTAATGGGCGCAAAAAATCTTCCAGTCCGCCTCCTTGAGGGCCCTGCGTGTGACCAGATAGAAGTCCGCGACGTACTCTTCATTCTTCCGGCCCCAGGTGTTGCGGCAGCCGCCGCGATGCGTTCCGTCGAGCGAGGTCAGGCTCAGATGACGCTGCTTTTCAACGGAACTTTGGAATCGCGCGTAGCAGGCGCGGAAAATCGTACGCAGAACGCAACTGCACGGTTTCAGACGGCCCCCGCGCAGCGAGCGCACGCCCATGCCGAAGCAATGGGCGCACGCGTTATATGCCAAAGCGAGGGTTTCAGAACGGGTCCACTCCATGATTCTCGTATCCTTCAATTGATGCGCGGCGGCCTGCTCACTGCAATCCTTCCGCGGCTCCATGCTTCGAATAGTACTTCCATATCCGAAATCGTCAACCCGCAAAATGGAGCTTTTCTCCGCTCACTTCCGCAACCGCCGGAGAAGCGCCTGATAACAGGTCTCTTATTGGTGCTCCATCGCCCGATTAACGTGTGTTTTTGGAGGTGGATTTCCGGCTTCTCTGGGGTACGGGTACTATCCTATTTCTATTAGAAATATGCCACTGTCCTCCACGCGACTTACCCTCGCGACGCTGCAGCACCGGCTGCTCACTGTAGTGAAGCACCGTTTGTACAACGGTGAGTTTACCGAAAGGAGCCTGTCACGCCAGATTGGGGTCTCACAGCCACACATGCATAACGTGCTCAAAGGCGTTCGGGGATTCTCAACTGATTTTGGAGACGCGCTGCTCGCTGGCTTGGATTTCAGCCTCATCGACCTGATCGAGACGCATGAACTGGACCGGGCCCTGGAGCAACGCAGAAAGATGGGCTTCCACACGCGAATGGTGCCGGTATTGCGCGGCCGGTTGGGCCCGCACGCACCATTTCCGAGTTGGGAGGATGTGATCGAGTGGTTTCCCCTGCCCCGGACCTCTTTCGAAAACTCGGGCCGGTTGGTGATGGTGGAGGTCGGGGAGGATGCGGAGTTGGGCCCGGCGTTCCACCGCGTGCAGTTCGCCCTGCTCAGCCGCGACGAACCATGCCGCATCGCCCTCAACGGGCGCCACTGGTATGCCATCCAGTGGGGCGGAGCGGGTCTCATCCGTCAATTACGCAAGGAGAATCAGCGCCTGGTGGTGCTGGGCCAATCGACACTGACCGGCCACAACGGACCAACTCACATGGAACTGCAGGATTCAGCGCACCTGCGCGTGGTGCGGGCCCAGGTGGTCTGGGCAGGCAGAGATCCGCGCATCATCCCGAGCCTGAATCGCTGGACCTAGCGCGGCTGACGTCCGGTGGCGGCGGCGACGTACGTTTCCAGAACTTCCCGGGCCGTGTCTTCCCAACGGAAAAAACGCGAGCGTTCCGCGCCGCGCCGCACGAGTTCGGCTCGCAGCGCCTTGTCCAGCAGGACTTCCTTCATGCCTCGCGCGATGTCGAAGACGTTGTCGGGACTCACGATCATGGCGGCGTCGCCGACTACTTCCGGCAGGGATGTGGCGTTGGAACAGACGACGGGCGTGCCGGAGGCCATGGCTTCCAGCGGCGGCAATCCAAATCCTTCGTACAGGGAGGGAAAGACGAACGCGGAAGCCGCCTCGTAGAAGACGCGCAAGGTGTCCAGGGGCACGAATCCAAGGAAGCGCACCTGCTGCTCGATACGCGACTGGATCACTGCCTGGCGTACGGCGGGGTAGCGGGAGATCTCGTCTCCAATGATGATGAGCCGCAGGTCACGCCACTGCGGCAACTCCTGCAACTCCCCTCGCAGCAGCGAAAAGGCTTCCACCAGGCGGGGGATGTTTTTCTGGGCCCGGATGGTCCCGGCGTACAGCAGAAATGGATAGTGGATCCCATAGCGCTCCAGGATCCGGCGCCGCTCGTGGGACCAGGCCTCCGGGCCGGCCGCGCGCGCGCCGGGGCCGGGAATGTGGTGCGTAAAGCGTGGATCGGCACCGCCGTAGATGCGGCGCACCCGCTCCGCCGGAATACCCAGCAACTGGATCACATCATGCCGGGTGGATTCACTCACCGCCATCACACATTCGGCGCGCGACAACCCGCGCCGGACCTGCAACTGGCGAAGCTCATGCTTCCAGCCTGAGGGCGCGTCCCAGACGAGGCTCGAAAGGTCGTGCACCGTCACAACGTACGGACGCGGCATGCCGAAGGGCACTGCGTTCAGAGGAATGTGGGCAAGGTCCGCATGCTGGGCCCGGACAAACCAGGGAAACGCCGCCTGGTCCAACGGCTCAGAGTCCTTGCGCTCGTAGAAAAGCAGCTCAAAATTGCCGGGCAACCCGCCAAATTCGTGCTGGTCGGCTTTGTGCGCAACGAGAAGAAAATGGTGCGGGGCCCCAATGGCCACGAGGCCCCGTACCAGGTTCCGGATGTAGGTGCCGAATCCGAAATCCCTGACGTGGCGGGCGTCGAGAAGGATGCGGAGCGGCATGGCTCGGTACGTGTCGCCTGAGATCAGGCGTTCACGGTAGGCAACTTCCAGGAATAGAGCGGGAAACGCTCCGTCAAAGCGGCGACGCGCTGACGCACGGCGGCCAGGTTATCCGCGGAAGCCGGCGCATCCAGCACCTGCGCGATGAGCGCGGCTACCTCTTTCATCTCCTCCACACCGAATCCGCGCGTGGTCACCGCCGGGCTGCCCAGGCGAATGCCGCTGGGATTCAGGGGCGGATTGGCATCGAACGGAATTGAGTTCTTGTTTACCGTGATGTAGGCTTCATCCAGCGCCTTTTCGGCTTCCTTGCCGCGCAGGCCCTTCGAGAAGATGTCCACCAGCATCACGTGGGAATCCGTACCGCCGGAAACCACCCGGTAGCCGTGCTCCATCATGCCCGCGGCCAGCGCCTTCGCGTTGGCGACCACCTGCGTCTGGTAAGCCACGAACTCAGGGCTCATCGCTTCGAGGAAGCAGACTGCCTTGGCGGCGATCACATGCACCAGCGGGCCGCCCTGGAGACCCGGGAACACAACCTTGTCGATGGCGGGGCCAAACTGGGCCTGGGCCAGAATCATGCCGGAGCGAGGTCCGCGCAGCGTTTTGTGCGTCGTGGAAGTGACGATGTGGGCGTGCTCGCAGGGGTTGGGGTAGATCCCGGCGGCGACCAGGCCCGAGAAGTGGGCCATATCCACCATGAAAAGAGCTCCAACCGAATCGGCAATCTCACGGAAGCGCTTGAAGTCGATAACGCGGGAGTAAGCGCTGGCTCCTCCGACGATCATCTTCGGCTTGTGTTCTTCAGCCAGGCGAGCCAGTTCTTCATAGTCAATGGTCTCCTCGCCCTGCTTCACGCCGTAGGAAACCACATGATAGGTCTTGCCGGAGAAGTTCAGAGGGTGGCCGTGGGTGAGGTGGCCGCCGTGCGCAAGGCTCATGCCCAGGATGGTGTCGCCCGGCTGGAGCACCGCGGTATACGCGGCCTGGTTGGCCTGGGAACCCGAGTGCGGCTGGACGTTGGCGTATTCCGCCTTGAAGAGCTGTTTGGCCCGGTCGCGGGCCAGGTTTTCCACGATGTCCGCATACTCGCAGCCACCGTAGTAGCGTTTTGCGGGATAGCCCTCGGCGTACTTGTTCGTGAACACACTGGAGGTGGCCTCAAGGACGGCCTCCGAAGTGAAATTCTCGCTGGCGATGAGTTCCAACCGCGAGTTTTGCCGTTCGGTTTCGTGCCGGATCGCCTGGGCGACTTCGGGATCGACTTCGGCCAGGGTGCGGCTCATGCGCTGCTGTTCATTCATGCGGAATGGTCCTCGTGGGCTGTTTGGTTTTCCAGATCCATAATCTTGTCGACGCGGCGCTGGTGCCGGCCGCCGAGAAACTCCGTGGCCAGGAACACATCAATGAGGTGTTCGGCCTGCTGGCGGTTCAGGTAGCGTGCCCCCATCGCCAGCACATTCGCGTCGTTGTGCTGTCGGGTGAGGGAGACTTCGTCCTCGTTGAAGGCCAGGGCGCAACGGATTCCATGGATCTTATTGGCTGCCATGGACATGCCGACGCCCGTGGAGCACACCAGGATGCCGCGGTCAGAGGCGCCCGTGGCGACTGACCCGGCCACTGCGGAGGCATAGTCGGGGTAATCGGTAGACTCCGGGGAGTTGGTCCCGAAGTCCTTGACTTCAAGCCCTTTAGCCAACAGTGCAGCACGCAGTTCCTCTTTTAGAGCGAATCCGGCGTGGTCAGCTCCAATCGCGATTTTCATGAGGAAATAATGAGTTTAGCACGTAGGGTTCCGGAAGCCCGAAATTGAGCCCCACCCCGGACATACCCGCTCGGATGTCCCTCATTCAAGGGATGGTTCCGGTTTTGGGCTCATGGTACTCTGATGGCCGGCTCTCCGGGCGGACTGGGACTGCCTGAGCCACCATCAGCTGATCGGAACTGTCTGGAACAGAGGGGTATCACTATGAAAATACAGGTTCGCTTCGTCTATGTCGCGGCGCTGGCCGCGATGGTCTGCCTGCAGGCTCAGACACCGGAACCCAAGAAGGCCGAAGAGGTCTTCAAGAACATCACGGAGCTGAAGGGTACCCCCGCTGACCAGTTGCTGCCGGCCATGCAGTTTATGTCCGCTTCGCTCGGCGTGCAGTGCTCGTTCTGCCACGTGCAGGGCAAGAACGAAGCCGACGAGAAAAAGCCCAAGATGGTGGCGCGCGAGATGATCGCGATGACCAACGCCATGAACAAGACCCACTTCAAGGGCCAGCGCGAGCTGACATGCAATTCCTGCCATAACGGAGCCACGCACCCCGCTTCGATGCCGCCGGTGCAGGCCGCTGACGCCGCACGCGTCGAGACGCCGCGGCCCGGCGGGCCCACTCCGACGGCCGAGCAGATCCTGGACAAGTATGTCGAAGCACTGGGTGGAGAACAGGCCATCCAGAAGGTGACCAGCCGGGTGATGAAAGGTGTGGTCCTCGCCAACGGCCAGGAGTCGGAGATCGAAATCTTCGCCAAAGCGCCCAACAAGCGGATCTCAGCCATGAAGATGCCGAACGGGGAGAGCCTGACCGCCTTCGATGGGACGACCGGCTGGCTGGGCTCCACGGGGCGACCGGCGCGGGTGATGTCGGCCGCCGAATCCGATGCAGCCCGGATGGATGCAGAGCTGTACATGGCAGTCAAGATGAAGTCCTTCTTCGAGTCAATCCGCCCCGGCCGGCCTGAGAAGATCGGAGACGTCGCATGTGTCGCGTTGATGGGACTGCGTCCTGGCCAGCCGCCCGTGCGGATGTTCTTTGACCGGAGCACCGGACTACTGGTGCGCACCATCCGCTATACCGAGACGCCCCTGGGGCGGAACCCGACGCAGATCGACTATGCAGACTACAAGGAAGTTGATGGCGTAAAGGTGCCCATGAAGTGGACGCTGGCCCGGCCCAACGGCCGGTTCACGATCCAGATCAAGGAAATCCAGCAGAACGTCGCAGTGGACGATTCGAAGTTCGCCAAGCCCGCGGGGGAATAAGTTCGCCGGAATCGAGGCTGGGGTGGGCGGGCGTCGTTCCCATTAGGACTCGCCCACCCCTGCTATGAACCGCTATCCGCCGTGGCGGGTGAGCAACTCGACGATGGTTGGATATCCCCGCTTCCTCTCCCAGGCCTTTGGGCAGATGCCCGCTGGCTGCCCCTTCCAGCAACTGCCACGCAAGGTCTGTCCGGCGGTACTCGGCCGCCGGGTCCGGCAGCCGCATGCCGGCAATAGACGAAGTCCGGACACGGCACCTGACAGTTTGGCAGGCGATGTTCATCAAACTGAGTGAACGTCGTCTGACAAGTTGTCTGGCCTTCCGGTCACACAGCGGGAAAATCCGCTATAAATCAATAGCTTACATTTGGCCATCCGCCTGCTAAGACTTGAATGCCCGCAGGAGGATGGAATGAAGCTGACTCTCAAATCTCTGCTTGCGCTCCTCGCCATGAGCGCCTCGATGTCCGCGGTGCAGCCCAACAAGATCTCGGCGGATCTCAAAGATCAGAAGGATAACGGCCTGGTGGAAGTCATCGTTCAACTGGCCTCCACCGTCTCAAACGCCGATCAGGACAAGATCAAGGCGTTAGGGGGCTTGGTAAAGCGCCTCCACAAATCCTTCGACGGCATGACAATCTCGCTGCCTGCCAGCAGGATCGAAAAACTCTCCGACGACCCCAATGTCCTCTACATCACGCCCAATCGGAAAGTGGGCCGCATGCTGGACACCGCCGTGTCGACGGTGGGTGGAGATGTGGCACGAATGTGGGGCTACAACGGCGAAGGGATCACGGTCGCGGTGATCGACAGCGGTGTAAACGCGGTGGGCGACCTGAACGGCAGGTATTCCTCGCGGGTAGTCTACAGCGAAAGCTTTGTGGGTGGATCGGCGAACGATGGGTTTGGGCATGGAACCCATGTTGCCGGCATCATCGCCGGAGACGGCGACGACTCGCTGTTCCTTGGGATTCGCAAACTGACGGGTGTCGCACCTTCCGCCCGGATTGTCAGTCTGAAGGCCCTGGCGGACGACGGTTCTGGCGATGACAGCTCGGTGCTGGCCGCCCTGGACCGGGTGCTCGCGCTCAAGAGCCTGTACAACATCCGTGTCGTGAACCTCTCGCTCGGCCGGCGGATCTACGAATCCTACTCATCAGACCCTTTGTGCCGCGCCGTGGAGTCTCTGTGGAAAGCGGGCATCGTCGTCGTGGTGGCTGCGGGCAACAATGGGCGTGACAACTCCATGGGGACCAAGGGCTACGGCACGATCAACTCGCCCGCCAACGACCCCTATGTCATCACGGTCGGCGCGATGAAAGACAACGGAACCACCTGGCGGGCGGACGATGCAATTGCGAGCTATAGCGCCAAAGGTCCGACTCAGATCGATCATGTCGTGAAGCCCGACATCGTGGCTCCTGGCAACAAGATCGTTTCGCTATTGTCTTCGGTAAACTCGCGCCTGGCGGTGGACTACCCCGCCAATCGGGTCCCGGTATCGTATTACAGACTGGATCTGACGAAAGCTCTCTCAACCAGTTACTTCATGATCAGCGGGACCAGCATGGCGACCCCCATGGTGAGCGGCGCAGCCGCACTGCTGCTGCAGAAGGAACCGGACCTCACCCCGGACCAGGTGAAGGCGCGTCTGATGAAGACGGCGTACAAGTCGTTCCCCTACTCCACCACCGCGGTGGAGCCCACAACCGGAGAGCAGTTTGTCAGCTACTACGACATCTTCACCGTGGGCGCGGGCTACCTGGATATCGACGCGGCGCTGTCGACCACCGAAGTGGCGCAAGGCTCCGCGGTATCTCCCTCGGTGACTCTGAATGCGTCCACCAACACCGTCTCCATGGTCATGCCGGCCGGTGTCGTTTGGGGTTCCGGCGTAGTCTGGGGCACGGGCGTCGTGTGGGGTACCGGTGTCGTTTGGGGCACAGGGGTGGTTTGGGGTACCGGTGTCGTCTGGGGCACTAGCAATCCACAGGGCACGGGCGTTGTTTGGGGTTCCGGCGTCATCTGGGGCACCAGCGGGATGTCGGCCGAAAGCACAGTGCCAGGGGAGAACTAGAACAGAAAACATCCTCGTAGTGGGAGGAGATCTGTATGCCGAGAAGAGCGATCCTGTACATAGCACTGGTAGTCTCCGCGGGTGTGGGCGTATTGGTTCATGCGGCCTGGACTTGGAATACTCGTGACCCTCGATTGTTCCTTGGACTGCTTGCCCTCGCAGTGTACTCTTCGACGATGAAGATTGCCCTGCCACGGATGACCGGCACCGTCGCGGGCGGTTTCATCCCGGTTCTGGCCAGTATTGCGCTGCTCTCCCCGGGCGAGACCGTGATCATCGCGTGCTTGTCCGGAATTGTCCAAACCGTGTGGCGGGCTCGGGTCCGTCCCGCCTTGATCCAGGTGGTCTTCAACGGAGCCGTCTTAAGCATCAGTGCGCAGGCGGCCTATCATCTGGCCCGTTGGTCCGGGAGTGGGGTCACCAACTCTACGTCAGCGGCCGGTCTCGGCCTGGCCGCGGCCGTGGATTATCTCGTGGATAGCGTGCTGGTCTCGGCAGTGCTCTGTCTTCTGGAAGACAGGCCCTTGTGGGGCATCTTCGGGAACTGCAACTTCTGGGCCCTGCCCTTCTACTTCATCGGCGTTGTGATCGTGAGCGCGCTCGTCAGCCTTGGCTTTGTGCCGGGCTGGCGCATCGTACTCCCGGCCCTGCCCATCCTATGGCTCGTTTACGACTGCTACCGGCGCTACGTCGTCGTGCTTGCCCGGCAGGAGTGAACCGAGCGGACCGCAAACTCAGAAGGGGCCAGGCCAGCTTCGGCGGAGCCGGGCAAAGGTGGCCCCAGCGGCCCCAGGCGGATTGGCCGTATTGTTGCTACGGCTGCTTCAATAAAGAGTGTGCCCCGCGGGCGTCACTTCACCCACGGGGCAATTCCTGAGGCAACCGTCAAGCGATGAAGCAGAACATTTACGACGATCCTGATTTCTTCGCAAAGTACAGCGAGATGCCGCGCTCGGTCGGCGGCCTGGAGAGCGCCGGGGAGTGGCCGGCGTTTCGCGACCTGCTCCCCGACCTGCGTGGAAGACGCGTGCTGGACCTTGGCTGCGGCTTCGGCTGGCACTGCCGTTTCGCCCGCAGCAATGGTGCGGAATCGGTGATCGGCGTCGATCTCTCCGCAAAGATGCTGGCGCGGGCCCGGGCTGCCACCCAGGACGCGATGATCGAATATCAGCAGGCCGCCATCGAAGACGCACGATTCAAAAGAGGGCAATTTGACATCGTGCTGAGCTCTCTCGCGTTCCACTACGTCGAGCGTTTCGAGGAGATTTGCCGGAACGTCAGCGGCTGGTTATCCAACGGCGGATCGTTTGTATTCTCGGTGGAGCACCCCATCTTCTCGTCGCTACCGGAGCAGCAATGGTGCCTCGATCCGCAGGGCCGCCGCCTGCACTGGCCCGTGGACCGGTATCTGGAGGAAGGCATCCGGCATACTTCCTGGATGGCCGACGACGTAGTAAAGTACCACCGGACCTCCGCCACCTATGTGAACACACTGATCCAGGCAGGCCTGCAAATCGTGCGCCTGGTCGAACCGGCCCCTACCGAGGAGATGCTTACGGAGAAACCCGAGTGGCGCGATGAGTGCCGCCGCCCCATGTTCCTGCTGATCTCGGCTGTGAAACGCGGCGGATCCGATGCCGCATGATAAAAACCATGGACCCGGCGCGCGGGGCCACTACGGCTTGCCGAAGACCGTGAACTCCAGTAGGGCCGTGGGCTGATCCTTCGGGCGTCCGGTCAGGGTGAGCCGGACATAGCGGCAGCGGACTGGCGGGAACTGGTCGAACTCGACATTCTGAATCGCTGAGTTCTTCGTCTGGTCGACAATCACCTGGTACGTGTTGTTGTCCAGCGAGGCCTCCAGCTTGTACTGATACGCCACGGGCGGAATGCGGCGGCCGGCGTTCGAGGTGCGGTCGTGGCCGTCGACCACCAGTCCGGTCCTCTGCGGCGGCGTGTCGAGCAGAATGCGCGCCGATTCAATGGTGAACTCCTGATTGGCGTCATCCCCATTGCGGCAGCCCAGGTCGAGCATGAGCCAGGGTTGCGCGTCGCCTGTCTCTGGCTCCCACCAGGTGCGGACATTATTGTCGAATGCGTAAGTCGGATCACGGCCCGGGGCCATGCTGCTGGCGGCCCAGGTGTAGCGGTTCAATGAGACAGCGATGGAACCGGTGGCAGGGCCGGCCGCGGCCTTGGGCGCTCCACCCGGACCCCAGCGGGGCTCCTCCGACGGACCATCGACGAACAGGTTGCCCTCTTTGTCGAAACCGGCCGGGTCCAAGCCGATACGACGGTCGAAGACACTGTGGTTGCGATAGAGAATCGTGTAGGCCGCCCACAGCCGGCCATCCGGGCCTTGCACCAGGCAATGATGGCCGGTGCCGTTGATCAGCCCGTTCTTATGCACGAGGATCGGATTCCGCGGCGCCGCCTGGAACGGACCCAGCGGGCCCCGGCCCGTATAAACGGCGACCGAGTACGTCTTCCATTCTGTCCCCGGTGAGGAGTATTGCAGGTAGTAGATGCCATTGTGCTTCGTCATCCATGGCGCCTCGATCCAGCTCAGCGCCGTGCCCTCGTTGTTGTCGCCGTAACGTTCCCAGACATGCGCCGCGTTGAACGTGAAGAGCTTCCTCGCAGGGCCTGCGAAACGCGTGATGTCTTCGGGGTCCAGCGCGACGCCCCAAATACCGTCGCTGTGCGTGCCGGAGTAGTAGAGGTACGGCTTGCCGTCGTCATCGACGAAGCCCATTGAGTCGAACAGCAGCTTCCTGTTTCCCTTCTCGTCGCGAATGTCGCCGGCATACTCCCAAGGACCCAACGGGTCGCTGGCGCGGTAGAAACCCACATCGTTGCCGCTGAGATATACCTTCCCCCGGTACTCAAAGACATTGGGTGCCGCAACGCCAGGCCGGTCGGGCAGCCTGATGGCATGGTGCGCCCAATGGACCAGGTCTTTGGAAGTCCAAAGCGCGCCGCCCGAGAGGAAAAGGTAATAGGTGCCGTGGAAGCGCAGGATTGTCGGATCGGCGATGCTGCGGGCATCCTCAATGGAAAGAGGGTTCACATACTGGAGCGGCCGGGTCTGCGCGGAAAGGAGACCGGCCAGCGCGAGAAGGCTGCCAAACGCGGCCGCTTTGCTGGTCATGGCGACTCCGAATGTATCATCACCAAGGGCCCGCCTGATGCCAACCGCCCCGTATGATGAAGCACAGGAAATCGATCCAAGTCATAGGCACTCGGAAGGCCACGGAGCCTCCAGAAAGCGAGAACCCATGAACGACTACTGGCAATCCGTACTCGCCCGGCAGTTCGCCGCCGCCATCCAGATGACACGGGCCGCTATCGATGCCTGTCCCGATCACTATTGGGACGACCGGACCGGAGGTTCACCATTCTGGCACCTCGCCTATCACGTCCTGTTCTATACGGACCTCTACCTCTCGCCCGGCCTGGCCTCCTTCCAGGCGCAGTCCTTCCACACGGATAACTCGCACTTTCTGCCCGGAGATTACCAGGACTACGGTGGGGTCGTCACCACCCCGGACAAGGCCTTCCCGAAAGTCCAACTCCTCGACTACGCCGATCACTGCCTGCGCAAAAGCGACGACGCCGTCAAAACGCTCACCAGCGAGCGCGCTCTCGAACGCTGCGGCTTCCCCTGGTATCCCCTCAGCGTCGGCGAACTCTTCCTGGTCAACCTTCGTCATACGCAGCACCATGCCGGTCAATTGAGTCTGCTGCTCCGCCGGCACGCCAACATCGGGTTGGACTGGGCCGGTACCCGGGACAATCAACCACCGCCGCCCACGTGGGAGTAGCGACGCCGGCAATTTGCCGCCTGGACGAATCCAATTTCATCTTCGGATCTATTGCATCACGGCTCCTCTCTTTTGTTCTGACAGAGATTTAAATCGGCTGGCTGATGCTTCATCAGGCGCCGCTTTTGCGATAACGAATGATGGAGAGATTCTGATCCCTTAATCGTATATAATGCACCCACTAGAAACTTTAGGCCCCGTCCGGATGAGTCTGACCGAGGCGGGGAGCCTGAAAGAGGTTAGCCATGAAGTTTAAGTATTTCTGGATCGCACTGGCGATCCTGGTTTTGTCTGCTGCGCTCGCATATTCGCAAGCCGTCAACGGAACTCTCCTGGGTACAATCACTGACGCCAGCGGCGCTACTGTGCCGAATGCGAAAGTCACAATCACAGAGACAAATACGGGAACCACCCGATCTTCGCAAACCAACGAAAGCGGCAATTACGTTTTCTCCGACGTGCCGCCCGGACTCTATACAGTCGCGGCGGAGTTGACGGGGTTCAAACGGTCATCCCGGCCCGGCGTCGAACTGACCATCAACAGTTCCCCGCGTGTGGACCTCGTGCTCCAACCCGGTAACGTATCCGAGAGCATTGAAGTGACCGCAGCCACCCCGCTGCTGCAGACAGACCGTGCGGATACCGGCAGCCAGTTGACCACAGTCCAGACCGCCAACCTGCCGCTGGGCACCGGACGCAATTATCAGAATCTGTTGAACCTGGTGCCAGGCACGACCCGCGCATCGTATCAGCACTCCCAGTTCTTCAACGCCGCCAATTCCCTGCAGACGCAGGTGAACGGCAACATGCGCCAGGGCAACAACTACATGATCGAGGGCGTAGACAACAACCAGCGCACCGGCCTGCTGCAGATCATGGTTCCGCCGATTGAAGCCATCCAGACCGTCGCCGTCTCGACTTCGAATTTCGACGCCGAACTCGGCCGCGCCTCCGGCGCCGTGACGAACGTCCAGTTGAAATCCGGCGGCAACGAACTCCATGGCTCCGGCTACGAGTTCCTGCGCAATAGCGAATTTAACGCCCGTAACTTCTTCGATCCCTCCATCGGCCACCAGAGCTACAACTACCTCGGCGGCAACATCGGCGGCGCCATCGTTAAGAACAAGCTGTTCTTCTTCGGCGACTACCTTCGCGTCTGGGATCACCAGAGCAATACCAATCAGGTCAGCATTCCTCAGACGGATCTCCGCACCGGCAATCTGAAGCGGTCGACGTCGGCGATATACGATCCGGCCACCGGCGCCGCTGACGGCACGGGGCGCACGCAATTTCCAGACAATATCATCCCAAGCAGCCGCATCAATCCCATCTCGACCAAGCTCCTGGCACTGGTGCCCCAGCCCAACCTCGGCACCGGCGACACGAATAACTACTTCGCCCTCCTGCCCTTCAAGAAGGACAGCGATTCGTTCGACTACAAGATGGACTGGAACATCTCCGACAAGGACCGCCTGACAGGCCGCTTCAGCTACGCTCGCCCCGTTACCTACCAGGCCCCCATCTTCGGCATCGCCGGCGGGCCCACGCAAGGCTCCGGCGGCGCCTTCGCCGGCACCGGCATCCAGAAAACCTACAGCGCCGGCTTGAACTACAACCGGATGGTGACGAATACGCTGATGACCGAAGTTCGTCTCGGCGTTGCACACTACAACAACGTCGCGCAGAACTCCGACTACGGCACAAAAGCGTCGGAGTCGCTCGGCATCCCGGGCGTCAACCTCGACGAATACTCCAGCGGCATCGTCGGCCTGATCCTGGGAGGCGGCTACAACGACTACATGGTCGGCTACGTGAACAGCTTGCCCTGGAAGCGCGCCGAAGCCAACATTGACGTGGTGAACTCGTGGACAAAGAACTTCTCGAACCACACCATCAAGTGGGGCGCCGACATCCGCCGCGTCCGCGATGAACTGCTCCAGATGCAGACGTTCAGCTCGCGCGGTCTCTACCGGTTTGCGGACGGCCAGACGTCCACCCCGGGTGCCAAGACCTCGTTCATGAACAATGTCGCCAGCTTCCTGCTCGATACCCCCAGCCAGGCCGGCCGCGACCTCGCTACCTACTTCCCTGCCTACCGCGCGTGGAACTACTTCTTCTACGCCCAGGACACCTGGGTCGTGAACTCCAAGTTGACCGTGAACATCGGCCTGCGCTACGAGCTCTATCCGCCGGCCACGCCGCGGCTGGCGAAGGGCTTCTCCAACTACAACTTCGTCAACAACACGTTGGAAGTGGCTGGCGTGGGCAGCGTGCCGATGAACCTCGGCATCGAGAACCACAAGAACTACCTCGCCCCCCGCACCGGCGTTGCCTACCGCTTCAACGACAAGACGGTCATCCGCACAGGCTTCGGCATCAGCTATACCCCGTTCCCGGACAACAGCTACGCCTACAACTATCCGGTCCGCGCGAACAATCAGTTTGATCCCGCGGTCGCCAGCTATGGTGCTGCGGTTCTGCCCGGCGGCCAGACGGCCACGTTCCAGAACGGCTTCCCGGCCCCCATCCAGGTGGAAATCCCCACGGACGGCATCATTAAGAATCCGCCCATCAGCTCCTCCTACAACGTGGTCAATAAGACCTTCAAGAATCCGTCAGTGGTGAGCTGGAATTTCGCTGTCCAGCGCCAGTTGCCGGGTAACTTTGTTCTTGATCTGACGTACGTCGGCAGCCACGGCGTCAACCAGGTTGTGAACTACAACCTCAACGCCGGCATGGTGCTCGGAGCCGGCAATAACGGCCGTGCGCAGTACCCCACGCTCAAGCGAACAGCCGACACCGCTCTGCTGTTCGCTGGCTTCTCCACCAGCTACAACGCCCTCCAGGTGAAACTGGATCGCCGTTTCACCAACGGTGTCGCGGTCACCACCGCTTACACCTACGGCAAAGGCATGGGCTTCCAGACTGGGGATGACGGCGGCCCTCGCTTCTACATCAACTTCCGCCGCAACTACGCCCGGAACGACTTCGACCGCACGCACACGTTCGTGCAGAGCTACGTCTACGAACTCCCGTTCGGCCACGGCAAGCGCTGGCTCACCTCCGGCATCGGGGCAGCCACTCTGGGCGGATGGCGGATCAATGGCGTCCTGACGCTGATGACAGGTACGCCGATGTGGTTCGGCTATAGCTCCACGAACCTGAATGCTCCGGGCAATTCCCAGACTCCGGACATCGTAGCGCCCATCCAGATCCTGCACGGGATCAACAAGGGCAATCAGTGGTTCAGCACCTCGAGCTTCGCGGCTCCAGTGGGCACGGTGTTCGGCAATGCCGGACGCAATCTCCTCTCGGGTCCTGGCTTCTTCAACCTCGACGCGTCCATCTTCAAGCTCTTCAAGCTGACCGAACGGCTGAATCTGGAAGTGCGCGGAGAAAGCTTCAGCGTGACCAACACGCCGCAGTTCAACAATCCGAATACGACGCTGGGTGACGCAAACTTCGGGTACGTCACCGGCGCGGGCGGCGCCCGCGGTCTGCAGTTGGGCCTCAAGCTCAACTTCTAGTCCGCAGCTTCGCTTTCGATCCAAGGCGCTGCAGCCCCCAAAAGCTGCAGCGCCTTTTCTTTGCCTGCCTGTCTCCGCCATCCGGCGGGTCGCCAACGGCACCCCCCAAGCCTGCCGGCGAACTCGCCGGTAGACCCGGATTTAGCCTGCACCCAGCCAGGCCTCGCCGCCCAAAGTATCCGAAGACGAACACACCTCCGATGAGTGCTCGTCTCCAGACAGGAAGACGACCCGCCTCCCGTTTGTGATCACCCCTTACAGACACAAGCGAGAATCTGCCCGCCAATTCGCAGAGTCCGTCGAAATATTCCAATTGAAAACTCCGTGCCAAAAACTCCTTCCGGTTTCGCTTACCAGTTGTCGCCGGTGAATCGGCCGGCACCGAGTTGATCGAAAGGAAAAGAACATGAGTCGTTTTCTGATCTTTGTCTACGGCACGGCCAGCTATCTGGCCTTCTTCGCCACGTTCCTCTACGCCATCGGGTTCATTGGGAATTTCGGAGTACCCAAGGCCATGGACACTGCACCCTCCCTCGATTGGGGCACCGCCCTCCTCATCGACCTGGGCCTCCTCGCGCTCTTCGCCATCCAGCACAGCGTGATGGCCCGCCCCGCCTTCAAGCGCATCCTGACACGCCTCGTCCCCCAGGCGGCTGAGCGCAGCACCTATGTTCTCGCCAGCAGCCTGGCTCTGATGTTGCTCTTCTGGCAGTGGCAGCCGCTCGGCGGCATCGTCTGGTCCGTCGAAAGCGCGCCCGGCCAGATCCTGCTCTATACGGGCTACGCCGCCGGCTGGCTGCTTGTGTTCATTACGACCTTCGTCATCAATCACTTCGACCTGTTCGGCCTCAGCCAGGTTTTCGCCTATCGGTCAGGCAAGGCAGCGCCAGAGCCGGAGTTCCGAACACCAGCCTTCTACCGGGTGGTGCGCCACCCACTCTACCTGGGCTTCCTGCTGGCCTTGTGGGTGAAGCCGACCATGAGCTATGGCCGTCTGCTCTTCACAGCGGTGCTCACCCTCTACATCCTGGTCGCCATCCGCTTTGAGGAGCGCGATCTCATCGGCCTGTTCGGCCACCGCTATCGAGACTACCAGCGCCGAGTCTCGATGATCGTGCCCTGGTTCCCGCGCCGGGGAACGTGAGATCTCCTCAAACTCAAATTTTCGCCCTATGTATCTATCACTCGTATATAGTCGCCGATCAGATCAGAAGAAATCAATCTTAAGGGATCAGTGGGGGTCTGGGATTGATTCGTTCCGTGTCACATGCGTATTGTTCATTACGATTTACATCGGAGGATTGTCGAAGGTCAAAGTTTTTGGGATATTGGATGACGGTGCTGAGCTCACTTGAGCGTCCAGCTCAGCTTCTATTGTGTGGAGTGCCTGTTGATATTCTTCAAAGGTAGGCAACGTGAATATTCCATCGTATTCGCGAAGTAGGTCCAGGATGATATCGCAGACTTGATCAGAGAAGGGATAGATGCTGTCGGCGGTTGCACATGTCATCAAGGTCCTGAGCTGTATCGATATGGAGGCTTCCTTTGTCTTGCACTTCGGAACATGGATGC
>JAFKEE010000044.1 GCA_017307505.1 Acidobacteriota bacterium | reverse complement strand
AGAACACAGCTCAAACGAGTTTTGGGTGACCATAGCGAGAGGGACCCACCCGTTCCCATCCCGAACACGGAAGTTAAGCCTCTCAGCCCCGATGGTACTGCGTGCGCGAGTGCGTGGGAGAGTAGGACGTTGCCCGAATTAAAACGAAAGCCCCGGTGTCAAACCCGGGGCTTTTTGCTTTGGCAGCACACCTCCTCTGGCGGCTCCATTCGCCGACTACATCCCACCCCAAGCCCGAGGTACTTGACTGAAGGAAACGATGTATTTGACGGAGTCAAGTAATTCTACGCGCCACTTCACCGTCAATTGCGCCACAGTTCACGGTCCGCCTAGCGCCAACGGCCGAGGCCAGGCCACTAGATTGACTCTCCCGGCGGCCGCACGTCTCATCGACATGTCCCGAACAATCTGCTTAAGCTAGTCCGGATTGTCGGAAGAGTGATGCCGAGCACCACTCAATTACCTTCTGCAAGGCAACTCGTAGTCGAGGGTAAGTCTCAAGCTGCTTCCTTTGAACGAACCGGGTTCCAAACGCCAGCGCCTGGCTGCTTCTATGGCCGATTCCGCGCGGAGCCGGTGGCCTTTGGGTGCTTCCGCCTCCAGGACCTCGCCGGTTTCCGGATTCACTTTCAGGACCAACTCGACCGCTCCTGATATCTGCGCCTGCAGCGCGAGTCGCAGGTACTTGGGGGTGATGAAAGTGATGAACCGGTAGGTTGTGGCGTTCCGCAGTTTTGGTTCCTCGAACTGTTTGATCTCGGAGGCTGTGATCGGTCCGTTGTAGCCGGAGAGGAGCGTTCGAAAGCTGAGTTGCCTTGCGCCGCCCACATTGCCGCTTCTTGCTTCCAGCAGGCCTTTGTCGTAACGGCCCGCGATCAACTCGGGGACGAGTCTCTCGCCCGCCTGCTGCAGGGCCAGGTCTTCCGCTTCGGGACGGTCATGAAATACCTCTTTGTCTCCGAATGCAGGTTCGGTGATCTCCCACGGGAGACTCCACAGCCGGGCCAAGGTTGGGTGGGTCGATTTGAGTTGTTCCATGTCTACTTCCTCAGCAATCGGCAGCGCGAGCGAAATCGAGGTATCCCCACATTGCGCCACGATCCCATAGCTGGTGGCTTCGAAGACGGATTGATTCCTCCTTGGTTTTGGATGGGTCGCTCGAAATGTCCGCGGATTCACGGCACAAGGGTTGTTCTCGCCGACCAGCTGCGCGGGCGTTTTGCCGCTGACTCTTGCCTCCGCGGCCTGCACGACCATGCGGGGGCAATAGGCGCTCGCCGGTGCAATGCGAATGTAGCGTACAACAGAGTCCGGACCATCTTGCCGAACGGCGACTATGCGGTGATAGAAGAGGACGCCATGGTCAGAGAAGGTCGCTGCCACTGCATATAGTTCCGAAGGCCCGCTCTGTTCGGATGCCTGGGCGATTGCGGCCGCCAGACAGAGAAGGTAGACGCGCCGAAGCATAGTAAACATACTATGCTCCCTGGCGAATCCTGCACGGCTCCTCCATTTGAGGTCTTGTTCCGTCCAGGCACGAACAACCCGCTGATTCAAGCGGGATAGCTGCGGGCACAAGGAATTGTGCCGATACGACCACCTGAGCCAAAGGTTGCGCCGGAGATTGGAGGGTTGTGGGGAAACGAGGGGGGGAATGGTAGCGCTAAGGGGATTCGAACCCCTATTAGAGCCTTGAGAGGGCTCCGTCCTAACCCTTAGACGATAGCGCCACGCTACCTCTTCACTATATCAAAGCACCGGACGTTTGCGAAGGGGGACTGCGTTCCGGTTGTGGTGCCCGGATTGGTGCCGGGTTCGATACAATTTGGGACAGCGAGGTTCGAAACTATGTCCGATTTCTATTCCGCATCGCGGCGCGGGTTTCTGGCCGCGGCGGTTGCCGCACCCGCGATTCTGCGGGCTCAGGACGCGCCGGGCCGGATGAAGGTGGCATTCATCGGCGTCGGCAACCGTGGCGGCTTCCTGTTGAAACAGATGTTCGAGGTTCCCGGCGTCGACATCATCGCGATCTGCGATATCGATCCGGAGACCCTGAAGAAGGCCGTGGACGCGGCTACGGAAAAGGGCCACAAGCCGCAGGGTTATGCGGATTACCGCAAGATGATCGAGCAGCGCAAGGACATTGAAGCGATCGTCATTGCGACTCCGGTGGACACGCACATCGGGCCGGCGATCGCGGCGCTGGAGGCGGGCAAGCACGTCTACTGCGAGAAACCGATGGCGCTGACTCCGGAAGAGTGCAACACGATTCTGAAGGCGACGGAGAGCGCGAAAGGCATCTACCAGGCCGGATTCCAACTGCGCCACGATCCGAACCGTGCGGCTTCAATGAAGTTCCTGCAGTCGGGCGGAATGGGCAAGATGCTGTATGCGCAGGGCTACCGCCATACGGGCGACCTGCCGCGGAACGAGCCCTGGCTGTTTGACCGCGTGCGCAGCGGCGACAACATTGTGGAGCAGGCGTGCCACATCATCGACCTGTTTGTGTGGGCGGTGGGTAAGCCTCCGCTGCGGGCGATGGGATCGGGCGGAATCAACCTCTACAAGAATGTGCCCCCCGGCCGGACGACCATGGACAACTACTCCGTGATCTACGAATTCCCGGACGACATTCGCGTGACGTTCTCGCACATCTACTTCGACCCTCCCGGGTTCTCGGGGATCAAGGAGCGGGTGTATGGCACGGAGGGCGCCATCGACCTGGCCCAGGCGAAGTGGGTCAAGCTCGAGCAGAGGGGTGAGATCGCGCTGGAAGTGCCGGATGCCGGGCAGCGCGGCGACCTGCTGAGTGTGAAGGCGTTCATCGACAATGCCCGGGCCAAGAAGCTGCCTCTCAACAACGCTGTCTCCGCCAAGCGGTCCACGCTCACGGCGATGATGGGCCGGAAAGCGATCTATGAGAAGCGCATCGTGACCTGGGAGGAGATGGGCGGATAGCCGGGGTTCGCCGGCTCAGGACCGTTACTGCTTCGGGACAGCGAACGATTGTCCCATCGGCGTTTGAAGATGCAAAGGCCGCTCCGGTGTCAGCAGCCAGTCTGCTGGACCCGGGGCGGCTTTTTGCGTATGTGGGAGGTTTGGGCCCAGGTAGTCGTCCTGGCTCCAATCGGCCGCGATCGGGTGGTCCATCAGAATGTAGGTGAGGAAGCGGCGTAGTTTCAGGTGCTCCTCGTCGAAGCCCTGCAATTGCACCGAACCGGGCGGAGCCGTGTCTTGGAGGGTGGTGAGCGGCTGCCAGCAGTCTGTGGTGCAGGACAGCTCCAGTTGCATGGTCAGAAGCCGGGGTTCGGCCAGGCGGTAGTGCTGGAGCGCGCCCATCCCGAGCCACACCGCCAGTAGAATGCCCAGCGCGGGCCTCAGGCGGGGCTTCCCGCGCCACAACAGAGCGAGGCCGCAGGCAAGCAAGACGAACGCAGGATAGGCCGCGTAGGTGGCCGCGCGGGCCTGCCGCCATGGATCGCCCAGGGTACCGTCCCAGGGATTCCTGGTTCCGAAACGGAACCATGTCCAGGCAAGAAGCAGGACTGCCAAAGTGGCAGCGAATGGCAGCAGAACCGCCCTGCGGCGGGCCCGGCTCAGGCCCCAGGCAGATACCGAGAGGACCACGATGCAGAGCAGCAGGTTCAAATGGGGCTGCAAGAAGAGGCTCATGCGGTCCTGCCACGGTCCGGCATTGAAGCCAGTGGCGTGTTCCAGGGCCTCATGCGCGGAGAAAGGCGAATTCACGCCGGCCACGGCGGACACCTGATAGGCGAGGCTGTGCGCCAGGCGGGGCCATTCGGGAGCTGCAAACAGGACGCCGGCGGCGAGGGTGCGCAGAGCGGTGGGGCGAGCCGCGCGAGGCAGGAGGAGCGCAAGCAGCCCGATGGCGGTGAAGGGAAGGGCTTCGGGGTATGAATAGACCTGGGCGCTGAAACAGAGTGCAGCAGGGAGCCATGCCTGGCGACCAGCGGCGAGCGCCATGGCGGCGAGGCCAAAGGCGAGACCGAAGCATTGGGGCAGGAAGCCGTGCACGGAGCCGAAGGTGATGCCGGAGAGCGTGAGGCCAGGCAGCAGGCCCAGAACCAGGAGGAAGCGCCGGCGGAGGGGGGTGGCGCAGGAGACGGCTCCGGAGAGGGCGAGGCCGCCGCAGGCGAGTGTCAGCGCCACTACACCGGGTAAAACCTCATGCGGCCACTCGCTGCCGCACAGGGACTGGATCCACGCCAGCAGGAACGAAGCGCCCATGCGGTGGTGGCCGGCCTGATAGAGAAAGACCTGGGAGAGGGCGGGCTGCAGCAGATCACGGGTGACTGCCTCAGCGAACGCATGGTGCTGCAGCCAGCGCGCATGGACCAGGTAAGTGAACGCGTCGTTGAACGGGTTGAAGCCCTGGAACCGGAGCAGGCAGCAGAAAAGGCCGAAGCCGCCGGCCAGAGTGGCGGGCGCGAGAAGCCAGAACTGGCGGAAGAGCGGCCGCCAATCGCGGCGCAGAAGCCAGGCGCTGACGGCCAGCAGCAAGGCCATTGAGGCGGTGGAAGCGGGCCGGGGGAAGCCGGCGGTCCAACCGAGCAGGGTAGCTGCATGGATCCAGACGGCCAGGCCCGTGACCGGGGAGAACCACAGAGCGGCCGCGGGGCGGCGGAATGACCTGGAGATGGCGAACACCGCGCGTCCGGTGAAGGAGCAGGCGAGCAGCAGAACGGACAGGAGCAGCACGCTGCCCGCCAGCCACACGGGTCAGGATCGTCCCTTCAGGCCTGGTCCCTTCAAGCCGAGCATGCGGATGGCGGCGCGCCAGCTGATTTGCGCGGCCCAGTCATCCAGATAGCGAATGGGATGGCGATGGTTCTTGGCAAGGCCTTCCGGGAGGCAGGAGAGGTACGCGAAGAGCGAGGGCTCCAGGGGCTCAAAGAACTGATCGCGGCCATCGAGCTTGTTGACGCGGCGGGAGTAAATCCAGGAGAAGGGAACGTAGTCGAAGTGACGCATGAGCACCTGCTCGCCTTCGCGAAAGGCCTGCTGGCGCTGGCCGAGGCTCTTGTTTGCGGTGTGCATGCGGGACCAAGCCCATTCGCCGGGCACGTAAACCAGGCGGCCCAGGCGGGAGAGGCGGATCCAGAGGTCGTAGTCGAAAGCGGACTGGAGCCTGGGATCGATGCCGCCGCAGGCATGGTAGGCATCCGCCCGAAAGAAGCAGGCGGGCTGGCAGATGAGGCACTCTTCGTGGAGGTGCCGCACGGCGTCGGCGATGACTGGATAAGGGCGGATGAGTTGAAGGTTCTGGTCGACCCAGGAGGCGCCGCTGTAGACCGCGACGGCGTCGGGATAGCGTTCGAAGGCCTGCCGCACCTGAGCGAGGGTGCCAGGCAGCATGACGTCGTCGGCGTTGAGCCAGGTGAGGATCTCACCTTTTGCTTCCCGGAAGGCGCGCTGGAGGGCCGCGGCGGCTCCTCCATCTCTTTCAGAACGCCAGTGGAGACGGCCGTTGAAGCTCTGCAACAGCTCAACCGTTCCGTCGGACGAACCACCATCGGCGACGAGGTAATCGCAGGGAGCACACTCCTGGCTCAGTACGCTATCGATAGCGCATCTGAGGTATTCCGCCATGCCGTAGGTCGGCGTGACGATGGAGATTGTGTTATTCAAGCGACCTACTACAGTATGTTACGGTGAGAGCTGAAATTGAACCCTGCCCCCCGTGATCATGCACATTGCTGTCAACGTCCGGCACTATCTCAAAGGGCGTATCGGCGGTCAGGAGAATTACCTGCAGGCCATTCTGCACGGACTGGTCCGGCGCGGTCAAAAGCTGACGATTTTCGCCCAGCCTTCCGAGATGGCCGCGGTGCAGGCGATGGTGGAGGGTCCGGTGGAGCTGAAGGCTGTGCCGGACGAAGGCCGGCCCATGCTGGAGGCGGTAGCCAGGGGCGGCTTTGACCTGCTGTTCTGCCCGCTGCATACCTTGGAACCGCTGGATCCGCCCATACCCTCCGCGGTGATGATCCCTGATCTGCAGCACGAGTTCTTTCCTGTCTATTTTGACGAGCGGGAGCGGCAGAGGCGTTGCAGGAACTACGAGCCGAGCGCGAAGAACGCCGGGGTCGTGCTGACGTGCTCAGAGTTCTCCAAGCGAACGATAGTCGACCGGTATCAGTTGGCGGCGGAGAAGGTGGTGGTTTGCGGGCACGGCGCCGGCAGCGAGTTTTCTGCGCAGCGCCCCTCTGCGGCATTGCCCGGGCTGCCGGAACTGCCTGCCAGCTATCTTTACTTTCCGGCCTTCTACTGGCCGCATAAGAATCATGCCAATGCGCTGAAGGCGTTGAAGCTGGTGCACGAGCATGGGGATTCCAACCTGCACCTGGTGTGCACGGGAGGAGAAGGCCCGGAACGAGAAGGCGTGCAGCGGCTGGTGGATCATCTGGGACTGAGTGACCGCGTGATGCTACTGGGGCGGTTGGACCGTGAAGTGGTGCCGGAGTTGTACCGGCGCTCGCGCGGGCTGTTATTCCCCACGTTGTTTGAGGGCTTTGGGATTCCGGTGCTGGAAGCGATGCACGCTGGCGTGCCGGTGATTACTTCGCGCGGCGGGGCGGCGGAAGAGGTAGCCGGCGGCTGTGCGGTGCTGGTTGAGCCCGAGGATCCGGCTTCCATTGCAGTGGCCGTGGAGACGGTGCTGGGCGATGAGGAGCTCGGCCGGCGATTGACAACCGAGGGCAGGAAGAGGGCCTCGCAATTCACCTGGGAGCAGGCCGTGGAGACGACGCTGGCGGCCTTCCGAACGGTGACGGCGAGCGGTTACCGGGCTCCGGCTCCGATCGAAGTTACGGAGTGGCCGGTGATCTCGGTGGCCCTGCCTGGCGGAGAGGCCGCGATTGCGCCGGCCCTGGCTTCGGTGCGGGCCCAGGACTATCCGCATGTGGCCTGGCAGGCAGCGGCCGGCGGGCCGGTTGCGTTTCCAGCGATCGCCGGCCACTTGTTGAACGTGCTGCGGCCTGGAGATGAATGGCTGCCCGGGGCGGCGTCCACCGTGGCCAAGGCGTGGCGGCGGAATCCGAGAGCGGGGTTGATTTATGGATTGGCAAAACTCGGTTCCGAGGTGGAGGGCAAGGCGCCGTACCTGTATGAAGACCTGAACTATGGACCGGCATGGGCTCCGCCTGGAGCGTTTTATGGGCGTGCCGCGGTGGAAGGGGCCGGCGGACTACCGGTTGGGCTGGACGCGCTGGCAGAGCTGAAACTGCGGCTGCGGGTGTCCGAAGGGCATCAGGTGATCGGGCTGGCGGAGTGTGTGGCGGTGTGGGGAAGTCCGGCGGCGTTCGAGGCCGAGGATGTGGAACGGTTGCGCGCCGGAGCGATAGAGCTGGTGCTGGCACAATTCGGGTATGTGCCCGAAGCGTGGATCGATGGCCGGGCCGCGCTGCGGTTGTTGGGCCGCAGAGGTGCGCTGAGCGGCCAATGGGCGAGCCTTATTCGAGGCCTGGCGGTGAACCGGGGGCAGCGACAGCGTTACTGGCGCGAGTGGCGGCAAGGCGGAGATTCGCGGTGATGGAAGCGTACCAGCCGCTGGTGACGATCGTCACGCCTTCCTACAACCAGGCAGGATTCATCCGGGCAACGATCGAAAGCGTCTTAACGCAGGACTATCCTCGTATCGAATACCTGGTGATGGATGGCGGATCGACCGATGGCACGGCCGGGATTGCGGCGGAATATGCCGGGCGTCTGACGTTTGTCTCCGAGCCGGATGGAGGGCAGAGCGATGCCATCAACAAAGGCTTCCGCCGGGCCCGGGGCGAGATTGTGGCGTGGCTCAATTCCGATGATGTGCTGCTGCCGGGTGCGGTATCGGCGGCGGTGCGGGCCTTTCAGGAGGCTCCGGAGGTCGGGGCGATTTACGGGGAAGGCTATTGTATTGACCGCGAAGGCCAGGTGACGGGCCGGTTTCCGGCCACCGAGCCGTTCAACCTGTGGCGGCTGACCTGGGTGTGCGACACGATCCTGCAGCAGAGTGTGTTCTTCCGGCGGCTGGCCGTGGAAGAAGTGGGGTGGCTGAGGGTGTCGCTCCACTGGTCGATGGATTGGGACCTGCTGGTGAGGCTGGGCAAGCGGTACGGGCTGCGGTATATCCCGGAGTATCTCGGATGCCTGAGGGAGTATGGCGAGACGAAGACGGCGTCAGGGGGCGGGCGGCGGTTCCGGGAGCTGTGGGGGACGTTGCGGCGGCAGACGGGGTGGTGGTGGGGTCCGGGGTGCTGGTATTACGGGTTGGACACGTATGACAAGATCTGGAGCGGAGCGCTGCGGCGGGTGGGCCTGGAGTGGCTGGCGTTGCGGGTGTTCCAGCTCTGCCGCTGGAAGATCGACCGGGTATGGCTGCACGCGCAGGGTTACTATCCCGGCGGCTGGGCCGGCCGCAGGATGTACTGGATGCTGCCTGGGGGGACGCGCCGGTTTGTGGTGAAGGGCGAGATACCGGATTCGGCGGGCAGTCCGGGGGCGCAGCGAATCGATGTGAGTGCAGGGGCTGGCGTAGTGGCGTCGGGGCGGTTCCGGTCAGGGCCCTTTGAGTGGGCGGTAGAGTTGCCTCCAGAGGGAGTGGAGGAGGCGGTGTCGCTGGTGTTTACCTGTGCCTGGAGTGTGCGGTTGTCCGACGGGCGCGGTGTGGCCGGTGTACGAATGGGTTGGCGGATGATCGAAATCCGCAGCCTGCCCTAATTTTCTCTCCGATTCCTGATCTTCAAGCCGATAAGCCGGTCGTGACTGGATTTTTCCGGCCCGCGGCACCGGCCCTGAGCGGTGGCGACGCTGGGACCAAGCGGCATGGTGGATGCCGCACGATCTGCTTCCTTCTTCTCTGTGGATTCCTGCCGGGTGGGCCGGGTGTGTGGGGCGCACCCCGAAGTGTTGGCGCCGAAGCCGCGGCGTTGCGGATGCAGGGGTTGCCTCTCGTCTTTCACGAAACGGGCGCAGGCCAGTGGATGGCGCGGGGCGGGCTGCAGCAGGCGCGGATCAGTGCCGAAGGGCTGTGGTTGCGAGACGGTGCGGATTCCATCGGGATCTCGTTTGACGACCGCTGCCGGCAGGCGCGCGTGGAAGCAGAGGGGGTAGGTTCGGGCACGGTGAACCTGCTGCTGGGCAATGCTCCGGAGCGCTGGCGCAGCGGTGTGGCGGCGTACGAGTCGCTGTGGATCCGCGAACTGTACCGGGGCGTGGACCTGCGTCTGACGGGCGAGCGGGGGGCGTTGAAGTCGGAGTATGTGGTGGCGCCGGGCACCGACCCGGCGGTGATCCGGGTTCGGTATGCGCCGGCGGAGAGGATCCTGGCGGAGAGGGACGGGTCACTGCGGATCGAGACCGGTGCAGGCGCCTGGCATGAGGCGGAGCCGCTGATCTACCAGTGGCTGGACGGACGCATGGTACGGGTGGCGGGCCGATATTTGGTGCGGCCGGATGGCGCCGCGGGTTTCGAAGTGGGGGAATACGACCGCAGCCATCCGCTGGTGATTGATCCGGTGGTGACGTTCAGTGCGCTGGTGGGCGGCTATGGGGCGTCGGCGGCGACGGGTGTGGCGGTGGACGCGGCGGGTTACGTGTATGTCGCCGGGTATACGGATGCGGCGGATGTGCCGGTGCAGGGGCCAGCCACTCCGAGGATGGGCGGAGTGGATGCATATGTCGCGAAGATCCAGGCGTCGACAGGACGGCTGGTGTATGCGACCTACATTGGCGGTTCGGGAGACGACCGGGCTTTCGCGCTGGCGGTGGATGGGATGGGGGCCGCCTATGTGACAGGGTGGACGACGTCGACGAATTTCCCGGTAGTGAATGCGGCGCAGGCGGCGATATCGGGTTACAAGGATGCGTTCCTGCTGAAGCTGAATCCGGCGGGGAGCGCTTTTGCGTTCAGTACGTACTTCGGCGGAGCGCAGAGCGAGTCGGGCAACGCCCTGGCGCTGACGGCGACGCAGGTGTGGATCGGCGGAGATAGCAGTTCCGCCTCGTTGCCAGGCGGCAATGGGTGGCGGAACAGCAACGCCGGGCTGCAGGACGGTTTCCTGGCGCGGTATTCGCAGACGGGGACGCTGGTGGGCTCGACGCTGCTGGGCGGGGCGGGTGACGAGAGTGTGAAGGCCGTGGGGGTGGATTCGCTGGGCAACGTGTATGCGGCCGGGGCGACGGGCTCGTCGAATCTGAACTTCCCGATGGGCGGCGCGCAGATGTCGTTGAAGGGCGCGCAGGACGGGTTCGTGATGAAGTTCGATGCCGGAGGCAGCCAGTTGATTGCGGGGACTTACCTGGGTGGGACGCGGGGGGATGTTTCAAATCCGGAGAT
The DNA here is from genome assembly GCA_017307505.1 of Acidobacteriota bacterium. Taxonomy (GTDB): domain Bacteria; phylum Acidobacteriota; class Terriglobia; order Bryobacterales; family Bryobacteraceae; genus Paludibaculum. Next base: position 100,744 of record JAFKEE010000044.1, on the reverse strand, counting down.
GGTGCTGGGGCTAGCGGTGGATGCGGCGCAGAATGTGTATGTCACGGGCATGACACCGTCGTCCGATTTCCCGCTGGTGGCGCCATGGAGCGGGACGCTGCAGGGGCTGCAGGATGCCTTTGTGGCGCGGCTGGCAAGCGGGTTGGGCTCGGTGGTGTGGAGCACCCTGGCGGGCGGGGCGGGGAAGGACTCTGGAACCTGTATCGGCCTGGATGGGAGCGGGTTGGTGGTGGTGGCGGGGTCGACCACGTCATCGAACTTCCCGCTGCAGAACGCCACCCAGGTGGCGAGCGGCGGAGGTTCCGACGGCTTCGTGATGCGGATGGCGGCGGATGGGGCATCGGTGGCGTTTTCGACTTACACCGGTGGGAGCGCGGGGGAAGGAGTGACGGCCCTGGCGCTGGGCGCGGGCGGGACGGTTTATGTGGCGGGACAGAGCGGATCGGGCGACTATCCGCAGAAGAACCCGGTGCAGGCCGTGGCGGGTTCGGCCCTGCGCATGTTCGTGACGAGGATCGCAATGGGCGTGTTGCCTTCGGGGTTGGCGGTGGCGCCGAATGCGGGGACCGGTTCGACACGGACATTCGCATTTTCGGCTACGCACTCGGGCGGGGCTTCGCAGATCGGGGTCGTCGAACTGATGGTGGCTCCGGCGGCCGCGTCGGCGCAGGTCTGCCGCGTGCGGTATGACCATGCGACGGGTTTGCTGGCTCTGGCTTCGGATTCGGGATTGGCGTGGAGTACGGTGGCTCTGGGGTCGAGCAGTTCGGTTGGGAACAGCCAGTGTTCGTTGACCGGGAGCGGGGCCACAGCGGTGAGCGCCGGGAACACGCTGACTGTGACGGCCACGGTGAGCTTCGCGGCGGGCTTTGCGGGGCCGCGGCAGTTGTACGTCAATGCTTCCTCGCTGAGTGGGGAGGAGACGGGGTTTTCGCCGGCGGGTGCCTGGACGGTGACCACGGCCTCCAACCAGACGCCGGCGGCCAGTCTGGTGACGCCTGCCAGCGGCAACGGGAGTTCGGCGAAGTTCAACGTGGTGTTCTCCGATACCGATGGCGGCGCGGACATTGTGACGGCAAGGGTGATTGTGAACACTTCGGCCGTGGATGCGAACTCGTGCTCGATCCGGGTGCAGCGGGCGGCCGGGGTCGTTGAGCTGGCGGCGGATTCGGGGTCTACGTGGAGTTCCGGTACAGCGGGCGGTTCGGGCACGCTGCAGAATAGCCAGTGCCAGGTGAAGCTGGTGAGTTCGTCGGTTGCCGTCTCGGGTAGCACGTTGACCGTGGCGCTGGACGTGGTGTTTGCGGATGCGTATGCGGGACAGCGGAACGTGTTTGCCCTGGCTACGGATGCGTCGGGCGCGTCGGGTCCATGGAAGCAATTGGGCAGTTGGACGGTGACGGGTCCGGTGGTGAACACCGCTCCCGTGGCTGTGGCGGTGAACCCGTCGAGCGGTAGCGGCGCGGCGCAGGTGTTCACGTTCAGCTACACGGACGCAAACGGCGCCGCGGATCTGGCGCTGCTGCGGGTGTTGATTAACAGCCAGCAGACGGCGGCGGCGGGATGCTATTTCGTGTGGGACCGCGGGGCCGGCATGATCTGGCTGGCGGATGACAGCGGTGCGGTGTGGGCGGCGGCGGCTCGGATTGGCACTGAAGAGTCGGCCAGCAACAGCCAATGCAGGGTGAGTGCGGCGGGATCGTCGGTGGTGTCGAACGGGACGGGCCTGATGATGGCGGTGAGCGTGAGCTTCTTTTCCGGGTTCAATGGGGTGAAGAGCGTCTATGCGAACGCGACAGATGGCACGGGGTTGACGAGCCCGTCGCCGCAGTTGGGGTCTTATACGGTGCTAGCGGCGAGTACGCAGCCAACGGGTCCGCTGGCTGTTTCGCCGGCGGCGGGCAGCGGAGCGGGTCAGGTGTTCACGTTTACGTTTACCGATCCGCGCGGAGCGGCGGACCTGACGTGGCTGCGGGTGCTGTTGCATGCGCAACAGACGGCCGTGGGCGGTTGCTATCTCGAAGTGGATCCGGTGGGGCTGATTGCGTATTTGTACGACGACGCAGGGACCGGGTATTCGGCGGCGCGCCTGGGGACGAGCGATAGCGTGCAGAACAGCCAGTGCAGGCTTATGGCGGCCGGCAGCAGCGTTTCCTTCTCCGGGACGCAGGTGACCTTGAACCTGGATCTCCGGTTTCAGGCTGGATTCGCAGGGTTGCGGAGTGTCTGGGCGAATGCCAGCGACCAGACGGGCTTTACCAGCGGCTCGCCTCAACTGGGCGTCTATATGGTGGATGCGGCCGGGGGGCAGGCTCTGGGCCCGGTTTCGATGACGCCGGCCAGCGGCAGTGGGGCGGCCCAATCGTTCACGTTCGTCTTCGCCGATCCGAAGGGCGCGCCGGATCTGGCTTGGATGCGGGTGCTGATCCACTCGCAGCAGACCGCTTCGCAGGCGTGCTACCTCGCGGTGGAGCGGGCCACGCAGATCATCTACCTAGCCGACGACTCGGGATCGAACTGGGTGCAGACGGTTATGGGGAGTAGCGGCACGGCGCGGAACAGCCAGTGCTCGGTCAGCGGCGCTGGATCGTCGATGGGCCTGAGCGGCGGCTTGGCCACCGTGGTTTTGAACGTGTCGTTCACGGCGGCGTTCAACGGGACGAAGAGTGTCTGGGCGAATGCGACGGATGGAGCCGGGGTGACGAGCGCTTCGCCGCAGATCGGGTCCTTTACCGTTGCGGTGACAGGGGGCAACCAGATGCCAGCCCCGCTTTCCGTCACGCCGGCAAACGGCGGCGGGTCGAGGCAGGTGTTCACGTTTTCCTACAGCGACGGCAATGGCGGTGAGGATGTGGAGATGCCGCGGGTGTTGATCCACTCGCAGCAGACGGGGGATCACGGGTGCTATTTCCAATTGACGCGGTCGGCGGGCACGTTGTCATTGGCCGACGACGCGGGAGGAGCTTGGACGCAGGTCCGGTTGGGGCAGGGGGAGACAGCGCAGAACAGCCAGTGTGTGCTGTACGGAGCGACCTCGTCGGTGTCGGTCTCGGGCAATACCCTGACGGTTGCCGTGGATGTCGGGTTCAAGCCGGCCTTTGCCGGGGCCAAGAGCATCTGGATGAATGCCACGGATCTGGGCGGGCTGACGAGCGACTCTCCGCTGAAGGGGGTGTATACGGTGACGCCGTGAAGATGGGGGCTACTCCGCGACGGGTGGCGGCGCCGGGGGAGCGGGCGGCCGGACGGGGCGAGGTGTCTGGCGGAAGGCGCTGATCCAGATGGCCAGGCAGAGGAAGTGAGAGAGGATCAGGACGAAATTGCCGTAGGGGGTGAGGGCCGGGGTCATGAGGCGGAGGGATTGGCCGATGGCTTCGCCGGCCATCTGAATGCCGAGTCCGCTGATGACGGTGAGCAGGCGGCGGTCAAAGGTGCGTGAGCTGAGGAGGAGCATCCAGAGAATCAGATTCATGACCATGGCGGTCACACTGAGATTGCGCACGGCGTTGGTCATGGACCGGATGAAGGTGCGGTCGGGATGGAGCAGCGCCCAACCGATGAAAATGGCGGCCAGGAGGGTGGCTCCAATGATGAGCCAGCGGCCGAGCCAGATCTTGTCGGCCTGGGTTGTGAGTGCTCGATAGACGAGGGAGATGACGAGGATAAAGACCAGCGCCTGACGCAGGAGGTCGTCGATATAGAAGACTTTGGCGTAAATGGGGGTGTTGTAGAGGCTGAGTTCCGCGACGTTGGAAAGAAAGAGGACGATCAGGTTGAGGAACAAGGCCAGATAGGCGCGGACCTGTCCCTTCAGGATGAGGTGGAGGAGATAGGCGTAGCAGGCGAGGGCTGAACCGGTGAGGACGAAGTTGAACACCTGAGAGTTCATTGGTGCCCGGCCGCAAGGTTGAGTTGCAGCCGGGTCCCGATGAAAGCAGACTTACTTCGGTTAGCGGATGCTGAGGCCGTCGCCCCACGGATCAGGCGGAGGCAGCGGGCTGATCGAGAGGCCGTCACCCCACGGATCGGGCGGGGGGAGCGGGCTGATCGAGAGGCCGTCACCCCACGGATCGGGCGGAGGCAGCGGGCTGATGGCGAGGCCGTCGCCCCACGGTTCGGGCGGAGGCAGCGGGCTGATGGAGAGGCCGTCACCCCACGGTTCGGGCGGAGGGAGCGGGCTGATGGAGAGGCCGTCACCCCACGGTTCGGGCGGAGGGAGCGGGCTGATGGAGAGACCGTCGCCCCACGGATCGGGCGGGGGGAGCGGGCTAATGGAGAGACCGTCACCCCAAGGGTCGGGCGGAGGCAGCGGGCTGATGGACAGCCCGTCACCCCAAGGATCGGGGGGCGGTAAAGGGCTGATTGACGAGGCATTCAGACCTGTTCTGGTGGGCACAACTGCAGCGAAAGACGCCGCTGAGAACACGAAAAGTGTAACACAGACGACGCTGAGGCTAATCTTCTTGCACATTTTGGTGGCTACCTTCGCAGTGCACAAATAGAGACCGATTTACACCGGCTTCCAAGGTTGGTCCCCATTACTAAGGGTTCTACCTGAGCTTATTGGAGGACTAAGGTGCCATTGGGTAGGATTTGTCCTAGGTACCAGGATAGACAAATCCCTAATAGTAGCTAAGTGGTGTTTCTAGCGAATTTTAGATGGGAAGATGAAGGTTGAGTACTGAGAGGTAAACAGCGAAGATTCTTCGACAGTACTACTGGCCTTATTAGTATTGTTCCCGAGGGCTCAGGAAGGAGGGCGGTTCAGCAGAATCGTTGGATCCGGGGAAAGACGAGCGGCCGCGGAGGCGCTTGCCGGGCCATTCCAGGCGCATGTCCTGGCAGACTTCGTCGAGCATCTCGATGGTGGTGGTCTTCTTCTCGAGGGCGAAGGCAGTGAGCAGCAGGTTGTCGCAGATCGCGTTGATAAGACGAGGGATACCCTGGCTACGCAGGTGGACTTCCTTGATCACTTCCTCGGAGAAGACCTGCTGATCCGGCATGCCCGCCTTGCGCAGGCGGGAATTGATGTACTCGGTTGCTTCCGCCAGTCCGAAGGGGGCGAGGGTGCAGCGGAGGACGATGCGTTGTTTGAGCTGCCGGAGGTTGGGCGCGTCCAGTTTGCGGTCGAGTTCGGGCTGCCCGGCGAGGACGATCTGGAGAAGTTTGCCGAGGCGGGGGTTTTCGAGGTTCCCAAGCAGACGGATCTCTTCCAGTACGTCCCATTCCAGATTGTGGGCTTCGTCGACGATGAGTACTGTGGTACGACCCTCGTTGGCTTGCTGGATGAGGAGCTGATTCAGTGCGAAAAGGACTTCGGTCTTCGATTTATGGGTGCAGCGCAGGTCGAGATCGTAGGCGATCATCTCGAAAAACTGCTCGGTGTTGATGCGGGAATTGAAGAGAAAGGCGAATTCGATGTACTGCGACTCGAGGTAGTCGCGCATACATTCGAGCATGGTGGTCTTGCCAGTGCCGACCTCACCAGTGAGTACGATGAACCCCTTACGGCTGTGGACTCCGTAGATGAGGTTAGCGAGCGCTTCTTCGTGCTGCGGGCTCCGATAGAGGAACGCGGGATCCGGGCTCAGATTGAATGGGTTTTCCCGAAATCCAAAGAACGCGTTATACATATGCTCCGATCACAGCCCCCGATGCATTTCTCGTTTGACTCTGGTAGATGAGATCCCTCATTCTAACATGCTCCATCGGCATGACCTGTCATTCACCTTAGGCCCGGTAGGGCGGAAAGCGGTCCGGTGGATTGAGTCTCAGGCGAGATGCGCGGCGGCATCGAAGGCCAGTTCGGCCCACCCTGGGAGTGCGGCGGGCTGGTCGTTCATGAATACAACGCGGCGGGTCTTCGGGAAAGGAAGCCCGGAACGGAGGGGCTGGCCGTAGATGGGCAGGCTCCGCAGGATCTGGCGGAACGGGTCCGCCGCCATGTCGATGGAAGCGCTCTTGGCGAGGATTCCGGTGCCCCAGCCGAGGCAGACGAGGCAGGACGAGGCGGATTCCCGGACTTCGGCCAGGCGGGCGGCAAGCTGGTCGAGAGACTGGACCACTCCGGCCAAGCCGGTGGATTCTGCATATTTCCGCTGTACTTCCAACAACTTGGCGGCAGCGGCATTGGCGGCCTGGGCGAACCGGCGGGCACCGGCGGGTTCCTTCCAGCGGAGGGCGCGCAGCATTTCGGCGCTGGCCATCGCCGGGGCGTCCTGGTAGTTGCCCTGGAAAACCGTGCCAGGCACGGCCATCTCGGCAAACATGGGCGTGGAGTCGGAGGGGCGGCGGGCCTCGACGGCTCCGCGGGGGCTCATCTTCCAGCCGAGTTCCAGTTTCGTGCCGCGCTGGAGGATTGTGGAAGTCCTTACCAGGTAGACGCGTGTGGTGCTGCCGGCAGGGAGACTGTCGGAATCGGCGAGCATCATGGACCGGGTCCGGCTGACGCCGGAGGCACCGAGGGTGGAGCTTTCCAGGCCTTCGGCGGGCGAGCGGGGGGTGCGATCGAGCGAAGCCAGGCGTCCGGCGAAGTCCTTCCACTGGCCCTCAGTGGCGCGATCGATGAGAAGAGCCGTCCGCAGGGGGCCTTTCACGGCGCTGGCCGGAATATAGAGACCGCCGGTGGGGGTGGCGGCGAAGGTCGGGATGAACAGATGTTCCGGCGACGTACGCGCGTAATACAGGGCGCAGGATGGATGTTCGAAGGGAATGCGGCGGCTGGCGTAGTTCTGGGCATAGCCGCCCCAACTGGCGAAATCGAGGCGCTCCGCCTTGCGGATCTGGTTCAGATAGGTATCGAGACGAGGGCCCTTGGCCAGGAGCCGGAAAATGCGGCGCTGGTCGAGGACGTTGACCTGGTCTTTCCAGACCATATAGTCAATGGGCGCAAGCTTCTGGCCGTCGCCGACCAGAAGTGGGGTCAAGACGGTGAGGCGGTAGTTCTTCATGCAGTCACCGGCCATGGGATGGGCAGCGCCACGGCGTAGCCGGAGCGGTAAACGGGATGCGGGCAGCCGGCCGGGGCGACGTCGCGGACCGCGCCGAGCGGTGGCTGGCCGGCGAGCAGGACGGAGCCTTCGGCGACCATGCGGGAAGCGAGTTTCTGCTGGCCGCCGCCCTGCGAAGCGCCGACGCGGCCGGTGCGGCGGGTGAGCAGGTAGTCGCCGGCGGTCCATTCGACGGTATCGGACTCGGCTGGCGAGAAGAGCGAGAGCAGCCAGTAGGCGTTGCCGGGCGGGAGCGGAGCGGAGCCGAAGAGCAGTTCCGGCAGGAGTCCGGGCTGGAAGTCCGGGTTTCGGAAGCGGCCGAAGCCGCGGGAGCGCAGGCCGCCGAGGCCGGTGTCGGCCAGAAGGCGGAAGGCTGCCTGGAGCTTGGGCGCCCAGACGGCGTAGGTGATCGGGTTGGAAAACTGGGCGGCGCACCACAGGCCGGAAGCGGGTGCGTATTGGACGCAGGTCACCCGGTGGGGCTCGATCTGGCCGCCGGTGACACGGTCGACCGCGGCGCTGGAGCGCTGGACGAAACGGAACGGGCCGGTAGAGGAACGGCTGTTCCCGGGGATGAGGCAACTGCTGTGGCCGTCGACCGTCCACTGTTCCTCGGAGGGCAGTTCGCCCCTGACCAGGCCGGCGATGACAGAGGTCGGAACGAGAGAGGCACCCTTCCACCGGACTTTGGAGGCGGCGGTGGGGTTGGCGGGGGGCGGCCAGAGGCCGGCGGGCGGCGGGGCGTAGAGGTGGCCGCGCTGCCAGGGGAAGCAGGAGCTGAAGCGGACCGCGGGCTCAGTGTGCGGCTGCGCGGTGGCGTTCAGCCACTCTTCCAGCAGGCCCAACTGTTCGAAGCTGGAGCACAGCGCCGAATAGAGGGCGTCGCTATGGAAGATGGACACGGCCTGATCGCGGGCGCCGGTATCGGGACCGATGCGCCAGGGCGTGGTGGGCCGTAGTCGAATGAGCAGCGCGGGGTTCATCGGGAATCCGCCGTTCAGGAGAGTTTGCCGGAGAACTCGGGATCGCGGACGCCGGCCTGGAGGGCCGCGGTTTCAGCGGCTTCGAGCAGGGCCTGTTCCGCCTCGCCGGCGGCGTAGTACGCCTTGTTGCGCCAGGTGAGTTTCCAGTTGGCGAAACGAACCCGGCCGCTGCCGCGGGAGCCGCCGCCGCCGAGGGCATCGTCCTCGAGGAGGCGCAGACCCTGGACGAGAGTAGGGACGAGTTCCCGATCGGCCGGGCAGAGGATATCGACGACGAAGCGGACGCGGAAGCGGGCGCCGGCCGGAACGCGCTCGAGGGTGCGTGCGTTGGCTTGGGCGGTGATGCGGTCGATGGCGTTCTCGCTCTTGACCTCGGTGAGTTCGTCGTCCAGGTTTTCGCGCATCTGGGCGGTGATGGACTCCATGTCGAGGGGGGCGTCGTAGGCGGTGAGGCGGGCCGGGGTGGCCGACTTCGGCTCCAGGGCGTCGCCGGAGACCCGCTCCATGCGGCCGGGGTTCCGGCCAAACAGGATGCCGACTTCGTCGGCCGGGTCGTCGGTCTGGTGGATGCGGACTTCCTGGCCGCGCCGGCGGGAGAGGTAGATCAGGTCGGCGGGGGAGACCAGACCGGAGGACTGTTCGAGCAGGCTGCGAATCTTGCCGCGCAGGGAGCTGCCGGGGACGTAGGGGCGCCCGAAGGCATCCTTGACCACAGGGTTATCGGCGCCACCGAGGTCCAGGGAACCTTTGCCGGCTCCGATGTGGAGGCCGGTCTCGCAGATCATCTCGCCATCCAGCAACAACTTGCCAATCAATCCGAGCTTGGTATCGGCGGTGTGAGAGCTCATGGAAAACTCCGGAAATCTTTCTTCCTGACGGATGCTATTCGTTGTAGGCGACGATGGCCTCGAAGAGGTCGCGGAACCGTTCGTAGCCTCGGGCGTCATTCTTACGGGTGACCTGGAGCAGAAGCCGCTCGAGCGGATCGAGGCTGCGCAACTGGTGGCGTGCAATGGTGTAAGCCAGGCGCGCCCGGAGCATCACAAAGTGGTGCTGACGATCGCCCTCGGAGGCGCGGCAGGCGCGGCGCACCGCACTGAAGAGGCGGCGCAGCTGGCTGCGGGTGCCGGAGTCCATATCGCGCATGCGGGCGACGATGGCGTGGGCGGCGTTGTCGAGATACAGGCTGTCGGCCACCAGTTTGTCGAGATCGATATCGGAGGGCGGATCCATGGGACGGCCGCCACGATCGGGGCCTTTGCCGTGCTCACGGGGGCCTCCACGGCGGTCGCCTTCCCTTTCGGGCCGACGGTCGTTGCCGCGTTCCGGCCGGTCAGCGCGGGGCGGGCGGTCGCCGGCGGGCTTGTCGCCCTGAGGCGGACGTTCGCCGCGAGGCTGACGCTCCGGCCGGCCGCCGCCGTTGGGGCGTTCGCGGCGTTCCTGTTGAGGCCGGTTGTTGGGTTTGGATTCGGGTTTGTTCTCCGGCTTGGGGGCGGAGGCCGGTGGCGGTTCGGCCGCTGCCGGAGCCGGAGCCTCGGCCGGAGGTTCCTGGCGCGTTTCCGCGGCCGGTTCAGACTGGGGCGCGGGCGCAGCCGGTTGCGTCTCTTCCGGTTGGCTCTGCTGCGGTTCGATTTCGCTCATATTACTCAGCCTCTTCCAAGAATCGCGCCCATTCGAGGGCGACGCGGCCCGCCGGTCTCAGTTTCAACTGAGCCTGGCCGCGGGTGAGAAATGCGGCCAGCACCGTATTACGGGTCTTCTGAAACTCTTTGTTGCGTTCCGGGCCGTCCAGGACGCGATGCAGGCGGCGATGGAGCCGCCAGGGGCGCTGCTGGGCCTCCGCCGCGCGGCGGGTGGAGCGGGCCGGGAGGGTCCGGTCGGTCTCGCGATAAAACGAACCCAACTCTCCAAGGAACTGAGGCGGGCAGCCGAATTCCTCCACCAGGCGGAGCATGGAGGTCTTGAGGTCGGCGGCTTCGCCTACCTGTTTCCAATCGAGTACGCGCCCGAGCAGGGAGATGGAATCGCGGCCCACGCTCTTGGCGATTTCGAGCTGGTGGCCGGCTTCGGCATAGACGCTGGCGGGATCGACGTCGGGAGACGGAGCCAGGGCGAGCGCCATGGAAAGGGTCTTGCCTTCGGTGCCGGCAAACTCCCGCAGGAGTTCATTGGCCGAGCGCTGGAAAAGGCGCTCGATTTCGCGGGCGAACGGGATGAGGGCGTCCCAGCTGCCGATGACGGAAAACTCGTCGCCGCCGGTGTGCAGGACGGACACCCGATTCTGGAAATCCGGCTGAGAACAAAGGACTTGTACTTCACCGGCAAAGAACTGCCGGAAGAAGACGGAGAGCTGGAGATACTCTTCAATGCTCTGTGCTTTGCGCAGGCGGGTGGAGAACTGATCCGCGTCGCCGCGGAGGATGCCCCAGGTTTTGCGGCCGTTGGCGCGGGCGGCGAGTTCCAGGCGCGAGGCGGGGTGAGGGCCGGAATCGGACGGAGCGTAGTGGGTGGCCAGCCAGTGCTGTTCGCCTTCGGCCTTGAGGAGGCCGGGGGCGGTGTCGTCCCAAACGGCGGCGGAGGTGGCCGGAAGTCCACGATAGAGATCGGAGAAGAAGCGGTTGAGCCGTGAATCGTCGGCGAAGGGCTCAAAGACGCCTTCGGGTTCCAGGGCGTCGGGGCCGCGCCAGCGGGCCATCTGATCGTCGAGGCGCTTGCGCACGTCGGTCCAGGCGCCGAGGTTCTCGGTGGCCGACCAGGCGAGGCGCAGGCGGTGGCCGCTGAACTCAGCCAGGCGGCGCGTGACGTTGACGAGGAACGCGTTGGCTTCGGGCAGGCTCTGATCGGTCAGGACGGCGAGGAAGTGGCCGCCTCCGCTGGCACCGAGCAACTCGGGCGCCAGGCCGAGGTGTTTCAGGAGCGCCCGGGGGATTGCCTCGGACAAAAGGGATACGTGGAGGCAACGTCCGGCCAGCGACGCGAGGCCGCCTTCCGAGTCGCGAATAAAGGGCTCGATGCCTAGGAGCTTGCCTTGAAGGAAAATCTGCACAAAGACTGCCTCAGGCCATAATCAAATTCTGAATCTAGCACAGAGGCGGAACTCGTTGTCGAGACTTCGGTTTCTGTGAGGCGGATTCGTGTTTTAGAACGACAGTAGTGCATGCGCCGGGCAGCTTGCCGCCCCCGGTCGCCGCGGGTGGATCCCAGTCCTAGCCTTGCCTAGGCTTGGCTTAGTTATCGCCCATGCCCGGCCCGGAGGCTCCGGGTCAGATGCCAGTTCTCGGCCGATAGCCAGGCCTCGCGCTGACGCGGAACTTCCTGGCTACATCGCTCTTGACCTCGACAGTGATCTTGCGGAAGCCCTCATTCGGGTTGGGCGCCGGATAGTAGGTCACCGTGTAGGAGTTCCCCAGGTCTTCCCGGATTGCCTCGAACGCCTCCACCTGCTTTTGCCAGGTCTTCGCGAAAAAGCTCTTGCCGCCGGTGCGGGAGGCGAGACGGCGGAAGACGCCGGTGGAGATGGGATCGCGGCTGACGTCGCTGGTGGAGATGACGTAGATGGGGATGCCCTCGTCCTCGGCCACGGCCCGGACATCGTCAGGCGCGACCATGGAAGCCGAGTCGGGTCCATTGGAAAAGACGATGACGACCTTGCGGCCGGGAACCTTGGCGGCGTCGCGGAGGGAGAGGAGCAGGGCGTTATAGAGGGCGGCGTCGTCTCCCGCGACGGCGGTGCGGAGGCCCTGGAGGACTTCGTTGCGGTCGCGGGAGAGGGATGCGGCGCGGGTGAGGTTGCGGGAGAAGGTGTAGACGGCGACGGAGTCGGCGCGATCCAGGCCGCGGACGAAATCGGCGATGGCATCGGACGCGTAGACGAAGCCGCGATACATGTAGTTGGACGTATCGAACAGGACGAAGACGTTGGTGCCGACGAAGGCGTCGGTGGCGATACCGCCCTTTTCGGGGTCGGCCTGGGCCGTGACCATCGGCTTGGTGCTGCCATCGTCCAGCAGTTGGAGCGGCGGCTTGTTGCCCTCGGCGAAGGTATTTACTTTCTGAGAGATGCCGTCTTCCAATATGCGGAAATCAGAGGGCTTGAGGCCGTTGACGTAGCGGCCCTTGGAGTCGGTCACGGTGAAGCTGAGCACCACCATGTCGACTTTCACCCGGAAGGTGGGTCTTGCCTGTTCCTGCCCCAGGAGGAGCGCCGGCGCAGCGGCCGGGATCAGGGTTCCGGTGCTGGTGGCGAAAAAGTGTCGGCGTGTGAACTTCATCATCCCTCCGGTGGACTTAATCTTCGAGTGCAGCCTTGGTTTCCAGGGCCTGGAGCTTCCTGGTCTGAACGCGGACGCTATCGGCTACGGTACGCATGGAGCGCAGCAGGGCCGGCCAATCTTCGAGGTGGGTCGCGAAGATCTGTTCCACGGTGCGCTGGGTCCATTCGGGCAGCAGAACGTTCAGGCGGGAAGGCGGCAGATACAGCTCGTCGGCCAGGGCGGCAAAGAAAAGATTGTTCGACTCCCAGCTTTCCGCGAGGATGCGGCTGGAGTACCCCATGAGGGTGGGGAAGGTCCGCAGGTTCAGGAGTTCGGGGTGCTGGGAGTTGGTGAGCGTGGGCTTGGGCGTCCCGAAGGCCTCGGAGATGGCGGCCTGGTTACAGCGTTCGGGGCAGGCCGCGGTGAGGTGGCGGATTTCGTCGGCGACGAAGGCTCCGGAGTCCATGCGCGTGCTGACGGCCAGAGTGCCGAGCTGGTAGATCTCGGCTGGAGTGATCTGTTCAATGGCGGCGGCGACATCGCCGGCGGCGAGGAGGTCGTCGACGTGACGGACGCGGGCGGGCGGGGCGAGGCGATCGAGGATCTCGAGAGCTTTCACTCGCAGTTCGGGAGAGAGCGCGGAATCGGCGATCACGGTTTCGCCCAGGCGCATGTGGAGGTCGACGTAGTGAAGCTGGGCTGGATCGACGTTCCAGAAGCGGGGCAGTTTGCTGGAGACGAGCATTTGCGGCACCAGGTCGCCCCAGATGAGGGCCTGTTCGCGGGTCGGGATCAGGAAGTTCTGCTCGGCCTCGGCCAGGGCGTACGGCAGGTTGGCGAGGGAGCCGACGAGGCGGCCGCCGGCGCTGGAGGGCCAGCCGGTGCCGAGCACCTCGGTGGTTCGCCAGGTCTGGTTGTTGCCCTGGACGCCGATGAAGTCGTGGCTGCGGGCGAACAGCGGGTTGGTGTAGAGGATCTGGGCGCCGGGCGGCGCGTAGTGGAGGTAGAGCAGGCCGACGAGGGAGTCACGCAGAAGCGGGGCGAGGATGCCGCGGGCTTCCTTGAGCCTCTCCGGGTTGCCGGCCGCCTTCTCGATGACGGAGCGGAAGTTGAGTTTGCGCTGGGCGTCGATGTGCTTTTCGGTCCAGAAGCCGAAGGAGAAGGAATTGCGCTCCTGCGACGAGAGGGAGCCCTTGGGCAGGTTGAGGTCGGAAACGCGGGCAGCGAGCCGGTTGAGCAGCGCGGCGTTGGCCTTCTCGCCCTTGGCGAGGGCTTCGAGGTGGTCTGAGAGATCGAAGAGGGTCTTCACCGAGACGAGCTTCTGCGCTTCGAAGCCCTTCATCATGTCGGTGAGCATGAGCTGGTGGGTTTCGTCGTCGTGGGGGGCGACCGCGCCGGCCAGGAGGTCGAGGAGACGATCCTGCGGGTTGACCCCGGGGGCGGCTCCGGTGGCTTTCAGGATGGCCTGGACGCCGTTGCGCGTGCCGTCAAAGAGGTCGCGCTGATTCCTGATTTTGGCGAAGGGCTCGATGAGGGAGGCGAGGACGGAGTCTGCCTGCTCGGCCGGGATGAGTTTCTGGCGAACCAGGATCTGCCAGAAGCCGGCGAGGGCCTGCATGCTGCCGGCGACGTCGGAGCGAACGCCCATGTCGCGGATGTCGGAGATGGCGTCGGCGGTATCGATGTAGAGCTTGATGGTGCGGTCGGTGATGTTGGGCGATTCCGTGAAGAGGGGGTATTGCGCCCCATAGGTCCGCCACTTGATGGCAAGCTGGCTGACGGTAGCCGGTTCGAGGGGCTGGCGCCGGTTGCGGTCGACGTCGCTGAGCGACATGAAGATCTTCAGCGGTTCGTTTTCGACGGCCTTGCGGGACAGACCGAAGAGGGCTTCGAGCAGTTCCTCGGGCTCCTTCCAGTTGGCGGCGGACTTGGTGAGCTTGCCGTCGTATTTGCCATTGGGATGTTCGACGAAGAGCTTGCGCCAGATCTCGAGGCCTCCGGGGATCTGGGCTTTGCCGTTCTCGACACGCAGGCGCGTGGAGAGCAGCATGAGATCGGTGTTGGCGCGGAAGACGGGGCGGGCCGGGCCGGGGCTGGTGACGCGGCCGCGGAGGGCCGTGTAGAAGCGCTTCAGGTGGGCCGGTTCCGAAAGGTAGTCGAGGGTGGGGCCGTGGATACGGAGCAGCGCGTCGAAGTAGCTGGCGAGCCAGCCATCGTCCTTGGTGACCAGTTTCTCGATGAACTTGACGCCCTCGTTGGGGTTGGCGCCGGCCAGGTCAGCCCAGGCCGCTACGGAACGGTCGCCGCCAGGTACGTTGACCTTGCCGTTGCGGATGCGGAACATTCCGCCGAAGAAGTCAAAGACGTGGGCGAAGGCGCGGATGCGGGTGACGGGCAGGGACTTGCGAAGCTCCTCGGCGGTCTCGGGATCGAGCTTGGCCATGCCGAGATAAAGGCGGCAGAGAGAGGGGTCGTTGAGGAAAGCGTCGATGAACTCGCCGCTCTGGCGTTCCTTATTAGAAAGCCAGTACTCGGGGGCGTAGAGGACGGTGACGCGGGTGGGCTTGAAGTCGTAGTGGAAGGGCCGGTTGGTGCGCAGGGCCTGTTCGAGGTCGGCGAGGGGGAAGCCGGAATCCATGGCCAGGAAGGCGCGGGTGGCGTTGACGGTCTCGAGGACGACGTCGCTGCCGCAGCCGCCGCGCATGCGGAAGCCCAGGACCCGGAGGAGTTCACCCGTTTGGGTGGAATCGCAATTGTCGATCTGGATGACCTTGGTGTCGCCGGCGAGCCGGTCGAGCTCGCGGGCCTGACCGAGGTAGCGGATTACAAGCTTGAGGTATTCCGTGGGTTCCAGCGAATCGCTGCCGCTGACGGCCTGGTAGCCGTTGGTGACAACGTTGCGAGCAAGGGCGAGCAGGATGTCGCGGGCGGGGAGATCGGGCGAAAGGGCGGCCATGCGCGAGAAGCTGCGGATGGGCCCGGGGATCTCGACGATGCCGGTAGGCAGGGCTGCGACGGTGGGGGCCTGATCAGTGAGGGTCAAGCCGCTGCCGCCCGCCTGACGCCAGGCGGCGAGGTGACGGGCCGCGGCGGCGCGGTCGCCCGCGATCAGGTTGAGCTCGACGAGGCGCCGGAGAGCGTTCCGGCCGGTAGGCGTGGAGGGGCCGGAGACGGTGAGGAGCTTCTCGTAGGCGGCCCGGGTCCCGGGATCGCGGCGCAGATCCAGGAACTCGGCGTAGGCCAGCAGGGTGGCTGCGTCGCGAGGCGCGGATTTCGCTGCGTCTTCCAGCGTCTGTCTGGCGGAGCGGCCTTGCCCGCGCAGTTCCATCTGTCGAACGCGGTCGGCCAGATCGTCTGCCGACCAAGCCATGGTGAAAGAGCTCAGGGTCCCCAATAGGGCAAAACGAGCGCTCAGTTTGAGCTTCATCATCCCCTCCCGATCCCAACCAGTCTGCTGCCGTGGTGATCGAATGTATCACAGCTTGCAGTCCGTGTGTACAGAGACAGAGGAGGAACAGGGCCCCCCCGCCCGCCGCCAACGGTTATCTGAGATGGATGCACTAATTCGCGATTGGATGCAAGACCCTTGAAGGGACGCTGGTTGCAGGCGGCCCGGGACCGCGACGTATTCTGGATGCGGAGGCCGGTACATACAATGCGTCTATTCGCAGTTTTGCTCATGGGGCTTATGAGCGTTCCGCTCATGGCGGCGGAACACACAATTGCAGTGGTGGGTCTGGTGCATTCGCACGTTTGGGGACATTTGAACAAGATGGTGCAGGGCCAGTCGGCCCGGTTGGTGGGCGTCGCGGAAAGCGAGCCGGAACTGGTGGCTGAGGCGAAGCGCCGGAAGGTGCCCGAGAATCTGATCTTCTCCGACTGGAAGAAGATGATCGAGGAGAAGAAGCCGGAGATCGTCTGGTCGTTTGTGGAGAATAACCGGCACCGGGAGATTGTGGAGTATTGCGCTCCGAGGAAGATCCACGTGATGTTCGAGAAGCCGCTGGCTTCGACATACAAAGACGCACTGGCGATCAAGGAGTTGGCAGCGAAGTACGGGATCTACATTCTGACGAACTATCAGATGGCGTGGTGGCCGTCGAACTATGTCGCCAAGGAGATTGCGGATTCAGGCCAGTTGGGTAAAGTGTGGCGGATTCGCGGTGTGGTGGGTCATGGGGGCCCGGGCGGTCCGACTGGGTTGAACAAGTACTTTTTCGACTGGCTGACAGACCCGGTGAAGAATGGCGCTGGGGCGCTGGTGGATTTCGGGTGTTATAACGCGCTGTGGAGCCTGATGTACCTGGGCCGGCCGGAGACGGTGTACGCCCAGGTGAATCATCTGCGACCAGAAGAGTTTCCCAAGGTAGAGGACAACGCCACGATCGTGTTGCACTACGCGCAGGGCGTCGCGGTGCTGGAGGGCAGTTGGGACCTGCCGAGGAGCTTCCAGGACCTGGAATTGTTTGGACGCCAGGGCAGCGTCTATATGACGAGCCAGAAGGTGGAGTTGCGGAAGGGGCGCGGGGCGGCGGAAGAGGTTCCGATCAAGCCGCTGGCTCCGGAAGCGGCGGAGCCGATTGCGGCGATGGTACACGCCATCGAGACGAAGACAGCGCCAGGCGGGATGACGGGTATCGATCTGAATGCGCAGGTGGTGGAATTGATCGAGGCGGCGAAGGAGTCGATTAAGACGGGCCGCGCCGTGAAGCTGAAGTAGACGGCCGCGGTGGGTGGACAACGAAAAGGGGCGCCCGGAAGCGCCCCTTTTCTATTGTTGGATAATGGCCGCGAGGGCCCGGTAGCCCGAGGGCTTACTGGGCGATGCGGAGGATTTCACTGGCGATACGGACGAACGCGTAGTTCAGATCCGTTGGGTTTGGCGCGTAGGCGTACATGCCCGTGTTCTGGGTGTCGCTGTAGATGGGGCTGGCCGGATCGTTGGCGATGCGGCGTAGCAGTTCGTGATCGACGCCGCCGTTGCTGCCCAGTCCGATGGTGTAGATGGCGGGCTTGAGTGTCGTATTGCTGCGCGCGGTGTTGGCGATGTTATCGGCGACGTTCATGCCGGCGCCGGTGACGGCCATGGGGACGTCGGGGCGTTTTTTGAACTGGTAGGAATGGCCGGAGGGGAAGGTGGCGACCGTTTTATACCCGGACGTGTCGATGCCATGAACTTCCTGGTCCGGGATATAGGCGATATCCCGACGGATGTTCACGGGCTGAGCCGCATTGTTGTTATAGCCGGGATAACTGCTGGTGCTGGCGCAGCCTGCAGCCGTGATGATCGGGTCAGTCACGTCGGTAGCCGAAGCCGCCTGTTCCTTGATCAGGCCGTAAGTCGCGCCCGTGGACAGGTTGTACGTATCGCCCGCGGCCTGCGTGAAGCCGCCAACCATATTGGGCGGCGTCCAGTTCGGATTCCAACCAGGGGCGTTGTAGGTACGGGAGGTCTGGCTCGAATTGCGGTCGTACTTGTCGCCGTTGGCGTCTGTACAGGGGCTTGGCTCCATCGTACAGGCCGAGGTGTAGCTGTTACAGACCACGGAACCCGTATAGGCGTTGGTGCTGCCGCCCACATAGGATTTGTACCCGTTGTTGTAGCCGTAGCGTGAATCTGAGAGCTTCTTCACAGGGAAGCTGGCATGCAGAAGGTTGGCGTATCCATCAGTAAACAGCACGATCATGTTCAAAGTGCCCGGCTCGTTGATGGTAACGAGCTGGTTGTATGCCTGATAGAGGGCCGTGCCCGTGCCCGTGCCGCCGCTGCAGCTGATGGCAGCGATCCTTGTCAGCATAGAAGGCGAGCCGGTCTTGAAGGTCATGGAGGGCGCGAAGTTCAGGTACCAGGCGCCGCCATAGGTGATCAGGCCCAGGCGATCGCGCTGTTCGGCGAACATGTTGACGAACGTGGTGGCCGCGTTGCGCATGGTGGTGCAAGGCTGGCCGTTCGTGCTTGTATCCGCCATAGATCCGGAGCGGTCGAGAATGAGCAGCAGGTTCACGTCACGGCGGGAGGCCTTGCCTGTGGCGACCACGTGGGTGGTGTTGAAGCCCAGGTAGCGCATGAAGTACTGCGGGGCATCCACCGAGGCGGTGACGGTGACCGTGCGGGTGCGATAGGCCGATTCGTTGATGCCGACGGTGACCGACTGGTTCTTCGTGCCGAAGCTGCCGGCCTTCAGGTTTGCATTGAAGAAGTCGACGGCGCGAGCCTGGGCCGCAGCGGTCTGCTCACCGATGGTCAAGCCGACACTGAGATTGCGGGCAGCGGCGATCGCGGCGGCGTCAGCGGAGGCGGAAATCATGGTCTTCAGCACGAACAGCACGCCCGCATCCACGGCCAGGCCCACGATGGGGATCAGCACCGCGATGAGGACCGCCGTCAGTGGAAGGAAAATACCCTTTTGCCGGGCTGTCCAACGCCTAGCGCGCGTTGTGTGGACAGTGGCGGTTTTCATGGAAGACATCACTCACCTCTGTGAATCGAACTACATTGCATCCGGCTGAAGCAGTTAGAAAATATACCGGCGTGAAATCGTGTTGCCTAGATTCGAGCCGGGGACGGTCCAGCTCAACCCCTTGAAGAAGCCCTCCGCCATGAAGGCGAACTGTCCGCTGGTCAAATTCAGAATGTTTCCAAAATTGTTTGCACGGGCGGATGTGTCTGTCAGGTAATTGACGACGTCTCCGTTGGCGGAGATATTGCCCGGCGTACCGAACGAGCTCGTTTTGAAGCTCGCGTTGCCGACGACGATCCGGTTGATGATCACGTACTGGTTCATGTTCGTGCACTGAGCCGTGGTCAGGCCGGCTCCGGTGCAGTCGCTGCTGGCGATGTAGGTGACCTTTGAAAGAATGATGACGCCGTTGCCTCCCGTGGCCGTCATGTCGAGGCCGGCGGCGAGGCGGACCAGGAGGTTCTTGTTGGAGTCGAGACTGAAGTCGACCCAGCGGGCATACATGTTGGCTGCGTCGCGGGTGACCGTGGTGACCTGAATGGCGCGGCTGGTGTTGAAGCCGACCGAGATGGTCGCCATCATGATGGGAATCAGGAAAAGGCTGACCAGCGCGAAGTCGACCAGGGAGTGGCCGCCCTGGGATTTCCTTTTTGATAAGCGTGCGATTCTCATGCGCGTTTCTGCTTTCTTAGCGGCAGGGCGGTCCTGACGAGCCGCCGGGCAGACCTTCCATGCGGTCACTCGACCGCGCGAGGACGATCATGGGAGCTGCCGTGCGCCACAGCGGCGCAATCCATCGGAATTCGTAACCCTCCACCGAGACCTCGACGATGTTACCGGGCATATTGGCAGAGGTTTCCGCGAGGGTGTCCGGCTTGTAGTAGCGAACGAACGTCTTGTTCGCAATGTCGGTGGCGTTAAGGAAGCCGACCGAGCTTTTGCGGACGACCTCTTTAATGGAGGCATCCTGGCACATGCCGGTCATGGTTTGAAAAGTAACTGCGTAACGCGTACCGGCCTGGACGGCGTATTGAATCGCGGTGCGGGCGTAAAACGCCCGGCCGAAGTCGATAATGCCCAGGACGATTGCGAAGAATGGGACGAGGACGAGGGTAGCCTCCACCATCGCGTTACCGCGTTGGCGACGCCTGGAGGGGCTAGTATGCATGGGTTTCGCCTGGGTGGCCATGAGAAATTTCGACCTGAAATAAGTATCGAGTGGTCCCGGTCAAATAACGATTGGGTGGATACCTTACCAGGGGTGGACCAGTACTAGTTGATAGGTACTTCCCAGGTAGGGATTTGCCGAAGAGGCTTCTAAGGTTTCGGATTTTCCGGGCGAAGAACAAGTGGAGGCGTTGCGTCCGGAGCCAGAATCCGGCACTGCGTCCGGTGTGCGTTCCGGATGGCTGGAGTTTGCCGAAACGGGGCACGCCGGCGCTGGACCACGGCGGTGTACACCGTTTGGGGTGAATGGCCTCGCTCAAGTTTTCCCGCTTCCGATCGGTCATACCGTATCCGCTCTCCGTCGTGTCCGGATTCTCCGGCGCCGGGACTGCTGCGCTTACCTGATCTATCGGCGGGTGCCGGTTTGGGCTTGATTGGGCTGATGCCCTACAGGATTCTCAATCGGAAAGATGATGCGGTGGAGGCGGCGAGGGTGCCGCCCGATTTTCGTAAGGTGGTGGCCCGAAGGGCGCTGGTATTGGCGTGAAGTGAGTACTAGCGGGCCGGCGCGGCAACGGCCGCGGGGCGGCCGGGGCGCAACAGGATCGCGGCTCCAGCGACGCCAAGTCCGATAGCAATCCACTGGGTCCAGGTAAAGGGGCCGCCCCAGGGGAGGGCCTGCTCGTGGAAGCGGAAGAACTCGATGGTAACGCGGGCGATCGCATAGAGCAGCAGATAGAGTCCGAGGATCTGCCCGTCGCGATGGGGCCTGGTGCTCTGGCGGTAGAGGAAAGCGGCGAGGAGCGCAACCACTGCCGCTTCATAGAGTTGGGCAGGATGGAGGGGAATGCCGAGGGGCACGCCGGTCAGTTCGTGGGCGGTCGGATTCTCAAACGTGACGGCCCAGGGGCGGTCGCAGACGGAACCCCAGCAGCAGCCGGCAGCGAAGCAGCCCATACGGCCAATGGCATGGCCGAGGGCGACTCCAGGTGCGAAGACGTCGGCGGTTTTGAGCCAGGGCAGGTTCTGCTTCTTCATGTACGCCCAGGCGAAGAGGAAGGCGGCGAGGAAGCCGCCGTAGTAGACGCCGGCGGAGAGGAGGGTGTCGAAGGAGAAGATGCGGCCGGGATTCTTGGCGTAGTAGTCGAAGTCCATCACGAACATGAGGAGCTTCGCCCCGGCCAGTCCGGTGAGGGCGCAGTAGATGGCGAGATTGCTCACCTTCTCGGGGTCGATTCCGGCGCGGCGGGCGAGTCTGGTGGTGAGCCAGATGCCGGCCAGGAAGCCGAGCGCGACCAGCAGCCCGTAGGTGGGCAGGAAAAACGAACCGATGGAGATGAGTTTGGGAAACATGATTCAGGCGCGTTTGCGCGCTGCGATCCGAAGACGTCGGTAGTCCATGCGCCACTGGCCGGACTGCTCGTCATACAAGGTTGGACGGACTTTCTCCTCGAAGCGATTCAGCACGGAGGCGCGCCACTGCGGGGCGAACATCTCCAGCCAGTTGGCGAGACCGGCTTCGCCGCCGTCGAGCGGCGTCATGCGATCGAACAGGAGGGCGTAGACGACCTCGAACCCGGCCTGTTCCAGCACGCTGGCGTATTCGCCGATGCCGGGGAAGTACCAGGGGACCTCCACGGTTTCGCCGCGTTCTCCGAAAATCTCGCGGGCGGCTTTCAGGACAGAGGCCGTGTTGCCGGCGCCGCCGAATTCAGCGACGAGGCGGCCGCCGGGTTTGAGGGCATCGAACATGCGGGCGGCGGCCTTTTCCGGAGGGCGGATCCAGTGGAGGGCGGCGTTGGAGAAGATGGCGTCGAACTGTTCGTGGGCGATGTAGTCGGGGAGGCTGGCGTGGATCCAGGAACCCGCCGGGTAGGCGACGCGGGCCTGTTCGAGCATGGTTTTCGAGCTATCGAGACCGGTGATGATGGCTCCGGATTCACCCAATTTGGCGGTGAGTTGACCGGTGCCGCAGCCGACGTCGAGGATCTGTTCGCCGGGAGCCGGGTCGAGCAGGGCGATGAGGTCTTCGGCACTCTTCCAGACAAACGAGTGGCGCTGACTATAGAGGGAGGCGTTCCATTCCACGGTGTCAGTGATTCCCATCAAAGATGGTACAGCATCAGGTAAACCACCACTCCGGTGACGCTGACATAGAGCCAGATGGGGAGGGTGATGCGGGCCAGTTTGCGGTGGCGGGTGAGTTGTCCGGTCCAGGCGCGGTATACGGTGATGATGGCCATGGGCGCGACGGCGGCGGCGAGGATCGTATGGGTCAGCAGGATGGTGAGGTACACGCTGCGGATGGCGCCCTGGTGCTGGAAACGGACGGAGCCCACCTGGTAGTGGTAAGTGAGATAGCTGATGAGGAACAGGGTGGAGGTAGTGAAGGCGGCCAGCATCACCTTCTTATGGGCGTCGAAATTGCGGCGGCGGATGAGAATGTAGCCGATGATGAGCAGGATGGCGGACAGGCTGTTCAGGCAGGCGTTCAGCGTGGGCAGATCACGCACTTCCATGTCAAAGGACCTCTTTCCGGACCTTGCCGATGTCTTCCACCAGCTGGGGTAGGGCGGTGGCGTCGGTGGTGTCGTAGTAGCCGCGGATGCGGCCCTTGCGGTCGATCAGGACAAAGCGGGTGGAGTGCTCGAGCTTGCCGTCGCCGACGTTGCCGAGGCGGAAGGTGTCGAAACTGAGCTTGTTGAGAGCTTCAGCGGAGCCGGTGAGGAAGGTCCAGCGCTCGGGGTCGGCTTTGAACTGTTTGGCGTAGGCGGCGAGGACTTCGGGCGTGTCAGTTTTGGGGTCGACGGTGAAGGAGACGAGCTCGACGTCGGTGAGATCCTTGGTGTCTTCCTGCAGTTTGTGCATCTGGGCCGTCATGCGGGGGCAGGGGCCGTGGCAGGTGGTGAAGATGAAGTCGGCCACCCAGACTTTGTTGGCGAGGGCGGCGGTACTTTCGAACTTCTGCCCGTCCTGGTTGGTGAGGGAGAAGTGGGGGACTTCCCCTAAGGTGGGGAGGCCGGAGTTCAGACACGCAGTCAGACAGAGACAGGCCGCGCCCAGGGCGGCGAATTGAAGGATCTTCATTGCCAACTATTAGAATAGCTTGTAGCTGTCGATGATCAGGGCCAAGTAGAGGAGCGGCAGGTACATCACGCTCGCCTTGAGGACGCCGCGGGCGTTCAGGGACGTGCGGTCGCGGCTGAGGCGGGCGGCCGATTTCAGAAAGAATCCACCCAGAACCAGAGCGGCGGCGAGATACAGATTGCCCGTCATGTGGAAGAAACTGGGCAGCAGGCTGATGGGGATCAGCGCGAGGGCAAAGCCCAGGATCTGGCGGGAGGTGGAAGCGCCGTCGGGCTCGACCACAGGCAGCATCTGGATGCCGGCCTTGGCGTAGTCGTCACGATACATCCAGGCGATGGCGTAGAAGTGGGGGAACTGCCACAGGAAGATGATGGCGAAGAGGATCCAGGCGTCGATGGTGAGGACGCCGCGCGCGGCGGCGAAGCCCAGCAGCGGAGGCATGGCTCCGGGGAAGGCGCCCACGGTGGTGGACCACCAGGTGCGTTGCTTCATCGGGGTGTAGAGGCAGAGGTAGCTGGCCACGGTGAACAGGCCGAGCCAGGCGGTGAGGGCGTTGACGCCCCAGCCCAGTTGGAGCTCTCCGGCGACCAGGAGGGCGATGCCGAACAGCAGAGCGTTGCGCGGGCTGACCTTGCCGGCGGGGATGGGCCGCTGATTGGTGCGGTTCATCCTGGCGTCAGCGTCGTGTTCGTACCACTGGTTCAGGGTGGCCGTGCCGGAGGCGATGAGCGCCGTACCCAGCAGGCAGTTGAACAGCAGAAGGAAATCCACCGAGCCCTGATGGCCGAAGAAATAGCCGATGCCTGTGCTCATGAGGATGAGCCAGGTGATTCTGGGCTTGGTGAGATCGAGATAACTTCTCATGAATGATGCCCCGGGGATGCCAACTCGTGGCGCGATGAGCCCGTCTCCGGAGCCTGCTCCACATGGCGCAGAATTTGCGCCGATAGAACTACGGTCAATGCGAGAACCAGCGCGCCGGTGCCGGCGTGGGTCATCAGGGCGGCGCGAATGGCCAGGCCGGCTTCGGCTCCCATCATGCGGGCAACCAGGGCGGCGACTCCGAGCACGACCTGGATCCCAATGAGGCTGAGCAACCAGACGCAGGTGCGTTTCATGGCGGCCAAGGCTTGTGCGTGGGTCATCACCGAAACGGCGACCATCATCACGACGATGGCGGCCACAAAGGCCCAGACCACGTGGGGAATGGCGCCCATGACCTTATGGCGATAGGCGGCGCCGAGGGCGACCTGCAGGACGACGACCGCCGGAGCGGCCACGGCCATGGAGCGGAGAGAGGGCCAGCCGGAATCGGCTACGACCGCTGTTGAGGCCGCCGCGGAGGAGGTCCGCCAGGCAGCTAAAGCCAAGCCAGTGAACAACATATGAG
Source organism: Acidobacteriota bacterium (assembly GCA_017307505.1). Lineage (GTDB taxonomy): Bacteria > Acidobacteriota > Terriglobia > Bryobacterales > Bryobacteraceae > Paludibaculum. Next base: position 76,414 of record JAFKEE010000044.1, on the reverse strand, counting down.
CCAGCCACGCGGTGACTGCTTCGAGTTCGGGCGCAGCCAGAGAGCCTACCGGTGGGATGCCGTAGACAATGGCAGCCAGCGCGCACGCCGACAGCAGGACGAGAATTCGGTGCAACCACGAACCGGACATATGTTTACTGTGAAACCCAGTGGGGTCCTGGAGACAGGATCCCTTGGGGACCATTCTACCCCGACAAGAATTTTTTCGCACTTGTCAGATGCAGCAATTGACAGGAACGACGCGAATGGATTGAGCCCGCGGCGGATTTTGTCCCGGATTGGGGCGTGGGTGCCGTGCGAATTTACTGCACTCGCGATAACAAACCACCTGTTTGCTCCGTTGAGGGAAGGGAGGACTCATCCATCATGGCTACGTGGCGGCAGGACATTACTTATGCGTTTCGGAGGTTGAGGAAGTCGCCGGGATTTGCAGCGGCGGCGGTGCTGTCCATCGGGCTGGGCATCGCGGCGAACTCGACCATTTTCTCCATGGTGAGCGCGTTTGTGCTGAAGCCGGCTCCGGTGGGGGATCCGGCGACACTGCTGAGCCTTTACACGCAACACAAGGGGAACTGCTGCAGCGAATTCTCGCATCCGCTGTTCGAGGATGTACGCGACCAGACGAAGACGTTCGAGGGCGTGGCGGCGTATTTCCCTCTGCTGCCGGCCTCGATTGGCGGAAAAGGTGAGCCGACCCGGGTATGGGGGCAGGCCGCGTCTGCGAACTATTTCGATCTGGCGCGGCTGCGGATGCCTTTGGGCCGCGGGTTTGCGCAGGGCGAAGAGAAGGCCCAGGTGGTGGTCCTCAGCTACGGGCTGTGGCAGCGGCGCTTTGGCGCGGATCCGTCGATCCTGGGCGCGGGCGTGAATCTGTCCGGCAAGCCCTTCACGGTGGTGGGTGTGACTCCGGCCGGCTTTCGCGGGTTGGACCTGGGTCTGAATGCGGAGTTGTGGGTTCCGCTGGGGACCGTGGAGCAGTTGATGCCGAAACTGCCGGAGCGGAACAGCCGTCATGCTTCGTGGCTGATGGTGGTGGCTCGGATCAAGGATGGAGTGAGCCGCGAGGCGGCGCAGGCCGAGTTGACGGGCTTAGGCGCACGCATTGCGCGGTTGTATCCGAAGAACGACGAGGGGCTCGCTTTCCACGCCGAGTTGGCCGGCACGATGCTGCCGAATCTTAAGAAGGGCGTGATGTTGTTCCTGGGCGCGTTGAGCGTGGTGGTGCTGCTGGTACTTTGCATTGCTTGCGCGAACGTGGCGAACCTGCTGCTGGCCCAGGCCTCGGCGCGGCAGAAAGAGATGGCGGTGCGGCTGGCCTTGGGCGCGACGCGCGGCCAGTTGATCCGGCAGATGCTGGCGGAAAGCACCATGCTGGCGCTGGGCGGCGGGTTGTTCGGGCTGGTGCTGTCGTTGTGGTCGACGCAGGCGCTGTCGTCCTTCAAATTGCCGATTCCGTTGCCTTTGGATTTGCGGGTCGGGGTGGATGCCAAGGTTTTGTTGTATACGTTTCTGCTGAGCGTGGGGACCGGGCTGCTGTTTGGGCTGGCTCCGGCGCTGGCGGCGTCGAGGCCGATTCTGGCGAGCGCGCTGAAGGGGGAAGATGTGCTCGCCCGGCCGGGCCGGCGTTGGACGATGCGGAATGTGCTGGTGGTGGGTCAGGTGGCGATGTCACTGACCCTGTTGTGCGCCACGGGCCTGTTCCTGCGGAGCCTGCAGAGTGCGTCCAATATTGAGATCGGATTCCGGTCGAAGGGGATCCTGATGATGGCGGTGGATCCGCGACTGCACGGGTACACGCCCGAGCGGACGAGCCAGTTTCTGGATCAGCTTCGCCAGCGTGCGCTGGGTCTGCCCGGGGTGACTTCGGCGGCGGTGACGGACATCGTTCCGTTGTCGGTGGGCGGGACGACGAACGGGATGCACCCTGAGGGGCGTCCGGAGAAGGAAGGCGAGTCCAACGTCAGCGTCGATGTGTACATGGCGTCGGCCGGATATTTCGACACGATGGGCATCGCGCGGGTGGCGGGCCGCGACTTCGCGAACGAGTCGCCCACGGCGCCGAAGGTGGCTATTGTGAACGAGACGCTGGTCAAGAAGATGTTCCCGGGCGAGAATCCGGTGGGACAGCGGATCGTGGGTGGTGGTGGCGGGCCTTACGAGATCATCGGCGTGGTGAAGAACACGAAGTCGCGGACGCTGGGGGAAGAGCCGAGGCCAATGATGTACCGGTCAGTCTCTCAGGAGGCGGGGACGGACGTGTCGTTCATGGGTTACTCGGTGATGGTGCGAACGAACGGTGAGGCGGCGGCGCTGGCTCCGGCGCTGCGACGGGAGATTCAGATGCTGGATCCCAATATGGCGATCTTCAATGCCGAGAGCATGGAAGAGCATCTGCGGAATGCGCTGTTCCTGCCCAGGCTGGCCGGGACGCTGTTTGGCGTGTTTGGCGGAGTGGGGCTGCTGCTGGCGGCGGTGGGCTTGTATGGGGTGATGAGCTACTCAGTGAGCCGGCGGCGACGGGAGATCGGGATCCGCATGGCGTTGGGGGCGCAGGCGGGCAATGTGCAGGGCATGATCGTGAAGCAGGGGCTGGTGATGACGGCGATCGCGACGGTGGTGGGGTTGGCGGCTGCGCTGGCAAGTGCGAAGCTGGCGGCGGGCATCCTGTATGGCGTGGAGCCACACGATGTGACGACGTTTGTGGCCGTGCCGGTGTTCCTGGCGAGCGTAGCACTGCTGGCGAGTTGGATTCCGGCGAGGCGGGCGGCTAAGGTGGATCCGATGACGGCGTTGCGGTACGAGTGAGCTGTCAGCTCTCAGCTGTCAGCTGTCAGCTTTCGGGCTGGCCGCTGGGGGGACGTGAATGTATCCCCGGCGGTGGGGACGTTCTGGTCTGTCCACTTGGGCGGCTTCGTTTGGGTTGGAGACGTAATCGTTTGGGACAGACGAGAACGTCCCCTCATAGTTCCTTGATGCGGATGTTGCGGAACCAGACTTCGATGCCGGGGCCGGCGTGCACCTGTAGGGCTATCAGACCTCGCTTGAGGATGCCGCGCTCGGTTTCGGTGTAGTCTACTGTGCGCATGCCGTCGAGGGTGATGGTGATGTGGTTGCCATAGGCCTTGACTGCGTAGGTGTGCCACCCGTTTTTGTCGATCTTCTCGATGGCCGGGGCGGGGGCCTGGGCCAGAATCTTGCGGCGGCGCGATTCGTCATACAGGCAGCCCCAATACTGCTGGCCGATGTCCGCCTGGTAGCCGAAGAGTTCGTGCGGCTGCAGGTCGTTCACACTGCGGAACTGCACTCCGCTGTTGCCTTCACCATTCAGGAGACGGAATTCCAGCGCGAGTTCGAAGTCCTCGTAGGTTTCCTTCGTGCGCAGGAAGTCGTTCCACTTGAGGCCGGTGTGCTTGCCGACGATCATGCCGTCGCGAACGCTCCAGAGGCCGGGCGTGTCCTGGATCCAGCCGTCGAGGTCACGGCCATTGAAGAGCGGGAGCCAGGCGCCGTCGGCCGGCGGGGTGGAGATGGCGCGGCCGCTGCGAATGGCCTCGTTGCCCCAGTGGGCGGCGTTGGCCGCGTCTACAGATGACTCGACGGGGGCGTTGGGCTGCTTGCGGGTCTTGATGCAGTCCATCCAGTTCAGGACGTGGTCGATGGTGCCTTCGCGCTTCGCATCGACGGTGAGCGAGGCCTGGCGGACGTGGGTTCGTTTGTCGTCGACGCCCTTCTCCGGATAGACCTCGATGAAGGGGCGCGTCAAACGAAGAGTCCCTTCGGTGCCGCGGAAGAGGATGCCGCCGTCTTCCATTCCGGTGACCATCGTGCTGACGTAGGAGACCTGGAAGTTCTTCGGGTAGAGGAGCTCGACGCTGACGGTGTCGGGACATTCGTACCAGGGGATGAGAAAGCGGGAGCCCTGGCCGCGGGCCTCAGTGGGGACGCTGTCGCCCATGACCCAGTGGACGGTGTCGATCCAGTGGGAGAAAAGGTCGGTGAGGGTGCCGTTGCCGTAATCCCAGAACCAGCGCCAGTTGCTATAGCGCCAGGGATCGAACTCGCGCGGGCAGGCGTTGCCGAGGAACTGCTGCCATTCGAGTTTGGAGACGTCGATGCGCGGCTCCTCGCGATTCATGTAGTTCTGGTTCCACCAGGTGAGCACCTGGGTGATGGTGCCGATGCGGCCCCCCTGGATCAACTCGCGGGCCTGCGCCATGTGCGGGTAGCTACGCTGCTGGTAGCCAACCTGGACGATCCGATTGGATTTGCGGACGGCGTCGATGACGGTGCGGCCTTCCTCCACGTTATGGGTGAGCGGCTTTTCGACATAGACGTCCTTGCCGGCGGTGACGGCGGCGACGGTCATGGGCACATGCCAGTGGTCAGGTGAGCCGATGATGACGGCGTCGATGTCCTTGCGGTTGAGGAGTTCGCGGAAATCGCGATGGGCGTCGCCGTTGGCGTTGAGTTCCTGTTTCGCCTTGTCGATGCGCGGCTGATAGATATCGGCAAAGGCGGCGATGTCGGCGTTGCCGAACTCCTTGGCGTAGCGGGCGACATAGGTGCCGCGACCTCCGGCGCCCACCAGGCCCACACGCAGACGGTCGTTGGCGCCCAGGATCCGCGCATAGGACAGCGCGCTGCCGGCGGCGATGAAGCCGCGCCGAGTCAAATTCCGCATAGCCACCTCGCTTGGCGGACGGTCTCAGTCCGCGTCAGACTTCCAACCGAACTCTTCGTATGACGCCAGCGCGGCTTTCACCGTGCGCATGTGGAGCGTCACCGTGTCTTCCAGTTTGCGTGCGTAACCGCCGGCCAGGGTGACAGCCACCGGTACGCCCTGCCGCAGCGCGGCGTCGAACACCACGCGATCGCGGAGGAACAGGCCTTCTCTGGTGAGGGAAAGCCCACCCAGCTTGTCATCATAGTATGGGTCGGACCCGGCCACGTAGACTACCAGATCGGGCCGGAAGCCGCAGACGGCGGTGTCGTAGGCGGAGCGCAATTTCTCCAGGTATTCCTGGTCGCCTACGCCGTCACCGAGGTGGATGTCCACCGTGGAGGGCGGCTTCTCCGTGGGGTAGTTGTTGAAGTGGTGGATGGAGATGGTGAAGACCGACGGGTCGTGCGCAAAGACTGCGGCAGTGCCGTTGCCGTGATGGACATCACAATCGATTACGAGAGCGGTTCGGATCCGGTGTTCCTGCTGGAGGACGCGGATGGCCACGGCCATATCGTTGATGGCGCAGAAGCCTTCGCCATGGCCGGGGAACGCGTGGTGGAAGCCGCCTCCGATGTTGAAGCCGATGCCGTGCAGCAACGCCTGGCGGGCGGCGAGCAGAGTGCCGCCGGCGGCGAGGAAGAAGGCCTCGACCATCTTGCGGGAGTAAGGCACTTCGAGCTTGAGGATCTCGTGATAGGTGAGCTTGCCGCTCTGGAGTTTGGCGATCCAGTCCGGGGTGTGGACGAGCTGGAGTTGCTCCGCCGTGGCCGGTTCCGGCGTGAGGAAGTCTTCCGGTCCGGCGATGTACTCATCGATGAGGCAGGCTCGGATGAGGCGGTATTTCTGCGAGGGGAAGACGTGGGCGCCGAATTTGAGATCGTAACCGTCGTGATAGATCAGCGGGAACGGCAGCATGGTCAGGCGCCGGCTTGCAGCGCGGTGAGGATCCCCAATCGATAAATATCCTCGCCGGTGCAGCCGCGCGAGAGGTCATTGGCGGGTTTCAGGAAGCCCTGGAAGAGGGGGCCGGTGCAGATTGCCCCGCCGAGGCGTTCCACGAGTTTGACGCTGATATTTGCGGAGCCGACGTCGGGGAAGATGAGCGTGTTCGCCTTGCCGGCCACGGTGGAACCGGGCGCTTTGGACTGGCCGATGCCGGGGATGAGGGCGGCGTCGGCCTGGAGTTCGCCGTCAATGTGCAGATCGGGCCGGCGGGCCTCGACGATGCGGCGGGCTTCCTTGACCTTCTCGGCCAGGGGATGTTTGGCGCTGCCCTTGGTGGAGAACGAGAGCAGGGCGACGATGGGTTCGACGCCGATGACGTTGCGGGTAGTTTCGGCGGTGGCGATGGCGATGTCGGCCAGTTGGGTGGGCGTCGGGTCGATCATGAGGGCCGGGTCGGCCATGGCAATGACGCCGTTTTCACCGCACTCCTGGGCATGGGTACAGACGATCATGACGCCGGAGGCGGTTTTGATGTCGTGGCGCATGCCGATGGTCATGTGGGCGGCGCGAAAGGTGTCGGCGGTGGTGGTGGCGGCTCCGCCGACGAAACCGTCGCCGTCACCGGAGTGAACCATGAGTCCCGCGAAGACCAGGGGGTTGAGGGCGATCTTCTCGCATTCGGCCATGGTGATGCCGCGCGACTTGCGGCGGTCGTGCAGGATGGCGGCGTAGTCTTTCAGCTTGGGGTTGTTCTCGGGCTGTTCGACCACCACGCAGGAGGCGATATTGCCCTTGGGGCGGCCCATGAGGATGGGGATGACCAGTTCCTCGCGGCAGAGGCGGGAAGCGGCCTCGATGACGCGGGGGTCTTCGCCTTCGGGGAAGACGATACGTTTCTTTTTGAGCTGGCGGCGGAGCTTCTCGGTCTGCCGGCCGAAGTACTCTTGAGCGGAATCCGGAACCTGCATGAACTCTCTATTCTATCCCTGCCGGGGCGCCATGCTCGCGCGGGCGCGAAGCCGTTACAATCAGATGAGGCCGTCCGCTTTCCACTTCGGATCGCCGCGTACTTCTAATCATTCGAGAAGGGAATTTCCATGCGTAAGAAAGTTACGGTCGTAGGCGCTGGCAACGTTGGCGCAAATTGCGCGCTGCGCATTGCGGGCAAGGAGCTCGCCGATGTCGTCCTCGTCGATGTGGTCGAAGGCGTCCCTCAGGGCAAAGGCCTGGACATCCTGGAATCCGGACCGGTGGAAGGCTATGACGTCATGGTCACCGGTGCCAACAGCTATGAGCCGACGGCCGATTCGGACATTGTGATCATCACGGCCGGCTTCCCGCGCAAGCCCGGCATGAGCCGCGACGACCTTCTGCTCGCCAACTACGAGATTGTGAAGAGCGCCACGGAACAGGCCGTGAAGTATTCGCCGAACGCGATCCTGATTCTGGTGACGAATCCCCTGGACGCGATGTGCTGGGTGGCGCAGCAGGTGTCGAAGTTCAGCCGGAACCGCGTCATCGGCATGGCGGGCGTGCTGGATACGGCGCGTTACCGGACCTTTATCGCGATGGAACTGGGCGTGTCGGTGGAGAACATCACCGCGCTGGTGCTGGGCGGCCACGGTGACACGATGGTCCCGATTGTCCGGTTGACCACGATCGGTGGTATTCCGATCACCGAACTGCTGCCGCAGGATCGCATTGACGCGCTGGTGCAGCGGACCCGCGACGGCGGCGCGGAGATCGTGAAGTACCTGAAGACGGGCAGCGCTTACTATGCGCCGTCGGCCGCGGCGGTGGAGATGGCCGAGTCGATCCTGAAGGACAAGAAGAAGGTTCTGCCCTGCGCGGCGCTGCTGGAAGGCGAGTATGGCTACGACGGCCTGTATGTCGGTGTGCCGTGCAAGCTGGGCTCCAACGGCATCGAGAAGGTGTACGAAGTGAAGCTGGAAGCGGCCGAGAAGGCTCAGCTCGACAAGAGCGCGGCCGCCGTTAGAGAGCTCATCGACGTGCTGAAGCAGAAAGCCGGCATGTAGGCTGCGTGAGTCCGGGCCTGCCCGCGCGCCTGCCGGAGAGCAGGGGCGGGCAGACCCGCCCGCGGCGGATTAGTTAAGGGTTCCCCTCGGCTGAGCCGATCGTATACAATACACTGTCCATACGGACAGTTGTTCGGAGGTTCCGCCTTGGACGAAAATCTGGTTCGAATTGTCAGCGGCGTGCTCGCCGTTGCCTGTGTGTTGATCATCATTCTGCGCCGCAGGACGAAGCAGCAGAACAGCCAAAAAGACGACTTCTAGGAACAGATTGAGCCGTTAGCCGCCTGGCAGCCGGCGCTCTGCTGCCCTTCCTGAAAACCTGACTGCCGATCAGACTCTCCATGCCCACCGCCCCTTCCAAGAAGGAACCTATCCCCCAGATTGACGAGAAGAAGGCCTGCTTCGCGCTCGAGGTGCGACCTTCCCCCATTCACCGATGGGGGATCTACGCCAAAGAGCTGATTCCCAAGGGCCGCAAGATCATCGAATACACCGGCGAGAAGATCAATCGCAAGGAGACCAATCGCCGGGCCGATGGTCCGCTGAACTATCTCTTCACGCTGACCAGTTACTGGACCATCGACGGTAGCGTCGGCGGGAGTGGAGCGCAGTATATCAACCACTGCTGCACGCCGAACTGTTATGCATGGATCCTCAGGGGCCACATCCTCTATATGTCGGCCAGGGATATTCAGCCCGGTGAGGAATTGACCATCGACTACCGGTTCGACCACGATGTAGCGGCCGTGCCCTGCGCGTGTGGAGCCGCCGACTGCCGCGGCACGATCAACCTGAAGAAGGAACCGAAGCCGCGCAAGAAGGCCGCCCGGAAGGCGACGAAGACGACAGGGAAGCGCGTTAAAACCACGGCGAAGAAGCGGTCCAGGTAAGCTGGCCGTCGCGCTCGATGGCGAGCAGGCGGTTATATTTGGACAATCTGGACGAGCGGGTAATCGATCCGACCTTGATCTGTCCGGCGCCGGAGGCGCAGGCGAGATCGGCCAGGAAGTTATCTTCGGTCTCCCCGCTGCGGGCGGAGACCACGGCACGCCACCCGGCCTGCGCCGCGAGACGGAGCACCTCAAAGGTCTCAGTGATGGTGCCGATCTGGTTCATCTTGACCAGCACCGCATTGGCGGAGTGGTTGGCGATGCCCTGGCGGAGCCGCCGCGGGTTGGTGGTGAAGAAATCGTCTCCAATCAGTTGCATGCGAGAGCCCAGGCGCTGGGTCAGCCTGGACCAGCCGGCCCAGTCGTCCTGATCGAGCCCGTCTTCCAGGGAACGGATGGGGTATTGGCCTGCCCACGTCTCATAGAGGTCAATCAATTCATCGACGCCCAAGGTGCGGCCTTCGGAGCGCAGGACGTAGCGGCCGTCCTCATAGAAGTGCGAAGAGGCGGCATCGATGGCGATGGAAACCTCGTCGCCGGGCTTAAAGCCTGCGTTCTCAATCGCCTGCGTGAGGATGATGAGAGCTGCCTCGTTAGAGGGCAGAACGGGGCCCCAACCACCCTCGTCGGCGACGCCGGTGACGAGGTATCCGCGGTCGTCCAGGATTCTGCGGGCCTCGCGGTGGATGGAGACGATGGCATGCAGCGACTCTGAGTAAGTGGCGAAGCCGTGGGCGACAGCCAGGAAGTCCTGAAACTCCACCTGGCGTCCGGCGTGGAGGCCTCCGGAGAGGATATTGACCATCGGAAGCGGGAGCGATGGCTTCGTGGCGTGTTGACGGGAGAGGGTTTGCCAGAGAGGTTCGCGATGGGAAAGGCTGACTGCGCGGGCGACGGCGCAGCTGATGCCGAGGGTGGCATTGGCGCCCAGGCGGGCCTTCGAGGGCGTTCCGTCAAGCTCGATCATGCGGCGGTCGAGGGCGCCCTGGTCCGTAGCGTCCATGCCAGTGAGGGCGTGGGCGAGTTCCGTCTCGACGTTGCGGCAGGCTCGGGTGACGCCTTTGCCCGCGTACAGTTGCGGGTCTCCATCCCGGAGTTCGACGGCTTCGTGGCGGCCGGTGGAGGCGCCGGAGGGTACCTGGGCTGTGGCAGAAATGCCGTTGCTGAGCGTGACCTCGACCTCGAGGGTAGGGACGCCGCGGGAGTCGAGAATCTGCAGGGCACGCAGTCCGGAGATGGTTAAGCTCATGAAAACACTCTTTCAAAGGCGTCGATGGCGGAGCTGGGAGGGGCAAGGATCAGCTGCCGTGCGGCAGTGCGGACCTGGTTTCGAACGGGCTCCGCGGTGAGATACTCCGCGGGGGATTTGCCGTCGATCCGGGCCAGGAGGAGGCAGCCGAGGTGGCGCATGGCCGCGGGCTGGAGCCAGGAGTGTTCCGGTCCCGCCACTTCGAGGAGCGAACGCCAGAAGGCCGAAGCGGCGGCTGCGTAGTCGAGCCGGCTCTGCGGGCGGTGGAAGGCTTTCAGAAGGAGGTGGTTGGTGAGAAACGCGGCGTCGAAGGAAGGATCGCCCCAGTGGACGACTTCCCAGTCGATCACCATCATCGACTTGTCCGTAACCAGCAGATTCTTGGGGCTGAAATCGCCGTGGACGAGAGAAATGCGGTGCTCGCCGCACTCCTGTATTAGAGACGCGAAGTGGGCGGCCAGGTCCGGATGCCTGGCGGCCGTGCTGCGGTAATACGGGTCCAGCCGCAGCTCGTCAAAGACAGTCTGGTCCGCGTAAGTGGACCGCCATTCCGGGTGCCGCTCACTCTCGCGGATCCAGGTGCCCAGCAGCGCGCCGGCCCGGCCGGCGTGATCGAGATCGACCTCGCCTTTCAGCAACGGTGACTTCCAGGGTTGGGACGCCTCGGGCGCGGCTTCCATGGCGAACAGGAAGTTTTCCTGGTCTTCCAACAGGATGGCGGGCACGCTGCCAGGAGGGAGAATGACGGCCAGGTCGCGCATGATCTGCGACTCGCGGAAGATGCGATCGCGGCGGCAGAGCCATTCCTGTTCGACGCGCAGGCGTTCCAGGGATTGCTTGAAGACGCAGCGGAAACCGGGGGCGAGGACCAGCAGGACGTGATTGGAGACACCGCCTCCCAGGGATTCCACCTGGAGGCTGGCGGGATCGAGCGAAAGTCTGGCGGCGATCCAGCCGTGGGCTTGGGGTGAGTCGAGTTCCAGCAAGCTTCGACGATTGTACCGGAACCTGCCGCCGCGGGTTATTTGCGGAGGAAGCTGAACAAGCTGGAAAGCGACGATGTCTTGGGAGCCACGCTGGTGGCTTCCTTGCCGGAGAGCTTCTCGGCGAGGCTCATCAGGCTGCGCCCGACCGAAGCGCCGGGCGGGATGGGCTTGCCTTCCACCAGGGCTTTCTGTACGTCCTCATAGTCGCTGGGGATGAGGTGGTAGACATCGCAGTGGAGTGCGGCTTCGATGACATCGCGGCTGAGGCCGATGTCCTTGTGGTAGCGGTTGACGAGGATGCGGATCTTGGAGCGGTCGACGCGGTTGCGATCGAGGTAGGCGAGCGAGCGCTGCGTTGCCTGAAGCGCCGGCAGTTCGTTTGTGGTAACGAGCAGGAGTTCATCGCAGAGCCGGGCCAGGGTGAGGCTCCACTGTCCATAGGCGCCATTGCAGTCAAGAATGACGACTTCGTAGATGGAGCGGGCGAAGTCGATGATGGCGGCGGCGTTGTAGTTTTCGTCGATGCCGTGGACGGGCTGGTCTGGGGCGAGGGCGACATCCACACCGCCGGCGGATTGAACCATACCTTTCCAGATATCTTCGTCGAGCTGGCCACCGCGGGTGAGGGCTTCCATGAAGCTGTAGTTCTGCTTGAGCTTCATCTGGAACGAGATGGTGCCGGTGAGCGGGTCAAGATCGGCCAGCAGGACCTTTTTCGGGCCGAGCTTGCGGTAGTAGTGGGCCAGGTTGCAGGCGATAGTCGACGCGCCGCAGGCGCCCTTGGCGGGCATGACGCAGTAGACCTTGGCGCTGGCCTGTCCCTTGCCGCGATGCTGAGCGGTCAGGCGCTCCATGGCGGAAATGAAGTGTTCCGCGGTGAGGGGCTGGAAGAGGAATTCGGTGGCGCCCTGGCGTAAGGTGCGCAGGATGAACTCGGAGTCGTTGCCGGCGTGCAGTGCCACGATGGGCAGCTTGGCGTCCAGCATGGAGAGGTCGCTGAGCAGCGCCAGTGCCCATTCCCGGTTGGTCTCGACGTCGACGAAACACAGGTTGATGCCTTGTTCCTGCAGGGCATCGCCGAGGATAGCCCGTGTGGGATAGTCCTTTAGTTCAATCACAGGAGAGAACGGGACGTGTTCCGCCAGGAGAGGCGCAAGCTCCCCGATCAGCTTTGGGCTGGGGCAAATGACCAGGATTTTCCATTGGCCGAAATGATGACTGGTCGATGGTGCGGACATCGGGATTCCTTCTGCGGTTAAGACCTTACAAAGGAGCTATCGGTAAGAGAAACGGAAAACTTGAGAGGGTTGCCCGCCTCACGGGACTAAGTTCCCAGAAGACCGCTCCAGACGTTCCGGCCGGTGGGGTTGGTGGAAGCCCCCAGGTGGAAGCGGGAGCGGAGATCAGTACGCAAGTTGTTCCTATGAATCACGGTAACTACAAAAGTAGTGTTGGAATGTGCGAGACGCAGCCTGCGACGGCGGAGGGGATCCGGTCACTGCTAGGCGGCAGCGAGGACCTGAACTGCCGGTGGGCGGTCCCGAATCTGCTGGTCGGTCTGCAACTGGCCCGGCAACAGCCGGTGGATGCGCTGCTGCTGGACAAGAGTTTTGGCCAGCAAGCCGTGATTTCGGCCGTTGCGGAGATGCGCGAGTCGATGCCGGATGTAGGCCTGATTGTCTGGGGTAACTCGATGAATGAGGCCGAAGCGCTGCGGTTGCTGCAGGCCGGCGCGCGGGGCCTGCTGCGCAAGACGGCGGACCTGGCGACGATCCTGACGTGCATCCGGGCCGTGGCGGATGGGTCGACCTGGATGGAGGACTGTGTCTTCCGCGACTCGGCGCGCGCTGAGCGGCCGACCCGCAATGACCTGACGCTACGGGAGCAGCAGGTGCTGGTGCTGGTGGAGCAGGGGATGAAGAACAAGGAGATTGCCCTGGAGTTGGGGATCCGGCCCGGGACGGTGAAGATCCACCTGAAGCACATCTTCGAGAAGACGGGGGTGCATGGGCGGTACGGGTTGGCCCTGAGCGGAATGAGGATGAAGGGCGGGATGCCCATCCACGCGATGTCGGGCTACCCACCCCTGGCGTAGCGTTCGCTCCTGAGGCGTGGGGGCATGGGGGCGAACGGAGCCTTGTGTGCTCGCGCCGCCGGATTCTACCCTCGATGGTGGGTTGAGGGCCTCCGGCGCCGCAAGAGGGCGTTTCAGGGGTGCATGATATCCTGACAGTCGTGCGTTTCAAGGGGCTCATTTTCCAACTGGCGGCCATGACATTTTGCCTGGCCCTCGTGGGCGCAGCGCCACCGGCAACCAAGCCCGCGGCAGGGAAGCCACCGGCCGAACCGGCGCTGCTGGATGTGCTGGCGAAGGAATTGGACCGGAATTTCCAGGCCTTGAAAGCAAAAGCGGATCCGGCTCCGTACTTCATTTCGTATAGCGTTACGGATGAAGAGACCAGCGGGTTAACCGCTTCGCTGGGTGCCGTGCAGTCGAAGGGCTCAGCGCATCGCCGGTTCATGGATTGTTCCGTCAGGGTGGGCTCCGCGGAGCTGGACAACTATCATCTGCTGGAGGGCGACCGGCCGCGTTTTGCGGCAGCCGCGGCGATTCCGGTGGAAGACAACCCTGATGCGCTTTCACGCATGGCGTGGCGGGAGACGGACCGGGCGTGGCGTGCGGCGGCGGAGCGGTATTTGCGGGTGCGCAGTTCGTCGCAGGTGAAGTCGGGCCAGGAAAAGTCGGCGCCCGATTTCTCCCAGGAGAAGGCGGTGACGGCTGTGCAGCCGGTGCCCCGCTACAAGTTCTCGGTGGAGGAATGGACCCCGCGGATGAAGAAGATCTCCGCTGAGTTCGCCCAGTATGGCGGCGTGCTGCGGTCCGAGGTGAATCTCGCCTTCCGGCGGGAGGTACGGACCTTCGTTTCCACTGAGGGCGGCCGGATTCAGCATGGGCGGAACTTCTACCGGATTTTCATCACGGCCCGAGCGAAGTCGTACGACGGCACCGACCTGGTGACTACCGACAGTTTTGAAGCGGACGAACCCGCCCATCTGCCGAAAGACGAGGTCCTGCTGGCTTCGGTGCGCAAGATGGCGGAGGATCTGAACAAACTGCTGAAGGCGGCTCCGGCCGATCCGTATGTGGGGCCGGCCATCCTGTCGGGCCGCGCCGCCGGCGTTTTCTTCCACGAGATCTTCGGTCACCGTGTGGAAGGCCACAGGCAGCGCGACGAGACGGAAGGGCAAACGTTCTCCAGTTCCGTGGGGAAGCCGGTGCTGCCGGAGTTCCTCTCGGTCCGATTCGACGCGACCCAGAACGCCGTGGACAAGACCGATCTGAATGGCTGGTATGCATTTGACGATGAGGGTGTTGCGGCGCAACCGGTGCAGTTGGTGGATAAGGGGATTCTGAAGACCTTTCTGATGTCGCGCACTCCGATTCCGGGGTTTCTCAAATCTAACGGGCACGGACGGCGGCAACCGGGGTTGGAAGTGGTATCGAGGCAGTCGAATCTGTTTGTTGAGTCCACCAACCAGGTTTCCGACGCCGAGTTGAGGAAGATGCTCATTGCCGAGTTGGAGAAGCAGAAGAAGCCGTACGGTTTGTATTTCGAGCAAGTGACGGGCGGGTACACGACGACCCGGCGCGCCGGCCTGCAGGCTTTCACGGTGATTCCGCTGGTGGTCTATCGCGTCTACGCCGATGGCCGCCCGGATGAGATGGTCCGCGGCGCCGACATCGTAGGTACGCCTCTGGCCAGTTTTGCCAAGATCCTCGCGACCTCAAACCGGCGGGAAGTCTTCAACGGCTACTGTGGCGCCGAGTCCGGCAGTGTGCCGGTGTCGGCCGTTTCGCCGGCCCTGCTTGTTTCCGAGATTGAGATTCAACGCAAGCCCGGCGGGAAAGACATGCCGCCGTTGCTACCCAGGCCCAGAACCGACCTGAGCCAGGTGCCGACGGAGGTGATTCAATGATTAGCCGGAGAGGTTGGCTCTGGACAGGATTCGCGGCAGCCACACGGTTGCTGACGCCTGGGGCGCTGGCCCAGGACAAGCCGGCGCCGGCAGAAAAGGACCCGACTTGGCCCGCGCACGAAGCGAAAGTGAACGCGGCGATGGCGGCCGATCCGATTCTGAAGGCGATGTTCCAGGAACTGCTCCGGGCCAAGGCCCTGCGGACCATGGGCGAGGCCGTTTACTACGCGGATATCGGGCTCGACGACGCGGAATCCTTTGTCGTTTCCGCGACGCTGGGGGCGCTGTTTGCGCCAAACCGGTCGAAGATGCGTCCGATGCGGGTGCAGGTGCGGGTAGGTTCTCCGAAGATGGACAACTCGAACTCCATCTTTACGGACTATTATTCCGGCACACGCTATGACGACAGCTCGCTGCCGTTGGACAACGATCCCATCGCGTTGCGCACGCAGATCTGGCTGGCGCTCGACCGCATGTATAAGACGGCGTCCGAGGCGATTGGGCGGAAGCAGGCGGCGTTGCGCGGGGTGACCGTTGCCGATCCGCTGGACGATTTCTGGCCCGCGCCGCGGCGTGCGCTCTTTGAGGAGCCGAAGCGCACCAAAGTAGACGAAGAAACCTGGGGCAACCGGGTGAAGACGTTGTCGTCGATCTTCCTGAAGTATCCGGGGATCACTTCGTCCAGCGTCGATTTTGAGACTTCGCAGGGAAACACCTATATCGCCACCACGGAGACCACGGCGATCCGTGTGAATGACCGGGTGGCCTACTTGCGGGTACGGGCTTCGCAGCAGTGTCCGGACGGAATGGCGATCTACGATGGCGCGTATGTCACTGCCCTGGACGCCAACGCCCTGCCGCCCGAGGCGGAGTTGCGAACCAGGGTCGAGGACGTGGCCAAGAACCTGAGCTCGATTGCGGCCGCTCCCGTAGGTGAGTCGTACACGGGCCCTGTCTTGTTTTCGGGCCAGGCTGCGGCACAGGTGTTTGCAGAGGTTTTCAGCTACCAGCTTTGCCCGCAGCGCAGGCCGGTGACGGAGCCGGGCCGGTCGTATCCCATGGCGGCCACGGAACTGGAGAGCCGGCTGGGTTCGCGAGTCCTTCCGGAATGGATGGACATGGTGGATGACGCCACGCTGAAAGAGTACAAAAAGCGGCCGCTGGCGGGGCAGTATGTGTCGGACCTGGAAGGGGTGGCTCCGGAACCGGTGACCCTGGTGGAGAAGGGTGTCCTGAAAACGCTGCTGACGACGCGGACGCCGATTCGCGGCTTGACCAGGAGCAACGGTCACGCCCGGCTGCCGGGCAGCTTTGGGGCCAAGCTGGCGAGGACCTCCAACCTGTTTGTGCGGGCGTCGAAGACCGAGAGCGAAAGCGAGTTGAAAGCGCGCCTGCTGGAGATGATCAAGACGCAGGGCAAACCGTACGGGATGCTGGTGCGGAAGATGGACTTCCCGTCCGCCGGATCCGCGGATGAGTTGAGACGGACGATCATGCGGGCGAGCCGTTCCGGCGCCGGCGGGCGTCCGGTCTCTTCGCCTGTGATGGTTTTCAAAGTCTTCCCGGACGGGCGTGAGGAACTTGTGCGCGGGATGAGGTTCCGATCTCTCGGCACGCGCGCGTTTCGCGATATCGTCGCCGCGGGCAACGAGGAGTATCAGTTCGACTGGCTGGAGAATGGGGCGCCCATGGCGTTGATGGGGGCGGGCAACTTCGTGGTGGGGGCCTCCATTGTGGCACCGCCGGTTCTGTTCGAGGAGCTGGAACTCGAGCCGGTGACCGACGACCTGCCGAAGCCTCCCATTGTGCCGCCGCCCCCGCTGACCACCAATTGACCCGTCTTTCGGCCTGATCCTGCGATGTGCCGCGCCATCGCCCTGCTGGATATGGTGAAGTTTTTATTGGATCAAGGTGCGCGCCGAACTCCAATTCCCGGCGGGGCTTGCAGTCCTCCCGCTCTGCTGCCTGATGATGCAGGCACAGCCGCCGGTAGCCCCGACGGCTCCGCTGACGCTGGCCGATTGCATCCATAGAGCACTGGCGGTGCCTTCGCCGGCCAGCGTGGCGCGGAAAGAGCGCGACATCGCCGCGCTGGAAGTGCGGCAGGCACGGGCGGGCCTACTGCCCCAATCCGAGATCACGTCGAGCTACATGTACAACAGCCCGAGCCGGCTGGACCGTTCGACGATGAGCTTCGTGGCCCTCAACGGCGTGCGGGAGTTCACGGCGCTGGTCAATGTCATCCAGGAGATTGATACCTCGGGGCGGCTGCGGGCCGATCTCGCCCGGGCGCGAGCGACCCAGGACGCGGCCTCAGCCTCCGTGGCCGTGGCGGAGCGCGATCTGCGGAAGGCAGTTTCCGACGCTTTCTACCGGACCCTGCTGGCGCGCCACATCGAGACAGCTCTGAAGACGTCGCTGGCCGAGAGCGAAAGCTTCGAGCAGCGAGTGAATCTGCTCTGGAAGGGCGGGGAGGCCGCCCGAGCCGACGTAGTGAAGGCGTCCGCGCAGACGGCGTTCCTGCGGCAGGCGGCGGATACGGCGCAGCTCGCGGCCCGGTTAGCCAACCAGGAACTGGCGTCGTTCTGGACGCAGGATGTGACGGCGCCGCTTCCTCTGGCGGATGTCCTGGACGATCCCCTGCCTGCGCCGGAGAACGGAGGGCCCGCGGATGCGGCTTATATGCGGCGACCGGAGTTCAAGCTTTACGACGCGCAGTTGCACGGGTTCCAGGCGGAGTCGCGGATCGCGAAGTCGAATTTGTACCCCAAGCTGAGCGGTCTGTTTCAGTTTGGCGTGGATTCGGTGAGTCCAACCTGGCAGGACCGCGGGTATCTGGCGGGCGGGTCGTTGACGATTCCGGTGTTCGACTGGTTCCGGTCGTTGAGCCTGGCGCGGCAGTTTCAGGCGCGGGCGGCGCAGGTGCGGGACACCCGGAGCCAGGCGCAGAGGGTGTTCTCGGCCGAGTATGAGTCGGCTCTGCTGAGAGTGAAGCAGCTGTTCGGACAGGTTGATATGACCCGCAATCAGGTCACGCTGTCGGAAGAGGATCTGAAGCTGAGCCGGGTTCGCTATGAAGGCGGGGAAGGTGCCGCGCTGGATGTGGTGACCGCACAGAACCAGCTGGCGCAGGCCCGGACCAACTATTATTCGGCGATCGCGGCGTATTTGACGGCGCGTTTGGAACTGGAGGTCGCGGCCGGGCGATGAGACCCAGGAATGATGGACGAAGACGGGCCGCCGTGCTGTTTCTCGCGCTCGCGGCCAGCGGGGTGGGGTGCTCGAAGCGCGAAGAGGAAGAGACGGCCAAGCCTCTGGTGCAGGTGGGTGTGGTGCGGGTGGAGCGAGGTGATCTCGAGGTGAGTGAGCAGGCTCCGGCGTCGGTGTTCGCGCGGGAACAGGCGAATCTGGCCGCGCGGCTGACAGCTCCGATTCGCGAACTGCGGGTGCACAAGGGCGATACTGTGGCGGCCGGGCAGGTGCTGGCGCGGCTGGACGACCGGGATCTGAAGGCGCAGAGGGATGAGGCTGCGGCGGCCGTGGCGGATGCCCAGGCGACGCTGGAGAAGACCACCGCGTCGACGCTGCCGGCGGATATCGAGCGTGGGCGCGGGCAGGTGGCGACGGCCCAGGCGGCGTTGAATCAGGCCCAAAAGTTCTACGAACGCAGGAAGATGCTGTATGACCAGGGCGCCATTCCCCAACGGGATCTGGTGATGGCCGAGACAGATCTTGCCCAGGCGAAGACTGCGTACGAGGTGGCCCAACGTTCTCTGGCCTTGTTGGAGGGACAGTCGAAGCAGCGCGATATCACCATTGCCCAAAGCCGGCTGGAGCAGGCGAAATCGCATCTGAACCTGCTGGGGACACAACTGCAGTTTGCCGAGATCCGGTCTCCGTTCGCGGGCACGGTAGTGGAGCAGTTTGTATTTCCGGGTGATATGGCCAAGCCCGACACGCCGATGTTCACGGTGGCCGACCTGTCGACGGCAGTGGCCCGGGCCCAGGTTCCGGCCGCCAGCGCCGCCAGTCTGAAGGTGGGGCAGCGGTGTGTGTTCACGGCCTCTGACCGGCCTGACGAGCACTTGGAGGGCCGGATCACGGTAGTGAACCAGGCGGTAGACCCGGCGCGGCGCACGGTGGAGTCGTGGTGCGAGATTGCGAACGGCAAGCGCGCGTTGAAGGCAGGCGAGTTCGGCGAGCTGACGATTGTGACAGGCCAACTGAAGCAGGTGCTGTGGGTGCCCCTGAAGGCTGTACAGTTCGAGGAGGGCACGCGGAAGGGTACAGTCCTGGTGGTGGAGCAAAAGAAGGCCAAACGGCGTGAGGTGGAGGCTGGGCCGACGATTGAGGGGAAGGTGCCGATCCTTTCCGGCCTGAAGGGCGGGGAGACGGTGATCGTCGATAGCGGGTATGGTCTCGCCGAAGACACGGCTGTCGAGATCGCGGCGCCGAAGGCCGGAAAGCCATGACCAGAGCGCTGGCCCGCTTTGTGGAAGCGCACGGCCGCGCGATGCTGCTGATTGTGGTGAGCTTCGCCGTGGCGGGTGTGTTTTTTGCTTTTCGGCTCCCCATCGCGATCTTTCCTCAGACCGATTTCCCGCGCATTGTGATTCTGGTGGATAACGGGATTGCTCCGGTGGATGTGCAGATGCTCACCGTGACGCGGCCGATCGAAGAAGCCGTGCGCATCGTCCCGGGTATTTCGACAATCCGATCCACGACGGCGCGCGGGTCTACTGAGATCAGCGTGTTCTTTGGCTGGGATGTGGACATCCTGAATGCACTCCACCTGGTGCAGGGGCGCATTGCGCAGATCACGCCATCGCTGCCGCCCGGCTGCCGGTTCTACATCAACAGACTGACGTTTTCGGTGTTTCCGATGCTGGGGTACAGCATCACGTCGCCTTCGCGGTCCCAGGCGGAGCTGTGGGATCTGGCGTACTACAACCTGGCGCCGAGGCTGTACAACCTGCCGGGCGTGGCGGAGGCGCGCATCGTCGGCGGCCGGCCGCCCGAATATCACATCCTGGTGGATCCGCAGAAGCTGAACAGCTACAACATGCCGCTGACGAAGGTGACCGACGCGATCCGTGCTTCGAACATCATCACCGCGGCGGGCATGCTGCAGGAGAATTACCACCTTTACCTGACGACGGTGACGGGCCTGTTGCGGTCGAAGGAACAGATTGAGGACACGGTGGTGGATATTGTGCGCGGCACTCCCGTGACCGTGAAGAACATCGCCAATGTCGTCCTGAGCGAGCGCCCTGTCTATAACATCGTGACCGCCGATGGGCGGCCGGCCGTGCTGATCAACGTGCTGCAGCAGCCGGACGGGAACGCGGTGGAGATTGCGGATTCGGTGAAGCGCGAGTTTGCCAGCATTCGCAAGACGCTGCCGCCGGATATCCAGGTGAACACGTTCTACGACCAGTCGCTGCTGGTGCGGGATTCGATCAGCGGTGTGGTGGAGAGCATTCTGATTGGCCTCGCGCTCTCGGTCGCGGTGCTGGTGGGGTTCCTGAAGAGCTGGCGGACGACGCTGGTGGCGTCCATTGTGATCCCCATCGCGGTGCTGATCGCCATCGTCTGCATGCGGCTATTCCACATGAGCTTCAACCTGATGACTCTGGGTGGTCTTGCGGCGTGCATCGGCGTGGTGATCGACGACGCGATTGTGATGGTGGAGAACATCATCGTGCACCTGTCGATGGGGCTGGCGCCCGCGGCGGCGGCGCGGAGCGCGATTGAGGAGCTGACCCCGGCGCTGATCGGATCGACGCTGACGCCGATCATGGTGTTCCTGCCGCTCGTGTTTCTGGGCGGGATCACGGCGGTGTTCTTCCGGGCGCTGGCCATGACGATGGTGACCGCACTGCTGGCCTCGCTATTCATCGCAATCTTCTTTACGCCTGTGTTGGCGACATGGCTGTTCAAGCAACGGGAAGACGAGGCGGTTGCGGACCAGGAACAGGCCGAACAGGTGGGCGAGGGGCGATGGCTGCGCTGGCTCACCGTGCGGTATGAAGCCTCGCTGCACTGGGCATTGGAGCACGGCGGCATCGTAATGCTGGCCGCGGTGGCCGTGCTGGCGGGAACGGTCGGCCTCTATTATCAGTTGGGCTCGGGTTTCCTGCCGGAGATGGACGAAGGCGCGTTTGTGTTGGACTACATCACGCCGCCGGGTACGTCGCTGCAGGAAAGCGACCGCATGCTGCTCCACATTGAGAAGTTTCTGCGGGAGACACCGGAGATCGAGAGTTATTCGAGACGCACCGGCGCGCGCCTGGCGCTGGCGATCGCTGAGCCGAATACCGGCGATTTCCTGATCCGGCTGAAGAAAGACCGGAAGCGGTCCCTGGAAGAGGTCACCAGCGAGCTGCGGCGCAAGATCACGACGGCCGAACCGGTGATCGAGGTGGAGTTCCCCCATATTCTGGAGGACCTCGTGGGTGACCTGGCGTGGTCGCCCCAGCCCATCGAGATCAAGATCCACCACGACGACGATAAGGTCTATAAAGACATCGCCAAGCGGGTGGAAGAGTGGCTGCCGAAGGTGAAAGGTGTCGTTGATATCGTCAATCGCACAGTGCCGATTGGGCCGGCGGTGAACTTCCGGGTGGATCTGGAAAAGGCGCAGCGCGCGGGCTTCAAAGTACAGGATGTGGCGGATCTGGAAGAGGCGATTCTGGATGGAACACTGGCGTCGAATATGATCCGCGGCGACCGGCTGATTGGGATTCGCGTGCGGTATCCCTTGAAGGACCGGTCGTCGACGGAGAAGCTGGAATCGTTGCTGTTGACGTCGCCGACCGGTCAGACGGTGCCGCTGGCTTCCATTGCGCATATAGAGACGGAAGAGGCCACATACGAGATTCTGCGCGAGAACCTGCGCAACCTCTCCGCCGTGACAGCGCGATTGGAGGGGCGGGATCTGGGGTCGGCCATGGACGAGATCCAGCGGCGGCTGCCGAAGGAGATTGCGCTGCCGGCCGGGACGGACATTGAGTATGGCGGGTTGTACAAGATCCAGCAGGAATCCTTTCTGGGCCTGACGCAAGTGCTGATGGCGTCGATCCTGCTGATCTTCATCATCCTGGTCTTTGAATTTCGATCCTTTTCTCACCCCATCGCGATCCTGGCGGCGACGATTCTCTGCGGGTTTGGCGCGATGCTGGCATTGTTCATGACGAAGACGACGCTGAACATCAGTTCGTTCATGGGCGCAATTATGGTGGTCGGCATCGTGCACAAGAACGGCATCCTGATGCTCGATGCGGAGCAGGAGTTCACGGCGCGCGGCTTCGCATTGAAGGATGCGATATTCCATGCAGGACGGCGGCGATTGCGGCCGATTCTGATGACCGCCCTGGCGACGATCTTCGGCATGCTGCCTCTGGCGCTCGGCGTTGGCTCAGGCGCGCAGATGCTGCAGCCGCTGGCCATCGCGGTGATTGGCGGCGTCACCGTGTCGATGGTCCTCTCTCTGCTGGTGACGCCGGTGCTGTTCTATCAATTGCGCGGCCGTGGACTGTAGGGCTCACTCATACCGCAGGGAAGTGGCTGGGTCGATGGTGAGCGCGCGCCGGAGGGGTTCGAGCGTGGCGAGAATCCCTGTGGCGGCCAGCACGACAACGACCGAGAGATAGGTGAGTGGATCGCTGGGACGCAGTCCCGGAACCAGGAACATGGTGAGTGGCCTGGTTACGAAGACGGCGACGGTGAGGCCGATGAGCGAGCCCCAGGCGATGAGCCGGATGGCGACGCCGGGCCGATCGCGCTAGAGAACCCAGTCGTGGGGCTGGTAGGGCTCCTCGAGTGCCGCGATGTCTTCCAGAGTCAAAGCCACGTTGAGGGCGGCGATGGCGTCGGTCAAATGGTGCGGTTTGGTTGCGCCCACGATGACGGAAGAGACTACGGGTTTGTGCAGCAGCCAGGCCAGTGCGACCTGGGCCTGGGGCAGGCTCTTCGAGGCCGAGACCTCGGTCAGACGCTCGACGACGGCCTGGTCGGCCGCCTCGGTGCGGCTGTAGAGGCGTTGGGAGATCGGGTCGGATTGGCCGCGTTTGGTGTCGCTGCGTTCCGCCCACGGGCGAGCCAGGCGGCCGCGGGCCAGGGGGCTCCAGGGAATGACTCCGATTCCGTCGGCGGCGCACAGGGGGAGAAGTTCGCGTTCCTCCTCGCGGTAGACGAGGTTGACCTGCGGCTGCATGCTGACAAAGCGGGTCCAGCCATGCAGATCCGCGGCATGCAGCGCCTTGGCGAACTGCCAGGTGCGCATGGTGGAGGCTCCGATGTAGCGGGCTTTGCCGGACTTGACGACATCATGGAGAGCTTCCATGGTCTCCTCGATCGGGGTCGTGTCGTCCCAGCGATGGATCTGGTAGAGGTCGACATAGTCGGTGCCAAGGCGTTTCAGGCTGGCGTCGATTTCGCCGAAGATGGCCTTACGGGATAGGCCTTGGCCATTGGGTTCGTCCCGCACCTTGCCGTGGACTTTGGTGGCGATGACGAGTTCCTCGCGGCGGGCGAAATCCCTGACCGCGCGGCCGAGAAACTCTTCGCTGCTTCCGGCGGCGTAGATGTTGGCTGTGTCGAAGAAATTGATGCCGGCATCCAGCGACTGTCGGATGAGCGCGCGGCCCTCTTCCTCGTTGACCACCCAGGGATGCCAGCCTTTGGTTGCATCGCCGAAGCTCATACAGCCGAGGCAGATGCGCGAGACTTTGAGTCCAGTATTGCCGAGTCTGTTGTATTGCATGTCTGAGTCCTATCTTGACTCCACCCTGCGTGCCAACGGAAGCGGGCGGACGGGCTCTTCCAGAAGGGTGGCCGTTCCAGCTAAGCTCAAATAGTAAGCGCCTTCGTCTGGCATGGGCATTCTCTCACGTACGATCTTCCGCGAAATAGCGTCCAGCGCTCTCCTGGGCGCCTTGATGTTCATCTTCGTTCTATTCCTGCAGAAAGCCGGGCAGCTCTTCACGATCCTGGTCTCGTCGACCACCTCGCCGGAAACGGTTGGCTATCTTTTTCTCCTGTTGCTGCCGGCGACGATGCCGCTCACCATTCCGCTGGGCGTACTGGTGGGCACCCTCATCGGGCTTTCCCGGATGTCGAGCGACGGGGAGATCACGGCGCTGCGCGCGGCGGGCGTCCCGGCCCGGAGGGTGACGCTGCCGGTGACTGCTTTCGCCCTGCTGGCCATGAGTTTCACCGGATACTGCTCCCTGCAACTGACTCCGTGGTGCCAGGCCGAAATGATCCGGGTGATCAACCAGATGGGCGCGGCGCAGTTGACGGCCGAGATTCAGCCGCGGGTCTTCGATGAGTCGTTCCCGAACAAGATTCTCTATGTCGGGGATGTGCTGACCGGGCAGCCGGTGCACTGGCGGAATCTGTTCATGGCGGACCTCACTCCGCCGGCGGAGAGAAAGAACAACAGCGGACAGGAGCGCGGGGAAGGTCCGGTGCTTACCATCGCTTCTGAGGCGCTGGTCGTGCCGGACAAGGTGGGCAACCGCCTGCAGCTTTCGCTGCGCAACGGCTCCACCTATGAGGCGGCCAAGGACCCGCAGGACTACTACAAGGTTGGCTTCCCGACGGGGGAGCAGGCCTTGGAGGCGCGGGAGCGCGGCGAGGTGAAGGCGAAGAATTACACGGCCACGCCGACGCTCGAACTGATGGGAGAGACGAAGAAGTCGTTGGAAGCGCGCATCGAATTCCACCAGCGCCTGGCCCTGCCGCTGGCGTGCGTCCTGCTGGCGCTCACCGGGATCCCGCTGGGCGTGTCGTCGCGCAAGGGCGGCAAGTCGGCCGCGTTCGTAATCACGGTCGTGTTTGCCTTCTTCTACTTCACGATGCTGGTTTCTCTCATCAGTCTGGCGCGCGAAGGAAAGATGCCGGCCGAAGTTGCCGTCTGGACCCCGAATGCGCTCTTTGCGGTGGCGGCGTTCGTGCTGTTGATGCGGTTGGAACGGCCCGGCGACAAGGATGTCTTTGAGTCGATCCGAGGGTTTGTGGTCGATCGGTTTCAGGCGCTGGCGTCGCTGAGAGAGGGGCCGGGAAAGGGGGCGGGGCGCTCCGGACCGCGCTCGACGACGCGGCTGTTTCTGCTGCCCCAGGTGATCGACACCTACGTCGTCAGCAACTTCCTGTTCTACTTCGCGATGCTGCTGTTCTGCTTCGTGATGCTCACGGAGATCTTCAATTTCTTTGAACTGCTGGGCGACGTTTTCAAGAACAACATTGCCATCTCCGAACTCTTCCGGTATCTGTTCTTCCTGGCGCCGAAGCTGTTGTACGACGCGGCGCCGGTGAGCGTGCTGTTCGCCGTGCTGGTGACGTTTGGCGTCATGGCGAAGGCGAACGAGATCACGGCATTGAAGGCGTGCGGCGTCAGCCTGTACCGCCTGGCCGCTCCCGTGCTGGTGGCCTGCCTGTCGCTTTCGGGTGTCCTGTTCGCCTTCGATCATTACGTGGTGACGAACGCGAACCTGATCCAGGACATGCTGCGGAATCACATCAAGGGTAAGCCGGTGCAGACTTACCTGAGCCCGAACCGCAAGTGGATTTTCGGGCACTCGTCGCGGATCTACTACTACAAGTACCTGAACGAGAACGAGCACGTGCTTGGCGGTGTGAGTGTGTATGAGCTGGACCCGGCTTCGTTCCGGCTGCGGCGCCACATTTACGCCGAGCGCGCCTTGTGGGAGCCGTCGCTGAACACCTGGATCTTCCAGAACGGGTGGGTCCGCGATGTGCGGCCGCGCGAGGATACTTACCGCAACTTCCAGGGCGGCACGGCGACATTCACTGAGCTCGACGAGTCGCCGTCGTGGTTCCTGAAGGAAGTCAAAACCTACAAGCAGATGAACTACCGGCAGTTGCTTGGCTACATCAAAGAGCTGCAGCAGTCGGGGTTCAATACGACTCCTCTGCAGGTCCAGTACCACAAGAAATTCAGTGTGCCGCTGTTCGCGCTGGTTATGGCGCTGCTCAGTGTTCCGTTCGCCTTCCTGACGGGCAACCGGGGTGCGATGACGGGGGTGGGCATCTCGATCGGGGTCGCGATTGCCTATTTCGCGATGTCCTACTTCTTCGAGCAACTGGGCAATGTGGGGCAACTGCCGCCCGAGATTGCGGCGTGGTCCCCCGATGCGGGCTTCGCGCTTGCCGGGGTCTACCTGATGACCCGCATGAAGACCTAGCCTGCCGGTCCATTCTCGCGGAACACATGATTTCGGATCTTCGTATCTCGAATCATGCAACTGACACGCACAGGATTCCTGATGAGCCTCGCCGGCTTAGGCGGAGCCGCCGCGCAAACCCAGGCACGGCCGAAGATGCACCGGTTCGAGCGCCAGCCCCTGACGGTGGCCAACTTCGAGGCCGAGGGCCATGTCCTCGACATCGGTGGCGGCGGGGAAGGCATCATTGGCCGGATGAAGCCCAGCCAGGTAGTGGCGATCGATCTCTACAAGAATGAGCTGATGGAGTCCCCCGCGGGGCCTTTGAAGATCGTCATGGATGCGACCGACATGAAGTTTCTGGACGCTCAGTTTGCCACGGCCACGGCATTCTTCTCCCTGATGTACATGCAGCCGGAGGTGCAGAAGAAGGTGTTTGCGGAGACGGCACGGGTGCTGAAATCCGGCGGACGCTGGCTGATCTGGGACGCGGTGATCCCAATTTTGACGGATCCAGGGATGGAGCAGGGCACGAAGGGGCCCGTGTTCTATTTCGAGTTTCATCTGCCGCAGGAGGTAGTCAAAACCGGCTACGGCACATTGTGGCCGCAGGTGCGGCTGGATTTGCCCTACTACCTTTCGCTGGCCGAGGGCGCGGGGTTCCAGATCCTCGCGGCAGTGGAGACGCCCGGGCAGTTCCGGACTTTCCGCCTGGAACTCAGGAAGGCTTGAGCCCGTCCGGGTCCGGCGGCGCGCTACGCTGTGACCATGCGGCTTCTGCTCGGTGAACCGGGCTCGGGAAAAACAACGGCCATTTTGCAGGAGGTGCGCCGGCACCTGCGCGCGGGTGGCGCGAACTTCCGCCTGATCGTGCCCACGGCCACGATGGCCGAGCATCTGCGCAATTCGCTCGCCCGCGAGGGGTTGGTGGTGCGCGGTTCCACCGTCACCACCATTGCTGGCTTTGTGGACAGTCTGAAGCCTGCACAGAGGCTGGCCTCCTCCACGGCGCTCACCTTGTTTCTCCGGCAGATCCTGGCGGAAGGGCAGATTCGCGCATTTTCGGCTCTGGCCGGCAGCCCCGGCTTCGCCTCCGCACTGGCGCGGTCCCTGGAGGATCTGGCGAACGCCGGCTGCGATTCCCTCCAATGGGCGGCGCTGCGGGGCCTCGGTGTGCACTCCGGCCCGTTCTCCGCCGGTTTGCAGCAGGTATACGAACGGTTGGAAGAGCGGCTTGCCGCGCAGTCGATGGTCTTTCGGGCGCAGCAACTGGCCTTGGTGGCGCGGGATATCCGGGAGCGGGGCCTGGGTCCGGTCCGGTTCGTCTACTTTGACGGGTTTTTCTCCTTCACCCGCTCAGAGATCGAGCTGATGCGGGCACTGAAACAGCATGCGGACCTGACTGTCGCCTTGCCGGAATGGACGGGAGCGGCGCCTTCCCGCGATGCCCTGCGACAGATGGGCCTGCGGGAGCAACGGTTCTCGCCCGTCCGGGCGACTCCCGAGACCACGCTGGTGGCGGCGTCGAGCAGGGAGAGGGAGGTAGAAGAGGTTGCCCTGCGCATGCTGGCGTTGCATGCCGGGGGACGACCTTGGCGTGAGATGGGCGTGGTGCTGCGCTCCGCGCATCCTTACCTGCCGTTGTTCGAGACGACCTTCGCCCGGCTGGGGATCCCGGCTCGTTCGTACTTTGTCAGCCCGCTGGCCGCGCATCCGGTCTGCCGCTTCATCGCCCTGCTGATCGATGCGTTGCAGAGCGGATGGGAGTGGCGGCGCACGGCCCAGGCATTGCGCTCGGCCGTGACCCTCTCCGGGCAGGAGCCTGCCGCTGATCTGCTGGAGCTGGAGGTGCGAGAAGCGCTGCCTGGCTCCGGCGTGAAGGAACTGGCCGGCAGGATCTCGTTGCCCCCGCGCTGGCTGCCGGCTCTGGAAGAAATGACCTCGTGGAACAGCACGCCCGCTGCCGCGGCGGAGTGGGCCCAGCGCATCTCCGGTCTCGCTTCTCTCATCGCGCCACCGGAGCCGGGAGGAGACCCGGCGGCACTGCAGATCTTCCGTGCGCGGGCCGCGGCGCTGCGGACGATGAACTCCACTCTGGCGGAGCTGGCCAGCCTGCTGGGGCCGGAGCCGATGCTGCTGGAGGGATTCTGGCGCCATGCCCAGGAGGCGCTGAAGGAAACTTCGCTGCGTGTGGCCGATCCGCGCCGTGAAGCTGTCCATCTGCTGGATGTGCATGAGGCACGTCAGTGGGAACTGCCCGTGGTGTTCCTGTGCGGCCTGCTGGAGGGCGATTTTCCAAGGAAGGCGGCTCCGGATCCGGTGCTCTCGGAGGAGACGCGGTTCAAACTGCGAACCAACGGGGTGCCGGTATCAAACCGGGCGGACAAACAGGAGGAAGAGGCATTTCTCTTCCGGTTCGCCCTGACGCGGGCCTCTGAGAACCTGGTAATCTCGTGGCCCACGAAGGATCCCGAGGGCCGCCCGACGCTGCGCTCCTTTGCCTTGGATTCGATCCAGCAGGAGCCGCGGGAAGCGCGCGGATTGCGCGTGACTCCTACACGGATCGTGCCGCCGCCGCCGCGCCCATCGCTGCAGTCCGAGCCCGCCTTGGCTTATGTCCGGGCCAGGCACCGGCAGCACCGCCCCACGGCGATCGAAAGTTACCTGCAGTGCCCTTTCCAGTTCTTTGCCGGGAAGACCCTGGACCTGCAGCCGATGCCGCCGCTGCCCCACGAGCGGCTGGATTTCGTGGCGCAGGGCATCGTGATCCATGCCGTGATCTCTGATTGGCACCGGGGGCTGGGTGGACTGGAGGAATTGCTCGAGAGGCATTGGTCGAGGATGCTCGTCCAGCGCCGGATTCCCGCCTCCCACCGCGTGGAACTGGCGCGGCTGCTGATTGAGCGGAGCCTGCGTTTCTACGAACAGAACGCCCGGGTGCTGCCGGGCTGGAAGGTGGAGACAGAACGGCCATTGCGGCTGCAGATTGAGGGTGTGCCCGTGGCCGGACGCGCTGACCGCGTCGACACATCCGCGTCAGGCGAGTCGATCGTCTACGACTTCAAATACTCGGGGCAATCCGGCATCAAACGCCGGCTCGAGCAACTGGAAGCCGGCTTGACCGTGCAGGGGGGCCTCTATCTGGCGGCCGTGAAGGGCGAGGGGTTGGAGCCGCTGGCGTTCGTCTATGTCGGTCTGCGGGGTGACACCATTTATGAGGAGTTCACCCAGCGCGAGCAGGTGGAGTCCCTCATGACTCAGGCGGTGCAGGCGGCCGGGCAGAGTATCCTCGAGATCGCATCGGGCCGCATCGCGGTTCAGCCGGCCGATGCGGCGTCCTGCCGCTACTGTGACTTCCTGGATACGTGCCGGGTCCAGTCCGCGGCGAAGGCCGAAACTGCGGCCGATTGACTCCCAGATGCCAGCCGCGGCATCCAAGGGTTCGTATGAGCAACCCTGAGCGTCCGATTAAGGTGACTGTCGTGGTGGGCAGCGTCCGGCCCGGCAACTTTACCTCGAAGACCGTTGCGATTGTCGCGGATGAACTGCGAAAGCATCCGGAGGTGGCAGTCGACATCATTCATCCGGCGGAGCTGAATCTGCCCCTGCCCGGATTGGATCCCGGCGCGGCAGGCGCGCTGGAGTTACAGCGCCGCGTGGGTGAGGCAGCCGGGGTGATCCTGGCGACGCCCGAGTATCACGGCTCATTTTCCAGCGTCATCAAGCTGGCGATTGAAAATATGGGGTTCCCGTCCGCCCTGCTGGGCAAGCCGGTGGGCCTGCTGGGGGTGGCCGCGGGTGCGATCGGCGCTATCAAATCGCTGGAATCGCTGCGCGGCGTGGTCTCCCATGTGGGCGGCATGCCCCTGCCGATGCCGGTCTCGATTGCGAACGTGCAGCGGTTGTTCGATGCGCAGGGCAACGTGGTCGATCCGAATGCCGAAGCATTGATGCGCCGGACCGCCACGAATCTCCTGGACTACCTCGAGAAGCACATCTGCCCGAAGATTACACTGGAACGGCTTCTGCGCGAGGGTCTGACCTCGATGCACATGTGAGCCGCGCACAAACGAAACGGCCCGGGGACGAACCCGGGCCGCTGGTCGTTCAGGGGGGTGAGGATTCCGTATCAGGCGTTGGTGTCCGTGCTCTTCGCCTTGGTTTTCCAGACGAACAGCACCAGGGCTGCGGCGCCGAGTGCGAACAAGGTGTCGCCCGGGGCGCGCATCCAGCGGATGGTCTGCATGGTGGGGGTCTGGAGGAACTCCTGGCTTCTGGCGTACCAGTAACCGTGATCCACTGAAGCCCAGGTCTGCAGCAGGCCTACCGGCAGCAGGCTGCCGACGCACATGGCGAACAGGCCGCCGTTCATTGACCAGAAGGCGAACTTCATCCAGCGCTCGTTCCATTCGCCCTGCTGGCCCATGGCCCGCAGGCACACCAGCATCAGGCCGATGCCCAGCATGCCGTAGACTCCGAACAGCGCGGCGTGGCCGTGAAGAGGCGTGGTGTTGAGGCCCTGCATATAGTAGAGGGCGATGGGCGGATTGATCATGAAGCCGAAGAGGCCCGCGCCCACCATGTTCCAGAAGGCCACGGCGACGAAGTAGTACACCGGCCACTTGTAGCGGAGCGCCCACTGGGTGGCGCGGCCGCGGCGCAGATCGTCGAGGGCGGCATAGGCGACCAGGACCAGCGGCACCACTTCGAGAGCACTGAAGACTGAGCCCCAGGCGATGGCCACCGTCGGCGTGCCGGAGAAGTACAGGTGATGGCAGGTGCCGATGATGCCGCCGGCCAGGTAGATGGTGGCTGACAGCAGCGCGCTCTTGGCCGCCAGGCCCGGACGGACCAGGCCCAGGCGTGTGAAGAAGAACGCGATGATCGTTGTGGCGAAGACCTCAAAGAAACCTTCCACCCACAGGTGGACCACCCACCAGCGCCAGTATTCGACGATCGACAGATTCGTGTGCTGGCCCCAGGTGAGACCTGCTCCGTAGAAGAGTCCGATGGCCGCGCTGGAGACCAGGAAAAGCCACAACAGATGCCGCTGGTCGCCCGCGACCTTGAGGGCCGGTTTCACGCTCCTTACCACCAGGGTGAGCCAGATGAGGAGACCGGCGAAGAGCAGGAGCTGCCAGCCGCGTCCGAGATCAACATATTCGTAGCCCTGGTGGCCCCAGAGGAACGATTGGGCATCGGTGAGCCGGTTCTGCACGCTCATCCATTCGCCGGCCAGTGAGCCGGCCACGATGACCAGCAGGGCTCCGAAGAGGACGTTGACGCCCAGGCGCTGGAACTTCGGCTCGACGCCGCTCACCAGGGGTCCGATGTAGAGGCCCGCGGCCAGCCAGGCGGTGGCGATCCAGAAAATGCCTACCTGGACGTGCCAGGTGCGAGTGACGCTATAGGGCAGCCATTTCGACAGCGGGATGCCGTAGAAGCCGTCGCCCTCCACGCCGTAGTGCGCGGTGACCATGCCCATAATCATCTGGACCAGGATCAGGGCGGCGACGACCCAGAAGTACTTGAGGGTTGCGATTTGAGAGAGCGTGGAGCGCCAGCCGGCCAGCGGGTCCGTCTTGGGCGTCTCGCCCATCGGTTCCTCTTTCTGCGAGGCATACCACCAGACCATGGCGCAGATGCCGGCCAGCAGCATCAGGATGCTCACACCCGTCCACATCACGCTTTCTCCGGTGGGACGGTTGCCGACGAGTGGTTCATGCGGCCAGTTGTGGGTGTAGGTGATGTTGTCGTTCTTGCGATTCGTCGAAGCTGACCAGGCGGACCACCAGAAGAAGGCTGCCATTTTGCGAGCGCGTTCCGGGTCGGTGACGGCGCCCTTCGGGATCGCATAGGCGGTCTGCCCGCTGGCGAACAGGGCCGTGAAGTAAGCTACGTTGGCCTGGATGGCGCGGGCGCGGACGGGTTCGATGACGATGGTTTCCGTCGCCGGATCGAACGTGTTCCTGCGGTACATCTCCTCCAGGCGGCCGCGCAAGCCGGCCTGCTGTTCAGCATTCAACTGGTCGTAGCCCTTGCCCGACTGAGCCTGGGCCCATTCATTCAGCACGAACATCAGCTCGCGGTGCAGCCAGTCCGCGGTCCAGTCGGGTGCCACGTAACTGCCGTGCCCCCAGACCGAACCGACTTCCATGCCGCCCATCGACTGCCAGACATTCTGCCCGGCCGGGATATCGCCTTGACCGAAGACGGCCTGCCCTTCCGTCGTGACGACACTCGCCGGAATCGGCGGAGCTTCCTGGTAGATCCTTGTGCCGATCCACCCCAATACCGAGAACGAAAGCACCAGCACTGCGCCGAATGCCAACCACAGCCTCTTCATTGCCTCAACTCCTTGAGAGATTCAATACTTACGTGGTGAGTATGGTTTAAAATTCCACCCGTGGAAATGACTAAAGTCACAAACCGGGCCTGGTATCGAATCCATTTGAATCGGAGCTATTGAAGTGATATCATTTTAATAGCTTGAAGATTGCAATGCTCCGGTTCCTCGTGGAGGAAGTATGTTCAAAGAGAAAGTGATTTCAGCCTGGCCCGGAATCCCGGTCCTGATGCTTGCCTTGGCGTTCCTGGTCATTCCGGTTGCCGGAATTGTTTATGCGATCCGTTCTTCAGACGGGATCGAAAAGCCTGTCGGCGCGATCGTCGCATGGGTGGTTGTCTGGCTGGTGGACCTGATCTGCCTGGGCGGTTTCTTCAGCGTCCAGCCCAACCAGCGCGTGGTGCTGACTCTGTTCGGAAACTACATCGGGACGGTAGCGGACCCCGGTTTGAAGTTCGCCAACCCGTTTTACTCAAAGAAGCCCATTTCCTGCCGGGTCAGGAACTTCGAGACGTCGAAGCTTAAGGTGAACGACCAGGATGGCAACCCCATCGAGATTGCGGCGGTGGTGGTGTGGAAGGTGGTCGACTCCGCCGAGGCCTGCTTCCAGGTGGACAACTACGAGAACTACGTTCACGTGCAGAGTGAGGCAGCGGTCCGAAATCTGGCCACAGCCTTTCCCTACGATTCTCACGAGGAGCACACGGTGTCGCTTCGGGGCCACACCTCGGAGGTAGCAGGGCGCCTGAAGGCTGAGATCCACGAGCGCCTGGCCGTGGCCGGGGTGGAAGTGATCGAGGCGCGGTTGTCCTATCTCTCCTACGCCCAGGAGATTGCCGCCGCGATGCTGCGCCGCCAGCAGGCCTCGGCAGTGATTGCCGCCCGGCAGAAAATTGTAGAAGGCGCGGTGGGCATGGTCGAGATGGCGCTCGACGCGCTCGCCTCAAAGAATGTGGTGCAACTGGACGGAGAACAGAGGGCCGCGATGGTGCAGAACCTGCTTGTCGTCCTGTGCTCGGAGGCGGCGGCACAGCCTGTGTTAAACACCGGCACGCTGAGCCACTAATCCAACCATGGCGGAGCGCAAGTCGTTTCTACTTCGGGTCGATGGTGAGGTTCTGGAAGCCCTGCGAAAGTGGGCGGACGATGACTTGCGCTCGCTCAACGGCCAGATCGAGTTCCTGCTGCGCAAGGCCCTGCGCGACCGCCGGCGTTTTCAGGGGCCGGCGGAGCCGCCGGAATCGAAGGACGAACCTACTTCCGCATAAGAATGTTGTGCCAGGCGATGCGCAGGCGATAGAAGAGCCCGCCTCGCTGCTGTTCCGGTTCTGCCTCTCTGGACAGGCGCCAGCCGTCCAGTTCCTGCCGGTAGGCAAAGACCTGGGCTTTTCCGCCCACAACAAGACGCCGCACGGGCAACCCGGCTTCCCGCTCCCAGCGCTGCACCGTCCGCACCGACCGGCCGAGATGCGCCGCCATG
Organism: Acidobacteriota bacterium; assembly: GCA_017307505.1. Lineage (GTDB taxonomy): Bacteria > Acidobacteriota > Terriglobia > Bryobacterales > Bryobacteraceae > Paludibaculum. Next base: position 42,592 of record JAFKEE010000044.1, on the reverse strand, counting down.
TCTTTCCACCCTTCCATCCGTTCCTGGGGCATTGGACCTCCGTTACATCTCACCTAGACGGATGGCGACAAACCATGTTTTATGGCGACAGCATTTTGTGACGCCAATCTCAAACGCAACAACAGCGTACTGGGTGACATGCGCTGGGCAACTTGTCTCCTCTTTACTGCGGCTGTCTCCGCTCAGGAACCGCCTTCGAAAACTGTTCTGCAACAGGCCTCCGAGTCGTACAGGGAGGCTACCGTCCTGTGCGATGCCGGCCGCTACCTGGAAGCGGAGCCGTACTTCCAGCGGGCCCTGGCCGCGCATCGCCTGCTGGCCGAGGGAAACGAAGGTTACATCATGGCCGAACTGCACAACCTGGGAGTGATCGCCCGAAAGCGGGGCGAGTTCCAGCAGTCCCTCGATCTGTTGAACCAGAGTTTGGCCGTCAGCAGGAAGCGAAACGCTGCCCGCTCAGGTGCAAACACCCTGATTGAGCTGGCAAACACCTACCGGGCCATGGACAAGCCCTATGACGCGGACCCGCTGATCCGAGAAGCCATTGCCACCAGCAAGCAGCTTTCACCGCCGGACCCCCAGGTTTACGCCGGCGCCTGCAATACCTACGGCGCGTTGCACCTGCGCCTGCAGGATCCGGAGGGGGCAATCCGATGGTTCCAGCGGGCCCTGGAGGCGGCGCGCCGTTTGCCTGTGATTCAGCCGGACCTGGAGGCCGCGGTCATTGCCAACCTGGCCACGGCTCAGTTTGCAGGCGGGAACGGCGAGCAGGCGCTGGGGCTGTTCCGGGAGTCCATCTCGATGCAGGAGAAGTACCTTGGGCCAACTCATCCGAAATTGGCGGAGACTCTGGCCTCCTACTCCTCCGTCCTGCGTCGCCTGCGTCATAAAGACGAGGCGGCCGAGGCGAATCGCCGGGCAGTTCAGATTCGAAACTCGCTGGTTGCCCCGAAGCCGTCGATCCAATGAGAGACGCCGCACGAATCCATGGATCCGCACGGCGCGAATGAGCAGGACGACCGGGGCTGTTGAGCTAGAGGAGCTCGCGCCGGTAGTGTTCGAGGGCGACCCGGACCAACTGGCTGCGGGTACGGACACCGGTCTTGCTGAAGAGTTGCTGCAACGAGGCCTTGATGGCGCTCTCGCTGACATGGAGGCGGTCAGCGATTTCCTTGTTGGCGAGCCCTTCAAAGACACCCCGCAGCACCATTCGGTCGCGTTCCGTGAACCGCGCCCTGCGGGCGGCTTCGCCGGTTGCGGTTTCGCCGACGTTGCTGGTGTACTTGGGATCCATCCAGGTTTCGCCGCGCATGACGGTCTGGATGGCCTGCATCAGCAGGTCGGGCGAATTGTTCTTCAGGAACACACCGCTTACGCCGTGATTCATCAGCTGGCGCAGTTCTGCCCTTGTCACGCCAACGGTGACCACGAGGACCTTTCCGGCATAGTTCTTCTGGCGGATGGCTGCGACCACCTCATTGCCGCGCCGGTCGCCCAACTCGTAGTCGAGCATAATCAGGTCGTAGGAGTTGGACTCCAGAATCTGAAGTGCCTCCTCGACCGTGGCGCATTGGGCCGCCACCCGGACTTCCGATTCAGCCGACAGGAGCCGCGCGAGACTCTCGCGAAACAACGCGTGGTCGTCGACTAACAAAATATTGGTCATGCCGTGATCTCCGTGTTCTGCAAATCACCAGCCTGGTCAGGAGTGAGGTGCGGTTTCAAACGAACGCACATGGTGCAGCCTGACTCGGATGGTTCATGGTACAACTCTCCGTCGTTGGCCCGGACAATGGCCCTCGACACGAAGAGACCCAGACCTACCGCATCTGCACCTTGCTGGAAAGCCTGGAACAATCTCTCGGGATTCTTTACGCCGGGTCCGGAATCCCTGAACCGGACTTCCACATGCTGGCCTTTCACCTGCGCGTCTACCTTCAACTGGCGCCGCTCGGAGTTTTCCATGGCGCGCACACTGTTGCGCGAGAGATTCAGAAAGACCTGCAGCAAGCCGTGGTGGTCGCCCACCACCGGGGGCAAGTTTTCGGGGATGTTGAGCTCCAGTTCGATCTCTTCCGCATCCAGGGTGGGCTCCACGACGATGCGGAACTCCTCAAGCAGGGTCTCCAGGCTGGAGGTGCTGAGCTCCTGGTCTCCGGCAGAATGCAACTCCACAGTAGCCAGACGGGCCAAGCCTTGGGCCAGCGTGCCCAGGGCTGTGTAATCCTCGCTCCTGTCCACGCCCGGGATGCGGCCCAGGTTCGCGTGAACGACGGAAATGGCGGCGCAGACGTTGCGGATCTCATGCGAGACGGAGCCTACCAGCACACGGGTGCTGCGCAGCAGATTCTGCAGGCTGGTCTCCTGCCAGTCGCGCAAGTCGTCCGAGGCATCCGTGATAATTGCGGCCAGCCGTTTGCCAGCCCTTGTCGGATAGGTGGCGAACCAGACGCAGGCCAGGAACGATTCGCCGTTTGCGCGGCGGCCGCGTGCGTTGGTGGCCGTCCGGTAAGGCAGGTCGCCGTCGGTGGCCTGCAACAGATCGGCCATGACCGGCAGATATTTGCGGATGCGCTCTCCGTAGAGGGAACCCATGGGGACAACGAGCAACTCGTGGGCCGCCTGGTTGGCCAGGTCTACCCGGCCGTCCGCATCCAGGGTGATAATCGCCGCCGGGCTTGACTCGATCAGCGACAGCAACTGGTTCTCGGCTTCTTTGCGGCGCTGAATCTGCTCCTGCAATTCGCGGGAGTACTGGAGTGCCATGCGGCGGCTGCGCACCACTTCGTTGGCAAACAAGCCGGCGCCGGCGAAGCCGATGAAGGCATAGCCGATGCGGGCCACGGATTCGATCTCCCAACCGAAAGGAGACAGGTGTTCCTTCAGAAGCGAGTAAACCAGGGACAGGCAGAGTATCTGAAACCGGCTGAGGATGAACGAAACCAGCAGCATCGGAATCAGGTAAAGGATGCCGATGGAGACGTTTGTGTCGATCCAGCCGTCCAGCAGGACGATAAAGACCGACATGGCGAGCGTCCAGACGAAAATGGCCCGCTTCGGCGCCTCGAAGACACGTGCGAGGCTGAAAGAAGGGCTTCCTACCTCATCCTGCAGCGGGTTTTCGTTCTGAACCTTGGTTTCCCTGGTCATTACGCCTTACACACCTGCCGATCTTGTCTCATTTATATCTCATTGACAATACCCGTGATAAGGGATGTCCTCTGCCGTTTAGCGGCGTACCGGGCCCGTCGAGGGATAGCCTATCAGCTCGAATCGCCCATCGGAGAGCAGCCTGTACTGGCGGTTGCGCCACACAATGGTGTTCCCAAAGAAGCCGGCCACCCAGAACACGAAGCTCAACAGGTCCTGCCAGAGAATCAGAGGCCACCACATGCGACACAAGGGGTCGTGAAGGACCCCCTCGGAGACGACGAACGCGGCCGAGGCGCGCAGGATACAGGTGGCCAGCGCCGCCGGCCATGCCTCCGGGTGGAGAAGCAGCAGGGCCAGCGCGATGGGCAGCGGGTTGGTGAAGATCTGTCCAACATAGCCGGCCGGTCGCGACCGGCGTGTGGACCGGTTCCAGCGCAGGCGGTGCGCGAAATTCGGGCGCAGGTCCTGCGTGCCGATGCGGTGCTCGATCACGTACGACGACAAAATCACGCCATATCCGGCCGCCGCGGCAAACTGCCCCAGGACAAAGTCTTCGGCCAGATACTGGCTCAGGCGTTCCCAGCCGCCCACCGCTTGTACCACTGCCCGCCGGGCGGCGATCGTGGGGCCGACGGCAAATTTGACGCCGCCTTCCACCATGCGCGCCGTGATTGCGCCGCCCCAGAACTCCGTGTTCATTCCAATCGCTTCCAGCACCGACCACAAGCTCCCGCCCGGCACGGCCCGGTAAGGGCAGGTGGCGACGCCCACGTTCTGATCCTGGAACTCGGCTGCCAGGGTGCGCAGCATGGACGGGGTGACCCGGATGTCGCTGTCGCTCATCACCAGCAGGTCGTGTGACGCTTCGGCCATCATCTTCTGCAGGCTGAAGACTTTAGCGTTCGGGTAGGGTGGCTCTCCAGTGACGAAGACCCGCACCGGAATGTCCGGGTAATCGACCCGCAGGCGTTCCACCAGGGCCAGTGCCGGATCCGACGCGTCGCGCGCGGCAAACAGGATTTCGTAATCTGGGTAGTCTTGTACGAAGAAACTGCGAAGATTATCCTCCAAGCCCTCGTCCAGACCGTGCAGTGGCTTCAGGATGGAGATGGGTTCGCAGGTTAGCAGCGAGGGCGGGCGGACCCGCCGGTATCTGACGGCGGCAACGACCGTCAGAACGCAGAATACCCACGATCCCAGCAGAAGACAGCCGAGCAGGATCGTGGGTATCCAGGACATCAAGACACCGGCGGACGGCCGCCTATTCGGTCACGGCTTTCGCTTCGACGAGTTGAGCGATCTCGGCTACTACTTCGTCGATGAGCTTCGCGCCAAGATCGCCACCCTTGCGGGTGCGCACCGCCACTTTGCCTTCAGCGGCTTCGCGATCGCCCACCACGAGCATGAACGGGATCTTCTGAAGCTGGGCTTCGCGGATCTTGTAATTCACTTTCTCGCTGCGGGCATCCACCTCCACTCGCAGGCCGGCGGCCTGGAGCTTGGCTTCCACCATATGGGCGTACTCGGCGTGACGGTCGGCGATGGGCAGGACGATGGCCTGGACCGGCGCCAACCACACCGGGAATGCGCCGGCGTAGTGCTCCAGCAGGATGCCGAAGAACCTTTCCACGCTGCCGTAGAGGGCGCGGTGCACCATCAGCGGCTGATGTTTGCCGCCGTCTTCCCCGACATATTCGAGTTCAAACCGCTCTGGCAGCGTGAAGTCGAACTGGACCGTGGAGAGCTGCCAGGGGCGGTCGAGCGCATCCAGCAGCTTCACGTCGATCTTCGGTCCATAGAACGCGGCCTCGTCCGGAATGACGGTCGCTTGCAGACCCACGCGTTCGACGGCAACTTTTAACGCATTTTCGGCAAGAGCCCACTGGTCCGGGGTGCCGACATACTTGCCGCTGGTGCCGCCGTCCCACGTGGAGATTTCCGCTTTGTAGCGATCGAAGCCGTAGGTCTTCAGCACGTCAAACGCGAACTCCAGACAGTTCACAATTTCTTCGACGATCTGATCCGGCCGGCAGAAGATGTGCGCGTCGTCCTGCGTAAAGCCGCGGACGCGGAACAGACCGTGCAGCGTGCCCGACCGCTCGTAGCGGTAAACCGTGCCGAGTTCCCCCAGCCGGATGGGCAGATCGCGATAACTGCGCTGGCGATCCCGGTAGATGAGGATGTGGCCCGGGCAGTTCATCGGCTTCAGCCGGTAGCGGGCGTCATCCAGCTCCATGGCCGCATACATGTTGTCCACGTAGTGGCCCAGGTGTCCGGAGGTGGCCCAAAGCTGCTCGCGCATGACGTGCGGCGTGTTGACGATGGAGTAGCCGCGCTTGAGATACTGCTCGCGCATCCAGTCTTCCAGCAGCTTGCGCACCAGCGCGCCCTTGGGGTGGAAGAAGATGAGGCCCGGGCCGGCGAGCTCCTGGATGGAGATGAGGTCGAGCTGCTTGCCCAGCAGGCGGTGGTCCCGCTTCTTCGCCTCCTCCAGCTTATGCAGGTGGTCGTCGAGGTCCTTCTGGGAAAACCAGGCGGTGCCGTAGATGCGCTGGAGCTGCTGGCGCTTTTCGTCGCCCTTCCAGTAGGCGCCCGCGATGGACAAAAGTTTAAAAGCCTTAATCCGTTTGGTCGTGGGCACGTGGGGACCACGGCAGAAATCGATGAACTGCGGCCCCAGGGTGTATTCGCTGAAGACGTCTCCGGCGCGTTCCTCGATGAGCTCGCACTTCATCGGCTCGCCGAGTTCCTTGTATTTGGCCAGGCCCTCGGCCTTGGGGACAAGCTGGCGTTCATACGGCAGGCCGCGATCGCGGATCTCGCGCATCTTCGCCTCGATCTTTTCCAGATCGTCGGGCGTGAAGGGCGAAGGTCTGTCGAAGTCGTAATAGAAGCCGTCTTTAATAGGCGGACCGATCCCCAGCTTGGTCTCAGGGTAGAGTTCCAGCACCGCCGCGGCCAGCAGGTGGGCAGTGGAGTGGCGGTAAACCTCGAGGGCTTCCTCGTTCTTCGAAGTGAGGATCTCGAGTTTAGTATCTCCTTCGAGTGGCCGCGTCAGGTCCCAGAGGGTCCCGTCTACGCGAGCCACCACCGCGTCATCGGCCAAACGCTGGCCGATCGAACGCGCCACATCCAGCGGCGTCGTGCCCTGGGGCACCGCCTTTTGGCTGCCATCCGGCAACGTGATCGTAATGGTGCTGCTCATTGTCCTAAAGGGGTAAATTCCAGCCTATCATGACACAGCGCCGATGCCTGTTCACTGCTATCCTTTAAGATTCGGAGCCCACACTATGGAAGGCGAACCTACCCAGTCCGCTGTAGTAAGTGATGCCATATCTGCTGAGCAGCCCTTGGTGGATCGGGCTCGCCGCGGCGATGCCGTGGCCTTCGGCGAGCTGATTTCCAAATACGAGCGGCGCGTCTACCGTATGGCGCGGCAGATCACCCAAAACGATGAGGATGCGGAAGACGTCCTGCAGGAGACGTTTCTAAAAGCCTTCGAGCATCTCGATTCTTTCCAGGGTCAGTCTAAGTTCTATACCTGGTTGACCAGAATCGCTGTGAACGAAAGCCTGATGAAGCTCAGAAAGCGCAAAAGTGATCGAACCGTTTCTCTGGATGAAAACATCGAAACGGAAGAGGAACCGATCGTGCGCGAGATCGCGGTGTGGGACGACACGCCCGAGCAAAAATACAGCCAGGAAGAGATGCGCGAAATCCTGGACAAAGCAATCGACAGCCTCAAACCGATCTTCCGGACGGTATTTATTCTTCGGGACGTTGAAGAACTTAGCACGGAGGAGACCGCAGAGGTACTCGGTCTGTCAATAGCAGCTGTGAAAAGCCGCCTGCTGCGCGCGCGCCTGCAGTTGCGCGAGAAACTCACCCGGATTTTCAAACGCAAAGGGGATCAGATCCTTGGCTATGCAAAATGAGGCAGCGCACACGCAAGCGCCCCGAAAAGAGATGGTCACCTGTCACGACTTTCTCAGGGAACTCAACGACTTCCTCGATGAGACCACCGATCCCGCGCTTCGGGCTGAACTGGAAAAGCACATCACGGAGTGCCCCAACTGCTGGGTGATTTGTGACACAACCCGCAAAACCATCAGTGTTTACAAGGGGATGGAGCCGCAACCTATACCGCAGTCCATCCACCAGAAGCTAATGGGTCTCATCCAGAAACGGTGCGGATGCGGGAGTGAATCTCACTCCGGTGAAGAGCCGCCGGTCGAAGGACAGGCTCCCTCGAAGTAAGGGCACCACCGGCAGCGGGTTGCTACCCGTAAGGGGAAGTCACCCGTAGTTTCCGCCTCTATCAGCGCCCGCAGTTCCGCGAGGCGTTCCTCCCCCCCTCCTAACGCGACGGGGTGGGCTGCGCCTGCCCGCAGGGAGAACAGCCAGGCCTCGTTCACAGGCCGTCCGAGCATCCGCTCCAGAGCCTCGGCGTAGAGCCGGAGCTGGACAGAATAAGCATCCATGCGGGTTTCGTCCAGATTCCGGTCTGTCTTGTAGTCCACCACGACCAATTGGCCGTTCTCCTCGAACCACAAGTCGATCTGGCCGCGTAGCAGGACCCCCTCCACCTCCAGGAGAAAGTCGAACTCCCGTTCCACCCTCGTAGCGCGGGCCGCCCGTTGGGCCAGTTCGCTCTCCTGAAAAACCTCAGCCAGGGCCTCGGCTTCCGGAGAGACCTCTCCGGTAACTCCGCCCAGGAACTCATGCACCTCGGTACCCAGTGCGGCGCCTCCTCCTCCGCGCCCCGCGACGACAGGTTGCGGCCAGCCCACAAGGGATTGCAGAAAGTAGCGCCGGGGACAGTCCGCGAAGATGGCCAGGGCGCTGACTGGCAGATGCGCGCTGGCCTGGCGCGTCTCCGCCATTGCGGCGACCTCCACCGGTTCAGCAGTGCCGCCCTCCAGCACCGGGGGCTCCATGGAATCCGGCTGCCCGCTGCGCCTGGTCAGCCGCAGGGATCCCGTCTCCACCACGACATTGGGTTCCTGGGGCCACTCGATCTGTAATCCGGTCTCCACCTGCAGGACCCAAGGGGGAACGGTCCGCGATGGCTGGGTCCAGGACAGAATCAGGCGTTCCTCAGCCCGTGTCATGGCCACGTAGAGCAACCGGTCGGCCTCGGCACGCTCCCGTTCCGAGGTCAGGCTGGCGCAGGCGACCAGGGCCGGATCGGGCTCGGTGGACTTGCCGTCGGGCATGCGCCAGCGCAGGCCCAACCCGGCCTGTGGCGTCCATGCCAGCGGCTCGCTGAAGTTCTGCGTGCCTTTTTGCATGGCGGCAAGGACCACCACCGGGAACTCCAGCCCTTTGGCCGAATGGATGGACATGACTTGGACCGCATCGGAGAATTCCACTTCCGCCGCATTCGGTTCCTTGCCGCGAGCGCGCAAGTCGTCGATATGCTCCAGATGACCGGTGAGGTCACCCGGCGTCGAGGCATCCAAGTCGCGGAGCAGCCTGAGGAACTTGTCCACGTTCGCTTTGCCCCTGCGGGAGAGCACGTCCCGATAGCCGGTCTCGTCCATCAACCGGGAGAGCAGCCGGTCCGCCGGAATCTCCTCCCGATAGGCACGGGCCCGCGCGATCCGCTCCGCGGCTTCCTTCGGCACCATCCCTCCCTCGGCGCGCGCCAGCAGGATCGACTCGTCGCTGGCTCCGAAGAAGGGAGATCTCAACAGGGCGAAGAGCGGGATCTCGTTGGCCGGGTTTTCCAGCACCCGCAGCCAGTTCGTGAGGTCCAGGATCTCCTGTTCCTCGAAGAAGTTCTTGCCGCGATCGATCTGACAGGGGATGCCGAACCGTTCGAAGGCCGATTCCAGGGCGTCGAACGGAGCCTTGGTTCGCGCCAGCACGGCCATATCCCGGAAGCGGGCAGGACGGGGCGGATCCCCCACCATCAGCTCGCCATGCAACTCTCGCAGCCGCCGGGCGATCCACAACGCCTCGTTCTCCGCTTCGCCCTCCTCCATCCGCTGGATCTCAACGAAGGGCGGGCGGTAGGGCGGATAGGCCCGCCGGCCAATCAGGTCATGCTTCGTCACGCCCACGCTCGGCGTCGTGACCAGCGTCGCCGTCACCGTCGCCAGAATCTCGGGGCGGCTGCGATAGTTGCTTTCCAGCCGGTCGATCACGCCGCCGGCCGCCCGGACCGTGTCCTGATACGCCGAAAACTGCTCAGGCACCGCATGCCGGAACCCGTAGATCGACTGGTTGATGTCACCCACGGCGAAGAAACGGCCCGGGCGCCGCACGAGGTCCAGAATGCGCCATTGGACCGGGTTCGTGTCCTGCAGTTCGTCCATGAGAATTGCGTCGAACTGTTCCTGCGTTTCTGTGCGGATCTCGGAGTCGCTCTCCAGCAGCCGCAGAGTCTGCTCCTGCAGGTCTTCGAAATCCAGGGCTGCGCGGGCACGCTTGCGCCGCTGAAACTCCTGTTCGAATTCGACCAGCGCGTCACGCAGAACAGCTCGTTCCTTGACGTGGGCCGCACCCACGACACAACGCCGGGCCTGGTCGCGCAGCATCTTCACGCGATCAAGGCTGTCGTAGATAGGGTGCCCGGCTTTGAGGCCCCGTTTGTCCATCTTGAACTCCGCCAGCCAGGCCAGGGAGGGCTCCCGGCTCAGCCAGGCGCGGCCCTCTTCCATGCGTCTGCGTTGCGGGTCGGTCGTGGGGGCCGGCGAGTCGTCCAGCATCTGGCGCACGGATCGCCGCAGTTCCTCGATTTCGACCTCGGGAAAGAACTCCGGCAGGCGCTGGAGCGCCGTCCGGGCTCCTCCGCCCATTCGCAGGTCCTCATACACACCGCGCAGGGTGGCGGCCATGTCGTTCGCCGGCCAGGCATCCGCCACCGCGAGAAATTCCCCGCGGCGCTCTTCGGCCAGGCGGTCGAGCACCATCTCCATGGCGGCGGCCTGCTCCGTGTCGGACTCCCGCTCGTCCAGCACCGTGAACTCGGGGTCCAGCCCGGCCCGGATGGCCTGCTCCTGCAACAGGCCCATGCAGAAGGCGTGGATGGTGGACACCTGCGCGCGCTCTACGCCGCGCCGCCGCTCCATGTCGCCGCTGAAGCGCTTCACCAGCCGTGCCTTGATCTGCGTGGCGGCCTTTTCTGTAAAGGTGATGGCCAGGATCCGGGCCGGGTCCATGCCCTGTTCCACCAGCCAGGCGAAACGCTCCACCAGGACGGTGGTTTTGCCCGAACCGGGACCTGCCACGCAACAGGCGTCCTGGCCGCTCCGCCGGACGGCGTCGAGTTGCTCCTGCGATAAAGCCATTGCGGCTTCTATTGTCGCCTCTACTCCTCGCGCAATGCTTGCAGCGGATCAACGGAGAGCGCGCGCCGGGCCGGCGCAAACACGGAGGCCGCGGCGATGGCGGCCATGGTCAGGACCACACCGCCCAGCACAATCGGATCGCGCGCCGAAGCCTGGTAAACGATCTGGCTCATGATCCGGCTGGCCGCGAAGCCCAGAGCCAGTCCGCCGGCACATCCAATGACGATGAGGACGCCGGTGCGGCCCAGAACGAATCCCAGAACCTGGCCCGGGCGCGCGCCAACCGCGGTGCGGATGCCGATTTCGCGCACCCGGCGGCTGACCGAGTAGGCGGCCAGACCGTGGATGCCGGTGACAGCCAGCATCATCGCCAGCAATCCGAACCCGCTCAACGCGAAACTGGCGGCGCGGGCGGGGAAGAGGGCATAACTGAGCAACTGGCTCAGTCCTCCGATGTTCTGGACCGGCAGGCCCGGATCGAGTTCCAGGAGGCATTGCCGCAGCAGTGACGCCATCTCGCCTTCCGGCCGTCCGGAGCGCACCAGCAGCAGGCCGCTGGATTCATAGCGGCGCGCCGCAGGCCAGAACACCGCTGGCCGCGGCTGTTCGGTCAGCGATTCATACTTGCCGTCCTCGACAACGCCGATGATGAGCACCTCCTCGCCCTGGAATCCGTGAACAATGCGCCGGCCCACCACATCGGTGCGGCCCAACACCCGGCGCGCCAGCGTTTCGTTGACGATCGCCAGGCCGGGCGCATCATCCCAACGGAAGTCGCGGCCGGAGAGCAGGCGGGTCGACATCACCGAAAAGTAGCCGGGGGAGACGACGTAGTAGCTGGCGCCTACGCCATCCCGCCGCTTATTGGTCATCGCACCGGGCGCATAGAGGGTGGTGGAAGACTGATCGATGGTCAGCGGCACCGAACTGGCAATGGCGGCTGCCGTGACTCCGGGTACGGCTGCGGCCTTTTCAAGAAGCGCTCGCTGAAACTGGCGGCCTTGTTCCGCGGAATAGCGGGCAATGCCGAGGTCGAATCCAGCCACCGTGACGCCCTCCGCCCGGAAGCCGGCAGGGAGGCGCAGGGCGTTGGAGAGGCCCCTTAACGAAACAAAGCAGGCGGTCACCAGCAGGCAGCAGAGGCACACCTGGCCGGCGAGCAGCAGATCCCGGAACGCCCAGCGCCGGCCGGTTCCCCCGCCGCGCAGGGCTCGGTTCGTTTCCGCCGACCACGCCTGACGTACAGGCGCGAGTCCGAATAGAATCCCGGTGATCGCGGTGATTGCGACGGCAAAGGCGAGGACCCGAGGATCCGGCTTCACCGCAAACTGCACCGGGAAATCGAAGGGAGGATGGTATTCGCTGAGCAGCCCCAGCAGGAAATACGCCAGCGCACAACCGGCGGCGCCGCCACTCGCCGCCAGCAACAGTGACTCCGTCAGCAACTGCCGCAGTAACCTCGCCCGGCCCGCGCCAATCGAGATACGGATGGCAAATTCACGGCGCCGGTCAGCGGACCGCGCTGACAGCAGGCCGGCCAGGTTGGCGCAGGCCGCCAGCAGCACCACGCCTGCCAGCGCCATCACGCCCAGCAGGAAACTTCGAACTGGGCCGCCGCCGGTGTCACCGACCATTCCCGGTTTCGTCAGCCGGGCGCGTGGCACATAGGCGCCGGACGGATGTTCCTGGTTGATAGCGACCCCCAGTGAGTCGAGGTTCGCCTCGGCCTGCCGCGCCGTGATGCCTGGCTTGAGGCGGCCGATGACGAACGCGTTCCACGTGTTCCGGTCTTCCAGCCAGTTGCGCATCTCGATCTGGGGTTCCATCATCATGGGGACCCAGATCTCTGGCCAGTAGAAGTGCTCCGTTCCATGGAACTCCGGCGGTGCCACGCCGAGGACGGTATACGGACGGCCGTTGATGCGCACGGTACGCCCTGTGATTCCAGGATCCGCGGCGAAGCGCTGCCGCCAGCAGGCGTAGCTGATCACCGCATACGGGCTGGCGCCGGGGCCTTTCTCGTCTCCAGGCCGGAAGAACCGGCCTATCAGTGGCTTCACTCCCAGCAGTTCGAAGTAGTTGCCGGTGGCCAGATAGCCCCACACGCGATCCGCGCCATGAGGGGTGTCCAGGCCCATCGGCGCGATGCGGTAGGCCGCCAGGGAAGAAAAGGTCGTATTGCGGTCGCGCAGGTCGCGATACAGCGGAAATGAGTGATTGGGCTCTTTATCCTGCTGGACGAAGAAGACGCGCTCCGGTTCGACGACCGGCAGCGGCTGGAGCACGAGCGCGTTGAGCACGCTGAAAACAGCGGTGTTCGCGCCGATACCCAGGGCCAGGGAGATGATCGCCACGGCGGTGAAGCCGGGTTTGTGCACTGCGCCGCGAAGCGCGAACCGCAGGTCCTGCATCGCCTCGTCCGGCCAGTGCAGCCCCTTGGCTTCCCGGCACTGTTCTTTATACGTCTCCCGCTGGCCGAGTTCGAGACGGGCCTGGCGGCGAGCCTCCGCCTCCGGAACCCCACGGGCCATCAGGTGGTCCGCACGATGGCCGATGTGAGACTCCAGTTCTTCGGCCAGGTGGGCTTCCCAGGTTTGCCGCCGCCTTAGGGCGCTGACGGCTTCGAGCCACTTACGCCACATCTCGCTCTCCTAATCGCTCTAGGAGGAGAATAGCGGTCGACTCCTAAGCTGTCAAGGAGAGTTGCCATCCGCCGGGGATTGTAACAAGTGTCTACCGTGTAACACGACGACAGCGTCAACATAGTCTCTGCGCCGAAAAGTCTGGCGGCCCAACGGTCCATCTATTTATGCTTCCCCTCCTCGAACAGTCCCTGTCCGCCATGGGCGGACGCGCCCGGTTGGAATCGATCCACACGCTGCAAATCAAGGGATTCGGCCACTACTACCTGATTGAGCAATCGGAACGTCCGGACGGACCCTGGATTGTTCGCTATGAACAGACCGAAGAGTGGCGGGACGTCGCCAACGGCCGGCGGCGTGTGGAGAAGGTCGAGCGGCCCGGCCAGGTCGACCGCCAGACCATCCTCTCGTCGGCGGAACTGGAAACCACGCGCATGACCGTGCAGGGCAGGGAATTCCCGCCGCGTGTCATGCCGGCGGATACCGAATGGCTCGACCTCAGTCCGGAGCGGGTTCTCCTGACCGCTCTTGCCGCCTCCGATCTGCGTGCCGGCGGCTCCACCCTCTACCAGGGCGTAATGCACCATGCGGTGACGTTCACCTGGCAGGGCTTTCCGGTGCGCATCCTGTTCAATGCCGACACCTCATTGCCGACCGTCGTCGAGCTCGTCAGGACCTATCCCCACGACACTTTCTGGAACGTCTGGGGCGACGTCACCACGCGCTGGATCTACTCCTACTGGTATCTGGAACATGGCGGGCTGCACTATCCGAGGCAGGTCGACATCGAGAAGGCCGGCTATCCTTACCGCTCGTTCTCCATCGACGAAATGACGATCAATCCCGCGATTCCGGCGGACCGGCTCGAACTACCCGCCGACGCGCAGAAGCTGGGCAGGAAGCCGCCCATGGAGGTCGAATCCTGGCCCCTGGGCCGGCCCGACCGCCCCACGGTCGAGTTCGCTCCAGGGTTCGTCAAGGTACCCGGAAACTGGGACGTCGCCTACATCCGCCAGGACGATGGCTTGCTCATTCTGGAAGCGCCGATTTCGGCCGGGTACTCCCAGCGAGTGCTGGAGGAGGCCGCCCGGAGATTCCCGGATGCACAGGTCAAAGCCGTGATCTCGACCTCCGATGCCTGGCCGCACTTCGCTGGCATCCGCGAGTACGTCGCGCGCGGCATCCCCATCTACCTGCTCGATCGCAATGAGCCGATTGTCCGGCGGTTGCTCTCCGCGCCGCGGAGTCTGCGCCCGGACTCACTGGCCCGCCGGCGGCGCGACGCGGAACTGCGCCCGGTGTCGCGCCGGACCATTCTGGGCAGTGGCGCCAACCGGCTGGAACTGATCCCCATCCGGACAGAATCGGGCGAGAGGATGATGATGCTCTGGTTTCCCGAACACCGGCTGCTTTATGCCAGCGACCTGGTTCAGGGCCCCATGCCGGACGGCAGCTTCTTCATGCCGCAGTACCTGAGCGAGGTGCGGGATGCGGCCGCCCGGGAGAAACTCCAGCCGGAGTTCGTCTTCGCCATGCACTCACCCAAGACACCGTGGATCAGGATGCTGGCGGCAATCGACGCCGTCTGAGTCTGCCTATGCCTTGGCTGTGACGGTGATCTGAGCGGTTTCCGGGAACACGAAATCGTAGCCGGGATTCAGCTTCTGCCCGCCCACCAGTACCTCGTGGACGTCGTACGGATTGGTGGTGTGGTCGAGCACTGCGTTTCGAATCACCTCGAACGCGTGCTGGAGATACTGCGCCTCATCAATGTCGACATCCACCAGATAGTGGTCGCCCGTCTCGCCCTGCCGGAAGAAGGAGAGCTGCAGGTTGCCGTACTTGTCGAATGTCTTGAAGCTCTTCGCCGACTGATAGCCATCCGGTGGATGATGCAGCGATTCCGACACCTCGTGGAACAGCCGCGAAGCGTTCTGGGTTTCCTCGAACAAGGCCGCGGTGGTCTTGACGAAGAACCGGTCTCTGCGCAGCTTCAGCAATCCGCCCATGTGGCTGAGGCAGTCCGAACCGTCGCCGAGTATGGTGGCCGAGGCTTTCACTGCAATATTTAGCAGGCACGCCTTGCGTTGCGGATCGAGTGCGTCGTACAGCGACTGCCCCTGCTGGGTGGGCTGTGTGTCGATCGCCGAAGTCTCCAGGATCGTCCTCAGTTGCGCGGGCAGTTTGGTGTAGACCGGCGCGTCGATCGCCGAAACCTTATCCGGGTTCACCGGCAGGGTGACGGACTGCCGGACTGTCTTGCCGTCCTGCACTCGCAGGAAGAACGAAGCCGGCCGGTACCGCATCGGCCAAACCGTCACCTGATAGTCCTTTACCGGGGTAGCGTCTATGCCGGCAATCTGTATCGAGCCGTTCACCTGTACTGAGTTCTCGTAGTGCGTCGTGCCATCCCGCGCCACCACATCCAGATGAATCTGGTCCTGGAGTTTGCCGCCTCCGACAGTCACAAAATCCAGTCGAATTGATCCTGTGCCCATGAGTCCTCCTTGCAAGGAGCTTACCTTACCCGCCACGCCGTCCATAAGGAAAATTTCAGCTCTCCAGTGATGGGTCTCCAAGTCGGGGCATAGTGGAAGGATGTCTTTCCCGTTGCTCTCGCGAGAACCCGGGCCTGGCCTGACTTTGCTGCTGCTGGGCGCCGCGGCTTTCCTCGAGGCCTTTGGCGATTCGTGCTTTCAGTCCGCCCTATACCGGTCGGCGGGCGCGGGCCGGTTCCTCACGGCCGGGTTGGGCGTGCTGGCCCTGGCCGCATACGGCTACACAGTCAACCTGCCTCGCTGGGATTTCGGGCGCTTGCTGGGTGTTTACGTGGTCTTTTTCTTCCTCTGCGCCCAGTTCCTCGCCTGGCTTCGATTCGACCAGCGGCCGTCGGTTCCTGTCTGCGCGGGCGGGGCCCTCATCGTCGCGGGCGGGTGCATCATCTCCTTTTGGCGCGCCTGAGTCCGCACCCTGCGCCTGCTTTCGCAATTCGGTTGTAACTTCTCGCCGGGTTCGCCGTACTCCATTTGACAGCCAAATGGAACGACGGTAGGTTGTATTAGATTGCCAAATAGAGAACCCGCTTCCCCCCGGGCCGGAGTGCTGCAGGGCACCCTGGACCTCATGATCCTCAAAGTGGTCGCCAGTCTTGGACCCGTGCACGGCTACGCCATTGCGGAGCGCCTGTCACAGGTCTCCGAAGGCGCCTTGCAGCTAAACATGGGGACCCTGTATCCCGGCCTCGTGCGCCTGGAGCAGCGCGGCTTGCTGCGAGCCGCCTGGGATCAGACCGAGTCCAACCGCCGGGCCCGTTTCTACAGCCTCACCCCGGCTGGCCGCCGCCGTCTGGATGTCGAGCGCGAGGAGTGGTCCCGCATGACCGGCATCATGCAGCGGCTGCTGGACGACGCCATCTGATCGAGACCGTGCAAGGAGGCGCCTATGCGCGCAGTACTGGAGTTCTTCTCTAAGTTACGAGCCGTCTTTGGCAAAGAAAAGCTGGATCGGGGGCTGGAGGACGAAATCGGCTTCCACCTCCAGATGGAGACCGATGCCGGATTGCGCCGCGGGCTCGATCCCGTCGAAGCCCGCCGGCAGGCGCGGCTCAAGTGCGGCTACGAAAGCGCCGCCGCGGAGGAGACCCGCGATCAGCGCCTGCTGGGCTGGCTCGACGGCACTCTGGCCGACCTGCGCCATGCGGTGGTGGCGTTGCGACGTCATCACGGCTTCACCGTGATTGCCCTGGTCGCTCTGGCCCTTTCAGTGGGTCTGAACACACTCATCTTCACGATGCTCGATGGCGTGCTGTTGAGGCCGCTGCCTTACCCGCATCCTGACCGGCTTGTTCGTATCTTCGAGTCGACTCCGCGCAATCCCAAGTGGCCCGTCTCCATCGGGAATTTCTACGACATCCGCCGTCTGAACAAGTCGTTCGAGGCAATGGCGCTCTATACCGGCGACGACCTGCAGTTGATGCATGGCGAGGTCCCGGAACGCCTGAAGTCCATGTGCGTCTCCCATGACTTCTTTACGACCGTGGGCATCCTGCCCATCCTGGGCAGGAACTTTGAACCGGCCGACTCAACGGCCGAGAAGGCTCGCGTCGTGATCATCGGCAACCGCCTCTGGAAGACTCGCTTCCAGTCCGATCCGGCCATTGTGGGCAAGACCATTCGATTGAACCGGGAGCCCTGGACGGTGGTGGGTGTCCTGCCGCCGGGCTTCCAGCATGTGGGCGGCAATTACCGGTCGCCGCTGCAGGGCGAAACGGTGGATCTCTGGTGGCCTCTGCTGGTCCGTTCCACCAGCCGCAATAGCCACTTCACCAATCTCATCGGGCGCATGAAGCCCGGTGTCACCGTCGAACAGGCCCGCCAGGATACGCAGGCGATTGCGCGCGAGCTGGCGAAGATCTTCCCCGGGACCAGCCGCGATCTTGAGTTCCGGGTTGAGCCGCTGACCACCGAACTCGTGGGCCGGTCGCGCGAAACGGTCTGGCTGCTCGCCGTGGCCGGCGGTCTGGTCCTGCTCATCGCCTGCGCCAACGTTGCAGGGCTCTGCATCGCTCGCAGCCTCGCGCGCCGCAGGGAAATTGCGGTCTGCCGGGCGCTGGGCGCCGGCACATGGCGGCTGGTCCGGTCTGTCCTTTGCGAGAATCTGGTGCTCGGGCTCACAGGCGGCGCCCTGGGCCTCGCGCTCGCGGCGGTTCTCGCGCCGGCCTGGCGAGGTCTCATCCCTTTGGACTTTCCGCGTGCGCACGAAGTCCAGCTGACTTGGACGGCGGGGCTTTTCGCACTGGGCAGCGCGTTGATCACCAGCCTTCTCGCTGGCCTGGCTCCCGCCTTGCGCCAGTCGCGCGTTGATCCTGCTGCCAATCTGGCGCAGGAGTCCCGCGGCGCCTCGGCCGGGCGCGATGCACATCGTCTGCGGGCTGTCCTCGTGACTGGCGAGATTGCATTCGCCACCGTGCTCTGCGTTTCCGCGGCTTTGCTCGTCCAGAGTTCTCTTCGCTTGAAGGCGCGCGACAACGGCTTTGATCCGAACGGCGTCCTCACTTTCCAGGTGGCGCTCCCGCGCACCGGTTACGACAAGCCGGAACAGGCGGCCCGGTTTTATGAACAGGTGTCGGCCCATTGGCGCACCCTGCCGGGTGTGCAGGCCGCTGCCTTTGCCACCAACATTCCCTGGATGGGCTACGACGAGAACAGCGGCTTCTCCATCGAGGGGGTGGCCGAGCGGCCGGATGACCCCACGCAGGCCCGCTACCAAATGGCGACGCCCGGCTATTTCGAAGCTCTGCGCATTCCCTTGCGCACGGGCCGTTACTTCGATCTGCGCGATAGCGCGACAGGGCCGCCGGTCGCCATCGTCAACGAATCTCTCGTGCGGCGCTACATGCCGGGGCTCGATCCCATCGGCCACATGCTGAATATCTGGGGCAAGCCGCGGCGGCTGATAGGCGTGGTGGCCGACAACTACGACCACCCGGCCGACCCCAGGGCCGAACCCGGCTTCTGGCTCCCCCTGGCCCAGATGCCCATGGGCGAAGCGAATGCGGTGCTGCGCACGAGCGGCGATCCGATGAGCCTGCTCAACTCCGCTGTCACGGCGCTCCATGAGGTCGACCGCGAACTGCCAGTGGCGGAACCGCGGACCGTGGCGGAAATCGCCCGTGCGGCTTTCGCGGAGCGGAACCTCGCCAACTGGCTGCTGCAGGCATTCGCCATCCTGGCCGTCATGCTGGCTGTATTCGGCATCTATGGGCTGCTGGCTTATGTCGTCGAACAAAGGCACCGCGAGTTCGGCATCCGCGTAGCGATGGGCGCCACCCGCCGGGACATCCTCTGGCTGGTGCTGAAAGGCGGACTCGGCCAGGCGCTGGCCGGGGGCATCCTCGGAGCTGTCGTTGCGCCCCTCGCCGCACGTTCCATGGCCAGTCTGCTTTATGGGGTGAAGTCTGGCGATCCCAGTCCATTCCTCTGGGCCATGGCGTTCGTGATCGCCGCGGCACTGCTGGCCAGCGTCACGCCCGCCCTGGGTGCGGCCCGCGCCGATCCAGCCATCGCGCTGCGCAATGAATGAGAATGGCTGGCGCGGAATGGCGAACCCGGCTACTTCATTGCCTTGAGGAACTGGCCCGTGTACGATTCCGCGCACTGGGCCACCTGTTCCGGCGTTCCGGCCGTCACGACGCGCCCGCCGCCGGAACCACCCTCCGGGCCCAGGTCGATCACCCAGTCCGCATGCCGGATCACTTCCAGGTTGTGCTCGATGATCAACAGGCTCGCGCCGTTGTGGATGAGCCGTTCAAAGGCGTCCAGCAGTTTCGCGATGTCGTCGAAGTGCAGGCCGGTCGTGGGCTCGTCGAAAAGGTACAGGATGCCCTTCGAATCCGCCTGTGTCAGGTGGGACGCCAGCTTCACACGCTGCGCCTCGCCGCCTGACAAAGTCGTTGCCGACTGGCCCAGCCGCAAATAGCCAAGGCCCACATCAGAAAGAGGTTTCAGGCGCGATACCAGCTTCGGCTGGTCGGCAAAGAACGCCAGGGCCTCGCGAATGGTCATCCCCAGAACTTCATGGATGTTCATCCCGCGATACCGCACGTCCAGAACCGACGACTTATACCGCGTACCTTTGCAGTCTTCGCAGATCAACTCGACATCCGCCAGGAACTGCATCTCCACCGTTACCGTGCCGTCACCCTGGCAGGTCTCACAGCGTCCGCCGGCGATGTTGAAGGAGAAATGGCCCGCTGTGTAGCCACGCCGGTCCGCTTCGGGCGTGGAGGCGAAGAGCTCGCGGATCACATCGAAGGCCTTGCAGTAGGTGACCGGATTCGAGCGCGGTGTGCGGCCGATGGGCGACTGGTCGACCATCACCATCTCGCGGATCAGTTCGGCATTCTCCACCTTGCGGCAGGTCTGCTTCTCCGCCTTCTGGGCCAGGACTTCGTCTTCTTCCTTGGCGCCTTCTTTCGACAGGTCACGCCGGTAGCGGGTCTCCAGCGTCCGGTGAATCACGTCGTGAACCAGCGACGATTTGCCGGACCCCGATACGCCCGTCACAACGGTCATCATGCCCAGCGGCACTTCCACGTCGATGTTCTGCAGGTTGTTCGCCCGGCAGCCGAAGAACTTCAGCATCCGTTTGCGATCCACCGGGCGGCGCTCGGTCTTTAGAGAAGTGCACAGGTCGCCCTTCAGATACTTTGCGGTGAGCGACCCGTTCTTCCTGCCGTTTGCCGAGAGCATCTTCGCCAGCGTGCCTTCAAAGGTCACCATGCCGCCCAGTTCGCCGGCGCCCGGCCCCATGTCGACAACATGGTCGGCCGCACGCATGACATCGGCGTCGTGTTCCACAACGAGGATCGTGTTGCCCAGGTCGCGCAACTCCTCCAGGATGTTGATCAGCCGTTCCGTATCCCGCGAGTGCAGCCCGATGGAGGGTTCGTCCAGAACATATGTCGCGCCCACCAGGCGTGATCCCAGGCAGGTGGCCAGCTGAATCCGCTGAGCCTCTCCGCCGGAAAGCGTAGCCGAAAGCCTGTCGAGCGTCAGGTACTGCAGGCCGACGTCGTTCAGGAATTTCAGACGCTGGCGGATCTCCACCAAAACCTTCTC
Source organism: Acidobacteriota bacterium (assembly GCA_017307505.1). Lineage (GTDB taxonomy): Bacteria > Acidobacteriota > Terriglobia > Bryobacterales > Bryobacteraceae > Paludibaculum. Next base: position 21,883 of record JAFKEE010000044.1, on the reverse strand, counting down.
GGCAATGGCCGACTGCTCCGGGGCCTGCTCCAACTGGTCAAAGAAGAGCTTCGCTTCGGCGATATTCAACTGCACGATCTCGGCGATCGTCTTGCCGCCCACGCGCACGTTCAGCGCGTCCGCCCGAAGTCGCGAGCCGCCACAGGCCGGGCACTGCGTATAGCCGCGGTACCGGCTGAGAAACACGCGTACGTGGACCTTGTACTTCTTGGTTTCCACCTCGGCGAAGAAGCGCCGGATGGCGTCCAGCACCACGGCTTTCTCAGCGGGCTTCAAGTCGACATACGGCACATTGGGCCGCACCTTGTTGCGCGACTTGCCGATGAACTCATCGCGCATCCACTGGTATTGCGGCTTGTTCCACGGATCGACAGCGCCCTCGGCGATCGAAAGCGAAGGATCGGGAATCACCAGGTCCAGGTCGTAGTCGATGGTGTTGCCGAACCCCTGGCACTTGGGGCATGCGCCGTACGGGTTGTTGAAGCTGAACAGCGACGGCTCCGGCGTCAGGAACTCGACATTGCACGTCTTGCACGAGAATCGCTCACTGAAGCGAAGCTGCTTTGGTTCCGGCTCGCCGGCCTGTTCGAACACGACTTCGCCTGCTTCGCGGTAACAGATCTCCACCGTGTCGACAATGCGCTGCTTCTGGTCGGGCCGGATCACCAGCCGGTCCGCCAGGACAAAGGCAGGCTTTGAGAAGTCTACATCCAGCAGCGATTCCGGTGTCGAGAACTCATACACCGTCGAGTTCTGGAACAGCCGGTTGAAGCCGCGCTTTCGAAGGTCGAACAGGTGATCGCGCAAGGCCGCCGCGTCGCCCGGCTTGAACATGGTGATCGGGAACAGGGCGTACCAGCGCGACCCTTCCGGCTGGGCCAGCATCTTGCGGGCCACGGGATCCACCGTGTCCCTCTCCACCAGTTGGCCGCAGGTGGGACAGTACGTCTCGCCGGTGCGCGCATAGAGCAAACGGACGAAATCGTAGATTTCCGTCGAGGTGGCTACCGTCGAGCGGGGATTTCTCGTCGTGTTTTTCTGGCGAATGGCGATGGGTGGGGCAATGCCTTGTATTTCATCGACATCCGGTTTCTCCATGCGATCCAGGAACTGGCGCGCGTAGGCCGACAGGCTTTCCACATACCGCCGTTGGCCCTCCGCGTAGATCGTGTCAAACACCAGCGATGATTTGCCTGAGCCGGACACACCCGTCACCACCGTCAACTTGTTGTGCGGCAGGTCGACACTCAGGTTTTTGAGATTGTGAACCCGCGCCCCGCGGATCCTCAGGAGTTCGTCCACTGACTTACTATTGTATCAATCGGATGCTCATTCCCCCGCCCCGCAAAGCCAATCAGCTTCTGCTCGACTGGTACACCGCCGCCGGCCGCGACTTACCGTGGCGGCGCACCCGCGATCCGTGGAAAATCATGGTCTCCGAGATCATGCTGCAGCAGACCCGCGTCGCGGCGGTCATCCCCTATTACCAGCGCTTCCTTGAGCGTTACCCCGAGCCGAAAGACCTGGCCCAGGCTCCGGAGCAGGAGTTCCTCGCCATCTGGTCCGGGCTGGGCTACTACTCCCGGGCCCGCAACTTACAGCGTGCCGCCATTCAGATCACGGAAGCCGGCGGCTTCCCCGAAACCTATGAAGAGATCCGCACCCTGCCGGGCGTAGGGGATTACACCGCCGCGGCGATCGCTTCCATCTGCTTCTCACTCCCCTATGCCGTGCTGGACGGCAACGTCATCCGCGTCATTTCCCGGTTGACGCTGGAGAAGGGGGACATTTCGAGCTCCTCGGTCCGGGTCCGGCTGAAGGAACATGCTCAGCGCCTGCTGGATCCCAAACGGCCGGCGGACTTCAACCAGGCCATCATGGAACTCGGCGCCACCGTCTGCCTGCCGCGCAGTCCGCAGTGCCTGCTCTGCCCCTGGCGCGAACTCTGCCAGGCCCGGGCGTCGGGCATCCAGAACGAGTTGCCCATCAAACTGAAAAAGCGCGAGCCCGTGAAACTTGCCATGGAACTCTTCCTGGTGGAGAAGAACGGCAGCATTCTGTTGCGGCAGCGCGGCACGGCCGAGTCCAAAATGGCCGGTTTCTGGGAACTGCCGGTCGCCCGCGATATGCCCGCGGCCGAACGCGGTGAGTGCCTGGGCTCCTTCAAGCACTCCATTACGCACCACGACTACACCATCGAGGTCTATCGGGCGTCCGCAGCCAAAGCACCAAAGGGCTTCCGTTGGTTCCTTAGGGAAGAACTCGAATCGGTGCCCGTCGCCACCATGACTCGCAAGGCCCTGGCTCTGGCCTGATCGCATATCCCTTCCCAAATTGCGGGATATAGACAAGCGATCCGGGCCGGGCGTAGAATCCGTGTCGACTCTCCATGCGCCTTACCGCAACGGCGCTGGCCTGCCTGGCGTTTGCCCTCACCGCCGGCAGTCAAACCCAGAGACAGGCGCCGTCCTACTCTGCAGACAGCATCGTCAACCTGGCAAGCGGGGAACGTGGCCGCCTCGCTCCCAACACCCTGGCCGCGATTTACGGTAAAGATCTGGCTCCTTACGCCCGGGCCCGCGTCGAAAGCGATTTGCGGGGCAATACGCTTCCTTACCAGCTTTCCGGAACCGGCGTGATGGTAAAAGTGGGCGGCCTGCTGGCCCCGGTGGAGTACATCTCTCCAGAGGTCGTCATCTTTCTGGTTCCCTCCGAACTGCGGCCGGGCACGGTCAGCATTATCCTGGCCCACAATCTGTTGAGCGGCCCCACCATTCGAGTTCAACTGGCGCCCGCCGCCCCTGCCTGGTTCCTCATGGAAACGGGCTTCGTGCTTGCACGCCACTCCGGTTCGATGGAATGGGTGGACCAGGCGCATCCGGCGCGCCCTGGTGAATCCGTCATTCTCTACGCCGCCGGTCTGGGGGATACGCGGCCCATCCTTGGCTTTCGCGAGTTTCCACGCGAGCGGGTGCCTTTGGCCGGGCTCGGCAACCTTCACCTTCTGATCGATGGTGTGGAAGTGCCCTCGGAGCGGATCGGCTATGTTGGACTAAGTCCAGGTTTCCCCGGTGTTTACGAAATCGAAGTGCTGCTCCCCGGTGAACTGGGCGCCAACCCTGAACTACTCGTGGATCTCGCTGGAACCGTGACCGAATCCGGCATCCGACTCAGGCTGGAACCGACCCCGCCGCAACCGGATGCCCCACCATTACGTTCAACCAAATGAGTCCGACCACCGCGGGCGCTTCACTGTCGCGCAGGGTAGGTCAAGCCGATTCATGCGGTTTCAGTGTGGAAAAACCCGTCCCAAACCTCAGCCTTGGGGTTAGTCTATGAATAGGGAGCACATCGTGCACATCCGAGCTGTCTGCATCACCCCATTGTTTGCTCTGGCTTTGTTCGCCCAGCCCTCCGGCCAAGCCGGCTGGCCGGCCGCGCAAAACGCCCAGGCTGCGGGCGATCAGAAAGTGTACACCGTCGCGTCCGGCAGCAAGATTCCGCTCCAGTTGATCAACAGCATCAGTACGAAGTCCGCGGCCGTGGGCGATCGGGTTTACCTTCAGACGAATTTCCCCATTCTTTCGGATGCGCGCATCGTCATCCCCCCGGGCTCTTATGTCACCGGCACCGTAACTCAGGTAAAACGGGCAGGTAAGGTGAAGGGCCGTGCTGAATTGTACGTTCGCTTCGATTCTCTCACGCTGCCCAATGGCGTGACCCGCGACTTTCGTGCTTCCCTGGGCACCGTAGACGGCTCAAATCCGGGCAAAGTGGACCGGACGGAAGGCAAAGTCGAGGGTGACGGGTCCAAGGCCGCGGATGCCACCAAGGTGGGAGAAGCGGCCGGCTGGGGCACGATGATCGGCGGAGTCGCCACCCGCACAGGCACGGGCGCCGGGATTGGTGCGGCCGCGGGAGCCGCCGCCGGACTTGCCGGTATCCTGATGACTCGCGGCCCCGATGCGATCATCGAACGCGGTTCGACCATCGAGATGGTCATCGACAGAAGCCTCAAGTTCACAGACGAAGAGCTTGCGGGCATCGCTCCGCCCAGGGTCGGCGGACCCCAGGTGATGCCGCCGCCCGCGCGTCCTTCTTCGTCCTCTCCGGGTGGCCTTTCCCGGCGTCCGTATCCGGCAAATTGAACTTATCTGGCGCGTGGGGCGATTGGCCCCTGAATAGGACCGGAATCCGCTGAGTTCTAGGTGTAAAACCCTAGAACCAGTAAGTGAATCGACCCACTCGGCTAATACGAATGCTCCCCCTAAGTCGAGCTAAGGTGCCGGGGGCATCTGAGTCTCTAGTCCTATTTGCTTGACTACTGCCAACCCCTACAATCTTGCTTAGGGTATTTCCATGGGCGCAATAGAAATCCAGGTTTTCGTCAGCCTGGTAGTTATTCTCGGGGCCGCCTTCGTCGCGCTGATCTGTGATTTCCTGAAGGGCAGCAATGAGCAGCTTCGGGAAGCCAACATTGTCATGCGTGTTCGCGAGGATGAGCGCGACAAGCGTGACGATCTTGTCGAGAAGGTCCAGCAGCAGACCATCGAAGTTGTGGCCAAAGTGCAGGGCGCTCTGGTGGGCCGCCCGGTGTCCGCGCCGGTGCCGGCTGCTCAGGCTGCGGCCCGCACCCAGCAACAGCCTGCCGCTGAACCAGCCCCGCTGGTCACCCCAATCACCGACGCCCGGGAACTCTTCGAGCGCGCCCAGGCCGAACGCTCTGCCCGCGGCCGCCGTGGCCGCCGCTCGGAAGAACGCGCCACCGCCAAACCTCGCGAGGAATCCGTGGCGAGCTGGGCGCAGGACATCGTCATTCGCAAGCATCAGGACGTCGAGCCGGCCAAGGCGCCCGTGGCCGAGCCCGTCAGTCCGGTGGAGAACGTGCCTGTTGCCGAAACCGTGCCGGTGAGCGAGACCGTGCCGGCCGACGCGATCACCCCCATCGTCGAAACCGTGCCGGATGCTCCACCGGTCCCTGTCGAGCCCGCTCCGCTGGCCATTGCGGTGCCCGCCGCCCAGTCGACGCAACAGGAATTCACTGCCCAGCCGGAGGAGATTGGCCTGCCGTCCGCTACCCCGGCCCTGGCATCAGTTTCGGCCGAGGTGCCGATGGCTCCCGCCCAGCCGCTGGAGCAGGCTCCCGTCGCGACCCCGCCTGTCCAGGCAGTGCCTGAGTACACCCATCTCGAATCGCCTGAAGCCGGCGAACAGGTTGCGGTCCGGGCGCATACGAAACAGGAATCCGAAGCGGCGCTGGCCATGGTGGAAGCGCAGCAGTTGGCCGCTCCGCCGCCGCTCGCACAGCCCGTGGTGGCGGTCGTTGGTTCGCTTCAGTCCGCCGAAGTTGTGGCGGAGTCCGTGCTGCCGGCCGTCCAGCAGCCCGCCCCTGTCTGTCAATTGTCTCAGGCAACCGAGCTTTCCCTTGGTTTGGCCGGTCCTTCGGCTCTCGCGGCCGAAATGGCCAGCCTGCCGGCGGATTTGCTCGCGGCCGAGACAGAGTCCTCTCTCCCAGCCCTCCGCCTTCATACCGAAGTGCCGGAGTACGAGATCGTTCCGCCCTCCGTTGAGCAGTTTGCACAGACGGTCGAGCCCTTGGCCACCCTGGAGGTGCCCAGTGCCGAGTCTCTGCCTCTCATGGTTGCCGCCGCGGAAGACCTGCCGCTGGAAACTGCAACGCTCGAAACGCCCCTCGTCGAGTCGGCTTTCGAAGCAGCCGAAGTGCTGGAGTCGCCGGTTCAGGAGCCTGTCGAGGCTCTGGTTGCGGAGACAGCCGTCGCCGAAGCGATCGAGGAAGTTCCGCAGACGGTTGAAGTTGCCGAGGTGTTGGAGTCGCCGGTTCAAGAGCCTGTCGAGGCCCTGGTTCCGGAAGCCGCCATCGCCGAAGCGATCGAGGAAGTTCCGCAGCCTGTTGAGGTAGCCGAGGTGTTGGAGTCGCCGGTTCAGGAGTCTGTCGAGGCTCTCGTTCCGGAAGCCGCCATCGCCGAGGCGATCGAAGCAGTGCCGCAAACGGTTGAGGTTGCCGAGGTATCGGAGTCGCCGGTTCAGGAGCCTGTCGAGGCCCTGGTTCCGGAAGCCGCCATCGCCGAGGCGATCGAGGAAGTTCCGCAAACGGTTGAAGTTGCCGAGGTGTTGGAGTCGCAGGTTCAGGAGCCTGTCGAGGCCCTGGTTCCGGAAGCCGCTATCGCCGAGGCGATCGAGGAAGTTCCGCAAACGGTTGAAGTTGCCGAGGTGTTGGAGTCGCCGGTTCAGGAGCCTGTCGAGGCTCTGGTTCCGGAGACAGCCATCGCCGAAGCGATCGAGGAAGTTCCACAAACGGTTGAAGTTGCCGAGGTGCTGGAGTCGCCCGTTCAGGAGACTGTCGAAGCTCTGGTTCCGGAGATTGCTGCTACCGGGGAACTGGTGGAGGCCTCGTTCACCGCCGACTATTCCCTCATCGAGGACATGCCGGTCTACGCGGAGATCCCCACGCTTTCGCGTGTCGAAGCGGAAGAGCCTCCGGTTGTCGAGCCAGTAGCCGAAACGCCTGCCGAGCTCGTGGCGGAGGACGCGCTCGTGTCGCACTTCGAGCCCACCATTGTTGAGTCGGGTGTCGAGGAAGAGATCCACGTGGTGCGGATTCGAGTTCTCCGGGACGACGACGTTCTGCCAGTGTCGGAATTCACAGACACGGCGGTCTCCCTGGGCGAACACTCCGCCTCCTCCTACTCTCAATTCACGGACGAAGTTGAGCCAGAGGTCGCTCCGATAGTGGCCGAACAGCAACCCGAGCCGGTCGCCGAGCCGGAGCAGGCCGTCCCCGAGATGATCGCTGAGATCCCGGTTGAGCCGGCCACAGAGGCCGAGCCTCTGGTCGCCGAGTTGACGTCCGGCATCTGTGCTGAACCCCTGATCGAATCTGAGCCGGTCACCGCTGAGCTGGTAGTTTCAGTGTGGTCCGAACCGGTAGCGGAGCCCGAGCCGGCAGCCGCCGAAATGATGGCTGCAACTTGGCCTGAGCCTGTGGTGGAAGCCGGGCATACAGTCGAATCAGAGCCTGTATCGGCGGAGATCATGGCTGTGACCAGTCCTGAGCCCACCGTAGAGATTGCTCCGTTGGTTGCCGCGTTGACGGCCTCCACCTGGACAGAGCCGGTGGCGGAAGCCGAAACGGTGATGGCCGAGCCTGTGGCGGTGTCCTGGCCCGAGCAGGTCGTGGAAGCGGAACCTGTCACCGCCGAATTGACGGCCGCAACCTGGCCCGAGTCACAACTCGAAGCCGAGCCGCCCGTCGCTGAAGCAGCCTCCCTGATCTCCGCTCCGGTCGAGACGGGTTACCAGACTGCCATTTGGGATACCAGCGAAGAACCTTCCACCTGGGATCTCCAGCAGGAAGATACCAGGCCCGAACCTGCGTTCACCGACGCCGTCTTCACCGAGAGTGAGCCGGTGTTCGCAAGTGCAGCCCCGTCAGGCCAGGCCGCTGCCGACGACCCGTTCTCCTACAGGCCTGCTGAACCCGAGCCGGTTGTCGAAACCCCTGCTCCTGTCATCCCGCAGAGCGAGATGCGGCCCAAGGTTGTGGAAATGCGCTCCGCCGCGCAGGTCCGTGCCGAACAGGAACCGCCGGCCCCGCCCACTCTGGAACTGCCCGGTGGATTCCACGAGCCCACAGCCCTGGCTCGATTGTTGGAGGACGAGGCGCCCTTCTCGGGTCTCGTCATCGCAGTCAGCGTGGTCGACTACGTCCGTCTCATGGCCGATCAGGGCAAGCCTGCCATCGAGCAGATCATGGGCTCGGTGACGCGGCTGGTCATGTCTCTCACCCGCGAGCAGGATTTCGCCTGCCGGATCGCGGAAGACGAGTTCATCCTCATTTTCGCCCGGGAGAACGGCTCGGCCGCGAAGCGCCGCATTCAGCTGGTTTCGGAGCGGCTCTGGGATTACCAGTTGCGCTCCCTTGGCTCCGTCTCGATCATCTTCAGTTGGGGCGCTTCTGAATCGCAGACGCAGCCCATCGTCCATGCCGTTGAAAATGCCCGCGAACAGATGCTCGAAACACGCCGGAACCGGCGCAATCTCACGGGCGTCTCCCGCCGTTTTGGCCGTCAGGCTGCAAACAGCTAACTGGATTCCAGATTAATAGCCGGGCCCGTTCTCCTTCTAACAGGACAACGGGCCCGAATTATTTCCACAGGATCTTCGGATACCTTACGCCAGCGCGTCCGCCACGGCCTTCAGAACCGTGGCCAACTGAAGTGGCTTTGCCAGAGTTCCATGCGCGCCCAGGTAGCCCGCTATCCGCAGATAGTCGCCGCCGAATGCGCCCGACATCGCGATCACACGGACATCCGGATAGTCCCGGCGGATGAGCTTGATGGTCTCGATGCCTTCCTGTTCTGGCATCACCAGATCCGTGATGATCACGCGGAACTGCTCACGCTGCAGCGATGAGAGCGCTTCCCTTCCGTTTGCGGCCAACGACACCTCATAGCCCGCGGTACGCAGCATGGAAGCCACTACTTCACGCACCGCAGCGTCATCGTCGACAACCAGAATCTTTGCCGCGCCCGGCCTTACCGTTTCCATCGTTTTCAAGTGTACATCTTACGACTTAATGATTCGAGATGCCATTGTCCAAATAGGAACAAATTGGGTTTCTATCTCTGTTTGGCCAGCCGGTCCAGTGCCTCGATTTCTTTGCCTGCCTCCGCGAACTGGCCTTGTGACATCAATTCCTTATAGCGCTTCAGACGCGATTGGATCTCATCTTTCAGCCTTGAGGCCGCGTCCTGCGCCGCGCCGCTTTCCGCAGCTGGCTTGCCCGCTTCAGTTGAGGTGACTTGCCCTTTCCCCTGGCCGCTCGGGATGGCTGTCCCGGTCAGCTCACTCAGTGCCTGTTCGTAGGTGTCTGAATAGATTAGCCGGTTGCCCATCGCCACGACAACCTTCTTCAGTTGAGGCATCCTGGCCTCGGAGGCCTGAATGTAGATGGGTTCGATGTACAACATCGTATTCTCTACGGGCAGCACCAGCATCTGCCCCCTCAACACCTGGGAGCCCTGCTGGTTCCACAAACTGAGGTCCTTGGAGATGTTCTGATCCTGGCTGATCCGTGCTTCAATCTGCATCGGTCCGAAGATCAGCTCCTGCTTCGACAGCTGAAGGAACTGCACCTCGCCCAACGCCGCGCCGTCACACCGGGCCACCATCACACCGATCAGGTTGTCCTTGTTCCTCGGTGTGAATGTGGTCATCAAAAGGAATTCCGGCTCATCGCTGCCCGGCAGGGTGGCCACGACGTACGTAGGAGACACCGGTTCCGGCTTGCCGGAAGGCCCGTTCAGATTCCTGGCGATGTCCCATTGATCTTCTTTATTGAAGAAGGCCTCCGGATTCGTCATGTGGTAGGTGCGGTACACCTCCGCCTGCAGCCGGAAGATCAGTTCCGGATACCGTGCGTGTGCCTTCAATTCGTCCGGCATGTCGGACCAGGGTTTGAACAGTTTCGGGAAGAGGTGTTGGTATGACGCCAGCAGCGGATCGCGATCCCCAAACGCATAGAGGCTCACACTGCCGTCATAGGCATCCACCGTCGCCTTCACCGAGTTGCGGATGTAGTTGACCCGGCCCACATCGCCCAGATTGAACATCTTCGCGTACGGATGCGCGTCACTCGTCGTATAGCCGTCCACCATCCACATGAGTCGGCCTGCCTTGGTGATCACCAGGTATGGATCGGCATCCCAGACGACGAAGCCGGCCATCGCCTCGAGCCGGTCGCGCACCTTGCGCCGGATCATCATCCGGCTTTCCGGGGCCAGATAGGACGTGAGCAGGATGTTCCAATCGCCTGTCGAAAGAGCTGCCGCCATTCTCATCGGGAGAGATGAGATGGGGAAGCCTCCCTTGCCCTCGTAGCGGGTCTCCACATTGCCTGCGCCCGAGGGGTAATTGAATTCCGGTTGCTGCGTGTGAACGAATACCGGTTCGTGCGAGACCTCGCCGTAGTACAACTCGGGCCGGGTCAGTTTCAACGAGGGCGTCTTCACCACGGCCGGAGCATCCTGCACCAGCAGCAGGGGTAAACCCTCTTTCGTGATCCGGGCCGCCTCCGCCACCACCATTCCGTAGCCGTGCGTATAGATGAAATGCGGATTGATCCAGCGCGATCGGGCATCCCCGGGCAGTTGGCTCACGTCGATCTCACGCGGAGTCACCAGCACCTGCCGCAACTGCCCATCGATTTGGTAGCGATCCACGTCGCTGTCGTGGAACACGTAATAAGGCCGCAGCGCCTGGATCTGCGTCACCGTGTCATGAAAGGCCCGCCAATCCCACAACCGGACATTGTCCAGCAGTTGCCGGTGTTTGGAGACATCGATGGGCGCCTCCAGCTTCGCGGCATAGTCCGTTTCCTTGATATGTGCACCGAGTCCGTAGGCCGATCGCGTGGCTTCGATATGACGCTTGATGTATGGCTTCTGGATCGTGATCTCGCTCGGCCGGACATATACGGCCGTCACCAGCATGGGCGTCACTGCCATCACGATGTACGTCACCACCAGCAGGATCAGCGTCTTCGGCTTCCGCATCAGAATGCCCGCTGCGGCAAGCAGGGCGCCCCCGATGTTGAGCCACAGAAGGGGCAACGTCAGATTCTCGGCCACCCAATCCACGCCGACAAGCGACCCGTGGTCATCCAGCAGCAGGTCATAGCGGTCAAGGTAGAACTTCCCGGCCCAGGCCAGAAGGAAGAAGGCGGCAACACCCCGCAGGAAACCGGAGTCCATTGCGCCACTGAGGCTGAAGCCACCCAGGTCAACCCGGATGCCCTCCTGCGGATTCCATTCCGGCAACTGGTCCTTCAGGCTCCAGCCGCGCGCCGTCAGCCAATGCGCCAGCGCCGCCACCACGGTAACGGTCAACAGATAGCGGAGGATGACGCCCAGGAATGGAAGATCGAAGAAGTAGAAGGACAGCGGATGGCCGAAGACCGGATCGCGCCATGTGCCGGAGTCGAGTCCATGCCCGCCGAACCAGCGCACTACTGTCCAGGAATCCACCGTCGACACGGCCACCAGAATGCCCAGCAGCAGGGCAACGAAGGTCGCCAGCTTGGCATAGCCTGGATGCTCTCTCAGGCCCGTGCCCGCATGCTTCATGCCTCGCGCATGGGCGATCCAGAACGTCAAAAATGCCAGCAAGGCCGCACCGATGACGGGCACCGAGCCATAACTCAGCATCTGGATCCAGGTTTCCACCTGGCCCATCTCGTGCCACCACTCATACTCGATCGCAAACCCCGCCACCCATCGGCCGCCGAGCAGCACAACCAGGATCAGGGCCAGGATCAAACCGCGTCCCATGGATTCTCCTCCTCACCCAGTGTATGCTTCCAGGCGCCCGGCTATCCCGAAAAGCGATAAGGCATAATCGCAGCAGTTGCCCCATTCCCAACCCAAGGAGCTCCCAGCTTGCCGCCTGAACTCAATCTTCTTCTGGACGCTATCGACGAGGCCTTCGAGCGCAAGTCCTGGCACGGGCCGAATCTCCGTGGGGCGTTACGCGGCGTCACCGCGCCGCAGGCCGCCTGGCGTCCGGCGCCTGGCCGCCACAGCATCTGGGAGCTTACGCTCCACTGCGCCTATTGGACCTATGTCGGACACCGCCGCCTCACCGGGGATAAACGGGGTTCGTTCCCCATCAAAGGCTCGAACTTCTTCCCTGTGCCGCAGCAGCCCACCGAGGCGGACTGGAAGCAGGCCATCGGATTGCTCGTGGCCCAGCACCAGGAGTGGCGTGCCGCTGTGGCCCAACTCCAGTCGCTCGACAAAAAGAAGATCCACCTCATCCGCGGAGTCGCTGCCCACGACCTTTACCACGCAGGACAGATTCAACTCCTCAAACGCCTGCAATCCTAGGCGATTGCCGGCAAGGGAGCCCGGTTCAACGGCCCAAACCCTTGCGGTCCATTCACATCCAAAAGCAAGGATGGCCCGGTTGCGGTTTGTGATACATTCTCACCTTGCGCGCGTCCGGCCTGTCCCTGGCGCGCAGGCCGCCTAATATGAAGCTCAACTCCTATCTGTTGAAGGCCACGATCGTGGCCGCCCTGGGTGGGCTGCTCTTCGGATTCGACACAGCCGTGATTGCCGGTGCAACGCACGCGCTCACGACCGTCTATGCCCTCACCCCCAGCTTGCTCGGCTTCACCGTCGCCTCCGCCCTGTACGGCACCATCATCGGGTCCATCTTCGCCGGCATCCCTGGCGATAAGTTCGGCCGCCGCGCGAGCCTGCGTGTCCTTGCGGTCTTCTACCTGCTTTCCGCGCTCGGTTGCGCCTTTGCCTGGGATTGGTACTCGTTTGTCACTGCCCGTTTCATCGGAGGTCTGGCCATCGGCGGATCCTCGGTCCTGGGGCCCATGTATATCGCCGAAATCGCTCCGGCTCGCTGGCGCGGCCGCCTGGTGGGCATGTTCCAGTTCAATATCGTCTTCGGCATCCTCCTTGCTTACTTTTCCAACTTCATGGTGGGCTTGGCCGGCCTGGGCGACTCGGAATGGCGCTGGAAACTCGGCGTTGCCGCCTTCCCCGCCGCCTTCTTCCTGGTGATGCTGTTCACTATTCCCGAAAGCCCCCGCTGGCTGGTGAAGATGCGCCGCGCACCTGAGGCCAGCGAAGTGCTACGCCTCAGCGGGGAACCCAACTACAAGGAAGAGCTCAACGACATCGTCACTTCCATTGATGCCGATCATGGGCATGCCGACGAGCCGCTCTTCTCCTGGAAGTACCGCTTCCCCATTTTTCTCGCCGTCACCATCGGCATGTTCAACCAGTTGAGCGGCATCAACGCCATCCTCTATTACCTGAACGATATCTTTGCCCAGGCGGGCTTCTCCAAAGTCTCAGGCGACCTACAGGCTGTGGCGATCGGCGCAACCAACCTGCTGGCCACCATGCTGGCCATGACCGTCATCGACAAGATCGGCCGCAAGACCATGCTGCTGGTCGGCTCCGTTGGCACCGCCGTCTGTCTGGCTGGTGTCTCCTGGATCTTTGCCTCCCACGCCAACCAGCACCTCCTCGTCTGGCTCCTGGTCGGGTTCATCGGCTTCTTTGCCTTCTCCCAGGGCGCGGTGATCTGGGTCTACCTCAGCGAGGTCTTCCCCAACAGAGTTCGGGCCAAGGGGCAGTCGCTCGGCAGCTTCACCCACTGGGCCGCCAACGCCGTCCTCTCCGGAATCTTCCCGGTCATCGCCGCCAGTTCCGGAGCCGCCCCCTTCGTCTTCTTCGCCGTCATGATGGCTGTCCAGTTCTTCGTGGTCCTGCTCTGGTACCCGGAGACGAAAGGCCATTCGCTGGAAGAGATGCAGAAACGCCTGGGTATCGAATAGCCAGGCGTTCAGTGACCGGCAGAGATTCGGATATAGTAGTCCGTGAATGCGCCGCCTTGTCCCTGTACTCCTCCTCGCCGCGGGACTTCTGCCCGGTCAGTCCTCCCGCCTCGACCTCTCCGGCGAATGGTCCTTCGAAGGCGGCAGGATGTTCCTGCCGGGCAGCACAGACCAGGCGGGCTACGGCAGGAAGACCGAAGGACCTGAGAAGGGCTGGCTCTCCCGGCCCGCCGTCTTCGAAGGCGCTGTCCATTTCGAGCGCTCCATCCTGATCCCCGAAACCTGGCGCGGCCAGCACATCACACTCTTTCTCGAACGCGCCCACTGGCAAACCGCGCTCGAGGTCGACGGGCAGGCCCTCGGTACCCGCAACAGCCTCTCCACCCCTCATATCTACGACGTCTCGCAGGCGCTCACGCCCGGCCTTCACAAGCTCCGCATCGAAGTCGACAACACGTACCGGATCGATGTTGGCCGCGACGCGCACAGCGTCGGCGAACACACGCAAACCAACTGGAACGGCATCATCGGCCGCATCGAGCTGCGCGCTACGCCACCAGTCTGGATAGAGGACGCTCAGATCTACTCGCAGGGCCGCGTCGAAGTGACTCTGCGCAACTCGACCGGACGCCCCGTCGACGCGGAACTGCGCGCCGGCAACACCTTCCTGAAGGTCTCCGGCCTCGATGCCGAGCGCAAAGTCGTGCTCACGCTGCCGCCCGATCCGACCGCGAAGAAATGGGACGAATACGAAGGCAACCTGCAATCGCAGGAACTCACCCTCACCGCGGGCTCCCTCACGCAGCGCTATCAGCTCAACTACGGCATCCGGGATTTCACGACCGCGGCCGGACAGTTCCGGCTGAACGGGCGCCCTCTTTTGCTCCGGGCCACCCTGGAGTGCAGCATCTTTCCCCTCACCGGCTACCCGCCCACCACGGAAGCCGCGTGGGACCGCCTCTACCGCATCGCCCGCGAGCACGGCCTGAACTCTTTCCGCTTCCACTCCTGGTGTCCGCCCGAAGCGGCCTTCGCCGCGGCCGACCGCGCCGGCTTCCTGCTCTACGTCGAACTCCCCGTCTGGAGCGCCAAAGCGGGTCTCGACGAAAAGCTCGACTCCTTCATGCGCCAGGAAGGCTTCCGGATCCTCCGCACATACGGCAATCACCCCTCGTTCGTTGCCATGGGCCTCGGCAACGAACTACGCGGCGATTTCAAGTTCATGGACAACCTGGTGGGCGAATTCATCCAAGCCGATCCCCGCCGGCTCTTCACCTTCTCCGCCGATTACGTGCGCAAGGTCCCCGGCGAAACTTCTGAGTTCTTCATCGCCCAGAGCACCAAAGGCGGCTATCTTCGCATTCATGGCGACCGCTGGGAGAAAACGCCCACCGGCACCGATCTGGACTATGGCAACCGGCTGGAGGGCATCAGCGTCCCTGTCGTCGCTCACGAACTGGGCCAGTGGGTCACCTACCCCGACTACCGAGAAATCTCCAAGTACACCGGCGTGCTGAAGCCTCGCAACCTGGAGGCGTTTCGAGCGCGGCTCGAAGCCCAGGGCATGCTCGACCAGGCCGAAGCCTTCCAGCAGGCGTCCGGCCGCTTCGCCTGGCAGCTCTACAAGGAGGACATCGAGTCCGTCCTCCGCACCCCTGCCATCGGCGGTTATCAGTTGCTGCAGCTGCAGGACTTTCCCGGCCAGGGGGAAGCCCTCATCGGCTTGCTCGATTCCTTCTGGGACTCCAAGGGACTGCTGACCCCGCAGCAGATGAACAACTTCGCCGGTCCCGTCGTCCCTCTCGCCCGCTTCTCAAAGTTCGTCTGGACCAGTGACGAAACGTTCACCGCCAGAACAGAGATTGCCAACTATGGCAAACGCCCGCTCGCCGGCGCGGCTCGCTGGGCTCTCACCGGCGACTCCGGCCAATCACTGGGGACAGGCACTCTGCCAGCCGTCAAAGCGCCCGTGGGAGAACTCACGCCCCTCGCCGAAATCCGCGTGCCCCTCGCCGCTGTCCAAAAGGCCGCCCGGCTCAAACTGACGGTTACGCTCGCCGGCTTCCAGAACGATTGGGATCTCTGGGTCTACCCAAAACAGCTGGAGACCCCGAAACCCGCAGGTGTCCTCGTTACCTCTTCCCTGGACGCGGCCCGGCAGGCGCTCGATCGCGGCGGCCGGGTCCTCCTGCTGGCGAAGTCCGGCGGCATCCCCATGAGCTTTCAGCCGGTCTTCTGGTCGTTGAGCTGGTTTCCCAAGCAGCCGGGCACGATGGGCATCTTTTGCGACCCCGCTCATGCGGCCCTGAAAGCCTTCCCCAACGAAGGACACTCCAACTGGCAATGGTGGGAGCTGACCCACGATTCCAGGGCGTTCCTCCTCGACAATCAGCCCCTGGCACTGCGGCCGGTGGTTCAGATCATCGACGACTACCACCGCAACCACCGTCTGGGCGCCGTGGTCGAAGCCAGAGTAGGGCAGGGCAAACTCCTCACCGTCTCTCTCGATCTCGAATCAGACTTCGATCACCGCCCCGTGGCCCGGCAACTCTACCGGTCCCTGCTCGACTACATGGGCAGTCCGGCCTTTGCCCCCGCCGTCGAGCTCACACCGGCCCAACTCGAGCAGCTCCTCAAACCCGCGAACCCCTGAGACAGGAGTGGGATTCTGCCGCAAGCGCACGCCCAGCTTCGGGCCGGCGGAATCCTTCCCTGTACCCGCTGCCGGCCTCCCGCTAACGCGCCGGTTGGGCTTTCGGAATCGCTGGCGCGGCCAACGCTGGCACCCACACCTGCATCCGCGCCGGACCCCGGTTGTGGAAGACATAGTAGGGAACAAACGTCAGATCCACCGGACTCCTCGCCTGCCACTCCTTTGTCGAGTAAAGCGGTGTCGATGCCGCTGGCGCCCCGAAAGTCAGCCCTTTGTGGTGCAGCACCGTGATTCCGCCCAGCAGCCCCGGCTTCTGCTCCGGCACCAGCGCCGCGGTCAGCGCGACCGCCGCATCGAAGACAGACGTCGCCGGCTGATCCTCCTGCTCCAGGCAATACACCAGCGGACCCCGCTGCACAGCCACCTTGCCGTAGTCCTCCGGCACTCTCGGATTCGCCCTCAGCAGCCTCGGCTCCATATCCAGCGTGAGCCGGACCCGGTCGCCGGCCTTCCATTCCCGGCGCAACGCCACATAAGTATTTGGCGCGCCCTTCAGGTCCGACGGCTTGCCGTTGATCGAGATCATACTCTTCTCCGACCAGCTCGGAATCCGGACATACAGGGTAAACGTCTCCGCCTTCGCTGGGTTCACGGTGATCTCCACATCCCCGGCCCAGGGCTGGCCCGTCTTCGTCTCGGCTTGCACCCTCGTCCCTGACTCCAGCTTCCAGTCGAGTTTACTGTTGTCAAAAAAATGAACCCAGAGTCCATCTTTTGAAGTGGAATAGAAATAGCCCCCCAGCGCAGCGAAGGTCCGCTGCAGGTTCGGCGGACAGCAACAGGTGTCATACCAGGGGTTTCTGATCTTCTCCCCGCCACTGGCCAAGGGATTCCTGTAACAGTAGAGCGTGCCGTCCAGCGACATCCCCGAATTGATCCCGTTGTAGAGCGCCCGCTCCATCACATCCGCATACTTGGCATCGCCCGTCGCCGCCAGCATCCGCTGGTTGAACAGGAAGCCCGCAATCGCCGCGCACGACTCCGTATAGGCCTGGCGGTTGGGCAGTTCGTACGCGTCCCCGAACGACTCACCCGACGCCCTCGAGCCCACGCCGCCCGTCACGAACATCTTCGTATTCACCAGGTCCGCCCAGAGCTTTTCCAGCGTCTTCCAGTAGGCCGGATCTCCGGTCTCCAGGTAGTAGTCCGCCGCACCCGTCGCGGCATAGAGCGCACGCACCGCGTGCCCCTCAAACTGACTCCGCTCCACGAAGGGGCTACCGCTGAACATGTACTCCAGTTGCGAAGGCCGCAACTTCAGCCGCTCCCGTTCCACTCCGCTCAATAGATAGCCAGCCAGCTTCAGGTACCGCTGTTCGCCCGTGGTCCGGTACAGCTCCGCCAGAGCGAGTTCCAGTTCCGGGTGACCCGTCAGCAGCGGTTGCTTGCCCGGGCCTGTATCATTCAGCAAGTACTCGACAAACCGTATCGAACCGTCAAGTAGACGCCTCTTGCCGGTGGCCCGATAGTAGGCGATGGCGCCCTGGATCATGTGCCCCAGGCAGTAAAGCTCATGGCCCGAAGTCTGCTGCTGCCAGCGCTGCCCGGCGCGTTCCTCCACCCAATAGGTGTTCAGGTATCCGTCCGGCTGCTGGGCCGCCAGGATCACGTCCACCAGCCGGTCGATGGTTGCTTCCAGTTTCGGATCCGGCCGGCTCGTCAGGGACCAGGCCGCGCCTTCGATCCATTTGTACAGGTCGGAATCCGTATACAGCGGGCCCCTTCTCGGCGTGTAATCCGTCTTCGAGCCCAGCCGCCGGAAGTTGTCCACCACGCCGTGCTCCTCCAGCAACGTCAGCAGGGTCGGAATCGACCGCTCGACCGTGATTCTTTGCCTTTCCGTCCAGAAACCGCCGGTCAGTTGCACGGCCCGCACCGGCACCGGATGCAGCTTCGCCTGAGGGCTCCGGGACAATTCCAGCAGTCCTTCCTCGCGCCACGCGGGCTGGCCAAATGTAGGAAAAACAAGGAGAAACAGCAGCGCGCAACTTCTCATGCTTGAGTTGTACCAAAACAAAAACCGGCACGCTACATGAATTACAGATGAAAACCGTCTGAGCGTTTCAAAAAACTGGAAAGCGGTTCACTTTGATGCTACACTCCATCTCGAATGCGTCTGGGAGTTCAAATGCAACATCGACTTCTTGCTTTGTTTTGCGTGTTGGGCATGTCCCTCTTGGCCCAGAACCGCGGCTCGATCTCGGGCGAGGTTCTGGATAGCACAGGAGCCCTCATCCCCAATGCGAAGGTGACTGTGTCGTCGCCAGGCATCGGCTTGACCCGCGACACGGTGAGTAATGAAAACGGATTCTTCACTGTCCCCACGCTGCAGGCCGGTAACTACGAAGTTAGGGTCGAAGCCAATGGGTTCAAGGTGCTCACTCGGACGGGTATCAGGCTCGACGCGGATCTCGCGCTGAACCTCAAACTCCAGATGGAAGTGGGCCAGGTCTCCGAGAAGGTCGAAGTTACCAGCGACGTCCCGCTGGTCGAGACCTCCAACGGCGAAGTTTCGCGCACGCTCACCATGCAGCAGCTGCAGAACTTCGCTCTGCCGGGCCGCAATCCCTTTTATATGCTCGGCATCATGCCGGGCGTCATCTCGCGCTATGGCAACTTCATGACCGACTTCCGCGGCGGCAGCTACTCCATGGGCGGCCTCCAGGTGAACGGTCAGCGCAAGGACACCAACTTCATCGCGGTCGACGGCATCAACAACGGCCGCAACCGTGACGGCGTCCAGCAGAACAACATCCTCGGCGTCGACTTCGTGGAAGAAGTGAAGGTGGAAACCACCCACTATGCGGCGGAGTACGGCCGCTCCACCGGCGCCCAAATCAACTTCATCACCCGCCGCGGCATGCAGGACTACCACCTCTCGCTGTATGAGTTCTGGTTCTCCGACGGCTTCGCCGCCTGCCCCTACGTCGTGGGCTGCGCCTCCAAGGGCCGCATCCGTTACCACAACTACGGCTACACCCTCGGCGGACCCATCTACATTCCCGGCAAGTGGAATAAGGAGAAGAACAAGCTCTTCTTCTTCGCCGGCCTCGAAGGCCGCTACACCGCGGGCTTCAATCAGAAGACGTCCATCCTGCCCACCACCCTGGAGCGCAACGGCGACTTCAGCAACAGCGCCATCAAGCCCATCGATCCGCTCAGCGGCGCGGCGTTCCCCAACAACGTGATCCCCGTTTCCCGCATCAGTGGCCTCGGCAAGATGCTGCAGAAGATCTATCCGGATCCGAACTATGCGGGCCCCGGCGGCAACTACTACGCCAGCAACGCCCAGCCCACCGATAGCACCGACATGGTCTATCGCGTCGACTACAACATCAAGCCCAACTGGCAGTTGAACGTCCGCACCCTGCCCGGCTCGCAGGACTTCACCTCCTACTTCGACAACACCGGCAACAACATTCCGCTGTTCCAGGTGCACCGCAAGCGCTACGGCGACAACTGGGTGGCCAGCCTGAATACGGCCATCAGCTCCACCATGATCAACGAGTTCAGCGTGGGCTACTCCGCTTATCGCGAAGGCTTCGACATCATCGGGAATGGCGGCAAGCGCGCCACCTACGGACTCAGCATCCCCTCGCTTTTGGCCATCAACAACCCCGACCGCATCCCCAACATCAGCATCAACGGCTATCAGGGACTCGGCTCCGGCCAGGCCAACTATGCCCACACGCCTACCTTCATCGTGCGCGAGAACTTCAGCAAGATCCTGGGCGCCCACACCATCAAGGCCGGCTTCTACTTCGAGAACATGAACATGAACGAAGTGAACAATCCCAACGATAACGGGACGTTCTCCTTCGGCGCTTCCGCCTCGAATCCCAACGACACCAAGAACGCCTGGGCCAATGCGCTGCTCGGCTACTTCAACTCCTACTCCGAGACTGGACCCGCCGTACAGACCGTGTACAAGGCGTTTGACCGCGAGTTCTACGTCCAGGACAGCTGGCGCGTCAACCGCCGCCTCTCTTTGGAACTCGGTCTCCGCTACGCGTTCATCTCCCCCTGGGGCGCCAAGCTGAACAACCTGGTGGCATTCATGCCCCAGTTCTACGACCCCAGCAAGGCCCCGCAGGTGGCGTCCAACGGCTCCATCGTGAACGGCACGGGCGACCCCTACAACGGTCTGGTTCTGCCTGGTTCCGGCTTCCCCGACGCCGCCAAGGGCCGCATCCCGCAGTACGGCGACCCCACCATCACTGCCCTCTTCCGTGGGATTCCGGATAAGTTCCAGCCCCTCCGCAAGACCAACTTCCAGCCCCGCTTCAGCCTGGCCTGGGACGTCTTCGGCAACGGCAAACTGGCCATCCGCACCGGCGCCGGCATCTTCCAGGGCGTCACCGGCATCGCTTACTCCGGCTGGTACCTCGGCGCCCGCGCTCCGCTGACGCTGAATCCCACGGTCACCAACGGCAACGCCGACAACCCCGGCAGCGGTGTCGCCAACACCACCCGCTTCCCCATCGACGCCGGTGCCCTGCCTGCCGAGTACAAGATGCCGACCATGTACAACTACAGCTTCGGCATCCAGACCCTGCTGCCTTACAAAACGCAGTTGGATGTCAGCTATGTCGGCAACTCCGGCCGCCACCTCTCCTATCAGCGGCCGCTCAACTTCCTCACGCCCGACCAGCAGGCCGCCCACGTAGGTGTCGACCTCCGCCAGTTCCTGCCTTATCGCGGCCTCAACGGGCTGAACATGGTGGAACCCTCCGCCACGTCCAGCTACAACTCGATGCAGATGTCGGTCCGCCGCCGCACCGGCGCCCTCACCTATGCCTTCTCCTACACGCTCGGCAAGATCGTGGGCTACGGCAATGAAGGTGTCGCCGGTGGTCCTCAGGATCCCCTGAACGTCCGTGCGGAGAAGTCGGAACTCGAAGAGAGCCGCCGCCACTACGCCGTCATCAGCCACACCTACGAAACCCCCTGGTTCAAGAGCCAGCAGGGCTTCCTCGGCCGCATCCTGGGCGGCTGGAGCGTCTCCGGCGTCTGGACCCTCACCTCCGGCCGCCTGTTCGCTCCGACGCTCACCAACGTGGCCGGCAACGTGGCCAACCGTCCGAACGTGGTCGGTGACTGGTACATCGATCCCAATCAGCGTTCGCTCTTCAAGTACTTCAACACTTCCGCCTTTGCCCGGCCCGCCTCCTGGACCTACGGCAACTCCGGCAAGTGGGTCATCCGCGGACCCGGCTCCATCGACCTCAGCGCGTTCGCTCTGAAGAATGTCCGCGTCGCCGAGAAGATCAACCTCCAGTTCCGTCTGGAAGCCTTCAACGCTCTGAACCACATGAACCTGGGTGGCTTCAACACGCAGTTGGGCAGCTCGTCCTTCGGCCAGATCAACGACGTCGGCACCCCGCGCTACCTGCAGATCGGCGCCAAGCTGATGTTCTAACGCAGGCAAGCAAGCCCGTTCAAAAACGCCCCGAGCCCAACGGCCCGGGGCGTTTTGTTGTTAGCACCCCAAGTCCAGTCGAGTTCGCACCCCGCAGACCGCTCATTCCTCTGCGACGGCGGCCCCCCAGGTCCGCGCGGAGTCCCCCGACTCCGCCCGCTTCCGCGAGGTGCGTATCGCCGGCGCATACCCGAAGCAGGTTGGAGCCCCCATTCTGAGAGCTGCTCAACCCGTGGGACGGCGGACCCCCAGGTCCGCGCGGAGTCCCCCGACTCCGCCCGCTTCCGCGAGGTGCGTATTGCCGGCGCATACCCTAAGCAGGTTGGAGCGCCCATTCTAAAAGCTGCTCAACCCCGTGGTAAGGCGGACCCCC
>JAFKEE010000017.1 GCA_017307505.1 Acidobacteriota bacterium | reverse complement strand
TCTTTCCAGGGCATACCCAATGCTGGACTGCCCTTCACGCTCCCGAGCTCCATTTCCGACTGTTACCTATGTCCTTGGAATGTTTTGTTACCTATGTCCTCGGAACGTACCCGCTGCGAACCGCGACTGGTAAGGAGCGGGCCACGGACACCCGGAGCGCCAGCGACGGGCTAAACGCGTCTCCACAGTCAGTCGGGGCGAGCGTCCGCCTGAGTCTCACCCCAGGCGGCCCACCCACCCACACAATCAACTCCGGAGCGCTGGCTACGGGATCGTCCGCCTCCCCGTAGGCACCATGCCCGTACCCCGGTTCAGCACGTCCAGGGTTCTCTGGTACATGTTCTTGGCTCCCGACATCGGCGCCTTCATCGTCACCGGCACCGTCACCACCAGATGCCCGCTCACGTTCCGGGCGGAGGTGCCGCCAGAGATGCGGCGTTACAACCGGATCTCTTCCCTTGACGAACAGCCAACGCCCCCATTGAACTCGGAAGCGATCGACGTCCGAACTGCTAGCGAGTAGATTGCCGAGTCAGCCGGCGAAAGTCCCGGACCGCGGCCTCGCTGCCGGAAGTTGCTCTCTGAGGCATCTGCTGGCCCCTAGGACGATATCGTAGAGTCGTGCCGCCGTCGCCCGTCCTCCGCACGATGCTGGTCTGCCTCTGCACTGCGATCCTGCCCCCGGCGCTCCACGCCGCGGAGGCCGGTGCCCTCCTCCGCGCCGTTGCCGCCCGCTACACCTCCGCTACCGACTACACCCTCCGCGTCCACACCAAATCCGGCTCAACCTCCTTCGACATCACTCTCGCCGCTCGCCGGCCTCGCCAGTTCAGAGCGCATCAGAAATCCCGCACATCGGACCCCTTCGAACTCCTCCTCATCGCCGATGCCGCGACGGTCTGGGGCTACCAGCCTCGACGCAGACTCTACACCCGCTTCGGGCCCGAACCCGGCGAAGAGCGATCGGAACTGGAGCGCCTCCACCACCAGTACTTCGGCCGCTTCCAGTCGCTCGATCGCCGGACAACGGGCGCGTCCCTCGCCGGTCAGGGCTCCGTCCGTTCCGGGGGCCAGACCATCCGTTGCATCCGAGTGCGAATCGAGCCCACCCTCGGCGACGGCCCCGAGGAGCTCTGGATCGACCCCAACCGTCACCTTGTCCTGAAGAGTGTCCAAAGGCAGAAACGCCCGGTGCCTGAAACCGGCGACATTCGCACAACGACCACCTGGAGCGAATGCGACCTCGACGCTCCCGTCGACCCCGCCCTCTTCTCCTTCGTTCCGCCCTCCGGCGCACGTCGCACGAACGCGCTGGAGATCCGCTGACAGATGCGCTCCGGTCGCAAGAGATCCTGACGGAGTTGATTCGACGGGAGGCCCGGCGGCAGCGGAATCGGCCGCGAGCCAAGCCGGAAAGATGTTCCGCTCTTCACCGGCCAACCTCAAAGCGCGAACGCGGCGCGATTCGCAAACGCGCCCTGCATTTGCCCCCGGGACTCTCGGCGAAACACCACCCTTGAGACCGCACACCGGTTCATCCCGTCACCAGCCCACGCCCACCCACAAAAAAGTGCCGCCCGGAGCGAACCCCAGGCGGCACTTGCCCACATGATCCCTTGCGAAGATCGGTTAAGGGATCGTCCACGTCCCGGTAGCCACCATGCCCGTATCCCGGTTCAGCACATCCAGCGTCCGCTGGTACATGTTCTTCGCTCCGGACATCGGCGCCTTCATCGTCACCGGTACCGTCACCACCAGATTCCCGCTCACGTTCTGGGCGGAGGTGCCGCCCGTATTGATCGAGCACGCGCTGCTATTCAGCGTCGCCGAGGCCACCCCAGGCGCAACCGGCCCCAGGAAGAAGCCCACATCGCTCGAGTACATCCACAGTCCGTTGCCGGCTCGGTCGTAATGCAGGAAGCAGAACGGCTGGCCTCCGCCATCCGTCGCCGCCGCAATCAGGAACTGCACCCAGCCGAACGAACTGCCCGCAAACCCCGGCGGGTCGGGGTAGGTCAGCGTGAACGTCTGGCTCAACCCCGTGCCGGAATTCGGCGACACCGTCATCGTCGACAGATTCGCCGCCAGCGAAGTCCATGTGCCGCGCTGGACCCAGCCGGTGTCGGTATTGTTCCGGTCCATCGCACGCATGTAGATGTTCCGGACCCCGGCCTGCTTAAACACCAGGTTCGCATTCCACGTCAGCGTGGAACCCGACCCGTTCAGACTGGTCGCCGAGGTATTCATCGCGCACATTGAGTTCTGCAGCACGTTCGACGTCGCGCCGGGTGCCACGGGCCCCACGAAGAATCCGCTGTCGCCGTAGAACCACAGCCCGTTCCCCGCCACGTCATAGTGCAGGAAGCAGAAGGTCTGCCCGCCTCCGTCAGGGCTGACCGCAAACAGCATCTGCACCCAGAGCAGGTTGTGGTAATCCCCCGACACTGTATACACCCCGGTGAACGATTGGATCGTGCCGCTGCCGCTGTTGGGCGTCACCGAAGCCAGGTTCAACCCCGTTCCGATCGTCGCAGGATTGCTGGCCTGTGCATCCAGCAGCCCGCCGCCCGTCACACTCGCCTGGTTGGTCAGGGAAGCCGGCGCGGTCACCGCAATACTGACGGTCACCGTGATCGGTGGGTAACTCGCGCCGGACGCCAGCGAATCGCTTCGCGAGCAGGAACTTCCGCCGGCCGGGCAGGACCATCCAGTCCCTGCCATCGAGACCAGCGTCATGCCCACCGGCACGGAGTCCGAAACCGTCACCGTTCCGCTCGAGGGCCCGCCGCCGGCCGGGTTGGTGACCACCACCGAGTAGGTGGCATTCGGCTGGCCTTGCGTGAAGTTGCCCACATGCGTCTTCGAAAGACTCCATGTGCGGCCCCCCACGTTCAGGGTGACCGGCACTGTCACCGCCGACGTCCCTCCATTGAAGACCGCCTGCGCCAGGTGGACCCCGGCCGGGACCGCAATTGTGCCCGGCGCGCCGTTTACGTTATACGTGATCACGCGTGGTGTGGCGCAGCAGTTCCCCGATGGCGAGATGGACAACCAGTCACCGCCGTTGCCGGACGATGCCGTCGCCGTGAAGCCGATCGCGGAGCCGTTGCTCGTCACCGTGTTCGTTTGGGACAGCGGGTTGGCCCCGCCGAAGGGCATCGTGAAATTGAGCCCGCCCAGTTGGCTGAAGATGTTCGTTCCCAACTGGACGCTGATGGGCATCGTGACGCTGCTCCCATTCGCTTCAAACAGAAGCTGGCCCGTATACTGCCCGGCCACCAGCCCCAGGCTCGGCAGATTGCCCGGGACAATGCTGACCGTCACCGTCGATGGCGCCGTCCCACTGGTGGCTGACACCTGCAGCCACGAGCCGTTGTTGAAAGTCATCGGCGTGAGCGCCCAGTTCAGGGCCCCGGTGCCCAGCCCGCGAATGGTCATCGATTGACTCGGCGGTCCGCCGCCCGGCGCTGCCGCAAAGTACATCTGGCCTTGCACGTTGTCGAAGAACGACTGGCTGCTGGGCGACACGGTCAGCGTGACCGGGATCACCATGGCCGTCGTTCCGCTGTCCAGAATGACTTCTCCTGTGTACGTGCCCACCGCAAGACCCACGGGCGCCGTAATCCCCACTGTCAGCACGCGCGGGGTGGCACAACAATTCCCGATAGGCGAAACGCTCATCCAGTTGCCGCCATTGCCCGTGGCCCCTGCAACCGTGAAGCCGATCGCCGCCCCGGTCCCTGTCGTGGTCACAATCTGCGGCAGCGGATTTGCACCTGCAAAGGGCATCGTGAAATGGAGCCCGTTCACCTGGGCAAACCCGTTGCCGCCCACCACCACGCTGATCGGAACAGTGACGCTGCTGGTTCCGGATAGGAATAACACTTGGCCGGTGAACACGCCCGCCACCAGGCCCAGATTTGGCAGGTTCTGTGTGATGACCCCGATATTTACCTTGGAGGGCGCGGTGCCGCTGGTTGCCGAGACGGTCAACCAGTTGTTTCCATCAAACGTGCTGGTTTGTGCCGTCCAGGTCAAAGTCCCCGAACCTCGATTGCGAAGTTGCACCGCTTGCGGAGCCGGGTTCCCGCTGCCCGTCGCCATGGAGTAGCTCAGCAGTCCTGGCACGTTGTCGAAGAACGGTTGGTTCGCCGGAGAGACGGTGAGTGTGACGGGCACCGTCTGCGAGGTCAGGCCGCTGTAGAACGAGACCTGCCCCGTATAGGTGCCCGCGGCCATTCCGATCGGCGCGTTCACCGTCAGTTTGATCGGCCGCGAGGTAGCGCAGCAGTTGCCGCTTGGCGTGACACTCAGCCACGCGCCGCCCGTGGCCGTGGCAGAGCTCACTGTGAAGCCGAAGGCTGTGCCCGTGCTCGTGGCGGTGACCACCTGCGGCAACGGATTGGCGCCGCCCTGCTGCATGGTGAAGTGGACTCCGTTGATCTGCCCGAAGACGTTGGGGCCAACGTGGACACTCACCGGAACCGTGTAGGAACTCCCTCCGCCCATCTCAAAGAGCAGTTGCCCGGTAAACACGCCGGCCACCAATCCTCCATTCGGCAGATTCGCGGGAACGATGCCTACAGTCACCAGAGTCGGAGCAGTTCCGCTCGTTGGCGTCACCGTCATCCAACTGCCGCCATCGAATGTCGTCGCTTTGACGTTCCAGTTCAAAGTCCCGGTGCCGCGATTTCGAACCTGGAACACCTGCGGCGCGGGTGCACCGCCGGCCGGCGTCAACGTGAAGCTCAACTGGCCCGGCAGATTATCGAAGAATGTCGTGGCCGCCGCCGCCACCGTCAGGGTCACCGGCACTGTCAGTGAGGTGGCCCCGCTATAGGCCACAATCTGCGCCGTGTAAGTGCCCGCCGGCATGCCCACTGGCGCGTTCACTGTGGCCACCAGGGCCCTCGGCGTGACGCAGCAGTTGCCGGAAGGGGTGACACTCAGCCAGTTGCCGCCGGTCGCTGTTGAGTAAGCAACCGTGAATCCCATCGCCGCCCCGACGCTCGCGATGGTCACGTTCTGGGGCAGTGGATTGGCGCCCCCTTGCGGCATTGTGAAACTCAGGCCGTTCACCTGCTCGAAACCTTGCCCCACTCCGACGGTGATGGGAACAGTCACACTGCTGCCCGGGGTCTCAAACAGCAGGTTCGCCGTGTACACACCAGCGGTCAAAGCGCCGCTTGGGAGATTTGCGGGCACAATCCCGATGGATAACTGCGAGGGCGCGGTCCCGCTCGAATTGGAGACCGTCAGCCAGTTTCCGCCGTCATGCGTCACCGGTGTCACGGTCCAGTTCAACGTACTCGGACCCGCATTGCGGATCTGCACCAGTTGGTCCGGCGGTGCCGTGGTCGCCCCGGTTGCCAGCGCGAAACTCAACTGGCCCGCCGTGTTGTCGAAGAACGGTCCTGTCAGCGCAGCGACGGTCATGGTCACGGGAATGACCATGATCTGGGTTCCGTTATCCGCCAGCACCTGCCCCAGGTACGTGCCTGCCGCCAGCGAAACAATCGGCCCCGGCGTAATCGTCAGCGCGCGCGGCGAAACACAGCAGTTCCCTGACGGGCTGACGCTCAACCAGGTCCCGCCCGACGAGCCATTGTTCGCTGCTGCGTTAAATCCGAAGGCAGCCCCCTGACTGGCAATGGTCACGGTTTGCGGCAGGGGATCATCGCCCGCGAACGGTTTTGTAAAACTCAGCGCATTTACCTGCGCCATGGCGTTCGCGGAAATGGTCAACCCAATGGGCACCGTGACAATACTTCCGCCTCCTGATGTTTGGATTTTGAGTTGCCCGTTATAGGTACCCGCGGTACTGCCTCCATTGGGTAAGTTTGCCGTCGCTATTCCGACTGTGATCGTCGAAGGCGCAGTGCCCGAGGTCGCCGACACAGTCAGCCAGTTGCCGCCGTTGGACGTAGTCGTTGTCAAACTCCAGGTCAACGTCCCCACGCCGGCGTTTCGTATCTGTAGAACTTGGGAGGGCGGATGGCCCCCCGGCAACATCGAGAAGCTGACCTGTCCCGGCGTATTGTCGAAGAAGGTGCCCGCGACCGGCGCAACCACCAGCGTGACCGGCACTGTCAGCACATTGGCGCCGGAAGTGAACACTACCTGCCCCGTGTACGTTCCAGCCGGCATCGCGGGACTCGTCGTGACAACCACCCTGACCCCTCGTGGGGTGACACAGCAGTTGCCGGACGGTGAGGCCGCGAGCCACGTGCCGCCGGAGGAAGTCGAGGCTGTAACCGAAAACCCGAAATTGGTTGCGGTGGTGCTGGACACCGCCAGCACTTGCGGCAGCGGGTCGCCGCCGCCGAAAGCCTTCGTGAAGTAGAGCGGCGAGATGGGGGCAAATTGCTGCGCCATCAACCCGGCCGGCAAAGCCATCGCTATGGCCAGCAGGACAAGGGCCCGCAGGCAGCCGTTCATGAGGCGGTACGCTTTCCCTGCGCGATCGAGGGACACTTGTACTGTGGTAGTCGTCGTGGGCTGCATGGTTCCTCCCTGTCCTGACCGCGGCAGGCGCCACCAAGGGTTTGACGGATTATGTTCTGTGAATTCCCAGGTTGCGCCAGTATACGCCGGACAATTGTTTTGGTGACCAATCTTTTGCGAAATTTTACGGTCGGGCTCTTGCTTTTGCACGCCCGGGAAATTATCCGGCCGTATCATTCGAGGCTGATTCCGGGCATGTTCAACATACATCTGAATCAAGCCCCCTCTGCGCTAATTGGTGCGCCGGAATTTCGCAATATATAGGCAGCCGTTCTAGAACTTCTAGTCTTCTCATTCTGCATCCCCCTCCTGGCAGCTGTTCAGTGAGTGCGGGCAAGCCACACAGACACCTCACCGTTGCGCTCCTCACCGCGCATTGCGCATAAACGAGTCCAACTCCGTCATGCCTGCCGCAAAGATTCTGCAATGCGCGGCCGCACCACACGGGTCTGCTGCTCGGCGCATGGCCCAGCCTTCGCGCAGTCCCCGCGAACGAGTGGCTTCAGAGTGGTTTCGGATTGGTTGCGCGCTCTCGCGCCATGCCGGAGTCGGACGATCCCAGGTTCCAGCATGCCTTTGAAGAAGCTGAAGGGCGGTTTGCTCCAGTCAATTTCCAGCCGGACAATTTTGCCATCTGATCGGCGCACGATTCGGCCGCCCCGCAACTCGATCTCATGCTCCTCCCCCGAGATGGGGTTGACGACCCACAGCGAGCCCCCTGCCAGGCTGCCCGATCCGCTCATCGGACTCTCGATCAGCTTCGACATCTGCCTGGCCATCCAGGCATCTTTGTCGAACGGCGCAGGCGGAGGTGGCGGCACAATCTCCGGCGTCCGCCCATAGCGCTCACACAACTCGTTGTAGAGCGCCAGCGATTTCTCCGTCAGGTCTAGAGGGTGGCCGAGTTGTTCCTTCGGCAAGGGAATGGGTCCATCTGGACCAGGAAGTAAAGGTATAGGAACCCGGCACTGCATGGATTGCGCTTCGATCAACACTCCAAGCTGATGCGGTCACGGCCGGAATAGAAAAATCTTGCCGTCTGCTTTCAGCCACTTGACCACAGCGGAGGCGGGTAGGCCTTTGTTTGGTCTGCTATGCTCACCCCCGTCCGGGTCGCCCAGGCGCCCACGGACGGAGCAGGACACAGTGCGACGGACATGTGGCCTGCCTGATCTTTGAAAACCTCACCTCTTCTCACTCCGGGCGGACTGCCGCCCGAAGGCAGGGCAGTCGCCGAGCGGCAGCGGCACACCGACCCACGCCAAATCCAGCAGTTCTGAGCGAACAAAGCCATTCAATTTCGACGCAAGCGGTCAGATTGAAGTCTGCGAGATGGCATATGACCGCGAATCCATCGGATTTGAGTGAACAAAGCCATCGAATCCCAACGCCAGCCACCCCCAGCATTCCCCCCAGCATCGCTGGGGGCCCATCGCAATCTCAACGAAGCCCGAGCCAAACCGACAAAGCTCAACCCAAGGAACCCGAATCCACCAGCTTTGAGCGAACAAAGCCATTGAATCCCAACGCCAGCCACCCCCAGCATTCCCCCCAGCATTGCTGGGGGCCCATCCCAAATCTCAACCAAGCCCGAGCCAAACCGACAAAGCTGAAGCCGAGGCGTCCCAATCCATCCGCCCTGAGCGAACAAAGCCATTTCTCCTGTTCCTCCGGCAAACCCAGCCGCTCACTTTGTTTACTTGACCCTCGCGCATACCCATGGTTCACTATCCCTAGAACGATACCCCTAGCGTAATAGGTATGCCACCACAGAACTCCGCCCAAACCGCCCTCGACCTCCTGGTCCTCACCCTGCTCGACCGCCGGGGCCCTCTCCACGGCTACGCCATCGCCAACTTCATCGAAGACCTCTCCGAGGAAGCCCTCAAGGTCGAGGAAGGCTCCCTCTACCCCGCGCTCCACCGCATGGAGGAGCGAGGTTGGGTCGCCGCCGAGTGGACTATCACCGGCAGCAAGCGCCGGGCCCGCCAGTACAGCATCACCTCCGAGGGGCAACGCCAATTGTCCGCCGAGACCCAGCGTTGGGCCGGCTTCTCCCTGGGCGTCACCCGTGTCCTTCAGCAGGCGTAAGAGGATCCCATGAGCTGGCTATCCCGATTCAGGAACGCCCTGCGGCCGGAGCCTTTGGAGGCCGAGCTGGACGACGAATTCCAGGAACACTTGGAGCAGCGCGCCAAACGCCTGGAAGCCCGAGGGCTCCCACCCGGAGAGGCCCGCCGCCAGGCCGCCCTCCGTTTCGGCAACTCGACCCTCATCCGGGAACGCAGCCGCGACATCCGCCTCTGGATGGGCCTGGAAACCGGCCTCCAGGACCTGCGCTACGGCTGGCGTGCCCTCCGCCGCAACCCTGTCTTCGCGATCACCGCCATCCTCTCCCTCAGCCTGTCAATTGGCGCCAACACCGCCATCTACTCCGTTGTCGATGCGGCCATCCTGCGAAAACTGCCCGTTCCGGACCCGGACAGCCTCATCTACCTGGCCACCACACCCATTCAGCAACCTGGCTCCGAACCCCGCGACGAGAACGTCTCTTTCAGTTACCCTCTCTTTACGCGCTTCCGCGAAGTGGCCGGCGATTCCGTCCGGCTGGCCGTAGCCGGCTACCCCGGCCGCGCGGAGGTGAAGGAATCCACACCGGGTGCTCCCCTCGAGAAGGTCACCCGAGCTTACGTTTCCGGAGAGTTTTTCCAGGTATTCGGCGTTGTTCCGGCCTTGGGCCGCCTGTTCACGGCCGCCGAAGACAAGCTCCCCGGCGGGCACCCCGTGATGGTCCTCAGTCATGACTACTGGCAGCGCCGCTTTCACGGCGATCCGGGCGTTCTCGGCCGGACGCTGGTCTACGACAAGTTGCTCTACACGATCGTTGGCGTGGCCCAGGAGGGCTTCTTCGGGAATGAGCCCAGCCGCTTCGTCGACATCTGGGTGCCCGCGATGATGTATTCGAAGGATGCCTTCACCAACGACGGCTGGCAATGGATGCGCATCGCCGGGCGGCTCGGCCCCGGCGCGACCCGCCAGCAGTTGGCCGCCCGCTTGCAGCCAGTGCTCAGCCAGTCCAACGCGGAGAGGCTGAAGCGCTTTGCGACGGCCCCCGCCGTGCTCGTCAAACAGGTCCTCGAAATGAAGATCTTCGTGCAGTCCGGAGCGCGCGGCGTTTCGAGCTTCCGCACAACCTTCGCCCGGCCTCTCTGGATCGTATTGTGCGTCGCTACCGCCATCCTGCTCATCGCCTGCGCGAATGTCGCCAGCCTCCTGCTGGCCCGGGCCTCAGCCCGCGCCGCCGAGATGGCGATGCGAATCTCCCTGGGCGCCGCGCGTTTGCGGTTGGTCCGCCAGTTGTTGACGGAGAGCCTGATGCTGGCGGGTCTGGCCGGCATCGCGGGCTGGTTCATCGCCCGCCTGGCAGCTCCAGCGGTCATCGCTATGCTGGCCACCTCCGGAGACCCATACCGGTTCGTCCTCGCCCTGGACTCCCGCATCCTCCTCTTCTGTGCAGCCATCTCCGCCGTGGCCACCCTGCTGTTCGGCACCCTGCCCGCCTGGCAGGCTTCCGGAACTCAACCCATGCAGGTGCTGCGAGGCGTGGCCAGCCACGGAGGCCGCCTGCGCCTGGGCCGTCTCTTCGTTGGCATCCAGGTCGCCTTTGCCTTCTGCCTCGTCATGGCCGGAGCCTGCTTCCTGTTCAGCCTGAAAAACCTTCGAGCCGTCGACGCCGGTTTCGACCCGCATCAGCTCGCCCTCTTCTCCGTGAGCAACGAATTGGCAGACAAGGACCCGCGGCGCCTGGACCGCTTGCTCCAGGTGCGCGACCGTGTGGCGGCGCTCCCTGGAGTCCAGGCAGCGGCGGTGGCTCCCTGGGCGGTCCTCGAAGGCAGCACCTGGACCGACCAGATCTTCCTGCCCGGCAAACCACCCAGTGAACGGGAAGAGATCTTCTACCCCGTCTCCTCCGGTTACTTCCCGACGATGCGAATGCGCATGCTGGCCGGCCGCGACTTTGCGCCGCGCGAAACCCAGGAGGATCCGGTCATCGCCACCGTGGTCAACATGGCCTTCGTGCGCAGGTACTTCGATTCAGAAGACCCGGCGGCCGCCCTGGACAAGCCATTTCAGCGCTCCAGCCAGTCCCGGATGGTGAACCATCGCATTGTCGGCGTAGTCGCAGACTCCGTGTACTCCAGTCTGCGGAAGGCGCCCGCCCCGATGGTCTACATGCCCCTGAATGGAGATCGCTATTTCAGCCTGCATGTCCGTTCCGGGCTCGACCTGCCCTCTCTATCCAGGCTCGTAGAAAGGGAAGCCGCCGCCGTCGGCTCAGGCACCCGTGTGCGCGAGGTCACCACCCTGGAGACCCTCATCGGGAACACCCTGCTGCGCGAGCGCCTGCTGGCTGTCATTGGCGGCACCTTCGCCCTGCTCGGCCTGGTTCTGGCGGCCATCGGCCTGTTCGGCTTGCTGAACTATTCCGTCGCCCGCCGGACCCGTGAAATCGGCATCCGGTCCGCCCTCGGCGCGCAGCGCGGCGAGATCGTCATGCTCGTGGGCAAGGATCTGGCCGGCATGGTCGGCGGCGGCTTGCTCACCGGCCTTGTCGCGTCGCTGGGCCTCATCACCCTGGTGCAGTCCCTGCTCTTCGGCATCCGCACCGTGGATCCGCTCGTCATCGGCTCCGCCACGGCGGTCTTTGCCCTCGTCGCTCTGATGGCTGGAGCCTTTCCGGCCGGACGCGCCGCGGCGGTCGATCCCGTAGTGGCCCTGCGGAGCGAGTAGGTTCAGAACTTGTAGTTCAGCTCGATATAGCCGAACTGGGCGGTCTGGTCGTTGGGATAGATCACCCGCATCGCCGCCTTGCCGTCCACATAGGCGTAGTAGCCGGTGACACTCCAGTTCTTATTCACGGTCCAGTCAATGCTGGTGTCCCACTGGTTGGCCAGGCTCTTTGCCTTCCCGGTGTTGCGGCCGATGAAGCCGAAACTCCAGGGCTGGAAGGCGCCGCCGCCGACATACCAGAGATCGTTGCGGTTGGTGAGACTCAGGGAGTGGAACTCAGACCGGATGGTCACCGCCTTGTGCGGGCGCAGCGCCAGGATGCCGTAGATGTCCTGGTTATTCACCATGTCGTAGAACGGGATGCGCGCGTAGGGGCGCGGCGTCGGCAGCATCTGGAAGAAGGATCCATGCCGGTTGTCCGTCGGGTCATTGTCGCCGCCTGCCCGGGTGAAGCCGCCCATCAGCCAGGGCTTGAGCTTCGGCATCGCCTTCGGCTGCCAGCCGGCTTCCAGGTCGTAGGCGTTTGAACGGTGATCCTGGCGGCCCCACTTGCCGCTCTGCAGCATGCCCCACAGCATGAAATCGAAGATGCCGGCCGAAGTCTCCGTGCGGTGGATGTAGTGGCCGCCGTAGGTGCCGATGCGGATGTTGTTCATGTCCGCCAGCCGCACAGCCGCCGCCCGGTTATCCGTCTTCAGCACGTGGCGCCAGTCCTGGTAGTACACCGCCAGGGCGCGCCATTCGCCCACATTCTTCCCTTTGCCCACTTGGCCCGTGGCGGAGCCGTAAGAGAAAGCCGTCTTGAGGTTGCCCCAGCCATCCACCTGAAACGCGCCGCGGGTGGGCATGGCGGAGACGAAGTCGTAGGTGATGGCACCCTTCGACGCCTTGTACTCGAAGCCGTCGAAGCTGCGGCCGACATGGGACCAGCCGAACGGCCCGATGATCCGCTGCGTCACGCGGTCGCGCTTCAGCGCGGCCAGGGTCGCGTCCTTCGGCATCACTTCGCCGCCGTCCATCCACTCAAAGCGGCCCACCCGCAGGCTCTGGTCCTTGTCGCCGAACAGGCCTTTGAACCGCACATAGCCCTGCTTCGGGAACACCATGCCGGCGAACCGGTGCGCTTTGTTCGCCCCGTAGTAATTGCCGCCCAGGCCCAGCTGAAGTTGCGGCGCGGCGGCGATCGCGTCATCCGGCAGACTCAGCAGGAACGGGGCCGCCAGTTCGAACTGCCAGTCGATTTTCTTGGTGGACTGCGCGAAGCTGAGCTTGAAAATATTGCCGCTGAAGGCGTAGTCGTTGTTCGCCGCGCCCTGGAAGTAGTCCCACATCTCCGTGCGGGAGCGGAAGCTCCCGCTGATCGTGACGTTGCCAACCTTGATCGG
Source organism: Acidobacteriota bacterium (assembly GCA_017307505.1). Taxonomy (GTDB): domain Bacteria; phylum Acidobacteriota; class Terriglobia; order Bryobacterales; family Bryobacteraceae; genus Paludibaculum. The sequence goes on along the minus strand of JAFKEE010000017.1, from coordinate 462,994 downwards.
GTCCTGGCCGAAGGCAGCGAAGCTATAGAGAAGGAGCGAGAGCAGTGCAGTAGTGCGCATCAATTTAAGGCTATCGAGTCTTGAATTCCAGAAATGTGACCAAAGTCACTGTGAAGGTTTCATCCATGATATAAATTCGAGGCGATGAAAGAAAAGGGCGCCATCACATCGCTGCTGCTGGGGATTCCGCTGGGCGTGCTGATGGGCGTGGGCGTTTACACCTTCGGTTACGCGCGCGGCGCGTCCTATCTCACCGACGATCCCAAGGCCTGCGCGAACTGCCATGTCATGCGCGATCAGTATGAAGGCTGGATGAAGTCGAGCCACCGCAAAGCCGCGGTCTGCAACGATTGCCACACCCCGCACGGCTTCTTGCCGAAGTACTTCACCAAGGCTCTGAACGGGTTTCACCACTCTCTGGCATTCACCTCCGGACGCTTTCCAGACGACATCCAGATCACGGCGCGCAATCACAAGGTGGCCGAAGAGGCCTGCATGAAATGCCACGAGGACATCACCGATGGCATCCGCTCCACGCGGCATAAGAAAGACGATATCGCCTGCACGAACTGCCACCGCAACGTAGGGCATCAGCATTAAACGGGAATAAATTCTTCCATGTCAGACAACAATTCGAAAAAAGCGTTCATCATCGCCATCCTCTTCACCGCCGCTGTCACGGTCGCCATCACCGCACTGCTGGTGAACATCTTCGAGCACAAACAGGAATCGAAGAATGCGTTCTTCCGTGTCGTCGAGCTGACCGACGAGACAGACGACCCGGCCGTCTGGGGCAAGAACTTCCCGCTGCAGTACGACGACTACAAGCGCACTGTGGACCAGACCCGGACCCGCTATGGCGGCAGCGAAGCCCTGCCGCATGCACCCAGCCAGGCAGACCCGCGCTCCGTCGTCTCCCAGAGCAAGATCGAGGAAGATAAACGCCTCAAGACCATGTGGGCCGGCTATGCTTTCTCCGTCGACTTCCGTGAGGAGCGCGGCCACTCCTACATGCTGGACGACCAGCGCTACACGAAGCGGGTGACCGAGTTCAAGCAGCCCGGCACCTGCCTGAACTGCCACGCCTCCACCTACAACATCTACAAGAAACTCGGCGATGGCGACATCTTCAAAGGCTTTGACAAGCTGAACCACACGCCCTATCTCGAAGCGACCAAGCTCGCCAAGCACCCGGTGAGCTGCATCGACTGCCACGAGCCGAAGACCATGCAGTTGCGTGTGACCAGGCCGGCCTTCATTGAGGGGATCCGGGCTTACAAGGCCTCGCTGGGCGTCCAGAACTACGACGTGAACACCATGGCGTCGGCCCAGGAGATGCGCAGCTTCGTCTGCGGGCAGTGCCACGTGGAATATCACTTCAAGGGCGACGAAAAGCGTCTCACTTTCCCCTGGAAGAACGGGCTGAAGGCCGAGAATATGTACGCCTATTACGAGGAGATCAAGTTCAAGGACTGGACCCACAAGGAAACAGGCGCTCCGGTGCTGAAGGCCCAGCACCCCGAATTTGAGTTCTGGAACCAGGGCATCCATGCCCGCTCGGGCGTCGCCTGCGCAGACTGCCACATGCCGTATAAGCGCGAGGGCGGCACCAAGGTCTCCGACCACTGGGTACGCAGCCCGCTGCTGAACATCAATCGCGCCTGCCAGGGCTGCCACCACTTCCCCGAGGAGGAGATGAAGGCCCGCGTGGAGCAGATCCAGGCGCGCTTCCACGAGTCGCGCGACGTCGCGATGGATGCCCTCATGGCCCTGATTGAGGACACGAAAAAGCTCCGCGAAGCCGGCGCTACCGATGACCAGCTCAAAGACGCCTGGGCCGCCCAGCGCAAGGCCCAGTTCTTCATCGATCTGGTGGAAGCCGAGAACTCCACCGGGTTCCACGCGCCCGGCGAGTCCCTGCGGGTGCTAACCCAGGCCCTGGACACGATCCGGAAGGGCCAGCTGGCGCTGCGCGGCATCACCGTGGTCAAAAAAGCGGAGGCGGCCGTCGGCCGAAAAACCGGCCAGGGCGACTAGCCCGGGGGCGACGCAGCAAGACATGACAAAGATTCAATTTTTCGATACCGAGAGGTTGAATCTATCCATTCGATAGCCTGACGGGACGCTACACTGAGGATGACCCATGAACCGCAACGGGCTCCTGCTGTGCCTGATCAGCTCTCTTGCACTCGCCGCTTGTCATGCCTCGGAGGGTCCGGCGCCCTCCACCACGAAGTCCGCTCCTGATAAAACGGCGGCTTTAACCACGAAACCCGCCAATCGCGACGCGGACGACGCAGCTCGTTTCCTGGCCGGAATGCCCGGCCGGGAAGGCAGCCCCTACAAGGCACTGGAAACCCAGCAGGCATGGATTGACCACGCCCGCCAGATGGACGAAGCCTGGGCCGGCTTTGAGAAGCGCCGCAAGGCCGGGATGATGAAGTTCCAGCAATCGGAACTCGTGGGTTCGCCGGTGGATGGCAGCCCCATCTGGTATCCCTTCTCCGGCGGCGACGCCCTGACCATGCTCGTGTTTTTCCCCGGCCATACCACCTATTCGATGGCTGCCCTGGAGCCGCCCGGCCGGGTGCCCACCGCGGCGCAGTTCGAGAAGCTCGATCTGGCCAAGGAGTTGCCGCAGATCGCCAGTACGCTCGCCTCACTGCTGGGCAAGAGCTTCTTCGTCACCCGGGAGATGGACCGGCAGCTGCGCGGTCAGGTGACCGACGGCGTGGCCGAACCGATGCTGATTCTGCTGGCCCGGCTGGGCTACCAGATCAACGGCTATCACTATGTTCAGTTGGACGAGAACGGGAAGCTGATCCCACGCAGTGTCGATACCCAGCGCGCGGCTTTCGGCAAGAACCGCGGGCTCTCCCTGGACATCGAGCGTGCAGGCGAGAAGCCGGCAAGCCTGGTTTACATCTCGCTGAATCTGGACGACAGCCACATGAAGGACAACACGCCCTTCAAGTCGTACGTGGCAGGGTTGGGCAAGAGTTGCACGCTGCTGAAGTCGACCTCGTACATGATGCACAGCGACGGATTCAAGATCATCCGCCAGATGGTGTTGGACGACAGCGCCCTGATCATCCAGGATGATTCCGGTGTGCCGTGGAAGTATTTCACGCCGGAGCAATGGCAGGTCCAGCTGTACGGCGACTATGTCTCGCCGTTCGGCAAGGACTTCCAGTTCCGCACGCAGAAGGACTTGCGGGCCGCCTACGAAGAGCAGCGCAAGAGCATCAAGCCGCTCCTGTTCCGCATGGGCTATGGCGCCGGCAAGATCGAATCGAATCTGCAGGTTGCGCGCCGGAAATAGACATCTCCACAGTCGGGTTCCACACTACGGGGCGGAGCGGATCCGCCCCGTTCGTGCGTCTGGACAAGCAAAAGCCCGGAGCGCCGGGTCAGGGCGCGCCGGGCAGTAATTCCCGCAGGAGAGGGGACAGTTACTTCTTCAGAAGCCGGATATTGCCGTTGGAACTGGTCAGGTCCAGCAGTGCGCCGCCGCCGTTCAACTGGCCACTCACCTTGGTCTTGCTGAACTGGTTGGTGGTGATGGAGATGTCCGACGTGATGCTGCCGTTCGAGGTCGAGGCACGCAGGTCGGCGTGAATGTTCTCGGGCACGCGCAGGTTGATGGATGAGTTCGAAGTGCTGGCCCGGACCGCGTTGTTATTCCAGGAGTCCAGTGTCGCGTTGATGCTGCCGTTGGAGCTCTCCAGTTCCATCGACCGGCCGGATTCCAACGATACCACCTGAGCGTCGATCGAAGCGTTCGAGGTGTGGGCGTTGAAGGCGCCTTCGACACCGTCGGCCTTGATGCGGCCATTGGAAGTGACGATGGTGGCTGCCCCCTTGAACTTGTCCAGTTCGACACTGGCGTTGGAGGTGGTGGCTTCCAGCGAGCCCTCGACGTTCCAGACGCGGATGGAGCCGTTCGAGGTCTTCAGCCGGGCATTGCCCTGGATGGACTCGATGCGCATACTGCCGTTCGAAGTCTGGATGTTGTCCAGGATCGCCTTCCTGGGAACCTTGAGCACGAAGCGGGCGCCGCAGTTGCAGTTCCGCTCGATGGGCCGCAGGGCGCGAATGCGGATGGAGCCGGGATCTGAGATGACGTCGATCTTCAGATCCTTCATGATCTCCTCCCGCGAGGCATACTTCGCACCACTGATATCCACGCGGTCGCCGTCCCAGCCGAGCACCTCCACTGAGCCGTTGAACGTCTCCAGTACGACACGGCCGCCCGGAGTGAGCTTGTGCTGGTAGGAGAACTCCTCTTTATACCGGTCTGAGTTGCCCCAGTCCGACGGATCGATGTCGCAGCCCGTGAGTGTGAGGGTTCCAAAGACTAGTGAGAGAGCGAGCCAGTTTCGTTGCATAGAGACCTCGTCGTCTGTACTACGGACCAACCGGTCGTAATGTTCCGAAACTTCGCCCTCCACCGCAAAAAACCTGTCCAGGGTTTGGGGGGCGCGGAAACGGCCAAAGGGCTGGAAACTGGCGTACAGATTGGAGAGACGGGCCGGGGCGGCATGTTAGCCTGAATTTAATGAAGAAGTTACTGGCGCTGAACAGAGGGGAAATTGCGATCCGGATCTTCCGTGCCGCCAACGAGTTAGGGCTCGGCACGGTGGCTATCTACAGCCAGGAAGACCGGCTGAGCCTGCATCGCTTCAAGGCCGACGAAGCATATCTCATCGGCGAGGGATTAGGTCCGGTCCAGGCTTACCTGGACGTCGAGGGCATCGTATCCCTGGCCAAGGAGAAGGGTGTCGACTTCATCCACCCCGGGTACGGATTCCTGAGCGAGAATCCGGCCTTGCCAAAGGCTTGCGCGGCCGCGGGCATCACTTTCGTCGGGCCCAGCGAGCGGATTCTGGAAATGCTGGGCGACAAGACCGCGGCCCGGCGCCTGGCGTTGGAGGCGGGCGTACCGACATTACCTGGTACGGAGAAGCCTGTAGCGAACTTCGACCAGGCCAAGAAGCTCGCTCCAAAGATCGGGTTCCCGTTGATTCTAAAGGCCGCTTTCGGCGGCGGCGGGCGCGGTATGCGCGTCGTGAGCAAGCCCGAGGAATTGGAAGCGCGCTTCCATGAAGCGACGGCCGAGGCGCAGGCGGCGTTCGGCAACGGCGCGGTGTTCATGGAACGCTATATCCGGCGCGCCAAGCACGTGGAAGTGCAGATTCTGGGCGATACGCACGGCAACATGGTCCACCTGTGGGAGCGCGACTGCAGCGTGCAGCGGCGACACCAGAAGGTGGTGGAAGTGGCGCCGGCGATCGGGCTCGACATGAAGATCCGCGAAGGGCTGTGTGCCGCCGCGGTGAAGCTGTGCTCGCACGCCAGGTATTACAGTGCCGGTACGGTGGAGTTCCTGGTGGACGTGGACTCCGGCGAGTGGTTCTTCATTGAAGTGAACCCGCGCGTGCAGGTGGAACACACCGTCACCGAGGAAGTGACGGGCATCGACATTGTGCGGGCCCAGATCCAGGTGGCTCACGGGCTGAAACTGCACGGCTCGGAGATGGGCATACCCGCTCAGGACGAGATTCGCGTGACCGGCGCGGCGCTGCAGTGCCGTGTGACCACTGAGGATCCGGCCAAGAACTTTCTGCCTGACTATGGCAAGATCCAGACCTACCGGTCTCCGGCCGGGTTTGGTGTGCGCCTGGACGGCGCGTCGGCCTATGGCGGCGCGGTGATCACGCCCTATTACGATTCGCTGCTGGTGAAGGTGACGACGCGCGGCAATAATTTCGTCCAGGCCTGCCAGCGCATGGACCGCGTGCTGCGCGAGTTCCGCATTCGCGGCGTGAAGACGAACATCCCGTTCCTGGAGAACGTGATCCACAACGCGAAGTTCCAGGCAGGCGAGGCGACGACGACCTTCCTGGAGCAGACTCCGGAACTGTTCCGCTTCAAGGCGCGGCAGGACCGCGCGACCCGGCTGCTGACTTACCTGGGCGATGTGATGGTGAACGGCAATCCGGAGATGACGAACCGTGTCGCGCCGGCGGTGACGCGGGAGGCGCCGGTTCCGGACCACGACGCGGCCGAGCCGCCGAAGGGGACGAGGCAACTGCTGGACGAACTGGGTGCGGCCGGTTTTGCCGAGTGGACCCGCAGCCAGAAGCGGCTGCTGATCACGGATACGACGATGCGCGACGCGCATCAGAGCCTGATGGCGACACGCATGCGCACCTACGACATGCTGCAGATCGCCAACTTCTACGCCCACAGGCTGAGCGGGCTGTACAGCCTGGAGATGTGGGGCGGCGCGACCTTCGACGTGACCATGCGGTTCCTGCACGAAGACCCGTGGATGCGGCTACGGCGGCTGCGGGAACTGGTGCCGAACATCTGCTTCCAGATGCTGTTCCGTGCGTCGAACGCGGTAGGCTACACCGCCTATCCCGATAACGCGGTGCGCAGGTTCGTCGAAGTGGCGGCCGCAGAGGGCATGGACATCTTCCGCATCTTCGATTCGCTGAACTGGCTGCCGAATATGAAGGTGGCGATGGAATCGGTGCGCCGTACGCCCAAGGTCTGCGAGGCGGCGATCTGCTATACCGGTGACATTCTCGACCCGAAGCGGGACAAGTATCCTCTGGCCTACTACGTGAAGATGGCCAAGGAGCTCGAAAAGATGGGCGCCCACATCCTGGCTATCAAGGACATGGCCGGGCTGCTGAAGCCGTATGCGGCGCACAAGCTGGTGAAAGCGCTGAAAGAAGAGGTCGGGCTGCCGCTGCACTTCCACACGCACGATACCAGCGGTCTGAACGCCGGCTCGATTCTGAAGGCGGGCGAAGCAGGGGTGGACGTGGTGGATGCGGCGCTCTCCTCGATGAGCGGTTCCACGTCGCAGCCGAACCTCAACTCCATTGTGGCGGCGCTGCAGCACGACCGCACGCGCGGCACCGGGCTCGATTTCGAAGCGCTGAACCGGGCGTCCGACTACTGGGAAGTGGTGCGGGCGAACTATGCTCCGTTTGATACGGCTCCGCGGTCGGGCACGGCGGATGTGTACATCCACGAGATGCCGGGCGGACAGTATACGAACCTCCGGGAGCAGGCCGAGAGCCTGGGCCTGGGGCCGAGATGGCCTGAGATTGCCCGGATGTACGCGGATGTGAACCATGCCTTCGGCGACATCGTGAAGGTGACGCCTTCCAGCAAGGTGGTGGGCGACATGGCGCTGTTTCTGATCCAGCACGGGATGACCGTGAAGGAGTTCGAGAACCTGGGCGCCGGGCACAGCCTGAACATTCCGAACTCTGTGGTGGAGATGTTCGAGGGGACGCTGGGCGAGCCCGAGGGCGGCTGGCCGAAGAAGATCTCGAACGTGATTCTGAAAGGGAAAAAGGCGGGCAAGGGCCGGCCTGGCGCGAAACTGGCGCCGATCCAGTTCGAGGAGACCCGGGCGGTGGTGGAGAAGAAGATCGGCCACAAGCCATCGGAGACCGATCTGATGAGCTATGTGATGTACCCGGACGTCTTCACCAAGTTCGACAAGGCCCGGGCGGCCTATGGCGACCTGACGGTGCTGCCGTCGCCCACGTTCTTCTACGGGATGAAGACCGGCGAAGAGATCACGGTGGAGATCGAGGCAGGCAAGGCTCTGGTGATCAAGTTCGTGGCTGTGGGCGATCCGCATCCCGACGGAACCCGGACCGTGTTCTTCGAACTGAACGGGCAGCCGCGTGAAGTGACGATCCGGGACCGGAAACTAAAAGCCGAAGCGAAGGCTCATCCGGTGGCGGATGGGGCGGTACCGGGCCAGGTGGGCGCTCCGATTCCAGGCGCTGTGACCAGCATCGCGGTGGAACTGAATCAGGAAGTGAAGAAAGGCGAGAAACTGCTGGTGATGGAAGCGATGAAGATGCAGACAACGGTTTATGCGCCGGTGTCGGGCAAGATCAGCGCACGGCATGTTTCCGTCGGTCAAACTGTGCAGCCGAAAGATCTGCTGGTGGTAATCAGTTAATAAGACCGCCGGGACAGACTGAATAAATTACGGGCTCTATACGCGGGGAAGAGAATGATCTTCCTCACGTATAGGGCCCGATTGTTTGAATGCGGTCAAATTTACCGGCTGTGGGTTAAAACCGAACGTTCAGCAGGAAGTCGACCTGATTCTGATTCGACTTAAAAAAGCCAGTGGGATTCGAGGCGAAGTTTTCCCAACCCCAGCGGGTGTATCGGAACTGGGGCTCGATCTTCAGTGCCTTGGCCCCCAGGCTGACGCCGCCACCGACAGAGAATCCTGGCGCGAAGCGGTTCTGCAACTCGCTGGGTGTAATCGTTCCGCCGTCGAGTGGATTCCCGCTGATCACAGAAGTGCTGCGATCGCCCTGGGACACATACCGGAAATTGGGTCCGGCCACCACGAATGGACTCAGCGGGCCTTTAAAGACCCTGTATTTCAGCAGGATGGGGAACTCCCAGGTGTTGGAGCTTGTTTTGGTGGTGACGACGCTGTTGAATGGCGCCGCATCGGAAGTGTAGCTGTAACGACGGTAAAGCGCGTCCACTTCCAGGCCCAGGTGCCATGGCAAATTCACCTGCACCATGGGACCGACGATGTAGCGGTGATTGGAGAACGAATATCGAATATTCGATGGCGTCAGGATATCGACGTTGCGGGAATCGAAAGGATCATTCAAACCAACTCCACCGATTACGCCGACGGATATGGGGCGTTCTTCTGTCTGCGCATTCATGACACAGCCAAAAGCGAGAGCGCATGCAGACAAAGCGAAGATGCGGTGAATACTGTGGTTATTTCTCATAGGCAGTCCTCTTCTAGAAGAGACGCAACGAGATTCCCAGGAGTTGCGAAAAACAGGCCAATGATGAAGATGAAGTTACAGCGGCTTTTAATTTGACAAAAAGCAAACGCGCACTGTAATCGCGCCGGGAAAGTATAAATTATGCGTGGTGCAGTTCGTCCCCGATGACGCGGGCCGGAATGCGGCTATCGCAGGCATTGCCGGCGGCGCCGAGGATGCGTTCCAGCGGCTCGCTGGACGACTCCTGGCTGAGGTGGAAGGTCCGGTGGTGGACCGGCAGGACCAGGTCGGCCCGGGCGTCGTTGGCCATCTGCCAGGCCTGTTCGGGATTGCAGTGGACGCGGATCCAGGGATTGTAGGCGCCGACGGGCATGATGGCGAGGTCCGCGCCGCCCACCTGGCGGAACGTGTCCGTGATGGCCGTGTCGCCTCCGAAAACCACCCGGTAGCGGCCTGTGCGAATGATGTAGGCGTTGTAGCCGCGGTAAGTGTCGCTCCGCAGGCGGGCGCCCCAATGACGGACCTCGAAGGCCTGGATGGTGGCCGGTCCGACGCGGACCTGCTGGCCCCAGCCCGCCTCCTGCACGCGGCGGTAGTTGCGGACGCGAAGCAGATCGGACGTGGCATGAGCCGTGACGACCTCAGGTTTGTTGGCCTCCAGAGCGCGGAGGCTGGGCAGGTCGAAATGGTCCATGTGGGCGTGTGAGAGCAGGATGAGGTCCACCCTGGGCAGTTTCTCGAGTTCCAGGGCCGGTTCGACCAGGCGTTTCATGCCGAGGGTGAAAGGGCCGAGACCCAGGCCGATCCAGGAGCTGAAGACCGGGTCCGTAATGATGGTGAAACCATCGATCTTCATCAGGACCGTGGAATGGCCCAGCCAGGCGGCGTGGATGCCCTGATCCGGCCATTTGGCTGGATCGGGATGCCTGGGCGCCGGGGCGATGGTATTGCCGAGATCCTTGGCAAACTGTTTCCAGAAGAAGGGCGCTGCGTTGTAGATGAGACCGGCGCCGACGCCCGCCGCTCCCAAACCGATGCCGCCGAGCCAGGCCCGGCGCCCAACGCGCCGTTTGGCCGGCGCCACGATGTCAGTAGCCAAAGCGTTCCTCCCGCCAGGGGTCTCCATTCATATGGTAGCCGTTGCGTTCCCAGAATCCGGCCTTGTCCTGCTCAATCAACTCGATGCCGCCGATCCACTTCGCGCTCTTCCAGGCGTAGAGACGGGGGACGATGAGGCGGGCCGGAGCGCCGTGTTCCAGAGAAAGGGGATCGCCGTCATGGTGCGTGGCGATCAACGCGTCTTCCGCCAGGAACTGGTCGAGGGGGAGGTTGGTGGTCCAGCCGAAATCATACCCATGCACCAAGACATACTTCGCCCGCGGCGAAATAGTTCCCACTGCCTTCATGAGTTCGCGCGTGGAGACCCCCTCCCAGATGTTGCCCAGGCGGCTCCAGCGGGTGACGCAGTGGAAGTCGCTAAAGACTTTGGTTCGAGGAAGTTGCTGGAACTGGGCCCAGTCGAAAGAGGCTTCTTTTTCGACCAGCCCGTGGATCTCGAGCCGCCATTTTTCCATGTCGATGCGCGGCGGGCCGCCGGCGTCCAGAACGGGCCATTTCCGGGTGCGGCTCTGGCCGGGCGGGATGCGGTTGGCGCGGTGCGTATCAGGACTGACGATAACGTCCTCCGGCAGGCCCTCGGGCGTGCGGGGCTCCTCGGTCTGCAGTTTCTTCAACTCGAGATCAAACATTCCTTCACCTCACCTGAGAGGATCCGCCGCTTCGGGCCACTAATTCCGGCAGCAGCCGTATGACACTTCGAATCAGACTCTATTTAGTACTGATGCTCGCATTCGCCTGTGGATTCGCCGCTGCCCGGGACAATGGGGCTCCGGCTGAGTACCTCGGCGGGACGCTGGCGGCGCTGGAGACGGGGCAGAACGGAAATCTGAACGCCACGGACCCGATCTCCTTTGTTTTCCTGTCAAAACGGTCGGTGGTCCGGGTGCCGTACGAGCGCATCAACCTGGTGGAGTACGGACAGAAGGTGGACCGGCGGTTGTGGGAGGCGATCGTCATCTCGCCGCTGCTGGTGTTGAGCAAGAAGCGCTCGCACTACCTGACGATCGGATACGAAGGCGAAGACGGCAAACAGCAGGCGATGCTGTTCCGCGTCGACAAGGGTGCGGTGCGGGCCGTGCTGGTGAGTCTGGAGGCGCGGACGGGCCGCAAAGTGACCTTCATGGACGAGGAAGCGCGAAAGGCGGGCAAAGGGTGAGGCGGCGGTTTCTTGTGGTTCTCGCCTTTGGTCTGGCGGCGGTGGCCCGGGCCCAGACGCCGGACGATCCTGCGCGGCAGTTGCGGTTGCTCAAGCGGGTGTATGTGGACAAGTTTGGCGGAGGCGAAGGAGCCGGGCAGATTCGAGACATGCTCATCGCCAGTCTGCAGAGCGCAAAGCTGTTTGTGATTACCGAGAATCCGGAACGGGCCGACGCGGTGCTGCGCGGATCGGGCGAAGATCTGGTATTCACTGACCTGTTTCAGACGTCTGAAGGGATCAACGCGCGGACGAACCTTGGGGTAGGGAAGGGATCTTCTTCGAAAAGCAGGGATTACCTCAGCCTGGGCGGCGGGGTCGGGGACAATGAGCAGTCCAGAATCCAGGAACGCAAGCATGAAGCCTCGGCGTCGGTGCGGATTGTGAACAAGGACGGTGACGTCATCTGGTCGACGACGCAGGAGAGCCAGGGCGCAAAATTCCGGTCGGCCAGCGCGGACGTGGCCGATAAGATTACTCGCCAGCTGGTGCAGGAGTTCGGGCGCGGCCCGACGGAGCCGGTGAAGGCTCCACCAGCGCCAGGAACCGTGCCGGTGGCGCCGGCGGGCCCGCCGTCGAAATGACGATGTGGGCGCCGGGCTGGACGGAGACCGCCTCCTGCAGGAGGTAAAGGCGGGGGGCGGCAGGCTGGAACTGATGGATCCAGAGCAGGGGGACCCGGGCACCTCCCGGTTGCTGCAGGTAGAGGTGCGCTTCACCGCCCTTAGGCATGGCGGTGATGCGTAGACCCAGTAGCCTGGCCGCCTTCGGGAAGGACCCTGCCGGCGTTTCCACGGTGCCGGGCGGCACCTCTTCCGGGTGATAGGCATGGGGGATCCTGCCGGTGGCCAGTTTGGGGTCGCCCTCAGGGGCTCCGCCGTTCACCCAATCGGTGATGGTCTGGATTTCCTCCTCAGTGAGGGCCATTTCACCCCGAAATGCGCCGAACCCTTTGACTGCGTTCCAGGGGGGCATGGTGCGATTGGAAACCTCCTCTCGGATCGCCACCGCCCAAGGGCGCGATTCCTCGTAAGTGACGAGGGAGAAAGGGGCTTTGCCGCCCGGCTGGTGGCAGCCCTGGCAGCGCTGCCCGAGGATCCGGGAGATCTCCTTCGACCAGGTCAGGGGCGTGGTGACCGGGTCGTGCGCCAGCAGCCTGGTGCCGGAGAGCAACAGCAAACCGATGGCGCAGCCCGTTTTCATTGCGAGTCCAATCTGCGGCCTAGTCGCCCGACGCCGAACGCTTCTTCGCCCCTTTGCGGCGCGGATAGAGTTCGCGGCGGTCCATTTTGGGGTCGATGGCGATGTCGAAGAAACCGATCATCATCTCATCCCAGCTCTGGTCGCCCCAGCGGACCTCCTTCTTCGGATCCGGATTGAAAGGGTTGTTGGCGGAGTTGTCGTAGGTGGCGACGCACTCCATTCGGGTTCCGGCGGGCAGGTTCAGGTCACCGGCGGGCTCGTAGACGAGCTGCCAGTTGAAATCGTAACGGGGCACGTTCAGGAGATCGCGGGTGCGGCCGTCGGGATAGATCAGTCGGTAGGAGAAGGCCTTGCCCCGCAAGTGCATGTGGGGCTGCAAGTTGACCAGCTTTGCCGGAGCAGCCAGGGTAGTGGCCGCCTTGACCTGGTAGTTGGCGGCCCCGGGCGGTATGGCGAACTCATTGGTGGAGGCGGCGGCCATGGTGACGCGCTCTGTTACGGGTCCGGTGGCGAACTTCAGGCCCAGGCGGGACCGGTCCGATTGCGCCTTGCCGTTTGCCGTGTAATGGACCTGGAAGATGATGTCGCTGCCGGCCGGGACGAGGCGGGCTTGGCCCGGTTTCAGTTCCATGGGTGGGGTGCCGGGCGCGTAGCCGGCCAGCCACTCATCGGCCATGCCGTCGCGTCCCTCGCCCCCGGAGCCACGTTCATCCTTTGGAATGAATGGGATACCGGGCTTGGCATCGGCCAGCCAATGAGAACCCGGAGCGCGTACAAAGGCGATCATGTGGTGAACTACTGCCCGATTGCCAGGGCGGGCTTCGGAGGCGGTGACCCAGCGATCCTCGGTGAAGCCGGTGGGGATGACGAAGTAGGTGTACTCCAGGGTGCCCGCGGCGGGGACCTGGAAGTCTACCGGCATCTCATAGATACGGTCGGGTTTACCCATTTGCCAGCCTTCGGCGAAATGGACGGGTGCGGGCGCCTGTTTGGGGTCGCCGGCGGCGGCTCCGGAGTCGGCCCAGCGGGTGAGGAGGTCGATATCGGCTTGGGAGAGGGACCGATCATTCGCAAACTGTCCAGTATGCGGGTCAGCGAACCACGGAGGCATCTTGCGGGTCTGCACGGCCTGTTTGATGGACTTGGCCCAGGGGCGGGTGGATTCGTAGCTGAGGAACGACATGGGCGCGGCTTCGCCGGGCCGGTGGCAGGACTGGCAGTTCTTCTGCAGGACGGGCAGGATCTCTCTGTAATAGGTGACGGGTGCGGGCGTTGCGGCCCAAATCTGGGCGCAGAACAGGCCGAGAATCAGAAATCGGGTGGACAAGTCGGGTCGCCTCTCTTCTGATTTGAGTATACGAGAATGGGTACTTTGTGGATTTCCCGGGACAATCCGGAATCGGAGGGTGGTATCCTGTGTGTTGTTCCGGGGTACTCAGTGCCTAAGAGTAATAGACGGCAAGAGACACCAAAACGGATGACCACCTCGGGTGGGGCGCAAGGCGGAAAGCCGTTGCTCCTGCGGGAGCACCGGATCCGGCGCAAGGTGCGACTGGAAGAGATCGCCGAAGCCACCAAGATCAGCCGCCGTTTTCTCGAAGCGATCGAGATGGGTGAATACTTCAAGCTGCCGGGTGGTGTGTTTACCACCAGTTACATTCGCCAGTACGCGGCGGCGATTGGGTATGAGGCGGAAGAGATCCTGGCGGATTGCCAATCGAGTCTGGGCGAGAAGCAACCGGAGCGGCGGGAGCCGGGCAGTGAAGCTCCAGCGAGCGCTACGAAGTGGTATCGATTCCTGTCGCTTGGGTAATTTGCCGATTGTGTGAGAGTTTCTCGAAAACCGGCGACGCGACTCGATAAGTAAATTGGATCACATCCAAGTCAAAATTCTTTAAAGGCGGCGGATCCGGGCCGATAAGCGGTATGAAGGAGCTGCTGATCCCAATTTGGGGTAAGCTAGCAGAACCGGATGCGCATAGACACGAACCATATGGCCGGTATCGGAGCCTCAGGGCTGGACCGTACGCAAGGTGCGGACGCGGTCGAACAGCAGGCAGGGCAGTCGGTTGCCAAGCGCGGCGCCGGTGGCGCTACCGATCAGGTCAACCTTTCTGTTCTGGCCGAGCGTCTGCAATCGATGGAATCGCAGTCGCCGGAGCGGCAGGCGCGCCTGGAGCAATTGGCGGCGGCCTACCAGGCCGGCACCTACGACCCGGATCCGATGGCAGTGAGTGAAGCGATCCTCGACGATGCCACGATCTCCGGTGGTGAATCCCCGGGCAAAGTGACGCCGGAATAATCGGATTGATGGCTCGCGGATGAGCGAGCCGTGCTGGCGAGACTCCAGCATTCCATAGTCGGCCAGCTGCGGTTCGAAAGACCAGCATGGCCGCATTTCCGGCACGCTGCTGCCCCTCCTTTCTGACTGACCTACGGGAAAGTGGTTTTGGATGAACATTGCCTCGTCATCGAGCGGTCCGGTGGCTGCTGTTGTCTATGCGCATCTGGATTCCGTGGAACGCCGGTTAGTGGCCCGTCCCCGAGTGGATGAGATTCAGGAGATACAAGAAGAGCTCGAGCTGGTGGTGTCGCTGGTCCGATCCCTGCCAGTTCCGCTGATGCCGCCGGTTGCCGTGGAGTCCACATTCCGGCCGATGCAGGTTCGTTTGCGCCGGCTATCGGCGTTGTTGGAGCAGGCGCTGACCTTCTGCGGCGAGTGGCAGGCGGTGTTGCGCACGCAAACGGGTTACAACCCGGCCGGGGCATGGAATTCGGCTCCGCCGGCAACCGGGCTGCTGGATCACCGGGGATAGAGCGAGTCCGGCCGGTGGACAGCCGGCCCAGGAGCATGGAATGGGCAGCTTGATGGTGTCGCTGCGCAGTGCAGCTGGATCGATGAGTGCATTTGAGCGCGCGATGGGAGTCGTGCAGTCGAATGTCACGAATTCGACCACGCCCGGCTATGCGCGGCAGCGAGTGGAATTCCAGTCGCAGCGGATCCAGCCGGAGCTGGGTCTGGCGGGTGGAGTGACATGGAACGGGACGATGGATTCCCGGAACTCCTTCGCCGAATCCAACGTGAGGCGGCGCGCTTCCGAGTATGGAGCAGCCGATGAGATGGCGGCGCAGTTGAAAAGGATGGAGCCTCTCTTTGACATCCGTGGGGATTCGGGCCTGCCAGGCGCGTTAACAAACCTGGTGGAGGCTTTTTCGGCCCTGACGGTTGCGCCGAATGACAACGCGATGCGGCAAACGGCCATCGACCGGGCGACGCAGTTGGCAGACAGTTTTCATGCGCTCGCCAACGGTCTGGGTGACGCGATGCACACGGTGGACCGGTCGCTCCAGGATCAGGTCAACACAATCAATGCGACGGTGGCGAAGATTGTCGAGATCAATCGTGAATTCCGCTCCGATGCCCGTACGGTGCGGGATGCGGGCTTGCAGGCGAAGCTGGCCACGCTGCAGGAAGATCTCTCCGAGAGCGGAGACTTCACCATCCTGACGGCGGAAGACGGCGCTTCGACCATCTTCCTGGGCGGGCAGGTGATGGTTGCTGGAGGAGACAAGTCCTATCCGCTCTCCGTCGACACCAGCGGCGGGCAGGCCCGGTTGCTGGATTCCCAGGGACGGGACATTACCGACAAAGTATCCGGAGGGCGGGTGAGCAGTCTGCTGGCGTTGCGCAATTCCACGCTGCCGCAACACCAGGCGGAGATCGACCGGATGGCCCAGGTTCTGGCCGATACGGTCAATACGACGCTCGGCGGTGGTGTCGACAGCACGGGGCAGCCGCCTGGGCAGAACCTTTTTGAGTACGACTCGACGCAGGGCGCCGCGCGAACCCTGCGGACGAACAGCCTGCAGCCCGGCGATCTGGCGCTGGCCGATAGCACGGCGCCAGGTGGGAATGGCGTGGCGCTGAAGCTGGCCGAGCTGTCAAAGACTAAGAGTATCGACGGGCTGACGTTCAGCGAGTTCTATGGGAACCGTGCATCCGCGCTCGGCCTGCAGTTGCAGATCGCGGAAGAGCGTGTGGATACGAAATCGCAACTGGTGGCACAGGCGCGGCAACTGAGAGACGAGGTGCAGCAGGTGGATCTGAATGAAGAGGCGATCCTGATCATTCAATATCAGCGCGGCTATCAGGCTTCGGCCAAACTGGTGCAGACTCTGGACGAGATGACCGAGATTGCGCTGGGGTTGCTGCGGTGAGAATAGGCAGGCGGCACTGACTGAGGAGGGTGTTTCAGTTCATGATTCGCTCGATTGACGGGAATACGGATCTTTACCTCGACACGCTGCGGAAGATCAACACGCGGATGAGCAAGGCGCAGAGCGAGGTCAGTGGGGGCAAACGAGTGGAGACGCCTTCAGACGATCCGGCGGCGATTGCCAATCTGATGCAGGTGCGAACGGACCTGGCGCGGATGACGCAGATCAGTACGAATCTGGATCGGGTGCGTTCCGAAGTGGACTCCGCTGAAGGCGCCATGCAGAGTGCCGTCAAGATGTTTGACGAAGTCAGGACCTTGGGCCTGAGCGCATCAAATAGCGAGCAGACCGCGGTATCGCGGGCCAGCGTCGCGGAACAGATCGGAACGCTGCTGCAGAGGATGGCCGCTCTGGCGAACACGCAGGTGGCGGGGCGGTTCATCTTCTCGGGGGACAGCGACCAGGGGGCGGCGTATGGCATCGATCTCCAGCAGAATCCACCGTGGACCAGTTACCAGGGTTCCGCTTCCAGCCGGCAGGTGGCGCATCCCAATGGAGGTCTGATTGCGCTGGCGCAGGATGCACAGACTATCTTCGAAAACCCCGATCCCACAAAGAACGTGTTCCAGGCGATGGAGAATCTGCGGCAGTCCCTGATTGCCAACGACACGGATGCCATACAGGCAGCCCTGGCGCCCTTACCCGGCATCTCGGATCACATCAACTCGATGCTGAGCTTCTATGGAAATGTGCAAAGCCGACTCGAGGACGCGGTGAACACTTCATCGAAAGAGCAGGTCAGGTTGAAGGCGGATCGCGGGCGCCTGGAGGATGCGGATCCGGCGCAGGCGATTCTGGATCTCACTCAGTTGAAATACAGCCAGCAGGCCGCCCTGGAGGTGCGGTCGAAGATTGGAAAGACCAGCCTGTTCGATTACCTGGGCTAGTTGGCGAGGCGGCGGACCGTCAGGAGTATTCGATCCGGCCGCTGCCGCACACCGAGGCCGGTGCAGCGGCGGATACCTTCTGCGTGGCGAGTTGCCGCAAGTCCGCGGTGGAGTTGTCCGTCCTGAGAAGGGCGAGCACGCCTGAGGCGTATGCGGCTGCGATGGAAGTTCCGCAGTAGCTTTCGTTGTTATCGGCGATGGGCGATTCGGTGACGGCACCGCCGGCTTTCTCGCCGCCTGGCGCCATCACATAGTTTGAATGCTGGTAGGTGCCATAGGTGCTGAAAGTGGAGCGCTGGCCGTTCTGATTCACGGAGCCGACGGCCAGCGAGACGTCGAAACGGGCCGGCAGGAAGAACCCGTTGCCTGTTCCATCGTTGCCGGTGGCGGCGACAAACGTGGGTGGCTGGGCGCCAGGGAACCATTGGACGGCCATGCGGCGCAAGGCCTTCATCAGGTATTCGAGTGCGAAGCCGCGGGCAGCCGGCGAAGCCCCGCAGCGGGTGCACGTGCCGGTGATATTGGGCAGCCCGAGGCTCAGGTTGATGATCTCGGCCTGCGCGTCGATGACCGCGATGGCCATGGCGGCCAGCAGGTGCCAGAGTGGGATTGCCGCTGTGTCGGAGGTGCGGATCGCCGTGAGGTTGCACTGCGGAGCCACCTCCCGGATCAGGGTGGCGAGGGTCGTGCCGTGTCCCACTTTGTCGGTGGCGCCGGACTTGCCGGGGTGATAGGTCGCCGGATTCAGGAGGTCGTAGAAATCGTCGATGGCCACGCCATCGGTGCCTGTGTCGATTAACGCGAGGCGGCCGGATGCGCCGAAGTTGCCCTTGGCATGGGCCTGGCTGGCCTGTAGCTGGGCCAGATACGTGGTGTGGTGGGGCTGGAGAACGGGCACTCCGCCGGGCGGGGCGCACAGCTCGAAGTCCCAGTTCGGTTCGGCGGAGAGGATGTGGCCCCGTTCGCCGGATGCGGCTTCGGGCGCAGAATGCAGCCCCAGGAAGTCTCGGATGAGCGCGTCGGCGATCTCTTCCCTGACGGACACGAGATGGAACGTGACCGCGAACTGGGCGAGGTACTCGGAGGAGAGCGATCCGGGGAGAGACCGGGAGAGTTCGGTGAGATAGGAGTAGTCGCGGCTCCGCTCGCTGCGATTGCGGATGGTGTCGAGAGCGATCGCGCCCGCCGTGCTGTTGGGCAACGCGAGGACGATCTCACTCATGCTGTTTCTTCCTGCCGAGGAAGGTGGGCTCGTAGAGTACCGAACCATCGGGCAGAGTCTCGCCCAGCAGAGCGCCCTTTTTCACCAGGGATTCGAGCAACCGGTCCACGTTCGGCGGCGCCTCGTAGCCCTTCGCGGCAAACCAGGCCGTGACGCCCGCGGCCGTCGGGTGAGCGGCCGGATCTGAGATCCCGCGGCGCAGTTCACTCTCGGAATAGAGTTCCACCGTGGCTCCGAACACGTCCACTTCGTCGTCGCTGAGCTGCTGGTAGACCCCGTGGAGGTCCTCCAGGAAATGAATGGCCTCCAGCACGTGAAGCAGTGGGGATTCGAGGCCCGGGGAGATGAGGATCGACGTTTTGACCAGGACGGCGATGACGGCTGTCTTTACCAGGGGCCGGAGATTGAAGACGTGTTTGCTGAGGACGAATTGGACGGGTGCGCCGGTTTCGGCCTGGGCATTGGGGAGCGCCGCGAGCTGTTTCACGGCGTTGACAATTTGAGCCCGGGCTGCCGGTTGAGCAGCGATTGCCTGCCAATTGGGCTCGGCGGACAGGCCGGACCATTCCATTAACTGTTCGAATAGCTGCTGATCTTCGGAGAGTTCGGGAACCGCATCCGGAGGGTGCATGTGAGAAATTCTACCGCAGCGTCCAGATTGGATCGCCTAGCGCAGATGTTGGCATTTGCACATCGCGAGGATTCCACGGTCTTCCCGTGAACGGCGAGGATGGCATAAACCCCGTGGGCGAGAATCTCAAGTCCCATTGACCTTCTGATTCGAGATCCCGTCGCCAATTCGAAACAGCGCTGCGACGCAAGCGAGCAGACTACCCAATGGAGGGTGCCCGGCGGAGGCTTCCCCGTCCGCCCGGCGACGGGCACACCGCTACCTGCCCCGCGTGCGCCAGCTGATCAGCTTCGGCTCCGTCATCTCCTCGATGGCGTAGCGCGGGCCTTCGCGGCCCGTGCCGCTGAGCTTCACTCCGCCGTAGGGCATCTGGTCGAGACGGAACTGAGGCACATCGTTGATCAGGAAACCGCCCACTTCCACCCGGTGCGCCGCGTGGAAGGCTTTGTCCAGATCGTTCGTGAAGAGGCCAGCCTGCAGGCCGTAGTCGGAGTCGTTCACGCGGGCGATGGCGTCGTCCAGCGAGTCATAGGCATTGATGGCAGCGACTGGTCCAAAGGCTTCCTGCCGGAAGACGCGCGCCTGTTCCGGGACGTGCGTCAGGACCACCGGTTCGAGAGTGGCGGCGGTACGCGCGCCTCCGCTGTGGCGGGCCGCTCCGGCGGCTACGGCTTCCTCCACCCATTGCTCCACGCGCTGCGCTTCGGTCTCCGTAATGAGCGAACTCACCTGCGTCGATGGATCCAGCGGCGGCCCCACACGCAAGGCTCGGGCGGCCGCCGTAAAGCGTTCCACAAACTCGTCGTGAATCCGGCGGTGGACAAAGATCCGCTGCACCGAGATACACACCTGCCCGGAGTGCGCGTAGGCGCCTGGTACAGCGCGCTCCACGCAGTCGGCCAGATCGGCGTCCGGTTCCACCAGGAGCGCCGAATTGTTGCCGAGTTCAAGCGTGACCCGTTTCAAACCAGCGCGGGCACGGATCCGCAAACCCACTTCGGCGCTGCCGGTGAACGTGATCATCCGGATGGACGGGTGCTCCACCAGGAAGTCGCCGATGGCGCCGCCGGGTCCGGTGACGACATTCAGCGCTCCGTCCGGCAGTCCGCATTCCTGGAGCAGGCGGGCCAGTTTAAGGGCACAGACGGGTGTGGCGGAGGCGGGCTTGTGGATCACCGTGTTGCCGCCGGCCAGCGCAGGCCCGATTTTGTGCACGCTGAGATTCAGCGGGAAGTTGAAGGGCGTGATGGCGGCGATGACGCCGACAGGCTCGCGCACGGTCATGGCCATCCGGCCTTTGCCCGAGGCGAGTGCTTCCATCGGGACTACTTCTCCGGCCAGGCGGTGCGCCTCCTCCGACGAAAACAGCAAGGTGCCCGCGGCGCGGTCGACTTCCACCAGACCCTCGCGCAGAGGCTTGCCGCTTTCTGAACTGATGGTCCGGGCGAAATCCTCTTTCTGCTCCAGCAGCCGGTAGTGCGCCTTGCGCAGGATGGCGCTGCGTTCGTCCAGCGTCAGGCTGCGCATCCGAGGCGCCCCGGCCACGGCTGCGTCGACGGCTTGCTGCAGCTCCGCGGGGCCGGCAGCGTAGACGGTGGCAAAGGGCGTGCCGTCGTAGGGGACGCGGACGGTAAGGGGGGAGTTGGTGCGGATCTCCTTGCCGGCGATCCACATGGGGAACTGCGGAGTGTGCGGGTTGGCAGTCGTCACAGGCAGCCCACTCCTAGGGCTTCTTCGCTGATCCCATCGTGCCAAACATGAAGCCTTCGTGCACGACACGGCCACGCGGATCGACGATCCACTCGGCAGAGAAAGCGCCTTCCCCGGGCAGGCCGAAGCGCAGGTCGTGCACAGTGACGCTGACCGCGCCTTCGGGCGACGGGGTAGGGGTGATGCGCCACAGCGCAGCCTGGGAAAAGTCCAGAAAGACGCGGGCCGTCTCCGTAGCCAGGACGGCCGCGCGCACCGCGGTTATGTCGGGTTTGGGGAAAGTGCGGCCGGAATCCGGGTCGAACTCACGGTGCAGATCGAGGGGGACGACATGCCAGGCGCTGGAGGTTTCTACCACGCCGGTCCAGGCCCAGGGGTTGAAGGCGCCAGGAAGAGCCAGGATGCGCCGCGGCATTTCCCGGTGGTACATGCGGGCTTCCAGGGCTTTCACCGCCTGGTCGTGGAGCTGCGCGCGTCCAGCGATGTAGGCCAGGACCAACAACAGGCCGGTGAGGGCCATGCCTCGCCCTGCTCCGCGCCGGGCGCCCATTTCGCTCTCCACCAGGCGGCCCAGCATGGGGCCGAGCGAGCAGATCAGCAGGATCGCCCACACCCAGACGTCGATGATGTTGAGAAGGTCGAGGTGCAGCCACTCACCGGAGAAGGGCAGTTTCAGCCGGATGCCGTAGACGTTCATCCAATCGAGCAACAGGTGGCTGAGCAGGGCGGCGGCGGAGACGGCATAGGCCTTCAGCCAGTCGACGGGTTGCACGCCCTTTCTGCGCGCCATGAGCCACCAGATGGGCAGAGGAGCCAGCGCCACCAGGGGCAGCCAGAAGAGCGCGTGGGAGAAGCCGCGATGGTTCGCCAGATAGCAGAGGGAACCGCGAAGCCCGGTGACGATGTCGAGGTCGGGCAGATTGGCAGCGATGACGGCCAGGATGGTGGCGCGCGGCACCAGGCGGTTCAGGCCCGCGCGGGCAAGCAGGACTCCGGTGAGCGAGTGGGTGAGGTTATCCATGGCGCTTCACCGTGCTCACGGGGCGGGCACTTCCGCGGCGTAGACCTGCGGGTGGCCCGTGCGGTCACTGGTGAAAACCACCAACCTTTCGTCGGGAGAGAACGAGGGGTGCGGATGGGTCCACTGGGGGCCGTAGACGGTGTCGGTGGAGACCTCCATCCAGCTCAGCGCTCCGGATTTGGCGGCGCTGCGGGCAGCGGCGAAGTCCTCGGCCAGGGCGTACCGGGAGGTCAGCCACTGCGTGCCGCCGCTGGACGCCTGCGACTCGCAGAGGGGCTGGCGGGTGCCGGTTGCGGCATCGATCAGGAACAGGCCCAGGTCCGGATGATTGGTATCGCACAGCACCCGGGTGCCGGCACGATTGGGGGTGATGTGCCAGGCGTTGAACTCGCAGATGCGGTGGCGTTCGCGGGTCTCCCAGTTCATCCGCCAGAGGGCAAAAGGCCAGACGGTGTAGACGAGGTCGCCGGTGCGACCGAGAAACGTCTCGTGAACCACAAATTCGTCGTTGGCGTGTTCATAGAGGCATTCCAGTCCTGTTCCGTCGCGGCGCACGCGATGCATGCGAGGAGCGGGGTCGCCGGCGAACTCGATCCACTCCGGGTCGAGCGGATGGAACTGTGGGTGGATGACGGTCCGGGGGAAGGGAATCAGGTGCCAGCAGGAGCCGTCCGCGCGGCCCACGACCAGCCCGCTCTGCGTGCCTTGTTTGGCGGCTGCTGTCAGCCATTCGCCGTCGGCGGATAAAGAGACCTCGCCGAGTTGGGCGCCTTCGAAGCGAGCGATGAGCCGTTCCTCCAGGCTTTCCCTCTGGATCGACCAGACTGAACCGGAGCGCACGAAGTAAACCTGCCGGCCGGTGGAGTCGATAGCCGGGGAAAAGGGATGGATCGGGTCGCGGTCGGTCCACTGCCGGATGGGACCACCGGGAAAGCCCTCGATCGAGAACAACTGGGCCGAACCGGTGCGATAGCTGGTGAAGATGAGAGTGCCGCCGTCCGGGGTGAACGAACTCTGTAGAAAGTAGGTTGCATGGTTGATGCAGGCGGCGGAAGTGAGGCGGTGGATGACGGCGCCGGTGGAGGAATCCCGTTCCAGGGCGTACTCGGAAGGGTAGATGGTTGATTTCACTTGCGAAAGATCAGGATATGCTGCCAGGGCAGATCAGGCAATACCCGCTCAAACCGGAAGCCCTCGGGTTCCACCTCGGCGCGGACTCCGGCCACGCTCATCTTGTGCTCCTCCCGGATCGGGACAGAGGCGTCCTCCTTGCGGAATTCCAGCAGCACCAGCCGGCCGCCCGGCTTCAGGGCGGTGCGCATGGACCGCAGCATCTCCTGGGGTTTGGAGAATTCGTGGTAGACGTCCACCAGGAGAATCAGGTCGAGTGCCGACTTGGGAAGGTGTGGATCGTCTTCTGCCGCCTGCACCACTTCGACATTGGTGAGTCCTTTCTTTTCAATGCGTTCCCGGATGAGGCGAAGCATGCCGGGCTGCAGGTCAGAGGCGTACACTTTGCCGGATGGGCCCACCCGGTTGGACAGCAGTTCGGTGTAGTAGCCGGAGCCGGCACCCACGTCGGCGACCGTCGCGCCCGCCGGAACTTCCAGTAATTTTACGGCCAGCTGCGGGTTTTCCTCGCGTTCCCGATCGCTGCGATCCAGCCAGGGCGCTCCGCCCACCCCCATGACGCCCGCATAGACTCGGCCGGTGATTGGGTGCCTTTCCTGCTGCGCCGGCGCTGCGCCGCTGAGCGCCAATAGCAAGGCGAAAGCCGTGATTCCGGATGATTGCAACATGGTCCGCATTTCGATAAGGTTCTACTGTGGAGTGATTCGGAGCGACCTCGGAGTGATTTTGAATTTTATGAAACTACCAACCCTAAGCTTGCTTCTGGCCGGCCTGGGGCTTGCACTGATCGCACCCGGTTGTTCCAGCCTGAAGAGCGGCGGAAACAGTACCAGGGTATATCAGATGGGTTCCCCGGCCGTGGTGGGCGCACTGACGTACACAGTGCTCGATACGGAGTGGAAGGAATCCCTGGAGGGCTCGTTGGGCGCCAAACTGCCTGAGCACCGTTTCCTGGTGGTTAATGTTTCCATCACGAACGGCAGCGGCGGCGACATCAATGTGCCCCTGCTGGCGCTGGTGGATTCGGCCGGTAAGGAATACCGCGAAATGGACAAGGGCGAGGGCGTTGCCCAGTGGTTGGGCCTGTTGCGGCCCGTGCCGCCGGCTCAGACCCTGAACGGCCACCTGCTGTTCGACGTGCCGCTGGGCGGCTATAAGCTGCGCATTTCCAGTGGCGGCGATGCGGAATCCGAGACGACCGCTCTGGTGGATCTGCCGCTGCGTGTGGAAACGCCGCCGGTGCAGGACGTTGACCCGATGGCCACCCCCGCAACTCCCAAGTAGGCGCACAATGGAAGCGTGAAGTTTCTGTTCTTCGCGCCGTTATTCTTTACAGCGGCGGTTGGATTCGCCCAGCCGCCAGCCGCCTCTCCGCGTGGACTCTCTGTCATCAGGCCCACCCTGCACTACAAACAGGAGGAAGGGGCTGCGATTCCCGATACCTACAAATACACAGCCGGCGAACTGTTGTACTTCAGCTTCCGCATTGGCGGCTTCACCGTTCAGAAGGACAAGGTCGATCTGCGCTGGCAACTGGTGGCTGTCGATCCGGAGGGGCTACTGCTGATGGCGCCGCTCAATGGCGCGGTCCAGGAAGAGTTGAGCGACAACGACAAAAACTGGCTGCCCAAGGTTGTCCAGACGCTCCCGCTGCCTGCTCAGTTGCCGCCCGGTGCCTACAAACTGAAGCTGCATGTGGCTGACGAACTCGCAAAGACGAGCATCGATACGGAAACAGGATTCAATGTCTCAGGCCGGCCCTTCCCTGTGGTCCAGGGCTTGTCCATTCTCAATTTGCGCTTCCTGCGCAATCCCTCAGACCGCCAGCCCATGGAGAACGCGATCTATCACGTGGGCGAGACGCTCATCGCCCGTTTCGAACTGGCTGGTTTCAAGTTGGGGGCAAAGAACCGGTTCGAAGTGGACTACAGCCTCTCGGTGTTAAACGCGGCCGGCAAGGTACTGTTTACGCAGCCGCAGGCGGCCTCGGAAACCAATTCTCCTTATTACCCGCAGCGC
This sequence comes from Acidobacteriota bacterium, assembly GCA_017307505.1. Taxonomy (GTDB): domain Bacteria; phylum Acidobacteriota; class Terriglobia; order Bryobacterales; family Bryobacteraceae; genus Paludibaculum. The sequence goes on along the minus strand of JAFKEE010000017.1, from coordinate 437,774 downwards.
CTGCTGAACGGGGAATTGACTCTGAATCTGAACCCTGGGGTTCTGGCTGCGGAGTATACGCTGCTGGTCAAGGTAAAAGACCATGTGGGTGGGGTCGAGACCGAGTCGAGCGCCAAGTTCACCGTGGCGCCTCCTCCGAATTAACGTCATTCCCTGAGAACATCCGCGGCGGCGGGCCACTCTGTTTTGTCGGGTCTCTGACGGTCCATGCCGCTCTTTCACACGCGCAGCGCTGCCATATTCGGGATTGAAGCGCGTCCCATCGACATCGAAGTCGATCTGTCGCAGGGCGGATCGCAACGGGACTTTGTCGTCGTCGGCATGCCCGATACGGCGGTTCGCGAAAGCCGCGAGCGCATCCGCTCGGCTATCCACAACTCCGGCTTCGGGTATCCGAATCGCGCTGTGACCATTAATTTGGCGCCGGCGAATGTGAGGAAAGAGGGCGCGGGGTTCGATCTGCCGATGGCGGCGGCGATCCTGGGTGCGACGGGGACGGTGCGGAAGTGCGACCGGCTGATGATGGTGGGCGAACTGTCGCTGGATGGCGGGTTGCGTCCGGTGCGCGGTGCCATCTCGATGGCCGCGTGCGCCCGGGACGAAGGGGCTCACAGTCTCGTGGTGCCACGGGAGAATGCCGCCGAGGCAGCGGTGGTCGAGGGTTTGAAGGTGTACGGGGTCAGCCATCTCAGCGAGGTGGTGGGGCTGTTGTCCAACCCGGAGCGCTTCAAGCCGCAACAGCCCAGCGTCGCAATGGCCGTGGAATCTGCCCAGGAACAGATGGATTTCCGCGATGTGCGGGGGCAGGCCACCGGGAAACGGGCGATGGAGGTGGCGGCGGCCGGCGCGCACAATGTCCTGCTAGTGGGGCCGCCCGGGTCGGGCAAGACGATGCTGGCGCGGCGCTTGTCGGGCATCCTGCCGCCGATGACGCTGGCTGAGGCCTTGGTCGCGACACAAATCCACAGCGTTGCGGATGCCTTGCCGAAGGGTACGGGGCTGCTCGGCGCGAGGCCGTTTCGTGCGCCGCACCATACGATCTCCGACGCGGCGCTGGTCGGCGGAGGTATCGGGATGCCACGGCCCGGCGAGGTGAGCCTGGCGCATAACGGCGTTTTGTTTCTGGACGAGTTGCCGGAGTTTCCGAGAAATGTACTGGAAATGCTGCGCCAGCCGCTGGAAGAAGGAGCCGTGACGATCGCGCGTTCGCAGATCACTCTGAACTTCCCGTCGACCTTTATGCTGGTGGCTGCGATGAATCCGTGCCGCTGCGGTTATCATGGCGACCCGACCCGGGAATGCCGCTGCACGGGGGCGCAGATCCAGATGTACATGGGCAAGATCAGCGGGCCCCTGCTCGACCGCATCGATTTGCACATTGAGATTCCGGCCGTGCCTTATCAGGAGTTGCGTAGTCGCGATACGGGTCTGTCGTCGGCGGAAATGCGGCAGCGGGTGTTGGCCGCGCGGGCCATCCAGCAGCAGCGTGGTTACGTGAATGCCACGATCCCGCCTGGACGTTTGCGCGAGATTTGCCCGTTGGACGATGCCGGCGAGCGGACGATGGAGATGGCGGTTCGGCGCATGGGCCTCTCGGCGCGGGCGCATGACCGGATCCTCAAAGTGGCGCGCACGATTGCGGATCTATCCGCGAGCGAGCAAATCCAGGCCAAGCATGTTGCGGAGGCGGTGCAGTACCGGTCGCTGGATCGAAGCTACTGGAATTGAGGCGGACTGGCCGTCGGACGCCAAAACCGACTTGTCTTGCCCGCGTGGAATTCGCCTCGTCATTGCCCTCACTGGCTTTTTGGATTTAAGTAAGGTCTATCCTATGAAATAGGGTTAATTCAGCAAGGAGGACTTGTGAATTGGCTCCTGTTTGTAGGCCGATTGGTGTGAGAATTAGTGATACCTTCAAGTCCTATGCACTGGCTGAGCCCCAGGAATCCGATCGGCAAGGGGCAGTATCTGGTCGCTCAGCTTATCGGAATCACTTTCGCTGACTTACTGGTTCCCAAAAGGGCATTGAGCCCGTTTGATTCCTGGTGTTGGACCTGTGGCGTGATCCTGACCTGGGCATTCCTGGGCCTGGCGACCGTGCAGCGACTAGGGCGTGTCGGCTCGCACCGAGGGTGGTGTGTGCTGGCGCTGGGGCCGCCTGCGATCCAACTGCTCCTTGAGAGCCCCGCGCGTGTCCGGCTTCACCCGAGTCTAGAATGGGCGTTCCCCCTATCCGTCCTTACCGTGGCCTCATTGGCCGCCTACGTTTCGATGGTGGTACTGCTCTTGTTGCGGCCGAATCGCGCAAACGCTAACGGGGCCGGGTGAGGTGGTCTGGTTCAAATGAACGCATTCGCCAAGTACATTGTGGGGCCCATCGACCGGGAGCGATATATTCCGGCGAGCCTGGCTGCGCTTGGGGTGGAGTCGAGGTATGAGCTGAAGTTCCCTGATCATCCATTGGCCGTGTTTGTTCTCGGCTGCGTGATGATGACCGTCTTGTCGAGTGCGCGGCTTGTGGATCTCGGCGCCTCGCGTTGGTGGGCGGCCCTGGTCTCGTCGCCCCTGCTGCTTTTCGCGTGGTCAATCCGCACGCGCCCGAGCCCAACAACGATGGTCGCCGGTGTCCTGCTGTGCGGGATTCCAGCGATCCTTCTAGATCTCCTTCTGATGTTCGGCGCATCCGCACCCCCGCACCGAGGAGGCGGCCCAGAAGAAGAAGCCCGGCCTGCCCGATGAGGGGCAGCCGCAGTCACGCGAGGGCGAATAGGAGAGTGACCGATCTGACTCATTTTGAACGCCCGCGCCTCTTTCGCGTGTTGAAGCCTGAGATTCTTCCGGCGCGCTTGGTAAGTGACTTGTTCGGATCGAAGCAGGCACTGAGCTTCTGGCTATACATTTTGGCGCTCCGTGTACTCATTTCGCGAGTGTCGAAGACCGGGCGGCCGCCATCAGGCCTGGTCGAATGGTCGGTGTTCCTGCTTGCCTGCACTGCGGCATGCTATGCGACCGGGTTGTCCATTACGGCCACGATCGGTGCATTGAGGGCATTTGGCTGGAAGCCTGCCTGGGTAGCACTCGGGTTCTTCTGCGCGCTCAGTTGGGTGGTGCCCGCCGCCACGATTCTACTGTCAACTGCCCCATTTTTTGATACTTCGTTGGGGGTACGGTTGCTTTGGTGGGGTGCGCTCGGAGGTTACTTTGCCTACATGGTGCTATTCGTGCTGCTGTGGTCTGAAGCAGAATCCCAGAGGAGCTCCTGAGCCTGCCAGCGCTCCAGCGGAGAAATGAATGGAACTCCACCAGTCAATGAAAGCAGGGCATCGTGCTCTATAGAACGCGGCTGTTCCTCCTGCGGCTGATCACCCTGTGGACCTTAGGAACCGGGGTTGCGTGTATCGCGGATGACCTGAGAAGGCCGCCACTCTGTTCAGGCATCTGCACGCCGTTTGTCGGTGCCTCCGCGTTTCTGGCGGTGACTGCACTGCTGTTCGCAACCAGGGGCCGAGCACTCAAACTGCGGAATCTCACTTTCGTCACCGCCGGCAGCGCGCTGGGCACCGGCTTGGTCACCGCTTTCGTGAATCCGCTGCAGGTTTGGTCTCTCAGCCTTGCGACGGGCGGCGGCGCCCTACTGGGTGCAACTGCGGAATATGTCGTGACGGGATTTCTCCCGAAGCTGGGGCAATACTCTCTTCTGCTTCGAGTAGGGAACGCGGTCTCCTTCCTGCTTCTTGCGGTAGCCAGCGGTCTTGGCGGAGGATTCATCTTGATGTGCTTAGAGGCACATGAATCTCCCGAACTAGCCTGTAGTTCCGGAGCAATGGGAGCTGCTCTGGGCATCCCCATCGTTGTGATCGCCGGAGCCCTGTTGTGCGGCTTCCTCTTTCCACGCCCGCTCAACCTGACGCATCTGATGGCGGCAGGTTCATGCTCACTGGTCGCCGGTGGAACTGTGGCCTACTTTCTGTCTGGAGGACAGATCGTCGTGTCGCTCGCAGTTGCCCTCGTTGTTGCGCTTTGTACGATGCAGGAGCCCGCAACGGAGTAGCCATGATGTCTCCCGCCTCCTCCCGCGTCATTCGATGGGCACAGGCCTGGCGATGGTTCTCTGGCGATCGCGGACCATTCAGCTATTTCGCGGCATGCGCTAGCTTCCTTGTGCTGTCCGAAACGGCAACTGGCGACCTGAGGCCGATGCTGCAGGTAAGTTTGCAGGGAGGCAGTCCACCGCTCGCGCGGTTTGCGTTCCTGTGGCTGTGTATCGCCATCCTGGTGGCGCTTGCCGTGACAATCTCGCGCAGCCGCCTGCTCGACCTCGGATGGGGCGCTCGGTACCTCTACCTGGGGATCGGCGTGCTAGCGGCCGGGCTGGAGGCAGCGCTGATACTCCGGGAGAGCAGTCTCAGGGGATGTTTCCTGACCTATTTGGTAGCGCAGTTGCCGCTGATTATCGGCAGGATAGAAGGTTGGCCACCCTGGAAAGGCGGCAAATCGTGACTGCCTCTTTGTGGTCGTGGGACTCCTTGCACGTTGGCGTTTTGGTGATTGGGATCCTTTGGACTGCGGCGGAAATGTACTCCGCCTACCGGCGGGGACGAGACAAAAGCAGCAGGGAGAAGCGGCGCGAATAGTCAGCTCAGGGTGTCCGAGCTAAACCGGCTTCGCCCACTCCATGACCAGGAACCAGGGAACCCTCCGATAGCTGGTGGCCTTGGCCGGCGGAGTGGCGGCGATGGGCGCCGGTTCGTCGAAGTGGGTCAGCTGCAGGCCCGCGTCCAGCAGCAACTTCATGTAGGTGCTCAAGGGGCGGTGATGGTTCACGACGCGGATGCCCCGGTAGTCGATCCAGACCGAACGTTCCTTCAGGTAGTCGTCGATCGGGAAATGCAGGCGGCGGCCGCTGCCGCTCTTGATCCAGCCGTCACCGGCGCAGGCCGTGTTGAAGCTGGTCAGGTTGGCGATCAAGAGGGAACCTCCCGGCTTCAGCACGCGCGCCATCTCCGGAATGGCCGCCTGGATGTCTGGAATATCGATCAATGTCAGGTAGCTGACGACAAGGTCGAACGACGCATCCTCAAAGGGCAGGCATTCCGCTGTTGCTTCCAGGTAGACGCCGCCTGCATCGCGTTTGCGGGCGGCAGCCAGCAGAGCCGGGGTGGGATCGATGCCCGTTGCCTCGACGCCATGGCGCTTGAGCATCCGGCAGAAACGGCCCTCTCCGCAACCGACATCCAACGCCGTCTTCGGGGCGCGCGCCAGCGCGCGGGGCAGCATGACCGGGTCGAGCACATAACGCCGACCGAAATCGCCGGCTTCCCCCATGTCCGCAACCCAGGCTTCCGCGGACTCCTGCCACCCATTGTCCATGCCCACCATGGTAGCGAGGCGGCTATCCGCGGCCGCAACTATGGCTGCTCTGCCGCCACGAAAAACTGTTCAACCTTGGCCGCCAGTTGCTTTGGCGCGAACAGGACGGCGGAATGGTCCTCGCCTTCCAGCGAACCGTACCGGACGTTTGGCAGCAGTCCGGCCAGCGCCCGGGCACCGTTGTGGAAGAACAGTTCACTCTTGCTTCCCACGACAACCAGGGTCGGCGAAATCCTGCCGGTCCAGCGGTCCCGTGGCAGCGGTTTTCCCGTCTGCGTGCCCGCCACGATGCTCAGATCGTAAGGGATCGTTTGTGCCATGCCCGTCATCTTCGACCACCCTGGCATGAAGTAGCGCATGGCGGTGACAGCTGGTCCAGGTATGCCCATGCCCTGTGCGAAGAATAGGTGGACAGCTTCATTGCGGCGGCCTGCCGCGGCAAGATCCGCTGCTTCCCGGGTGAGCCCTTCCTGCAACGGAGGCCAGCTGTTGTCCACGATGAACGGCGGCTCATAGAGGAACAGGCGCCGGATCTTTGAGCCCAGATGGTTTGCCGCGTCGAGGGCGAGCACGGCTCCGGATGAGCTGCCGAATAGGAAGACGGGTGCTCCGGCGGCATCGATCAGAGCTTCGACATCTTCAATTTCCCGTTGAGGCGAGTAGGGCTGTGTATCCGTGCTCCTGCCCCTGCCCCGGCGGTCGTAGTTCAGGACTGTGAAGCGGCCCGCCAACTGTTCCGCCAGCCGCCGGGCTGCGCCTCGATCAGAGAGGGCAGCCGCCACGAGGACGATCGGAGGACCGCTGCCTGCCTGCTCGTAGGCGATGGCCGTGCCGTCCCTGGAAATCACGTGTTTCTCCACGGCGCCTGCCGGCACACGGTCTGTGTTCATCGCCATGGCGGCGGCAATCCACAGGCCGGCGAGAAGGGTGACAACCATCCCCAGGATCCAGATGGTCCAGCGAAGCAGGCGGCGGGGGCGGCGTCGTTCGGTCACGCGCCCGCGGCCTCCGTGCCGGAAGGGGCCGGCTCCGCGGACGCCAGCAGTTCGGCCAGTTTGTCGTAGCTTTCGGCGGCTCCATGCTCCATGCCGGTGCTGATCACGATGTCGCGGACCTCGCGCGAAGGATAGAGCACGGTGGCGGTCATCGTGGTGCGGCCGCCCTGCTCCACCAGGACGGTGGTCACCTGCGACTCGCCGGGGTAGTCGTCGAACGATTCCATGTGGACCGAGCGCTCCGGCGGGGTGATCTCCCGGTAGACTCCGCGCATCCCCATGTCGCGGCCGTCCGGTCCGCGCAGCACGAAGCGGAAGGTGCCGCCCACGCGCAGGTCAATCTCGCAAACCACCAGTTCCCAGCCGCGCGGGCCGAACCAGCGCCTCAGTAGTTCCGGTTTTGTGAATGCGTCGAAAACCATCCGGCGCGGTGCGTCGAAAACCCGGGTCAGGACAATCTCGCGATCGGTGGGTGTGGTGACTTTGAGCGTTCCAGTGTTCTTCATCGTCGGCCCCTTTCATTTCTTCTTGCGCTTCTGCTTCCTGTCTTTGGCTTTCCTCTCGTCGGCTTTCATCTCGTCCAGCAATTCGTCCAGGCGTTCGAAGCTGCCCTCCCAGAACCTGCGGTAGTCTTCGAGCCAGCCCGCGATATCGGCCAGGGGCTTTGCCTCCAGGCGGCGCGGCCGGCGTTGCGCGTCGCGTCCTCGCGAAATCAGGCCGGCCCGCTCCAGCACCTGCAGGTGTTTGGAAATTGCCGGTTGAGAGATTGCGAACGGTTCGGCCAGTTCCATCACTGACGCCTCGCCGGCCGCGAGCCGGGCCAGGATCGCCCGCCTCGTCGGATCGGCCAGGGCCGCAAACGTGGCATCCAGACGTTGTGATTGGTTCATTGCTGATGTGTTATATAACCGTTTGATTATGCAAAAAGACGCGGCACATGTCAATACCTGGCTGCAGGCAAGTGGATATCTCTATCCGGAGGATTGGCTCAGGCAGGCGGCATGGGTGCCTGCGTGAATTGCCGAAGAAGGTGGCGGCGCGGATTCTGCCGTCGTTCGGAGCGTTGCGTACGTGGATTGCTGTTGAGCTATTCCTTGATTCGCCCGTAGTGCGCCTTCATGAGTTCGATCAGGTTGCGCTCTTTGCGGCCGCTCTCCAGGCCCTTCAGGATTCCGGCCCGGTCGGCGGCCGAACGCTCCTGCCCTAGCTTGAACTTCGCTTCCACCTGGTCGATTACCATCTCGTAGGCCACGATGCCTTGCCGCATCCCCTTCAGGTACGACTCCGGCAACTTCGCAAAATCCCAGTTGTCCCCGCCACCATAGGCGCCTTCATTCCGCGCCACCAGGCGTTCCAGCGACTTCGCGAAGGCGGCATCGTCGTCCACCCGTCTGGGTTTGCCCGTTGCATGAACTACGGCGAAATTCCAGGTCGGCACCGCATTCTTTGTGGTGTACCAGTTCGGCGAGATGTAGCCGTGCGGCCCGTGAAAGACCACGGTGCACTCCGTGTTTCCGTCGAATACCTGGTTCTGCCCGTTACTTTTGGCGAGATGCCACCACACTTTGCCCCAGCCTTCGGTGGAGCGATCGAACAACGTCGGGACATTCGTAATGTGGACTCCGCCCGCCGCCGTGACCAGCATGGCGAAGGAATACTCTTCCAGGAATTCGAGGATGACTCCGCGGTCCGATTCGCGTTGGCGGTCCGGGATGTAAATCGTGCTCTTGTCGGCTGATTCCATGGGTGCGCCGAGGCCGAGAGAAGACAGGGCGCCCAGAAACTCACGGCGTTGAGGCATCTCCATAGGAAAGCACGGCTGGCCCCGGGCATCAACCTGGCGCGCGGGGGCGTCGCGAGTTGCGGGCGGCCGAGGCTCTCGTGGTAGCGGCGAGCCGGGTTCCACTTCAAATCTCGATGGTGGGTAATTGAAAACCTTTCAATCCGAAATCAACAGGCATAGACTGAGGTCGACATGCAGGGCGCAGGCTCGGAGTCGGCACTGCGGAAATCTCCCGTGCCACTGTTGGTAGTGCTCATGACAGGTATCGCCGTAGCGGGCATGTTGTACCTGCTGCGAAGGCACCGTGAGTTTGAAGCCGAAGTGCATCTGAGGGTGGATACCATCGCCAGTATGAAAGCGGCGGAGGTGGCCGCATGGCGTGATGAGCGACTCGCCGACGTGGAAGTGCTGGCCGCGAGCATCCGGCATTCTCCCGTTGTGCTGAGCATCCTGCGTGGCAAGGCCAGCGCCAAGGATTTTCAGGAGGCGCGCGAGTGGCTCGAGTTGATGCGTGCACGGTATCACTATGCCAACGTGAGTGTTGCCGGCCCTCGGGGCGAGGCCCTGCTTCTGGTTGGGGACACTCTTGAAGATGCCCGACAAATGCAACTATGGATTGCCGGGACGACGAATGCGGCGACCCTCGCCTTCCGCGACCCAGCCACGCCTGCTTCCAGGACTGCGCCTCTGCTGAGCGTCAGTATCGCTCTCAGGTCGGTGCAGGGAGAGCACCTTGGTTATCTTTTGTTGGGCATCGATCCGGAGCAGTACCTTTTTCCTACGCTGAGAGACTGGTTGGGCGCCGGAGAGACCGGAGAGCTGCTGCTGATCCGCCGTGAGGGCGATGAGGTGCTCTTTCTGAACAGGACCCGCCTTCGCCCCGATCCCGCACTGAGCATCCGGCAGCCGGTCTCTGGAACAACGTTGACCTGCGTCCGGGCAATATTGGGAGCGACTGGGCCCCTCGACGGGATCGACTACCGGGGCGAGCCTGTTGTGGCGGCCTCCCGTCCTGTGCCCCACTCGGACTGGCACGTCGTCGCGAAGATGGACCGGCGCGAGGCCTTGGCCCCTGACCGTCAATCCACTATTCGCTTTTCTCTTCAACTGGCCACGCTGATGCTGCTGGGCGGGGCCCTCGTGTGGCTGCTGCTGCGCCGCCAGCACGAGCGTTTTGATGCGGAGAAATACAGAGGTGAGGTGGAACGCAACCGGCTGCTCAGTCTATACAACTCACTGACTCGGCACGCCAACGACGCCATTCTGGTCTTTGAACACGACGGCAGGATCGTCGAAGTCAACGACCGGGCCGTCGAGATGTTCGGCTACACCCGGGAAGAGATGCTGACAATGCGCATCCGGCAGCTGAAGCCCGAAGAGCAGCAGGACGAATTCGATCGCATCATGAAGATGGTTGAGGAAAAGAAGAGCAGCGTGTTCGAAACGGCAAACCGCCGCAAGGACGGGTATTGCTTCCCCACGGAAGTCAGTTCGTCGGAGATCGTCATAGACCAGCACCGTTTGTATCAGAGCATTTTGAGGGATATCTCCGAGCGGAAGCAGGCTGAGCGCCAGATCCAGAGACTCAACCATGTGTACGCCGTTCTGAGCCGTTGTCATGCGGCGGCCGCCCGCGCCGGCGCTGAAGAATCGCTCTTCTCGGAAGTGTGCCGCATCGCCGTTGAGACCGGTGGTTTTCCAGTGAGCTGGGTAGGTCATGTGGATCCGGTCACATCGCAGGTGCTGCCCCTCGCCACGGCAGGGCCCGAGGCGGGCTATCTGTCCGAAGTCAGAATCGATGCGGGCGAGGGCGCTTATGCAGACGGGCCAACGGGGACCTGCCTGAGGGAGCGCCGCGCCATCGTGTCCGTCGACATAGCGGCGGAAGCAAGTATGGGCCCGTGGCAGGAAGCAGCCGCGAAGCACAACCTGCGTTCGAGTATCTGTCTGCCCGTCTCACGGCGCGGCGCTACGGACTATGTCTTCGGCCTTTACTCATCGGAGCCCGGCTTCTTTTGTGCTGAGGAGATCGAGTTGGCCGAGGAGGTGGGCGAGAGTCTGTCGTTCGCGCTGGCTCGCATCGATCTGGAACGGGATAGGGAGACCGCTGAGCGAGAACGGTTCCGGGCTCAGGAACGGCTTGAGTTCGCCTTGGATGCCGCCAATGAGGGGTACTGGGACTGGGACATCGAACACGGCCACCTTTATCTGAGTCCGAGGTTCTGCACCATGCTCGGCTACCAGCCAGGCGAACTTCCCTCCGATTTCACTGCTTCCCGCGAGAGGATTCATCCCGAGGACACAGCCAGAGTCGTACACGCACAGGAGTCCATGAGGGCCGGAAAACTGGACAGCGCGGCGGTTGAGTTCCGGTCTCTCCATAAGGACGGTCACTATATCTGGGTTCTCAGTTCAGCCAAGGTCGTGGAGTGGGACAAGGCTGGACAGCCCCGGCGGATCGTCGGCTCCCGCATCGATCTCACTCATCGCAAGTCTCTCGAGCAGCAGGTGCTGCAGTCACAGAAGCTGGAGTCCGTCGGCCGGCTGGCCGGCAGTGTGGCGCACGACTTCAACAACCATCTGACGGTGATCAACGGCTATGCCAGCCTCCTGCAGCAGCAGGTGGAGCCTGGCGGCGTACTGTCCGAATCGCTTGGACAGATTAACGAGGCGGGCCAGCGCGCCGCGGCACTCACCCGCCAGTTGCTGGCCCTCAGCCGCAAGGAGATTGAGCATCGCGAAGCCCTCGACCCCAATAGCGTGATTATCGGGCTTGAGAAGATGATCGGTCGCCTCATGGGCGAGAACGTGATGCTGCAGTTACAACTGGATCCGCAGGTGGGCTACGTGATGGCCGACACGAGCCACCTGGAGCAGATTCTCATGAACCTCACGATCAACGCGCGCGATGCCGTCGACGGTTGCGGTCATGTCACGATTCAGACAGCCCAGGTGGTGCTCCCGGAAAACGATGCCCGGCCCGGAGTCGCAGGTCCCTATGTGCGGTTGTCCGTGGTGGACAACGGCTCGGGTATGACGCCGGAGGTGCGGCAACACATCTTTGAACCGTTCTTTACGACGAAGGATCGCGCCCATGGCACCGGGCTTGGGCTCGCCACCGTGTACAGAATCGTCGAACGGAGCAACGGATTTATCGAAGTGGAAAGTGAGCCAGGGGTAGGCACCTCCTTCCATGTCTTTCTGCCATCGATTCAGGATTCGATCGGCACAGAAGGCCAGGAGTCGAGTTCCACCTTGGAACTATCTGGTCACGAGACCGTCCTGGTGGTGGAGGATGAGGAAAGCGTCCGCGGCATTGCCGTCGGGATCCTCAAGCACTACGGCTACCACGTCCTGGAAGCGGCAAACGGCGGTGAGGCGCTCGCCCTATGGGATCGCTTCCCGGGGCGGATTGAACTCGTCATCAGCGATCTGATGATGCCGGGCATGAGCGGTTCCGAACTCGTGCACCAGCTCCAGTTGGCCAGTCCGGAACTGAAGGTGATGTACGTTTCCGGCTACGTAGGAGAATTGATCTGCAAAGACGAACTCATCGCTTCCGGCGCGCATTTCCTGCCCAAACCATACACGCCGGAAACACTCCTGAAAATGGTCAGGGCGGTCCTGTCTCCTGAAGGTCCGAAAAACACTGTCGCCGGATCCTGACCGTCACCCGATCCCGTCGCAATTACGCCCGGGAGCTGATATCGTGAGGTCCATCCCGATGCGCTCCAAACTGCTGTTTCTCCTGCTCACGGCGACTCTCCTACAAGGGCAACAGCCTCGCGCCGAGTTGACCCTGCACATCGACACACCCATGGTTCCGCCAGCCTGGGCTCTATTGGAACGAGACCTTCTTAAGTACAATTCGATGGCCGTCCAGGAGTTCGCCGCCAGGTTCATCGACGACCGCGGCTACCTGCTCCACACGCCGCGCTGGGGCACCCTCGACGGGCCGGATGACGCCATCGAGACCTACTGGAACTGGACTCTGCTGCACGCGCTGGGCGGTTCCGACGCGGTCCTCGAGCTCTACAAGAAAGGCCAGGAGGGGCATTGGCGGCAGTACAACGAGCTGCGAACCAAGCTCACTCCCCTGGCCGCGAACGGGGCTTACTCAAAGGAGTTCATCACCCAGTCAGACTGGTTTCACACCGGAGAAGGGATGCGCGCCTTTCTGCTGCTGGGCCTCTCCGACCCCAACAATGCTCTCTACCGGGAACGCATCAAGCGCTTCGCCGCCATGTACGACGGCGAGGATCCCGAGGCGCCCAACTACGACAAAGAGAAGAAGATCCTCAAGAGCATCTGGACGGGCAGCAAGGGACCCATGCTGCGCAAAGCCACTACATACGACTGGGTCGGCGACCCCGTCCCCGGCACGTTCCATCTCCTGCACAACCCGGCAGGCCGCGCCCGGATGCTCGACCTCGAGTCGCACTACCAGAAGATGCTGGCGCACTGCGCCGAGTACCTCGATAGCGCCGGCGACAATTCCCTCAATCTCGCCTCCACCATTCTGGGCCTGAATGCCTATGCCCTCACCGGCGACGAAAAGTACCGCCAGTGGGTGCTCGACTACGTCGGCGCCTGGAAGCAGCGCGCCATCGAAGCAGGCGGCAATATTCCCAGTAACATCGGGCTCGACGGTAAACTCGGCGGAGAGTACAAAGGCCAGTGGTGGAAGGGGACTTACGGGTGGAACTTCACCATCTTCGACGGCGAACTGGAGCAGATCGCGCACCGCAACTACTTCACCGATGGTTCATGGCCCGGCTTCGGCACGGCACTCCTGCTCAGCGGAGACCAGAGCTTCGTCGACACGCTGCGCCGGCAGATGGACAACCTCTACGCGCAGCAGCGGGTCGAGAAGGGCGAAACGCTGCTGCCGCAGATGTATGGCGATCCGCGCGGCTACAAATACGACGGGCCGCCGCAGTGGTATCACTACACCAACAAGCTCTATACGGACCGCCTGGCCGAAATCTACTTCTGGTCGATGAACCGCAAGGATCTGGAGCGAATCCCGATCGCCTCCTCGTTTGAGGTGCGCGCCGGCCGAGGCGGCTATGGCGAGTCGGACCGCACCTCCGCCTGGCTCGGCTTCCTGGAAGGAAAGATCCCCGACTTCCCGGAGAAGGCCCTGCAGAGCGATCTGGCCCGGGTCCGTCAGCGCGTCGACATGATCCACAATGACCGCACCACCGCCGATGCCCGCCTGGCCGATTACCTGCTCGACTTCAATCCGGCGACCACCAATGCCCTGACCAACCTCACCCTGGGCGGTTACTTCTCCAGCGGCCGCATCTGGGTGCTCCACAGCCGCTTCCGCTACTTCGATCCGGTGCGGCGCCGCGCCGGACTACCGGAAGACGTGGGCGCACTGGTTGAGAAGCTCGGCGCTGATTCAGCCACGGTCACCCTGGTCAACACAAATCCCATCGAACCGCGCGAAGTCGTCGTGCAGGCCGGCGGTTATGGCGAGCACCGCTTTGAGGCCGTCACCGTGGCAGGCAGGAAGACGGCGTTTCAAGGTCCGGTGGTCACCGTGCGTCTCGAGCCCGGCTCCGGAGCCCGCCTCGAATTCCAGATGACGCGCTATGCCAACCGGCCCACGTTCGCGTTCCCCTGGGATCGCGGCTGGTATCCGGCCAGGTAGCAGCGCGCGACGGTTACCCCCTCGGTTCATTCGAGCCCTGAAGCACGCCCGGTAACAGGCGATTCTCTCCGCGAGACCCAGTCAAATCCGTATTCGGCACTAAATGCCAGGAACTGCATAGCATGCCCGTCTTGCCACAGAGGGCAAGTCGTGATAGCTTCGCAGTAGCTCCATGAACTCCCGGAATTCGCAAGAGGTGTCCACGCAGGCGTCCGACGCTCTTCTCACTTTGCAGGCCCGCAAGCAGCAGTTCGTGCGCGATGCGATCTGGGATGCCGCCATCGACCTGTTTGCGGAAAAAGGCTTCGACGAGACCACGGTCGACGACATTGCCAGGGCGGCCGGCGTCTCCCGCCGCTCCTTCTTTCGCTACTTCGCCTCAAAGAACGACCTGATGGCCCATGCCATGCTGAGCTACGGCACCATCCTCACGTCGGCCATCGATTCCTGCCCTCCGGACCATACGCTCCGTGAAATCCTGCGGTCTACCGTCCTGCAGGTGGTCCAGGTGTCCGCGGCGCATCCTCGCACGCCCAAGATCATGGCGATCCTGGCGGAGCATCCCGGAGCCCAGGCCGCCGAGATGTCGCGGTTGCCTGAAGTACAAAATCAGGTAGCCGATGCTTTCAGCCGCCGCTGCCGCATGTGCGGCGAAGACGAGCTGGCTGCGCATCTCCTCGCCGGCCTCACCTTGCAGGTGGCCGGTGTCGCTGTTCGCTGGTGGTTCGAGCACGGCCGGAGCGATATCTCGCGAACCGTCGATGACGTCTTGGCCAAGCTCGGCCATCTGCTCTGTGCGGACCAAATCCCCGGAACCCGGCGCAGTCCGGCCTCCACCGCAGCCCCACGCCCCAGGAAATGAAACTCAGGATGCAGGCCGCTCTCCAACACGATGCCGGCCGCTCATGCCCCGTTCGTCCCTCACTCCCATGAAGTACTCCAGCATCTTCCTCCCTCTGCTCCTCCTCACGGCGGCGAACTGCGCAGCGCAGACGGCGCCGCTGCCGCAGATCCGCCAGAACGGAGCCGTCCGCCAGTTTTTCGTCGACAACAAGCCCTACATCATGCTCGCGGGCGAACTCCACAACTCCAGCGCGTCCAGCGCTGAGTACATGAAGCCCATCTGGGACAAACTGGCCGCCATGCACCTCAACACAGTGATCGGCACTGCGAGTTGGGAACTGGTCGAGCCCGTTGAGGGGCAGTTCGACTTCGCCCTCGTCGATGCCCAGATCAAAGAGGCCCGCCAGCGCAACATGCGGTTGGTCCTCATCTGGTTCGCCACCTGGAAGAATGCGGGCTCCAGCTATGTGCCGCACTGGGTCAAGGCCGATCGCAAGCGATTCCCCCAGATGGTGCTGAACATCCGCCCGAACTCCGGCCTGGCCTCGTTCCTCGCTTCTGACATGGAGCAGAAGGGCACAGGGCCGCTCAGCCCGCTGGGAGAAGAGACCCTCAAGGCGGACGCTAAAGCCTTCCGCGCCCTGATGCGTCATATTCGCGAGGTCGACCCGCAGCACACCGTCATCATGATGCAGGTCGAAAATGAAGCCGGCTCCCTCGGTGACAGCCGCGACCGCTCACCCCTCGCCGAAGCCGCCTGGGCTCAGCCTGTGCCTGCGGCCCTGATGAGCTACTTCACAAAGAACAAGGCAACCCTGCTGCCCGAAATGCAGGACGTCTGGAAGCGCAACGGCTACAGGACAAGCGGTACGTGGGCCGAGGTCTTCGGTACCGACGAATGGGCGGACGAAATCTTCATGGCCTATCACGTCGGCCGCTACATCGGCGAAGTCGCCAAAGCCGGCAAGGCGGAGTTGAACCTTCCCATGTATGCCAACGCCTGGCTGGGCCCGCAACCCAATCAGGATCTTCCCGGCAAATACCCGAGCGGCGGACCCGTAGCCCGCGTCATGGACGTCTATCGGGCCGCCGCCCCATCGCTCGACCTCCTCGCGCCCGACATTTACGTGCCCGACTTCAAAGGCACCTGCGAACTCTACGCCAGATCCGGCAACCCGCTCTTCATTCCGGAAGCCCGCGATCAGGTGGGCAACCTCTTCTGGGCGCTGGGCCACCATGCTGCCTGGGGGTGGGCGCCGTTCGGTGTCGAAGATCTGAAGCCCGAAGGGCAGGCCGCGCAGGCCTACAAGCTGCTCTCCGAAATGCTGCCCCAACTCGCCGCCTGGCAGGCCGCGGGCAAAGTGAAGGCCATCCTGGTGTCCGAGGGGGAAAAGCCGGAGCCGGTTTCCCTCGGCGGCTACAAAATCACGCTGCGGGGCGGAGGGCGCGCGGCAGCCGGTGCCGGAACGCCCGCGGGCGAGCTGCCCGGGGCAGTCTCTTCTTCTTCACGAGCCATGTCGAACGACACCCGGCCCTTCGCCATCGTCGTCAACACCGCCCCCGACGAGTTCCTCTTTATCGGAGCCAACGGCGATCCCAGTTTTACGGTCGATTCGCCCGGACCCGCCCGGGTCGGCATGTCCGCCAAGGACGAAGGCCGCTACGAGAAGGGTAAGTGGGTACCGGGCCGCCGTATCAACGGCGACGAGATCTACAACCCCGCACTGCCCGGTCCGAAGATCGGCATGTTGAAGGTGCGCCTGCTCCGCTTCGACTAATCAGGCCTTCGCAGTTGGCCCTTACGCGGGTATGCTGTCATCAGGCCCGCCGTCCTCTACCCGCCGGCGGGCGATTCGAAGTCTCACATCGCGCGGACCAACCGCGCGGAGGAGGACCAGCCGATGCCCGATGAAGCAATGCGCCGCCGCAAGTTCCTGGGAGGAGCCGCCGCCGCTCCCCTGGCTGCCGCCGCCCAGCAGCGGCCCGCGGAAACAAAGATGCCCCTGGCCATCGGCTGCGACCACGCCGGCTTCCCATTGAAAGGGCCGGTGATCGCCCTCCTCAAGTCCTGGGGACACACGGTGAAGGACTGCGGCACTTTCAGCGAGGATCCCGTCGACTTCCCCGACATCGCAAAGAAGGTCTGCGACGAAGTCCTCGCCGGACGGGCCCAGCGCGGCATCCTCGTCTGCGGCACGGGCGTCGGAGCCTGCATCGCCGGCAACAAGGTGCGAGGCATCCGGGCCGCCCTCTGCCACGACACCTACTCTGCTCATCAATGCGTCGAGCACGACGACGTGAACCTCCTCTGCATGGGCGCCTGGATCATCGGACCCAAGGTCGCCGAGGAGGTGCTCAGCGCCTATCTCAATGCGAAGTTCAGCACCAGCGAAGAGTTCCGCCGCCGCGTACGCAAACTCGGCGAGATGGAAAAGCAGTAGCGGCCTTTTGCCCCTGAACGCCACCGGCTTACTCCAGCACCCGACCATAGGGCACGGCGGGGCCGCATCGTTGCCCCACAGGCCTGACTGTCAAGGGAGTCCCCATGGCCCGCCGGGCCGCAGAAGCGGAGGAAGCCGCTACGAACCCCGACCGTCAGGGAGGGGTCCCCAACCCCAACTGCGAACCGCGCACGTCAGTAAGCGGGCCTCCATCCCCGTTGCGTCTTCAACGGAGCGCGCCTCCAATCGGGTTTCACCTCAAGCCAGCCCCCCTGGCCCTCCACGTCACCAACCTGGCCCAAGCCCTTCCCCCAACGCCCGCACCGTAAACGGCGAGCGACGCCCACGTCTCCGCCAGTCCCATCCTCGACGCGTATACTCCCCCAAAGATCCGCGCTACCCTACACTCGGAGAACATTCCAGATGCCAGAATCCGCTTTTCTCCGCCACTCCTTCGGTGCCGGGAACTGGCCTGTCTTCCGCCTCGGCCTGTCGGCCTCCTACCGCCCCGGAGAGCGCACGGTCCGCTGCGCGCTCGACCACGGCGTGAACTACCTGTTCGCCTACGCCATCGACAGCAACATGACCCGCGTGGTCCGCGAAATGAACGCGGACCAGCGCGAAAAGGTCCTCCTGGCAACCGGCAGCTACAACTGGATCATCGGCCACACCTCACTCCGGAAGTCCCTCGAAAACGCCTTGAGGCGGTACAGGACCGACTACATCGACGTATTCCACTTCCTGGGTGTTCTGAAGCCGGAGCAGTTTCCACCCCGCATCCAGGAAGAACTGGCCGCCCTCCGCGAGGACGGCAAGGTGCGAGCCATTGCGATCTCCTGCCATCATCGGAAGTTCGCCGGAGAGCTTGCTGCCCGGGGCGTCGTGGACGCCCTCATGGTCCGCTACAACGCCGCGCATCCCGGCGCCGAGACGGATGTGTTCCCCCACATCGCGGCGCACAAAACCGGAGTCATCAGTTACACGGCCACCCGCTGGCGCCGCTTATTGGCCAGGCCGCGGGGTTGGCCCGCCAACGAGCCCATCGCCACCGCCGGTCAGTGCTACCGGTTCGTGCTCTCAAACCCCAACGTCGACGTGGCCCTCACCGCGCCCAGCAATGAACGTCAACTCTTGGAGAACCTTCGCGAAGTGGAGCGCGGCCCGCTGCCGGAAGACGAGATGGCCTATCTGCGGCGCTTCGGAGCGTACGTGCACGATCACGCCGGCTGGTTCATGGGACAGTGAACCCTCCAGCCTGCCTCAACTCGAGACCCGGAGCACTTGCCTCCAGGCAGCGTGAGGGGGTTGCTATCAGGGTCGCCCCGCCTTCCCTCCGCACACATCCAGCACAACCCCACGCATCCACCGGTGCCCCGCGTCCGCATCCATTCGCGGATGCCACATCAGCGAGATCGTCACCTCCGGTGCTTCAAACGGCAGCGGGAAAGTAAACAATCCGGAACGCAGCACCCCGGTCTGCCTCTCCGGCACACTGGCAATCAGATCGGACGCCCGCGCCAGCGCCAGGGCGCTCGCAAACTCCCCGACAATCGCCGCGGTCTTCCGCTCCTGTCCGATCGCCTGCAGCGCCTCATCGATCGGACCCTGCTCCCGGCCTCGTCTCGACACGCCAACATGACGGCCCGCCGCATACCGCGCGGCTGTCACCTTCCCCTTGCTCAGGGCGTGCCCCTTCCGCACCACACCCACAAACGAGTCCCGGAATAGCGCCTGTACCCGGATCTCCGGACCCGTCACCGTCCCCACCACGCCGGTCTCCAGATCCACGCTCCCCTCCCGCAGTCCCGTACTCTCCTTGTCCGGTTTCTGCACGAAGCACAGCCGCACCCCCGGAGCCTCTCGGCCCGCGCGGGCCACCAGCTTCGCTCCGAAGTTCTCCACGAAACCCTCGCGCGCTCGAAGCGTAAAGGTCCTCACCAGCCGCTTGAGGTCAAGCTGCTCCGCCGGCCGCAGCACCGCTTCTACTTCCTGCACCAACTGACCGACCCGTTCCCGCAGTTCCAGCGCCCGCGGGGTCGGCACCAGCCCGCGCCCTGCTCTCACCAGCAGCGGATCGCCGGTGGTCTCCCGCAGCCGCGCCAGCGCCCGGCTCATAGCCGAAGGGCTCAGGCGGAGCCGTCGCGCCGCGCGCGCAACGCTGCCCTCCGCGAGCACCGCGTCGAGGGTAAGCAGCAGGTTGAAATCCGGAGTAGACGTGCCTTGATCTTAACGCAATCAAATCCTGACATGGCGTCCGGCGCACGAATACAGTGCAAACTGTGCGTCTTCCGCCATGTCACACAGAAAGGTAAGGTTGGGACAGATCAACGAAAAGAACAGACAAAAGGCGGAAAACCCCATGATGCCCATCACCACGGAACAACAGTCCAGAGCGGCCGGAACCACGCTCCGCAATCCCTCCCTCCCGTGGGTCCAGGCCAGTCTCTCCCTGTCGATGCTGATGCCGTCGCTCGACACCAGCATCGCGAATGCAGGCTTGCCGGCCCTGGCTCAGGCGTTCGGCGCGTCCTTCCAGGCGGTGCAGTGGATCGTCCTCGCTTACCTGCTCGCCATCACGACCCTCATCGTCAGCGCCGGGCGCTTCGGCGACATCCTCGGCCGGCGCCGTGTCCTCATGGCCGGCATCTCCCTCTTCACTGCCGCCTCTGTACTCTGCGGAGCCGCGCCAACCCTGTGGTTCCTGATCGCCGCCCGTGCTTTGCAAGGTCTCGGAGCCGCCATCATGCTCGCCCTCACCCTCGCCTCCGTTGGCGAGACTGTCCCCAAAGATAAGACGGGCAGCACCATGGGTCTGCTGGGCACCATGTCCGCCATCGGCACGACCCTCGGCCCCTCACTCGGAGGCCTGTTCATCGCCGGACCCGGCTGGCGCTGGATCTTCCTCATCAATCTGCCTCTGGGACTGGCGAACCTTTACCTCGCGCAGCGCCACCTGCCCGCCGGTTCATCGCGTTCGGCCTGCTCCCTGGACGCCCGCCGCGAGGCGAAACCGGGCTGGTCTACCTTCGACACCAGGGGCACGCTCCTGCTGGCGCTGACCCTCGCCGCCTACGCGCTCTCCATGACCCTCGGCCACGGCCATTTCGGCTCTCTCAATCTGGCGCTGCTCGGTGCGGCCACAGCCGGAACCGCCCTGTTTGTTCGCGTCGAGGCCAGGGCCGCCTCTCCGCTCATCCGGCTGGAACTGTTCCGCAATCCCCTCCTGAGCGCCGGTCTGGCCATGAGCGCGATCGTCTCTACCGTGCTGATGTCGACCCTCGTGGTCGGTCCGTTCTACCTCGCCCGCGCGCTCGGCCTCAACGCTGCGCTGGTCGGGGTTGTCCTGTCCATCGGACCCCTCGTCGCCGCCCTCGCCGGAGTACCGGCCGGCCGCATCGTCGACCTGCTGGGCCCGCGCCGCACGACCCTGGCCGGGCTCTCCGGGATCGCGGCGGGTTGCCTCCTGCTGTCGATGCTGCCCTCCACCCTCGGCATCGCCGGATACCTCGCACCCATCGTCTGCGTCACTGCGAGCTACGCTCTCTTCCAGGCAGCCAACAATACGGCCGTCGTCACGGGCACACTGCCCGCTCAGCGCGGCCTCACCTCCGGGCTGCTCAGCCTGTCCCGCAATCTCGGTCTCATCACGGGGGCGTCCGTAATGGGCGCGATCTTCGCAGGGGCGTCTTCGACAACGGCCATCGCGGTGGCGAACCCGCAAGCCCTAGCCGTCGGCATGCGATTCACTTTTGGCGTAGCCGCGGCGCTGGTGGCCGGCGCCTTGGCCATCGCCCTCCTGGCACGTCCCGCTGCTGCCGGGGATCCCACCCGACACGCCCCGTGTGGCGACTCACCGCATTGCCCGGCAAGGTAGCACTCCACGCCGCACCGATTCGGCCGCCAGTGAACTGCCCAAAAGCACAAACTGGCGCCCGCCCCTCCGCTCGGGAGCATGGGGCATGCTTCGTTTTGCAGCTTTTTCGCCCCTTCAGCCGCCTGCTCCGGACATCGGCGGCGCACAGGAGCCTGGCCTGAACTGCCATTGCCGGCACTCTCCTCTCTCCGCACGCCGGGGTGTGCCGGCCATACCTCATTCGAATGACCCGATCGTAGCGAAAGGCGTATCGCGAGTTCATTCGATCGGGCGATGAAGGACGTGCGCCCCATCGGTATGTTTGTTTCAGAGGCGCTTATCAAATGCCCAGGAATGAAACGTCAGATGGCATCGGCGGAAACAGATCACTCTCCTTGTTGAAGAGGCGAAGATGACCCCGGCGAGAACGGAACTGAACCCGATCAAAGCCGGACAGGCTTGGGCCCGCAACACCGTTCTGGAGTTCGACCCTCAGCCGGCTCACCCGGCAGCAGACCTCAGCGCGCGCAACCGCGGGCAGGTGGACCCTCTCCTGGAAGACAGCCACTGCCCCCATGGCTTTCCGGAGATCGTTGGCAACAGCCCCGAACTGATCAGGCTCCTGCGTCGCGTGGAATCCGCGGCCCCGACAAGCGCCAACGTGTTGATCGTCGGCGAAACAGGCAGCGGGAAGGAACTCATCGCCCGGGCTCTCCACACCCGCAGCGCCCGCGGCGACAGACCATTGGTAAAGGTGAACTGCGGCGCCATCCCCGCCGGACTGGTCGAAAGCGAACTCTTCGGCCACGTGAAGGGTGCGTTTACCAGCGCCTCCGAACGCCGGGTAGGACGCTTCGAACTGGCCGATCGGGGCACGCTCTTTCTCGACGAGGTAGGCGAACTGCCGCTGGAAACCCAGGTGAAACTGCTCCGGGTTCTGCAGGAGCAGGAGTTTGAACCCGTCGGCAGCAGCAAAACCATCAAGGTCGATGTGCGCATCGTTGCTGCTACCAATCGCGACCTGGCGAAAGCAGTCGAATCCGGCACGTTCCGTTCAGATCTCTACTACCGCCTGAACGTGATTCCGCTCAACGTGCCGGCACTGCGGAACCGCCGTTCCGATATTCCGCGCATTGTCGAATTCTTCCTGGAGGAATACTCGCGGCGCATGAACCTGCCGGTGCGCACAGCCTCTTCCAGAACGATGCAGCTCCTGATGGACTACCCCTGGCCCGGCAACATCCGGGAACTCCAGAACGTCATCGAGCGCGGGCTCGTACTCTCCAAGGGGTCTGTCCTCCGGCTGGGCCCGGACCTCCTGCCCGCGGAAGGACCCGACCCGCCGGCGGAAGTCTTCGAAATGCCCGCCGCCCATTCGCCCGACTCGCTGGAGGAAGTGCAGCGGCGGCACATCCTGCGCGTACTGGCCAGGACCGGAGGCGTCATCAGCGGCCCCCGCGGCGCCGCGGCCATTCTCCGCATGAATCCCAACACGCTGCACAGTCTGATGAAGCGTCTTTGCATCCGGCGCGCCGCCCACGAGGTCTCCTGAGCGTTTCGCCACTCCGCTTCCTGGCACTGATGGTGCGACAGACTCCCCCAACTCGACATCCCGCAGCTCAAACACCAGCGCCGCCGACCCGCGAATCAACCTGGGTGTGATCGCCACCCGCGCACCTTCCAACGCCTCGGGCGGAACCAGCCAGCTATTGCCGGGCATTGGCGTCCGCGCCCCTGCGGCCAGTTGGAAGTAAGTCTGCAACCGGTGCAAAGGCGACAGCCACGCCTCTCGTGGTCCGGAAAGCACCGGAGCGCTATCCCCGAGGTGATGATTCCACGACTGACCCGACGCCGGATTCCACAATCGGGCTGCGGTCAGTGACGCGACCGGCTCGACCGATTCGCACAGGATCTTCAACATGCCTTCGCCGTAGCCGACCGGTCGTGCCACCTCCTCCGTCAGGCACCGTCCCAGGCCGGGCACCGCCGCATTGCCGCCCACTGGGATCCATGTCGTCTCGCCGCGGCCTACGAAGCTCACAGTCGCCTGGCCCAGGACCGTCACAGGACCGCCCTGGAACTGGTCCATGGCCCGGCGTGGGACTCGCAGGCCCAGCCAGCTCTGGCCTGCCTCGCTCAGAACGAAAAAGGCGAGAGCGTCAGAGGGCCCTCGGCGGTAGCCCGTTGCCGGCACTGCGCTCCTCAGCCGTTGGCCCTGCGCGCCGACAAGTTCCACCTGCGCTCTGCCGATGAGGAACTCGGCTTCACGATATGCCGCCGCCATCGCCCTGGGTGCCCGGCGCCTCACGGCGCATTGTGAGTAAGGCCGGAGTCTAACCGGGCCGCTTCGAAAAATCGTTGCCGCTGATGATGAATCCAGTTGGGGCGTAGTTCGGATTGCCCACCGGCGGCGGAGTCCCGTACCTTTGCACCCGTGGCGGCCCTGGGAGGGTAATGCTGACCTCGGTATAGTCGGTCACCTTGGGTGTGCTCACCGCGAAGACGGGAAACCGGGCGAGATTGCCGCAACGCCGGTAGGCAATCGTGATCTCGTTGGCCGTCTGGTTGCCTAGGATCGCTTTGTAGTTATTCCTCGCGTGGTTTCTGCATTCCGTCGGCGTCTGCCCGTCCACGTCCTTGTTCTTCGTCCCGCGGACATACTTCACGCTGTCCTTGCCCGTCCGTTCTGACTTCACCACCACGTATTGGGCGCCCATGTCCAGACTGGAAGCGAACTGCGGTCTCGTGAATTCGCTGGCCATCACCACAACCGCGTTCTGGAAGCTGGCGCAGCCTCCGGTCTTGGACAGTTCCCGAAGTTGATAGAACAGCCGTACATCCTCCGGGAACGGCAGCGGCATCAGGACGATCAGGACCGATTCCTCATACCGCTTGAGCACATACCCGGCCGGGTCGAGCAGCGACGCGCTGAGGGCATGCAGGCCTAAACGGAATTTGCTGGATTGAGGCGCCTCCGCGGTCCGCAGGAAGTTCTGCGGATTCATGCGCCGCACAATGCCCGCGCCCCCGGCGTCGAGGAGGATTCGTCCCCGTTTTGCTCCCCCCAGCACCCAGACATCATCGTCATTCTTGACGGCCGTATTCGTGACCTCTTTCTGGTGGCTGTCATTGTTGATAATGCCCAGGATCTTTTCGCGCGTCGGGTCCTTGGTCGGATTCTCCTTCGCGTAGTTGTACTTCTTCTCGGGGTGGCTCATCTGCCGGAACGTCAGCCGGCCATCCGCAAACGCATCCGACAGGCTGTCCGTGTCCTGCCAGACCTTGATCTGCTGGTGCCAGTGAGCGATTCGCTGACTGGCCTCGTCCGTCATGATCCTGTTTTCTGCGATCGTTTCTCTGATCGCAATTCTTGCGTCCAACAGCTCTTGCGTAGGGGGCGGCATCGGGCAATCCTCCTGAGGAATAAAGCTCGGACAAAGGGTTCACCCGCCGCCTCCAGCCGGCTGAAATTACCGGAGAGCCGCGCGGTAGATCTGGGCTCTTTTGTGGATGTGCAACTTCAAAACCGAGCAAGGACCAGGTTTTCGACGGAGCCCAGTTTTGCGGTCAGCTTATCACACTAGAAAGTAGGGTATACGTCCGAGTGTGGCCGTCTCGCGCCAGCCAGCACGAAACATCCCAGGCGAAGGAGCTGCGTGAACATAGAGCCGCGAATGTGAATGAGCGGATGGCCCCCGCAATCCTCCCATCCGCATACTCCCAAGTCCCTAGCAGCGCTGTCGCGCCGTATTGGCCGCCGTCACTTCTCGGCAGCCACCACAAACGCCTGTAAGTCCAAAGCCTGCAGCTCAATCGTCAACGTCGCCGACCTTGTGATCCATCCCGGCGTGATCGCCACGCGAGCCCCATTCAGCTCCTCCAGGGGAACCAGCCAGCGATTGCCAGGCATTGTCGCCCTCGACCCTGCGGCCAGTTGGAAGTAAGTCTGCAGCCGGTGTAGTGGCGAAAGCCACGCCTCCCTTGGACCGTACGCCGCTGCTGCGCTATCACCCAAGTGATGACGCCATGATTGTCCGGACGCCGGATTCCACAGCCGAACCTCGGTCAGCGAGGAGATCGGTGCCACGGATTCGCACACCACCTTCAGCATGCCGTCACGGTA
Organism: Acidobacteriota bacterium; assembly: GCA_017307505.1. GTDB lineage: Bacteria > Acidobacteriota > Terriglobia > Bryobacterales > Bryobacteraceae > Paludibaculum. Next base: position 412,707 of record JAFKEE010000017.1, on the reverse strand, counting down.
GGGGAGTTGGTCTACCGGTTCCTCGGTGCGGCACCGTCCCAACCTTGGCACCGCCACGCTGCCCCCGGCCGGCATCCAAGCCGTCTCACCTCGTTCCACGAAGGTCACCGTCGATCGCCCCAGAATCGCAACTTGGCTACCCCGGAATTGGTCCATCGCCCGGCGCGGGATCCGCAGGCCCAGCCAGTGCTGCCCCTGTTGGTTCAGGACGAAATAGGCAAGCATGTCATATGGTCCGGTATGCAAGCCCGGGGCCGGAATGACGCTTCGCAGCCGCTGGCCGTTCGATCCCACAATCTCAATCTGTGGCCGGTCGATCAGGTACTCGGCTCCGCCAGGCGCCGGGGAAATCGTCACAGGCAGTGCGAGGGAATCGAACTCCGCTTGGAACCGGCCCACTCGCAGCGCGCGCGGTACCTCCGGCCGCGGGACCGGCAACCGCAGCGACAACTCACCCTGGCCCGGACTCAGCGCGACCCGCAGCCGCGCCGTCAGCGAGGGGGTCAGGCTGCCGAAAAGCGCCGCCGCCGTCACCACCGAAACACCGCCCACCACCCGCGAGGAAGTCGTGCACCGCCGGCTGTATTGCATCAGGATCACCACTCCCGCGGCCGAGGCCACGACGAAAGCCGGCAGTTCCCGGCGCAGCGCGTCCGGCGCAAACCACGGTGGCACCGGTCCGGAGAACGCCGCCACATAAGCCGCCCCGCCAAACAGAAGGATCGCCGCGACCAGGAAGTGCGGGATCCGGTGGCAGACCGCAGCCAGCGCCACCGCCGGACCCGTCACCACCGCCGCCTGCACGGCCTGTTTCCCTAGCAGCGCCGGCATCGAACCCCACAGCGGGAATCCATGCGCTGTCACCACCACCGCATCCGCCACCAGCGCCGGTACATGGATGAACGCGGTCACGAACAGCACCTTCGACCCCAGCAGCACCGGCCAGCGGTAGGGCCAGGTGATCCAGAAATGTTCCTTGTCGGCCAGCGGTTCTTCCTGGACAACCATCGCGATCAGGCACGCCCACGCCAGGGGGACCAACAGGTTCAGCCAGCCCTCCGGAGCGCTGATCAGCCAGTCCGTACGCCAGCGATCCAGCCACGCCAGAGCCGTGAGCGGAACCCATGTCGCAAGAATCACCCACCACAGCCGCCGGGCGTCCTTCAAGAAGATATGAAGCATTATCGGCATGACGTCACTTCGCCCCCTCCGCTGGCCTCCGCCGACTTTGCCAACGCCACCCCAATCGCACGCAAGCTCATGGCGCGTGCAGTCACATCGCGCACACCGCGCAACCGCCGCTGGACCTCGAGCATTGTCTGCTGGCCATCGAAGCGGCAATCCGTGAATCGCACAACCACAGCGGACTGCTCGGGATTCAGCCAACTTCGCGGCAGATCTCCGGGTAGCACCGCCGGCTCCTCCAGCGTCACCTCGACCTCACGGAATCTCTCCGTCAGGCTGCCCATCTCCTCGGCGAACTCCAGCCGGCCTTCATTCAGGTATGCGACATGACTGGCGAAACTCTCAATCTCCGGCAGGTCGTGAGAAGCCAGCAATACGGTGGATTCCGGAGTGCGCTCCAGAATGCTCTCAATAAGCTGCTCGCGTACCAGCACATCCAAACCGCTGAAGGGTTCGTCCAGCACAATCAACCTGGGCCGGTGGGCGAGCGCGGACGCCAGCACGGCCTTCAGTCTCATCCCTCGCGACAACTCGCTCAGCTTGCGGTCCAGCGGAAGTTGGTAGAGGCGCACCAGTTCGGCCAGTTCTTCGTCCCGCCACGTAGGATAGAAGTCCCGGCAATAGGAGAGGAAGTAGCCGGTCTTCATCCATCCTGGCCAGCGCTGGTTCTCTGAGATGTAGCCTATCTGCGCCAGTTGGCCGGCCCCCATCGCTCGGGAATCCACCCCCAGCACTTCAGCCCGTCCGGACGTCGGCTGCTCGATGTTGAGCAATGTTTTCAGCAGAGTCGTCTTACCTGCCCCATTCGAACCCACCAGCGCAAAGACCGCACCTTCGGGGACTTCTAGCGTCACCTGGCTCAGAGCCTCGACTGCTCGGAACCGCTTGGTTAGCTCCTCCGTGCGCAACGGACTACTCATGACCTCTCCTTCAAGGCCGGCTCCAGCAGGAACCAGTGTTCATCAATCGCATCGTGGAGTTCCTGCCGCGACAGCCCCAGTTTCCTGGCCTCCACGGTCAGTTGTTCCACCTCGCGGCCCAGTAGTTGGCGGCGTTCCGAGCGCGTGCCCATCGGCGGCGCCAGCACCACCGTACCGATACCCGGCCGCACCTCCAGCAATCCTTCGGCCGTCAGCTGGGCCACCACCTTCTGCGCAGTGTTGGGATGGATCTTCATCGCCTTGCTCAGAGCCCGTACGGATGGAAATGGATCGCCTGGCCGCAGCCGCCCCGAGATTATGGCCTTCTTGGCCTCAAAGGCGACTTGTTCGTGGACCGGTATCCCCGACTGCAAGGTAACCCGGAATGGAATCATACTGCGTCTCCAGCACTGGTCCCAATCACAGGTGTACTATGTCACATGTTACACCTGGGCACAAGGATATTCACTGCGGGTCCGAGGCGGGCTCGGCAGTCAATCAGGAAATCGCTCTCCCTGTAATCCGCCGCGCCGGCCCCTCGACATACGTGAATCGCGCCTGGAACCCCAGCCGCTCATACGCCGCAATGGCCGGCGCGTTGGTCGATTCCACATTCAACCCGATCGTCCGGATCCCCTCTGCCCGTAACGCCTCCACCACGGCCGATGCCGCCACTTGCGCCAGACCCTGCCCGCGGCAGTCCGGCCTCGTGAAGATATTGCCCACCCCGCCCACACTCTCCGCGCGCGACACCACATGCACCCCGCCCACCGCCACCAGCGCTCCATCGCGCCGCACTCCTCGAAAGAATCCGGTCGCCAGCTGATACGGCGCAAAGGCCACACCGCCTCCGTCCCCTGTCTCGTACAGTTGCCGGATTTCGCTCTCATGCTCGGGACCCAGCACCACGCAATCCCCCGTCCGCGGTCTCCAGTCTTCAATCACCATGCGGTGCATGACATGCTGTTCCTGGTAGCTCCACAGCCCCGGCGCCTCGGCCAATTGCTCGGTTCGCAGGTTCAGATAGCCCCAGTCCGCCGGCATCCTACCCAGCAGCTCGCGCAGTTCCGCTCCTTCCCCCATCACGAAAATGGGCCGGATCGAAATCCCTTCGAAAACCAGCGCCAGCGCCTCGCCGCAGACCCACCATTGGCAGTCTTCGAACAGGCCATCGTCCAGATCGGCAAGTGCGTACAGCGCCCAGATGCGGTCTCGGTCCAGCAACCGCCGGATCGCGGCGCGCTCGGTTATACGGGTGATCATCGCTTCTCCAGCATCACCCATTCCAGGCCCACCAGGAAGCCGCGCCTCAACTCCTGGACAGCCGTTTGGGAGGAACGGCAGCCCCGGCATCTCGGCGCCGCCGTTGGTCCAGACCGCCAGTTCAAGATTATTTCGCCGGAACCGCCACACAACGGTCCGCCTCGACCGTATATAGGGAAGGTTCGAAAGAGTAAACTGTCGATTCTTGTGCCGGAGGGACCAGTGCTGGCCGATTTGCGCGATGCCGTGCGGCAACTGAAAAAGGCTCCGGGAGTCACCGCAACAGCGGTGATCACCCTTACGCTGGGCATAGGAGCGACCACCTCCATCTTCACGCTCGTCCACCAGGTGATGCTGAAATCGCTCCCTGTGACAAGACCGGAAGAACTCTGGAAGATCGGTGACAAGGTCCGTTGCTGCAATTGGGGCGGATATACCCAGGGCGACGATGGCGATTTCTCCCTCTTTTCCTGGGAAGCCTACCGGCACTTCCGCACCCAGACGCCCGAGTTCGTTGATCTTGCGGCGCTCCAGGCGGGCAATGCGCCCCTCGGCGTTCGCAGGTCCGGCTCAGCTTCACCGGCCGAAACCCGCAATGGGGAATTCGTCTCCGGCAACTTCTTCCGGACCTTCGGTGTGCAGCCCTGGATCGGCCGGCTGATGACCGATGAGGATGACGTCGAAGGCGCACCGCCCGTCGCGGTCATGAGCTTCCGGATCTGGAACGAAAAGTACGGCGCGGATCCTTCAGTGGTCGGATCGGCCTACCAGATCAATGGCCACTCCTTCACCATTGTCGGTGTCGCTGCCCCGGCCTTCTATGGCGCAAAGCTCGCCGGCTGGGGCATGCCCGATTTCTGGCTACCCCTGACGACGGAAATCCTGATCGACGGTGACACCGCCCGCCTAAAACGGTCGAACGCAAACTTCCTCGATCTGATTGGTAGAGTACGCCCCGGAGTGAATCCAAAGACTCTCGATGCAAAGCTGAAAGTGGAATTCCACGACTGGCTGGCCGGCCACGTGCCGGATATGGAACCCGGCGAGAAGCAGACCTGGACCCAGCAGACCGTGCGCCTGGTGCCCGGCGGTTCGGGCATCGAAGTCATGCGGGATCAGTACGAGGACGGTCTCAACCTCCTCCTGATTGCCGCCGGTTGCGTGCTGACGGTTGCCTGCGCGAATCTCGCCAATCTCATGCTCACGCGTGGGCTGAAGGATCGGGTACAGACTTCCATCCGGGTCGCACTGGGCGCTTCGCGAGCGCGCCTGATGCGCGCCGTCCTGGTCGAATCCATCCTGCTTGCCGTCGTTGGCGGAGCTTTGGGCATCGCCGTAGCCTACGCCGGGACGAAGGGGATGGTCACTCTCGCCTTTCAGAGCGGCAGCCAGGCCAATTATGTCCCTCTGCAGTCGGCTCCGTCCTGGCCCATCCTGCTGTTCGCCCTGGGGGTGTCCATGCTGACGGGCATCCTGTTCGGCATCGCACCGGCGTGGATCACTTCGCATGCCGATCCCGCCGATGCACTGCGCGGCCTGGGGCGTTCGGTCGGGGCCGGTCGTGCCTGGACCCAGAAGGGACTGGTGATTGCACAGATCGCGGTCTCGGTGGTGTTGTTGTCGGTCGCCGCCTTGTTGGGTAAGAGCCTCCGTAACCTCGAACACCAGGACTTCGGTTTCGAAACGAAAGACCGTTACATCGCCTCGATCAACCCGATGCTGGGCAATTACAAATCGGAACAACTCGAGCCGATGTTCCGCCAGATCAACGAACGTCTGCTCCAGATCCCTGGTGTGCGCATGGTGGCGCCTGCGCTCTATGCCCCCATGACGGGTGACAGTTGGAACAACTCGATTCGCGTGGCGGGGCAACCGGAACCCGGCGCCAAGGAAGACACGGGTGCCGGTTTTGTTCGTGTCATGCCCGGCTTCTTCGAAGCCATCGGGGCGAAAACCGTGTTGGGCCGCTCCATCACGGAGAGTGATTCAGGCACGACACGTCCTGTGGCTGTGGTCAATCAGGCCTTTGTGAAGCGGTTCTTCAAGGACCAGAATCCGATTGGGCAGCACTTCGGATCCGGCAAGCTCAAATACGCGGGAACTTACGAGATTGTCGGTGTCATCAACGATGTGCGGTACATGACTTACGACTACAAGAAGCCCGTCCGGCCCATGTACTGGTTGCCTGAAGCCCAAACTGTCAAGTTCGACGATCCCGCCTACCAAAGCGGCGAGATCTGGTCCCACTATCTCTACAACATCGTGATTTGGGCGCCGGGGAATCTTCCGGAGATGGAGAAACAGGTGCGCAATGCCCTGGCCGGAGTCGACCCGAATCTCGTCCTTTATGGGGTGGACCCCTACAGCAGGATCGTCAGCGCGGATTTCCAGCAGCAGAGGCTGATTGCGACGCTGACGACTCTCTTCGGCGTACTTGGACTCGTACTCGCGGTCGTGGGTCTCTTCGGCGTCCTGGCCTACATGGTGGAGCGGCGCACCGGCGAAATCGGCCTGCGCATGGCCTTGGGGGCGGATCGCGGCCGCGTGGTGGCCATGGTAATGGCCGGCGCCTGCAGGCAGGTGGCCGCCGGACTCGCCATCGGAATTCCTTTGGCCGTCGGGGCCGGCAAACTGATGACCGTTCATCTGTTCGGTGTGCAACCAGGAGATCCGGCCATGCTGCTGATGGCCGCCCTCCTGCTCGGCCTGGCCGCGATGCTGGCCGCTGTCATCCCGGCCTGGCGGGCAGCCTGCGTCGAACCCATGTCGGCGCTCCGGGCGGAGTGAGCCCCACGAGGACCCGCTCGCTCCGCTTCGGATTGCACACGCCTCGGCGCTATGATGCACGCACAGCTCCAAACCACTTGGTGATCGCTTCGCCGGGATCCTGCCCAGCCGCATCACCCACCCACGCCACATACCCATCCGGCCGGACCAATACCGCCGCGGGCGCTGGGACCGGCCCGATTGCCGGAAGCTCCCACGCTCCGGCGTAGCTGGCCTCCACCAGTTGGATTCGATCCGCCCACGGCGCGATGTCGAACCGTCCACGCTCGTCGAAATTCAGCAGCACCGGGCGCGCCTTGTGCAGCAGTGTGAAGACGCGAACCGGACCCTGGGCCGCAATCACTTCCAGATCCGGCATCCTTCGTCCCAGCAGCGGATGCCCCTCCCCCAGGTCATACCGGATGCCCAGCCCGGACATCTCCGCCGCGAAGCGTTTGCGAGGCTCCTCCATCCCGAGAAGCTCGGCCACGGTGTCCTGCACCGCCTTCGTGCGTTCGTCCGCCCGGCGCAACAGAACCGCCGCCATTGTGTAACGCAATAAGCGTGCCGCCACTGGATGGCGCTCGGCGTGGTACGTGTCCAGCAGGCTTTCCGGCGAAAGCCCCTTCACCACCTGAGCCAGCTTCCATCCCAGGTTTGCCGCATCCTGCACGCCCGTATTGAGTCCATGTCCCCCATCCGGAGCATGCACGTGTGCCGCATCGCCGGCCAGCAGGACCCGCCGGTCGCGATATGTTGCGGCCTGCCGCGTCGTATCGGTGAACCGGGAGATGTAAGTGGGACTGTGGACTCCATAGTCTGTCCCATACACGGCGATCAGCGCCTCGCTGAGCTCCCTTAGCGTCGGTTCGGTCGCGGGACCGATCTGCCGCTCAGTCACCATGACCCGGATGGGCCCGCTGTCCTTGAAGACCACCTTGCCGTCGCGGATCTCATACTCCCGGCGCCCGAAGCCATGCACGCCGATGGCGTCGTGGCGGACGCCCAGTTCCGGCATCTCGGCCAGTTCCACCTCCGCGGTCAGGCAACTCGTGGTTGGAGCCCAGCCCGGAAACTCGATGCCCGCCGCCTTCCTCACCAGGCTTCGGCCTCCATCGCATCCGGCGAGATACTCCGCCCGCAGCAGCCGGCCGTCGGAAAGTTGCACCTCGACGCCCGTCTCGTGTTGCGTGAAACCCGTCACCTCGCATCCGCGGTAGATCGGCACCGCCAATTCCTCCACCCAGCCGGCCAGGATCCGCTCAATGTGGTTCTGCCACAACCCGAGTCCATAAGGGTGCCGCGTGGGAAACCCGCTAAGGTCCAGCCGGACGCCCGCGAATCCCGCGACCTGCGCCACCTGTCCCTCCTTCAGGAACCGTTCCGCAATGCCCCGTTGATCGAAGATCTCGATAGTCCGCGAATGGAGGCCGCCCGCGCGAGCGCCGGTGAGTTCCTGGCTGGTGCGCCGCTCGACAATCGCGGCGTCGATCCCCGCCAAAGCCAGTTCGCCTGCAAGCATCAACCCGGTCGGACCGCCTCCGGCAATCACCACGGCATGCTTCGTCATTGCGCCACCCCTGTCGAGTTCGGGACCGAACCGTCCCCTGTCCCAGTCGCCGCACAGGTCTGCTGCAAACCTGCGAGGGTGAGTCTGCGATCGGCTCCAGAACCACCGCTCTGAGCCGTTTTCAATGCGCGAATCGACACGTTAAGTCTGGTAGTGAGTGCAGGCACACGACTCTCCTCTTCTTCGTTGAGTTCCAATCGCATCGAGTTCCGGGCCGGTAGACGGAACGCTGGTATTACTGAGGGAATCCGGCCGCTTGGTGGAGGCGCAGGGGTGTCCAAATCGCCTGTGCCGTTGGTACGAACTCAGGTTATTCGAACTGGACCCGGGAAGTCGACTCTTTTATGGGTGGAATGGAAGACTTTATCCTGTTTGTTATCAACGAGTTCGATTTCACAATGGGTGGCCTGTTATCCTAAATGCGGGGAAGTGCAAGGTTTCCGGCGCCGTCGACAGTGCCATTTTCCCTGTCTCGGAGCGTCAGCGACGGGTCACCACCACGTCTTCGCCAGGTCGCTGCGAACCGCGCACGTCAGTAAGCGGGCACCCGTTTCCCGCGCTGCGAACCGCGACTGGAAAGGAGCGGGCCACGGACACAAAGACGGTCATCAAAGGACGCCCCAAACCCCAACACCGGCGAAAAAGCCGCAACTCCCCCGGCCCTAAAAGACAAGGACTCGCCGCGAACCGTGCGCGTCAGTAAGCGGGCACCCGTTCAGGCGCGTCGCCATCACAAACCCGGACATCCATCGGCGAGCAACCCAGCAGCCCAGAATGCCCCTCAGAACTGGAGGGCCCCATCGTCCACCCGTCACAGCCCACCCTCTCCATCCCGTAATCTTCACAAAAGTATCAATGGCTTTTTACCCGGCCCGTCGAATCGGTGCCGCCAGTTCAAAATATTCCTGATTCAATGCCGTCAATAAGTTACCCATCAGTCCAGGGGCAACCCGATTGCCGGCCCTGTAGTCTTGCATCCGGAGAAGAAGCAAAAGATGAACAAGCGTGAAAACTCGGATGCGCTGGCGCTCAGCGGCCTCGACAGGAGCAGGCAACCCGCCCTCGCGCCCATTCCGCCCATGGCTACAGGCCAGTTTCCCCCATCCCTGACGGAACAAACCCATCCTGGCGTCCCGCAGCCCTATCTCTGCGCGACCGCTCCAACCGCAACTCATCTCGAATGGCAGCCCCGCCGGATCCAGCAACAACCGCACCCGGCCACGCCCCCCTCACACCCACGCCGGGTTTTGACGAAACGAAGCCACCAACCGGGAGCCCGGCCCGCCGCAACGACTTCATTCCCTACTCAACCCGCAGCCCGGTTTCCATTCTCTGTGAGGGAACAAAGCCATTGGGGACCCAGGCAAAACACGTCAGGTTCAACTGCGCCATCCCCCACCGGCCCAGCACTGCCGCTTCGGCGACTCCGCTCGGAACCCCGTTCCGCCTCTCCACGGCTCGAGAATTCTTCCGCTATGGCTGAACAAACCCATTGCTCCGCCACCCACCCGGCCCCGTCAACGTCTTCCACTGTTGGGTCGGCGGCGCACTTTCCCTCCTCCTTGAGGGATCAAACCCATTTCTGGAAGCGGTCCTATATCTCCGACCGTACACCCAGGCCAGGAGCGCTAGCGACAGGCTAACTCGGACGCGCCACTGCGCGACCTCACCCAAAACGAACCCAAGCTCCTTCGCCATCCCCGGAGCACGACCCCTGTGTGGCCGGACTGTTCTTTGAAAATCGAACCCTCCCCGATCGTCGGAGAGCTTCCAGGCGCGGTAGCCGCGCGTCGCGTCTGGAGGCGGCTCCAAGGCAAGCCCGGCGAACCGCCTGTCCCGGCCTCCGGCGCGCAACCGACGGGCTAACCCGAAGCCCCCCGTACCGCCCGCCACCTCGTCACCCCAAACAAAACGAACCCAATCGCCGTAGCCAGCATCGTGTCTCTCGCCTCCTGCCACGTACTGCTCGAAAACAGCCAGAGACAGACCACTACCCCCAACAGCGCCATCGGCACTCCGCCAGGCGTGGCAAACAAAGCCACCGGAGCCCCCGCCTGCCGCCGCAGCCGGGGCACCGACGCGCACGTCGCCAGGTACGCCACCAGCCTCGACAACGTGCTCACCGTCACCAGATACACATAAGTGCCCGACAGCGTCAGCGCCAGCATCGCCGCCGCCGTCCAAAGCACCGCCGCCACCGGTGTCCGGAACTGCGGATGGAGCCGCGCCAGCGGAGCCGGCAGATCGCCCTGGGCCCCCATCGCAAACAGGATCCGCGACGCCGACAGCACCAGTACATTCAGGTTCCCGGCCAGCGAGACCACCAGTCCGGCGGCCATCACCGCCGCACCCGCCGGGCCGCTGAATGCAGCCGCCGCGTCCGCCAGCGGCCGCTTCGAACCCGCCAGCCCGGGCAGCGTCCCAATGCACACCACCTGGATCAGCAGGTACAGCGCGATCACCACCGTCATGCCCGAAAACAAGGCCCGCGGCAGATCCTTCTTCGGATTCTTCGACTCCCCCGCCGGCACCATGCCCATCTCAAACCCGGTGAACGCAAACACCAGCAGCAGCACCGAAAGCGAGAACGACCGGTAGCTGGGTGGCTGCTGGAAACTGAACTGGACCGGCTGCAGGAAGAACAGGCCCACAACGGCGAAGCCCGCCAGAGGGATCAGTTTCCCCACCGCCAGCACATTGCTCGCCAGCGCCACCGGCCGGATGCCCCGGATATTCAACCACGTCAACGCCGCTACCACCAGAGCCAGCAGCGCAGCCCGCGCCGGCCCGCCCGACAACGCGGGCACAAACAAAGCCAGATACTCGGCCAGCAGCGAGCAGTTGGCCGCAAACGCCGACACCCGCGCCACCCACAACAGCCACCCCACGGCAAAAGCCGCACTCGGCCCGAACGCCTCTCGCGCGTAGAGGTAAGGCCCGCCCGTCTCCGAGAACCGGCTCGCCACCTCAGCGAAGGACAGGACGATAATCGCCACGCACACAGCGCATGCCAGGAACGCGAACAGGCTGTAGTCGCCGCTCAGGGCGAACACCCGCGATGGCAGGCCGAAGATACCCGCGCCGATCACGCCGTTCAGGACCACCGCCGTCAGATCGCGCGTCCGCAGGGACCGCAGCAGGCTCTGCCCCGGAACTCGATCCGGCGTCAAGGCCTCTCCTGCCTGGCTTCCTTCACGAGTTTCAATGCCTCAGCCGCCGCCTGGGCCACGCGTGGCTGAGCATCGCGAGCCAGCAGGCCCAGCACGGCCCGTCCCTGCCCGCCCGCCTTCAGGTCGTACACCAGCGTCAGCCGCTCCGCCGGGCTCAGTTCCGCCAGACCACCCTGCGCCACGGCCTCCAATTCCGCCTCGGTCCACACGGTCCGGTAGTAGCCGGTCCCGCCCGCATTGGCGAAGACCCACGCCGGACACGCCTCCAGCGGAACCTCCCGCGACGCCTCGGTCAGCAACACGCAGTCCCGGCCGGAGTTCGTCTTCCAGCACACCGGCACGGCCCATCTGGCGTCCCCCGCCGTCTGTGCCACCATCAGCGCACCCCGCCCGTTCTCGCACTTCCGCGTCACCTGAACGGCTGGAGCCCCCGGTTGATCCAGAAACGTATGCAGCGTCTGCCCCGCATCGAGCGCGTCCGCCAGATCGTCCGTTGTGGCTGTCCCAAATGGCCTCTGCTTCAGATACTTCCGGATCTCACTCTGGAACCGTTCCGCCCCATGCCAGCCCTCCAGCATCAGCAGAATCGCCGCGCCCTTCTGATACACCGTCCGGCTGTAGACGTCTTTCAGTTCTTCCCGGCTGCGCATGGCCACGCGGACTGGCCGGGCCTTCGGACCCCGATCCGCCGCCAGCATCCGCTCCCGGGCTGCCACCGCCGCCAGGTTCTTCTCCGCGGCCGGATGCTCGGCATCCATCATCACGCCGGCCAGCCACGTGGCGAACCCCTCGCTCAGCCAGACGTCTTCCCAGCCGGCTTGCGTCACCAGATTGCCGAACCACTGGTGTGCCAGTTCATGCGTCATGATCTGCCGCAGCTTCTCACGCCACTGGTCCGAATCCTTGCCCGGCTCCGCCAGCAGCGTGCTCTGCTGGTAATTGATCAGCCCCGGATTCTCCACTGCGCCAAAGGCGCCTTCCGCCCGTGCCAGATGGTCCAGTTTGCGAAACGGATAAGGGATCCCGGTATAGCGCTCCAGCCCTTCCATCACGCGGTTCGTGACATCCGCCGCATAGCGCCCCTGCTCGCCGAGGCCCTTTGGCGTCACCACCCGCACCGGCACCTTCTGCAGGCCCGCATCCGGGCCATTCACCGTATCGAAGGGACCCACGGCGAAGGCGACTACCTCACTCGGCAGCGGCGCCGTCTCGGCGAACCGTACCGACTTCATCCCTTCCGGTTCATCCGTCTCGGATTCCAGCGGAGCGTTGCTAAACGCCCGGTGCGCCCGCCGCACATGCAGCGTCACCCGCCACGGCGTCTTGAAGCGCGGCTCATCGAAGCAGGGCATCGCCCGGCGTGCCTCAATGGCCGTGAAGGTCGTGAAGACATACCATTCTCCTTCCACCTGCCGCCGGTAGGGTCCTTCCATGGCCTTGTCATCGATGCGCCCCTGATAGTGGATCTCCAAGTCCACCTCGCCAGGGCCCACCGGTTCGGCCCAAGCCACCCGCATCTCCTCTGGATTCAGGACTGACGCTTGTGCCGGGAACGTTTGGCCCGCCGCACGCACCAACGCGCTGGTAGCGGCGAGATCCCTGGCGTTCAGCGTAATCTGATGGGTGGCCTCATTCAGCCGGATGGCGATGCGCACAGTGCCGGTGAACTCCGTCCGTTCCGGCACCACCGTCAGGTCCAGTGCATAGCGCAAGGGTTGGGCGGCCGACACTCCGGCGGCCACCAGCAGGCAGGCAATCAGTCGCAGCGTCTTCATCTCTACCCTGGATCCCCTCTGTCAGCTGGGAATGTTTTCCAGGGTAGCGCACCGCGCTCAGTTGGTTTGCATGGGCTTTTGCAGGGTCTTCTTCACGGCCCAGTCCAGCAGAAACAGGCACGCCGGCACCGCCATCACGGCCACCACCTTGCCGCCGCGATCCAGGCGGAACTGCACAATCGAAACCCACGCCGCCAGCGCGGCCAGGGAAAGCACGGCTGCCTCCATCTCCCACTTCCAGGCCAGCAGGGGCGATAGACAGGCGATGGTGATCAGGGCAATGCCGACCCACTCCCGCCACTGTGTCGGAGGGCCCGAATGGGGCGAAAAGAACTCGGCACTCACCAGGAAGAGAAAGCCGCCCGCCACCAGAACACCCGCCACGCGCGCCATCCATTTCAAGAAGAGCATCCACCATCGGCTCGTCATTGGAACTTCTCCCAAGGTGATGGTAGGCTGTGCTTCCCCTTCCAGGCACGTCCATTCCGTCGAACGGTCGCCAGGGGCTGATGAACGGTCCTATTGCAGGAATCCGGTGGTCTCCGGCAGGACCGCCGGAGTCTCGAACAGTTCGAGGCCGAAGAACGGCTTCACCATGTAGTTGGCATCCGGAATCGCGTTTTCGCCCGATTGTACGAAGTTCGCGGCCTGCCCCAGCACCGCCAGCGAGATGGGCGCCCCGTTCACGTCCAAAAGGAAAGCGAAGTACGCATGCGGATTGGCCGGCAGTTCAGGACGCAGCGCGCGCGCCAGATCGTGCCGGTAGATGGAGGTCATTGCCTGCCCGTCCGCGCAGCGCACCAGCAGGGAGTTCGAGGGATTCGGCACGGTCTGGTCCCCGATCGCGAACTGGAACAGGACCCGCTTGGCCGGAACTCCGTCCAGCGGGGCCGTCATCAGGTGCGGTGCATAGGTCGAAGGCGCGCCCGCCGCCTCGATCCACTCCAACCGTTCGAAGACGTCCTTCAGATCGGCCGCGCCCGGTACGCTGAGGATCTTCACCGGTTCATCGCGGCCGACATACTGCTCGTCATAATCGGGAAATGCGTTCAGCAGCGCCGGCGCCCGCAGGCCCAGGTAACTCTGCACCAGGGGTCGCAGTGAGAGACTCACGCGGGCCGTCTCCACGCCGCTCGCCCCGCCCACATTCAGCACCGCCGCGGGAATGTCCGGACTTGTGGCCGTCACCAGGGTCCCGACGAAGGCGCCCAGCGACTGCCCCCAGAACGCCATCTTCGACCCGTCCAGGTCCGGCCGTCCATCGCCATCCACATCCAGGCCCAGCTTGATCGCCCGCGCCATCGCCAGCCAGTCGATTGCCGTTTGCCGCACGCAGTCGCGGATCGCAACCGGCGCGCCGGGCACCAGCACGACACAGCCTTCCGTCGGCCCGATCGCGCCATCACCGTCCAGGTCGACGCCGCGGCCGGCCGCCGGCACTTCCTGCACCCCGGAATCCTTGCCGATCAGGATCGTCGATTCCGGACCATAGCCGTGCCCCACGGCATTCAGCGCCACAATGGCAAAGCCCTTCGGCGCAAACGACTGTGCCATCACGGACGGGCCGGCCAACCGGTTGTCTCCCAGACCGTGCGCCGCCAGCAGCACCGGATAGCCGCCCGCCGGCATCGGCGTGTTCGGCAGCAGGACATGGAACGCGATCTTTTGCTGTGGGATCTCCTTCGGCAGGGGGTCCAGTGTCGGAGTATTCGGGATCACCTGCTGATCGCTCATCATGCGCGGCGACGATAAAGTGCCAAAGGCAATCCGGTCGACCCCCAGCACCGCCAGAATGGCGGGTGGGGCAGGGAACGGCACATCCTGAAACTTCTCCCCATCGGTGCGGACCTGTGCATGCACCGTCAGGCTTCGAATCTCGCGCACCGGGACCGTCGCCACCGGCTCAAATGCCGGAGCGCTCAGATCGATCATCTGCCGTGCAGCTTCCAGCAGCGTCGTGCCGGTCATCGTCGTGAACACAGATCCACCCGTTACCGTCACCCCGGGCAGCACCTGTCCGGCGAGTGCAACCGCCTGGCTGATATCCGTACAGTACACACCGCCAATAAGCTGGTCGATACACGCCTGAAAGCCTTCGTCGCGGATCACCGGTGCCCCGTCCGGATCCTTCACCGCGTCCGTCACGAGAATCGCGTAGCGCAGTCCCTGCCGCAGCGGCCCATCGGGCTTGGCCAGCATGGTGTTCGTTGCCGGATCCCAGCTCACCCGGTTGATGCCCGTCACCCGGTTGGAACCGTCCAGCCACGCCAGCACCACACCGCTGCGCAGCGTCGCCGGATCGATGGCGCCATTGAACCGCACCATCACGCGCGCCTGGACATTGAAGCCGTCCAGTTGATTGATGAGGGTCAACTCCTGGCAATCGCCCGAGCGCTGATCGCAGTCCGGCAGCGGCAGGTTCACGCGCCGCCCTGTCTTCTGCGTGTCGTCCGGCGCTGTCATGAAGTCCGACGGAAAGGGTCCGACGGCCGGATCCGTTGGATTAAAGGCAACAGTCACACCGCCGGCGAAAACAAAGTTGGAAAAGATTAGAACCAGGGCAAGGGTCCGCATGAAAGCCCCTCAAAGGCTATCAACAGGATAGCCTTGAGCGACCCACTCATCATAGCCGCCTTGCAGCGGCCGGACGTTCGCGAAACCCATCTTTTGGAGTCGTAGCGCCAGACCGGCGCTGGATGCTTCGTTTGGTCAACTGCAATAGAAAACCAGGTGCGCCCCGGCGGGAAGCTTGCGCAGGTGCACATCGATCTCGTCCTGCGGCAGCATCATCGCGCCCGGCAGTTTCGAGCCCGACCGTTGGATCGCCTTGGGGCCCCGCAGGTCGATGATGTAGGTAGGCTCCCCGGAGTCCAGCAGAGCCTTTAAATCAGTAGGCTGCAGCCGGGCGATCCGGTAGAGCCGCATCGCCCGTTCCCGCTGCCAGAGCTTCCAGAAAATCCAGGCGGCCAGCGGCGACCCAACCACCACCAGCAGCCCCATCCCGAGATTCGAAAGTGCTTCGGCGAAATGCTCCACCCGGCGCCGCAGCAGGAAGCCCACCGCCAGGGCGGAACCGGCCCACAGGAAGGATCCGCCGGCGTCAAAGGCCAGGAAACGGGCGACAGGCAATCGCGCCGAGCCGGCCAGGGGCGGCGCCACCGTGCTCAAGCCAGGCACGAACTTCGCTACCAGCAAAGTGGCGGGCCCCCAGCGGTCAAAAGCGTCTGTGGTCGTTCGGACGCAGGTGTCGGGTTCCAGCGACAGCTTACACAGCAGCGCCAGAATGGAATCGCCCCGCCGGCGTCCCAGGTAGTACCAGAGGATGTCCGGAGCCAGCGCCGCGATCACCGCCAGCAACAGGCTCAGCGCCACCGAGTAGTATCCGAGCCCGGCCATGGCGCCCATCGCCAGCAGCACCGGCACGGCCGGCACCGGCGCGCCCAGTTGTTCCACAAACACGGCGGCAAACATCAGCCCGTAGCCGTGGTGCAGAACGAATTCCCAAACCCCATGCATTTTCGAAGAGACCCCAGTCGAGGAATAATCCGTGCCGAGGGCAGCAAATGGATTCCTATATCTTAGAAGCTTCCCGAGGCGTCCGGGATGCAAGTTGCGCGTGGCCGGGGCGCCAGTTACCTCGCTTCGGGCCCGATTTTCAGCGATTTACAACACTATGGTTTCGAAGACTCGAGTACCGCGGCGTTGGTCATGTTAATAAATGCGTCGCGCACCGTCTTCGCATCGTCCTCTTCCTGGACCAGGAACACGCCCACCAGTTCCTTCTTCGGATCCACCCAGCCGTAGGTCCCGAATGCTCCGCCATGATCAAACGTGCCGATGCTGTGCCCGGTGAGCGTTCCAATCGGGTCCTTCACGACTGCCCAGGTGAGGCCGAAGCCGACGCCCGGATCGTGCCCGGCCTTCAAGTCACCGGTATGGACTCTTGTCATGACCTCCACGGACGAAGGCGAAAGCAGCCGCTTGCCGTTCAGCGTGCCTTTATTCAGCATCATCTGATACCACTGCGCCAGGTCCAGGGCGGTGGAATACAGGCTATGCTCGGGGCCGGAGTACTTCGCACCCTTCCGGAATTGCAGCGCATCTCCGCCCAGAACGTTGGCCCCTGCTTTCTCCAGGTTGCCGTCTTTCCTCTGATAGAGCGCCGCCAGGCGGGCGTGCTTTTCGGCGGGTAGGAAAACGTAGGTATCCACCATCCCCAGCGGCTGGAAGATCCTGGTTTCCAGGAACTTCTCATAGCTCATACCGCTCTGCACCTCAACGATGCGGCCCAGCGTGGCCAGTCCGGCGTTGGAATATTGCCATTTGGTGCCGGGCTCGAAGTCGAGCGGTTGCTGGGAGTAGATCAGGCACGCCTCAGCCAGCGTGCGATCCATTTTCACCATGATGTCGCCGATGCCGGGGGCCGCCTGCCCCATGCCGGAAGTGTGCGACATCAGGTCGCGCACAGTGATCGGCCGCGACGGCCGCCGCAGGGTCCGCACGCCATCCACTTCGGAGGCAATCACCCAGAGGCCGCGGAACTCCGGCAGGTGCTTCTCCACCGGATCGTTCAGCCGTACCTTGCCCTCTTCCACCAGCATCATGATGGCGGCTCCGGTGAACTGCTTGGTCATCGACATGATCTGAAAGATCGAGTCGGTGCGCATCGGCTTCTTCGCCTCAATGTCCGCCCAACCGGTTGCCTCCAGGTGAGCCAGCACGCCGTTGTGCTGAACAAGCGTCACCGTGCCGGCCACCATCCGGGCGTCGGCCATCGCCTTCATGCGCGGCGCGATCTTCTGCATCTGCGCGGTGTCGAGGCCCGCTTTGCCCGCATCCGGCACAGGCGGAGCTGCAAAGATCAGGCTGGAAAACAGCAGCAGGGCGGCGGAACATCTTAGCAACATTGTTAGAAACTCCCCGGGCATTATAATCGCAGGGAACCTGCCCATGCCCATCAGCCGCCGACACTTCACCGCCGCGCTGGCCGCCACGGCCGCCGCCCAGCCCACATCATCCATCGATCCTGACCTGGTGCGCCGCCACGACGCCTCCGTCGACCAGATTCTCAGCCGGCAGATCACAGAGCCGGCAGACCCGCATCGCGGCGGCTACGCCGACGAGTTCGGCCTCTTCAGCGCCGGCACCGGCGCGGGCCTGTGCGACACTCTGATCGCCGCCTATGTCTATCCCGGCTCGCGGCACCACAAGTCGGCCGAGGTGGCCAAACGCTTCCATCTGGCGGCGGGCTACCTGACCCGCATGCAGAACGGCGATGGCACTATCGATCTGCTCATCACCAACTTCCACTCCACTCCGGACCTCGGCTTCGTGACGCACAGCGCCGCGGGCGCGGCCTCGATCGCGAAGCAGTTCAACGAACCGGCGATGTTTGCCGCGCTGGAGCCGTTCCTCCGCAAGGCCGGCAAAGCCCTGGCGACCGGCGGCGTCCATACGCCCAATCATCGCTGGGTCGTTTGCGAAGCGCTCTCCCAGATCCACGAACTGTTGCCCGATCCCAGCTATCCGCGCCGCATTGCACAGTGGCTGGCCGAGGGGATCGATATCGACTCCGACGGCCAGTTCGACGAGCGTTCCACTACGGTTTACAACACGGTCAGCGACAAGGCCCTGCTGGTCACGGGTCTTAAGACCGGCCGGCCCGAACTGCTGGACCCCGTGCGCCGCAACCTCCAGGCGATGCTCTACCTCATCCATCCAGGCGGCGAGGTGGTGACCGAGATCTCCACCCGGCAGGACCAATACGACCGCGCCGGGATGGATCGCTACTGGTTCCCCCTGCGCTACTTTGCCATCCGGGACAACAACGGCCAATTCGCCACGGTCGTCCGAAGCATTGAGCAGCGGGCCGGGTCGTTGTCGTTCTACCTGCGCTATCCGGAGTTGCAGAAGCCGCTGCCGGCCTCGAAGCCCCTGCCGGACGACTTCGAAAAGCTCATGCCCGCCGTGAAGATCGCCAGGTTCCGCCGCGGCGCCATGAGTGCAAGCATCCTGCTGAACGGCAACAGCCGGTTCTTCACGATGCGCAACGGCGGGTGCGTGGTGGAGGCCGTCCGCTTCGCGTCAGCGTTCTTCGGCAAAGGCCAGTTCCGCGCCTCGTCCTATGAAAAGACCAGGGACGGCTACCGGATGACGCAGGAGTTGGAGGGCCCATACTACCAGCCCTTCGACCCGCCGCGCCACGTCGAGGCGTCCGAGTGGTCGGCTCTGCGCTCGCAGAGGAAGCAAAGCAACATCGAGCGCCTGCGCTACACCGTCGCCGTGCGCGAAAAGGCCAAGGGCTTTGTGATCGACATCGAAGCGCAGGGCACGGCCGGAGTGCCTCTGGCCATCGAGGTCAACCTCAGGGAGAACGCCGTGGTGGAAGGCGTAGGTGCGGCCCCCAAGGTCCCTGGCGGCTTCCTGCTGAAGGACGGTTATGCCGTGGCGCGCGCCGGCAACGACGCCATCCGTTTCGGACCCGGCTTCTCGCAGCACACCTACACCCAGGTGCGTGGCGCGGAGACGAAGTTGCCCGGGTCCAGCGTCTACCTCTGCGGCCTGACGCCGCTGAAGAAGACCCTTGAGTTCGAGACGCTTTAGCGCCTCTCCAGGCGGGCGATGCGAAACATGCCGTTGAGCATCGCCGGTTCCTCGTGAACTACCCGAAAGCCCGCCTCGGCGGCGAGTTCGAGCGTGCGCAGGTTCAGGTCGGTCACCAGGAACTTCATCATCGGGTTCAGCAGCCGGCGGATCAGGCGCGGCCGGCCGGGGCCGTGAAAGTACTTGTCGAACAACATCACACGGCCGCCCGGCTTGAGGACGCGCGATGCTTCCCGCAGGCAGCGCAGTGGTTCCGGCACGATCGCCACGATCAGGTGCAGGAGGACGCAGTCGAAGGTCTCATCGGGAAAGCCCAGTTGCTGGGCGTTCATGACTTGAATCCGGGCGGCTGTGCCTTTGTGGCGGGACTGCTCCACCATGCCTGGGCTGAGGTCCACCGCATCCACCTCGACTCCTGCTGGGATCAGCGGCAGGTCGAGGCCCGTGCCGCAGCCGTCGACCAGCAGGCGTTCCCCGGGCTGCAGCTTCGCCAGGTCCAGAGACCGGCGGCGCAGGTGCTCAAAGCCGATCAGCTTGTCGTAGTAGGGGGCGTACAGGTCCCAGCGGCGCGTTTTCCAGTTCATCATTGACCGTGCAGGGTTCGGCTGAGCTTGAGTTGGTTGGCGTCGCTGGCGTCGTCCGGGATGGAACAGCCCGGCGCGCAGATCCACTTCGGCGCGGCGACCCGCGCTTTCTGGACCAGGGCCGCAATGTCGGCGGCGCTGGAGGTGACTGATTTGTTCTCATCCAGCCCGCCCATCAGTACGCCGTTGAAGCGCCGGCGCGCCTCCGACATTGGGAACTTCGTGCCGGCGACCGAGTATTGAATGATGGGTACGTTCCAGCCTCTCCAGAAGTAGTCGAGGATGACGCGGTCGCCATGCAGGTGCAGCGTGTTCATGGGCGCGCCCTGCGCGGCAGCCAGCACCATGCGGTCGAAGGGCTCGCTGAATTTCCGGTATTCGGCCAGGGTCATTACGCCCTGTTGCGCATTGGCGATGGAGAGAAAGACGCCGGATGCGCCGGCTTCCATGGCGGCCTTGACGTGATTTGCCTCCGACTTCGCGATGGCTTCCAGCGCGTCCAGCAACGCCTGCGGTTTGTCGTGCATCAGCCGCAGGACCGCCTCTTTCGACGACAACTTCTCGGCCACGTTCCAGGGATTGAACTGGGTCTCCAGGAAGTACTTCTGGCCGGATAGTCCGTCGCGGATCAGTTCCAGCGCCCGCAGTTGCTGCGGGAAGGGTGAGTCCAGCGGCTTCAGCTCATACCACTCACCCCGGGCCGGTTTCGGGTAGGGGTAGTCGCTCATCACCTTCACAAAGTCCAGATGGTAGCGGCGCTGATAGTCCATCGTAAAGGCGGCGTGCTTCTCCGGCGGCTGCGCCTCGTCGTGGAAGTGATGCCAGAAGGAGAACGGAGGACGGTCGGGCATACGGCCCTTGAGCACCGCGGTGACCCGCTCCGTCGGGGTCATCTTTTCCTTCTGCGCCGGTGCGAAGAAGGCCATCGCGCCCAGCGAGAACTCTCGTCGGTTGATCATGACCGTGTACCTCCCAAGGGATCAGTAGACCGGATTGCCGGCGATGAGCGGCGGCTGGCGGATCTCGGCGCAACCCCGGACGCCGGGCAGCAGCTTGCCGGGATTGAACAGCCGGGCCGGGTCGAAGAGTTCCCGGATCCGGCGCATCATGTCCAGGGATTCAGCCGAGAACTGCTTGTCCATCAGGTGCACCTTCTCCATCCCGATGCCGTGTTCCCCTGTGATGGACCCGCCCACCTGGATGCAGTATTCCAGGATGTCGAAGCCGGCGCCCTGCGCCCGGTCGAGATCGCCCGGCTTGCGCGCATCGAACAGGATGATGGGATGCATGTTGCCGTCGCCGGCATGGAAGATGTTCCCGATGGTGAGGCCGTAGTGGTTGGAGATCTCACCGATGCGGCGCAACGTGGGCGCGATCTGAGTGCGCGGGACAACGCCGTCGTGGACGTAGTAGAACGGACTGACGCGGCCGATGGCGCCGAAGGCGTTCTTGCGGCCCTTCCAGAGCAGTTGACGTTCGGCCTCGCTGCGAGCCACGCGGAACTCACGGGCGCGGCAGTATTCACAGGCCTGGCGGACCTGCTCGGCCTGCTCCTCCACGGCTTCCCTCACTCCTTCCAGTTCAATCAGGAGGACGCCATCGGCGTCGAGCGGATAGCCGGCATGCACGGCCGCTTCCACCATTTTGAGCATGCAGCCGTCCAGCATCTCGACAGCGGCGGGCGTGATGGCGCGGGCGGTGATCTCGCTGACGGTGAGGGCGCAATCGTCGGCGGAGTCGAAGATGGCCAGCACCGTCTTCACGCACTCGGGTTTCTTCATGAGGCGGATGACGATCTTCGTGACCAGGCCCATGGTGCCCTCGCTGCCGGTGAGCAGGCCGGTGAGGTCGTAGCCGGGCGTGTCGGGCCACCAGGCTCCGGTCTGGACGACCGTGCCGTCGGGCAGCACGACTTCGAGACCGAGGACATGGTTCGTTGTCACGCCGTAGGCGAGGGTGTGCGGTCCGCCGGCATTCTCGGCGACGTTGCCGCCGATGGTGCAGGCGCGCTGGCTGGACGGGTCCGGCGCATAGAAGTAGCCGTCGGCGTCGACGGCGAGGCTGATGTCGAGATTGACGACGCCGGGTTGGACGACAGCGCGTTCGTTGGCCAGGTCGATCTCAAGGATGCGGTTCATCCGGGAGAAGCCGACCATGATGCCGCCCTTTTCAGGAATCGCGCCTCCACTGAGGCCGGTGCCGGCGCCGCGGCCGACAATGGGCACACCATTGCGGTGGGCCACGCGGACTATGGCACTGACTTCTTCGGTAGAACGCGGGAAGACGACGATCTCCGGGCGGGCCTTGTCGACACCGCCATCGTACTCATAGAGCCGAAGATCCTCGGGGCGGTTCAGGTACCCTCGCGGACCAACGATGCGGATCAGTTCGTCCTTCCAAGCGCCCATGGTTGCCCCTCACTCTACTACAACTACAGGAGGGACTCGATGCTGCGGATGACTTCGGGCGCGGTCCAGTCCTGAGGTCCGATGATCTTCTGACGGACCTTGCCTTCGCGGTCGATGATGTAGGTCTCAGGGTACTTGAAGGTTCCGTAGTCGGCGCTGATGTTGGCTTCGGGATCGCGGGAGGTTTCGAAGGTCACGCGGGCCTGCTGCAGAAACCGCTTGTAGCTGACATCGTTCTTGTCGACGCTGACGCCCAGGACGACGACGCCCTTGGGTCCGAGTTGCTGGGCCATGGCCTGCAGGGAGGGCATCTCCTCGACGCAGGGCGGGCACCAGGTGGCCCAGAAGTTGACGACCAGCACCTTGCCGCCGAAGTCGGCGGTAGAGAGGTCGCGGCCGCGATCCGTGCGCACCGTAAACTTGGGGGCCTTGTCGCCCACAGCCACCACGCGCTCGCGCAGTGAATTGCCCATGACGAGAGCCAGACCGGCCAGCAGCACAACGGCCACCATCTGAATCCTGAATGCCAACTTGTTCTTGTCCATAGCGCCCGACTTTCTGGACCTGGGTATCCAGATCCCTACACCTATAATTGTATCGTCAGGTGCGGCCCGCGCATCTGTTCTACAGGCAGCATTTTTGTCATGTGGATCACCCGCAAGGTCGAATTCTCCGCCTCCCATTCCTGTTACAACCAGGGCTTATCCGAGGCCGAAAACGCGGCGCTCTATGGCGCCGACGCGAATCCGCATGGCCATGGCCACAACTATTCGCTGGAAGTGACGCTGGAAGGCGCGCCTGACCCGGTTACCGGTATGGTGGTGGATCTAAAGGCAGTTAAGCAGATTCTGGAGCGGGAAGTGGTGGATCCGATGGATCACCGCCACCTCAATCACGAGGTTCCTCCTTTCGATTCCGTGGTGCCGACGACCGAGAACCTGGCGGTGGAGATCTGGCGGCGGCTGGAGCCGCACTTTGCGGCGGGACCCGGACGGCTGCACGCTATCCGGCTGTATGAGACCGACGATCTTTTCGTTGAGTATGAGGGGCGTTAAGCTAAGCGTTGCCCATGCCTGACGTACGTCTGGTCCGCCGCTATCGATTCTCGGCCGCGCACCGCCTGCACACTCCCCTGCTGAGCGAAGCGGAGAACCGGGAAGTCTACGGGAAATGCAACAACCCCTACGGCCACGGTCACGATTACACCCTGGACGTCTGTGTGCGCGAGGAGGTTGATCCTGCACGAGGACGTGTAGTTTCGGTCGACGCGCTGGATCAGTTTGTCGAGTCGGTGGTCCTGAAGCAGTTCGACCGGCGCAACCTGAACCTGGAAGTGGCGGAGTTTGCGACGCTGGTGCCGACGACAGAAGTGCTGGCCGAAGTGCTGGCACGGCGTCTGGCGGCCGCCTGGCCGATTGCCTTTGCGGGGCATCCGGCCCGGTTCGAAAAGCTTAGAATCTGGGAAACCAAACGCAACATCTTTGAAGTGGTCGCGCCGGTCCCGGCGCCTCAGGAAAGTCATCGCGATGAAATCATCGAAAGCTGTAGTCAAGGTTCTTGAACCGAAGCGGCTCGAGGCCGCGGGTAACGAGGGGGCCATTGCGGCCAACATGAAGGAAGTCTTGCGCGCGCTAGGGGAAGACCCGCAGCGGGAAGGGCTCCTGTCGACGCCGATGCGGGCCGAGAAGGCGCTGAAGTTCCTGACGAGCGGCTATACGGCGGATATCGAGAAGATCGTCAACGGCGCGATCTTCACGGAGAAGTGCGACGAGATGGTGGTGGTGAAGGACATCGAGTTCTTCTCGATGTGCGAGCACCACATGCTGCCCTTCTACGGCAAGGCGCACGTCGCCTATATCCCCAAAAACAAGATCATTGGGCTCAGTAAGATCCCGCGCCTGGTGGATGTGTTTGCGCGGCGCCTGCAGGTGCAGGAGCGGCTGACGCAGCAGATCGCCGAGTGCCTGCAGGAAGTGCTGGACCCGGTGGGCGTGGCGGTGATCACCGAAGCGCGCCATTTCTGCATGATGATGCGTGGCGTGGAGAAGCAGCACTCGTCGACGACCTCGTCGGCCATGCGCGGCGCCTTCCGCCAGCGGAAGGACTCGCGGGACGAGTTCCTGTCGCACGTCCGGCACAACTCCCTGGTCTGACCCCAGCCGCTACGTTAGTTATTTAAAGTTTTGCCCTGGCCGCCATGGCACTCTTGCCGTTGGCGGCCTTTGCGTTAGGATAAAAACTGAATGCCAGAGAACTTCCGCCGATTTGAAGTGACCGATCCGTTTGGCCGCGCGTGGCAGGCCGAGTTCCGGTGGCAGCAGAATGCCATCTCCATCCGCCATTGTGATGCCGTGGACTGCAAGTACTACATCACCGACGGCGAGGAGAAGCGTGAGGTGGTGGTAGCCCTGATGCACACTGACCTTCTGGCCGTGTCGGCACGCAGAGGCAGACCGCTGACCGACGCCTGGTGCGGGCGTCTGGCGAGCCTCCACCTTCAGCACATGATTTCGACCTGGGAGGACATGGAGACCTCGATCGCGACCGTGACACCCGCCGACCTCGATGCGCATAGTAAGAGCATTGAGGAGGCGGAGAACAAAGAGCGCGAACGGCTCCAGTACGCCCACTAAGTTCCCCGTTGCATTAGGACAAGCACTTTGGCGACAATTCACTCTGACGCTTGAAGCGCTTGCCTTCCCTTGAGGAGAATCAGCCATGATCGACTGCCCAGAATGTGGCGCTGCCATCGACGTTGAAGAGGACGAGTTGGACGAAGGCGAATCCGTCCTTTGTGAAGAATGCGGGAAGAACTTCGTAGTCTCGTCCGTCGATCCCCTCGAACTGGAAACTGACGGCGAAGGCTTCGACGACGAAGAGTTCGACGAGGAGTTCGACGAGGAAGACGATGAGGAAGACGAGGAAGAGGAAGAGGAGGAGGAAGACGACGATTGGCGCTAGGCTGATTGCCGTTGTCCTGCTGCTGGTTCTCTCGCCGATACTGCCTTCCGGCCTGCTCGGAGCCGGAGACAAGCCCTCTGAATCGGCCGTGGTTGCTGGAACCGTGTTCCGGGAGCCCGGTTTTGCCCTGCCCGGCGCCGAAGTAACCCTTACGGTGAAAACCAAGCCTGAAGGGATGAAGGCGCCTAAGCCCAAGAAGCTGGTCTCCGATGCGCGGGGCGAGTTCGCCTTCTACGTCCCGCCCCGGAAGGCTCAGTATCTTGTCACCGCCAAGGCCCGTGGCTACGTCCAACAAGAGAAGGTTGTCGATGTAAACGACAGTCCGGACCGGTTGGATGTGTATTTCCAGCTGAAAGCCGGGGCTGGGCCGGAGTCGAAATAGGAGTCCACCATGAATCGCCGCTTATTTGTCCTGATGCCGCTGCTGGCCGCGTCGCTGTTTGCCTTCCAGTTCACCAACCAGAAGAAGTCAAAGCCGCGCGACCCGAACGTGAGAAACGTGGAAGGTATTGTTTCTCTTGAGGATGGGGCTCCGGCGGTGGGCGCCGTAGTGCAGTTGAAGAACCTCAAGAGCCTGCAGGTGAAGTCCTTCATCACGCAGGATGGCGGCAAGTATCAGTTCCAAAACCTGTCGACGCACACCGACTACGAGCTGAAGGCGGACTACAAGGAGTTTGCCAGCCCGACGCGGTCCCTGACGATCTTCGACACCCGGCTGGACGCGGTGGTGAACCTCAAGCTCGAGCCGAAGAAGTCCGACGCGAAGAAGTGAGGACGGCGCCATGCAACGCATCCTGCTGACCCTGCTGCTGGCTGCCGTTCCGGTGCTGGCGGCCGACCTGAAACCTGTGGACGAGGCGACCTACACCGCCAAGGTGGTGGCGCCGGCCAAGGGTAAAGTGCTGCTGGTGAACTTCTGGGCGACCTACTGTGTGCCCTGCCGGAAGGAAATGCCGCAACTAGTGGCCATGGAAGCCCGGTTGAAGGCGCAGGGGTTCCAGTTGGCCACGATCTCGGCCGACGAACCGGAGCAGGCGAAAGACGCCGCCGCTTATCTGGATAAGACCAAAGTGCCGGCTCCCGTCTATATCCGCCGGGCCAAGGACGACGACAAGTTCGCCGCCTTCCTCGACCCCAAGTGGACGGGCGCCCTGCCGGCTTCGTTCCTGTACGACAAGACCGGGAAGAAGGTCCGGTCGTTCTTTGGCGAGGTGAACCTCCCCGAACTGGAAGCGGCGATCAAGAAGCTGCTTTAAAGTTCTTCCCCGCGAATGAGATCATCCAGCGTCTCGCGGTGGCGGATGACTCGCCAGGTATCGCCCTCCACCAGAACCTCGCACGGCCGGACGCGTGAGTTGTAGTTCGACGCCATGGCGAAGCCGTAGGCTCCCGCGGTCATGACGGCGATGAGGTCGCCGGGCAGGACATTGGCCACTTCGCGGTTCTCGGCGAGGAAGTCGCCGCTTTCGCAGACCGGGCCGACGATGTTGGCGACCACGGTGCCGAATTTGGACTGCCGCAGGGGCAGGATTTCGTGATGGGCCTCGTACAGAGCGGGCCGGATGAGTTCCGTCATGGAGGCGTCGATGATCACGAACTCCTTCGCGCCGTTCTTCTTGCGGTAGAGGACACGGGACACGAGGGCTCCGGCTTCGGCCACGACGGAGCGGCCGGGCTCGAACATGAGGAACAGGTTGTGGCCGTCGACCAGATGGCGGATCTTGCGCAGGAAGGTGTCGACGTCGGGGCGCGGATCGCCGGCACGGTAGGGCACACCCAGGCCTCCACCCAGATCCAACTCCTTGATCTCAATGCCTTTGGCGCGCAGCCGGCCCACCAGGGCGAGCATCTTGGTGGCGGCTTCGAGCAGCGGAGCCGGGTCGAGCAACTGAGAGCCGATGTGGCAGCTCACGCCGTCGAGCGAGATGCCCGGCAGAGCGGCGGCGCGCTGGTAGACGCCCTCGACCTCGGCGATGTCGATGCCGAACTTGTGCTCTTTCAGGCCGGTGGAGATGTAGGGGTGAGTGGAGGCGTCGACATCGGGATTGACGCGCAGGGCGACGGAGGCCGTCTTGCCAAGCCGGGTGGCGAGGGAGCTGATGAGAGCGATTTCCGCCTCGCTCTCGCAGTTGAAGCTGTGGATGCCCAGATGAAGGGCGGAGTCGATCTCTTCGCGGGTCTTGCCGACACCGGAGAAGACGACTTTGGCGGGATCGCCGCCGGCCTTGAGGACGCGGTGCAGTTCACCACCGGAAACGATGTCGAAGCCCGCGCCGGCCTGGGCGAGGAGATTCAGCAGGCTGAGGTTGCTGTTGGCCTTGACGGCATAGCAAACGCGGTGCGGGATGCCGAAGAGCCCATGGTCGTAGGAACGGAAGCGGTCGAGAATGGCGCGCGCGGAGTAGACGTAGCAGGGCGTGCCGGCGTGGTCGGCAATCTTCGACAGCTCCACGCCCTCGCAAAAGAGGACGCCTTCGCGATATTCGAACGGTTGAAACATAACTGGTTTGAGCCCCTCTGCCGTCAGATTACTTTGAGGACGATGACCGTCTGATCATCGTGGACCGGGGTTGTTTCCCGGTACTCCTCGATGTCCGCCAGGAGGCCGTCGGCGATCTCCTGGGCCGGGTCGCAGCAACGGGCTTCGAGGAAGCGCCGCAGGCGGCGGCGGCCGTACTCCTCGCCGGTCGGGTTGCCCTGGTCCTGGACGCCGTCACTGAACAGGACGAAGACGTCGCCGCTTTTGGCCTGGAATTCGGTCTCTTCGTATTCGATGTTCTCCAGCAGGCCGACGGGCACGCCGGCGGCGTGAGGCTGGAGGATCTGGCCTCCGCGGCAGACCAGCGGGGTGGTGGAGCCGGCGTTGGCCATGATGAACTTTTTTTCGGCGGCGCGCCAGAGCATGACCAGCAGGGTCACGTAGCGGGCGGGCACCTGGCGCTCCATCAGCGTGTCGTTGAGCGACTTCAGGAGCTGGGCCGGACTGCGGCGGCGAGGTGCGGCGCCGCGGAGCATGCCGCTGAAGAGCGCTCCGTAAAGGGCCGCGGCGGCGCCTTTGCCGCTGGAGTCGCCGAAGGCGAGCATGGTGTGGTCGTCGGTGTACTCGAAAAAGTCGAAGACGTCGCCGCTGATGAGGCGGGCGGGCTTCATGCGGACGCCGACCTGGAGGCCCGGCAGGTCCGGAGCGGCCTGGGGCATCATGATCGACTGGACTTCGTGGGCGGCCTCGAGGTCCTCCTGGATGGCCTTTTCGCGCCGTTCCAGTTCCTCGTAGAGGCGGGCATTCTCGATGGCGCTGGCGACGGAAGGCGCGATGAGGGATAGAGTCCGGACGTGGTCCTCGTTGAAGTAGCCGACACGCTCACTTTCGAGGTCCATGACGCCGATGACACGGTCTTTCACGATGAGCGGCACGGCGACTTCACTGCGGATGCCGACATGGGAGTCGATGTAGCGCGGATCGGTGGATGTGTCGCGGGACAGGACGGGCTGGCGGGATTCGGCCGCCGCGCCAGTGATGCCCTTGCCGAGGGGCAGGCTCTCCATCTGGACGCGCTTGTCGTAGCGCTGGCTGAAGAGGCTGACGAGCTCTTTGCGGTCCTCGTCGACCTGCAGGACGATGAAGGCGTCGAAGTTGATGAGGGTCCGGACGCTCTTGGCAATCTTCACCAGGAGTTGGTCCAGCTTGAGGATGGACGAGAACTCGTGGGCCATGTGGCCGAGGGCGCGCTGGGTCTTGTTCTGGCGTTCGACCCGGCGGTAGAGCCGGGCGTTGTCGATGGCGGCGCCGACGCGGGACGCGATGAGCTGGAGCAGGGCGCGGTCCTGCGCGGAGAAAGCGTCGGGCGTGGTGGATTCGAGGTCGATGACGCCGACGAGCTTGTGCCGGGCGAGCATGGGGACGGCGAGCTCGCTGCGGACGGCGTCGAGGGCGCTGAGGTAGTTGCTCTCCTCCATCACATTGCCGGTCATGACCGGCTGGCGTGTGGCGGCAGCAGTGCCTGTGAGGCCTTCGCCCAAAGGAATGAGCAGGTTGTGGGCGACTTCGTGGCGGTGGCCGAGGGAGTAGCGGATGCGGAGGCCGCGGCGGCGTTCGCTGTAAAGCAGGATGGCGAAGAGGTCGTGCGGGATGACCTGGCGAACGATATTGGAGACGTTCTCCATGAGCCGTTCGAGGTCGAGGGTCTCGCCGGTGGCGGCGGACACCTCCAGCAGGAAGTCGAGCAATTCCGCCCGCTCCCGGAACCGGACCCGGGTTTTGCGTGTGACGGCCATGGGGCTAGCGAGCCGTGGCCTCTACGATTTTGACGCTGGCGCTGGCACCGATCCGGCTGGCGCCGGCGGTGTACATGGTTTCGAGATCTTCCAGGGTGCGGATGCCGCCAGAGGCTTTGACACCCATTTCGGGACCGACCACCTTCCGCATGAGGGCGACGTCGTTGGCGGTGGCGCCGTGTTTGGAGAAGCCGGTGGAGGTCTTGACGAAGTCGGCTCCGGCGACTTTGCACAGGGCGCAGGCGATGGCCTTCTCCTCGTCGGTGAGCAGGGCGGTTTCCAGAATCACCTTGAGGATGGCGCCATGGCGGTGGCAAGCTTCGGCCACGAGTTGGACGTCGGTCTTCACAGTGACGTGGTCGCCGCTCTTCAGGGCACCGACATTGAGGACCATGTCGATCTCCTGGGCTCCGGTGCGGACGGCGATCTCGGTTTCGGCCACTTTGGAGGCGGTGGAGGTGGCACCGAGCGGGAAACCAATGACAGTGCAGACCTTAACGGACGAACCTTTGAGTTCGGCGGCGACCAGCGGGACCCAGTGGGGGTTCACGCAGACGCTGGCGAAGTTGTACTGTTTGGCTTCCTGGCAGACTTTGAGGACTTCGGCGCGGGTGGCCTCGGGCTTCAGGATGGTGTGGTCGATGAGGGCGGCGATCTTCGGATCGATCTTGGTGAGCTTCTCGCTGGAGGAGACGCGGTCGGCTCCGGCGGAGATGATGTTCTTTGTTTTCAACGCGCACATCTGTGCGCAGCGCTGGACGCAGCCGGGGCAGACTTCTTCCGACTCGTTCAGGCCCTCGCGGCCCTTTACCGGGTTGCCAGGCTTCAACGAGGGCAACGCCGCCGCGGCCGGGGTGCCGCCGGCACCGGCGAGGATCTGTTCGGCGATGGCCGCCGCTATGTTTTCGAGTTCTGCGCGTTCCACGTTGAATACGCCCGTTCGATTTCAGTGATCTTGTCGATTCGGCCCTGATGGCGGCCGCCGCCGAAGGGTGTGGCGAGCCAGGTACGGAGCACGTCCTCGGCTTGGCTTTCGGTGAGCATTCGCCCTCCTAAGGTGAGCACGTTGGCGTGGTTGTGCTCGCGGCTGTTCCGAGCGGAAGCCCTATCATAACATAGGGCTGCGCGGATTCCGGGCACCTTGTTGGCGGCCATGGAGCTGCCGATTCCGGCTCCGTCGACAAGGATGCCGAGGGCCGCTTTTCCTTCCGCTACGAGTTTGGCCACGGCATGGGCAATGTCGGGGTAGTCGGCCGCCTTTTCCTCAAAAACGCCGACGTCAATGAGGGTCCAGCCCAGTTCGTCGAGGACCGGTTTCAGGCGCTCCTTCATCTGAAAGCCGCCGTGATCGGAGCCAATGGCGATCTTTTTGTCAGGTTGGACCAGCCGGGCGATCTCTTCAGAAGCGAGTTCGACGATCTGTACGCCGCGTTCGGCGGCGAGATCGCGGGCGGAAGGGGTGAAGATGGCGCCGGGCGGGACGTGGAGCACACCCTCTCGGGGGATATCCTCCATGGTGACGACTCGACGCATCAGACTCGATGATCGCACAACGCGCAGTTAGGCCCGGCCGTTCTCCACAGGCAAATGTGTAACGGATCGGTCTAATCGTTGCGGAGGGCCTGCATGGGGTCGACCCGCAGGGCCTTGCGGGCCGGGACGATAGAGGCGAGGGCCACGGTGAGGGTGAAGAGTGCGATGGCGCTGAAGTAGGCGACGGGGTCGAGCGAGCCGAGCCCGAAGAGGATCTTCCGCAGAACCTGGGAGAGAGCGGCGGCGGCCCCGGCTCCAAGGAGGAGTCCGATGCCCAGGGGCCGGGCGAACTGACGCATCACAATGAGTACGACGTCGGCCGGTTTAGCGCCCAGGGCCATGCGGATGCCGATCTCCTTGGTGCGTTGCGATACGGCGTAAGCGACAAGGCCGGCGATGCCCAGGCAGGCGAGGAACAAGGCGATGGCGGCCAGAATGCTGATCGAAAGGACGCCGTACTGTGCGTCCTGGAGGCGGCGCTGGAAGGAGTTCTTCATGAGTTGGACATCGGGCATGACCTTGGGGTCGACGTCCTTGGCTAGAGAAGAAAGCGTGGGCGCGAGGGACTCGGGGCTGGTTGTGGTCCTGACGAGCAGGATCATGGAGGGCAGGTCCGCGTCGGCGGCCGGGAAGTAGGCCTCCGCGGCGGACTTGTCTTGCTGGGAAGTGACATGCGCGTTGGCTACGATGCCGATCACTGTGCAATCGTGGCCCCCCAGGTTAATCGGCTTGCCCAGGGGATCCTGTCCTGGCCAGGCGAGGTCGCCGAGCGACTGGCTGATGACGAGGGCATTCTTCTCGCCGGCCGTGAAGTCACGGCCGCGCTGGAGCGGGATGCGGAGGGTCCCAAAAAAAGAAGGGTCGACGCTGCTGGTGCGGACTCTGAGGATCCGCCCCTCGAACTCGGCGCCCATGGTGACAGTCTTATTGCCGAACGGAGGTGCCGAGGACGCAGAAATGGCGTCGATTCCGGGCAGACTGCGAAGCCGGCTCTGGAAGGTTTCCAGGTAGGTGCGGGCCTGGGCCGGCGAGTAATTGTGATTGCCGAGTTCCGGATTGATGGTGACGACCTGCCGGTATTCGAAGCCGGGATCCGCTGAGGCATGGGAGAGGGCTCGGACGAGGAGTCCGGCCACGATGAGGAGGACGCAACTGGCTGCGACCTGGGCTGAAATGAGGATCTGGCGGGTGCGGGTCGCGCGGTGGCGCTGGCGCACGACCTGGAAGGCCGGCGTTACGCCGAACAGGAGAGCGGAGAAGAGGCCCATGGAGGCGCAGAAGAGCAGGACGCGCCAGTCGGGAGCCGGGTCGAGCCAGAGCGGGGTGCTGGTGGCGGACATGAGTCCGCGCATGACGAGGTAGCCGACACCGAGGCCGGCGGCGGAGCCGAGCAGGCCGAGCAGAGCGCTCTCGGTGAGCAGCTGGCGGATGAGGCGCGCGCTGCCGGCGCCGACCGAGACGCGGATGGAGATCTCGCGTTCGCGGGCGACTCCGCGGGCGAGCAGCAGGCCACCGAGATTGCCGCAGGCAACGGCCAGGATGAGCAGAACCAGCGCCAGGAGGAGGCTGGCGACGGGGAGGATCTCGCTGGGGTCCTTGGCTCCGGTGCCGTGGTGGGCACGGCCGAGGAGGCTGGTGACATAGCCGCCGGGTTCGCTGGGGAGGGTCTCGTTTTCCCAGATCCCTTCGGGGTGCTCGGTGCGGAGGGTGGCTGCGAGGGATCGCAATTCCTCCTCGGCGGCTTTCGGGGTGAGACCGGGTTTCAGACGGCCCCAGACCTCCTCGCCGGAGGATTCGACGGAGTAGTCCGTCAGGAGTTTGCTGCCCGGGACCAGGTTTGGATGCTGGGTGGCCGGGATCCACAGGTCCGGGGTTTCGAGGGCAAGGCTGCTGGTCTCGTCCGAGGCTACACCG
The DNA here is from genome assembly GCA_017307505.1 of Acidobacteriota bacterium. GTDB lineage: Bacteria > Acidobacteriota > Terriglobia > Bryobacterales > Bryobacteraceae > Paludibaculum. The sequence continues at coordinate 379,780 of JAFKEE010000017.1, read as the reverse complement.
ACGACGGTGACCGGTTTGCCATTGAGGTGGATGATGCGGCCGGGCAGGGAAGGGTCGGCTCCGAAGCGCCGCTGCCAGAAGCCCCGGCTGAGCACGACCACCGGATCCGCTCCGGGCGTTTCGTCACGGGTGGGGTCGAGAAGACGGCCCAGGGTGGCGGCGGTTCCGAGTTCCGTAAAGAAGTTGGCGGAGACGAAGTGCACCTTGAGAGGCTTCTCGTCGCCTTCCATCTGGAGGGAGCCGCGGCTGCGTGCGATGAGGCCGGACAGCGTCGTGGTATGGCGGCGGAAGAAGTCGAACTCCGGGTAAGGCAGGACTGAGGCGTAGCCGGCGGGCGCCTGGCGCTGGAAGTGGAGCAGGGAAGCCGGGTCGCGGACGGGTAGAGGACGAAGCACCATCAGGTTGAAGAAGCCGAAGGCCGCCACGTTGGCCCCAATGCCGACCGCCAGGATGAGGATGGCGGCGAGAGTGAAGCCGGGCGACTTGCGGAGAAGGCGTGTGGCGTAGCGGAGGTCCTGACCGAGACGGTCGAGCCAGGTCCAGCCCCAGGCTTCGCGGGCCTCTTCGCGCAGCCGGAGCGGATCGCCGACAGGCAAGCCTCCCGCCAGCGCGGCCATTTCGCGATGGAACTCGAGGTCGTTGGCGAGCTCGTCGTCGAAGCGGCGGCGGTTCAGCAGATAGCGGAGTCGGCGAAGGAGCTTGTCCATTGAGTCGGGTTCCTATGCGGTGCGGAGGACGGCCTGGATGGCTTCGTGGACGCGGTCGTAGCCGGACATCTCGGCTTCGAGTTGCTGGCGTCCGGCGGGCGTGAGTTCGTAGAAGCGGACCTTGCGATTGGTCTCCGAGACGCCCCAGTCCGAGGTGACCCAGCCCTGCAGGAGGATGCGTTGGAGGGCGGGGTAGAGGGCGCCTTCCTCGACGTGCAGAACCTCGGAGGAGAGGGTGTGGATGCGCTGGGCGATGGCGTAACCGTGGAGGGGGCCGGAGCGAAGGACACGGAGGATGAGGAGGACGAGGGCGCCGGCAGGCATTTCTTTTTTAGGCATAATATCGTTAGGGGTAGTATGCATATGCCTGAGCCGTTGTGTCAATGGAAAAGTGACAGGGGCCGGGACGCTATACAATAGCGGCGATTTGCGTCCTTGTGAAAGGTGAGTCTCCATGCCTGTTTCGATTTCCGTCAGATTGATGCTGGCCGCGCTGCCGCTGGTGGCGGGTGCGCAGACCGCCGCGCCGCGGTTACCGGGCAAGGGGTTGGCGCAGCATTCGTTTCTGTATTGCGGAGAGTGGCAGAACCGGAGCCTGACGGACCAGGTGATTCATGTGATCCGCGGCGGGAAGGTGGTGTGGTCGTACACGAATCCACTGCGTGGGGAGCTGGGCGATTGTACGATGCTGCCGAACGGGAACATTCTGTTCTCGCGGCAGTTTGGCGCGAGTGAGATTACTCCGGACAAGAAGATTGTCTGGAACTACGATGCGCCGCCGAAGACCGAGATGCACACGGCGTGGCCCGTGGATGGGGATCGGGTGCTGGTGATGCAGAACGGGCATCCGGCGAAGGCGATGATCCTGCGCAAGTCGACAGGGCAGGTGGAGAAGGAGTTGGTGCTGCCTACGAAGAATCCGGATGGCGTGCACGGGCAGTTCCGGCACATCCGCATGACGACGGACGGGCACTTCCTGGTGGCCCATATGGATCTCGGCAAGGTGGTGGAGTACGATGCCACGGGCCAGGTGGTGTGGAGTGTGGAGGCTCCTTCGGCCTGGGCCGCGGTGCGGTTGAAGAACGGCCATACGCTGATCAGCGGGAATCAGCAGGGCTATGTGCGCGAAGTGAACTCGAAGGGCGAGACGGTGTGGGCGATCGAGAAGGGCGATCTGCCGGGGATCCCGCTGCTCACCGTGCAGGAGGTTTCGCGGCTGGCTAACGGCCACACCTTGATCAACAACTGGTGCGGCAGCCGGCCGCAGGCGGAGTGGCCGCAGACCGTGCAGTTGATCGAAGTAGATGCGAAGAAGAAGGTGGTGTGGGCGTTGCGGGACTGGAGCGTGCTCGGCCCGGCTACCTCGACGCAGTTGCTGGATCGCAAGAGCGAGCGGTAGTCAGCGGCGCAGCGGTTGGGCGCCGTGGCCCTGCTGCATGAATTTCATGAAGTCCGACTCGGCGAGGCGTGAGGGGTGGACTTCGCTGCCCAGCCCGAAGAAGCGGCAGAAGCTCATGATGAGGGGCCTCCAGCGGACGGGGTCGATGTGGGCGCGTGGGCTGTTGTCGATGAGAAGGCTCTCGTCGACGTGCAGTTTCACGATGTGGACTTCGAAGACGTTGGCATTGACGTTCTTGCCGAAGGGCCGGTGGTGGTGGACGATGCCCTCCATCTGGACGGGGCATTCGGCGACGCGCGGCGGCGCGACGGAGAGGGAATCGACGGGAGTGAGGCCGGCGGTCTCGAATTTGTCGGGCTCGTGCCGATAGCCCCAGCCGAGTTTCAGTTCGGGTACAGGATTGCGGCCGGTGGTGAGGGCGAGACGGTCGACTTCCGAGACCTGGTGTTGGGAAGGAAGGTTGATGACGCATTCGCGAGTGCGGATGAGGTTCTCGGAGGTCTGGCTTAACTGGCCGAGGCCGAGCATGCAGGTCCAGCCGAGCCACCAGGCGGAAGACATGGGCGCGAGGTTGGGATACCCGTCGGGATTCAAGGTGCTGATGAGCGCGACGGGGGTGCCGAAGTAGAGCACGGTGGGGTCGACTGTTCTATGCATGGTTTGACGGTAAGGGATGAGCGGGCGGGGGCGATATCCGGAAGTTGCTGCGGACTGGCACAGGCCGTCGATTTTTTATTAATTTGATCTTGCGTTTTTAGCAGATAGTGATTTAGGATTGAACTGCATGACCTGCATATTCCAATTCGACGGATGCCTCCGTGGCTCCCAGGCGAGCGTCAATCATGACGCCCGTGAGGTGACTTAACCGACTTGGAATAATTGGATTTCAAGAAGGGGCGGCCACCGAGTGGCCGCCCTTTTTGCGTGCGCCCACGATTCTCTCCGTGATTCGACTGGTTGGGGCCGGGCTTCCAGTTGCACGCTCTCAGTGCGTCTGGAGTGTGGTTTGACGTGTGCCTGGCCCCGGGGAAGAGCTTTGAGCGGGTGTGGCCCATTGGATGGGCACCGGACCGCCAGTCCGGCTAACGGAGTTCGATTCTCCGCGCTCGCTCCATATATTTTGAAGGACCGCAGTGATCTGCGGATCTTTTGAAAGATTGAAATACTGTTTGGGGCGCCGCTGTGCGATTAGGCGATGTTCCAGCAGGACATTTGGTGATTCTATTGCAATCATGCGAGATAAAAGCCGGCCGGCCGGGCCCGGTTGTGCTTCACGCAAAGGGGCTCGGCACGGGTGGTGGATGGGAGCCGGTAAACAGAATCGCTACGCTGGGGAAGGAATTGGATATGCCTGAATTAACCGGATACAACGTCATCACGACGGAGAAGGGGGTCCCCATCAAGGCCTGGACGAAGGGCGTCCAGGTGGAGGACCAGGCGCGCCAGCAGTTGATCAACGCGGCGCAGCTGCCCTTCATCTATAAGTGGATCGCGGCCATGCCGGATGTCCATTGGGGCGTTGGCGCGACCGTGGGCAGCGTGATTCCTACCAAGGGTGCGATCATTCCGGCCGCGGTCGGCGTGGATATTGGTTGCGGCATGATGGCGGTGCAGACCGACCTGAATGCGAACCACCTGCCGGACAACCTGAAGGGGATCCGGTCGGCGATCGAAGCGGCTGTTCCCCACGGGCGGACCAACCACGGCGGAGCGGGCGACCGCGGCGCGTGGGGCTCGATTCCCCTGCGCAATCAGGAGGTCTGGCGGGATGAGCTGAAGGAGCGGTATGACAATATCCTCCGGAAGCACTCGAAGCTGGATCGCGGCAACCACGCGAACCACCTGGGCACGCTGGGGACCGGCAACCACTTCATCGAGGTCTGCCTGGATGAGTCGGATCATGTCTGGTTTATGCTGCACAGCGGATCGCGCGGCGTCGGCAACCGGATGGGCAGCTACTTCATTGAGCTGGCCCGGAAGGAGATGCGGCGTTTCTACATCAATCTGCCGGATGTCGACCTGGCGTACTTCCCGGAGCACACCGAGTACTTCGATGACTATGTCGAGGCGGTCGAGTGGGCTCAGGATTACGCGCGGCGGAACCGCGACCTGATGATGGAGCAGATCCTCGGCGCGGTCCGGGCATCCGGCAAGCTGCCGCCGTTCACCACGGAGTTGCAGGTGATCAACTGTCATCACAACTACGTGGCGCGGGAGTCGCATTTCGGCGAGAACGTGCTGGTGACCCGGAAGGGCGCGGTACGGGCACGCGAAGGCGATATGGGGATTATCCCCGGCAGCATGGGCGCGCGGTCGTATATCGTCCGCGGCAAGGGCAACGTGGAGAGCTTCCATAGCTGCAGCCACGGGGCCGGACGGGCAATGTCGCGCAACGAGGCGCGGCGGCGCTTTTCACTGGACGACCACATCCGTATGACCGAGGGTGTGGAGTGCCGGAAGGACGAGGCGGTGATCGATGAGACGCCGGCGGCGTACAAGCCGATTGATGCGGTGATGGCGGCGCAGGCGGATCTTGTCGAGATCGTGCATACCTTGCGGCAGGTGGTCTGCGTCAAGGGCTGAGAGGGTGCGGAGTGGATCCGCGCCCCTCAGGAAGGGATTTCTGTGTTGATTCAAATTGACGGGTCATTGGGGGAAGGTGGAGGTCAGATCCTGCGGACGGCGCTGAGCCTTTCCCTGGTGACCGGGCGGCCTATCCAGATCGACGACATTCGTGCGGGCCGCCAGAAGCCGGGACTGCTGCGCCAGCATTTGACGGCGGTGCTGGCGGCGGCGGAGATCGGACACGCGCAGGTGGAGGGTGCGGTGCTTGGGTCGACCTCGATCCACTTCGTGCCTGGCCCTGTGAAGGCCGGTGAGTACCGGTTTGCGGTTGGGTCGGCCGGCAGCGGGACTCTGGTGTTCCAGACGATCCTGCCGGCGTTGATGCTGGCGCCGGGTCCGAGCACGCTGGTGATCGAAGGCGGGACGCACAACGACGCGGCGCCGCCCTTCCCTTTCCTGGAGCGAGCGTTCCTGCCGCTGGTGGAGCGGATGGGGCCGCGAATCCAGGTTCGTTTGGAACGGCCGGGGTTTTACCCGGCGGGCGGCGGGCGATTCACAGCGGAGATCCAGCCGGTGGACCGGTTGAGGCCGGTGCACCTTGGAGAGCGGTCGGAGACGACGGGGCGGCGTGTGGTGGCGATTGTGGCGAACCTGCCGAGAGAGATCGCCGAGCGGGAGGTGAAGACGGCGGCGCGGCTTCTCGAGTGGGCTCCGGAGACTCAGGTGATCGAGTCGACGCGCGACTCCGCGGGCCCGGGCAATGTCGTGATGGTGGAAGTGGAGAGCCGCGGGGTGGCGGAGATCTTCACGGCGTTTGGAAAGGTCGGGCTGAGCGCAGAGCGGGTCGCCAAGGTGGCGGTGCAGGAGGCGCAGGAGTACCTGGGGTCGAAGGCGGCAGCGGGCGAGCATCTGGCGGATCAGTTGCTGTTGCCCATGGCTCTGACAGGCGCGGGTTCGTTCACGGCGGTGAAGCTGAACCGGCACGCGCAGACCAATATGGAGGTGATCCGGCGGTTCCTGCCTGTACGCTTCGAGTGCAGCGAAGCAGGAACCTGCGTGATGGTGGCGGTGCGGCCGGAGTAAGCTCCGGCCGGCACCAGCGAGTGCTCAGACGATGGTGTGGACGAGTCCGCCCTCGGCCCGGACGGCTGCTCCGTTGGTGGCCGCCGCCAGGGGGCTGGCCAGGTAGGCGACCAGGCCGGCGATTTCCTCCGGCTGGATCAGCCGCTGGAGCAGGGAAGCGGCGCGATGCTTCCGGAAGAAGGCAGCCTCCAGTTCAGCGAAGTCCGCGTTCGGATCGTCGGAGATCGACTTGATGAAGTCGACGACGCCTGCCGACATGGTGGGTCCCGGCATGACGGTGTTCACCGTGACGCCCGTGCCGCCGGTCATCTCGGCGAGGCCGCGGGACAGGGAGAGTTGGGCGGTCTTTGTCATACCGTAGTGCAGCATCTCTGCCGGGACGGCCAGGGCGGATTCGCTGGCGATGAAGATGATGCGGCCCGTATTGCGCGCCAGCATGCCGGGCAGGTAGGCGCGAGCGGTGCGGACGCCGCTCAGTACGTTGACCTCAAACAAACGAAGCCAATCCTCGTCGGGGATGTCGACAAACGGCTTCGCCTCGTAGATCCCGAGATTATTGACGAGGATGTCGACCGAGGGCAGTTGCCGCACCAGGCTGTCGGCGCCGTCGCGGGTTCCCAGATCGGCCACCAGGCCCGTGACGCTGCCACGGCCTTTCAGTTTGGGTGCGATCTCAGCAATTCCCTTGTCAAGGCTGGATTGCGTACGGCCAGTGATGAAGACCCGGACGCCCTCCTGTGCGAGTTGGGCGGCGATGGCCTGGCCAATGCCTGCGGTTCCGCCGGTCACAACAGCGGACTTGCCTTCGAGTTGAAGGTCCATGCTTCTCTGATTTCCTTTCGTTTCCAGTGTGCGGTGGGCCGGAAAACAGCACCCGTAAGCCTTGATCCCAGTATCGGCGATAGCATCCCGGGTCGAGGAAAGGGCAACGTCCAGCCCACCTGGAAACGGCTGACGGCGGCCGGATCGCTCCAGCCGCCGTCCGAATCGAGAAGCTCAACCGCTGCTATACGAGCCTGGTCTTTTTCAGCGGCAACTCGCGAATCCGCTTGCCGGTTGCCGCGAAGATGGCGTTGGCCAGGGCCGGCGCGATGGTGGGCACGCCGGGCTCGCCCACGCCTCCGGGCGGTTCGTTGCTGGGCACGATATGCACGTGCACCTGCTGCGGCGCCTCGTTCATGCGGGCCACGGGATAGTTATTGAAGTTGGCCTGCTTCACCTTGCCGCCGGTGGCGGTGATCTCGCCGAGGAGTGCTCCACTGGTGGCAAAGACAGCGGCGCCCTGGAACTGGGAGATGACGCGGTCGGGGTGAATGACCTGGCCGGGATCGATGGCGTAGTGAACCGTGGGGATGGTGAGTTTGCCATCCTTATCGACCTTCACTTCGACTACCGTGGCGACGTAGCAGAGGAAGCTGCGATGCGCCGCGAAGCCCCAGGCATGGCCCGGAGCGGATTTGTTCCTGCTCCAGCCCGACTTCTCGGCGGCCACTTCGATGACGCGCCGCAAGCGGCCCGTGTCGAGAGGAAACTTGTCTTCCTTCTGGCCGTAGTTGGCGTGCTCGAAGCCCTGCCCGGAGAAGTCGACGCGGCGCGCGGGACCGATGAGGTCCATCGCGTAGTCAACCGTGTCGCGACCAGCCAGGTGGGCCAGCTCGTCGACGAAGGAGTGGATCGCGAAGGCGTGCTGGATGTTGTTCACTGATCGCAGCCAGCCGATGCGGACATGCGCAGCCGCAGGTCCGTTCTCCACCCGCAGGTTGGCGATGTCAAAGGGGACGTCGATGAAGCCAAGACCGAGTTCCAGCGGGCTGAGCACCATGGTGTCCTTCTGATAGAGGTTCATCAGCGAGGGCGCAGCGACGCGCTGGAGCCAGGCTTCGGGGCGGCCTTGAGCATTCAGTCCCGCCTTCATGTAGACGGAGGCGCAGGCGTGGTAGTAGTCGAATTTGATGTCGTCCTGACGCGTCCAACTCACCTTGACGGGACGGCCCACCTGCTTGGAGAGCAGCGCGGCCTCGACCACGTAATCGGGTTTGGACTTGCGGCCGAAGCCACCGCCCAGTAACGTGACGTGGCAGAACACATCGGTCTTTGGGATCCCCAGGGCCTCAGACACCGCTTCCTGCACGGCCTGCGGATTCTGGGTAGCCGCCCAGGCTGTGACCTTGCCGTCCTTGAACTCGGCGACCGCGGCTGGCGGCTCCATGGGCGCGTGCGAGAGTAGCGGCGTGTAGTACTCCGCCTCGTGCGTCTTGGCCGCCGAGGCGAAGGCCTTGTCGACGTCGCCTTTGTTTCGCGCCGCTTTCTGCGGAGACCGGACGGTCTCGCTCATCTTCTTGCGGAAGGCGTCGGAGTCGAACGACTCGTTTTCCCCGCCGACCCATTCCACCTGGAGCTTCTTACGGCCTTCCATGGCGGCCCAGGTATTGTCGGCGAGCACGGCCACACCGCCGAGCTGTTTGTAGCCGTAGGGCTTCTGGAACGTAGGCAGGACCACGGCGTCCTTCACGCCTTTGACCGCCTTGGCGGCGGTGCCGTCGAAGCTCTTCACACTGCCGCCGACCACCGGCGGGCGCTCGATGGAGGCGTAGAGCATGCCGGGCATCTTCGCGTCGTAGCCGAAGGTGCCCTTGCCGCGCACGATATCCACTTGGTCGGCCATCGGCACGCCTTTGCCGATGTACTTGAACTCGGAGGCGGGCTTCAGTTTCAGGTCGGCCTTGGCGGGCACCGGCTGTTTGGCGGCGGCAGCTACAAGCGTGCCGAAGCCGGCCTTCTTGCCGGACGAGCGATGGACAATCTCGTGATCGACGGCGGAGCACTCGTTCAACGGCACCTGCCATTGGGCGGCGGCGGCGCGCTCGAGCATCATGCGGGCCGTAGCTCCGGCTTCGCGCAAGGCATCGTAGAAGTCGCGGATGGAGCAGGACCCGTCGGTGTTCTGGGAGCCATACTTCTCATCGCCGAGCGCCTGCTCGATGCGGACGCGCTTCCAGTCAGCGCCAAGTTCATCGGCGGCGACCATGGGCAGCGATGTGCGGATGCCGGTGCCCATTTCTGAGCGGTGGGCGACGATGACCACGGTGCCGTCGGGTTCCAGGCCGAGATAGACGGTGGGCATGAAGGCCGGGACAGCGCCTTCCAAAGCCATGGGCGCGGCAAGAACAAGGGCTCCGGCGGAAAAGAGCCCGCCCAGGAATTCACGGCGGTCGAGGCGGTATACAGCGCTCATGCCTTCACCCCCGCAGCCTTCTTGATGGCGGACCGGATGCGCTGATAGGTGCCGCAGCGGCAGATATTGCCGGTCATGTAGGCGTCGATATCGGCGTCGGTCGGTTTCGGCTTCTCCTTCAACAAACCGGCGGCCTGCATGATCTGGCCGCTCTGGCAGTAGCCGCACTGCATGACATTGAGTTCCTGCCACGCCAGTTGCAGCGGGTGTTTGCCGTCGGGGCTTAGCCCTTCAATGGTGGTGATCTTCTTCCCGGCGGTATCCTTCATTGCCGTGATGCAACTGCGCACGGGCTGTCCATTCACATGGACGGTGCAGGCGCCGCAGAGGCCTGCTCCGCATCCATACTTTGTTCCTGCCAGTTCCAGCAGATCGCGCAGGTACCACAGAAGCGGCATCTCCGGATCGCCGTCATATTTGCGGGCGACGCCATTCACACTAAGTTGAACCATTGTTTTTCCCCAGGATCAGGTTCCCAGCTTGGGCGTAGTATAGCGCTCCGGTGGACATTGCGCATCCACGCCCGGCTGCTAGTGGCTTTCCCGGCTGTGATGTTTCCAGGAGAGGGAGCCGAACCGCCGTCCGATGATCATCTTCATAATCATGTGATCGGTGGAACCGGTGAAGCCCAGGCCGACGCCGAAGTTGAATTCCCAGTCAGGGCCGAAGTCGATATCGACCGTCGGGAAGATCTGATGCTCCTGCTCCCGAAGCGGGACGAAGGCCTGCAGGGGGCCGAGCGAGCCGTAGTATTCGCCGCCGAAGTTGATCTTCTTCGTGATGGCATAACTGGCTTTGAAGTTCGGGGAGAAGACGACGCCCGACGCGACACCGGGACCGTGGAAGGCGCGGTCCACGGTCGGATTAAAGCTCATGTACCAGTGGCCGAGTTCCTTGTCGACGATGGGCCGGATTTCCATATTCCAGGTGTCCCCGGCATAGACGGCCCGTTGGTAGCCGACTTCGGTGGAGAGGCTGACGCCGACCGGCCAATTCCAGGACGGAGGAACGCGGACGCGGGGGCGAATGTGGTCGCCCACCCATTGCCAGCCGTAGCCGCGGCTATTGGTCATGAAGACGTAGAAGCCGGTCTCGAACCAGTCGTTGAAGCCGTGGGTCAGTTCGAGCGTTTCGTGCCAGGCGTGATTGGTGGGACGCATGCCCTCCGTTTCGGACTTGGTGCCCTGCACGGTGAAGTTCGTATGGAACTCGAGCATGGTCTTGTGCGGCGGCATGGTCTCGCTGCCGTAGACCTGGATCTCGTAGTTCTCCTGAGCACGAGAGAGCGGCTGGAAACACAGGAGGCACAGCAGAGCGGTGAAGAGGATTCGCATAGCCCAGTAGGACCCGTGTCCGGCCTGTCTAGGTACCGCGAAGACCGTCGCTCGGGGTGTTAGACCCACAGTAGCAGAGAATCTGAAATGCCTGACGCGGCGGTGGCGGGGGTTGCCCAAATGGGTGAGGCGCCCGCCTCTTCGCAGGCGCCCTGCCCATCCCACGCTCGAGGCTGAGCCCGATGCTCAACCACGGCCGCTGGGGTCGGGCCCGAGTTCTTTCAGGAACTGATCCCGTTCACGGGAAAGCGCCGCCCCTTCTCCACCGCTCGTCGCCATGCTGGCATAGGTGCGGGCCCAGTCGGCTGCCTCTTTCCATGCCTCGTGCGCTCCCTCGCCATCGTGCTGCTCACGGAGACGGATCATGCGCAGACGGTACATGTCCGCGGTGGCGATGGCGAACGCAATATGCGGCACGGAGTCGGCGATCAGCTTCTCGGCCTCCTTCAACCGGCCGGCGTTCTCCAGCGCAACCGCCTTGTTCCACCATTCGGGCCGGCTGGGGTCGGGTTCGGCACCGGGGAATGTGACGCTCCTGAGAATCAACTCGGCCAGGTTCGCGGCATCCTGCATGCGCTCCGGAGTTGCCGTCACCCTGGCGCGGAGCATGGTGGACCCGTCCCGTCCATCGCGCAGCAGGTGGAGTTGCTCGATTTCCACGCCGCTGTCGAAAATGTTGCGGATGCTCGGGCCGTAGAGCCCGTCCTCGGCTAACCGCAGCACTTTGGGATCGTCGTAGGATTGGTCTGCCTCGCGCTGCAGGTCGTCCAGAATCTCGTCGGCGCTGCGGAGGAAGCGGGGGATGACATTCAGGTTGATCTGGACTTCGCCCGTAGGTTCAAACACAAGCGTGCGCTTGCCATCGTCCATGGCGTACCAGCCCATGGGGACGTCCACCAGCGCGGCAATGGCGCCGGCGGCGATGGTCACCTTGCGAGCTTCTGAATCCTGAGCTTTGATGCGCGGCGTCACGCCGTGGCCGCTCTCGCGAAGGTTGGTATTCGTGGAGTTGTCCGGGTCCAGCGATGCCGCATCGTCCGCCAGCGCGTACCTGGCGAATCCGGCCGGACTCTCCGCCGGATCCTGCGGGGCCTCCTCTGCTTCCGGCTCAGGCGCATCCTGCGGCTCCTCGGCGGGCGGAGCGACGTAAGAAACAGGCACGTTCTGACCCTTCGGCGCCGAGAGCTTGAAGTACTCCATTACCGCCTGCCAGACCGGTTCGAAGGAGCCGGCGATGGACTCGGGCGCCATCAGGTTGATGTTCACCAGCCGGCCGCCGTCCTCGAAGAGAAAGAACCTGTGGTCGAGCATGGTGCCTTCCTGATCCTGGCGGCCCAGGGCCATCATGCCTTCGAGGGGCCCGATCTCGCGCGGACCGCCGGCGGTCATCTGAATCCCGTTGTTCTCCAGCAGGTAGGGGACCCAGTCGCGAACCGAGCCATTCTCATAGGCCGGACGGGCGGCTACCGTGAGCGCGACGACGGCCACGGGTGAAGTGGCGACCATCAGCGGGGCGAAGGCGACGGGATTGCTGAAGTCGACGTCCTCCATGGGAAGGTCGTGGACGGTCCAGTCGCTGGGGACGGCGATCTCAAAACCAAGGTCTGCCAGGCGGGCAGGGAAGGTGTAGATGGTGAATCCAAACGAGTGGGACATGGTCAATGGGCTTTCGGTGTGGGATGTGGGTAGACGGGTTACTGGTGCTGCACCTGCAGGTCGGAGCGAAGGGAATCGGCCAGGGCGCCAAACTCGTGGCTGTCGCCGGAACGAGCGTCGGCCACCGCCAGTAGAGCCTCCATTGAGCCCTGGAAGTCGGCCATCGTGTGATCCTGAACCCGGCCGGCCATTTCGTGCCAGGTCCAGTAGACGCCCCGCAGTTGTCCCAATAGTGTGTTGTCCGGATTGCTGACCGGGGCCGGGATCGAGCGCAGCCGCTCGGCCAGCGCCGCGGCTGTCTGGCGCATCGGACCCTCCACGGAAGCCGGCAGGGATTGGACTGTGGAGAGAACGATGGTCAAGCCGCGCAGCTGTTCCGGATCGGAGCTTCGGATCAGCGCCGGAAGTTCCGCCATGCGGTCCACAACCACACGGGCGATGCGTTGCTTGTCGGCCGCGTCGTCCAGCCCAAAGGCGATCCAGCGCTCCAGAGGTTGATCCGGGGTGAGCGCCGCGAAGGCCCGCATCCGCTCCTCGTACGCCCGCTGCGCCTCCTGATCCAGTTCGGTTCTCACTTCGCCCGCCCGGCGGACCCGGAACCGGTAGGCGTAGCCGGTGACCGGCTTATCCTTCTCCTCGAGGAAGCGGTCGCTCCTCCAGTTGCCCCAGTTCAGGTGTTCTGCGCGGGGCTTGGCCGGCAGGTCGAGCATGAACTCGATCTCGGTTGAAGCGTTCACCAGCATGCGGACGGTGCGCCGGGGCCGGTCAGTAAAGAGAGGGACGCGGCAGGGCACTGTCCATTGACCGCCGCAGTCCACGGCCTGCTTCCATAACATCTCGCCGCCCTTGGAACTCAGCCGGTTGTTCGCCCCGTCGAGAGGGGTGAGCATGCAGTTCATGTACTGGTGGTCCGGCTGCTCCGCGGGAATCACGCCGCGCGGGCATTTCAGCTCTACCTCGAGTTGCAGCCGCTCGCCGTCGAGGGTAGGCGCAATTGTGCCCCCCAGGCGGCAAAATAGCGCGATCACACAGAAAAGAAGAACCACTTCCGCGAGCGAAATCCCCTGGGCCCGGAGGAACCCGGGGGAGGGGCCGCCTGCAAGGACCCGCGAGGTGACGATGCCCAGAACCAGGCCGAGCACGATTCCGAAGAGTGTCAGGAAGGCAACGAAGTAGCCCGAGCCTCCTTCGAAGCTCGAAATGCTGTACCACTCGACGCACAGCGTGCCCAGGTAACAGGCCGCGGCTCCACAGGCCGCGGCGGTCAGGATTCCAACAAGGATGGTCAACAACCAGCTCACTGAACTACTCCCAGGGGATCTTTCGGCGCGATCGGGCGGCCCGCCGCCATTTCCGCGCCCACAGGTAACTAGCGCGGCGGCGGTCCAATTTCGATCACAAGATTGGACAGGAGGTGAGGGCTACCGGCGGATTGTCCGATTCCGGGAACAAGTGTCAACGGGTTGCCGTATACTCAGGTGACGCGGAGAGTCAACATGGCCCTTGGTGATCAGATCAAATCCTTTCTCAAGAAACAGTTCATTGACGTTATCCAGTGGACGGACCAGGAAGATGGCGTCCTTGCGTACCGGTATCCCATGCAGGACATGGAAATCCAGAATGGTGCGCAACTCACGGTGCGAGAGTCGCAGGCAGCGATGTTTGTTAATGAAGGCCGCTGCGCCGACATCTTCAGCCCCGGGCTGTATACGCTCAACACGCGTACCCTGCCGCTGCTGACTAACCTCCAGAACTGGGACAAAATGTTCGCGTCCCCGTTCAAGAGCGACGTCTTCTACTTCTCGACCCGGCAGCAGATTGCCCAGCGTTGGGGCACGGCTCAGCCGGTCACCATCCGCGACAAGGACTTTGGCGCGATCCGGCTGCGGGGTTTCGGTGTTTATTCGTGGCATATCGAGAACCCGAAGCTGTTCCTGACGAAGGTCAGCGGTTTTGGGGAAGTCTACCGGGTGAGCGAAGTGGAACCGCAGCTGCGCCAGACGATCGTCGGCCGCATGTCGGATGCCTTCGCCGAAAGCCAGATTCCGTTCCTGGACATGGCCGCGAACCTGGTGGAAGTGGGCGACCGCATCAAGGCATCGATCACGCCGGTGTTCGCGGAACTCGGCATCGCCATCGATCAGTTCGTGGTGGAAAACCTCTCGCTGCCCGAAGAACTGCAGAAGTTCCTTGACACGCGTGTGGGTATGAACATGATCGGGAACATGCAGCAGTACACGCAGTTCCAGGCGGCCAACTCGCTGCCCATCGCGGCTGCCAACGAAGGCGGCGGACTGGCCGGCCTCGGGGTCGGTTTGGGTGCGGGCGTCGGGCTGGGGCAGGTGTTCTCGCAGGCGATGAATCCGCAGGCGCAACAGCCGCCGCAGGCTCCTCCTCCGGCTGCACCACAGGCCGCTCCTCCGGTGGTGCCCGTGGCACCTGTGGCCGGTGCGGCAGCGGTGCCCGATACGAAGTTCTGCTCCGAATGCGGCCAGAAGATCCCGCGGGCGTCGAAGTTCTGCCCGGAGTGCGGTAAGCCTCAGCAGTAGGTTGGATTTCGAGATACCATCACTCCAATGACTTCCGGCTGTGAATGGGTGGTCGACGCCGCAGGATGCGACCCGGCCACCCTGGCCTCTCTGCCGGCGCTCGAGGCCTTATTCGAAGATATGGTCGCCGGTCTGCAATTGCACCCAGTCGCACCCACGATGTGGCACCAGTTCCCGGGACCGTCCCCTGCCATGCCCGGCGGCATCACGGGGCTATCCTTATTGGCGGAGTCCCATCTGGCTGTCCATACCTTCCCGGAGAATGGCGCGCTGTCGCTGAACCTATTCTGTTGCAGGCCCCGTGAGAACTGGGCCTTTGAAACCGAACTCACCCGCCGTTTCGAAGCACGCCGCGTGGAAGTCAGAAGATTGGAGCGGGCGCTTTCATGAGTGGACCCTCCTCAAACTGCCCCAACTGCGGTGCCCCCATCAAATTTGCCTGGTCCAGCGCGGTGCAGGCCGCATGTCCTTACTGCCAGGCGATTATCATCCGCCGCGATGTAAACCTGGAGGCGGTGGGCACGGTGGCCGACCTGCCCCCGGACGCCTCGGCCATCCAGTTGATGTCCGAGGGGTTCTTCGATAACAAGCACTTCACCGTAATCGGCCGGATCCGTTACGAGTGGGAGCAGGGCAACTGGAACGAATGGCACCTTGTCTTCAATGACGGCACGAACGGCTGGTTGAGTGATGCTCAGGCCGACTACGCCGTTTCGTTCGCGGTGACGCCACCCATTACGTTCCCAACTCCCTTGGAATTGAATAAGGGGCAGGTGTTCCAACTGCAGGGCGCGCAGTTCATGGTGACGCATCTGACCAAGGTCCGCTATGTCGGGTTCGAAGGGGAGCTGCCGTTCACGACGACAGATCGCAGTGAGTTCATGACCGCCGACCTGCGGACCATGGACGCGCGCTTTGCGACCATCGACTACTCCGAGACGCCGCCGCTGTTGTTCATGGGCCGGTATGTGGACATCGAAGCGCTGAAGCTCACCGGCCTGAGGGAGTTTGAAGGATGGTAGCGCCGTCCCGCGTCCCGAAACCGAAGGCCATCAATTGCCCGAATTGTGGCGGGAATATCGAACTGCGCGGCTTCGCGCACACGCGCAGCGCGGTGTGCGTGCAATGCTGCAGCATTATTGATCCCACCACGCCGGAACTCCAGATCCTCCAGCAGTTCGACGAGCGCCTGCGCGTGCGGCCGTTGATTCCGCTGGGCACCCGCGGGAAGTATCGCGGAGTCCCGTACGAGGTCATCGGCTTCCAGGTGCGGTCCATCAATGCCGACGGAGTGGAGTATTCGTGGCACGAGTACCTGCTGTTCAATCCGTTCAAGGGCTTCCGCTACCTGACGCAGTACGACGGGCATTGGAACGATGTGCTGACGGTGCACGGCCTGCCGGCGTTCACTACTATGGGCGGGCGCAAGGCCGTCAGCTACAACAACGTCTCCTACAAACATTTTCAGAACGCGGTCGCCCGCACGGCGTTTGTGATGGGCGAATTCCCGTGGGCGGTGCGGGTCGGCGAGACGAACACCGTCGACGATTACATTGCCCCGCCTTACATGATGTCGTCCGAGCAGACCGAGGGTGAGGTCAACTGGTCGTTCGGTACCTACATCCCGGGTAGCGAGATCGAGCAGTCGTTCCAGCTCAAGACGAAGCTGCCGTCTCCGCAGGGCGTTTACGCCAACCAGCCGTCTCCCTACCAGGGCAAAGTACGCTCCTCCTGGCGTACCTTCCTACTGCTGAGTGCGGTTTGGGCTGTGCTGCTGGCGTACTTCACGTTCAGCGCCAGCAACAAGGTGATCTTCGACCAGAGCTTCCACTTCGCCCAGGCGGTACCGGGTGAGCACTCCTTCGTGACGCAGCCATTCGATGTGCCCGGGCGCGGCAATGTGGAAGTCGAGCTGAGTACGGATCTCAAGAACAACTGGGCCTACTTCAGCCTCGCGCTGCTCCGCGAGGACGGCTCGCAGGGATTCGACTTCGGCCGTGAAGTGAGCTACTACAGCGGGCGCGACAGCGATGGCTCGTGGTCGGAAGGCAAGGCGAAGGACAGTGTGGTTCTGCCCAGGGTCCCGGCCGGCCGGTACTATCTGCGGATCGAACCCGAAATGGATGCACAGGCATCGGCCACGGCGGCTTTGGGCATGACGATGAACTACGAGGTCACGGTGCGGCGCGACGTGCCCAGTACGTGGCTGTTCTGGCTCGCCCTGCCGTTGTTGCTGATCCCGCCGATTCTGACGGGGATCCGGTCAATGGCTTTCGAGGGGAGGCGCTGGTCGGAGAGTGATTACGCTCCGTCCTCCTCCAGCAGCGGAGACGACGACTGATGAAGAACCCACTTTACACGCTCTATGGGATGGTCCTGCTGGGTATGGTCTCGGTGGGACAGTGGACCGGCTTCAGCCTGTCCTCCATCAACGAAGTGAAAAATATCCCCAAGTCCGTTCGCGAGAATCCGGGCGTCTACCGCTCGCACTACGGCTATCTGCCACACTGGTTTGGCGGCAAGTAGCGCATCGCTGCAAGAATGAGGAAAGGAAACACATGGGCATTGAATTCCATCTCGGTTCGTTGATCAACGCGCTCATCTATGCCGTGGTCGGCGTGGTGATTCTCGTAGTGAGCTTCATCACGTGGGACAAGATCACCCCGTACGATCTCTGGAAAGAGATCGTGGAGAAACAGAACACGGCGCTGGCGATCTTTGCAGGGCTGATGGCGCTGGGCATCGCGATTATCGTCGCCTCGGCTGTCCACTAAACGGAGGCCCGTGCCTGCGGGCCGGGCACACGTCCCTTCATGGCGCTGGTTCTCTTCCTTTCCGTCTTTCTGATCGCGGCCTGCGGCCTGATCTATGAACTGATCGCCGGCACGCTGGCCAGCTACCTGCTTGGCGACAGCGTGCTGCA
This sequence comes from Acidobacteriota bacterium, assembly GCA_017307505.1. Classification (GTDB taxonomy): domain Bacteria; phylum Acidobacteriota; class Terriglobia; order Bryobacterales; family Bryobacteraceae; genus Paludibaculum. Next base: position 362,329 of record JAFKEE010000017.1, on the reverse strand, counting down.
GTTCAGCACGATCATCGGCAGCTACCTGTTTGCGATGGGTATCGGCAGCTGGCTGTCGCGCTTCATCGACCGCGCTCTGGTGTCGCGCTTCATCACCATCGAACTCATGGTGGGGCTGTTGGGCGGCTTCTCCTCCACCATCCTGTTTCTCTCCTTTACCTACACCACCGGCTTCCGGTTCCTGCTCTATGCGCTCGTGATCGCCATTGGCATCCTGGTGGGACTGGAAATCCCGCTGCTCATGCGCATCCTGCGCGAGCGCTTCCAGTTCAAGGAACTTGTCGCCAATGTCCTCACCTTCGACTACATGGGCGCCCTGGGCGCTTCGCTGCTGTTCCCCCTGTTCCTGGTGCCGAAGATGGGCATGGTGCGCAGCGCCGTCCTGTTCGGCCTGGTCAACGCCGGCGTTGCCCTGTGGTCCACATTCCTTTTCAAGGAGCACCTGCCTTCGCCGCTGCTGCAGCGGGCCGTCTGTGCCGTGGTCGTGCTCATTCTCGGCGGCGGCATGGTGGCCGCTGACCACATCACCGACACCGCCGATGCCGCCCTCTATGCCGACGACGTGATCTTCTCGAAGACCACACCCTACCAGCGCATCGTGCTGACCAAGTGGAAACAGGACTATCGCCTCTACCTGAATTCGCACCTGCAGTTCAGCTCGCGCGACGAGTACCGATATCACGAATGCCTGGTGCACCCCGGACTGGCCTCCATTCCCGGCGCGAAGCGCGCGCTGGTGCTGGGCGGCGGCGACGGGCTGGCCGTCCGCGAAATGCTGAAGTATCCGGGCCTGGAGTCCATCACCCTGGTCGATCTCGATCCCGAGATGACGCGCCAGTTCTCCACCCATCCTCTGCTGGTTCAGTTGAACGGCGGCTCGTTCAAGAACTCGAAAGTCCACATCGTGAATGCCGACGCCTTCCCGTGGCTCGAGAAGAACGAGGAACTCTACGACTTCATCGCCGTCGATTTCCCGGATCCGAACAACTACTCGCTGGGCAAGCTCTACACCACCGCGTTCTACCGCTTACTGAAGCACCACCTGGCCCAGAACGGCGTGGCCGTGGTCCAGTCCACATCCCCGATGTTCGCGCGGCAATCCTTCTGGTGTATCAACGAGACCATGAAACAGGCCGGATTCAATGTCCATGCCTATCACGTCTACGTTCCTTCTTTCGGGGAATGGGGCTACGTCATCGGCACCCAGGGCGATTGGCGCCCACCGACACAACTGCCCTCCGGACTGAAGTTCCTCACGACCAAGAACGTGACCGAGTTGTTCGACTTCCCGCCGGATCTGGCGCCCGTGCCGGTGGAGCCCAACCGTCTCAACGATCAGAGCCTGGTGCGCTACTACGACCGTGAGTGGCGCGAAATCGTGCGATGAAGCCAACGCGGCGCGAGTTCGGAGCCTCCGCCCTGGTCGGCCTGGCCCCCAAGACTGACCGGAAAACCGAAGGCGGTTTTGTCTTCGAATCCCAGGAACGCGGGCACCTGCTGCGCGATCATGCCCGCCTGGCGGCCCCGCGTGAGCGCGTAAAGGTGCCAGTCGTCATTGTCGGCGGCGGCGTGGCCGGCCTTTCCGCGGCGTGGCGCCTGGACAAGCGCGGCTTCCACAACTTCGTCCTGCTCGAGATGGAGCAGCAGGCTGGCGGCAATGCGCGGTCCGGCCAGAACGAAATCTCCGCTTATCCCTGGGCGGCCCACTACCTGCCGGTGCCGGATAAGAACGAGACGCTGGTTCGCGAGCTTTGTGAAGAGCTCGGCCTCCTGCAGGATGGCGTCTGGAGCGAGCGCTGGCTCTGCCACTCTCCGCAGGAGCGCCTGTTCCTGCACGGGCGCTGGCAGGACAGCATCGAACCGGCGATCGGTCTGACCGCCGACGATGCCCGCCAGTTCAAACACTTTGAAGAGCGAATCGCCGAATTCCACGCCTCCGGAGCTTTCCGCATTCCGATGGAAGAGGGGATGGCGAAGTCGACCGATCGAGAACGCCAGTTGGACCGCGTCACCATGGGCGAATGGATGCGGCGCGAGGGGCTCTACTCGCCCTACCTGAAGTGGTTCATCGATTACTCGACGCGTGACGACTACGGTACCCATGCCGAGCAGATCTCCGCCTGGGCCGGCCTCCACTACTTCGCCGCCCGGGCGCCGGAAGACAAAGGGCCGCTCACCTGGCCTGAGGGCAATGGCTGGATCGTCAAAAAACTGCTGGCGAAGCTCGGCAAGTATGTACGAACCGGCTCGATGGTCTATCGCATCCAGCCGGCGGGCCGCCGTTGGGAGATCCTCACCGAGAAGACACTCTACGAAGCCGACTTCGTGATCTACGCCGCCCCGACGTTCCTGGCCCCGTGGCTGATGGAACCTGCCCCGCCGCGCTGGCCCATCGACTCCGCGCCCTGGCTCACCGCGAATCTCACGCTCGACCGCTGGCCCGCCAACAAAGGGCTGGAGTATGCCTGGGACAATGTGATCTACAGTTCGCCGGCGCTGGGCTATGTCATCGCGACCCACCAGAGCGTGGCGATGCACCAACCGGAGACCGTCTGGACCTTCTACTGGGCCCTCGCCGATGGCAATGCCGCCGATCAGCGCCGCATCCTGCTGGGCGGCGATTGGAACTGGTGGAAAGAGAAGATCTTCGCCGACCTCGAGCGGGCCCATCCGGACATCCGCCAATGCGTGAAACGCATGGATATCTTTCGCATCGGTCATGCCATGCCGCGCCCGCTGCCCGGCACGATCTTCCATCCCGAACGGCAGCGCCGTGCGAAGCTTTCCGGATCGCTGGTCTATGCGAACTGCGACCTCAGCGGATTGTCTCTGTTTGAAGAAGCGCAGTACCGCGGCGTGAAGGCGGCGGAGCATGTCCTGCGCCTGGTGGGCTAGCCCGTTACCAGATGCCTGGAATCAGCCTCGCCCGCACCCGGCCGGCATACTCCGCATACCCGGCAAGTTCTGCCTTCAGAGTCCCATCCTCCAGCGCCGTGCGCACCACCAGGACGGTCGCCGTGAACGCCGCCGGAATCAGCGCATACCAGGAACCCATCGCAATGGGCGATGCCAGCGTAAACACCAAGGCACCCACATAGCCGGGATGGCGCACATAGCCATACGGACCCTGATCGACAACCACCTGGCCGCGATCTTCCTGAATACGCACCGTAGCCGCGAAGAACCGGTTCGAAATCATCGCCCAGGCGGTGAGAACGATGCCGAGCAGGCAAACCACAAAGCCGGCCAGGGAGTAACCTATGCCGACACGCAGGGGCCAGATCCAGCGGGCTTCCAGAGCCGCCACCACCCACATGGACATCGGGCCCACCAGGGCAACCAGCACCGCCAGCCATTTGTCCCAACTCTTGGTGCCCTGCTGCATGCGCGACCGTTCCGCCAGCAGGTCGGGATGCTTCCGCAGGATGATCTGGCCCACCGCCATCTGCGCCCCCAGCTTGATCGCCACGTATACCCAGGCTCTGTACCAGTCCCCTCTCCCTGATACCAGTCTCAGGATCGAGAACTCCACAAACGTCATGACGAAGTATTTGACGAGGGCTGCCTGCCGTGGAATGCCTGTCCGCGCTGCGCGCGGCGTTGGTTCCTGCTCGCTGACCATAACCCGAGACCTCTGCCTGACATTATTACTGCATTGGCAGAATCAGGTCTGGGTATCGAAAGTGTCGGGTTCGGGAATCAGCCCGGGGATCAGGCGCTGAAACCGCCGTCGATGTTGAGGCTTGCGCCGGTGATGTAGCCGCCCTCAGGGCCCGCCAGCAGCGAGACCAGCGCGGCGATTTCGCTCGCCTGGCCGAACCGCTGCAGCGCCATCATGGCCTTCAGGCCCGCGGCATGGGGTCCACCCGCCGGGTTCAAGTCTGTGTCCACCGGGCCCGGTTGCAGGTTGTTGACCGTGATGCCCCTTGAGCCGAGATCGCGCGCCAGGCCGTGAGTGAATCCCGAGATGGCTGCTTTGGTCAGCGCATAAACGGAACCGCCGATGAACGGCACGAAATCCCCATTGATGCTCCCGATCATGATAATCCGGCCGCCATCGCTCATGTGCCGGACCGCCTCCCTGGTTGCACTGAAGACGCCGCGCACATTCACAGCCAGCAGCCGCTCGAACTGCTCCTCCGGGAATTCACCAATCGGAGCCATAAAAGCCACGCCCGCATTGTTCACGAGGATATCCAGGCGTCCAAACTTCTCGGCGGCGAAGGCCACAGCCCCTTTCACCGCAGCAGGGTCACCGCTATCCGCCTGGATCGCCAGCGCCTTGCCTCCGGCGGCTTCGATGGACTTCACCACCTCTTCCGCCTTCTCGGGTGAAGTGGCATACGTAATGGCGACGCTCGCGCCATCCTGCGCGAGCCTTTTCGCGATGGCCGCTCCAATTCCTCGGGACGCACCCGTGACGAGTGCGACCTTGCCTGCTAGCTGTGACATTTATGCTCCGTTTCCAATGGCGGATCGTTGGTCCCTATCTAGGATGGGCATTGGTATTCCGGGGATTCCGCAATCTGCACTTTTTGTTCAATGAAGGCAGCCTTGTGGGGGCGATGAGGACGAGGGAGCCGCGCGGCAGCGAACCTCATATGACCGGATTCCAGAAATGAGGGCATCCCGGCCTGCGGAATCCACTCCTCCGCTTGTTCGTTATCTCTTACTGCCTATCAGCGATGGCCGCCGCCGCTGGATCGTTTGCGCCTCGACAAACCGTCGGATCTCCGCTCGCGCGATCTCGAAATCAACGCTATCCTGCTTTGTCGCCGCGGCCTCTAGCGCGGGCAGCGCAGCGAACCGCTCTTCCTGCTCCCGACGCTGAGCATCGGTCTGGGCCGATTCCACCATTCGCTGCACGTAGCCGTTGAGCGCACCCGGATCAAACCCGCTCGCCTCCAGCGCCTTCCAGGCCAGCGCATCGGCTTCCCGCTCCTGCTTCTTCAGCGCCACCGCAAATCCGATTGGAACGCTCTGCCGGCCCCGGCAATCGCCGGTCCACCCGCCCATCATCACGATCGGCATTGTGGTGCCGCCTTCCGGCGGACGCACCGGCTTTCGGTGCAGCACCTCATGGGCGACCGCATGCGCCACCACGGCCGCGAACTCACTCTCGTTCCGAGCAGCAGCCACCAGGCGGGCAGGGAAGAACACAAACCCGCCGGGCAGAGCCGCCGGTTCCTGTGTCGCTGGACACGCGGTCATCTCCGCCACCGTGAACTCGAACGCAGGCTGGGGACCCGGCATCTGCGCCGCCAGCATCCGGCCCACGCGGTCCACATAACTCCGCACGGCCTCGTTCTCCAGCACGACCGTCTCGCCGCGCAACTGCCGGGCATACTCCCGGCCCATGGCCAACTGCCGGGCGCGAGCCCGGTCTGCGATGGATTCAGCTGGAGCCTGCGCGAACAGCACACCGCCGGCCAAAGCCAGAACGCCGACTGCGCGCCGGACAACAACGCGAATTCTACGACCTTCGGAACTGCTCATCCACCGGAACCCTGTATCCATTCGCCAACCGGTTCGTCTTGTTTGCCAGCGATGCTACGGCCAGCACCTCGCCCAGCATCTCTTCGGTCATCCCTTTGGCCCGCGCCCCGGCGGTGTGAGAGTAAGTACAGTACTCGCAGCCGTTAGTGGCGCTGACGGCGACGTAGATCATCTCTTTCACAAGAGGATCCAGCGCGCCGGGTGCCATCACGGCCTTCACTTCCTCCCACACCTGCCGGAGCGTGGCCGGATGGTTCGCCAGGGCCTTCCAGAAATTGTTGACGCTGTCCACCTTGCGGGTGGCCATGATGTCATCAAAAACGGCCCGGACTTCCGCGGAGGCCTCCGCGTATTCGATCAAGGAAACAACGGACATGCCCTTAGTCTAATCGCGCCAGCGCAATTCACCACGGCCGTCGAGATCCATGCGGATCTCCTTCACGCGATCACGACGGTTGGTCTCGAGGTACATCAGGCCACCGAATCCGGGACCCGACATCCGCGCCACCACGCGGTCGCCTTCCATGCGGATAATCCGGCCGTTCAGGGCCACCCGGCCGCGCCGGTCCGAATCGAACGACACGAAGACATTTCCGCCTCGAGCGATATTCACGTCGCAGTTGTACAGGCGGTTCCGGCCGCCGGAGGCGTCGGAGAAGTAGCCGTCGCCACGGCCGCGATAACGCAGGTCGTTGTTCCACGAGATGTCGTCCCGGTCAAAGCGCCGGTCGTCGCGGTCAAACCTCCGGTCGTCCCGGTCGTAGCCGCGATCGTTGCCATCCCAGAAACCACGGCCCCGTCCGCGATTGTCATAGTCGCCGCCGCGCCACTCCAGATCGAAGGTATAGCCTTCCCGGCCCCCCTTGCGATCGAAGATCCGCACGACAGCCGGACGCCCGCGGCCAGGCTGCTGCACCAGGTTCACATCGCCTCGTCCGTCAATGCCGCGAAACCGGAAATCATACGGATTGCTCGGCAGCGGAGCGTTGCACACCAGCCTGCGCCAGTGCGCCGGCGAGCCGGACAGCGTCCGGATGATGCCGGTGTCGCCAATCACAGCGATCTCGGCTGCCTGATCGACTTCCACCTCGATCGTGCACTTGCCATGATCCCCACCACCACGCATCTCGGCGCGTCTGGTCTCTTCATACCGGCCCCATCCCGGGAGCGCTACAACCGCCATAATCGCGGGAGCCAACCACTTTGCCGATTTCATGTGAGCCTCCTTGCCGGACACCCGAAAGATGTCTCCGGAACGAAACGCGTTTCCAAAATCGATACAGGGGTTTCGGCTCGCTTCTTCCGGCATTCGCCCCCATCCGGCTACCCGTGCCAGTGCGAAGACACAACGAAAACGGCCCGTTCCTCAGCCTCTTGCGGAGAGCTGAGAAACGGGCCTTCTCGTGTCAACGGAAAGATTACGGCGTTAAGCGAACTTCCAGCCTTTGCGGAACTTCGGCTTCAGGTACTGGTTGGCTTCGGGGTGGCTGGTAATGCGGCCCTTCTTGGCGTCCCACTCCAGCTTGCCTTCCACGCGCATGGCGATCGTGCCCAGCAGCATCCACTCCACGAACGGACCCGCGACACTGAAGTTCGAACACGCCGGAGCCCCGCCCTTGCAGGCGCGGAGCCAGTCGCGATAATGGCCGGGCGACCGCGTCAGCAGCGGAGGCGGCATCGTGTAGTCCTTCATCTTGGCATCGGGCAACAGACGCGTCCGCTCGCCGTAGCAACCGGTCGTCACAATGCCCTTCTCACCGATAAACACGCTGCCGTTGATGTCCTTGTCGCCCAGCAGTTCGCCTTCGGGTACACCCGGAATCTTGGGCTGCTCCTTCAGGCTGTCGTACCAAAACAGCTTCAGAGCGGGCATCGTGCCGCGGGCGGGGAAGTCAAAACGGATGATGGTCTTGTGCGGGAACGTGTGCTTGCTGTCGCCCTCTTTCTTGATGCACTCCACGCTGGTAGGCGCGGTCAGCAGCAGCGCCATGTTTGGAGTGCCCAGGATATGGCAGGCCATGTCACCAATCGCGCCGCAGCCGAAGTCCGGGAACGCGCGCCAGTTGTGCGGGACATAGGCGGGACTGTAAGGACGGGGTTCCGCATCGGCCAGCCACGCATCCCAATCGAGCGTCGAAGGCACCGCCGCTTCTTTCGGCTCCACCTCCGGACCCTGCGGCCAGTAGTGGCCCGGCCGGTCAGTGAACGCGTGCACTTCCGTCACACCGCCGATGTCGCCGTTCCAGATGATCTCCGCGCACTGGCGCGCGCCCAGGTTGGAGTAACCCTGGTTGCCCATCTGCGTCGCCACACCATACTTGGCGGCCGCCGCCGTCACCTGCTGTGCTTCCCAGACGGTGCGCACCAGCGGCTTCTGGCAGTAGACGTGCTTCCCGCGCGTCATCGCCCACATCGACGCGCTGGCATGCACGTGGTCCGGGCACGATACCAGCACGGCGTCGATGTTCTTCTCTTCCTTGTCGAACATGCGCCGGAAGTCTTTGTACTTCGGCACGTTGGGATACTGCTGGAACGTCTGCGCGGCGCGTTTGTCGTCCGGGTCGGCAAAGGCCACAATGTTCTCGGTGTTGCAGCCCGCAATGTCGCTGCGGCCCTTGCCGCCCGCGCCGATCGCGGCGATGTTCAGTTTTTCGTTCGGGGACTTGAAACCGGCCCTCGACAGGGAGGCCGTGCTGCCGAAGCCAGCCGTGGGCACGGCCCCAGCGAGTAGGGATCCATAGAAGAAATGACGTCTTGAGAATTCACGCTCGGACATTTTGTTACTCCTGGGAACAATTAGATCTATGCTATCTCAGGTCGCGCGGCCATGGTAGTCCGGCTGCGTGCAAACTTCCACGGACGCCAGCCCCCTCTCTGTCCGTTCGGTTGCCGCTTCCTGCAGCCCCACGATATGATCGCGGTGGATTTATTTTCGGAGGTATCGCTCTGAAACGCCGGAATTTTATCGTTGCTGCCGCTGCCGGAGCCACGGCGGCCTGCTCTCATACCCCTCTCGCTCCATCCTCTCTCCGCGTCCTGTCGCAGCAGCAGGCCATCCTTCTCGAAGCCTGGGTAGAGGCCCTCATTCCCACAGACCAGGATCCCGGAGCCCGCGACACCGGCGTGGTCCTCTATATCGACCGCCAGCTCGCCCGCAAGTTCAAGCGCCTCCAGACCGCCTACCGCGATGCCCTCAATGGGCTGGATCGCCTGGCGCAAGGCCAGTTCGCCGGGATCACCCTGGAGGAACGCACGGAACTCCTCGCTTCGATGGAGCGGGGCGAAGCCTCGAAAGACGTCTTCCCCGACGGCGGCAAAGCGGCGTTCGAGATGGTCCTCGCCCACACCCTGCAGGGCTTCTACGGCAGTCCGCGCCACGGCGGCAACAAAGACTACGCCTCCTGGAAGATGATCGGAGTCCCGCCTCTGCCCGTCCGCGGCCGTCAGCAATACGAGGTGCAGTCGTGAGTACCCTGCCGCGCGTCAAGGCTGTTGTCATTGGTGCCGGAGCCGGCGGACCCATCGTCGCCAAGGAGCTCACCCAAGCCGGCTGGCCGGTAGTCCTGCTCGAGCGCGGCCAGTGGTACACCGCCAACGACTGCCGCAAGGACGACCTCTGCAACCAGCGCAACTCCACCCTCGGCCACCCCTTTGGACCCGACGACGACGGCAACCCGCGCGTTGTCGTCACCGCGGCCGGCCAGCAGCGCCTGGTCGAACCCTCCGGACCCGGCTACTCCAACAACGCCGCCTGCGTCGGCGGCGGGACGCTTTCCTACGGCGCCATGGCCTGGCGCTTCCATCCCTACGATTTCCAGATGAAGACCATCTACGGCGCCAAAGTCCCCCGCGCCGTGGAAGGCTCCACGCTCGAAGACTGGCCCATCACCTACGACGAACTCGAGCCCTTCTACGAAAAGGCCGAGTGGGAAATCGGCGTCTCCGGCGACGTTTCCACCGATCCGTTTCACGGGCCGCGCAACAAGCCGCTGCCCATGCCGCCGCTGCCGCCCACGCGCGAGCATCTCATCCTCGAAAAGGGCGCCAAGGCCCTCGGGCTTCACCCTTTTCACATCCCCATGCTGCGGAACTCCGTGCCTTACAACGGCCGGCCTGCCTGCATGCGCTGCCGCTGGTGCGTGGGCTTCGCCTGCGAAGTGGATGCCAAGTGCGGCACCCAGAACACCGTTCTGCCCACCGCGCTCAACACCGGCCTGCTCGAACTGCGCCTGCAGTGCATGGTGAAGGAGATCCTCGTCGACGAGCACGGCAAGGCCACGGGAGTCGCTTACTTCGATCGCGAAGGCCAACTGTGGGAACAGCCCGCTGACCACATCATCGTCTCCGGCTCGGCCATCGAATCCGCGCGGCTGCTGCTCAACAGCAAGTCCCGGCTCTTTCCGCAGGGCCTCGGCAATCGCTGTGACTGGGTGGGCCGCAATCTCCAGGGCCACACCTACACCGGAGCCTTCGGTCTCTTCGACCAGGACACCTACGACGACGTCGGCCCCGGAGCCGGCATCGCCATCTGCGACTACAACCACGGCAATCCCGATCTCGCCGGCGGAGCCATGCTCGCCAACGAGTTCATCCGCCTCCCCTATCAGTTCGTCAGCGGCCTGCGCGCGCCGGGCATCCCTCGCTGGGGCCTCGCCCACAAAGAGTTCGTCCGCCGCTTCTACCGCCGCTCCATCGCCGTCCAGGGGCCCACGCAGGAGATGCCCTTCTTCGAATCCCGAGTCACCGTCGATCCTCAGGTCCGCGACAAATATGGCATCCCGGTGGCGCGCCTGAGTGGCAACAAACACCCTCACACCCTCGAAATCGGCGATGCCATGACCGCCAAGGCCGAGGCCTGGCTGAAGGCCTCTGGAGCTATTCAGACCTGGCCCAAGAAGGCGGGGCAGGGCACCAGCGGAGGCCAGCACCAGGCCGGCACCTGCCGCATGGGCAACGACCCGCGAACCTCGGTCGTCGACCGCTGGTGCCGGATCCACGAAGTGGAGAACGTCCATGTCGTCGACGGCTCCGTCCACGTCACCAACGGCGGCTTCAATCCGGTCCTCACCATCATGGCGAATGCCTACCGGGTCGCCGGTCATCTCGTAGGCGGTGCGAAATGAAGATCGCCCTCATCGTCGCCGTACTCGCCGCGGCCCTCGTCCTCATGGTGCCCGCCGCCAGCTTCGTCTACGAATCCGGAGGCCCCGCTGCCTGTGCCCGCTGCCACGAAATGGGGACGCCCGTAGGCCAGTGGATGGGCTCCACCCACCGCAAAGTGCCCTGTGCCGATTGCCATGGCGATGCCATGACCACGGATCCCAACTTCCACCTCACCAACGCCCGCCGCGTCGTCGAGCATGCGCAGGGCGAGGTCCCGGACCGCGCTCATCTCCGCCCGTCCGACATCTTCGCCATGCTGCCGCGCTGCCAGCGCTGCCATCAGCAGGAATTCGCCGCCTGGGCAACCGGCCCCCACGCCACGCCCTACAAGCGCATCTTCCTCGACCAGAAGCACAACAGCACCCGCCACCTGATGGACGACTGCCTGCGCTGCCACGGTTCTCATCTCGATGCCGGCATCCGCGATCTCGTCCAGCCCATGAACCGCAAAGGACCCTGGACCCTCATCCGGGCCGAACTTTCTGACAGCCCCGCCATCCCTTGCCTGAGTTGTCACGCCCTTCATCGTGCCGGTCAACCTCTGGAGGACCGCCGGCTCGAATCGCGCACGCTCGGCAACCGCCAGGAGCGCTTCCGCCCCTCGCTCGCCTTCTACGATCGACGCGAGCGGGAATCCGTCCCGGCCTCGATGCTGCCTGTCCCGTCCGTCATGGACGGCGACCGTCCTGTCAGAATGAGCCCGGACCCCCGGGGTGCCCTCTGCTACCAGTGCCACGCGCCGCTGTCCACGATGCAGGTCCGCTCCGGCGACGACCGCACCCCCGTCGGCGTCCACGAGGGACTGTCGTGCCTCTCCTGCCACGACAAGCACCGCCAGACCACCCATGCCAGTTGCTCCACCTGCCACCCGCGTCTTTCCAACTGCGGAATCGACGTCGAGAAGATGGATACGACGTTCGCGAAACCCGGCAGCGCCCACAACATCCACTTTGTGAAATGTCAGGACTGCCATCCGAAAGGCGTTCCCCCGAGAAAGACGGCCGCCGCCGCAAAACAACCCTGACCTCCGGAGCCACAAGCAAGAACTCACCCACGGCGACCCGCACCAGTAAGGCGGACGCCCCCGTCCGCAGCCGGCCCCCTGGCCGGCTCCCCGTCCAGCAGGAACTCACCCACGGCGACCCGCACCGGTAAGGCGGACGCCCCCGTCCGCAGCCGGCCTCCTGGCCGGCTCCTCGCCAGCAAGAACTCACCCGCGGCGACCCGTACCGGTAAGGCGGAAGCTCCCGTCCGCAGCCGGCCCCCTGGCCGGCGCCCCGTCCTCCTCCCTTACCCCATTGCATTGATAGGACTTCACCAAGAAAAGTACTGCAAATCTCCCGGCCAATGATGCACGCAAGGCCCATCTCGGATACGATTGTGGTTTGAAGCGAGTATTGCTCATCGCGGTGTTGGTGCTGTTGGGGGGAAGCGTTGCAGATTCGATGCGCGGACAAAGCCCGGCGCCCGCGCCCCAAGGCACCAACTACGACCCGCCGATCGTCGCACGGCCCAAGGACCCGGCTCCGCCGCCCCCTCCACCCCCCGAGGAGCCGATCTTCAGCTTCAAGGACATCGACTTCGACAAATCGGACACTTGGGTAAAGATGGCCCTGCTCATGGGCTCCATCATCCTGGCCCTGCGCGCGTTCCGCCAAATGAAGGGCGAATAACGCCCCCTCGGCTGCCTCGCTCCGCCGGGAGCTATCCGCAAATCTCCTCAAATCCCACCCATAAAGTAACCATTTCCCGCTGCCGATAAACCCACTGTGGCTGAGACCAACACTGTGGCTCCCGGCGTGCGCTCCCACTCTGCCCCGGCAGGTCAGGTCGCCTATCGCCGCATGCTCCTGGTCTTCGGAGCCCTGGCCGCCATAGCCGCGGCCGCGCATCTCTTCCTCGCCCTTACTGCGCCCAACGAATTCACCCAGGTCGAATCGATCATCGCCTCCCAGTCGCGCGTCCTCGCCGCGCAGGGCACGCTCTATTACGACCTGAAGTCCTACCCTTACACCGTCTGCGCCTACATGCCCGTGTTCTACCTGCTCCAGGCGGGTCTCTCGCTTCTCGGTCTGCCTCTGCTGCTGGCCGGCCGGCTCCTGGGCATTGCCTCCCTCGCGGCTATTCTCTGGCTGCTCTGGCGCACCATCGAGCTCTACACCGCGGACAGGTTCGCTGCCTCCACGGGCCTCGTCCTCGCCGGACTCACCCAACTTCTGCTCTCCTGGGGCACCGTCGCCCAGTCGGACATGCTGGCCATTGCGCTCTCTTTCGCGTCTTTCTACTTCTATGCCCGCTACCGTGTTCTGGGTCAGGACACAATTCCGGTCGCAGCGCTCTTTGCCTTGGCTGGGCTGCTCACCAAGCAGACCGTCATTGCCGCGCCGGCCGCCATCTTCCTCCTGCTGCTCACCCACCGCCCTGCCAAGGCCCTGCAGTTTGCCGCCATTACCGGCGGCCTCGGCGCGGCCATCGTCCTCGGCCTGAATGCCGCCATGGACGGCCGCTTTCTGGCCAATACTCTGTACGCCAACCTGAACCCCTTCGCCTGGTACAAATTCCAGCAGCACCTGCAGTTTGCCGCCTTCACCGTCCCCACGCTGCTGCTGATCGTCTTTCTAGGAGCCCGCAAGGCCATCCGCGCCGGACTCGGCGCCCCCTTCTTCTACTTCCTGTGCGCGGCTCTCGTTTTCCTCGGCACCTGCGGCAAGATCGGAGCCGGCACCAACTACCGCATCGAATCCACCATCGCCCTCATTCTCTGTTCCTGCCTGGCCCTGCACTCGCTCGACTTTTTCCCGCTCTTCTTCCGCCAGAGCAAAAGCTGGATCACCCTCCTTCTGCTGCCGGTCGGGATCTACGCCGTCCAGAACCTGCGCTTCGATGTCGACAATTTCCTGAAGGAGTCTGCTTACCAGCGCGAATTCTCGAAGCAGACGGCCGCCGTTCAACCGCACCTCGCCGGCGCGAAACGAGTCCTCTCCGCCGACACCAACGTCCTCATCCGCACCGGCCGCAATCTGGAAGTCGAGCCGCTCATCTATCGCCTGCTGGTTGAAGCCGGCCGGATCGAGCCCCAACCGCTCAGCAACGATCTCCGAGCCGCCGCCTTCGACCGCATCGTCCTGTACGAAGACGTCAGCCGCCCCGCCGGCACCGACGCGGAAATCCCGCGCCTCACGCCTGCCCAGAACGCCATCATCCACGGCTCTTACCGCCTGCGGGCGCACATCCCGGGACCCTATCTCGACGGCCTCTATCTGTACGAACCGCGCGTGAACCCGCTGCCACCACAAGGCACCCCATGAACCCCACCGTCCAACCCCAAGCGCCCGACGCCCTGGCCGCCTATCACGCCGTCCGCTTCACTCCGGACGCCCGCCGCACCGCGGTCTGGCGCGTCATCGCGTCCTACCTGCAGCGCTGGGTGGAACCCACCGGTGCCCTTCTCGACCTCGGAGCGGGCTACGGCGAGTTCTCCCTTTCCATCCAGGCCGGACGCAAGTGGGCGCTCGATACCAACCCGGTCCTGGCGGAGTATTGGGGGCCGGCCATCCAGCCCATCCTCCAATCCGCGCTCGAGCCCCTGCCCATCCCCTCGGGCAGCCTGTCCACTGTCTTCGCTTCCAATTTCTTCGAACACTTCACTCTCGAGCAGGGCGCCCAGATCCTCAGCGAGATCCGCCGCGTCCTCAAGCCCGGTGGCCGTTTCATCGCCGTCCAGCCCAACTTCCGCCTCGAACCCCGGCGCTACTTCGACGACTACACCCACCGCACGCCTTACACGGACGGCGGCTTCCGCGACTTCCTCTGCGCCTGCGGCTTCGAAATCGTCCACTCCGAGCCGCGCTTCACGCCCTTCACCATGAAATCGCGGATCCCTACCGGAAGCTGGCTGGTCCGCCTCTATCTCGCCCTGCCCTGGCGCCCCTTTGCCGGGCAGTTCCTGGTCGTCGCCGAAAGGCCGGAGCGTTAACCTATGTGGCGCGGCAGAAAAGTAGCGGTCATCTTCCCCACTTACAACGAGAAGGACTCCATCCGCGAGGCCGTCCTTGGCTACTTCGCCACCGGTCTGGCCGACGAAGTCATCGTGGTCAATAACAACGCGGCGCCCGGCACCTCGGAAGAAGTCGCCGGCACCGGAGCCCGCGAGATCTTCGAAACGAAACAGGGCTACGGCAATGCCTTGCTCTGCGGCATCGACAATACCGACGCCGACTTCCTCGTTCTCTCCGAACCCGACGGCACCTTCAATCCGAACGACCTCGTAAAGATGCTGGCCTACTCCGACGATGTCCCCGTCGTCTTCGGAACCCGCACCAGCCGCGAATTCATCTGGGCCAATGCCAACATGGGTCGTTTCCTGCGCTGGGGCAACTGGGCCGTCGCCAAGATGACGGAACTGCTCTTCAACACGACGCTGCTCACCGACATGGGCTGCACCCTGCGCCTCTTCGATCGCCGCGCCATCCAGCGCATCCGCCCGCACCTCACCATCGGAGGCTCGCACTTCGGTCCCCAGTTGCTGCTGGAAGTCGTTTCCCACGGCATCCCGTTTGTCGAGATTCCGGTGAACTACCGCAGCCGAGTGGGCGAATCGTCCGTCACCGGCAGCTTCTGGAAAGCGTTCAAGCTCGGGCTGCGCATGATCACGCTGGTCTGGGAATACCGCGTCGGCCTGGTGCGCCGCGACCGCCAGCCCTGGACCTCCCGGGACGGCAAGTCGCCCGACGAGCGCGCGCTTGTTCTCGCCGACCGTTCGATGCTCAACCTGGCCCAGGCGCTGACACGGCAGGAGGCCGCTCAACCGGCGTGCGGCAACACATATAGCCAGACCGCCACGAAGTGACAGATGCTGCCGGCCAGCACGAATACGTGCCAGACGGCGTGTGAATACTTTCTCCGCCAGGTGTAGAACACAACACCCAGCGTGTAGGCCAGGCCTCCGGCCAGCAGCCAGGCAAAACCACCGCGCGGCAGGGCTGCGAGCAACGGCTTGATCGCCACCACCGCCACCCAGCCCATCAGCAGGTAGACCGACGTGGAGAGGATCTCCATCCGGCCCGTAAAGAAGCATTTGAAGCCGATGCCCAGCACCGCCAGGCCCCATACGACGCCAAAGAGAGCCCAGCCCCACGGTCCGCGTAGCGTTATCAGCAGAAACGGAGTGTAGGTCCCCGCAATCAGCAGGTAGATCGAGATGTGGTCGAAAACACGGAAGAGGCGCTTGGCCCGGCTGTGTGTCACCGCGTGATAGAGCGTGGAGGACAGGTAGAGGAGAATCAGGCTGGAACCGTATACGGCGCAAGCCACCACTTGGCGACCGGTGCCGCGGGTCGCGGCAACGACCACCATCATCACCAGTGCGGCCACGCTCAGCAGGGCGCCCAGCCCATGCGTCAGGCTGTTGGCGATCTCCTCGCCCACCGTCAGAACCGCATTCTCTGCCGTTCGAGAGATGCTTGCCTCCCGGGGCGCCGGAGCCCCTGTCTCTATCATGCCTCCCTCAGGAGGCTCCGCGAGCGGTTCTCGCCAGATTTGCCCCGCGCGAAAAAATCAGTTCAAAAAACTTCTCGTTTATTATCAGCTACTTAGAAAAATACACTACCCCTATAGGTGGGTAAACTGGATTCGAGGGTGACAAACGCTGGCCAGCGAATCCCTTATCGCCTCGGAGTAGGGGCGGCGGTACTTCGGACCGCCGTTACTCAATCCGAGCCGCCGCCCACCGAGGCGGCGCGTCGAGAACCGGTTCTCATCTCGGGGAGCCCGAATAGAAGTACGGTGGAGCGGTCAGATATGTACTGCGCTCCACCGGGCGATCAAACGAAACTTGCGACGTTTGATGTTCGTGATCAAGGCCGTAGTGTGTCTGCTCATATGGTCTGCTTCTTCCACCGGCCCCGCCGGAACACCAACACCCCCACCACCGCCAGGACGGATTCCGCCGCGGGCACCGCCCAGAACGCTCCAACTGCCCCAAACTGCAAGTGGATTGCCAGGAACCACGCCACCGGAATCTGGAACATCCAATAACAACCCAGATTCACGATCGTCGGTGTTACGGTGTCCCCTGCTCCATTCAACGCCTGTACCATCACCATTCCGTACGCATAGAACACATAACCGTAGCTGATAATCCGCAGGCACTGTGCTCCGTACCGCACCACCTCCGGCTCCGTCGAAAAGAACCGGATCATCTGTTCCGGCAACGTGATGCACGCCAGGCCCACCAGTCCCAGGAAACACATGTTGTAGAGCCCGGTACGCCACACGGCCTGTTCCGCCCTGTCCGGTTCGCGCGCGCCCAGGTTCTGGCCCACCAGCGTCGCCGCGGCATTGGCCAGACCCCATGAGGGCAACAGGGTAAAGATAATCACCCGGATCGCGATCGTATACCCGGCCAGCGCCGCACTGCCCGATTTCGCGATCACCGTCACCAGCCCCACCCAACTCGCGTGGGCAATCAGGAACTGCAGCATGCCCGTGGCGGAGATCCGCGACAGGCGCCGCAGAATCGGAAAATCCACTCGCACCTGGGCCCACGACACCGCCACCCGGCTGCGTCCGCGGAACAGAACGGCCAGCTGCAGCAGGACGCCGAACGACCGGCTGATGGAGGTGGCCACCGACGCGCCCGTAATCCCCAATTCCGGAAACGGACCCAGGCCGTAGATCAGGCACGGATCCAGCACCATGTTCAGCAGGTTTGCTGCCCAAAGCACACGCATCGCAACGGCGGCATCGCCCGCTCCGCGAAAGATGGCGTTCATCAGGAACAGCAGCAAGATGCTCGGCGACGAGCCCAGCATGATCGCCGTGTAGCGATGCGTCGACTCCACCACGATCGGCTCTCCGCCGATTAACCGCAGCAGGTTGCTGGAATAGAGGATGCCCGGCACCGCCGTGAGCAGGGACAGAAACAGCCCCAGGATGATCGCCTGCACCGCCGCCACGGCCGCGCCGTCCGGATCCTTCTCCCCGGTCCGGCGCGCCACCATGGCCGTCGTAGCCATCCCGACGCCCATCGCCACGGCATACAGCACGGTGAGCATGGTCTCGGTCAGCCCGACACCGGCCACCGCATGTTCGCCCAAACGCGCCACCCAGAAAATGTTCACGATGCCGAAGAGCGACTCCATGCACATCTCCAGCACCATGGGTACGGCCAGCAGGAGAATAGCGCGCGAAAGCGGCTCGCTGGTGTAGTCGCGCTCCGCGCCGGCGACAGCGTCGCGGATGTCACGCCACAGCGAATTGGACCCCTGGGCCATCTACCCAGTCTACCGGCCGGGGGGTGCGAAAATACTACATCTCGGTAAATTGCGGGGTCATCTCCTCTTCAAAGAGGAGCCTGCCCGGCAGGAACTCTTGAGATCAGGCGTGCCCGGGGTCTTCCCTTCGGCAATCAACTTCGTTTCCGGGAGGAGACCCGCAACATGGATCAGTTCCGCTGGCTGGACACGCTGGTTCGCGACTTGCGCCACGCCGCGCGCGGCCTCCGCCGCCGGCCGGCGTTTGTGGCCACGGCCCTCGCCTCTCTCGCTCTCGGAATCGGTGCAAATAGCGCGATCTTCAGCATCGTGGATGCGGCGCTGCTCCAACCCCTGCCTATCTCGGACTCCGGCCGGCTCGTGGTGGTGAAAGAGTTCAAAGGTACGCAGAGTTCCGGCGGCAATCCCCAGCGCCTGCGCGACTGGGCGACTCAGGTGGACTCCTTCTCCGCCGCGGCCGCCTTCTATGGGGAATCGGTTATCTGGAAATCCAATGGCGGCCCGGTGCGCCTCCAGATGGTCCGCACGTTCGGCGACATCTTCCCGGTGCTGTCGGTCACGCCGGCCCTGGGCCGAGCCTTCACTCCGGAAGAATCCAAGGGACTCGGTGCTCCCGTCGCCCTGTTGAGCGATGCCGCCTGGCGCCGCCACTTCAGCGCGGATCCAAAGGTGCTCCAAAGCTCCCTCACGCTGAGCGGCAAGGCGTTCACCATCATTGGCGTCATGCCCCCCAGCCTCCAGTACCCCGAAGACGCCGACGTCTGGGCGCCCGGTCCGGTTGATGTCCAGAATGCCGGGCGGCAGGCGGGGTTCCTCGATACCATCGGCCGCCTGAAACCCGGGGTATCGTTGCAACTAGCTCAAAACACAGTAGATGTTGTATCTGCACGATTTCGTCAGCAATATCCTGCCACCGACAGGGATCTCCATGCCCGGCTCGTCTTCCTGCACGACGAGGTGGCTGGGGAGGCCCGCACGCCCCTGCTGGTGCTGCTGGGCGCTGCCGGATTTGTCCTGCTGCTCACATGCGTAAATCTGGCGAACCTGCTGCTCGCCCGGGCCGGGGAGCGCACCCGCGAAGCCTCCATCCGGGCGGCCCTGGGCGCCGGCCGCGGCGGTCTGGTCCGGCTCTTTCTCCTGGAAAGCGGCCTGCTCGCCGCCGCCGGTGCCGGTCTGTCGCTGCTGGCCGCGATGTTCGGGATCGACGTCCTCAAAACCCTGCTGCCCCAGGACCTGCCGCGCCTCGCGGCCGCTTCCCTTGATAGTCGCGTCCTTGCTTTCACGGTCCTCGTGGCCCTGACCTGCGCCCTCTTCTTCGGACTTGCTCCAGCCTGGCGCGCTTCGCGCATCAACTTCGCCGCGGGTTTGAAGGAAGGTGGGCCCGGCGCCGCCGCAGTGCGCCGCGACTCCTGGTTCCGCGGCCTGCTGGTTGTCGTTCAGGTGAGCCTGTCCGTGGTCCTGGTGGTCGGCGCGGCCCTGCTGGCCATCACCTTCCGCGAACTGCGCCAGACGCCGCTTGGCTTCCGGCCCGACCACGTCCTGACCGTGATGGTCGAACAGCCCTGGAACACCGACAAGCCGGAGATCGACCGCTTCCAAAACGCTTTGCTGGAACAATTCCGGGCGATTCCCGGGGTGCGCATGGCCGGCTTTGCCGACCGCCTGCCGCTGGAAGGCGGATCCCAGACCGGACCCGTCCAGATCCAGGGCCGCACCCTGCCGCCAGCCCTCGCCTCCGCCCCTGCCGGTCATCGCGCCTATGGCGGCGACTACTTCCAGGCCATGGACATCCCTCTGCTCCAGGGTTCCTGGCCGGTCCGCAAAGACCAGGTTCTAATCAATCGAACCTTTGCCGCGCGTTACCTTGCAGGCGTCAATCCCATCGGGCAGCACGTCACGTTCGACAGAAAGAACCCGAAGTGGCTGGAGGTGGCGGGCGTGGTTGGTGACACCCGCAAAAACGTCGAGAAGAGCCCTGACGCCGAAGTCTACGCCGACATGTCCACCGTCTACTGGCCGATGGCCCGCTACGCCCTGCGCGCTCAGGGAGATCCCGAGACGTTGATTCGCGCTGTCCGCAGCCGCATCTATGCCGTGGACCCCTCGTTCATTCCTTCGGCCATCCGGGGTATGGATGAGGGCATCGATCGCTCGGTCTCCAGCCAGCGGACCCGCGCTTCGCTCATCGGCGGCTTCGCCCTGGCCGCCCTGCTGCTTGCCTGTGTCGGCATCTACGGACTGCTGGCGGGCGAGGTCGCCCAGCGCCGCCAGGAGATCGGGTTGCGCATCGCCCTGGGCGCTCGTCCCGCGGACATCTTTTCCCTCACCATGTGGCGGGGCCTGCGCCTGGCCATGACCGGCCTGATCCTCGGACTCGGCGGAGCGTACGCCCTGAGCGGGGCGCTCAGCTCCATGCTTTACGGCGTCCAGCCCGGCAATCCGCTGGTCTATGCGTCCGGCTGCGCCCTGGCCCTGGCGGCCGCCGCCCTCGCCTGCCTGCTGCCCGCCCGGCGCGCCGTCCGCACCGACCCCATTTCTTCGCTGCGCCACGAATAGGACCAGAGCGCTCGCTACAATGGAGATTCCTCCATTTCCTATGCGCATCGCTCTCTGCCAGATCAATAACACCGTCGGTGATCTTGCTGGCAACTCCGCGCTGATTCAGCGATTTGCCCGGCAAGCCGCCGAGGCGGGCGCTGAATTAGCCGTCTTCCCGGAACTCGCCCTCACCGGTTATCCTCCTCGCGATCTCGTGGAGAAACCCTCGTTTCTCGAGCGCACAGCCGAAGCGCTGACGGAACTCGTTGACGCCACACGCCACCTGCCGTTGGGCCTCATCGTGGGTTATGTCGGCCGCGCGCCGGCCGGTTCGGCGCGCCGCGCCACCAATTCCGCCGCGCTCATCGAAGGCGGCCGCATCCAGTTTCACCAGACCAAGATGCTGCTGCCCACCTACGACGTCTTCGACGAGTGGCGCAACTTCCAGCCCGCCGAGAAGCAGGAGATCGTCGAGTTCCGCGGAACGCGCATCGCCCTCACAATCTGCGAGGACGCCTGGAACGACAAGCAGTTCTGGGAGCGGCCGCTCTATAAGAACGACCCCGTCGAGGCCCTGGTCCGCCAGGGCGCGCAGATCGTCATCTCCATCAACGGTTCGCCCTACGACACCGCCAAACGCGCCGTCCGCCGCCAGATGTTCTCCGCCATGGCCCTGCGCTACGGCCTGCCGCACGTTTACGTCAACATGGTGGGCGGCAACGACCAACTGGTCTTTGACGGCTCCAGCTTTGCGATGGACTCCGCCGGCGCCGTGATCTCCTCGCTGAAGTCGTTCGAGGAGGACATGGTCCTCTTTGAGAGCGAAGGCTGCACTGGCGAACTGCACGACACGCATCCCAGCGAGACGAGCGCGGTCTACGACGCCCTGGTGCTGGGCACGCGCGACTACCTGCGCAAATGCGGCTTCAAAGGCGTCCTGCTGGGCCTCAGCGGCGGTATCGACTCCACCCTGGTGGCCTGCGTCGCGGCCGATGCCGTGGGCAAGGAGAATGTCGTGGGCGTCGGAATGCCCGGACCGTTCTCCTCGGACCACAGTGTCAAGGACGCCCGAGATCTCGCTGAGAACCTGGGCATCCGCTTCGAGATGGCGCCCATCACCAGTGCTTACGACGAGGTGCTGCGTTCGCTGGATCCCATCTTCCAGGGCGCGCGCCGCGACGTGACAGAAGAGAACGTGCAGGCCCGGCTGCGTGGCCTCACGCTGATGGCGCTTTCGAACAAGTGGGGCGCGCTGGTCCTCACCACCGGCAATAAGAGCGAGATCGCCGTGGGCTATTGCACGCTCTATGGCGACATGTGTGGCGGCCTGGCCGTGATCAGCGACGTGCCCAAAACCATGGTTTACGAGCTGTGCCGCGAAGTGAACCGGCGCAAGGGTCCGGTGATCCCGGAGAGCGTCTTTACCAAGCCGCCATCGGCGGAGCTGCGGCCCGACCAGAAGGACTCCGATTCGCTGCCCGAATACGATGTGCTCGACCGCATCCTCAAAGCCTATGTCGAGGAGTTGAAGCCCCCGGCGCTCATCGCCTCCGAGCAGAACGTGCCGATGGAGCTGGTGCGCGACATCGTCAACAAGGTCGACCGCAACGAGTACAAGCGGCAGCAGGCCGCACCCGGCCTGAAGGTCACGTCGAAGGCCTTCGGCATCGGGCGCCGGTTCCCCATCGCACAGAGGTTTTTCGAATGAGAATGCCGATCCGCCTCGCCGTGTTCGCGGGCGCGCTGGCTCTGGCCGGCGCACTGATCTCGCAGACCGCTGATCCGCGCCGGGTGGGCCCCACGATGAATGGCGGTTTCCTGCTGAACACCGGCTGGCTGCTGAAACCGGCCGGCCGCCAGGTGCCGTTGCAGACCCTGCCTATGGCTTCGGCCTTGTCGCCCGGCGGCAAGTACCTCGTCATCCTGCAGGCCGGAACGCAGCCGCCCTCGGTGAGCCTGCACGATCCCGCTACGCTGCGCGAGTTGGACCGCCTGGCCCTGCCAGACGCCTGGCTGGGCCTGAGCTTTGCGCCGGTGGGCGATGTCTTCTATGTCAGCGGCGGCTCCACCGCAACTGTGTTCGAGATCGGCATCAGCCCGACCGCCAAGCTGGAAATGCGCCGCCAGTTCGCGCTGGTGCCCGACGACAAGCGCAAGGCCACGGATCTGGTGGGCGACGTCACGCTCTCGCCGAATGGCCGGCTCATTTACGCCGCCGCGGTGCTGCGCAATTCGATCTTCGTCATCAACCCGCAGTCCGGCATGGTGATCGAGGAGTGGAAAACAGGCCAACGGCCTTATCGCATCCTTTTTCACCCCGACGGCGCCTCGTTCTACGTTTCGGGCTGGGGCGATGGCTCCATTTATCATCACAACGCACAGAGCGGCGAGATCCTGGCGCGCTACCCGGTGGGCCCGCAGCCCATGGATATGGTGTGGCGCAACAAGGCGCCTGAAGTGGAGCAGGGCGAGGCGCCGCCGCAGTTCAAGTCACGCCTCTTTGTGGCCCTGGCCGGTGCGAACAATGTGGCCGTCTTCGGAGTCACCGAGGACAAGTCCATGTTCCGCGTGGACTCCATCTACGCTGCCCTGGCACCCAACAACCAACCCATCGGCATGACGCCCAGCGCGCTGGCGCTCTCAGAGAATGAGGACCGGCTCTACATCGTCTGCTCCGACGCCAATGTTGTGGCGCAGGTGGCCATCGCCGGCAAGCGCGGCATGGTGGAAGGCTTTCTTCCAACCGGCGACTACCCCACCTCGGCCCGCGTGCTGAGAGACCGGAATCTGCTGGTGCTGAACGGGCGCGCTCCGCGCGGCTGCGGCAGCGCCTCAATCATCCCCGACCCGACGCCGGAGCAACTGGAAGCCTACGGCAAGACGGCGCTCGAGTCGTCCGCCTATCACCTGCAGGATGAATTCCGGAACCCGCTGCCCATGGGCCACCCGCTGTTCCGCAACGAGACCGTCAAGCCGCCGATTCAACATGTCATCTATGTGTTGAAAGAAGGCCGGACCTACGATGAGATCCTGGGCGACGTCGACGGCGGCAAGGGCAACCGCGCCAATGCGGTCTTCGGAGAGGACGTCACCCCGAATCATCACAAGCTGGCGCACGAGTACGCGCTGCTGGATAACTTCTATGTCACGGGCGACACCGCGGCGGCGGGGCTGAGCTGGAGCACTGCCGCACTGGCTCCGCCGTTCCTGCAGTTGCTGGGGCCCGGCGCCGAGGCGGGCCGCCGCAAGCTGGACGCCCTCGAGGGCGGCGAACGCGCGGCGCAGCCGCCGGCCGGCTACCTGTGGTCGAACGCCATGCAGCGGCGCATCTCCGTCCGCAACTACGGCCTGGCCGTGAACAACATCGACCCCGCTCCGGCCGCGGGGGCCCAAGTCTCGGGAGTGAAGGAGCCGTCCCTGAATCCGGTCACCAATCGCGCCTATCGCGGAGCCGACCCCGCCTACCGCGACACCGAACGCATCAAGGTCTTCCTGAAGGACCTGGCCGAGGCCGAAACAACCGGCAATCTGCCTCAGCTCACGCTGATCCACTTGAACAACGACCGCACCGCCGGGACGGCCTCGAAACTGCCAACGCCCAAAGCCGCCGTGGCCGACAACGACGCCGCGCTGGGCCAACTGGTGGCGGCCGTGAGCCGCAGCCGCTTCTGGGCATCGACGGTGATCTTTGTCGTTGAGACATCGACGCAGGGCGGGCCGGATCATATCGACCCGCACCGCGCTCCGGCGTTCGTCATCTCGCCTTACACGCGCAACCGCGGCACCGATTCGACGATGTATAACTCCATGTCCGTGCTGCGCTCCATTGAGGCCGTGCTGGGCATTGTGCCCATGACCATGCACGACGCGGGTGGTCCGGTAATGCGCGCCCCGTTCCTGGCGTCGCCGGATACCGCGGCCTATGGAGCCGTCGGGCCCAGGCAGAACCTGGAAGAGCGCAATCCCTAGCCGCCCCGGAAGCCTCGATGCCGCATACCTACCTCGTTTTCGTCTGGCACATGCACCAGCCCTTCTACAAGGATCTGGCTACGGGGGAGTACCAGCTGCCGTGGACGCGCATGCACGCGTTGAAGGACTACTACGGCATGGTGGAGATGCTGGAGGAGTTCCCCGCCATCCGGCAGACGTTCAACCTGGTGCCGTCGATGATGGTGCAGATCGAGGAGTATGCCCGGGGCGAAGCGTTGGATCCCTTCCTGAATCGCGCCCTCAAACCGGCCGAGGAACTCACCGACAGCGAGCAGGAGTTCATCCTCAAGTATTTCTTCCAGGCCAACCCGTCGCGCATGGTCTACCGCTACAGCCGCTACGGTGAGTTGTACGATGCGTGGCGCGCGGCGGAAGGCAATGTAGAAAGGCTGCGGCGCAGCCTTGGCGCTCCGGGCATGCGCGATCTGCAGGTGTTGTCGCAGCTGGCGTGGTTCGACGAGATCTTCCAGGAGAACGATCCCGAGGTCCGGCAGTTGAACGAGAAGGGCCGCGACTTCACGCTGGAAGACCAGGCCCTGATGGGCCGCAAACAACTCGAGATCATCGGACACGTGCTGCCGGCCTATCGCCGCATGTGCCTCAAGGGCCAGGTGGAGCTCTCCGTCACGCCCTACTATCACCCCATCCTGCCGCTGCTGTGCGACTCCAACATCGCCCTGCAGTCGCATCCTGGCGTGCCGCTGCCGCGGCGTTTCCAGTATCCCGGCGATGCCCGCCTGCAGGTCCACAAGGCGCTCGATTATGCCGAGGAGAAGCTGGGTTTCCGGCCGCAGGGCATGTGGCCGTCGGAAGGATCGGTCTCCGACGAGGTACTGGCGCTGGCTTATGACGAGGGCGTCCGCTGGATGGCCACCGACAATGGCGTGCTAGGCGCGACCCTCAGCTCGCTGGCCGGGGTGCGCGAGACCTACCGGCCCTACATCTGGAAGCAGGACGGCCGCGAAATGCGGATGATCTTCCGCGACCATTTCCTCAGCGACCTGATCGGCTTCGTTTACTCGCGCATGGATGCCCGCGCGGCCGCCCATCATTTCCTTGACCGTATCCGCGAGAACGCGCGTGTCCTTCACCACGAGGGACGCGACGCCATGGTGCCTGTCATCCTCGACGGCGAGAATGCCTGGGAGCACTTCGACCGCAACGGCCGGCCCTTTCTGAAGGAGCTTTACCGGATGATCTCGGAAGATCCCGGTCTCTCCGCCGTGACCGTGAGCGAGGCGCTGGAGCGCATTCCGCCCACAGAGCTGCCGCGCATCCACCCCGGCTCCTGGATCAACGCCAATTACGATATCTGGATCGGCGCCGAGGAGGACAACCAGGCGTGGGAGTATCTGCTGGACGCGCGCCAGACGTACGATCGCGTGGTGAACGGCCCCGAGGGCGCCGCGTTGAGCGAAGCCACCAAGGCGCTGGCGCTGGAGGAGTTGTTGATTGCCGAAGGCAGCGACTGGTGCTGGTGGTATGGCCCGCAGCACCATTCCGAGAACCGGCCTGAGTTCGACAAGCTGTTCCGCGACCATCTGGCGCACGTCTACCGCGCGCTGGAACTGTCGCCGCCGGAACATCTCTCGCGGACGATTCTGCGCGTCGCTACGCCTGCTTATCAGCAGCCGCCTTGCGGTATGATTTCGCCCAGGCTCGATGGCGAAATCTCGTCTTACTTCGAGTGGATGGGCTCCGGCATCTACAGTCCGGATCACCGCCAGGGCGCCATGCACGGACGCGACCAGGCTGTGAGGGAAGTACGCTATGGCAGCGACGGCCAGAAGCTGTACCTGCGCGTCGACCTGGAGCAGGAGCGGCCGGGCGCGCTGGCGGGCCTCGAGGTCCGGGTGATTGTGAAATCGGTGCGCCATGAGAGCGAGCTCCATGCCACGCTGCTGGAGAACGGGGCCAGAGGCTCGGTGGTGCGCTCGACGCGCAAACGGAGCCTGGGCGTCGAGGTGCCCTGCGCGTACTCACAGATCTTTGAGCTGGCGGTGGACCTGTTGACCATGGGCGGGCGGGCCACCGAAAAGATCCAGTTGCAGATGTCGCTCTGGCGCGATGGTCTGCCGCTGGAGGCCGCGCCGGCACAGGGCTGGCTGGAATTGGTTCCATCCGAGCCATCTGACTGGGAGTGACGCCCAATCCGTTTGCCGTCTGGAAAGTGAGGTACCCGATGAGATTTGCCGTTCTCGTTGCGATGGTGTGCGCGCCGGTCTGGGGCCAGGCGATCACTCCGCGCCTGCCGGAGGCGCTTGACGCCCAGTTGAAGCGCATCTTCCTGAAAGACGAATTCAGCGCCAAGACCTTCCGCCAGGCCCGCTGGGTGGAAGGCGGCGCTGCCTACACGACGCTGGAAGGGGGCGGCGGCGAGGACGATACGAAGAGCGGCCCGCGCGACATCGTGCGCTACGACACGGCGACAGGCCAGCGCAGCATTCTGGTGGCGGCTTCGGCGTTGAAGCCCGCCCCGGATGCCGAACCGCTGGCGATTCGGGACTACACGTGGTCGGCCGACGGGCAGCGGCTGCTCATCTTCACCAATACAAAGCGTGTCTGGCGGCAGAACACGCGGGGCGACTACTGGGTGTGGGAACGGGCCAGCGGCGCGCTGCGGAAGCTGGGCGGCGCCGTGGCTCCGTCATCGCTGATGTTTGCGAAGTTCTCGCCGGATGGCGGGCGCGTGGCCTATGTCCACAACAACAACATCTACGTGGAGGACCTGCGCACGGGGGCGGCGACGCAGCTAACATCGGATGGCTCGACCACGACAATCAACGGCACGTCGGACTGGGTCTATGAGGAAGAGTTCGCCGTGCGCGATGGCTTCCGCTGGAGTCCGGATGGCAAGTCGATCGCCTACTGGCAGTTCGACACCACCGGTGTCGGCGAATTCACGCTGATCAATAACACCGACGGGCTTTACCCGCGCCTGATCCGCATCCCGTATCCGAAGTCCGGCACGAAGAACTCGGCCGTGCGGGTGGGTGTCGTCCCCTCCAAAGGCGGCCCGACAAAATGGATGGATGTGCCCGGCGATTCGCGCGAGCAGTACATCGCCCGGGTGGAGTGGAGCCCCGATTCCAAACAGGTGGCCCTGCAGCACCTGAACCGGCAGCAGAACCGCAACGACCTGCTGCTGGCCGATGCGGCGACCGGTAAGACGGAGCGGGCCTTCCGCGACGAGGACCAGGCCTGGGTGGACGTCGTCGACGATTTTCATTGGGTGGATGGCGGCGGGCAGTTCACCTGGCTGAGCGAGCGCGGCGGCTGGCGCCAGGCCTGGATCGTGACTCGTGACGGGCAGTCGAGCCGCGCCGTCACACCGGTGGGCGCCGACGTGGTGCGGTTCCTGCGGCTGGACGATCAGGAGCAGTGGATCTACTACATCGCCTCGCCCGACAATGCCACGCAGCGCTACCTGTGGCGGATGCGGCTGAACGGCCAGGGCAAGCCGGAGCGCCTGACGCCGGCCAATCAGCCTGGTACGCACACCTACTTCATCGCACCGAATGGCCGCTGGGCATTCCATACCTGGTCTTCGTTCGACCGGCCGCCGTTGACGGAACTCGTCAGCCTGCCCGTTCACAAGGCCGTGCGCACGCTGGAGGACAATGCCGAACTGCGGCAGGCCGTTGCGCCTTCGCTGGAGAACCGTTCGGAGTTCTTCGAAGTGAAGGGCGCGAATGGGGTCGTGATGAACGGCTGGATGATCAAGCCGCGCAATTTCGATGCGTCGAAGAAGTATCCGGTGCTGGTGCACGTCTACGGCGAGCCGGCGGGCACCACTGTGAATGACGCCTGGAGCGGCAACCGCGAGATGTTCCACCGTGCCCTGGCGGAAGCGGGCTATGTCGTGGTGAGCTTCGACAACCGCGGTACGCCGGCGCCCAAGGGCCGTGCGTGGCGCAAGGTGGTCTATGGCGAAGTGGGCGTGGCCTCGTCGGAAGACCAGACCGCGGCGTTGTGCGCGCTGATGGCGGAGCGGCGTTACCTGGATCCTGAACGCACCGCGGTGTGGGGCTGGAGCGGAGGCGGTTCCAACACGCTCAACCTGATGTTCCGCTCGCCCGATGTCTACAAGACGGGCATGTCGGTGGCGCCGGTGCCGGACCAGGAACTGTACGACACCATCTATCAGGAGCGCTACATGGGGGTGCCGCAGACGAACAGGGCGGGGTACGACCGCGGGTCTCCGATCCGCTTTGCCGAAGGGCTGAAGGGCAACCTGCTGATCGTCCACGGGACAGGCGATGACAACGTGCATTACCAGGGCCTGGAGCGGCTCATCAATCGCCTGGTGGAGCTGGGCAAGCCGTTCGACATGATGGCCTACCCGAACCGGTCGCACGCGATCTCGGAAGGCGAGGGCACGTCGTATCACATCTATAGCCTGCTGGCCCGCTATCTGTGGCAGCACGTGCCGGCGGGCGGCCAGTAAACAGTAGTTCCATTGATAAGCTGCCGCCAGATGCAAAAAGGGCCGCCCCGTTGAAGGGCGGCCCTTTTGCTTGCGGGTTTGGTGTTGCTTAGAACGGATAGAGCGAGATGGCTTCGCCGGACGCCGGTCCGCCCGCGCCCACCGTGGCGACATCGCCTTCCGGGCTGATCACCCGGCAGAAGATGCCCGTCTCGCCGAGATAGACTTCGTACTCGGCCGGACGCAGCAGCGAGCCCTGGATCAAGGCCTCCGACAGCGGATCCTCGATGTACTTCTGGAGCGCCCTGCGCAGCGGCCGCGCGCCGTAGCTGCGGTCCGTGCAGGTCTTTTCCAGGATGTACTTCGCGGCGTCCGGCGCCAGCTTGATCTTGATCTGCTTCGCCACCAGGTTGACGTTGATCTGCGCCACCATCAGGTCGATGATCTGGATGAGGTCCTCTTCCGCCAGCGAAGTGAACAGAATCACCTCGTCCAGGCGGTTCAGGAATTCGGGATTGAAGGCGCGCTTCACTTCCGACTGCACCATGTCCTCGATCTTCGACGGGACCCCGGAGGCCGTCTGCGCCGCGAAGCCCAGCTGCCCCTTCTTGTCGAGGAAGCGCGCCCCGAGGTTCGAGGTCATGATGATGATCGTGTTCTTGAAGTCCACCTGGTTGCCGATGCCATCGGTCAACTGGCCGTCTTCAAAGACCTGCAGCAGGATGTTGTAGATGTCCGGGTGGGCCTTTTCGATTTCATCCAGCAGGATGATCGAGTAGGGGTTCCGCTTCACGCGCTCAGTGAGCTGGCCGCCCTCCTCATAGCCGACATAGCCGGGCGGCGAACCGATCAGCTTCGACACCGAATGCTTCTCCATGAACTCCGACATGTCGAAGCGGATCAGCGATTTTTCGCTGCCGAACAGGAACTCGGCCAGGGCGCGCGCGGCTTCGGTCTTGCCGACACCGGTGGGGCCCAGGAACAGGAAGCAGCCCGACGGCCGCTTGGGGGATTTCAAGCCGGCACGGGAGCGGCGGATGGCACGAGCCAGGGCGCTGATGGCCTTATCCTGGCTGATGACCCGCTTGTGCAGCTCTTCCTCGATGCGGATGAGCTTGCTGACTTCTTCTTCCTTGATCGCCGTCATCGGCACGCCGGTCCACTTGGCGACAACTTCTTCGATGTCGTCCTTCGTGACCACGCCCGTCGACGTATCGTCCAGGTTGTACTTCTCGCGCAGCAGCCGGAGGTTCTCGCGTTCCTTGCGCTCTTCATCGCTGTAGAAGCGGGCCTTCTCGAACTCGTGGTTCGCGATGGCCGTCTCCATGCGGTGAACGATGAACTTCACGCGCTTCTGGATATCGCTGATGTCCGGCGGCAGCGTGGTTTGGCGCAGCTTCACCCGGGCGCCGGCCTCGTCAATAAGGTCGATCGCCTTGTCGGGCAGGAAGCGGTCCGGGATGAACCGGCTGGAGGCGAACACCGAGGTTTCAATCGCGTCGTCCGTATAGGCGACGGCGTGAAACTTCTCGTAGCGCTCCTTGATGCCGAACAGGATCCGGCAGGCGTCCGCTTCGCTGGGCGGCGGAACCTTGACGGCCTGGAAGCGGCGTTCCAGAGAGCGGTCTTTCTCGATGGACTTGCGGTATTCGGCCGGCGTCGTAGCGCCAATGCACTGAATCTCGCCCCGCGACAGCGCGGGCTTCAGAATGTTGGCGGCGTCCAGCGAGCCTTCGGCCGAACCGGCGCCCACCAGCGTATGCAGCTCGTCGATGAAGATGATGGCGTTCTGATTCTCCATCAACTCCTTCATGATCGTCTTGAGCCGCTCTTCAAACTGGCCGCGGTACTTCGTGCCGGCCACGATGAGCGACAGGTCCAGAGCCAGGATGCGCTTATCCGCCAGGAAGCTGGGGACGTCGCCTTCACTGATCTTCTGGGCCAGGCCTTCGACGATGGCTGTCTTGCCGACACCCGGTTCGCCGATCAGCACCGGATTGTTCTTGGTGCGGCGGCACAGGATCTGGATGACCCGCTCCAGTTCATAGTCGCGGCCGATCAGCGGATCCAGCGCGCTGTCGGCGGCCGATTGCGTGAGGTCGCGGCTGAACTCGCTCAGCAGCGAGGACTCCTTCGGCCGGGAAGCGGTGGTCTTCTCGGAACTGGCGCGCGCGATTTCATCGCGCACCTGGTTGAGCCGCAGCCCGCGCTCATGGAGGATCTCGGCGGCAAAGCACTTCTCCTCGCGGAGCAAGCCCAGTAGAAGATGCTCAGTCCCGATGTGCTTGTGCCCCAGGCGTTCGGCTTCTTCCGCCGCATACGCCAGGACGTGTTTGCATTCCGTGCTCAGCGGCAGGTCGACCGACGTCGATACCTTTTCCCGGACAGTCGTCTGCGCCTCGATCTGCTTGCGGATCGACTCGATGTTCGCTTGCGACCGCAAGAAGCGGTTCGCCAGCGGCTTGTCTTCCCGCAAGAGCCCGAGCAGCAGATGTTCCGTCTCAATGTACGGGCTGCCGAACTGGCTGGCCTCATAGCGCGCAAAGAAGATGACTCTTCGCGCCTTTTCTGTATAGCGTTCAAACATAGGTTTGCGCCTCTCGTGGAACCCGGGACTCGGACGGAGATGCCCCTGGCTTCCCAGCACCGGCGCGACCAGAGCCGATGCTTCAATCCCGCGCGCTGGTCTGCAGCGCGCCCTGTCCTAATTCTAAGATGCCGGAGGGGTCGCCTGCGCACCCAGATTCCGTATTTTCCCCCCGCGCAGTTCCAGGACTTTGGTTGCGCGCTCAGCATACGCCTGGTTATGAGTCACGTAAAGAGTTGTTAATCTTCGCCTTTCGTGGACCTCTTCGATCAATTCCATGATCATGTTACCGGTCCTCTCGTCCAGGTTTCCGGTGGGTTCGTCGGCCAGAAGCAGCCTGGGGCCGGAGACCAGGGCCCTGGCCAGAACCACCCGTTGCTGCTCGCCGCCGGAGAGTTCTCCGGCCAAATGATGGCCCCTGGCCGCCAGGCCGACTTCGGTCAGCAGGGCCTGCGCCTGCTCCGCCGCCCCTTTCCGTTCACCCCGGATCAGCAACGGCATCATGACATTTTCCAGGGCGGTGAACTCCGGCAGCAGGGTGTTCATCTGCCAGACGAAGCCAATCGCGCGGTTCCGCAGGCTCGCCAGTCCGGCCTCGTCCAGCCCTTCGGTGGCCTGCCCGTCGATGCGGATACGGCCCTCGGTCGGCGCGTCGAGCAGTCCTAAGAGATGCAAAAGAGTGGACTTGCCCGTTCCGCTCTCGCCGGTCAGGGCGACCCGTTCGCCGACGTCCAGGCGCAGATTCAGCCCTGCGAAGACAGTCAGCTCCGCTGGACCGCTGCTGTACCGCTTACCGAGCCCCACCGCCTCCAGCGGCGGCGGTTTCTCCTCTTGTTTGGCCATTTGTCACTTTAAATTCTATCGGATAGCGGCGCTACGCGGCCATTCTCCGTTTTCGCAGTTCGTCCAGGACGACGGCCAGGATGATCACCGCGCCAATGATCGCCTGTTGCAGGTAAGGCGAGATGCCCAGGAGGTCGCTGCCATTGGACAGCAGGCCCATGATGTAGGCTCCGATCAGGGTCCCGACCACCGACCCTTCGCCGCCCCGCAGCGATCCGCCGCCGATCACGACCGCCGCAATCGCCTGCAGTTCATAGCCCTGGCCCGCTGTGGGTTGGCCGGTCATCAGGCGGGAAGTCTCCACCATGCCCGCCAGTCCCGTCAGCAGTCCGCCCGCGGCATAGATGGCGGTGACATGGAACGAGACCGGGATGCCGGCATAGAACGCAGCCTCGGCATTCGACCCGATGGCGAAGGCGTACCGGCCCATCCGCGTGTGCTCCAACAGCATGTGGACGCCGGCTGCGCACGCAAAAAGGACATACAGCACGAAAGGAATGTGCAGAATCGCCC
The DNA here is from genome assembly GCA_017307505.1 of Acidobacteriota bacterium. GTDB lineage: Bacteria > Acidobacteriota > Terriglobia > Bryobacterales > Bryobacteraceae > Paludibaculum. Next base: position 329,499 of record JAFKEE010000017.1, on the reverse strand, counting down.
CTTCGCCCAGGAACGCGAAGCCTTTGGGCATGTTCTGGATCGGCAGCCCGCCAGAGATGATGAGGCAGACTCCACGGTAGATGCCCAGGGTGCCCAGGGTGACGATGAACGGATTAATGCGGAGCTTCGTGACGAGCAGGCCGTTCACCAGGCCGCAGGCCACTCCGGTGAGCAAACCCACGGCGAGGCCCACCAGGATGGGCTGCCCCTGGCCAACAGTCATTGCCCCCAGCAGACCGCACAACGCCATGATCGAGCCCACGCTCAGATCGATGCCGCCCGCGATAATGACCATCGTCATGCCCAGGGCGATGATGTTGATCACAGCGGTCTGACGGATCACCGCGGCCAGATTCACCACGGTCAGGAAATGCGGCGTGGCTAAGGATAGTCCGGCAAACAGGGCGATCAGGGTTAGAAACGGCAGAAGTCGCTGGATCATTGCACCTGCTCCGGCCCGCCGTTCAGCGCGGCGTGGCGCAGAATCTCCTCCTGAGTGGTGCGGCCGGGCAGCTCCGCCGCAATCCGGCCCTGCCGCATGACGAGGATGCGGTCGGCCACCTGCAGCAGTTCCTGCAGTTCGGAACTCACCATGAGCACCGCGGCTCCTCCACGGGCCAGTTCATCCATCAGCCGGAACACCTCGATCTTGGCGCCGATGTCGATGCCGCGTGCGGGCTCGTCGAAGAGAAAGATGCTTGCCCCGCGTGCGAGCCAGCGTCCGATGACGACTTTCTGTTGATTGCCGCCACTGAGTTTTCCGGCGATCTGGCGGGGCGAAGAAGATTTCAGATTCAGCCGGGCCGCCTGGGCGGAGACCACATCGTGCTCTTTGGCGTGGTTCAGGAAACCGAAGCTCGATACGCGTTCCAGGGAGGCCAGCAGCATGTTCTGCGCGACGGGCAGGCCTACCGCCAGGCCGTTCTTCTGGCGGTCTTCCGGGATCAAAGCCATGCCGGCCCGCACGGCATCGCGCGGTGAACGGATCCGCACCGGATGACCCTTCACCCAGATGGATCCGGCATCGATGGGATCTATTCCGAAGATCGCGCGGCACAATTCGGTGCGGCCCGCGCCAATGAGGCCGGCCAGGCCGACCACCTCGCCGGCGTGTAACTTCAGCGAAATGCCGCGCAGCACGCCGCGCCGTTCCAGGCCGTCCACCCGCAACATCTCCGCGCCGGGCGGGAGCGGCTCACGCTGGTAGACGGCTTCCAGCGGACGGCCCACCATGTGGCGGATCAGGTCCGCCGTCGTTGTCTCCCCCATCCCGGCGGTGAAGACCGTTTCCCCATCGCGCAGGACGGTGACGCGGTCGCCCAGTTCGCGCAGTTCTTCCATGCGATGAGTAATGTAGATGATGCTGGTGCCGCGGTCACGCATTGCGCGGACGATGCGGAAGACCTCCCGCGACTCGGCGTCCGACAGCGACGACGTCGGTTCGTCGAAGATCAACAGGGACGACCCGTGGGCGATGGCGCGCAGGATCTCTACCAGTTGCCGGCCGGCCGGGCCCAGCCGCTGCACCACCCAATCCGCCTGAAGCGGGAAGTGATGCTGCTCGATCAGGCGGCGGGCGTCCTCCAGGGTCCTGCGGCGATGGACGAGGCCGAATGGGGCGGCCGGCTCGCGCCCGAGATAGATGTTCTCGGCGACGGTCAGGTGCGGGGCCAGGAGGCTTTCCTGATGGACCATGGCCACGCCCGCGTGTTGCGATTCGGCCGGATTTGCGAAACTCACCGGCCGGCCCTGCCACTCCAGCGTGCCGGCGTCGGGCTGCTGCATGCCGGCCAGGATCCTCATCAGGGTGGACTTTCCGGCTCCGTTTTCCCCCAGCAGCAGATGCACCTCACCGCGCCGTACCTCGAGGTTGCCGTCCCTCAGGGCGACGACGCCCCCAAACCTCTTTTGCATCCCTCTGACCTGGAGAACCATCTCGGTAGTGCCGCCGGAGCGAAGTACACAGCTTATCAGCCATGCCCGAATTCGTTCACACGTCCGTGATCCAGACCTCCGTCGAGCGGCTCTTCGCCTTTCACGAGTCGCCGGATGCCCTGCAACGCCTGATGCCGCCGTGGCAGCCGGCAAAGGTGATTTCGCGGGAAGGCGGACTCTCTGTAGGCGCGCGGGTAGAACTGGAGTTGAAGCTCGGTCCGTTCCGCTTGCGCTGGGTGGCCCGGCATACGGAGTATGTACGGGATCGCCTGTTTGCGGATATCCAGGAGAAGGGCCCGTTCCGCCGCTGGCATCACCGGCACGAGTTCGCGGCGGAAGGTGAAGCGGCCCGGCTGACAGACCGGGTGGAATTCTCGCTGCCCGGCGGCCGGCTGGTGGATCTCTTCGGAGCGGCCCTCGCGCGGCGGCAGCTCCGGCGGCTGTTCGCTTACCGCCACCAAGTCACGAAACAGGCTTGCGAGGGGTAAGGTTTACTCGCCGTGTTCGTCGTCGAACGAATCGGCCGCGTTCTCAAACTTCGTGTAATTGTGCAGGAACACCAGCGGGACCTTGCCGGTGGGGCCGTTACGTTGTTTGGCCAGGATCAGCTCGGCGACACCGCGCAGGTCTTCGCGGTCCTTCTGGTAGACTTCCGGCCGGAAGATGAACGCCACCATGTCGGCGTCCTGCTCGATCGAACCCGATTCGCGCAGGTCGGCGAGTTGGGGCCGGTGGTCGCCGATGCGCTGTTCCGGAGCGCGGCTCAACTGCGAGAGCACCAGGAACGGCACTTCCAGATCCTTGGACATCAGCTTCATGCCGCGCGACAGGGCGCCGACTTCCTGCACGCGGTTGGAGTTGCGGCCCAGGGACGGGGCAGGCATCAGTTGCAGGTAGTCCACTACGACGAGGCCCAGATCGGAAGACGTACGCAGCTTCCGCAGCTTGGCATTGATGTCCATCAGTGTGGTGGTGGAGGTGTCGTCGATAAAGATGGGCGCTTCGTAGAGGTCGGCCGCGGCCATGCCGAGCCGGGCGCGCTCTTCGCGGTCCAGATAGCCCGAGCGGAAGCGCTGCTGATCCACCCGCCCCAGCGAGCAGATGAGTCGGGTGAGCAGCGACTGCTTCGACATTTCCATCGAGAAGACAGCCACCGCCTTCGGGTTCTTCTTGTTCGTGGCCACGTGCAGGGCGACATTCAGCGCCAGGGCGGTCTTGCCCATGGCGGGCCGGGCCGCCAGAATGATCAGTTCGCCCGGACGAAGGCCGCCGGTCATCTCATCGAACTTCAGAAACCCCGTGCTGATGCCCTGGACCCGGCGGCCGGGGTCCAGAAACGCGTTGACGCCGCCTTCTTCGCCGTCGAACACCTGCTGGGCGCTGAGCAGCGAGTCTTTGGCCCGCGCTTCGCCAAGCTTCAGCAAACCCTCTTCGGCATGCGAAAGAATCAGGGCCGGATCGTCTTCGCCCAGCATGCAGCGCTGGATTGTTTCCTGGGCGGAATAGATCATCTGCCGCAGCAGGCTCTTGTCGCGGACGATCGCGATGTAGCTCTCGATGTGGAAGATTTCCGGCAGGCCTTCGTCCAGGGAAGAAAGGTAGGTGAGGCCGTCGACCGCTTCCAGTTCGGCATGCCGCATCAGCTCATTGGCCACCGTGACGCGGTCAATCCGCTCTTCCCGGTTGTTCAAGTCCATCATTCGCTGGAAGATACGCCGGTGTTTGTCCAGTGAGAAGTCGTCCGGCGCAAGGCTGGCAGCGGCCGTGATGAAGGTGTTGCTGTTGATCAGGATCGAGCCCAGGACCATTCGTTCGGCGTACACATTGGACGGCAGGCCGCGCTCGAAGGACTGGTCGGTTTTCGAAGGCTGTGACATCGGGGGACGCCTTCCACTTTCGCAAGCCCGGGTCGACCTTTCAAGTTGTATTTCAGTGCCGGTTTGTGTGCGCCGATCAAACTTGTGAGTATCCTGTGGAGATCCCTGGGGCTGGATCGGGCAGGAGCAAGAGGATTGAATTTCAAAACCGGTAGCGGTTAAAATTGGGGTGTCGACGTATGAGCGGAGCGGCCGAAACGCCGTGGCGTCGATCCCGCCGGGCAACCGGCCTCCACCCAAGCGTGGGGATGACCAAGAGGACCGAATAGGACTAGTTGAAAGAGGCTCCCTGCCTGGGAGCCTTTTTCATTTGGGTATCTTGATCTCTTTGTTGTTCCAAACGTTGAACAGGATGACAGCGAAGCTGATCGGCTTCAACCTGGGCCGGTTGGCCCGATGTTCCGGATCACGGACATAGGCACTCTGGACAACCAGGTGGATGCGCCCCTTGAGAGGCGATCGGCTAGCCGCGAAATAAACTTCGTATTCCAGCCGGGCGCCCGTCCGTTTGTCGATGAATTCAATCGTAAAGAAGTTGCCCTTGCCGGAGTGATAGACCCTTCGCTTGCATAGATCCTTCACGATGCCCGGCAGTTGGTGCGAGAGCTCATAGCGCTGGAAATCGAATAGGCGCGTTTCGCGATCGTCGCGGTAGCAAAGGTCCGGATCGGCGGATTCATCAGTTTTGATGCCCCGCGTGAAACAGTGCATGGAGAAGACCACGTCGACGGTATAGCAACGCGCGGGCTTGCCGTCTTTGGCTTCCTGTTCAAAGGTGATCGTGGCCGGATGGAGGTGGCAGAGATCATACTCCTCTACTCCGTACCGGAACGGACGCCAGTTCACCAGGCGCCATCCCTGACAGCACTCGCTGCGAACATTCCTACCCCTTCAGCGTAGCTGAAATGCGTGGGACGTTCCGCAACTTGCAAGTCAGTTGCAGCATCCAATAAGAAGAACCATGGAAACCCTCAACATCGTCCTGAAACGTGAACTGGCCCTCCTGCTACGCACCTGGAACTACCACTGGAACGTGGAAGGGCCTCTTTTCCCGAGCCTCCACAAACTCTTCGAGGCTCAGTATGACGAACTCCAGGAACTGGTCGACGAAGTGGCCGAACGAATCCGGTCTCTGGGCGGCGTCGCGCCCATGCAGGTGAGCCTCGATCTCGCCAATGCCGAAAGCACCAGCCACATGCTGGATGCCCTGGCCGATGCCCACGAAAGCCTGAGCGCCCAGATGCGCACCGAGTGGGTGCCCGCGCTGAGCGAAGCCGGCGACATCGGGACGGCTGACCTGCTCACCCGCGCCCTCCAGCTCCACGACAAGGCCGCCTGGATGCTGCGCGCCACCGCGAAATAATTCTTTCGTGGATTGTTCCCTTGCCTGGCCGGGCGGGTCTAATCCGGGCAAGGGGTCTCACCTTCGGTTCCTTCGTTACTAAGGTACGTACCGCTAAGTGGGATCAGACGGGACCGGTGTTCCTGGAACGGCACCGGTCCCGTTTCCCTTTTGCCCTAGTGCAGTTCCACCTTGTTGGCTTCCAGCGTGGTGCCCAATACCTGCTGTAAACGGGCAACCGCCTTATTCCTCAACAGGAACGAACCCACCAGCCGGCGCCGCGTGTCGAGCAGTTCATTCTGCCGGGTCAGCACCAGGAAGTTTGTACTCTCGCCTGTCTGGAACAGACGGATCTCGCTGTCCAGCTTCTCGGCCGCGGCCTTCTCCGCCGCCCGGGCCGCTTCCATCCGCTGCCGGGCCGTCTCCAGCGCCTGCAGGGAATTGCGGACCTGCGCGGAGATGCCCTGCTCCAGCTGCATCCGCGTCAGCTTCAGGCGCTTCTCCGTGATGGCGGTCTGCTCGAACTGCGCCTCGGCGGCGCGATTCCTCGGATTCCACTCGATCGTCAGGCCCGCCTGCACCGACTGGTAGTTGCCGCTGAACAGATTCGACAGGTTCTGCCCGTAGCCGCCCACCAGGGACCCCGGAACCGAGCCGCCGACATTGATCGCCGGCAACGGGGGCAGTCCCGCGATCGTCGACAGATCATTCACCCGTCCGAACAGTGGACCGAACGCCGCGGCGAAGCCACCGCTGGAGGTCGCCGGCACAGTGCCGGCTAAGCCCGAATTGATGTAGTTCGCGTTCAGGTTGACCTGCGGCTTGGTGCCGCTGCGCGCCAGATCTTTCTGGACATCGTTCTGTTGCGTGCGCAGCTCCAGCGACCGCAGCTCCGTCCGCTTCTCCAGCGCGATGGTCAGCGCCTGTTTCAGATCCTCGACCGGCGTCTCCAGTGTCGTGCGCTCCGACGGCATCAGCCGCTCGTTCCAGAGAGGATCATTGCGATCCGGCGTCAGGATCACTTTCAGGTCGTTCTCCGCCGCCGTGACCACGCCGATAGCTGTCACGTAATTGTCGATGCGGCGCTGCAGTTCCGCTTCCGACGCCGCCAGCTCCACGGGCGCCAGTGTCCCGGCCGAGATCTGCCGCTGGTTGCGCTCATGCTGGTCGCGCGCCAGGCGTACGCCGTCGGCCGCCACTACGGCGTCCTCAATCGACGCCGCCAGATCCCAATATGCGGCCTGGGTGCGTGCGATCACATCGATCACGCGGGTCTCGAAATCGGTCTCCGACTGCTGCTTCTGCTTCGTCCGGATCTTCAGCACTGCCCGGTCGTTGTCCAGGTCGCGATAGCGCCACAGCGGCATCGAGAAACCGGCAGTCAACCGGGAAGTAAAGTTCGGGTTCAGTGAGACGAAGGGGTTGTTCGTGCTCTGCCGCTGGTTGTCGAAATCGACATGGAACGACAGACCCTGCCAGGGCGTCTTCTGTTTCACCGACAGGTTGTTGTTCAGGTAGTGCTCACTCACCTTGCCATTGGCCGCGGCGAGAGTGCTGGCCGCCGGCGAGTTGTTGGCCTGCAGCGACGGCGAGAAGAGGACCACGGAATCGAACACACCGCGGGCGCCTTTCACGCCCGAAACCGAATTCGCCACCGTCGTGCGTTCCAGTTCGATTTCCAGGTTGTTCTTCAGCGCCAGTTGAACGGCGTCCTGCACCGAAAGCGTCCGCTGGTTGCCGCTGACGCCGACCCGGTCGGCCTTCGACACCTGGTCCAGGACCTTCTCCATCTCAATGTTCTTGGGGAAGCTCAGATCCTGCGGCTTCTGTTGTGCGCGCAGCGGCGCCGAGCCGACCAGCAGCAGGATGAGCAGCATGGCCGTCACCGGCTGGATCACTTCCTTGCGCCGTGTGCGCCGCCGGAAGAATTCGGCCAGATCGTCGAACAGCGTGTAGGCCACCGGTGTCACCACCAGCGTCAGAACCAGCGCCATCGCCTGGCCGCCGATGACGACGATGGCCACCGTCCGGCGGGTGCCCGCACCGGCGCCCGAACCGAAGGCCAGCGGCAGCATGCCCGCGATCAGCGCGGCTGTAGTCATCAGAATCGGCCGCAACCGGTCATCGCAGCCACGGAAGACCGCCTCCAGGCGCGGCACACCTTCGCGCCGCAGACCCTTAATGTGGTCCACCTGCAGAATCGAGTTCTTCTTCACGATGCCGAACAGCACCAGGATGCCCAGCGAGGTATAGACCACCGAGAAGTTTTCACCGGCCAGGAACAGGCTCAACAAGGCAAACGGAATGGACAGCGGCAGGCTGAGCAGAATCGTGATGGGGTCCACGAAACTCTCGTAGTTCGCCGCCAGGATCATGTACATGAACACGATGGACAGCATGAAGGCGAACAGGAAGTTCGTCACCGCCTTGCCTAGTTCCTTCGACCGGCCTACCGCTCCGTGCCGGTACTCCGGCGGGAGGTTCATCTTGACCATCTCCTCGCTCACGGTATTCAGCAGGTCGCTGAGAGCCAGGCCCTTGTTCAAACTGCCCTGGATCAGCACACGCCGCTGGCGGTTCCAGCGGTCAATCGACGTCGGGCCAGTGCCCAATTCCATCGAAGCCACGTTCGAGATCGGAACATTGCCCAGCGTCGCCGAGGGCACGAAGAGCCGCTCCAGCGCCTGTTGGGAGTTGCGGAACGGCTTCGAGACGCGCAGCAGAACGTCGTAGCGGTCGTCGCCTTCCCGGTAGGTGGTCACCTGATCGTCGCCGCCCACCAGCACGCGCATGGCGTTCGCCACCTGGGCGACGTTCACATTCAGATCCGCCGCTTTGTCGCGATTGATCTGCACGCGCACTTCGGGTTTGCCCGATTCGTAGGTCAGCTCCAGGTCGGCCATGCCCTGGATCGTGTTCAGCTTAGCCATCAGCCGCTTGGCGTACCCCTCCAGCTTGTTCAGGTCAGGACCCTGGATGGAATACATGAAGTCGCGGTCCGCTCCGCCCGAGATCAAAGAGGGCAGCTGCACGCCGACGATGAGATCCTTGTACTTCTTCAGCTTTTCGCGCGTCGTGTCCATCAGCATGCGCTGGCTTTCCTTGCGCTGCTTGGTGTCGACCAATTCCACGATGATGGAGCCGCGGTCCACCTGGCGGCGCTGATCGGCGCCGATGGTGGTGAGCATGTCCCGCACGCCGGGCAGCGTCTTGATGTCCTGCTCGATGAGCGCCATCACCTGCGTGGTGCCTTCCAGGGAACTACCCACCGGCATGCGCACCGTCACTTCAAACTCGCTCTGGTCTTCCACGGGCAAAAAGTCCACACCCATCCTGCTCATCATGGGACCGGTGGAGATGACGACCAGAATCGAAACGATCACCACCACCCAGCGGTGACGCAGCGACCAGGCCAGCAGCCCGTGATAGGGCACGGACATGTATCTGTGGAAGAAGCCTGCCTTGGTATCGTGCTCCTTGTTGCCCAGCCGCAGGAAGCGCGAGCACAGCATCGGCGTCAGCGTGAAGCTCACCAGCAGCGAAATGCCGATAGCGAACGCCGCCGTGTAGCCGAAGCTCGACATGAAGCGGCCGACGATGCCCGGCATCAGCGCGATGGGAATGAAGATGATGATCAGGCTCAGCGTGGTCGCCATGACGGCCAGGCCGATCTCACGAGTGCCGTGGACCGCGGCTTCCATCGCGCTCATATTCTTCTCTTCCATGTAGCGGAAGATATTCTCCAGCACGACGATGGCGTCGTCGATCACGATGCCCACCACCAGGGTCAAGGCCAGCATGGTGATCTGGTTCAGCGTGAACCCCATGTAGCTGAGCAGCGTGAACGTGGAGATGATCGAGGTCGGAATCGCGATGGCCGCGATCAGCGTCGACCGCCAGTTGCGGATGAACAGCATCACGATGATGCCGGCGAAGACGCCGCCCAGAACCAGGTGCTCCTGCACCGCCTCGAACGCCGCCTCGATGAACCCGGACTGGTCGCGGGCGTAAGTGATTTTGAAATCCGGTGGCAGTCCTTTTTTCAACTGCTCGATGCGCGCCTTCACCGCCGCGATCACGTCCAGCGAGTTCGTACCCGACTGTTTGCGCACCGCCAGCACCACGGCGCTCTCGCCGTTCAACCGGGCCAGCGAGCGGGGCTCCTCATACCCGTCCACCACCTGCGCGATGTCCGAGACGCGGATCGGCGCTCCGTTCAGGTTGCCTACGACGATGCGCTCGAAATCCAAAGGGCGCTCGACGCGCCCCATCGTGCGCAGCGAAAGCTCGCGGTTGCCCTGGTCAATACGTCCGCCGGGAATCTCAATGTTCTGTGCGGCCAGTGCGGCCCGCACCTGCTCGATGTTCAGGTTGTAGGAGTACAGCTTTTCGCCGTCCACCACCACCTGGATCTGGCGCTTGCGCTCACCCACGAAGCGCACCTGGCCGACACCGCTGATCGACTCGATGTTCTTCTTCAATCCGTCGTCCGACAGCTTGGTGATCTCGCGCAAGTCGCGGTTGGCCGAAACCACTACGTTCAACACGGGCGCCGCATCGGTGGCAATCTTCTCGACGATGGGCGGCTTGGCGTCCTTGGGCAACTGGCCCAGCACGGTGTTGATCTTGTCGCGCACTTCCTGCGCCGCCACTTCCGGGTCTTTCTCCAGAAGGAACGCGATGGAAATGATCGACACGCCCTCAGCCGAGGTCGAGTTCAACTCGTCGATGCCGCTGATGGTGTTGACCACCTCTTCCAGCGGCTTGGTGACCTGGGTTTCCACCTCTTCCGGCGAGGCGCCGGCCAGCGTCGTGGTGATGTTGACGAACGGGAACTCCACCTTGGGGAAGTAATCCACGCCCAACTGGCGGTAGCTCGCCATGCCCACCACCATCAACGCCAGAATCAGCATGGTGGCGAAGACAGGGCGCTTGATGCAGATCTCTGCTAGTCTTTGCATTCTGGTGCGCCTCCGGCTAGTTCTGTCCGGTGGTCCGCACCGGCGCGCCGTTCGTCAGCATGGGCAGATTGGAGACGGCCACCTGGGCGCCGGCCGCGATGGTGCCGGCCGGCATCTCCACCATGCCGTTCGCACCCAGGATCTCGGGGATCTTGTGCTCCACTGCCTTGCCGTTCTCAATCGAGAAGAACTTGTTCAACCCGGCGACTGTGTACACCGCGTCCTTCGGCACCGCGACCACCGGGTACGCCTTGTTCGTCACCAGGCGCACCTGGACGAACGAACCCGGCTTCAGCCGGGCATCGCCATTCAGCAGCCGGGCTTCCGCCGTCAGCGTACGCGAGCGGTTGTCCAGCGCCGGATTCAGCTCCCGCACGACGGCCTTGAACGTCGCGTTCGGCACCGCTTCGGTCGTGAACTCGAGAGTCGTCCCGACGCGGACCTCAGACACGGCCGACTCCGGGATCTCCGCCCGCAGCCGCAGCGGCGTGGCCTTCACCACCGTGTAGATAGCCACGTTTTCCTTGATGTACTGGCCCGGCGAGACATGCTTCATCTGCACGATGCCGTCAAACGGAGCCACGACGGTCGCATCCCGCAGCCGTTTCTCGGCCAGCTTCACGTCCGCCCGCAGCGAGCGGATGGCCGCCAGTTGGGTCCGCAACTCGTCCTGAGTCGCTTCCAGCGCGGCCAATCGGGCCCGATACGCCTTTTCCAACTCGGTGAACCGCTCTGTGCTGATGTCGCCCGTCTTCACCAGCTTGGCCGCGTTCTCATACTTGGATTTCGCGTCCTCCATCTGCGCCTTGGCCTGCCGGGTCTGCGGCGTGCTGTCCGGAATGTCGTCCTTGGTCGGGTCGATGCCCACCCGGGCCATGGCCTGCGCCAGGGACCCGCGCGCGCGCTCCACCTGCAAGGCCAGTTCCTGCGTATCCAGTTCCGCCAGAACCTGCCCCTTCTTCACCACCTGCCCGAAGTCATAGTTCAACTTGGTAATACGGCCCGGCACTTCGGAACTCACCGTCGTCGTCTCATCGGGTTGCAGAGAACCCGTCGCCATGATGGCGCGCTCCACGGTCTGGGCCACGGCGGTGGCCGTCCGGATCGAGATGGGGTCGGGTGCCGTTGTGGCTTTGGCAGCCTGGACATCCTTCTTGCCGCAGCCCGCGGCTATCAGGATGGAAAGGAAAAGAACGGGCAGGGATAAAGCGCGCAACATAAACTACAGGTCTCCTTCCGCACGGGGGCGGATGCCATTCAAAAAAAGATCAACGAATTCCCGGACGATCTCGTTCCGCGGACGTTCGGGCAACGGGCAGCGGAAGACAGTCGAAACCAGGCCGTAATGGGCGATGGGGCCGACGAAGGCGAGGGAGAGCGTGTGGGGATCGAAGCCGCGGAAGGCTCCGTCCTTGATGCGCCGCTCCATGTAAGAGGCGACAAAGGCTTTGAACTGGGTGGTGGCGCGTTCGTGCCACAACTCCGCTAATTCATGACCTTCCAACCCGCTGAACAGCAGCAGCCGGATCTGGGCGGGGTCCTGTAGATACCAGCTGAGGATCACTTCGCCCAGGGCCTGCAGCAGTTCGCGGTCATCCTGGCCGCCATCCACCTGGCGCATGCTGGCGTCGAACGTCTGCGAAGCCTGCGCCACCATATGGTCGACGATGGCGGTGTAGAGATCCCGTTTGGTGGCGAAGTGCTGATAGAGCACCGGTTCGCTCACGCCGACGGCGGAAGCCAGTTCGCGCGTCGTGGTGCCACGGAATCCGCGCTGGGCAAACAACTCCACCGCGGTGCGCAGGATCGCGGCGCGGCGTTCTCCGCTGCGCAACCGCTGTTTGCCTACGACGGGTGTTTCGAAATTAGCGTCCGCTAACATAGCGTCTACCAAGATAGCAGGCGCTAGCTTGCTGAGGCAATGCGACAACCATCACATCACGGCCAGCGCAACCTTTTTTCGGACATTGACGTCTTTATTGTTATGGTAAGCCAATGAAAATAAACAATTTAATACTGATTGGAGTGCTTGCCTCGTTCTGTGTTGAGAATCTCCAGGGTCAGGTTCCGGATTCGGTCATCGATTGCTCCTCGAAGCTGTATGACTCCAGCGTTCTGCATCAAATCGATCTCACGATGAGTCCGGACGACTGGGCGCTCCTCAAGCAGAACTACACCGAAGACACCTACTACAAGGCCAACATGAGTTGGGGCGGCATCACCGTTACTGATGTCGCCGTGCGCAGCCGCGGCAGCAGCAGCCGTTCCGGTGTGAAGCCGTCGCTGAAAATCTCAATCGATAAGTATGTCGATGGCGCCAGGTTTCTCCTCCAGAAATCCCTGGTGTTGCTCAACATGACCCAGGATCCGCCCATGCTGCGCGACTACCTCAGCATGCAGATGTTCCGCCGGGCCGGAGTGCCGGCCCCCCGCAGCGCCTATGCCCGGGTGAACGTGAACGGCGAGTATCAGGGACTGTTCCTGATGGTGGAAGATATCGACACGCCGTTTCTGGCGCGTAATTTCTACACCAATACAGGTTGGCTGTACGAGTTCAATCTGGTCTTCATCTATCACTTCGAAGATCTGGGCGACGATCCCGCCGCTTATTCGCCCAATCCTTTCGAATTGAAAACCAACAAAAAGACGCCCAATACCGAAGAGCTGATGGCCTTCGTCAAGGCCCTCAACGCCACCACGCCCGCGACCTTCGTCGACGACATCGCCGTGCACCTGGACATCAACCGGCTGCTGCGCCAGGTGGCCGTGGAGACCTATCTGGGTGAGATCGATGGCATCGCCGGGGTGGTGGGTTCGAACAACTTCTACCTCTACCAGGCGGGTGCCGGCGCAGCGTTCGAGTTCATTCCGTGGGACAAAAGCGCCGCCCTGAACTACTGGGACGAACCCATCTACGCGCGGCTGGATGAGAACGTCATTCTCAGGAACGCGATGCAGGTGCCCGAGCTGAAGCAGCGCTACCTGCTCCATCTCAAAGAAGTGAACCGCCTTGCCGGTGGCAAGGACGGCTGGCTCGACCGGCTGGCGGCCCAGGCCATTGCCTTGACCAAAGCCTCCGCGATTGAAGATAAGAATAAACCCTACACGCAGGCGGAGTATGATGAGGCGTTGGATTGGACGATCTTTTCGATCCGCAGCCGCTTCACCTTCCTGCAGGAGGCACTTGCCTCGGAGGGTGTCCAGAACCTGGACCTGGAAGGCCCGGTTCGGCAAGCGCCTGCCCAGACAGGTGTTGTGACGCGATGACACATCACGGGCGCCGGTTGTTTTTGCAAGCCCTGCTGGCCGGGGTGACCGGTGCCCGTGTCCTGCGCGCCGCGCCGACGCCCGCCACGGCGCGCCTCCAGTTCCTGCCCGGCGGCGGAGCCTCCCTGCTTTGGGTACTCACTGAGCCGGGCGCCGGACTGCTTTCGTGGCAGGCTGGCGATGGCGAATGGTCACAGCTGGATATCGGGGTCCACCCTCTCCCTCCAAACGTCACGGGTCTCGATTCCGAACTTGAACTGCTCATCGCCCGCCTGCCCGATCTGCCGCCGGAAACCAACATCCGGTACCGCATGGAGTGGAACGGCTCGCCGGCCGGCTCCGGCAGCTTCCGCACCCCGGGTCCGCATGGCCCCACGGCGACCTTCCTCGCGCTGGGCGATTCCGGCTCCCGGCTGCCGGAGCAGTATGCCCTTGCCGCCGCCATGGATCAGGAAACGGACGCGAACTTCGTCCTGCACGTCGGCGACATGGGCTATCCCGCCGGGAGCTTCACTGATTTGCGGGAAGGCTTCCTGAAGCCCTACGCCGCCCAGATGGCGCGCATCCCCTTCTTCACGTGTCCCGGCAATCACGAGTACTACACCGATGTCCTGCGGCCCTACATGAAGTTGCGGCTGGGGCCGGAGGAACAGCTGAGCTACTACTCCGTACAGCATGGGCCGGTCCACATCATCTCCGTGGATTCGAACGATCCGGTCCTGCCGGAACCCGATACTAACCGCATGCTGCCCTGGCTGGAGCAGCAGCTGCGGGACAGCACTTCATTCTGGCGGGTCGTCATCTTCCACCACCCTGCCTACACGGCCGGCCTGCACAAGGACGATCCCTTTGTGGACCTGTCCCGCCGGCGCCTGGCGACGCTGTGCGAACGCTATTCCGTGCCCTTGGTGCTCAACGGCCATGAGCACTTCTACCAGCGGACCTGCCCGGTGAAAGACGGCCAGCCCGCGAAGGACGGGGTGGGGACCACCTACGTCATCACCGGCGGCGGCGGAGCGCGGCTCTACCCCTTTTATGTCCACCCGCTGACGGCCTTCGGCGCTTCGGTCTATGAGTATGTAAAGGTCCACATCGACGGCCTGCGCATGGTGGTGAAGGCCTGCGATCCGAATCGCATCGAACTGGACAGCGTGGAGATCGCGCCCGCTCCGGCGATCCGGGACGTGGTGAATGCGGCCGACCAGCGGCCCACTCTCGCTCCGGGCTCGCTGGCGATCCTGCGCGGCTACCACTTCCTGCCTGACCGACCGGTGCGTCTGCGGTGCGACGGGCAACTGGTCGACGTCATTGATTCGAATGCGGTGATGGCGCAGTTCCAGATCCCCTACACTGCGTCGGGCGTGATTCGCCTGCGCGCGGAGACGCCGAACGGGCAGGTGGAGGCCGAAGCCAGCATCGCCGCAGTGGCGCCCGCGCTGTTCCCCGTGGATCCGAAGCACACGGTTGCGCCGGGCACCCCCGCCGACCTGTTTGCCACGGGCCTGGGTGTTCTCGCCGGCGAACTGCCCGCGGCGCCTCTGACCCTGGCGATGGCCTGCAGCCTCATCCGGGTGATCCCCCAGCCCACCGCGCTGCCTGGCGTGTACCGGCTCGACTACACGATGCCGTCCGATGCCCCGGAAGGCAGTCTCGAGGTCAGGCTGAATGCCGGTTATGAGTGGAGCGGGCCCGTGTTCGTGACCGTGGCGGTCAATCCCGCACAATCAGCTTGAACATGCGCTGGTGAATCTCGTAGCGCGATTCGTGGATGAACTCGAGGATCTCCAGGAGTTCTTCGAAGGCCCCTTCGTCGTTCTGGCGGAGCAGTTCCGGGCCCGGGAACAGGATGGCCCAGCCCTTGTGGGAATCGTTGGGAAGACGCAGGAGACCCTGTCGCAAGGCTGACAGATCGGTCCCAAAGAAGGGGAGCTCGGGTCCCACGGAGTTGAAGCGCTCCAACAGCGTCGCCACGTCGGTAATCGGCGTGGAGCCGTCGAGATTCAGCACCGAATAACCGGCGCGTTGGAGAGCCGCGGGGAGGCTCGCCCAGAGAGACTCCGGGACACTTGGGTCCAGCCACACCACAGGCGTGCCTGGATCCTCCACCCGCAAGATTATCTGACCGAGGGATAAACTCATGGCGGAGCGCTTATAGTCTTCCAGCATATGCGATAGACTTTCCCGACAGGAATACACTTTGGAGGAATTTCCATGACCCGGCGCGAAATGTTGGCGGCGACCACCGCCCTGGTGCCCGCCGCGATGGCATCCGGCCGCACCCGGATGACCATCCACCTGGATTGCGGCTCAATCGGCGTAAAAGCCTCACAGACGGAGGCCTTGGACTATGCCGCCCGCTTCGGCTTCGAGTCGGTCACGGCCGATTCGGCGTGGCTCGCCGCCCAGGACGAAAGCACGGTGAAACGCTTCCTGGATGACATGAAGGCGAAGAAGGTGGTGTGGGCCAATGCCGGTCTGCCGGTGGAGTTCCGCAAATCGGACGAAGAGTTTGCCAAGGGGATCAAAGAGCTGCCCGCCCGCAGCGCCGCCCTGCGTAAGGCAGGGGTCACGCGTGTCAGCACCTGGCTGTCGCCGAACAGCGATACGCTCACGTATCGCGAGAATTTCGATGTGCACGTCCGCCGTCTGCGCGAGTGTGCCCGGGTGCTCAACGGGGACGGGCTGCGCCTGGGGCTGGAGTATGTGGGGCCGAAAACACTCTGGACGGCAAAGCGGTACGCTTTCATCCACACCATGAAGGAGATGAGGGAGCTGATCGCAGCCACCGGCGCGCCCAACATGGGTCTGCTGATGGATAGCTGGCACTGGTACACCGCCGGCGATACCGTGGCCGACATCCTGGCCCTGTCGAACAAGGACGTGATCTCGGTGGACTTGAACGACGCGCCGGCCGGCGTGCCCCTCGACCAGCAGGTCGACAGCAAGCGTGAGATCCCCTGCGCCACCGGCGTAATTGCCGTGGCCGATTTCCTGAACGCGCTGAACAAGATCGGCTGCGATGCGCCGGTCCGCTGCGAGCCGTTCAACGCGGCTCTGCGGGCCATGCCGCCCGACCAGGCCCTGCAAACCACGATCACTGCCATGAAGAAGGCCTTCTCCCTGATTGCCTAGAACTTGCCGGAGATAGCGCCGGAGGAGCGCATTGGCTTTTACCCCGCCCATGCGCTATTCTCAGCCGTTCAGGGAGTTCTTATGCATCTAGGTCCTCTGGATTGGGTGATCGCCCTTGCGTCGATCCTGATTTGCTTCATCCCGGCACTCTTTTTTGGCAAGCGATCGGGCAAGAGCACAGCCGAGTTTTTCGCCTCAGGACGTTCGGTCCCCTGGTGGCTGGCCGGCCTCTCGATGGTCGCCACCACCTTCTCCTCCGATACCCCCAACCTGGTCGCCAACTTCGTCCGTACCCAGGGCGTGGCCGGCAACTGGCAATGGTGGGCATTCACCCTGACGGGTGTCTCCACGGTCTTCTTCTATGCCCGTCTGTGGCGGCGCTCCGGCGTGCTGACGGATCTGGAATTCTACGAGGTCCGCTACTCCGGCAAGGCGGCCTCCGCCGTGCGCGGTTTCCGCGCCGTCTATCTGGGTCTATTTTTCAACTGCATCATCATGGCGTCGGTGAACCTGGCGGCCTGCAAGATCGCCAGTGTCCTGTTCGGCATGACCCGCTGGCAGACGCTGCTCGCCGTCGGCCTGTTGAATGTCGTCTTCGCCGCTCACTCCGGCCTGTGGGGGGTGCTGGTGATCGACATGATCCAGTTCTTCATCAAGATGACGGCCGTCATCGCGGCCGCTTACTTCGCGTTGAAGCTGCCTCAGGTGGGCGGCATGGCCGGCCTGGTGGAGAAACTCTCGCACAAGGTGGGGCCCGGCGGCCTGAACTACCTGAACGTCCTGCCCGACTTCACCAGCAGTTGGGATCTGGCCCTGGCGGTGTTCATCATTCCGCTTACCGTGCAATGGTGGGCGGTCTGGTATCCGGGCGCCGAACCTGGCGGCGGCAGCTACATCGCCCAGCGCATGCTGGCCTCGAAATCGGAGAAGGACGCGCTCGGCAGCTCCCTGTTCTTCAACCTGGCCCATTACGTCCTGCGCCCCTGGCCCTGGATCATCGTCGGCCTGGCCTCGCTGATCATCTATCCCGAACTCACCGATATCCAGAAGGCGTTTCCCCATGTGGACCCCTCGCTTGTCGGCCATGACATCGCGTACCCGGCCATGCTGAAGTTCCTGCCCACGGGCTTCATCGGCCTGATGGTCGGCGGCCTGGTGGCGGCCAACTCGTCAACGATCCTGACCCACCTGAACTGGGGCGCGTCCTACCTGGTGCATGACTTCTACCGCCGCTTCCTGAAGCCCGGCGAAACCGAGAAGCACTACGTGAAGGCTGGCCGCTGGGCGACGATTCTCCTCTTCGTTCTCTCTTCCGCCATGGTGTTCGTGCTTCAGACGGCGCAGGACAACTTCAACATCATGCTGCAGGTGGGCGCTGGTACGGGCCTGCTGTATCTGCTGCGCTGGTTCTGGTGGCGCATTACGGCCTGGTGTGAAATTGTGGCCATGATCAGCTCGTTCGCCGCTTCTCTGGCGTTCCTGTTCCTGCACAAATCCGGCGTCAACCTCGGCACATACAAGGAACTGCTGCTGACGATCGGCTTCACGACGCTGTGCTGGGTGGCCACGGCCCTGGTGGGTCCGCAGACCGACCGGGCGACGCTCATCTCCTTCTACCGCAAGGTTCATCCCATCGGGCCCGGCTGGACGGCCATTCGCCGCGAAGCCGGAGTCGATCCGGTGGAAGCCGCCGCCTATGCCCGGCAGGACAACATCCCGCTGGCGATGATCGGCTGGGTGACGGGCGTCTCGGTGATCTGGTCCGGCCTGTTCCTGGTAGGCAACTTCCTGTATGGCCGCATGGACTACGTGGCGATGCTCACCGCCACGCTGGCCGTCAGCGGCACGATCCTGATCCTGGTCATCCGTAGGCTGTGGGACTAGGGCGGCTCGAAGGATAGATCCGATTCACGGTTCCGGATTGGGCATACTAGGCTCAAGCCTCATGCCCAATCTGAACCTCTCCCCCACGCGACGCGGTTTCCTTCAACTTGCGGCTTCGCTGGCGAGCGCCGCCGCCCAGACACCGAAATCGAATCTGCTCTACGTCGGCACCTACAACCAGGCGGACGGGCCGGAAGGCAGCCATGGCAACGGCAAGGGCATCCATCTGTTCCAGATGGATCCGGCCACCGGTGCGCTCACCGCTCGCGACGTGTTGACCAGTGTGCCCAATCCCTCTTCGCTCGCGCTTCATCCCGGCGGGAAGTACCTCTACTCGGCCAATGAAGTCGCGACTTCGAAGGAAGAGAAGGGCTCCGGATCCGTGAGTGCGATGTCGGTGGACCGGGCGACCGGCCGCCTGACCGTTCTCAATACAGTCAGTTCGCGCGGCGCCGGGCCGTGCCATCTCAGCGTGCACCCTTCCGGCAAGTATGTCTTTGTGGCGAACTATCATGGCGGGACGGTCGCGGTCCTGCCGGTGCAGCCCAACGGCTCCTTGGGGGCAGCGACCGACGTGAAAGAGGGACAGGGCAAACTCGGAAGCCTGCCGGCCGCCAGCGCGCCTCCGGGCAGCTTCGCCATCAGCGGCCACGATCGCACACACGGCCACATGATCCAGTCCGATCCGTCGGGCAAGTTCATTGTCTCGACCGATCTTGGGCTGGACAGGATTTACGTCTGGACTCTCAATGGCGGAAAGCTCGTGCCCGCGGCGTCGCCCTACTTCCAGGCGCCTTCCGGCGATGGACCGCGCCACTTCGCCTGGCATCCCAAGGGCAGGTGGTTCTATAGCATCCAGGAAGAGGCGTCGACCCTGATCGCGTTCGACTACGATCCGGCGACGGGCAAGCTGGCGGCCAAGCAGACCATCAGCTCTCTGCCCAAGGGCTTCGCGGGGACGAACTACACCTCCGAGGTGGCGGTTTCGGCGGACGGCCGTTTCCTGTATGCCGCCAATCGTCTGCACGACTCCATTGCCGTCTTTGCCATAAGCGCAACCGGCACGTTGTCGTGGGTGGGGGAAGAGTGGACCCGCGGCGATTATCCGCGCAGCTTCACCATCGATCCCAGCGGCCGGTTCCTGTATGTCTGCAACCAGCGCGGCGACGCCGTGACCTGCTTCAAGCTCAACGCGCAGACCGGGCTGCCGGCGTTCACCGGGCAGTACACGCCCGTGGGGACGCCTTCGATCATTACGTTCTTATAGGGTTTCGGCGGCGGCGAGGTCCTCGGGCCGGCCGACATCGCGCCAGGCGCCTTCGATGGCCGAGATGCGGACTTCGCGGCCTTCGTTGAGCATCATGGTGAAAATGTCGGTCAGTTCATACTCGCCGCGCGGAGACTTCTCGAGACGGTCCAGATAGGGGAAGACGTGCGGGCTCATGGAGTACAGGCCCGCACTGTTCCACCTGGTGGTAGACGTGCCCTGGGGCGGCTTCTCCACGACCCGCGTGACCACGCCCTGCTGTTCGTAGACCGCGGCCCCTTGCCAGGGATCGTCGACGTCCTTCACGCCCATCACGGCCAACGTGGCGGGATTGTCGGTCAGCGTATTCGCACAGAGGGTGTAGGCGGCGGGCGGGCAGAGGATGTCGGCGAAGGTCAGCAGGAAGGGATCGTTCGCGCCAAAGTCGCGGGCGAGGCGGGTGGCGGAGCCAGTGCCGTCGAGCGTCTCCTGGACCCGGAACTCGACGGGCAGGCGCCACTTGCCAAAGTACTCCTCGACCATCTCGCGGCGGTAGCCGGTGACGACCAGGAACTGCTCGATCCCCACCGAGGCGAGGCCATCCAGGACATGCTCCAGCATGGGACGCCCGCGCACGGGCAGCATGGCCTTGGGTGTGTCGACGGTGTAGTCGCCCATTCTTGTACCCCGGCCGGCGGCGAGGATCACCGCTTTTCGAATCATGCTCTCACTCCTACAGATACAATGCACCAGCGCAGGGGGTGGCGGCCAGCAGGTGGACTTCGGGTACGAATCCGGACCGCTTTGAGTAGTATCGCTCGATGACACCGGCGCGGACTTTCTCCAGGTCGGAAGTGCGGCAGAGGATGACGGCGCAGCCCCCGAAGCCGGCCCCGGTGAGGCGGGCGCCCAGGGCCCCGGCGGCTCCGGCGGCCAGGACGAGCTCGTCCAGATCGTTGTTGCTGATGCGGAGGTCGTCGCGCAGGCTCACGTGCGAGGCGTTGAGGATACAGCCCAGCGACTGGCCGTCCCCTTCCTCCAGGGCCTCGACCGCGCGGGTGACACGGCTGGCTTCGGTGATGACGTGCCGGAAGCAGCGCTGCTCAGGATCGCGCAAGCGGCTGGCGGCCATGGATTTGAGATTGCCCACGGAGTGCTGGGCCAGCGCCTCGCTGAATGAATCGAAGCCAAGCTGGCGCAGGCCGCTGGAGCCGGCGGTGCGGCGGGCATTGTATTCGGCGCGAACCTCGCCGGATTTTTCAGCCGTGGTCAGGCTGTGGGCCACCAGGAACGAGAGGCCATCGGGAATCGGGACCGGGGTTGCGGAGAGGGGGGCGAAGTGGATGAGCAGGGCGGCGCCCTGGCGGCAGGCCAGGACGGCGGCGTGATCCATGCCGCCGCCGCGGGTGCCGACGAAGTACTCTCCCTCCGGCAGGATCTCCATCAACTCCTCAAAGTTCGCGTCCAGGCCATTGGCCCGGAGCAGGGCCAGGGTAATGCCTGTCAGCAGCGCTGAGGACGAGGAGAGGCCGGCGGCGGGGGGCAGGTCCGAGACAACGGCGAGATCGATGCCGTAGTTCAGCTCCCATTTGTGTTGGACGGCCTGGGCCGCGGCCTTGATGTAGTTCTCCCAATCGCCGGGGGCGGAGGGCTGGAGCCGGGTGGTCCACTCGAATTCACGGTCGCCGAAGACGTCGGAGGCGGCGCGGATGCGGCGGTCGTCGCGGCGGCGGAAGGCGATGTGAATCCGGCGGTCGATGGCGATGGGCAGCACCGGCAGCAGGTGGTAGTCGATGTGTTCGCCGATGAGGTTGACGCGGCCGGGTACGGAGAGGCAGGCCGGGGAAGTGGCGTCAAAGCGGTCCGCGAACAGGGCGGCGGGATTAGGAGAGGGCATGATTCACCTGGGGCATGGGGCGGCCGCGGAGGCAGCCGCGAAGGTCATGGCGCTTCTTCGAGTTTCCCGGCGGAGCCGTGGGGCGACTTTTTCAGGAATTTGCGGCATGCGTAGAGGGCAGTCACAAGGGTACCGTATTTTTTCTCACCTCGTCTTTTGAAAGGGATAGCGGGAATCCGCGCAGGAGGACGAGCAGACGGGCCAGGCGGGGTTTGTACTTTGTGCCCTGGAGGTTCATCTATGCCGGAGAGAATTTTTAAGCTGCAGCCGGACCGTACGGTGCAGTTGCGTGGGTTTGATCATCTGGGGGCATCGGCCGCGGTGCACCAGGCGACACCGGACGGGTTTTCGGTGTCGGGCCAGTTTCGGGATGCCGCGGATTTCGCGGTGGTGGTGCTGTACGACGCTGACAACTTCTACGAGCACCCGGATCTGAAGTACCTGCCGGACTTCCGGTTTGACGGGCTCAAACTGGATTTCGACGTGAGCTATTCGGGGCTGATGCCGCTGACGTCGAAGAAGTACCCGACGATCGACTGGCCATTCCTGAACGTGGAACTGGCGAATGGCGGCCGGAAGCAGGTGCGGCTGTCGGAGCATGCCACGGTGGTGGCGACGCCGGACGCTGCGGCGCGGGCGGAGTTCCAGATTCAGGGCGACGACCTGAATGCGTGGGACCAGGTGACCCTGTGGTATCAGAACCATGCCTTTGGCTACACGGTGCCAGGCAAGGTGCGGACCCAATACGAGGTCTATGCCGAGGGAGAAGGACACATCCACTCGGCAGTGATTGGGGAGCGGGGATACAGCTATTCGGAGGTGTTGGGCGAGAGTTCGGCCGAGGTCGCGGCGGAGTTGATCGACCGGATCAACGGGGTGACGCCGGGCTACACGGCGGATCCCGAAGTGGTGGCCTCGCAAGGCGATGAGCCCTGGATGATCGAACTGACGACGCGCCGGGATGACGGCTCGCGGACCGCGGTGAATGTGGAGGGCGGTTTTGTCGAAGACCTGTACCACGTCAAGGCGACGACCGTGTGCCGCGCGCTACGGGATCAGATCAACGGTGCAACTTACGACACCTCTTCGACTTACGCGCTGCGGGCCGAGGCCGATGGAACGACGCTGCGGATCGAGACGACCGAGGGCGGCTACGATGCGAACTTCCTGCGGATGTATGTGAACTCGAAGAATCCGGGGTTGACGGCGGCGCCGGCGAACGTCCGGTTTACGGGCGGGACGTCCACGGCGAAGCTGCACATTTCGCTGGACTTCGGAGCACTGGGCCTGACGGAGATCCGGCAGATGTGGCTGACGCTGGCTCCGCGGTTGGCGGACAGCCAGGAGTACGAAGGCTCGCCGTGGTCGGCCAGGTTTGAGAACTGGACGGTGACCGGCCCGGAGGAGGTCCGGCAACTGCGAGTGGCGGCGCCGGGCAGCGTGCGGGTCGGGTCGACGGACGGAAGGTGCTCCTTCGAGGGGCCGTGGCAGCCCGAACAGGGGTTCTTCCTGGACAACTTCGCTCGGGTGACGAGAACCGTGGGGGCGTCGGTGACCGTACGCTACCACTGCCTGGAGAAGCATGACCTATGGCTGGGGACGTCGCTGTACAAGGATCGAGGCGGGGTGACGGTGGAGGTGGATGGCGTTCCCGCCGGGTCAGTGAACGCGATGCTGGGTGCGGAACCGGCGGTGGTGACGCGGCGGCCGGTCGTCCAGGGCGTGGCGCCCGGAGACCATGTGGTGCGGCTGGCGTCGTTGTCGGACGCGCCGTTCTACTTCGACTTCCTGCAGGCGGTGGTGGCCGGGGATGTTCCGGATGCGGCCCAGCCTGAGCCCTTTCTGACTCCGGCACTGGACTATTCGACCGACCATACGTACAAGCTACCCCCGGCGCGGATCCTATGGATTCTGGACAAGTTAGGAGCGGTGGGTCCGCTGAACGAGTATCTCGGGATCTTCTGGTGGAACGAGCGGAAACGGGTGGGCGGCTCGATGCCAGGGCTGTGCCTGGAGTTCAGCGGCGAGTTCCAGGCCGGGGACCAGGTATTCGTCGATATTGGAGGGCAGACGTGCGGAAAGTCGGTGCTGGCGGAGGAGTCCGGGGAGTCGATCGCGAGGCACTTTGCGTATCTGATCAACGCCAACTACGTAGGTGTCCGGGCGGAGGTAGACCACGGGAAGTTGTGGCTGTGGGCAAGGTCGGCGATGCCTGCCTATGAGTTTCCCGTGAAGGCGTCGGTGGAGAATTCGGCGGGTTCGACCGGTGCTGTGAGTGGCGTTCCCGGATACTTGACGGGCGGGTCGATGGGCGATTGGGTGGTGGATGAGCAGGCGGGGCATGCCCTGAACGAGGGCGCACGGGCGTGGCACGAGGACTTCTACCGGCTTTGCGCGGCGTCGGGCAGGCAGGTGACTACGGCGATTTCCATGGAACTGGTGAATCCGCCGCCGGGGTTTGCGGCTCAGTACCCGGATGGGAAACCGGTGCTGACAGACATGGGATTCGGCGGCCTGCGCTCGACGCACTGTTCGTTTTCACCTGAGATGCAAGCGCATCAAATCCGGGTGTTTACGGAAATCGCCGGGCTGATGGCCTCAGCCGGGGTCACGCCGGACCTCCAAATGGGCGAGTTCACGTGGTGGTACTTCACCAACCGCACCCCGGAAAACCCCTTAGGGGGGATGGCTTACTACGACGCGGCGACGGCGGCCGCGGCCGTGGCGGAGCTGGGGCGTCCCCTGCATGTTTTCGGCGGACCGGATGATGACCCGGATGTGAACGAAGGGAAGGACGCCTCGTTTCTACGGAACAGGTTACGGGACTTCGCGGCGAATCTGGGCAGCGCCGTTCGGCGGGTCTTCCCCGCAGCAAAACTGGAAATACTTTTTCCCAACGACGTCAATCACGATAAGCCCATAGGGGTCCATCAGTTAGGCGGCCGGCTGAACCGGCGGGTGAACCTGCCGCCGGAATGGGGTACTAAAGGTTCATCGGGCTTCGACCGATTTAGGATCGAAGCATTGGATTGTGGTGCGTGGTCCAGAAACCTGGACTTGGCTCGAAGTTGTATGCGGCTTCCGATTGAGCTTGGCTGGCCGCCGGGCGCCGTTCGAGCCATGATCCCCGTGTTCAGAGGCGCGTATCCATGGTTCAGGGAGGTTGCGTATGCGAAGGACCTCGGGATGGACTGTACGAGTCTCTGGGCCTTCGACCATGTTTGCCTCTATGGCCTTAGTTTGTCGGCGCTCGGGGTGGGCCGGGCTCACCGATTTCGATGATGAGGGCGGTTGGTCAGGGAATTCCAGGATTCCCGATGGGGTGGCCAACCCTGAAGTGATAGAACTTTTGTACCTAGTAGGTTAGAACCTTCAAGGTCACTGGTACTATTCGCTAGGTAGCGGAGAAAGCGGATGCGTTGTCAAAGGTGCGGGAAACCGATCAGCCCGCTGAGGCAATTGACGGACCGCGAGTTTTGTTGTGAGGGTTGCCGCAAACGGGGGCCACGGGCCTCGGCGTCGATGATGAGGGATCTCGAATTCGAAGAGGATCCTTTCTGGGAGTCGACGCCATCCGGATTGCCGAAGCAGCCGCAACAGAGCAAGTCGTCCAACACTGCCTTAGCCGGAGCTGTGTTCGGGGTTCTGGCCGCCATGTTGGGACTCCGGGTGTTGTTTCCGGACAGCAATGCGGGCGGGCCGAGCCCACTGGCTACCGCTGCGCCCACGACATTGCCGAGCGCCGGAAACGATCGTGATCTCGCGCGGCGTTCCAGTTTTTCGAACAATTGGGCGAGCTGGCTGCAAAGCCATATGCCTGGCGAACAACCGTTGCAGGTCAAGTCGGACTTCCGCAGCCGGCTCTCGGAGTGGACGGGCGGAGCGGGCGGCTGGTCCTGGAACGGCAATACGGTCACACCGGGCAAACTGAGGTTGTGGAAGCCCACGTTGAGCAGCAAGGATTATGACCTGCAGTTCCGGGCTTCGATCGAGCGCAAGGGGATGGGTTGGGCCTTCCGGGCGCGCGACACAGACAATTACTACGCGACCAAGATTCTGCTTTCGCGGCCGGGCGAGGCATCCGGCGCGAGTATTGTGCGCTATGGCGTAATGAACTCCTGGACATTCGACCGGACGGAGTTGCCGCTGCCTGTTGCGTTGCAACGGGACCGGCGGTACAACATAACGGCGATGGTACGGGGGAACCGGTTTACGACGCTGATCGACGGGCATGTCGTGGATGAGTGGTCGGATTCGAAGCTGAGGTCGGGCGGTGTCGGGTTCTTCGCGGACGAAGGGGATTCGAGCGCGATTGAGTGGGCGGATTTCCGGGAGCAGAAGGGCTGGCTGAGCCGGTGGCTTTCGGCGTCGCTGTTCATTCCGCCGAACCTGATGGTGCCGTAGTTGGGCTTGAGCGCACTCTTGGGCAGGAAACAATCGTTGAATTCCTGATGAGCCGGCCGGGGGGTCGGCTGCGGACCTGGGGGTCCGCCGTCTCATTTGTGGGGGCAATGGGCCCAGGGTGCCGCTACAACTGGGGATTGGGTCGGTCCATGGGCGTCGAGAGCACGATTGACGTCACGGTGGGGCCGAAGAGACTGAACTTCTGAATGAGCTGTTCCAGCTCCGCTACGTCACGCACGGAAGCTTTGAGGATGAAGGCTTCTGCCCCTGTGACGTGGTGACACTCCTCTACACATGGTTCGAGCGGCACGATCCGGAGGAACTTCGGATACTCCTTGGGCGGGACCTGGATGCGCAGGAAGACGCGCAGCGGCCGACCTATCGCGGCGCGGTTGATACGCGCGGTGTAGCCCTGAATGATGCCCTGGTCCTCCATGCGGCGAACGCGTTCCGCTACGGCGGGTGGGGTGAGTTGCACGCGCCGGCCGAGCTCGGCGAAAGGCATGCGTGCGTCCTCCTGCAGCAGTTTCAAAAGCTGCCAGTCCCTTGCATCCAGTGATTCCATCAATTTTCCTCGATTCGGCTTTCGAATCTGCCTGTCTCAAATCGCAGTTAGTTTCTAAGATACTGCCATGGACGCATTTTACAAGGGGATTGTGCTGGGCTTCTCGATCGCGGCGCCGGTGGGTCCGATTGGTTTGCTGGTGCTGCGGCGCTCGCTGGCCGGGGGGATGCGGGCTGGATTCGTCTGTGGGCTCGGGGCGGCCACGGCGGATCTGTGCTACGGTGCGCTGGCTGTGTTTGGGGTGACGCTGCTGGCGTCGTGGCAGAGGCCGGCGGCCTTGATCGGAGGGTTGATGCTGTGCTGGCTGGCTTGGCAGACGCTGCGCAGCGAGCCGGGCGAGCAGGCGGCCCAGGGATCGGGGTTCTGGTCGACGTTCCTGCTCACGGTTTCGAATCCGATGACGATTCTGGCGTTCGCGGCGATGGTGGCGGGCGTGGGTGCGGCGGCTCCGGGTTGGTTCGTCGGCGGAGTGTTCGCGGGTTCGATGATGTGGTGGGCGATGCTGTCGACGGCGGCCTCGCTGCTGCGCCAGAGGGTGACGCCGGGGGCGTTTGTGTGGATCAACCGGGCGGCTGCCTGTGTGTTGTTCGGGTTTGGGTTGAGGGCGCTGAGCGGGACGGTGCTGGGGGCGTAGCTGACAGCTTTTCGCTGTCGGCTACGAGCGGTCAGCTATCAGCTTTCAGCTGTCAGCTCTCAGCTCGCGGATGGGGCCGGGCGTTTTGGAGCTGAGACTTGGGCGGGGTCTGGGGACCCCGCGCGGACCTGGGGGTCCGCCGTCCCAACGGGGTGGTGCAGGTCTCAGGGTTGAAGGTGGATGGCTGAAACCTGACCGCTGATTGACGAAAGCTGAGCGCGAAAAGCTGATAGCTGATGGCTGACAGCTGAGCGCTGATGACTGATCGCTGACCGTGCTCAGTAGAGCGGGACTCTTGTTCCTTGCGTGACCTTGGCGGTCAGGCGGCCTACGCCGTCGATTCGCGATTCCACCACATCTCCGGCCTTGATTCGCGCGCCCTTGGGGCAGCCGGTGGAGATCAGGTCTCCGGGCTCCAGGGTGAAGAAATCGCTGTGGAAACGGACCAGTTCGTAGGGCAGGTGCCGCATGTGGTGCACAAAGTCCCGGGAACAGATGCCGCCGTTGTGGCCCGTGATCACTTCCAGGGCTGCCACGTCGGGGACTTCGTCGGCTGTGACGATGACGGGTCCGAAACTGAAGAAGGTATCGATGGACTTCGACCGGGTGAGATAGCGGGTGTTCTTGGCCAGGACGTCCAGGGCGGTCAGGTCCAGCGTCGTGGTGTAGCCGAAGATTACTTCGGGTACGTGTTCGGCTGGAACGAAGCGGCAACGGCGGCCGATGACCACGCCGAGCTCGCCTTCGGCGTCGACGTCATTCGAAACCTCGGCTGGGGGCAGGACGATGTCGCCTCCGGGCGGGAAGAGGCAGGAGGCGGGCTTCATGAAGCTGCCGGGCTCCTCGGGCTGGACGGCGTTGATGTCCTCGGCGTGACTCTTGTAGTTGAGGCCGATACACCAGATCTTGGGCGGAGTGAAGGGCAACTGGGGCTCGATGCCCGAGAGCGGTTCTCCTTCGATGCCGCTCAGGTCCCGCAGGGCGCTGAGGTCGCCGGATTGGATCAGGCTGAGCAGATCGGCGGGCAGAGCCGTACCGCGCTTTGCATTGATCTCGCTGAAGAGGACGGCGGCGCCGTCGTGGAGCACGGCCGGACCGTGCTGGGTGTTCATCAGTTTCATAAGCTTCTCGCGATGTCGACCAGATCGGAAAAGAGGCCGTAGGCGGTTTGATCGAGGCCGGGTTTGAGGGTGAAGACGCCGAGCTTACCCATGAGGTCGGTTTCCAGGACGAGCAGGTTGGAGGTTCCGCGCATGGAGGCGAGGATGTCGTCCTTTTCGAGCACTTCGGCGCGGACCCGGAGTTTGACGGCTCCGGCGACCCGTTTGGCGCGCGCGACGAGGGCGACGGTCTTGCCGGTGGCTTCGATTTCGGCGAGTTTCTCGGGTGTGAGTTTGCCGATGCCGCGGCGGTCGACCTGCTGGGGTGTGACGCGGGCGTCCATGATGACATTGGCCAGAGCGGCGGCTTTGCAGGCGGAGTCCCAGCCATCGATGTCGAAGGTAGGGTCGGCCTCGGCGATGCCCAGGGCGCGGGCCTCCAGGATGCCTTCCTCGAGGGTGAGGCCGCGGCTCATGGCGGCGAGGATCACCTTGGTGGTGGAGTTGAAGACTCCGGCGAAGCCTTCGATTCTGACGCCGGGCAGATTATTGCGGACGAGGTTATAGACGGGGGTGCCGTCCATCGTAGTGGCCTCGTAGCGGAACTCGAGTCCGGCGCGGCGGGCTTCCTCGCAGAGGGCGGCGTAGGCGAAGGCTACGGGTCCTTTGTTGGCCGTGATCACGTGCATGCCGCGCGCCAGGGCGGAGCGGATGTGGGTGATGGCGGGCTCGCCGGATTCCGGGTTCAGCGGCGTAAGTTCGATGGCGATTTCGGCGCGGGCCTGGGTGAGGAATTCGTCGATGGATGGGGCCGCCGGGCCGAAGACGGGCTCGACGGGCAGACCCTTCAGATCGTACGCCGAACCGTGGCGGGCTGTGTGCACCGCCACGATGCGGAAGGGATAGGCAGACCGTTTCTGTTCGAGGAGGCGCGCGAAGGCGCGCCCCACATTGCCATAACCGATGATTGCGACTCTCAAAACTCTAGCTTCTCAATGAGGGCGTTGAGTTCAGTGTCGAGGGTTGTGTGGCGTTTGCGCAACTCGCTCTGTCGGTCGCGGAGCTGAGCGAGGGTAGTGTCGAGTTTGGCGAGCTCGGCCGCATAGCGGTTCACTTGGGCTTCCTGGCCGGCGATGCGGCTGAGGGAGTTGATGTTCTGGCGGATGCGGTCCTGGTCTCGGCTAATCTCGGTGGTCTGCGTCTCGATCTGGCGCAGTTCGTTGTCGGAGGCGGCGATGTCGGCCTTCTTGGCGGCGATGGCTTCGAGCTGTTTGCGGGCAGCCGGCGTGAGCTGTTTGTTCTGGATGTAGTCGGCGAGGACATCCGGAGTGAGCGAGCTGATCATGATGGTCTGCTGGAGTTCGCGCTCCTGGACGACGGCGAGCTTCGCGTTGCCTTTGGCGGCGAGTTTTACGTGGAAGCGGTATTTGTTGGGGCTGGTCTCGTCGGCCTTGGGGCTGAGCAGTTTCTGGGAGGAGTCGACCGGGTGCTCGATGACGAGGGTCTTCTCCTTGGCGTCGGCGTTGTCGATGGTGTAGGTCGTCGTAGTGACGATGGCGCTGTTGGTGGTGAGGATTCCGCGGTTGGCCTTGAAGGAGCGGATGAGGTCGCTGGTGGTTTCAAAGTTGGTGGTGACGCGGGTGCCCTGGTCGACGGAGTAGCTGATGAGGCGCTTTTCGCCGGCCTTGAGGGTATCCATGAGCGCTTCGCCGGAGTAGCCGCCGGCCTGGTAGACGGTGATGGGGCCTCCGTCGAGGGTTTTGCCGGTGATGTTGGTGATTTCGGCGGCATTGCGCGGATTGAGCTGCGAGCGGTCTGAGTAGACGAGCAGCTTGCGGGCGCCGATCTTCTGCTGGAGGAAGGGCAGGAGCATGGACTCGCCCTTCTTCGCGGTGACGGGTGTGGAGAAGCGGTATTCGAAGAGTTCGCCGGCTTCGCGGGCTTCGGTGGCGACATTGAGAGCGCCGGAGCCGGCGGAGAGCATCATGGCTTCCGGTGCAGGCGCGGGGGCGGCGGCCATGGCCGGGGCGAAGGCGCGATTGGACCTGGCAGCGCGCTCGGCCCGGAGGCCACCGACAGCACCGGCATCAGCACGGACATCGGCTTCCTTCTTCATCGCGCTTTCGTAGAGAACGGGCGCGACGGGCTGGTCGTCGGGGAGGGAGACTTCGGGCCTGGTGAGGAACCTGGGTTCGTAGAGCCGGCTGATGAAGGAGACGGGGCGGCCGCTGACTACGGTGAGGTCGACGTTCGTCCAGTCTTCCCCCGAAGCGTTGTCGACGATGGCCCAGCCCTCCAGGGTGGAGTCACCTGTGTCGGCCAGAGCAAGGCGATAGCTGGACTTCCACACGGCGGCGGGAATCAGGTAGCGGGCGATGAGCTTGCCGGCGGAGGCGGCGTCGATGAAGACGGCGCGCTTGTCCTTGGACCGGGACTGGGCGATGGCGGCGAGGGCGTCAACGAACTGCTGCTGGAGCTTGGCGTCGGTGAGTTTCAGGCCCTGGGCGGCTTCGAGATCAATGAGGCGCATCTCGCCGGAATCGGTGAGGAGGGTTAGCTCCTGGCGCTGGCCTTGCTGGGGCAGGGGCGCGAGGCGGCCGCTGATGATGACCCCAGAGAGGGTGGCGCCGCCGTATTTGAGTTCAATGTGGGCGCCGCGCCAGCGGTCGAGGATCTGGACGAGCGGCTGTTCTTCGCGGATCTGGATGCCCTGGCCGGCGAGTTTGCGCTGCAGGGGTTCGCTGAGTTCGTAGCGGATGCGGGAGACCCCGCCTTTGGCGTCGACGACGAGGGACTTGAGGACATCGTCCATTTCCGAGGCCTGGAAGTCGAGGCGGCCTGGTTCTCCTGCTTTTACCTCGCCCGAGCGTTCATAGTAGGCAACTCCGTTCTTATAAAGGATGACTTTGGTCACCGGCAAATCCGCCGCCTGAATCAGGCTGGCTGAGAGAAAAATGGCGAGCGCTTGTTTCATGACGCCTCCCCTACCTAGATGGTATGTTCAGAGGGCGCACCCATGGCGAACCTCTCGCTACTCCTGGTGGACGACGAACTACCGTTGCTCAACCTGCTCCGTAAATATCTGGAGCGGCAGGGCTATACAGTGGACGTTTGTGATACCGGCCAGGCTGCTATCGAGAAATGCCGCCAGACCCCCTGTCCCTTTCAGATTGTTGTTCTCGACCTGAGATTGCCGGACATGACAGGGGAGGAGGTGATGGAGGTGCTGCTGCGCGAATCCGACACGTTGCGGGTGCTGATCTCGAGCGGCATGCCGTTCAGCAACGAGGTGGTGGAGGAGTCGCAGAGGCACCGGGTTGGCTCGTTGTTGAAGCCGTTTGTTCCGAAGCAGTTGCTGGAGGCGATTGCTGAATTGGCGCCGACTGGCAGAGCGGTGGGCAACGGCCGGTAGCGCACCTTCCTCGATCAGTCGAGCATCAGCATCAGCTTGTCGACGAAGTTCTCCTCGTCTTCCGACCAGAGGATGCGGCGCTCCACGCCCAGTTCGTTTTCGATGTCCTGCGCCAGGTGGAGCAGGCTGCGGATGTTGGACTGGACGGGGCGGAGTTGGTCGCTCTGGGGTTGGGGGAGGAAGAGCGCCTCGGGGCCGAAGTGGACGCGGGCGTGCTCGCCACGGCCGCTGTCGAATTCGGGGCCGTAGATGTCGAGGGTGATGGTGGAGGGCTTCAGTTCCCAGTCGTCGTCCCATTGGTAGAGTTCCCAGCGGGTTTCGATCTGGAGGGCGCAGTCGTCGTGAAGGAAGTCCTGCGCCCGGGTGGCCAGGCTTTGCGGGTCGAGTTCGCCTTCGATGTACTCTTCCCAGAGGGGCGCCTCCTGGAAATTCAGGGCGCAGACGCGGAAGACGCCGCCCGGAGACAGGCGGGAGACCGGGAGCACACCCATGGCCTTCTTCATATAGAGCGGGAGGGCCAAGGTGGAATAGTTCTTCAGCCAGAGAGAAAGGTAGAGGGGGTCACCCATTCCCTCTATTGTAAAGCCGCCCGGCGGATTAGCGAACTTCCTCGATTTCCAGGGAAACCGATTCCCATTCGGCCAGCACCTCGTCGAGCTGTTTGCGGCGCTGGTCGAGGAGTTCCATCTGCCGGCGGGTCTCTTCCGCATTGACGAAATCCTGGAGGGCCTGCTCGAGCTGGGCGATTTCGGCTTCCAGTTCCATCGACCTGGCTTCCAGCTTCGCCGCCTTGTCCTCCAACTGCTTCACCTTGAGTGGATTCAGGCGTTTGTTCTTTGCCTCGGCTTTGGGGGCCGAGGTGTCTTCGACCACGGTGGGGACGACTGTGGAGGAGACAACGGGCGAGCCGCCGGCCTTGCGGTATTGGTAGTCCTCGTAGTTGCCGGGGAAGACTTCCACCTCGCCGTTGGCGATTTCGAAGACCTTGGTGGCGAGCTTGTCGATGAAGTAGCGGTCGTGGGAGACGAAGACGACCGTGCCGGTGAACTCCTGGAGAGATATGAGCAGGACGTCCTTGGCGCGCAGGTCCAGGTGGTTGGTGGGCTCGTCCAGCAGGAGGAAGTTGGACGGGTTCAGCAGCATGCGAGCCAGGGCGTAGCGGTTGCGTTCACCGCCGCTGAGGACGCCGATCTGCTTGAAGACATCGTCTTCGCTGAAGAGGAAGCAGCCCAGCAGGCTGCGGAGTTCGGTGACCGTTTTGCCGTTGGCGACGCTCATGAGGTCGTCGAGGAGGCGCGAGTCGGTGTCGAGTTCCTTGTACTGATCCTGGGCGAAGTAGTCGGGCTGGACGTTGTGGCCGATCTTGTAGTCGCCGCGCGTGAGGGCTTCGGTGCCGGCGAGGAGTTTGATGAGGGTCGACTTGCCGGCTCCGTTGACGCCGACGAGGGCGACGCGTTCGCCGCGCTCGATGGCGAAGTTCACCTTGTCGAGGATGACGCGGTCGCCGTAAGCCTTGGTGACGTTGGTGAATTCGGCGACGACGCGGCCGGAGGCCTTGGGCTGCGGGAAGGAGAAGTGGATGGCCTTCTCTTCGGGCGGAATCTCGATGCGTTCGATCTTTTCCAGTTCCTTGATGCGGGACTGGACCTGCTTGGCCTTGGTGGCCTGGTAGCGAAAGCGGTTGATGAAGGCCTCGAGCTGCTCGATGCGCTCCTGCTGATTGCGGTAGGCGGATTCGAGGAGGGTACGGCGTTCGGTCTTCTGGGCGATGTAGCGCTCGTAGCCGCCGGTGTAGAAGTGGAGGTTCCTGTTCCAGAGTTCGACGATTTTGGAGACGGCGACATCGAGGAAGTAGCGGTCGTGGGAGATGAGGACGAAGGCGTTGGGGTAGTTGCCGAGGTACTCTTCGAGC
This sequence comes from Acidobacteriota bacterium, assembly GCA_017307505.1. Taxonomy (GTDB): domain Bacteria; phylum Acidobacteriota; class Terriglobia; order Bryobacterales; family Bryobacteraceae; genus Paludibaculum. The sequence goes on along the minus strand of JAFKEE010000017.1, from coordinate 295,931 downwards.
CAGTTGCGGGCTTCGAGGTCGAGGTGGTTGGTGGGTTCGTCGAGCAGGAGCAGGTCAGGCTGTTCGAGCAGGAGCTTGGCGAGCGCGATGCGCATCTGCCAGCCGCCGGAGAAGTATTCGGTTCGTTTCGTCCACTCGTCCTTGGGGAAGCCGAGTCCGCTGAGGACGCTGCCGACCTTGGCTTCGAGGGCATAGCCGTCGCGATTGCGGAACTGGGAGTCGAGGTGGCTGAAGCGGTCTGTAGTAATGGCGTATTCTTCGCTCGACGGATCGAGCTCGCTCATGGCGTGGGCGAGCTGTTCCATTTCGCGTTCCATGTCGCGGATGTGATCGAAGACGGAGAGGCACTCCTCGAAGACGGTGCGGCCGGAGAGGCTGAGTCCGTCCTGGGGCAGGTAGCCGGCGGTGATGCCTTTCTGGGTGGTGACGTCGCCGCTGTCGATGGTTTCGAGGCCGGCGAGGATCTTCATGACGGTGGACTTGCCGGTGCCGTTGGCGCCGACGAGGCCGACGCGGTCCTGCGGAGTGATGAGCCAGTTGACCCCTTCAAAGAGGACCTTGGGGCCGAAGCGTTTACTGGCATTGACGAGCGAAATCATTAATTCGTGGACTTTCTGATCAACGCGCGGCGTGGCGCAGGATGCGGCCTCCGCGGGCGTCGGTGAGTTTACCGTCTTCCACCATGACGACGCCGTTGACAAGGACGAAGTCGAAGCCTTCGGTGTACTGGTGGGGTTGGGTGTAGGTGGCTTTGTCCTGCACTCGCTCGGGGTCGAAGACGAGGATGTCGGCGGCGGCGCCTTCGCGGAGGACGCCGCGGTCCTGGAAGTTGAAGGTTCGCGCGGGCAGGGAGGTCATGCGGCGGATGGCGTCTTCCCAGGTAAGGACACCGCGTTTGCGGACGTACTCGGCCAGGACTCGGGCGTTGGTGCCGTAGGCGCGCGGGTGGGGCATACCTTCGCCGAAGACGCGGATGCCGCCGTCGCTGGCGATGCCGGTGTTGGGGTAGCGCAGGATGCGCAGGATGTCGTCGTCGCCCATGGAGTGGTAGATCATCTGGGCTCCGCCGGCGGCGACCATTTCGAGGATGGTGTCGATCTGGTTGGCGACGGTGGGCTCCTGGCCGCGCAGTTTGGTGACTTCGACGATGTTCTTGCCCTCGAACTCGGGGTTGGGAGTGTAGCGGGCGACGATGGCGTAGCTGTAGTCGGGATGGCCGAGGTCCTTGATCATGCGCTCCATCTGCTCGGCAATCTCCTTGCGGGAGCCGGGGGTGGTGAGGCGTTCCCTGATCTTGGCCTGGCCGTCGGCGAGAGCCCAGGAGGGCAGAGTGATGCCGAGGTTGGTGGAGGAGTGGTCGTAGGGGTATTGGTCAACGACCACGTCTACGCCTTTGCGGCGATATTCCTCGACGAGGGCGAGGGACTTGTCGCTCATGCCCCAGAGGCGCGGAGTGTCGATCTTGAAGTGGGAGAGCTCGACGCGCATGCCAGCTTCCTGGCCGACGCGGGCGGCCTCGTTGATGGCGTCAAGGATCTTGGCCCCTTCGTCGCGCATGTGGGAGGCGTAGACGCCCTGGTAGGAGGCGGCAGCGCGGGCGAGGTCGACGACTTCGTCGCTGTTGGAGTAAGTGCCGGGGATGTAAATGAGTCCGGTGGAGAAGCCGACGGCGCCTTCCTGCATGGCCTCGTGGATGAGGGCCTTCATTTTGGCGATCTCGTCGGCGGTGGCGGGGCGGTTCTCGGTGCCCATCACCTGGCGGCGGACGGTGTTGTGGCCGATGAGGGAGGCGAGGTTCAGGCCGAGGCCTTTGGCCTCGAGGGACTGGAACCACTCGGCCATATTGACGACGGAGCCGCCGCAGTTGCCGGTGACGATGGTGGTGACGCCATCGAGGAGGTAGTTGTCGCCGCGGGGGACCTTTTCGACGGCGCCTTCGACGTGGGTGTGGACGTCGATGAAGCCGGGCGAGACGAGGCGGTTGCGAGCGTCGATGACGCGGGCTGCCGTGGCGTTGGGCAGGGCTCCGATGGCGGCGATGCGGCCGTCCCTGATGGCAATGTCGGAGCGGAACCAGGGATTGCCGGCGCCGTCGAGGAGGCGGCCGTTGCGGATGAGGATATCGTATTGCTGGGCGTGCGCCAGCGCCGCGCCGAGGAGGAGGAGCGCAGGCAATCTCCAGGATGGGTTCATGGATCGATTCTCAGGCGGCCAGCGGACCGCAGAAGAAGTCGAGCGAACGGGCGATGAAGGCACGGAGTTCGCTGCGCTTCACGACTGCGTCGAGGAAGCCGTGCTGAAGGACGAATTCGGCACGCTGGAAGCCCTCAGGCAGCTTCTGGCGAATCGTCTGCTCAATGACGCGGGGGCCGGCGAAGCCGATCAGGGCACCGGGTTCGGAGATGTTGAGGTCGCCGAGCATGGCGAAACTGGCGGTGACGCCGCCGGTGGTGGGGTCCGTCAGCAGGCTGATGTAGGGCACCTTGGCTTCGTCGAGCTTCATGAGCGCGGCGCTGATCTTGGCGAGCTGCATGAGGCTGATGGCGCCTTCCTGCATGCGGGCTCCACCGGAGGCGGAGACGATGATGCAGGGGGATTTGTCGGCGATGGAGCGCTCGACCATGCGGGTGATCTTTTCGCCCACGACCGAGCCCATTGAGCCGCCGATGAACTTCAATTCCATGGCGCAGACGTGCACCTGGCGGCCCTGGATTTTGCCGGTGGCCGAGATGACAGCGTCCTTCATGCCAGTGCTCTTCTGCATGCCGGCCAGACGGTCTTTGTAGCGCTTGGAATCGACGAATTCCAGCGGGTCGGAGGACACCATGCCGGCATCGTGTTCCTGCCACACGCCGCCATCCATCAGGTAGTTGAGGCGTGTGCGGGCATCGATGCGGAAGTGATGGCCGCATTTCGGGCAGCACTGCAGGGTCTCTTCGAGGTCTTTGCGCCAGATGATCTGGCGGCAGCCGTCGCATTTGATCCACAACCCTTCGGTGCGGATGTGGCGCTCTTCCTCGCTCTTGACCGCGGTGACTTTCTTCTGGAGTTTGAACCAGTCCATGGGTGGGCGGACTCCGCCTCAAACCACCGTAACAAGTCGGGGCGGGTGTACTCAACTGGCAAACTCGGCGATACTGTCCCCTTGAAGCTGTATTTGTACTTTATCGGCAAGCCCCGGGACGTGCATTCGAACGGCATGGCGCAGGAGTTCATGAAGCGGGCGTCGCGGTATATAGCCTGTGAAATGAGAGAGATCCAGCCGGGGCGGTTCGATCTTTTCGGGCGTCACGCGACGGCGCGGAAGGTGTTTCTGGACCCGGCGGGCAAGCCGATGGACTCGCAGGCATTTTCCATGCTGGTGGGGAAAGCGGAGTTGGAGGCGCGGGACGTGGTATTCCTGATAGGCGGGCACGATGGTTTGCCGCCGGAGTGGAAACCGAAGGCGGACCTGCTGTTGTCGCTGTCCCAGATGACCATGCCGCACGAACTCGCCCGGGCCGTTCTGGCCGAACAGATTTACAGGGCGTTGACCATGTTGCGGGGCCATCCGTATCCACGCTGAAGTTGCTCGAAGTTATCGTTTAAGTAAAATAAAAATACAAGAGTTCTCCTTCATGCTGAAACAGACCATTTTTCGTGAGTACGACATCCGCGGCATCGCCGATGTGGAGATGCTGAGTCCGGATGTCATCGGCCTGGGCCGCGCCCTGGGTACTTTTCTGCTCCGCAATGGAGCAACCAGGATCAATGTAGGCCGGGATGTCCGCCTGAGCGGGCAGCGGTTGAAGGACGCGCTGGTGGAGGGCTTGCTGAGCACCGGGTGCCAGGTGACGGACCTGGGCCAGGTGCCGACTCCGCTTCTCTATTATTCGGTGCAGCATCTCGGCTCGGAGGCCGGGGTGATGATTACCGGTTCGCACAACCCGTCTGAATACAATGGCTTCAAGACGATGCTGGGGAAGGGCACGATCTATGGCGCCCAGATCCAGGAGGTCTACCGGATTCTCAAGGACGAGGATTTTATCGTCGGGCAGGGCACGCTGGGCATGGCGGATGTGATCACTCCCTATGTGGAGGAGATTCCGCGGCAGTTTCAGTTCTCGCGGCGGGTGAAGGTGGTGTTCGACGCCGGCAACGGCGTGGCCGGGCCCACGATGCACCGGTTGCTGGAGAAGCTGGATGTCGAGGCGACGGAGATGTTCTTCGAGCCCGACGGGCAGTTCCCGAACCATCACCCGGATCCGACGGTGGAGCACAACCTGGAAATGTTGAAGGCGGAGGTGGCGCGGCAAGGCGCCGAACTGGGCATCGCCTTCGACGGGGATTCGGATCGCATCGGCGCGGTGGACGAGAAGGGCAATGTCGTGTGGGGCGACATGCTGATGCTGATCTACGGGCGCGAGATCCTGACGCGGAAGCCCGGGGCGACGTTCATCGGTGAAGTGAAGTGTTCGCAGGTGATGTATGACGAGCTGAACCGGTTGGGCGCGAACGCGATCATGTATAAAACGGGCCACTCGCTGATCAAGGCCAAGATGAAGGAAGAGCATGCGGAGCTGGCGGGCGAGATGTCGGGTCACATGTTCTTCGCCGACCGCTACTACGGATACGACGATGCGTTGTATGCGGCCTGCCGGCTGATCGAGATCGTGGCGGATTCCGGGAAACCGCTGTCGGCGCAGACCGACGGGCTGCCGAAGATGGTGTTCACTCCGGAGCTGCGGGTAGATTGCGCGGATGAGCTGAAGTTCCAGGTGGTGGAACGGGTGAAGGCCCATTTCCAGGCGATCCGGCCGACGGTGGATGTGGATGGGGTGCGGATCCTGTTCGACGAAGGCTGGGGTCTGGTGCGCGGTTCGAATACGCAGCCGATTCTGGTGCTGCGGTTTGAGGCGAAGAGCCAGGAGAAGCTGGACGAGTACCGCCGGACAGTCGAGGCGGTGGTGGAAGAGGCGAAGCGGGCCGTCGGGGCGTAAGGTTCCCTACACTGGCCCTGCTGCGCACTACGCGCCCGCAGCAGGGCCATTTAAGAGGAGCTTGGGCGGTTCTATCCCTGGCTGGTGGGGGAGCTTGTGCGATATAGCATAGAGCCGACCAGGGGGTCGGCTGCGGACCAGGGGGTCCGCCGTCCTGATTGATTCGTGGGCCGGGCGTTAACGGGGTGGGGCGTCGACGCGGCCGGCTACAGGCCGGACCACGGTGGTGGGTCCGCAGATGCCAACGCCGACCTTCTGCAGTGCCGAGAGGAAGTTGAACAGGACCGCATAGAGGACCTTCTCGTTCAACGGCTGCCGGCCGGGCAGACGGAAGTGGGAGGGCAGTTCCTTGAAGACCTGAACGGAGATCGCCCGGGAGTGGGGTCTCCCCCCGGCATCGCGCTTGTTGGCGACGACGAAGGGGGTCTGCAGGACTCCGCCGGTGCGGCCATCCACATAAAACTGGCAGCGGGAGAGCCAACCCGTGTTGGTGGGATCGGAGGCATCGAACAGCAGCAGCGGGCCGTCTCGATCCAGTGCGCTGAGCTCCAGCAGGGAGCTGCGCGGCGTATCGGTGACCTCGCAGACAAAACCGGTTTCCTCGGCTCCCTGGCGAAGCAGGTCCGCGTCGAGTTCCAGCACCACCACCTGATGCGTTCCCGCCTGAAGCAATTGCATTCCCTCCCATTCTAACCTGAGGAGATGCCCCGTTACGCCAAGTCCCGAGTCCTGGTGTTGTTCGATATTGACGGAACCCTGTTGCGCCGGGCCGGTCCGCACCATCGGGAGGTGCTGGAGGAAGCGGTCTGGCAGGTGGCCGGGGTGCGGAGCTCGACGGAAGGGATCCCGGTGCAGGGAATGCTGGACGGCGAGATTCTGCGGTGCATGTTGCGGAACGCCGGGGTGTTGGAGACGGCGCCAGAGCAGATGCTGGCCATCATGAGGAAGGCCCAGGCCCTGTATGTTCGGCGTTGTCCGGATTTGAGAGAGAAGGTGTGTCCGGGGGCTCCGGAGCTGCTGGAGCGGCTTTCCACGGACGGTGCGGTGGTCGGGCTGGTGACGGGGAATCTGTCGCGGATCGGCTGGCGGAAGATGACGCAGGCGGGCCTGCGGCCGCATTTCCGTTACGGGGCGTTTGCCGAGCAGGCGGAGACGCGCGCGGAGCTTGCCCGGCTGGCGCTGGAAGAAGCCCAACGGCGCGGCTGGCTGGACGTGCCTACGGTGGCGACACTGATTGGCGACCATCCGAACGACATTGCGGCCGCGCGCGCCAACGGGCTGCGCAGCGTAGCGGTGGGGACGGGTGTCGTACCATTGGAGGAACTCGCGCAGCATCGTCCGGACGTGCTTATTCCCGACCTGCGCGCGCTAAAACTGGAGCAACTAATTTGCGCGCAATTGTGATGGTCCTCTTGGCCGCAGCCGGACTGGCGGGCTGTTCCCGGAATGCGGGCGATCAGCCCAAAGTGCTGCTGGACGCGATCCTGATGGATGGCACTGGACGGCCGCCCATTGCCAGTTCGATTGTCGTGGTGCAGCACGGGGTGGTGACGGCACTGGGGGAGAGGTCGCAGACTCCGATTCCGTCGGATGGCGTGGAGTTCCGGCTGCCCGGGAAGTTCGTCTTCCCTTCGGATCCGAGCGCGCCGCTGCACGTGGGCGGTCCGGCCAACCTGCTGATTGTTAATGTGAATCCGGCCAGTGATCCTGACTATGCGAAGAAGACCACCGGCCGCATGACGAACGGCCACTGGGACCAATACCCGCAATGAGCGGAGTTTACGGCAGCACCCGGAAGGGCTGCTGAACTTCCTGCGGCCGGTTGCCGCGGGCGTTCATCTGACCGATTTTGGCGGATGCGCGGAAGATGGCGCCGACGGGGATGATGCCTCCGAGTTTGAAGTCGGCCACGGCGCCAAGCACCATGGAGGCGATACAGCCGCAGGCGGAGCAGTCCGGATTGCCGCCGAACTGGCACGGGGTGATCTCGGTTTTGAGGTCCGCGGAGACGGTCTGGGTGGTCTGGGCGAAAACGCAATCCGACGGGCTGGATGGCGGCGTGGCGAACTGTTTGATCAGCCGTTCCGGCATGTCGAGCTTGGGGAACTGTTTCCGCAGTTGAAGCAGGTCTGTGATGACCTGGGCCCGTTCCGCTTTGGTGAGCATTTCGGGCAGATCGTCACCAATTTGCGGGGTAAACAGGCTAAACCAGATCTTGCGGATCTCGTCGCGCGGCGCCCAGAATTCGAGGAAGTCCTTGAGGTAGCCAGGACGCTTCATCATCTGGCCGGTGACGGTGCAGTGAACGGTGACGCGCTGGCCCTGGATGTTCTTCAGAATTCGGTCGTAGGTGGCCGGAGCGCGGCGGACGTCGTGTTCCTCGCGCAGGCCGTCGATGGAGACAACAACGTTCAGGCGGGGCAGGTCGACCCAACCGGCGGGCAGGGTGCGGAAGGCGCTGGTGACAATCTGGACGTGAATCCCACGCTCGAGCAGCATGGGCACCATCTGCTCCAGTTCGCGGTAGCGGACGAGCGGATCACCGCCCACAATTGACAGATGTAACGGCTTCAGGCGATCCACAACCTGCATAACGCCGTCGACGAGCGCCTGTCCTTTGCGGTCAGCGAGTTCCCTGAGGGTGACTCCTCCGCCCAGGTGAGACTCGTCGTAGGCGTAGCAGCCAGGACAACGGAGCGGACACTCACGGGTAATCTCAATGGAAAGGGTAGGGCGATTTCCCTTTAGAATCATGCCCCAGGCTTGCACAACGTGTTTCGTCTGCACCCGGCTTCACTCCTTCAACACATTTGTCCAGGAAAGCTATAGGACAGACTCACTCGGCCTCGGACGGAGAAGAAAAGGCCAAACAACGGCCAAAGATTTGTTCATGATTGGTCACGGAAACTGCGGGTTTATACCAGCTTATTCCTTTTGGATGCGTTGGGTGACGGTTTTGTTTCAGAGCTTTGGCAGCAGAGCGATGACTCCCTGGGACGGGCTGGGAATGACATGGGCGGCGATGAGCTTGCCAAGTCCTTCGACTCGCTTTTTGCCGGCTTCCACGGCGGCGGAGACCGCTGCCACGTCGCCCTTGATGATCACGGTGATGTAGCCGCCGCCCAGTTTTTCGCGGGCCAGGACCTCGACAGACGCGGTTTTGAGCGCGGTGTCGATGGCCTCGAAGACCGCCGTAAAGCCCTGGGTTTCAATCAATCCGACGGCAAATCCTGCCTGCTGATCCACGACTTTCTCCTTTTGTTTCGAGCTGTCCGGCACCTGAACGGTGGCCTGAGAGAACAGCGGGTTGAAGTCCGGCAGGGCTTCGTAGGCTGCCGGGGCTCCTGCATGCGGCGCCGCGATGACGTCCGCGACGATCTGAACCATCATCCTGTCAGCAATCTGCCGGGCGGAGGCGGCGGCGGACTGGATGTCGCCCAGGGGGCCGACGAGTTTGAGGAGGACTCCGGGCTGGTCGTTCAGCTCCGCCTGGAGAACGCGGACAGAGCCTGTCTTTTCCATGGTGTCCAGAATCACCATGGCCGGCGACCAGCCGCCCACCTCGATGAATGCTAGGGCTTCCGGCAGATCAGACCCCGTTCTTCCAGCTGCCCGACGATTTCGAGCGCGATCTGCGTGATGCGATCTTTCTCAGTGTTCCCGGTGCGCGGGGCGCAGCCGCCGGCGGGCGGTTCGACGATGCCGGAATCGGCCAGCATGCAGCGCAGGGTTCGGGCCAGGACGGCTTTGTTCTCGTCCTGCTTCGGCGTGGAGGGCTGCCGGCCCTGTCCGAAGTCGAACCCGCGGAGGGCCGCGCCGGCGCGGAAGCCGTCGGGGAACTCGAACGGGTAGAGCATGAGATCGAATAGCTCCAGGATGGTGGTCTGGAGCTTGAGCGCGTCGTTCCACTGGCCGGAGGTGGTGAGGTCGTAGAGCTTGCGCATGAGCTCCGGCGCGACGTTGCTGGTGGCATTGGTGCCACCGTCGGCGCCGATCATCAGCATGGGCGCCAGGACGACATCCCAGCCGGTGAGGAAGGTGAAATCGGGGCGGTTGGGCCGGACGGCGGCAATCATGCGCAGCATGAAGGCGACGTCGCCGGTGGAGTCCTTGATGCCGATGATGCGCTCGAATTCGGACAGCCGCTGGATGGTGGGCACATCGATGGGGCTGGCGAACATGGGGATGTTGTAGAGCGTGACATCGATGGGCGAATTGCGGGCGATCTCGGCGAAGTGGGCGTAGAGGGATTCGGGCCCCAGTTTGTAGTAGAAGGGCGAAACGATGGCGACGGCGCGGGCGCCGTAGCCGGCATAGGTTTCGCAAGCCTTCAGGGTTTCACGGATGTTGGCTTCGGCGGCGCCAGCGAGCACCGGGACGCGCCCCTTGGCCACCTCGCAGGTGATGCGGGCGATGCGCTGGCGCTCCTCGGCGGTGAAGCGGGTGAACTCGCCGGTGGAGCCGTTCGGATAGAGACCGTGGACGCCCTTGTCGATGAGCCACGACAGGAAGCGACGCATCTCGGCTTCGTTGATTTGACCCTTCTCATCCACCGGGACGAGAGTCGGGGTGAAGACGCCTTTCAGTTTCACTTCCATCCACGATATCAAGTTCCGGCACAGGACAAGAAACTACTGCTGCGGCGGCTTTTCCTTGAGCTTGTCTTCGGGGATGGAGTCTGGATTGGTGTCGAACGTGATGGACGATTCGGCGCCGAACTTGCGGTAGTTGCGGAACTGGACTTCGTTCTTCACCAGGATTTTGCCCTCCCGCATCTGCATTTCGGAGCGAAGGGGCAGAAGGAACTGGTTGTTCGAGATGGAGGTGAAGTCGTAGTCGAGCATCGTCGTGGCGACCTGGATGGGGAACGACGCAGGCATGTTCTCGGCTTCCAGTGTGACGCGGAGAACGATGGGGGTGGTCTTGTCGACGTAGATGAGGCCCTTGTAGCCGGGCACGATTTCGAGCTGGCGCTGCCAGGAGACGTGCCATTTGGAGCGGGCCTGGCTGACGCGATAGGAGTAGACGTGGACGAGGTTGCCACGCAGTTTGGCCCAGCGCTCCCAGTGGAATTCCGTTTCGGTGGAGGGTTCAAAGATCTCGCGCAGCATGCTGCCGAATTCGCCGCTGGAAGTGGCTCCGCCGAGTTTGTCCCGATCCATCTCAGTGAGGTTCCCGTTGACCGAGATCAGCTTGTAGTTTTCCTTCTGTTCGAAGTAGCTGAGGCGCTCGATGACGCGGTCGACCATATGGAACATCTCGAGGCCGGAGGGATCAACATAGCGCTGGGTGACCTGGGTGCAGATGAAGTCCGGCAGGCGCTTGGTGTAATTCAAGGCGACCTCCCGGGCCTCCTCGATGACCTTCGCCTGTTCTTCGGAGCTGGGCGGCGGCATAGGGGGAGGCGGCGGCGCCTTGGCCACGATGGGATCGCGCGGCGGCTTTGACAGGTTGGCGGTGGAGCTGACCATCGCCTGAAGCGCCTCGGAGGTCCGGGCGCCGATGCCTTCGCCCTGCATCTCCTCGAGGTCGCGGGCCGTGAACTGCTCTGTGAGCTTCACGTTTTTGAGATAGTCGGCTACCTGTTTGTCCGGCTGTTTGAGCTGGATGGAGGAGCGGAGGAATGACTTCAACTGGCCCACGGTGAGCCGCATGCCCTGCCCGTAACTGAGGGCAGCCGCCAGACAGAACACAAGTAGAGAGCGCAGGCCCATGCCACTAGAATAGACGCCGTTTGCGGCCTGCCGGTTGTGCCTGATTTGCCGCCCCCAGCGCTTTTTCGATAGCCGCGGCCGCGAGGGGGGCCATGACGCGATAGCCGCTGGCATTGGGATGGAGACCGTCATCCGCAAGATTCGGCGCCAGTTGTCCGTCGGCGCCGGCCACGGCGGGGAAGTAGTCGAGGTAGGTATAGCCGCGTTTGTCGCAGGTGGCGCGCAGCCATTTGTTCATCTCGAGGATGGCGGCCGGCGGGCGGAGTTTGGTGCGTTCCCACATGGGGTTCACCTGCTTGTGGTGATCGGAGACAGGCAGAATGCTGGCCAGGACAACCTTGATCTTGTGGAGATCGGCAAGGTCGCAGATCATCGTGAGGTTGTTCTGGATGATGGCGGGATTGACGCCCCGTCCGATGTCATTGGTACCGGCCAGGATCACGACGGCCGAGGGCTTGAGATTGACTACGTCGGCCTGAAACCGGGCGAGCATCTGGCTGGTGATCTGGCCGCTGATGCCGCGGTTCACGAAATCCTTGCCGGAAAAGTATTCGTTCAGGCGCCAGAAGTCGGTGATGGAGTCGCCGTAGAAGACGACGCGCGGGTTCTTGGGATCGGGGGGCGTCAGGGACGTGTTGGCGTCGCGGTAGCGGGCGGTTTCGTCGCGATCGGGCGATCGAAGTTCGGCCTGCAGGTTGGCGATCTGCTGCTGGAAGTAAAGCTCAATTTTGCCCAGGTTGTCGCGCAGTTCGGCCAGTTGCTGACGGCCGATTTCCGGGAAGGGCACTGGCTTGGGGACGGTATCGGAGATGAGGACGAAGGCCCGCAGATTGGTCATGAACTTGTAGTGGAGCTGCGGATTCCGGATCCCGAGGAACTTCAGGCTTTCCATGGTCTGGCGCATGTTTTCGGCCAGGGGGACGCCGGCCCGGCCGAGTTCGGGGCTGGCCACCCCGCTGGCTTCGATCAATTGCAGGCAGCGTTCGTACAATCCCATGACCTGCTGGTCATCGGGCACCGCGGTGGCCGCGGCCTGGGGCTGGGCAGCAAGTGGCAGAACCGCTGCCAGGAATGTACACATGGCAATCCTCAGCATGAATAATTCTCCCTCTCCTCCGGCCTAATGGGCCTTCTCGAGCTGCAGAGTGAGCGTGCCCACATAGAACGGAAGCTGGATTCTGATCTGTACCGGGAGCCGTTTGTCGTCATCGCTGATCCAGATGAACAGGCGGCCCTTCCGGCCATACATAACGCCGTTGAACAGAAATGCCTCATAGCGGGTGGCTGGAAACTGGCCCAGAGGCGTTTTGATCGTTTCTTTCTGCTGGGCTTCAACGCGGGCCATCACGACTTTCTTGCCGTCGCTGATGGGTAGTTCGAGGACGGAACCGGGGGCGGGGTGTAACTGGCGCAACTTGTGCAGTCCGCCGGTGACGTCGTGGACACAGGCAGGTATGTCGATTTCCTTGGTCAGCGCGACGGTGTTGTTGTTCAGGTCCTTTTCGAGAAAGGAAGAGCGTTTCTTCGACCGGTCGAAGCTGGCCTTGACCTCGCGGTTGCGGCGGCCTTCGTGCACGTCCCAGGTGATGGACGTGGCGCACAGGCCGGGGTCGAACATGGCGCGGTAGGTGTCGTTGACGGTGAAGAGAGTGGCTACCAGCCCGACGCTCTTCATGAGCATGTCGAGCTGCCGGGCGCCCTCCGACCACTTCAGCTGGACTTCGCCGGCCCGCACGAAGCGCCACTCCACCCCGAAGGTGAGAGTCTCAGGCTGATTGAGCGCGACTGTCTGCGCAAGGCACGGCCCCGCCAGTAAAAGAAGCCATACTGCAATCGCGCCACCTGGCGGATTCCACAAGCGCATGTCCACTCCAGTCTTGCAGATGCGGTCGGAACGCCGCAAACACGCGGGCGCCGGATTATGAGGCCGGCTGGTACTAAAGTTGCGAGGTTTTGAAGCCGATGGATGGGCCATGAGCCGATTTGCGTCCGAGGTGCAGCCTTGAAGACTACCTGGTGCCTGACGCTGGCCGCCTTCGTGGCCCTGGCTTTTGCCCCCGCTACCTTTTCCAAAGAGAAGACCCCGGCTCAACGGCGTCCCCCGTCCAAGCCGCCCACCATCCAACAGGCGATGAAAGAACGGAAGCGCCAGGCGAAGCGGGACCGGAGGAACCGGCAGAAGCTGGAAGCCTTCCGGAGCCAGCCCAAAGTCCGGCTCTAGCGCCGTTCCTTGAGTGGATCCCGGGGCTTGTAGCCCAACTCCTTTGTCAGTACTTCCACGAGACGTTCCAGGACTTTCACGCGAGCCCAGTGTTTGTTGTTGCCCTCGATGAGGGTCCAGGGGGCCGTCCGGGTGCTGGTTTTGAGCAGCATCTCCTCCACTGCCTCCTCGTAGTCGCTCCATTTGGCACGGTTGCGCCAGTCTTCGTCGGTCAGTTTCCAGGCTTTGTAGCCGATCTGCTGGCGTTCTTCGAAGCGCCGGAGCTGCTCTTCGCGGGAGATATGGACCCAGAATTTGGCGAGGATGCAGCCGGAGTCGCGTAGTTGACGTTCAAAGGAGTTGATCTCCTTGTAGGCCCTTTTCCATTCTTCTTCGGTACAGAAGCCTTCAACGCGCTCCACCAGGACGCGCCCGTACCAGGAACGGTCGAAGATGGCGATCTGGCCTTTCTCGGGCAACCGGCGCCAGAAGCGGTAGAGGTAGTGGCGGGTCTTGTCCTCGCCCTGCGGAGCGCTGATGGGGTAGACGACATAGCCGCGCGGATCGAGTTTCTCGGTGACGCGCTTAATGGCACCGCCCTTGCCGGCGGCATCCCAGCCCTCGAAGGCCAGCACCACGGGGCGCTTCTGCTGGTAGACCTGCCAGCCGAGTTCCCTGAGCTGGATCTGGCAGCGTGTCAGCTGCTTCGCGTAGGCGGCGCGGTCGAGTTTCCGTTTGAGATCGAGGGTTTCCAGCATCAGGCGTCTCCGTTGCCCTCGTTTTCCAGGGTGTCCATGATGCGGCGCAGTTCTGCGTCGTGGCGGATCTCGGCGCTGGCCTCTTCGATGGGCGGGGCGTTGGGTCCCAGCGCCTTTTCCAGGGCCGCGATGATGGTGAGGAACACCTTGCGGCGGGCGTGCCAGCGAGAGGTCGCTTCGACGATGGTCCAGGGAGCGAACTCGCTCTCGGTGAGTTCCAGCATCTCTTCGGCCGCTTCCAGGTATTGGTCGTAGAGCTTGTGGCGGGCCCAGTCCTGAGCAGTGACCCGCCAGGATTCCAGGGGATCGGCCTCGATGTTCTCGAAGCGCCGCTTCTGTTCCTTTTTGCTGATGTGGAACCAGAACTTGAGGATGACGGTGCCGTCGTCGGCCAGCATCCGCTCGAATTCGAGGATGTCCTTGTACGCCTTGCGCCAGGCCTTCTCGGGCACTACCTTCTCGACCCTCTCGTCCAGGACACGGTGATACCAGGAGTGATCGAAGATGGTCATCTCGCCGCGATTGGGCGCCTTGAGCCAGAAGCGCCAGAGCCAGGGATGGTTCTGTTCGTAGGTACGGGGCGGCTGGATGGAGTAGAGCTTGAAGCCGCGCGGGTCGAGGCGCTGGGTGAGTGTCGAGATGGAACTGCCCTTGCCGGAGGCGTCCCAGCCTTCAAAAACGACCATGGAGGGGATGCGGTGGTCCCAGCAGGCCTTTTCCAGGGCGTAGAGCCGCCGCTGGAGCGCCGGCATCTCCTGTTTGTAGTCGGCGCGTGCCAGTTTCCGCTTCAGGTTTACGTTTTCTAGCATCGGCTTTTGAGCAGGATCGCCTGCGCGCTGTACGGCTTTTCGGTTTCCTTGCGGGGGATCTTCTCGTAAGTGCCATCCGGCTTCATGCGGCGCGCCTTTACGTTATCGGCCAGATAGACTGACAGGATTCTATCCCGGATCTGGCGGACCAGAGTGCCCTTCTCGATGGGGAAGAGCGTTTCCACGCGCCGGTTGATATTGCGTGGCATGATGTCGGCCGAACCAATGTAGATCTCTTCTTCGCCATCGTTGCGGAAGTAGAGGATACGGCTGTGTTCCAGGAAGCGGCCGACGACGCTGATGACGCGGATATTATCGCTGACGCCAGGGACTCCGGGCCGCAGGCAGCAGATGCCGCGGCAGAGGAGGTCGACCTGGACTCCAGCCTGGGATGCCTTGTAGAGCAGCCGGATGACGCGCGGATCCACCAGCGCATTCATCTTCATGATGATGCGGGCATCCTTACCCGCCTTGGCGTGCGCGATCTCGCGCTGGATGAGACCTTCCAGGCGCTGGCGCAGGTTGATGGGCGCGACGAGCAGCTTGCGGTAGTCCGATTTGGCGGAGTAGCCGGTGAGGTAGTTGAAAAGATCGGTGGAGTCGGCGCCGAAGTCCTCGTCGCAGGTGAAGAGGCCGAGGTCGGTGTAAAGGTGGGCGGTGATGGCGTTGTAGTTGCCGGTGGAGAGGTGGACGTAGCGGCGCATGAGGTTGCCTTCGCGGCGGACCACCATGGCCACCTTGCAGTGCACCTTCATGCCGACCAGGCCGTAGACGACGTGGACGCCTTCTTTTTCCAGCGCCCTGGCCCATTCAATATTCGACTCTTCGTCGAAACGGGCTTTCAGTTCCACCAGGACCGCCACCTGCTTGCCGTTCTCGTTGGCTTCGAGGAGGGCTTCGACCACGGGAGCGTTGCGGCCGACGCGATAGAGCGTCATTTTGATCGCCAGCACCTGGGGATCGCGCGCCGCCGCGCGGAGGAAGTCCACCACGGGCTGGAAACTATCGAAGGGTTGATGCAGGAGGATGTCGCCGCGGCGAACCATGCTGAAGATATCCTCGTCTTCGACATGCTGCTTGAGCGGAGCGGGCGTGAACGGCGCATCTTTCAGTTCCGGCCGGTCGAGTGAGGCCAGGTGGCGCAGCCGGACGAGCGAGAGCGGGCCCTCGGTTTTGTAGACGTCGGTGTCGTCGATCTCGAGGTTGGTTTTGAGAATCTCGAGCAGGCGTTCCGGCATCTGCCTGGGCACCTGCAGGCGGACGATGGCGCCGAAGCGGCGTTGACGGACGCCTTCCTCAATGGTTTCCAACAGGTCTTCCGCTTCCAGTTCCTGGATGGCCATTTCCGCGTCGCGGGTGACGTGGAAGGGATGGGACTCGACGATCTCCATGCCGGGGAACAGCGCGCCGAGGTTGGCCTGGATCACCTGCTCGATCCAGACAAACGAAACGCCCTTGCCATTGCGTTTGTGAGCTCCGCGCTGCAGGGGGACCAACTGGGGCAGGGAATCGGGCACTTTGACGCGGGCGAAGTGTTCGACGCCGTTGGGGTCGCGTATCAGGACGGACAGGTTCAGGCTGAGGTTCGAGATGTGCGGGAAGGGCCGGCCGGGATCGAACGCCAGGGGCGTGAGTACGGGGTAGATGGTGTCGTCGAAGTAACGGCGGGCGTGGTCCTTCTGGTGTTCAGTCAGCTCCTTGAAATCCAGGACGTTGATGCCGTGGGTCCGCAACTCATCGAAGAGCAGCTTCCGGCAGGCCTGGGCCTCGGCGAAGAGAGACTGGCAGTAGGTGCGGATCGCCTCGAGTTGGCGTGCGGGGGACATCCCGTCCGGACCTGCGTCGAGGATTCCGGATTCGATCTGGTTGGCGACGCCGGCGACGCGCACCATGAAGAACTCGTCGAGGTTGGAGCCGAGAATGGAGAGGAACTTGACGCGCTCGAGCAAGGGATTGCTGGGATCCCGGGCCTCTTCGAGCACTCGGGATTGAAATGCGAGCAGGCTGAGTTCCCTGTTCAGGTAGAGCGACGGAGCGTTCAGGTCGACCTGGGGCGGCTCGGGTTTGTTTTTCCTGGTACTGCCCTTGGAACTCTCGGCCGGAGCTGTCTTAACGGTTTTCCTTTTGTTGCCCGGCATATACGCTTCTAACAGGGTAGCCGACGCCCGGCGGCGGCGCTCGGATGAGTTTGGCGCTCGACAAGATTGTGCGTCACGTTCTCTAATCAATCAATGGCCCTGCATCCAGCATTTGCCTGTTTTGTCTACTGAGCAGCCACCAGGACCCGGATGAAAGACGACGGAAGACTTCCCGATCTCAGAGTTTGGACGACCTTGCGCATGGTGCTGGTCGCGGTCGGCATCGTGGTTTGCGGTGTGGCCGCGCTCTTAATCTGGCACCTGGGTTTCTACCGCACGCTAGACCAGCAGGTCTACCGCGTGGGCGTCGACAATGCGCCGCCGTATAGCGTCATCCGGCCGGGCCAGCCGCCCACCGGGCTGGCGGTAGAGGTGTTGAGGGAGGCAGCGCGGCGGAAGGGCATCCGGCTCACCTTTGTGGAAACGCAGCTCGGCGTGGACGAAGCATTCCGCCGCAATCTGGTCGATCTATGGCCGGCGGCGACGGACACGCCGGAGCGGCGGCGGTGGCTGCACGTTTCCGATCCGTGGCTGATGAACAGGCTCTGCATTGTCTCCCGCAGCGGCAATCCCGTGCATACCATCGCCGACCTGAAGAACAAGCGGGTGAGCAGCGTCTATCTGCGCATCGTGCGGGAGATCAGCGGCCCCAATCCGCCACCCGGCATGACGGCGCGCGAGATTCCGGGCCGCGCCGAAGGATTGCTGGCGCTTTGCAGGGACGAGATCGATGCAAGCATCATCGAACAGCGCTTTCTCGAGCAGAAGCTGCTGGTCCGTCCCAGGGAATGCGATGGAGTTTCCCTTGTTGTCATGAATGTGCCGAGCGCGGACAGGATGCTGTCGGTGCTGGCCAGTGAACAGAGCGCGGCGGCGGCGATCATGCTGCGCAAAGGGATCACGGAGATGAGCCGGGACGGGTCGTTCACAAAGATCCTCGACTACTGGTCCTCGTTCATGGGGAACGAGATGCGGATCGTATCCGAGCTGGAAACGAAGGCCCGCCAGTCCCGCATCTCCTTTTACGGCACGGTACTGCTGGCGATCATGGGTGTCGTGCTGGTGGTGCAGAACGGAAGGCTGCGGCACGCCAATAGATTGGCTGGAGCCGCCACAAGGGCGAAGAGCGACTTCCTGGCCTCCATCAGCCATGAGATCCGCACTCCGATGAATGGCATCCTGGGCATGTCGCACATCCTGCTGGAGTCGCCGCTGCCGCGCGAGCAGCGTGAACAGGTGCAGATCATTGAGAGTTCCGGCCAGTCGCTGCTGCGCCTGCTGAACGATGTGCTGGATTTTTCAAAGATCGAGGCCGGCAAGCTGAAGATCGAGCAGGAGGCGTTCAATCTCCGCCAGGTGGTGCAGCAGGTGGCCGCGCTGGTGCTGCCCAGTGCTCAGGCGAAGGGATTGAAGCTCCAGGTGACACTCGCCGAAAACCTGCCGGCCATGCTCGAGGGCGACCCGGGCAGGATCCGGCAAGTGCTGCTGAACCTGGTGGGGAATGCGGTGAAATTCACTGAGCAGGGCGAGGTGGGTCTGGAGGTGGAAGCCGGCGAGGCGGCAGGCGATGTGGTGCCTGTCCGGATGTCGGTGCGAGATACCGGCATCGGTGTGGCGGCTGAGAATCTTCCTCATCTCTTCGAGAAGTTTTACCAGGCGGATTCCTCCGCTTCGCGCCGCTTCGGCGGCACGGGCCTGGGGCTCTCCATCAGTCATCAGTTGATCCAGCTGATGGGCGGCACGATCCAGGTGGAAAGCGAGCCAGGGCGCGGGTCCACGTTTTGCGTGGAACTCAAACTGCGGCGCATCTCCGGGGCCTGGCAGGATGAACTGGCCCGCGAAGCTGTGGCGGTTGCGGCGCCCGCGGCGGCGCCCGTGACGGGGATGAGGATCCTGCTGGTGGAAGACAACAAGGTGAATCAGCGGGTAGCGACGCGCTTTCTCGAACGCCTGGGCTGTGACGTGGAGCTGGCCGAGAACGGTTTGGCGGCGCTGGACCGGGTGAGGGCCCTGACCAACGGCTCGCACTTCGACCTCATCTTCATGGATTGTTTTATGCCTGTGATGGACGGCTTTGTGGCCACGCGCAGCATCCGCGCCGTGGAGACGGCCTCAGGACGGCGCACGCCGGTGATTGCCATGACCGCCTCCCTGCTCGAGGAAGACCGCCGCCGCTGCCGGGAGGCCGGCATGGACGACTACATTCCGAAGCCGGTGGACCCGGCGGAGCTGCGGCGGGTGGTGGTCCGTTTTGCCGCCTTCAAGGGTTCGGAGAGTCAGGAAACGGCGTAGCCGCACCTATCGATTGAGCCCCGGGCCGGATCCTCTAAGATCGTAGAGTGAATCAGCCGGACCCCCAACTGCGCGAGCTGACCGTCAAGTCGGTTTTCCTCGGACTCTTTCTGGCCTTTGTCTTCGGCGCCGCCAACGCCTACCTTGGCATGAAGGCCGGCCAGACCGTGGCCGCCACCATTCCGGCGGCGGTGATCGCCATGGCTTTGTTCCGGATTCCGGCGTTCCGCGGCGGTCTGCTGGAGCAGAACATCGCGCGAACAGCTGCCAGTGTTGGAGAGGCGCTGGTGGCCGGGGCTATCTTTACCCTGCCGGCGTTCCTGCTGGTGGAGATTGACGGGCAGAAGCTGTGGGCAGACCTGCGGGGGCACTACTGGCAAGGGGTGGTGATCCTGCTGGCGGGTGGTTTGGCCGGGATCTTCTTCATTATTCTGCTGCGGCGCGCGTTGTGCGTGGAGGCGGGGTTGCCGTTTCCGGAGAGCGTGGCCAGCTATGAGATCGTGAAGGCCGGGCAGGAATCCGGCGACGCTCCGAGGCTGGTGTTCGGCGGCATGGCGTTCGGCGGACTGATCCAGATCCTCAAGAGTGACAAAGGACTGCAGCTCTTCCGGGAGTATACGGAGGGGTTCATTGCGTTCCCGCGCAGCGTCGTGCGTCACTTCGATTTCTCGAAGGCGCCTATTGGAGCTGTGACGCATCAGGGCGGGATTCCCTGGTCGACCCCTGCGTTGTCGCCTGCTTTGATCGGCATCGGGTACATCATTGGTCCGGAACTGGCGTCGATCAACGTGGCCGGTGGATTTCTGGCCTGGTGGGTACTGATCCCGTTGCTGTTGTTCTTCGATCCGGATCTTACGACCCGCATCGGCGGGGCCGGTCATGATGTAGCGGCCTACACGCTCTGGTACAACATCGTGCGGCCTATAGCGGTCGGCATGATGCTGGTGGGTGCCGCCAATACGATGTTTTCGATGCGGAAGTCGATTGCGGAATCGCTGATGGGAGCTTTCCGGGCGTCCGCGAAGTCGGCCCATGCAGACGGCGCGGTGGCGCGGACCGAACGCGACATTCCTACCAAGTGGGTTCTGCTGTGCATCCTGGCCCTGCTGGTGCCAGTGACCGCGATTTACTACGGCTTCACAGGCGGGCTGGGGACGGCGTTGGGCACGGCGCTGGTGATGGGCGGTGCGGGCTTCTTGCTATCGGCGGTCGGCGGATACCTGGTGGGGCTCGTGGGCAGTTCAAACCAGCCGCTGAGCGGGCTGACGCTTTCGGCCCTGATCCTCTCCGCGCTGCTGATGCAGGCCATGGGCGTGAAGGGCGCCGCGGGCGTGGCCGCGGTGCTGGGCGTGGCGGCTGTCGTTGCGGTGGCGGTCTCGGTTTCGGGATCGCTGATCCAGGATCTGAAAGCGGGTCATCTGCTGGGTGGAACGCCCTGGAAGATGCAGGTGGTGGAGATTCTGGCGGTGATCCTGCTGTCGGTCTTTCTGATGGGACCGATCATCGCCCTGCACGAGGCGAATCTCTCAACCGGCGGGATCGGCGGGCGTGCGTTGCCGGCGCCTCAGGCTGGGCTGATGGCTCAGCTTGCAAAGGGGATCGTGAGTGGAGACATGGCGTGGGGGCTGCTCGCCATTGGTGCGGCCTTCGGTGTGGCCCTACTCTTGTGCGGAGCGCGGGCGATGATGCTGATCGCGGTGGGCATGTATCTGCCCTTTGATACGAGTTCGGCCATTTTCCTGGGCGGGCTCATCAAATGGGTTGCGGACAAGGTGATGGCCTCCTACGGGCCGGAGATCCGGTTGAAAGCGGAGGAGGCAGGCACGCTGCTGGCTTCCGGGCTGATTGCCGGCGAGGCCGTGGTGGGCATTCTTCTGGCTGTTCTCTTCCTGACCGGGGTGTCTTCGATCACGCACGTGTTTACGGGCGCTGACGAGTTCTCCTGGTTCCCGGCCCTGGGCGGATGGCTGTCGTGGCTGCCCATGGCGGCGATTGCCTGGATTCTGATTCGCGTGCCGATGCGGCGCTCGGGTCAGTAGGGCTTTGCGTCCGCGGCGACGGGGCGCAGGAAGAGGTCGTGGAAATCGAAGCTGAAGTCAGTCAGCGGCGAAACGGCGGCCATCTTGGCGGAGTCGATTTTGCCGTCGGGCTTCAGCGTAAACGTCATATAGGCGTCGGCGAGTAGCGTCCGATCGTTCCAACGCGCGACGAACGTGTCGTATTGCCAGTGGACCAGTTCACCCGTCAAGGACGGAGAGTGCGTGAATCGGATGAGTAGTTTGCCATCTTTCTCTTCGATCACCACGTCGCCATACCAGGCATCGCGGAAACGTCCGGCATAGCTGCTTAGCGGCAGGGCGGGTTTCGAGCTCGCATTGCGGGCGGCGGACGCTTTGCTGACGGTTTCGCCCGCCTCGGCCACGCGGCCCGCCTGGTAGGTCGCGTAAGCGCCCACCCAGTCTTTTGCGGGCGCATTGAGGTAGTGGTCCAAAACCGTGTAGGTGACCGCATTGAAGGCGGCGCCTACTTCCTGATTGGTGAAGACCAGGACCCCCAGCTTGAGCGAAGGGATCATGGTGACACGCGTGACCATGCCGGCTAAGCCGCCAGTGTGATGGATCATTTTGGTGCCGCGGTAATCCGACACCACCCAGCCCAGACCGTACGCCTGGAAGTTGGGCTTGGCCTCCGATAGTTCGCCGGGGGGATTGCCGATGGGCATCACCGTGTGGGCCGACCACATCTCCTGGTTCTGCCTGGCGCTGAACAGGCGGGTTCCGTTGTATTCACCGCCGTTCAGTTGGGCGACCACCCAATGGGCCATCTCGTTGACGCTGGAGTTGATGGCGCCTGCCGGTGCATTGTTGTCCAGATTGGTGAGAGAAATGGGCTCCAGTTTTCCGTCCGCGGCGGCGTGCGGCGTGGCATAATCCATGCCGGGTTTGAGCACCGTGGAGCTGGTGGTGGAACGGGTCATGCCCAGGGGTTTGAAGAAGCGCTCGCGGATGAAGGTATCCCACGGCTTGCCGCTGACCGCTTCGATGACCTGGCCGGCCACAAGGTAGAGCACGTTGTCGTAGGCGTAGCGGCTGCGGAAGCTGGTCGCTGGGCGCACCCAGCGGAGGCGCTTCACGATCTCGGCCGAACTGAGATTACTGGAGGGGAAGAACATCAGGTCGCCTGCTCCGAGGCCCAGGCCGCTCCGGTGGACCAGTAGGTCGCGGATTGTCATCTCGCGCGTGACATAGGGATCGTACATCTGGAAGGCGGGCAGGTATTGGATAACGGGATCATCCCAACGCAATTTGCCTTCGTCGACCAGGATCGCCAGGGCAGCGGCCGTGAATGCCTTGGTGTTGGACGCCACGCCGAAGAGCGTATCCGGCGTCACAGGGGCAGGGTCGCCCAACTTCCGAACGCCGTAGCCTTTTGCCAGGACCAACTGGCCATCCTTGATGACGCCGACGGCGATGCCTGGGACGTTGAACTCCTTCAGAGTGCGTTCTACTACGGAGTCAAGATTGGGCTGCGCGGCGCCGGTCGTGGGTAGTGCGAAGGCGAGTGTGAAGAGGGCGGTTGCGAGACGCATTGGGACTATTGTGCGTCAATCTCCGCCACGGCGGTAGGCCGGATGTCGCGCCACCTCCTCAGCCAATCGGAAGCAGCAGCCATGCCGGCGGAGAACGGCTGGTCGTCCTTGCGGGGCGGGCAGACGGCGAGGAATGCGGTGCGGATCTCTTCGAGCAGCGGGCTGGTCTTGAGAGGCCGCAGGCACTCCAGTGCCTGGGTTGCGGTCATCAGTTCGATAGCCAGAACCTGGCGGGCGAGATCCACCATCTGGCGGAGTTTCAAGGCCGAGGTCATGCCCATGCTGACGAAGTCCTCTTTGTTTCCGCTGGTGGTGATGGTGCCCGGAGAGGCAGGGGCCGCGAGGACCCGGCATTCGGCGACCAGCGCAGCGGCCGTCACCTGGAGCATCATGTAGCCGGATTCGAGACCGGGGTGATGGGCCAGGAAGGGCGGCAGTCCTTCGTTCAGGGCCGGGTTGACCAGACGGTCGATGCGGCGCTCGCTGATCCCGGCGAGAGCGGTCAGGGCGATGGCCAGGTAGTCCATGGAGAAGGCGAGGTGCTGGCCGTGGAAGTTGCCGCCGGAGAGCGTCTCTTCGCCGAAGACCAGTGGATTGTCCGTGGCGGAGTTCAGTTCAATGCCGAAGACCCGGCGTGCTTCGGTGAGGGTGTCGCGTACTGCTCCGTGGACCTGGGGCGCGCAGCGCAGGGAGTAAGCATCCTGGACGCGCCGGCAGGACTGGTGGGATGCCCGGATCTCGCTGCCTTCCAGAAGGCGGCGCAGCCGTCTCGCGCTGGCGACCTGGCCAGGGTGCGGCCGGACCTCGTGGATGCGGGGATCGAAGGCTTTCGGAGTGCCGCGCAACGCGTCGAGGGAGAGTGCGCAGGCGACATCGGCGGCTTCCGTGAGATCTTCCGCATCGAGCAGCGCCAGCGTGCCCATCGCGAGCATGGCCTGCGTGCCGTTCACCAGGGAGATGCCTTCCTTGGAATGCAGGCGGAGAGGATCGAGCAGCGCGGCAGATAACGCGGCGGCTCCGTCCATTCGCCGCGCTTGGAAGACGGCTTCGCCTTCTCCAATCAGCACGAGCGCGATGTGAGCCAGGGGGGCGAGATCGCCGCTGGCGCCGACGCTGCCCCGGGAGGGCACCACTGGGGTGACTCCCTTGTTCAACAGGCCGCAGAGGCGCCGGGCCACGACGGGCCGGATGCCGGAGAATCCCTTGGCCAGGACATTGGCGCGGATGAGCATGATCGCGCGGACGACATCCTCCGGCAGAGGCTCACCGACGCCGCAGGCGTGCGAGCGGACGACGTTGCGCTGCAACTGCTCGAGTTCCTCGGGAGCGACGCGCGTGTCTGCCAGCAGCCCGACTCCTGTATTCACCGCATAGACCGGGGCCTCGCCGGCAGCCAGGCGGTCGATCACTTCGCGCGCGGCCTTCATGCGTTTCACCGCGTGCGGGTCCAATTCCACCTCGGCACCATAGCGGGCTACGCGGGCGACATCTTCCAGGGTCAACGCGGATCCGTTCAGACTAACCATACCTTCACGCTATCCTAGTCCTTTCATCGTGGATAGCCGATTGCCAGTCGTGGTCGTGCTCGATCATGTACGCAGCATGTACAACGTCGGAGCATTCTTTCGCACTGCCGATGCCGTAAGGCTCGAGCGCCTGGTGCTGTGCGGCATCACGGCGCATCCTCCACAGGAGGGCATCGGTAAGACCGCTTTGGGCGCGGAGGAGACGGTGCCCTGGGAATACCACACCGATGCGCTGGTGCCGCTACGGATGATGCGGGCCAGGGGCTACCACGTGGCAGCCATCGAAACCGGCGAATCCGCGACGGACATTTTTGACTGGCAGCCGCAGTGGCCGGTTTGTGTCGTGTTCGGCAACGAAGTAGACGGACTGGGGGAAGGCATTCTGGCTTCCTGCGACGCCCACATCCGCCTGCCGATGAATGGTGTCAAAAACTCTTTGAACGTCGCCACGGCGGGCGGCGTTGTGGTGTACGAACTGCTGCGCAAATTCCGGGAGAGACGATGAACCGACTTTTTCTGCTGTGCCCGCTTTTCGTGATGCTCGCTGAGGCTCAGCCCGCCACGATGTTTCCACCCGTGCGCGGAACGCGGGAGATGGTGGGGGCGGGGAACAACTTCCAGGTAGAGGCCGGCTGGCGGATGTTGACCACGGGCGGGAACGCGGTGGACGCGGGGGTCGCCGGGATTCTCGCCGCCACGGTGACGGAGCAGTCGCGGATCGGGCTGGGCGGCGAAGTCCCGATTCTGATCCAGATGAGCGGCAAACCGGCGATTGCGATCAGCGGGATAGGAACGGCGCCGGCGCTGGCCACGCCGGAATACTACCGGATGCGCAAGCCTGAAGCCTGGGAGGAGCCCAGTCGCATGGCACCCATCCCCTCCATCGGTCTGAAGGCCGCAACCGTGCCCGGGATGTTCGATGGGCTGATGCTGGCACTCTCCCAACACGGGACGAAGTCCTATTGCGAGATAGCCCAGCCTGCCATTGAAGCAGCACATGGCTTTCCGATTCCGGACGAGTATGCGCGGTTTATTGGCGAGCTCCGCAACTTCCTGCACCTGTGGCCGGCGTCCGAGCAGTTCTTTCTGCCGGGCGGAGAGCCGCCCAAGCGAGGTGAGATCTTCCGGTCGCCGACTCTCGCCGCCACGTTGGAGTCGTTGTGCACCGTGGAGAAGAATGCCAAGGGCGACCGTGCGGCCAAGCTCCAGGCAGTGCGCAACGAGTTCTACACAGGCGCGATTGGTCACAAGCTGGCCGACTTCTCCAAGGCCAACGACGGGCTGCTGCGGTATGACGATCTGGCGAAGTTCCACGCCGAGGTCGACAAGCCGGTTGTGGGCACCTATCGCGGGTACGGCATTTTGAAGCCGGGCTTCTGGACGCAGGGGCCAGTGATGATCCAGGCGCTCAACATCCTGGAGCGGTTTGACCTGAAGGCCATGCGGCATAACTCTCCGGAGTACCTGCACACCGTGATCGAGGCGTTGAAGCTGGCGTTCGCTGACCGCGACCGGTTTTACGGCGATCCCAAGTTCTCGAAGATTCCGGCGGAGACGCTGCTGTCGAAGGAGTACGCCGCCGATCGGGCGAAGCTGATCGATCCCGAGCATGCCTCAATCGAGCACCGTCCGGGAAACCTGGGCGATCCGATGACTCTGGCTTCGAACACCCATGGGGCGTCGATCGACCACGACACGACCTGCATCAACGTGGTCGACCGGTTCGGCAACGTCTTTTCCGCGACGCCCAGCGGCGCCTGGCTGCCTTCGGTCATCGCCGGGGATACAGGTATCCCGTACAGTATGCGGCTGGAGTCGTTTGTGCTGACGGCCGGACATGCCAACCTGCTGGCGCCCGGGAAGCGGCCGCGGGTGACTCTGAGCCCGACGATTGTCCTGAAGGACGGCAAACCGTGGCTGGCCATGTCGACCCCCGGCGGCGATAACCAGGATCAGGCCATGCTGCAGGTTTTGCTCAACCTGATCGATTTCGGTATGAGTCCGCAGGAAGCGGTGGAAGTGCCGAGGGTGCAGACCGAGCATTTTTACGCATCGTTCGGGAACCACGAGTTCAGCCCGGGCCGGGTCAATATGGAATCCCGCATCCCCGAGGCCACGGCCAAGAAACTGCTGGACAAGGGGCACCGGTTGGCGATTCTGGGGCCATGGTCGAACGGATCAGCGCCTACGGTCATTCGAATCGACAAGGGGGTGCTGGATGGCGGAGCGGATCCGCGCCGGTCGCGGTTCATCTTTGGCCGCTGACCAGGTGGTTGAGTTATTTTGAAAAGGAATCATGCTGCTGCCGATTCTGGCGCTCCTGATGGTCGGTCCGCAGGCTGAGACAGAGCACATTGGCTTCGCCTCCGGGTTTGTCATCCTCTGGCGCACCCACGCCTTGTCCGGCCCCTCCCACCCTGGTGTCGAGCGAGCCTTCCTGCTGGTCCACGGCACGAACCGCAATGCCGAGGACTACTACCGCTGGGCCCTGGCGTCGACGATGGCGGCCAGCGAGACGGCGAAGACGATTGTGATTGTGCCGCATTTCAAGTCGCGAGGCGGGGGAGACTCCGTGGAAGTAGGTGAACTGGAGTGGAGCGGCGGCGGCTGGGCTTCCGGCGAGTTGGCCATCTCTGGCCGGACGACGTCCTACGACGTGATCGACCAGGTTCTGGAGTTACTGAACTCTACTGAACGGTTTCCGGACCTGAAAGAGGTTGTCGTCGCCGGGCACTCGGCCGGCGGCCAGTTTGTGCAGCGCTATGCCGCGGTCAACCGGATGGAAGCCCGGATGCACGTGCCCGTCCGGTATGTGGCTGCGAACCCGTCCAGCTATCTGTATCTGAATGAACTGCGCCTGCAGTTGGGCGCCACCTGTTCGGAGAACGGCCAGTGCAGCGGCAGGTTCGTCAGGTATTGGGACGCGTCCAACTGCACGACGTACAATCAGTACCGTTACGGTCTGGAAAAGCGGACCGGCTACGCGGCGGGGACCTCAGAGGAGAGCATTCTCTCTCTGTATCCGCGCCGGAGCGTCACCTACCTTGTTGGTGCGTTGGACACGCGCACCGACGACTCAAGCCTGGACCGCTCGTGCCGTGCGATTGCTCAAGGCCCGAACCGCAAAGAACGCGGCCTGATTTACTACAACTACATGAAAACACAGTTCAACGCGGTGCACCGGCTGGAGATCGCGCCGGGGTGCGGCCACTCCGCGGTTTGTGTGTTCGCCGGTCCAGCCGGTGTCAAAGCGGTCTTTGGAAAGTAAGCTCAGGCGTAGGTCTGCCGCCACTCGGCCAAGCTCTTCGCCATGGTGTCGCGCACGGTGACGTAGCCGGGATTGTCGTAGCGATTGTTCTTTTCGAGTGAGTCCTGGCGCAGATCGTAGAATTCGTTCGACCCCTGGCCTCCCTCCCGGATCACGACCTTGTAGTAGTTGTCGCGGGCCATCTCGGTATCGCCCAGGTCGGCAAAGATCAGGTCTGACCACTTCTTCTTCTGGGCAGGGACGCGGTTCATTACCACCTGGAGGAAGTCACGTCCGCACAGCGACTTAGCATCGGACTTGAGGCCCGCGGCGGAGCATAGGGTGGGGAAAACGTCGTAGGAACTCACGACTTCCGGCCGCGCCGCCTGCACGGGGAACATGCCCGGCCACTGCCAGATCATCGGCACGCCCACGGCTTCGTCGTACATGTTGGGAGGATTGGACGCCCGGCCATCGCCCCAGAGGCCGTGGCGGCCCAACAGGTGGCCGGAGGTGCCGGTGAAGACGACCAGGGTGTTCTCGAAAAGGCCCTTTGCGAGCAACTTGCCGGGTAAGGCGGCGAGCTGGCTGTCGAGTTCGCTGAGCCCGGCGGCGTACTTCCGCAGATTGCCGAGCGTATCCGACAGATTCTCCTTGCCCATTGCGGCGTGCTCCGCAGCCGGCATGGTGCCGAAGCTCTCGAACTTGGCGGCGGCGAAGCGGGCATGGAATTGCTTCGCGCTTGTCTGCTGGAGAACCGCCGGACTCGGATAGGATACGGCCAGGAAGAACGGAGCGTCCTTCTTCTGCTGGTCCAGGAAAGAAAGGGCTTCGCTGGTGACGGTTTCGGCGGCGGAGCCTTTGCCCGAGATGGCTGTTCCGGCCGAACTAAAACCGTGGCCAGGGGCGCCCGAGCCGGCGTCCCAGAGGCCGGCGTAGCCACAGTGGTAGCCGTTCTGGGACAACACATCGGAGAGCAGTTTCTCACTGCCGAACGAACCTGGCAGGGCTGCCGTGGCGTTGTGTACGCCATGCTGCCGGGGCGTCCGCCCGCTGAGCAGGGTAATCCGGTTGGGCGTCGCGGCGGGCGTGCAGGTGAAGCTCCGGATGAAGCGGGAGCCGCCGGCCGCCATGCGATCGATATTCGGGGTGGCGATCTCCTGATTGCCGTAGCAGCCCAGCACCCAGGAGGGCACTTCATCCGCCATGATCAGCAGGATGTTGGGCTTAGGTCCGGGCGCATCGCCCTTCTTGCCGCGCCGTTGGGCGAAAAGGGGCGCAGCGGCGGCGCCGGTCAGGAATGTTCGTCGGGTCCAGTTCATCTTGCGAGCAACTCCAAACTATTTAGCCTACAGGACATCGGCAAAGCCGCGCTTCAGGTGGCGGAAGAACATGCCGCCTATGGCGAAGACGGCGATGGAAACGGTGGCGAGGTACAGGAAATCTTCCAGGGAAGGGATGGAGGCGGTCAGGAGCCGTTCCCGGTAACCCTTCACCACATAGGCCAACGGGTTCCAGCGGATGAGAAAGCGGGCCCGCACCGGAAAGGCAGTTTCGTCGATAAAGATGGGCGTGATCCAGAACCAGGCCGTCAACATGACGATGACGACTTGCGCGGTGTCGCGCAGGTAAACCTGGAGGCTGGCGGCGATCCAGCCCACGCCGATGGCGAAGAGGCCCAACAGGATCGTATAAATGGGCAGCAGCAGGATCAGGATGCTGAAGTGGCCGGTGGTATACCGGACTACACCTATGGCAATGGCGACCGCGAACAGGTGGCTGCCCAGGGAGGACAGGAACAGGGTGACTGGGACGATCTCCGAAGGAAAGACCGTCTTCGTAATCAGGTTCGACTGATCGAGCAGGGCGGTGGCCGAGCGCTGGACGGTATCGCTGAACAGGAGCCAGGGCAGATAGCCGCAAAAGAGGCAAAGCGTATAGTTTCCGCCACAGGCCGCGCTGGGGGCGGGCGCCTTCATACAGTACTGGAACACAAACACCCAGCTGGCCAGTGTCACCAGCGGGTGGATGAGGGTCCAAAGCCACCCGGCGGCGCTGCCCACAAAGCGCTGGCCAAAGTCACGCCGGACCATTTGGTAGATGAGAGCCCGCCGTTCCACGAGGACGCGAAGGAACATGGCGCCCGGCAGACGCAGACGGGGGGACGGAATAGCTGCGGTGCTCAAACTTGAATTCTAGCAGGCCTGCTGAATACGGACCTTCAGGTCCTTTTGCGGTCTGTCGGTGATATATTGGTGTCATGCCCGAAGGGTACCTGCCAATTTTCATCTTCCTGATCGTTGCGACGCTGTTCCCTTTCATCCTGCTGATCCTCGCTCGGTTCGTGCGTCCCCAGCTGCCATCGCTGGCCAAGCTCGAGGCGTATGAGTGCGGAATCAAGGCGGCGTCCAACTCGCGGGGCAGGTACACGGTCCGCTTCTACATCGTTGCCATCCTCTTCGTGGTCTTCGACGTGGAAACCATCTTCCTGTTCCCCTGGGCGGTGCAGTACAAACAGCTCGGCTGGTTTGGCGTGAGCGAAGTCACCGTCTTCCTGGCGATCCTGGTGGTCGGATACATCTGGGCATTCAAAAAGGGAGCTCTTGAGTGGGTCTAATCAGGTCTGGGTGGGTCCCCGCAGTCTGCGTTGCGTTGGGACTGGCTGGAAGTGTGTTCGCAGCTCCGCGGCTGCGTCTGAGTAGTGCAGCCGTGGGTCCGGTGAACACCGCCAGCGCCGCGGATGCTCCGGCCCAGATGGTGGAAGCGTACAACATAGGCGACGGCCAGCTTGCGCTCCAGGTGACATCCAATGCACCGTGGCTGACCGCGTCAGCCGGCGAGGCGGTGGACTGCACCTTGCGGGCCGGGCTGTGTACGCCTCTCAATATCGCCTTTTCCACGGCGTCTCTCGCCAAGGGACGCTATACGGGCTTGATCACGGTGGCCGATCCGAACGCGGTTGATGCGCCCCAGACGATTTCCGTTACCGTGCAGGTGGGCGGATCTGTGCCGGATTCCCTGGATTTCCATGTCACGCCCGGCGGCTCCCAGGAATACGTCATCCAGGCAAACAATCTGCTTGGCATCATCCCCACGACCGATTCCGCGGAGAAGTGGCTGAGCCTGCCCTCAGAGGGCGGCGGCAGTTTCCGGTTCAACTTCAACTACCGCGTCCTGGCCCGGCACCTGGACGGCATGGCGGAAGGGCAGTACACCGGCAAGCTGAATGTGTTCAATTCGATCGTGAACGAGGAGAACAAGCAGGTTCCGGTCACGCTCACCGTGACGAGCGGTCCCATTCTGTCCGTGCCGGAGCAATTGATGCCCCGGTTGGCGGTCGGGGGTCCTGCCATGACCAGCCTGCTTGCTCTTGGCAACCGGGGCGGAGGCGATCTGCAGGCCTCCTCAGTGATTGCGTCCACTACAGGCGGCGGTGATTGGCTCACAGCGGAACTGGCCAACGACGGCCGGGCAGTCCTCTATACCGTGAATCCGGCCGGATTGGCGCCTGGGCTGTACAACGGGATTCTCGAGATCAAGTCCAATGCCTCAAAGCCGGTGCAGTTGGTCGCAGTCCTCCTGGAGGTGATGGCCGCCGAATCGCCCGCTGTGGCGCCGGCCACTGTGCTGGACGTCACCACCTTCGAACAGGGCGCAGCCATGGCCCCGGGCACTCTTGCGCGGCTGCAGGGCACGCAGCTTTCCGGACAGCCAAAGGCGATCAATAGCGGCGTCCCGCTGCCGGATACGCTGAGCGGTGTGCGTGTGCTGGTCAACGGTCTGCCTTGTGCGCTGTTTTCCGTGGCCCAGGACGAAATCCTGTTCCAGCTTCCGTATGGGATCGAACCCGGCGAGGCGCTCTTGCAGGTGGAGCGTGATGGCCAATTGGGCAATCAGGTGCAGCTCAGCATTATCCCGCGGGCTCCGCGAATCGAACTGGCCGGGACCGGATCCTATGCCAAGGCGATGTTCGACGACGGCAGCCTGGCGATCCCAGCCAGCCTGGGCGGAAGGCCTGCCACCATTGGAGAATCCCTGCACATCGCAGTCACCGGGCTGGGCCGAACCGATCCGGAGACGGCAACGGGCCAGTCGCCGGACCCGGCCAATCGTGTTCCCGAAACCGTGCGCGTATCCTTCGGCGGCAACCTCTTCAGCGAGGGCGTGGTGATCGATGCTGCCGTGGCGGAACTGCTGCCCGGGCTGCCGGGTCATTACCAGGTCAAAGTGACGGTGCCGGAGGGCGTCACGCCCGGCGACAACGTCAGCATCATCGTCTTTGCCGGCGGTGCCGGCAGCAACAAACTCCAAATCGCCATCCAATGACAGAACGTCTGTATTACTCGGATTCGTCGATCGCCGACTTCGAAGCCAGCGTAGTGAGCGTGGATGAGAGCCGGACTCGCGTCGTTCTCGACCGGACTGCGTTCTATCCGGACTCCGGCGGCCAGCCACGCGACTGCGGGCAGATCAACGGGATCGAAGTTGTCGATCTTGTTGACGAAGACGGAGAACTGGTTCATGTTCTTGCGGAGGCTCTGCCAGCCGGCGGCACTGTCCGCGGCAATGTGGATAGGCAGCGCCGGTTCGACCATATGCAGCAGCACAGCGGGCAGCACCTGCTCTCTGCCGTGTTCGATTCGCTGTTCGGCTACACCACTTTGAGTTTCCACATGGGCGCTGAATCCAGCACCATCGAACTGTCGGCGCCCGCTCTGGATTCCGCTCAATGCCAGGCGGCCGAACGCCGGGCCAACGAAATTGTCTTCGAAAACAGGCCGCTTTCCGTGGCCTTCGAGGAGTCTGGCCAGGTGGAGGGCTTGCGCAAGGAGAGCAAGCGCGAGGGCGTGCTCCGTATCGTGTCGATCGAAGGGATCGACCGCTCGGCCTGCGGTGGCACGCACGTACGGCATACCGGTGAAATCGGGCCGATTCTGCTGCGCAAGCTGGAAAAGATTCGCGGTAACGTGCGGGTGGAATTCCTCTGCGGCCGGCGGGCTGTACGGCGCGCGCGGCTCGATTTCGATGCGCTCTCCCAGATCGCCCGCCTGTTCTCCTCCCCGCTGGACGATACGGCCCCGCTGGTGGCCGCCCAACTGGAGTCGGCGAAGGAGACCGAGAAGGCGAGGCGCAAGCTGGCACTGGAGATGGCCGGTTTTCGGGGCCGGGAACTCTACACACAGACAGGCGAGAGTCCTGACGGCCTCAGGCGCTTCCACGACCAGCGTGCGTCGGGGGCTCTGGATGATGAGACTCGCGCGCTGGCCCAGAGCTTCTGTGCGCAACCGAAGGCCCTCTATGCCGCGACCTCTCTGCAGCCTCCGGCTCTGCTCATTGTGGCCTCACCTGACTCTGGAATTCATGCCGGGAATGTATTGAAGCAGGCCCTGGCCGCTGCGGGTGGACGAGGTGGTGGCAATGCGCAAGTCGCGCAGGGCAGCCTCCCGTCGCCGGAAGCGATGGCTGCCCTGTTGGCGCAATTCGGGTTCTAGCGGATCGGCGCCAGCGAGAGCAGCGTCAGGCCCGCCACGAACAGAACCAGCATCAGAATGAGGCGGGATTTCACGCTGCTTTGCGCGCCCGCGAATTCCTTCCAGATGAGCAGGCCCCAAAGCGTGCTCACCAAGGTCGCGCCCTGCCCCATGGCATAGCTGGTGGCCGGACCGACGTTGACCGACTTGGGCGTGCTCGACGCCACGAAATTGGCGATGCAGCCGATGGCCCAGATGATCCCGCCCAGCAGGCCCAGCAGATGCTGGCGGCCCGAGCCCTGAAAGTAGTCGCGCAGGCCCAGCGGGGGGCCGTCCACCGGCATATTCATGAAGAAAATGTTGAAGACAGGCGTCGAGATCACGACGCCCACGGCAAAAAGGAAGGCGGCGGCATAGGGTCCGACGCCGAGATCGCCGTGTTTGCTCAACTCCACCAGCGGATAGAAGAGGCCCATCAGAATGCCGGCGAAGAGACTCAGCATGATGCCCTTGAGGGGACCTGATTTGCGGACCTTTGCGGACGGCCGCTGAATCGCGCGGGCGCCCGGGACGGTTTTCACCTCCTCAGCAGGCGATGCCGGCGTCCGACTGGCGTTGTAGGCGGCGTGAGCCATCGCTGTCGCGATGATGGCGAGCAGGATCAGAGCCATGCCGCTGAACAGGTAAACCGGATTTCCGGTGGGCCGCAGGATGTGGTTCAGGATGGTGCCGACGAGAAGGGCCAAGCCAATGCCGACAGGGAACGCCACGGAGAGCCCCGCGACGGAGATGGCGGCCACCAACAGGAGGTTGGCGAGGTTGAAGATGATGCCCGCTGCGACGGCATAGGCCATCAGCAGTCTGGAAGCGACGCTGAGATTGTCCAGGAAGGAAAAGGCAGGACCACTCGCGTCAGTGACAGCACCGTCGATGGACCCAAAGGTAAAGGCCGCAACCGTGGCGGCGATCAACACCCCAATCGAATAGTCAAAGTAATACAGCTCAAAACGCCATTTGCCTGCAAGCTTGAGGGTATTTGCCCACGACCCCCAGCAGACCATGGAAAGTACGGCCAGCAGTAATGCGACCGTGTAGGTGGAAGGAATCATCATATGGATTTAATTCGTCTCGACGACTGCCCTTAAACTCTGTACTATATACCAGCGAAACTCCGGGGGGCTTCTCAAGCGCCGGCCCGAGCTCAGCACTGACTGTCGCGGTCTCTGTTTGGAAGGCAGGCGCTACCTGCCCGAGCAGGGTTTTGGAGGCGTCTCGAGCCTCACCCGATTCTTTAACCTCGCGGCAATTTCCGCCCGGTTTCGAGGAAAATCCCCGGATCGTTATTCTCCGGTCACGCTGTCAATCGGTGACCGAGTTCAGTCTGCCGCTGCCTGGACCGTCAGGCGCAGCATGGGCCAGCCACGTGAAACCCGCCGGGCGGGTTCCGGCTCGCGGCCGGGCATCCAAACAGGGGCAGCCGCGGTGTCTCCTCACATCCGACTGACCCGAAACACATTATTGCGCTTAATGAGGCCCAGGTGAAGCTGAATCTTCTGATGCCCGGTCCTCCGCGCAGGGAAGTTGCCTCCCGCGGAATGAGTGCTACGCTCGCGCCCTGCCGCTCGGGGGATGGCGCTAGCGACACTCTGGCCGGATCCCCGGCGGGCTCGTTCGACGACAGCGCTCTCCCGCCTCGCCCCAACGGCGAGGGCTGTCGTGAAATACTGCAAAGGACATGCCGCGCCTCTTTGTCCGCTTCGGGTTAGAGCCCGGAGTCGGCCCTATGGGGCCGCGGCCGGCAGACAGACTATGCACATACTAGTTCCAAACCTCGGCTCCACCTCACTCAAGTACCAGATTCTGGACATGCCCGGCGAACGCGTGCTCGCCAGCGGCCGGTTTGAGCGCGTGACGGATTACCGGTTGGCGATCGGTGATATCCGATCCGGCGATACGACGGTCGACGCGGTGGCCTTCAAGTCGGTCCATGCCGGACCCCACTACCGGGGCACCTTTGTCATCGACGCTGGTGTAGAGGCAGCCATGCGTGAGTTCCTGCTCGCGGCGCCCGTCCACAATGCGATCTACCTCACGGCCGTGGACGCCTTCCGCGAGGCGATGCCGGGGGTCCCGCTGGTCGGCGCCTTCGAGACGGAGTTCCACCGGACGATGCCGGAGTATGCGCGCTTTTACGGCGTTCCCTCGGATTGGCGGACGCAGTTCGGGATTGAGCGGTATGGCTTCCACGGCGCCTCCCACGAATTCATGAGCGGCCGTGTCCCGGAGTTCCTCGGCCGGCCCAAGGACGAGTTGAGGATTATCAGCTGCCACCTGGGCGGCAGTTCCTCGATCTGCGCCATTGAGCGTGGCATTTCCATCGATACGACCATGGGCTTCTCGCCGCAGTCAGGTCTCGAGAATGCCACCCGCCACGGCGACCTGGATGTGTTTGCCGTGCTCTACATGATGGACCGCAACAACTGGTCGACCGAAGAGGTCCGCCAGCAACTGGCCCGTACCAGCGGGCTGGCCGGCTTATCCGGCATTGCCTGCGGAGACGTTCGCGACATCTCCGCGGCCGCTCAGGCAGGCAGCCATGACGCCGAGCTCGCCCTGGACGTATTCACTTACCAGGTGCGAAAGACGATTGGCGCCTATACGGCGGCGATGGCGGGGGTTGACGCCGTCGTCTTCACGGGAGGCATCGGGGAGAATGCGCCTGTCCTGCGCCGGAAGTCCTGCGAAGGATTGCAGCACCTGGGCATTGAACTGGACCCGGAACGCAATGAAAACGGCCGGGGCGATCGCCTTCTGTCGGGCGATGCATCGCCAGTGAAGGTATTGGCCCTGGCCGCGAATGAGGAGATCGTGGTGGCGCGCCGCGCTTACCGGACTTTGACAGCCTCGGCGTAGAGCGGCGGGCGGGCCTTAGTGCCCGCCTTCCGAAACGTTCACTGGATGATCGAGTTTCAGCTTGCCGCCGGTGCCCGCGGGCGGGGCGGCAAGCAGCTTCTCTTTCCGGTAGACGAGGGTCGAAGTGTTGTAGCTGGCCAGTTCGAAGCCATGCCCGTGGGTGATGGCGTCGGTGGGGCAGGCCTCCACGCAGTAGCCGCAGAAGATGCAGCGGCTGTAGTCGATATTGTAGACCTCGGCGTAGCGCTCGCCGCCGCTGATCCGCACCTTGTCTGTGTTGTCCGCGGCCTCGATGTAAATGCACTGCGTGGGGCAGGCGGCCGAGCACAGGAAACAGGCGACGCACTTTTCCAGGCCGTTTTCGTCGCGCTGCAGCACGTGCAGCCCGCGATACCGCTCCTGAAACTTTGGCGGGGCGTCGGGGTAGTCGTCGGTGATGACGGGATTCATCATCTCCTTGAGAGTGATGCCCATGCCCTTGGCGATAGCCGCGGCACCGGAGAGAATGTCGTTGATCGTCGGCATATATTCCCAGCTACTGTCGGTCTCTTCTGCTTCCGTCCGGCTCCACCCGGGAGCCTAATTCTTCGAACCTCAACCAAACTTCGATTCCGGCACCTTGTCGGTCGGCCGGAAGATCGCCCTGCCCGCCCGCTCGGCGAGCGTCTCCAACTGGCGCTTGTGGAACCCGGTCCATGTCCAGGAGATCCGGCGGTCCGGCTCGATCAGGAACATGGTCGGCACATGCGTAATGCCGTAGGCGTTACTCACCGGGTAGCCTTCCTCCGCTTTGTCGAGCAGATTCGGCAGCTCCACCTCAAACGCCTCATTAAATTCTCGGGCCCTGTCTGCTTCGTCCTGGCAGACCGCAACCACCTGAAACGCGCTGTCCTGCAGACGTTGCAGGAAAGGCAGCGTCAACTGGCACGTGGGGCAGGACACCTTATAAAAAGCAACCAGCGCGGGTCCCTTGGCAAGAATTTGCTCCAGCGAGCGGCTGCCCCCGCCCGCGAGTTCCAATTGGAATTCCGGTGCGGTTTCGCCAGTCTCCAGGGTGCGTTCCGGCCCCTTCCCCATACGCTTCCAGTCTAACAACTTGCGAAACAGGAGCATGGGCTCTTCAATCCAACGCCTTGCGCAACTGGTGGGCGGCTACCAGGAGCGGATCGTTTACCGTGGCATAGGGCGGAGCATACGCCAGGTCCAGATCGGCGAAATCTTCGACGCGCATTTTCGCCGTCAGGGCCGCGGCTACTACGTTGATGCGGCCGGCCGCGTCCTCATCGCCCGCAATCGCCGCCCCCAACAATCGCCTGGAGCTGCGGTCGGCCACGAGCTGGACATGCAACGTCTTTCCACGGAAGTACTTAGGGCGGGCGCGCGACTCGATGACGGCATCCACCGGAGAAAAGCCATCGCGCCGGGCCTGCTGGGTGGAGAGGCCCGTCATCGCCACCGCCATGCCCCCAACCCGCACAACGGATGTTCCTGTGATTCCGCTGAAGCGCTCCCTCTGGCCTGCTGCGTTGGCACCGGCCACCCGGCCCGTTTTGTTCGCCGTCGTGCCCAGCGGCACCCAGACGGGTCGGCCGCTGACGATATGGGTGGTTTCGCAGCAATCGCCCGCCGCATAGACCCCGCTTAGAGTCGTTTCCTGCTGTTCGCTGACACGCAGCGCGCCTGTCCGGCCGAGTTCGGCGCCTGCTTCGGCCAGCACCTCGACATTCGGTTTCAGGCCGGTGGCAGACAGGACGAGGTCATACGGGAGGTCGGCGGGCACCCCAGCCCGCGTGTTCAGTTTGACCTCTACCCGGCAGCGTTCCAGCCGCTGGACGAGCTTCCTGGTCAACCAATCCTCCTCGCGATGCAGCAGTTGCGTGCCTTCGTGGAAGAGGGTGACGGTCAGGCCCCTGGCGCGCAGGGCCGTCGTCATTTCCAATCCGATGTAACCGCCGCCGATGACGGCCGCGGTGCGAGGTTGCCGGGTTCGCAGGAACTCCTGCAACCGCTCCGCGTCGACATCCGTGTGGAGCGTAAACACCCGCTCATGCTGAATCCGCTCGGCCGGCCGCGCGCCGGCGGCCCATACCAGGCGGTCATACCGGATCCGTTCGCCACTGCGCAGGGCTACCTCACGGCGGGAGTGCTGCACCGCGGCGACCTCGCAGCCCGTCCGAATCCGGATGTCGCGTTCCCGCTCAAAGAACTCCGGCGTGTAGACAGTGAGTTCGTTGATCGAACGCACCTGGCCTTCCACCCAATACGGCAGGCCACAAGCTCCGTAGGAGATCCGGTTGCCTTTTTCCAGCACGACGATCTCCAGCGAGCGATCCAGCCGCCGGGCTCGCGATGCCGCGCTCAGGCCGGCGGCCACACCGCCGACTACGACCAGTCTCATTCGCGGATGCCGCCCTTCTTGCGTGCACGCTGCTCCTCGACGAAATTGAGGATGTCGAAGGGTTTGGATTCGCGATCGGGGAAGCAGAGGTTGACGGCTTCGATCTCGCTCTCGGCGATGCGGAACACCGTGGCCAGCTTCGTGATCACCAGGAGTTCGATGGTGCGCCTGTTCAGGCCGAACATGGGCATGGCGCCGCCCGCCTTGTGAAATTTCGTGTGGGCCACTACCAGGCAGCCCAGGGCGCTGGAGTCGATGTAGTCGACGTCGTTGAAGTCGAGCACGACCTGGGTGCGTCCCTGGTTATAGAGAGCGTCGAGCGTGTTGCGAAATGTCTCCACCGGCTCGCCAATCATCAGCCGGCCGTGCGGGGCCAGGATCACGACACCGTCGTGCTCTCTGCGTTCTATTTCGAATGGCATCGGAAACCTATATTGTATGTGCTATGCAGTCTACCTCCATTACCCGCCGTCAGTTCGGGGCGCTGTTCACTGCCACGGCCATCGCCGCCGGGCAACCCGCGCCGGCCCGGTTGCGGCGCTCGGAAA
The DNA here is from genome assembly GCA_017307505.1 of Acidobacteriota bacterium. Classification (GTDB taxonomy): domain Bacteria; phylum Acidobacteriota; class Terriglobia; order Bryobacterales; family Bryobacteraceae; genus Paludibaculum. Next base: position 257,349 of record JAFKEE010000017.1, on the reverse strand, counting down.
GCTACTTCGGGCTCCACTTCGATTTGCATCCGAATGAGAAGGATACGGTGTTGGGGCGCGACGTGACGGAGGCCATGGTGGAGAACCTGCTCGCGCAGGTACGGCCCGACTTTGTCCAATACGATTCGAAGGGGCATCCCGGCTGGCTGGGCTGGCCTTCGAAGGTGGGTCCGTCGGCGCCGGGCATCGTGCGGGATTCGCTGTCGATCTGGCGGAAGGTGACGGCGCGGCGTGGAGTGGCGCTGTATATCCATTTCTCCGGTGTCTGGGACAGCCAAGCCGTCAAACTCCATCCGGAGTGGGCGCGCGTTGGTCCCAAAGGCGATCCCGAGCCGAATCAGACCTCCACCTTTGGCCCGTACGTCGATGAATTGATGATCCCGGAATTGCGCGAGGCCGCTGCCAAATACGACCTCGACGGAGCCTGGGTTGACGGCGAATGCTGGGCCACGAATCCTGACTACATTGAGGCTGCCCTGAAGGCATACGGCAAGCCGGCGCCAAGGTCTTCGAAAGATCCAGGCTGGAATGAGTGGCTGGAGTTCCAGCGGGAGCAGTTCCGGAAGTATGTGCGCCATTACGTCGATGAGGTGCACAAGACGAATCCCCGCTTCCAGATCGCGAGCAACTGGCTCTACTCCACCTTTGTCCCGGAGGAGCCGAACCTGCCGGTGGACTTCCTGTCCGGGGACTACCTGGGCAATGCGAGCATCTCGACGGCTCGTTTGGAAGCGCGCTACATGGGGCAGACGGGGCGGCCGTGGGACCTGATGGCGTGGGGCTTCCAGCAGGCGCAGTCGAACGCGATCGGCCACGTTCACAAGCCGGCTGTCCAACTGCAGCAGGAGGCCTCGGTTGTTCTGGCCCAGAGCGGCGGATTCCAGATCTACTACGTCCCGACGCGAGCCGGCTATTTCGAGGAGAGCCACGTCAGGACGATGGCGCAGGTGGGCAAGTACTGCCGCTCCGTGCAGCCCGTATCGCAGCACACAGAGACGGTACCGCAGATTGGGGTGGTGTTCTCGAAGGAGACGCTGTACCAGACTTCGAACAAGCTGTTTGGCGGCTGGGGCAAAGCGTCCGACCCCGCCCGCGGGTGGCTCGACCTGCTGCTGGGCTGCCAGTGGTCTGTGGATGTTCTGCCCGACTGGAAGCTGGACCGGTTGGCGGCCCGCTATCCGTGCATTGTGTTGCCGGATTGGGCCGCGCCCGGTCAGCGTGTGAAAGAACTGCTGCTGCAATACGTGCGGAACGGAGGCAAGCTGCTGGTTTGTGGTGCGGCGAACGCCGAACTGTTCAAGGTTGAAGCCGGCATCCAGCCCACCAAGGCGCCGGCGGATGTGCCCGCCTTCGTGCCGGGTGAAGTGTTGGGCAACGTGACCGGCCGGTGGCTGGACTTCGATGCCGGGACGGCCCAGGTGGTGGCGCGCAGGTTCCCGGAGCTGGATACGCGGTCTGCTGGCTCACCGGCAGCGGTTTCCGTGGGGGTGGGCAAAGGGTCCCTGGTCGTCTGTGCCGGCCCCCTGGGTACGGTTTACGCGGCCACACACGCCGCACCGGTCCGTAGGCTTGCTCAGGGGTTAATTGCTCCTTTGTTCCAGCCGCTGGTGAAGGTGACCGCACCCCCCTCAGTGGAGGTGGTGTTGCGCCGCAAGGACGGCCAACTCCTGGTGCACCTGCTGAACGCGACCGATATGCAAGTGGCCGGCGACTACTCCACGGTGGAATTTGTACCGCCGCTCTCCGGTATCCGGCTGTCATTTGGGGCGAACAAACCGAAGTCGGTGAAGTTGATGCCAGCGGGCCAGGCGGTTGAGCCCGTGCTGGAGAACGGCAATTGGACGGTCGGAATTCCATCGCTGGAGATGCATCTCGTGGCGGTCGTGGTAACATAGGAATTGTCCGCGCAAGACGGGCCTGTAGCTCAGTTGGTTAGAGCGCTACCTTGACACGGTAGAGGTCACAGATTCGAGTTCTGTCAGGCCCACCACTCCCTCCTCTCCACGGCATTTCCATCCGATAAACCCCGGCCGAATCACGGGAATTTCGCGGGTGTGAACCATCAAGGAACCCGGTACAGAACAGCTCCGCAGGCCGGCACCAATTCGTAGCCGTCGTCGAGGCCGAGAATCGTCTCGCTCCCGCCCAACAGCAGATGCCCGCCTCGAAGCAGGGTATTGCGAATTTCCCCGAGAACTCGCCTCTTGGTGCACAGATCGAAGTAGATTAAGACATTCCGGCAGAAGACGACATCGAAGGGACCCAGGGCGCCCATCCCCTGCCTGAGATCAAAGCGCTCGAACCGCACCATGTTGCGGACTTCGTCTCGGATCACCCAGTCCAGATCCTCCCGGCGGAAATACTTCACCAGATACTGCATGGGCAATCCGCGATTGACTTCTATCTGAAGGAAGCGGCCCTCCCGGGCGCGCTGCAGAATCCGGCTGGACAGATCCGTCGCGTGGATCTGGATATACCAGTCGTCCAAGCCCATCTCTCGCAGCATGATGGCGAGGCTGTAAGCTTCCTGGCCGCTGGAGGCCGCGGCGGACCAGAAACTGAGCCGGCGGCGGTCCCGGCGCTGATTCATCACCTGCGGAAGAATGACCTTCCGCAGGGCCTCGTATTGCGCAGGCTCGCGGAAGAACATCGTCTCATTTGTGGTCATCGAGTCCACAACCTGTTGCCGCAGAGTGGATGGGCCCGCCGTCCTCAGCAGCCTGCACAGTTCATTCAGGGACCCCATCCGCTGCTGGGCCACAATCGGGCTCAGGCGTGCCTCGATGAGATAGTGCTTGTCGCGATTCAGGACAATGCCGGATTCGCGGTAGACGAGATCCTGCAGGAATTGATAGTTCTCGGGATCCAGCCGGATGGAGGCCCTTTCCGGGCCAGTCAACATCGTGCTCATTTTGAAGATGGTCCTTAGCTCTTCCGAATCCGGCGGATGATCTCCGGCACTACGGAGTCTAAAGGCAGGATCGCGTCCGTCAGGCCGGCATTGACCACCGCGCCCGGCATCCCCCAAACGACACTGGTGGCCTCATCCTGGGCCAGGACCGTCGCCCCCAGTGCTTTCAAGGTGGCCGCTCCTCGCAGGCCGTCCACACCCATGCCGGTGAGCACGGCGGCCAGCACCCCCGCTCCGTAGACCTGTCCGGCGGTTCGGAAAAGCACGTCAACCGAGGGCCGGCAGGAGTTCTCCGGCGGAGCTTTGTCCAGCCGAACCACGGCCCGGCCGCCCTCTCGCTGAATGCGCATATGGTAATCCCCGGGAGCCAGTAGGACCGCCCCGGCAGGCACCGGTTCGCCATCCGCCGCCTCGACAACCGGCATGGGGCACAGTCCGGACAACCGGTTGGCCAGCAGCCGTGTGAACTGTGCCGGCATGTGCTGCACCACCAGGATCGGCAATGGAAAGTTCGGCGGAAAGCTCGGGAGAATCGCAGCCAGCGCGGCCGGGCCGCCTGTGGAAACCCCGATCAGCACCGCCTGCCCCAGGCTAGGTCCCGCCGGCTGACGCGCCGTATGATCCAGGTCTTGAGCGCCGGTGGTTCGTGCCGGCGCAATCCGGAAAAACTGCCGGATCTTTGGAACCAGTTCGCCGCGCAGGACGGCCGTTTCTCCGCCGGCGCGAACCTCCCGCGGCGGCTTGGACACATAATCGTCCACGCCCTGGGCCAGGGCATCCAGTGTGTCCGGCGCCCCACGCTGCATGGAGGAACTAATCAGGATCACGCGCATCTCGGGGTACAGGCAGCGGACCTTCCGCAGCGTTTCCATTCCCTCGGAGTCTCTCATCTCCAGGTCGAGCGTGAGCACATCTGGGTTCACCTGGGGGATCCGTTGGAGGGCGACCGCTCCTGTGGAAGCAGCGCCCACAACCTCGATGAACGGGTCCGTCTCCAGGGCATGGGTCAGCATGCGGCGCGCTACGACGGACCTGTCCACCACAAGCACGCGGATTCTCGAGCCAGGCGCCAATTCTCTTCGCGCACGGGAGGCATGCATTGGCTCTACTCCAGCACCCCGAGGAGGTGAAGCTTGTCCGCGATCATCTCGCGTGTGAAGGGTTTCATCAGGTACTCGTTGGCGCCGGCTTCCATGGCTCGAACCATCTGGCCAATACCAGTCTCGGTGGTGACCATGAGCACGGCCGTGGAACGGGTGGAGGGATTCGTCCTCACCGCTTCAACAAATTCCAATCCTGTGATGCCTGGCATGTTCCAGTCGACAAGGATCGGACCCGGGCAGGGATGGGGTGGCTGCATCAGTCGAAGCGCCTCGATCCCGCTGGCCGCCTGCGTCACCGCAAACCCGAGGGCGGCCAGTTCCCTGGAGAGAATCATTCGCATCGTGCGCGAATCATCCACCACCATTGTGTGCATCAGCGGCTCCCGTTCAGATCGTGAATTCGCCCACCAGCTTCTGGAGATGGGCGGCCATCTGGCTCAACGAGCGTGCGGCTCTCTCTGAGTCAGCCGTGCCGGCGGTCGTGCTGCGCGCTGCTTCGGCGACTCCGGCATTGTTCTTCGCGATCTCGTTTGTGCCCTTGGACGCTTCCCTCACATTGCGTCCAATCTCATTGGTGGTCACAGTCTGTTCTTCCACGGCGGAAGCGATGGTATTCGATATGTCGTTGATCTGCGCGATGATGCCCGTGATCTCGCCGATCGCCTTGACCGCGCCCACTGTGTCGCCCTGGATGGCTTCAATCTTCTGACCAATCTCCTCGGTGGCCTTGGCCGTCTCCTTCGCGAGTTCCTTCACCTCGTTCGCTACTACCGCGAAACCCTTCCCCGCTTCTCCGGCCCTCGCGGCCTCAATCGTTGCGTTCAGCGCCAGCAGGTTGGTCTGCTGTGCAATGGAAGTGATCACTTTGATCACCTGGCCGATTTCAATGCTGGACTCGCCCAGCTTGGTGATCGTCTGATTTGTGACCTCGGCCGTGCTGACCGCATTACGGGCAACGCGGGCTGCTTCATTCGCGTTCTTGGCGATTTCCCGGATGGAGGACTGCATCTGCTCACTGCCGGAGGCCACCACAGACACATTCTTCGAGACCTGCTCGCTGGCCGCGGAAACAACATTCGCCTGGGTAGCGGTCTCTTCCGCATTGCCCGCCAGTTGCTGGCTGATCGAGCTCAGCTGTTCCGATGCCGTCGAAAGCGAAGAGGCGTTCTGCGCAATCTGGTGCAGGCTGCCTCGCAAGTCATCCGCCATCTTGTTGATGTTGTCTTTGATGCTGGCGTGGTCGCCGCGATATTGGCCGGTGACCCGCGCCGTCATGTCCTTCCGAGCAATGCGCTCCAGGACGACCGCGGCTTCGTTCACTGGCTCCAGAACCGCGTCCAGGGTCTTGTTGACGCCGTCGACGATGCTCCGGTAGCCGCCCTCAAATCGCGCAGCGTCTCCGCGTGTCGAGAGCTTGCCATCGACCGCGGCCTGAGTGAGCCTGTCCGTCTCCGTGGCCAGGCGCCGTACTGCGTCCACCACCTGCATGAAGCTCTTTCCGAGAACGTCCCTGTCGGAACTGGCGGAGATCTTTACCTGGAAGTCGCCCGCGGCGATTCGCTGAGCCTGGTCGGCTCTCTCCCGGATGACCGCGGTCATAGTCCGGAAGGCGCGGGCCAGCGATCCCAGTTCGTCCTTCGTGTCCAGCTCTACATTGACGCTCGCATCGCCCTCGGCCAGTTGCGCCGCCGCATTCTCCATGGCCCGCAGGGGGCGGCCGATCATGATGGAGAACAACAACCCCAGCGCAATGGAACTCAATACGCCCAGGCCCAGGAACGCCAGGATCTTCGTTCTTCCAGTGGTCGCGGCCGCCTCGTTTGCCTTGTGGTCCGCGTCCGCTAGTTTGGAATTGATATCGACCAGGCCTTGGAGATTGTTGCGCACCTCCGACTGCAGCACCCCCAACTGGCCAAACATCAGTTCCTTGGCCTGTGCCTCGCGGCCTCCCATGATGAAGGCGACCATCTGGTCACGGCCGCGTTTGTATGGCGCCCAGTTCGATCGGAACTTCTCCAGAAGTGACTTTTCTTCCTCAGTCAGGTGGGTCTTGGAATAGCTCTCGATGCGTGCTTCCAGTTTGTCGTTGTCCTGCTGGATCGCCATAACAGCTCGCTGCCGTTCTTCGGGCGTGTTGCTCAGCAACATGTTCCGAACTTCTGTCCGAATATTCAGCACCGCGGCATTGGCGTACCCCAGGTCTTGAATTGGTGTCAGACGGTCTGCGTACAGAGAGACAGACCGTTGATTCATTTCGCTGAGGCCGGAGAGCCCAACCCAACCGATGAGCCCCGCAATGCATGCCACCAGCGCGAATCCGGCCTGCAGCTTAACGCCGATTTTCAGATTGTTGAACCACTGCATGAAATGTCCTCTTCTTCGATTCCTTGGCCGGTCTAGCCGGCGAGTTGCACAACCACCGCGTCGAGATTCAGCGTCTGCCGGATATCCAGCACAAGCAGCAGGCGGTCCTTGAGTTTGTAAATGCCGCTGACCAGGCTTCGCAGCACAGGGTCGAGGCTTTCGGGTGGATCCTCGAACAGGCCCGGTTCGCTTTCGACGACATCGCCAATCTCGTCGACCAGCAGGCTGATCACGCCATCGTCGGTGCGGACGACCACGTTCATCGCTTCCTGGCTGTCGGCCCTGGCGGCCAATCCCAGGCGCTGACGCATCTCGATCGCCGTCACAATCTGCCCGCGGAGATTGATCAAGCCCCGAATGACGGGGGGAGCCAGGGGCACGGGCGTCATCGTCTGATGCCGCAACACTTCCTGGACTTGCGTCACGTCAGTACCGAAGTAGTGACCGGCCACGACAAACGTGGCGTAGCGCAGAACCGGCTGAGCTTCGGTTGAGTTGGGGGATGGAGCCATGGAATCAGCCTTTCGCCTCTGTCAATTCGCTGACCTGAACTCTTGGGCCGATGGCGGTGGCCAGACTGCTTAGGTCCGGCTGGGCAATGTTCGACCGGCCGTTGATCCACTCATCCCAGCCGGCGCTTAGCACCGTCTCCAGGTCCAGCAGGTCGGTAAACCGCTGTCCGATCACAGCGGAGCCCAGCAGGCCGCGGCGCCCGCTGGCCTGTTTCATGCTCGCCGCGTCTTCCACAATGTCAGCCAGACCATCGATGAGCAGGCCCAGCGTTCGAGGCCCCGATTGGAAGACGACCGCCTGTACCGGATCCCGGCCGGAAGCGGTGTCGCCTGCGCCCGGTTCGAGAATCGGAGCCAGCGGAATGAGTGGCAGGATGCGGCCACGGTATTGCACGGCAAGCCTTCCACCCGCGCGCTCGAGCTGAGATTGGGGAAACTCTTCGAGCCTCGACACCGTGGAGAGTGGGACCGCAATCCTCTTATAGGGACCAGAGCCGAATAGAAGGTAGGCCTGCTTTCCCGAGGCGCGCTCGTCCAACGTTGAGCCTGGTCCGCCATGCGCCCGCTCGCGATTGTTGTCAGAGATCTCGCCGCAACGCTGCGCAATCCCCATCACATCGAGGATCAACGCTACCTTGCCGTCTCCCATAATCGTCGCCCCGGCGTAACACGTCAGCCCCTTCAGGTGCTTGCCCAGCGGCTTGACGACGATCTCCTGTGTGTCACGGATCCCATCGACTACCAGGCCAAACTGCCTGTCTCCGGCCTGCAGCACGGCGATGTTCACCACGTCGGAAGCGTGCTCGCCACTCTCACAGCCCAGAACAGTCCGCAGGTAGACGATCGGCAGCAGGTTGCCGCGCAGACGATACACCGCGGTGTCGCGGATCCTCTCGATGGAATGCCGGGCGGCGCCTCCCTCCAGCCTGACGAGCTCGATCAGGCTCACCTGGGGAATGATAAAGTGCATCACCCCGTCCTCGGAGCCCGCCCGCCCTGGTCTCGGAGCGGACCGGCGCTCCCCCAAGGCGACCACCAGGCCCGGAATGATGGCCAGCGTGAGTGGGATCTTCAGGCGAATCGTGGTTCCCGCGCCCAGTTGGCTCGCTACCTCGACCGCGCCGCCAATCCGTTCGATGTTGGTGCGGACGACGTCCATCCCGACACCTCGGCCTGATACGTTCGTCACTGTGCGCGCGGTGGAAAGACCCGGCTCGAAGAGCAGGTTGAGCGCTTCCCGTTCCGACAGCGATTCCGCCTGGGCAGCCCGAAGCAGGCCGGCATTGATCGCCTTTGCCTTCACCGCTTCGACGTCTACGCCTGCCCCGTCATCGGCGATCTCAATGATCACCTGGCCGCCTTCATGGAACGCCCGCAGCGTGAGCCGGCCCTCTATCGGTTTGCCCCGGGACTTCCTCAGTTGCGGCTTCTCGATGCCGTGATCACAGCAGTTCCTCACGATGTGAGTGATCGGATCCTTGATGGCTTCGATGATCGTCTTGTCGAGTTCTGTCCCAGCTCCTTCCATTTCCAGAGAAATCCGTTTTCCGCAGGCCATAGCCACATCGCGCACCAGGCGCGGAATCTTGTTCCACACCACTCCAATGGGCTGCATGCGCGTCTTCATCACACTCTCCTGCAGTTCGGAGGTGATCAGGTTGAGACGCTGCGACGAGGAGTTCAGCGCGGCCCCTTCCTGGCTTGAGGTGAACTGCAGAATCTGATTCCGGGTAAGAACCAGTTCCCCCACCAGATTCATCAGAGTGTCCAGCAGGTGCACGTCGACCCGGATGGCGGAATCGGCAACGCCATTCTGACCTCTCGGCGGAGCTGCTTCCGCTTCCGTGACGGGACGGGCCGACGCCGGTTTGCCCTCCTCGGCGGCTGCCTGCATTTGGCGGCAGAGTTCTCCATCGCTGGTCTCAGCCTCTTTCCCTTCGGACTCGATCGAGGCCAGATGAATGCGCATGGCATCCACTGCCCTCAAAATCAGAGAAATAAGTTCGGGAGTAAGTTCCAGTTCGAAGGCGCGCAGGCGGCAGAGGACGTTCTCCGCCTGATGCGCGACGCTCTCAAGCCGCGTGAAGCCCAGAAAACTGCAGGTCCCCTTGATCGTGTGAAAGGTGCGGAAGATCCCGGCCAGCAACTCCGGCTCACACGAATTTTGCTCCAGTTCGACCAGTTCCCGGTCCAGACGGCTGAGATTCTCACTGCTCTCGATCAAAAACTCTTTGATAACTTCCTGGTCTTCCATTGGCCTTGCTCGTTCGGATCGTCACCGGCTGCGCCGCCGGTCTGCCGGCCATCGCATCAACAGACAAGGCCGCACTGAATCAATCTGATTCCAGATACGCATATCGGATTTGTCACTGTCTTCATGAAAAGAAAACGATGAATTCCTCTCACGCCTGGGCGCTGAAAGGTTAAATTTCTTTATTAGAGATAGGCGGGGCTGACTCAGACCGCCTGCTTCGGATGTGTGCCGGGCTTCCGGCTCCGGAACACATATAGGGTGTTAGAGTTCTTAATAGCTGATTGAACTTAGAGAGGACACCATGTACCGGGCACTCAACGCTCTTCTCCTGCTCCTACTTGCTTTTCCTGTCCGCGCGCAGCGTGTGGATACGATTCAGCTGGACACCAGGTATCAGCGAATTGACAACTTTGGCGCTTCCGACTGCTGGACCATGCAGAAGCTCGCCTCCTGGAGCCTGGCGTCCCGCGAGCGCGTGGCCGATCTGCTCTTCTCCCAAACCAAGGGCATCGGGCTGAGTTGCTGGCGCTTCAATATTGGCGGCGGTGTCAACCCAAAGATCACTCACCCCTGGCGCAGTCCGGAAACCTTTGAAGTATCGGAAGGCAAGTACGACTGGACACGCCAGGCGGGCGAACGTTGGTTCCTGGGCGCAGCCAAGACTCGAGGGGTGCCTCAATTCCTCGCTTTCGTCAACAGTCCGCCCGGACGCATGACGCGCAACGGGCTCACGTTCACCACGAAAGGAGAAGGCAGTTCGAACTTGAAGCCGGGCTTCGAGGCTCAGTATGCGCGCTACCTCGTTGACATCCTCAGCCACTTCCGTGCGAACCCGGATTCAACGGAGAGGATTGATTTCCAGTACATCAGCCCCATCAACGAGCCGCAGTGGCAGTGGGACGGAACTTCGCAGGAGGGCACACGGGCCAGCAATGCCGACATCAAGGCGATCACACGGGCATTGGCCGCCGAACTCAAGAGCCGCAAGTTGCCGACACAGATTGCCTTGATCGAGAGCGGCAGCCTGCCGGATATGATCCGGCCGAACAAGGAGATGACCGCACAATACGGGGCCACGTACGGCAACTACATTGATGACCTCCTCGGCGACAGCACGCTGGCTTCGCTGCTGGCCCCCATGTTCGGGTATCACGCTTACGGTTCCGATCGCTTGAATGGGCCCATTGTTACCGATCGCACCGCGCTGGCGGAACGAATGAAGAAGTATCCCGAACGCCGTCTCTGGCAGACCGAATACTGTATCCTCGTCGGCCCGGAAGGCAAAGGCGGCAACAAGCGCGATCTGACGATGGCAACCGCTCTCGATGTGGCCCGCATCATCCACCTGGACTTGGCGGTGGCAGATGCGTCGGCCTGGCAGTGGTGGACCGCAATGTCGCCGGAAGACTACAAAGACGGCCTGATCTACACCGACTACAGGAAGCCGGGTGACGCCGAGACGATTCTGCCATCCCGGCTTCTCTGGACCCTCGGCAACTACAGCCGGTTTGTACGCCCCGGCATGCAACGAGTGGCCGTAGCCGGCGAGCCGGATGACATACGAGGCCTCATGCGGACCGCCTATATCGACGCACAGGCGCGGCGCGTTATCGCAGTCTATGTGAACATGGCCCAGTCGCCTGTCAGCGTCACCACCAGAATCGAACTGGCAAAACGCGGATGGCGGCTCACGCGGACGACACCGTGGGTGACTTCCGATCGGGAGGGCGATGAATTGAAGCCGTATGCCCCCGTCAAAGCTGGCGAGGCCTTCCAGATTCCCGGGCGATCCGTCGTCACCTTCGTCAGTGAATTCGACGGAACAAAGTAGGACTGAGGGCCCGTCGGTCGCGGAGAGTTCTTCCGGCGCGCCCTATTCAGTCCGCCACAACTTGGGCAGAAAGCGGTAGTAGAGCAGATGCCGCCAGGTGGCCCAATCGTGCCCGCCGTTACCGCCCACGTAATACTCGTGCGCGATCTTGTGATTGACCAGGGCCTGGTGCAGCGCCACGCAGCGGGCCCCAATCCGCTCATTCGCCTCACCCGTGCCCTGACCTACAAACAGGTAAGACACCTTCTTGTTGACATCGGGATCATTGAGGAACTTGCTGATGGTCTTCTCGCTGTCGGTGTCGCCGGCGCTCAACACTCCGAAGGAGGCAAACAGGTCCAGGCTGTTGAAACCGACAAACTGAGTGTGCCGTCCGCCCATCGAAAGGCCCGAAAGGGCCCGGCCGCGCGCTTCTTTGCGCGTGCTGTACTGGCTGTCCACCAGCGGAATAATGTTCTGCCGCAGATCCGCCTCGAAGAGTCGAAACGTCAGCTCCGTGTGCTTCGGATGATTCCTGTGAATCATCTGGTTATTTGGGATGGCGATAATCATAGGCACCACTTTCCGTTCCGCCAGCAGATTATCCATGATGAAGTTCACCCGGCCGTCGTAGATCCAGTTCTGGGCCAACTCACCGCTGCCTCCCAACAGGTAGAGCACCGGATACCGTTTAGATCGGTCATAGCCGGGCGGAGTGTAGACATACAGCTCTCGTTCTCCGTCCGTAACACCGGAGTGATAAACGTGCCGGGTCACGTTCCCGTGTGGCACATTGCGAGCGTCATAGTAGGCCGGGCCGTCGCCGGGCACCACAAGCTGGCTAAAGGCCGGTTGGGCCGCGGTGCCCGCGATGGTGTTGTTCGGATCCGCCATGCGCACCCCGTCTACCGTCAGGGAGTACACGTACATGTCGGGCTTTACGGGTCCGATCGTGAGCGTCCAGACACCGCCGTCGCCGCGTTGGAAGGGCAGCGGCTTGTTGTCCCCGCCGAGGGCAATCAGCAGGGCGCCCCCTGTGAGCAGCACCTCGTGTGCCTGCGGAGCTTTCAGTCGAAACGTCACGGTGCGGTCGTCGCGCACTTCCGGCGAGAGCACCGAAGCGCCAAATGGGATCAGGTTTTCGGTGTTCTTCTGCGGGTTATAGTCCAGATTCACATTGGCCTGCTGGGCGAACAGGCTGGGCAGTAGGGCAAACAGCAGGAGCGGTCTCATCATCAGTCACCTCAGGACGAAATCTCCACTGGTAACGGTATACCCAACTGCTCTTCGAATGTTGGGCCTGCTGGACTCCGTGAGGGGGGCCAAAACAGGCACGTGAGTCGGAAGAGCCGGCCGGCATCGCAATGATAGACTGTTGCGACGCTCCTATGAACAAACGTGCGCTGGTTGCTGGTTGTGCCGTCGGATTTGCCTTTTCCGCCAACTATACGAACCATGCGCCCATGGTTCCGGCCTTGCGCGGAGAATTTGGCTTCGACAACGCCAGCGCGGGGCTGCTGACCACCGGCATCTTTCTCACCCACGCTCTCATGCAGATTCCCGGTGGGCGCCTGGCCGACAGGTTCGGACCGGTCCGGGTCCTGACGTTCGCTCTTGCCTGGGTCGCGCTGGCAAATCTGGCCATTGCCTTTGCCGGCTCCTACTGGCTGCTCCTGTTTTGGAAAGCGTTCGCGGGTGTAGGCACCGGCGCCTGCTTTACCGCCGGCGCACGGTACATCGTATCGTCCTTCGAAGGCCGCGACCTGCATGTAGCCCAGGGCTTCTTTGGCGGCTCCGTGGTGCTTGGTTCCGGATTCGTGCTGTTTGCCATCCCCCAGCTGCTGGGGGCCTTTGGCTGGCGGGGTGGATTTGCCGGCTCGGCCATAGTGGCGGCCGTTGTGTGGGTGGGATGGTCCTTCTCCGCTCCGCCAGCCGCCTCTCGGGCCCATGCCTCGGGAAGTCTTTCCGAGATGCTGCGGAGCCGGCAGTTGTGGCTGCTGGGATTGATCCAGATGGCATCGTTCGGACTGGTCATCGTGGTGGGCACGTGGATCACCACGCTGCTGAAGACCGCATATCAGCTGCCTCTCAAACAGGCCGGGCTGATGGGTTCGACGGTGCTGCTGCTCGGCATTGTCTCGCGGCCGCTGGGCGGCTGGCTGCTGCACCGCATGCGAATCCGTATTCTGGTCCGCTACGCTCTGCTGGCCAATGCCGCTGCCTGCGGCGCCCTTGCCTGGGGACACTCGATGGAGCTGACTCTTGCGGCGATCATTGTACTCGGGGTAGGCTGCGGATTGCCCTACGCTGGTCTTTTCAATCGCGCCGCCGCGCTCTTTCCCGGCCGAGCCGGGGCGGCCATGGGGCTTGTCAATATGGTGGGCATTCTCATGATTCTCGCCGGCGCGCCCGCTGTCGGCTATCTGGCCGATTGGACCGGTCAGTTCCGCTCCAGCTTCCTCGTGCTGGGCGGATTTTCGGCTGCCGCGGGCTTGTCGGCTGCCGCCATCTCGGAGAAGCAATGAACCTCAATCAGTTGTTCGATCTCTCGTTTCAGGACCGCCGTCAGGAGGTGGCGCTGGAGTTTGGCGGCGGTACCTTCACCTTCGGAGAGATCGATGACCGCAGCAACCGTATGGCCGCGCTCTTTCAGGCGCGAGGTCTGGAGAAGGGCGACCGCCTGTGCGTCTACCTCTCCAACTGCGTGGAGCTCATCGATATCTATCTCGCCTGCGTCAAACTCGGCGTGATCTTTGTGCCGATCAATATCCTCTACCGCGAACGCGAGATCCTGCATATCCTGGGCGATTCGGACCCTAAGGCCGTGATCTCCACGCAGGAGATGCCGGGAGACGTTCCGCTTTGGCCGGTGAGTGAACTCCGGACGCCGGCTCAGGCTCCGCGGCCCACCGTCGCACTGGACGGGGATTCGCCCGCGGCCCTGGTTTACACGTCAGGCACCACTGGTGCGTCGAAGGGTGCCATCCTGACGCACAACAATTTCGCGGTCAACGCCATCAATCTGAATGCCTGCTGGTCGGTTTCCAGCTCAGATCGCTTCCTGCTCGCTCTTCCCCTATTTCATGTCCACGCCCTGGGCAACGGCCTGCATTGCTGGCTGCTAAGTGGGTGCCGCATGCGTCTGCTGGAACGTTTCGAGCATCAGAAGGCGGCCGGGGAATTTCTGGATTTCCGCCCAACGCTCTTCTTCGGCGTGCCGACAGTCTATGTGCGGCTGCTCGATTTTGCCCCGGAGGTGGCACGCGAGGTGGGCGGCTTCATGCGATTGTTCGTTTCGGGCTCGGCGCCTCTGCCACCTCAGGTGTTTGAAGAGTTTCACGCCCGGTTCGGCCATACCATTCTGGAGCGCTACGGGATGACCGAGACTCTAATGAACCTCTCCAATCCATACGTCGGCGAACGCCGGCCTGGTACTGTCGGTGTGCCGTTGCCAGGTATCTCCGTTCGGATCGTCGATGGTGAATTGCAGTTGCGCGGGCCCAATGTCTGCGCCGGTTACTGGCGCCGGGAGGATGCTACGAGATCTGCCTTTGAGGAAGGCTGGTTCAAGACCGGAGATATCGCCGAGTGCGCCCCCGACGGTTACTACACGCTGCTGGGCCGGAAGAGCGACCTCATCATTTCCGGTGGCTTTAACATTTATCCGCGTGAAATCGAGGAGTTCCTGCTGGAGCAGACAGAGGTGGCGGAAGCGGCCGTGGTCGGAGTACCTGACAAACTGCGCGGTGAGATTCCTGTCGCCTATATTGTGCCGCGCGCCCCCATTGAGCCCTCTGCACTGGACCAGCGGTGCCGGGAGAAGCTTGCGTCGTTCAAGATCCCGCGGGAGTTTGTTGTGGTGGACAAACTACCCCGCACCGCCCTGGGCAAGATCCAGAAACACCTGCTGCCCAAGCCTGGAAACTAGGCGTCCGCACCGTTTTCGGAATCACTCTGCGGCACGGCCTCCTCATGCCAGTGAAGACAGGCCGGCAAAGTACACGACGCATACTCGATGTGCACCACCCTGCGCCGTCCCGGTTTCTCGCTGGCCGACGAGGCGTGCAGCAGCAGGGGCCTCATCAACAGCACATCGCCCCTGGAAGCGGCACAGGATACCTCCGCGATTCTCTGCTGGCACTCCACCACCTGCTGTGTCGTGAGCCGGTCCAGTTTGTGCGTTCCGGGCAGCACTCGCAGCGCTCCGTTCGCGTCCCCCGCGTCGTCGAGATGAATACGCAGCGCCACCATCTGCTCGAGGATCTCGGCCGGTGGCTGGACGTGAACGACACCCGCTTTTACACTCCAGGGCCCGAAGCCCTCCACGTGCCGGCGTTCCTTCAGGCAGATCGTCAGGTCCTGATGCCACGGGACCAGCCAGTTGGCGTCCGGATGCTTGTCGAAGAGCAGGCCCCGGACGGGCCGGGCGCCTTGCCCCAGAACCGTCCTCGCTAATTCAAGCAGGGGGCCAGTCGACGCGAGCGTCCGCATCGCCGGAGCGGCATCGAGCAGGTTTCGAATCGCATAAACGCCGCCACGGCTGCGAACTCCGGCATCAGTTTCGACCTCCGTCAGTCCGGCCTCGAGCAGCCCGAGGAGGTTTTGATCGGCGAAGGCGCGGCAAACGGCAAAGCCTTGAGATTCCATGGCTTCACGGATGCTCGACAGCGGGCTACTGGTCACAGCTTCAGGATAGCTTTCGTTGCGTGCTCTGAGCCGGACTGGCTCCCGGTCACGCTGATGCGCCGCTGGCACGACAAATCATGACTCGTTTCGCCGTGGCATGCGGCTCCAGGATCTGGACTCTCTGCTGAGCAGCGGCGCGCCTCAATGACCTGCCCCCCGGAGTGCAGGGCGTCGACCTGCAGCGGTTCCGGTCGGTGTTTCAACACTTCGACGTCAACGGAGACGGCCAGTTGGAAGCCCCGGAACGGCAGGCCCTGCTGAAGTTTCTCCGGGCCCGCAATCCTGAACCGGGTGATCGGTTGACGACGGGATCCCGGGGGCCTTTCCTCCGCTAAACGATCTTGCCGTCGGCCATTCTCTTCACCTTGCGTTCTTCCTTGAAGGCAAGATTCGCCATGTGCGGGCCGGCCACGGCGGCAGCTGCGACCTCGATCGGGCAATTCGGCTCCTGGCGGCTGCGAATGCAATCCAGGAAGTTCTGCTGGTGCGCTTCGGCCTGATCGGTATCGCTCAACTCCTGGCTCGGCTCGGTGGGCACCTTTTGCGTCCAGGGCGTGCTGGACGCACCGGCGTCTTTGTACACACGCAATCCCTTGCGATCGAGCATCAGCGTGCCCGCCTCGCCCTGGAACCGGATCGACCAGTCGAAGTCATACGTACTGCGGTAATCCAGCGTCCAGGTCGCCAGGAACTCCGGATACTCGAAACTCGCGCTGAAAACGTTGGGCACCTCCACGCCTGTCGCCTCTGCGATGCGGCCCTGGCACACCGCCGAAAGCGGCGCGCCGGAGTTGGTCATCCACTGCACCACATCCATCAGGTGCGTGCCCTGGTCCGTCATGTTTCCGCCGGAATAGTCCCAGAAGCCGCGCCACCACCGGAATCGAACCGGATCGAGCGGTCTCTTGGGGGCGGAGCCCAGAAAGCGGGTCCAGTCCAGTTCGCCGGGCAGTGGAGACTTGTCCAGGGGCAATTCGAAATGCCAGTTCCAGCGTGCCTGCACCAGGGAAATCCGGCCGATAACTCCATCCTGGATCATCTGCCTGGCCTGCCGGACGAAGCTCATGCTGCGCCGCTGCATGCCGATCTGCACCACCTGCTTCGACTTGCGAACCGCCCCAATCATCTCATCACTCTGGCTCAACGACAGAGAGAGGGGCTTCTCCAGATAAAGGTCTTTCCGTGCCGCCAGGACCTTTTTCAACATGGGACAGTGCTGGTGGTCAGGCGTGGCGACCACCACAAAATCGAGGCCAGGTTGCGCCAGCAGATCCTCATAATCCCGATAGATCTTCACGCCAGTTGGAGATTCGCTTCGGGCCTTTTCCAGATACGGCTGATATACATCGCACAGGGCGGCGCACTGCGCGCCAATCTTCTGAAACGCGCGATTCATGCCCCCGCCGCGGTTGCCGGTCCCAATCAGTCCATAGGCGGGACGGTCGTTGGCGCCCCAGGCGCTTGCGGGAATAATCATGGGCGCGGCACTGAGGGCGCCCGCAAGAAACTCTCGTCTGCTGGATGGCATGACCACTTCCTCTCACCCGGGTTGGGCAACGCCTGGCAATCCCTATCGCCAGAGCAGTCTCGGACTCGCGCCGGAGGCCCCGGACCAGTTCCTGCAGGATCCCGGCGCTTCCAGGCGGCACTTCGAAAGTATCAGATAGCCGCCGGGACTACAGTCGCCCCACCCTGGGCGGTCTGTGGGGCTGCTTCCGAGATTGTGCCTCCCCGGCAGCGGATTGCGCTCTTTGGCAGAGCCGCTCCCATTTTGCCCCTTCCCCCCCGCCTCCTGCAGTCCTAAACTCACGGCAGGGAGGTAAAGTATGTCCTCGACTCTCCCGCTTGCTGCTCTTTTCCTCGTTGCGGCGGCCCCCCTGGGCCGCGCCTCCTGCATAGTCACCCTCGACATCGATTCTGTGATTCATCCCGTCACCGTCGATCTGGTGGACCGCTCGCTCCTTCAGGCACGGAACCGCCAATGCTCGCTGCTCCTGCTCCGCCTGAACACGCCGGGCGGCTACCTGGAGGCCACCCGCTCTATCACCGAGCGCATCGTCTCTTCTCCAGTGCCAGTGGCCGTATTCGTCTCGCCGGGAGGCGGACGCGCTTCGTCAGCGGGCTTCCTCATCCTCCAGGCCGCCGACGTCGCCGTCATGGCGCCGGGGACTCACACCGGCGCGGCACACCCAATCTCCCTCATCGGGACGCCCGATGAGGTCATGAAAAAGAAGATCGAAAACGACACCGCCGCTGCCCTGCGCACCCTCACCGACCGTCGCGGCCGGAACTCTGACCTGGCGCAGAAGGCCGTGCTCGAGTCCATCTCCTACACAGACCAGGAGGCGCTCCGCGGCCGCCTTATCGACTTCGTCGCGCGCGATGAGCGCGACCTGCTCAGCCAGTTGCGGACTCACCCGGTCCGCCGCTTCGACGCGTCCACCATCACCCTTGACCTTCAGGATGCCGAGTTCATCCCCTATCAGCTCACCGTACGCCAGCACATCCAGTTGGCTCTTTCCGATCCGAACATCGCGCTAGCCCTCACCCTGCTTGGCGCACTCTGCCTCTATGTGGAGTTCACCACTCCGGGGCTCTTCCTGCCTGGCGTGGCGGGAGCCATTCTGCTTCTCACCGGCCTGTTCTCTCTCTCCGTCCTGCCGTTGAGCTGGTCCGGCGTGGCTCTCCTCCTGCTGGCTCTCACCTTCTTTGGACTTGAGTTGAAATTCACGACCCATGGCGTTCTGGGCGCCGGCGGCGCTGTCGCCATGGTGCTCGGAGCACTACTGCTCGTGGACAGTCCCCTGCCGGAACTCCGCATTCACCTCTCCACCGCCCTTGGCCTCGTACTTCCGTTTACCCTGATCACCACATTCCTGGTCACGCTGGCCGTGCGCGCCCGCATCTCCGCCCCCGCGACGGGGCGCGAGACCTACCTGGGCGCCTCCGCGGTGACCCTCAGCCCTCTCCATCCGGAGGGGCAGGTTCTCTTTCATGGCGAGATTTGGCGAGCCCGTTCACTGGAACCGCGGCCCGCCGGCGCCACGGTTCGCATCACCTCCATCGACGGGCTCACCCTCGACGTCGAATCCCAACCACCCGGAGACTGACATGTCCGACGCATTCCCCATTCCACTCATTGCGCTCCTCATCGTTGTCCTCTACCTCCTCTCCTCCATCAAGATCCTGCGTGAGTATGAGCGCGCTGTGATCTTCCGGCTTGGCCGCGTCCTGCCGCAGGCGAAAGGACCGGGCCTCATCCTGGTGTTCGCGCCCATTGACCGTATGGTCCGCATCTCCCTTCGCATCGAAGCCTTCGAAGTCCCTTCCCAGGATGTCGTCACGCACGACAATGTCACCGTCAAAGTCAACGCGGTAATCTACTTCCGGGTCTTCGACCCCAAACTGGCGGTTCTGGAGGTCACCAACTTCCTCTACGCCACCTCCCAACTCGGCCAGACCACGTTGCGCAGCGTGCTCGGCGAGGCGGATCTCGATGAGCTTTTGTCTGCGCGCGAGAAATTGAACGCCCGTCTGCAAACCATCCTCGATGGCCACACGGCCTCCTGGGGCATTAAAGTGTCCATGGTCGAGGTAAAGCAGGTCGATCTTCCGGATCAGATGGTGCGCGCCATCGCTCGTCAGGCGGAAGCCGAGCGCGAACGCAGGGCCAAGGTCATTCATGCAGAGGGCGAATTCATGGCGTCACAACGCCTGGCCGAGGCAGCCCAGGTCCTGCAGCAGGAACCATCCGCCATTCAACTCCGCTACCTGCAAACGCTGGTCGAGATCGGGGCGGAGCACAATACCACCATCGTCTTCCCCTTGCCGGTGGATATCTTCGAGCGGATTAGAAGAGCCACTCCGGCCTAGCGCCATCGTTCCCGGGACCCGGCTGAGGTCCGCTTCAGACTGCCGCTTCGTCCCGCTGATCGTTGCGGATCCGGATCGCCTCCACGACGTCCGACACGAAGATCATTCCGTCTCCTGAGCGGCCTGTCCACGCTGCCTGCCGGATGGCCGCCAGCACTTCCTGCAGTTCACGGTCACCTACGACAACCTCTATCTTCATCTTGGCGGTAGGCCAGGACTGGCTCTCGTGGCCGCGATATAGCAGGGCCGCCTCTTCCCGGGATCCTCGGCCGCGCACCTCCAGAACCGTCATCCCGCCGACACCCGCATCTTCAAGGCTCTGTTTCACCTCGTCCAGCTTGAATGGTTGGATGACCGCCTCAATCTTCTTCATTCGCTCCCCTTGGATCGACTGAAACTGCCAGGTTGGCCTCAGGATAGGTACGCGACCAGACCACTCGATGGCATTGGCATTCCGCTTCGGCACGCCCGTGTGCCCGGCCCGAATCCTCAGTGTAGCGAACCAATCAGCCCTGCCAACCCGCGGGCATTCAGGCGATCCGGGCGCCCACCGGCACCCGCGCCAGAACCGGTTCGGGAGGCCGGCAACCTGCGTCGCACTCGCTTCGTTTGGTATTCTGCATGATCTTGCGGCAATCATTGAGAAAATCCATCCGCCCTCTAGTGCCGGAGATCTTCCACCGTTGGTATCGGAGGATTCAGCGCCAGCGGAGTATCCAGGAGTCCTTTGTTAATCTGTCCCTCCAGGAGACCTTTGCGTTGATCTATCGCGACGGGATCTGGGGGCAAATCCCCGGCCAGGATTTCTGCTCCGGTCCGGGGTCCGTCGATGAAATCGCCGTCCCTTATGCCGCCGCGGTCGGACATTTCCTCGGCCAGCAGGGGATCCGAAGCGTAACCGACCTGGGCTGCGGAGACTTCCGCGTGGGGCGCCGCGTGTCCGCCCTTGTGGATCAGTACAACGGTGTCGATTGCGTTCCTGACCTCATCGCCCACCTGCGCAGGACCGAAACGCGCAACGGCGTCTCCTTCCACTGTCTGGATCTCACCCGCGACCCCCTGCCCGCAGCAGGCGCGGTTCTCCTCCGGCAAGTCCTGCAGCACCTGTCGAATGAACAGATTGCCAGCGCACTCAGGCAGTGCGCGCACTACCCCTTCAGCATCATCACCGAGCACGTCCCCACACATTGCTCCGCGCCCAATCTGGACCATCCTCACGGGCCCAATACACGCCTCGAGGTGGGCTCCGGAATCTTTCTCGACCAACCGCCCTTCTCGCTGAACTGTTCCGTGCTCCTCGATGTGCCGTATGGGACCGATACGTTGATTCGCACATGGGTGGTCGACAATCGCCATGGTGCTGCCCGGTAATGCGGCGTTGCCTCGTTGTTTAGTTGCGTACCTCGAAACGGCGGCCGCAGTTGATCTTCGCCTGGTCCGCGGCCATACCTGCTTTCGTGGACCCACATCGTCTCCGATCCCACGCACACCTGCAATTAGAAGTGGGCAGATTTGTACATACTTTGGTGTAGATAGCTGCCTGTTTCCACAACATGCTGTCGAATGGTTTCGATAGACTTTCTCCATGTGGTGGAAGCAATTCATTCCAATTTTGTGCGTGATGCCATTCGGTCTCTTCGGTCAGACCCCTGAGCCCCTGGTCCTTCCTCTACGGGAATCTTCATCCATTTCCAGGACGCCCGTCGATTGGAATCGCCTGGCGGCTCAACCGGAATCAGCTCGGACGCACGTTGTTGTCGAACTTTCCTCGCCGGCGACAGCCGCGGTACGAACCGCACTTCGCGGTTCCGGCATCGAACTTCAGGAATGGATTGACGGCGCGCGCTATTTCGCCACAGTCGCACCGCGTCTCTTGGCGGCCAGGACGGCCAGTCGTCTTGCCCTTGACGGTATTTCCATCTTCGACCTCAATCCCTCTGACAAGATCTCCATTTATCTTCGTGGAGCGTCCAGCGCAAAATGGGCCGACGCCGAATGGCAGGGCCGTCCGGCGGTAGATGTCGCCGTCCTGCTTTTCTCCGATGTGGACGTGGACGATGCCGCGAACCGGGCCCGCGGCCAGGGTTGGGGCATCCTCGGTCAGTCCGGCTGGCAGCACCGGATCACCTTGCGCATCGCCCGGGACGACCTGAATCGGTTGGCCGCCCTCGATTTCGTCCGGCACATCCAGCCCACCGCGCCCTCTCCTGTGGAGTTTGACAATATCTGGTCGGCGCAGTTGATGGAGGCCGACAAAGTGAACACCGGCGCCGGGGGAGTCACCGGCAACGGGGTAAAAGTCGGAATCTGGGATGGTGGGACCGTCAGCCCGCTCGCTGATTTCACAGGAAGACTGAAGTTTCTCGAGCCGCAGTTTGCCGGGGCACACGCCACACATGTGGCGGGCACCCTCGCGGGTGACGGCGCCACCGATCAGGCCCTTAGAGGCATCGCGCCCGGCGCCCTGTTGTTTAGCGGCTCGTACTATGACGATGTCTTCGAGAAAATGCGTCTGGCCGTATCCTCCTCCGGCGTTCAGATCTCTCAGAATTCGTGGGGCGAAGCAATCTATGAGGATCTTGGCAACTGCGAAATGTATGGAGAATACACTCAGGAGGAAGGCCTGGTCGATTCGTTGACCGTGAACCAGAATCTCAGTCTCGTCTTCTCCATGGGCAATCCTCGCACCTCCGGGGAGTGTGCCCTGTCCTCCCGCGCGGGCTTCTACTCCGCTGGTGTCCCTGCCTCCGCAAAGAACGCCATTGCCGTAGCCGCGGCCAACCGTCTCTCAGACATCAGCACCTTCAGTGGATTCGGACCCACGCGCGACGGCAGGCTCAAGCCCGATGTCACCGCGTTGGGCGTCGGGGTCCGCAGTGTGGCTGTCGGCGGATCTCTGACCGCCAGCGGGACTTCCATGGCGGCACCCGCTATCTCCGGCATGCTTGCGCTGCTGGTGGAACGGCTTCAAACAAAACAGAGCGAATCCCAACCCAAGGCTTCCGTCCTGAAAGCGATTCTCCTGAACAGTGCGCGCGATGTCGGTAATCCGGGGCCCGACTACGTCTTCGGCTATGGCATCCCCAACGCCCCGGCGGCTATGGCGACCGTGGATGAGAAGCGCTACCTGGTAAACAGGATCTCCAGCGGCAGCGCCAATCACTCCATCACTGTGCCGGGCGGCACCGGCACGCTGCGGGTCATGCTGGTCTGGTCCGACGCCCCCGGTTCGCCGGAATCAGCCACCAGCCTCGTGAACGACCTCGACCTCTCTGTGTCCCACGGCGACGCCGCCCCCGTCCTGCCGCTGACCCTAAATCCCAGAAATCCCGGCGCAAACGCACAGCCTGCGGTGAACCGGCGCGATAACGTCGAGCAGGTTGTGATTCAAAACCCCGCCCCGGGCGAATTCACGGCCACCGTCTCTGCTTACCGCATTGGGGAAGGCGAACAGGAATACGCGCTCACCTGGACCTTCGAGCCCGTCGCCCTTCCAGCCTGCACCGTGACCCTGGATACTCCGGAATTGACCGTCGCGGAAACAGGAGGCACCATCCCTGTTGTGCTCACCCAGGCCAACCAGTGTCCTCCCGGAGAGATCGAGAACCCTTCCGGTTGGGTGCAGACTTCCACCGCGGGGCCGGTCCAGGGCAGTTCCGTCGTGAAGTTGCGTGTGGAAGCCAACCAGACCAGCGGGACGAGATCCACCATGCTCCGCCTGGCTGGAAAGGAATTGCGGGTCAATCAGTCCGGGCCCTGTACCGTGGAACCCTTGTCGGGGGACCCGGAGATCCGCAAGTATCTCGGCATCATGGACTGCATTTACTACGGCAGCCGTGCCAAGCTTTTCACGTTCGACGCCAAGGCAGGACAAACTGTTTCGATCCAGATGGAGTCGGCCGACTTCGATACCTATCTCGAACTCCTGGGACCCAATCTGAATCTCGTCGCTTACGATGACGACAGCATCGGAAAGACCGATTCGAGAATCCCCGGCCCAACCGGCAGGCTCACACTTCCCTATTCCGGCACCTACACAATCGTCGCGACCTCCTACGTTCTTCGTGAAGGGACCTTCGTCCTGAAGGTTGAGTTCGGCGGTCCGCAGGAGGCTCCGCCCGCGGAAGCATTCCCCAGACAGATCACGGGTTGCCCTTACACGACTCCAGGTCAACTGACGGAGTCCTCTTCGCCCGACGGCAGGCGCGGCAGCCTCTATCGTACCCAGGCCTATGTGTTACAGGCCTTCGCCGGGCAGCGGCTCGATATCGCTGTCTCTGAGGCGGACTTCGACAGTTTCGTCTACCTGATCTCGCCCACAGGCGCGATCCTCGCCGCCAACGATGACGACGCCTCTGGCATCGGCTCTCGTATCACCGAAACCCTGCCGCTCGGCGGCATGTGGCGCATCGAAGTCACGTCCTTTGCGCCGTTCACAACTGGCAACTATCAAATGCAGGTGATGGGCTGCCCGCCGGTCACCAAGTGACGGAAAGCAGCCCTGCTGGCTCCCTCCTGTGTATTGGTTTTCATCCGTGACCCAGGCCGTCGAAACCGGACTCCTCCTCCGCGACGTCTGGCTTGGGTCCCGGCCGACCGGGCGAGTCTAAAAGGGAACGAAACCCCGCCTCGCCGGCGCCCATAGCTCGCGTCAACCGCTTCTTCGCCTATTTCCCATTGCAGCTTGCCGGACTTGTAAAAAGTCCCTACAAAATCCACACTTTTACTGCTAAGTCGCGCACAGTGGAAGGAGCACTCGAAACCGCTCGGAAGGAGCTGTCATTTGACTGGTGGCTCGCAACAATCGGAGCACTCCGCTAGTTACGAATTCCATGGAAGGCACTCACAACGTTTGAGCCGTTCCGATCTCTTCGAAATTCACGACAGCTCCTGGTTTCCGGCCCACCTTCGAAACCTGGTGACTGATGCGCTACAGGCCGTCTGGGAGGTGACCAATGCTTATCGCCCCATCGCGCCACTTCTCCGCGATGCAATGGCTGCAGCCGGCACGACCCGTGTCCTCGACCTGTGTTCCGGAGCCGGAGGTCCCTGGATTCAGCTTGCCCGCCACGTCAGCCGGGTGCTTCATTATCCAGTCACGGTCTGCCTCACGGACAAACATCCGAATCCGGAAGCATTCGCTCGGGCAGCTCTTCATTCTGAAAGCCAAATCCGTTCGCATCCCAGTCCGGTGTACGCCACCTGCGTGCCGGTCGGGCTGAGAGGATTCCGCACCATCTTTTCGTCTGCGCATCATCTCGGCGTCGAGGAACTGAACAAGGTTGTTGCCAACGCACTCGAATGCCGGACCGGCATTGCCATCTTCGAGGCCTGCCAGCGCGAGTGGAGGGCGATACTCTCTGTGGTCTGCGTGCCATTCCTCGGTTTACTGGCAACGCCGTGGATCCGTCCTTTTCGCTGGTCGCGGCTCTTCTGGACCTACTTCGTCCCAGTCGTACCCTTTGTTCTTCTGTTCGACGGCTGGATGTCCTGCCTGCGCTCCTATTCTCAGGCGGACTACCTCGCCTTGGTTGCGGCGCACGCCGGTTCCGGCTATCGCTGGCAGGTCGGTGTGCAACGCTCCGGAATAATACCCATTACTTACCTCATCGGTTACCCGGTCTCCGCAACGGTTCTGCCGGCCGGTGGCGCCTGCAATCTCGAAGGCACCTCAAATCCGAATGGATAGTTCGCGTGATATCGGTCCGGCGGAGGCACAATCGTCCCGAGGCATCAGTCCTCAGTCAATACCGAATATCGGGCTATCATAGTGCCTGTCCATCCGCCCTGCCACCGGGCTCTGGGCCCTGATGCCGGGCAAATCATGGCGAAACCGATGCCCCAATCTCCGGGACTGCCTTTATACATGGGCGATAGACTACGCCTGATGCCCCTGGCCGTCAGTTGCTGCCTCAAAGCAAGCGCCCGCCTCGTCAATCCTTTGCAGCCCCGCGCGATTGCGAATCCCATCCACGAACAGGCCCTGTTTTGGCCCGTGATCATGCAGCCGCCGCCCGGCAGCGCAAAAAAGAGCTAGTCCTCGATGTCAGCCCCCTTGCGCATCTTGCACCTGGAACATGATCCCGCGGATGCGGAACTGGTTCGGAGTTGCCTCGAATCCGGCGGTCTCGACTGCACTCTCACTCGTGTGGAGACGGAGGCCGAGTTCACCGCCTCCCTCGAATATGGTGGCTATGACCTCATCCTGGCTGACTGCGCCCTGCCTTCCTTGGACGGCTTGTCCGCACTGAGAATCGCACTCCGTCTCCGACCAAGGATCCCTTTTCTCCTCGTCTCTGGAACCCTCGACGAAGAGACGGCCATCGAGGCACTCAAGATCGGCGCCACCGACTACGTCTCCAAAACCCGCCTGCCCCGGCTCGTGCCCTCAGTTCAGCGCGCCCTGCGCGAGGCCGTCGAGCGGGCCGAACTCGCCCGCACCGCGCAGTCGCTGAGCCGGAGTGAAGTCTATCTCGCGGAAGCCCAGCGTCTCAGCCACACCGGCAGTTTCGCCTGGGACTTTGCCAGCGGCGAAATCTACTGGTCCCCCGAAACCTTCCGTATCTTCGGCTACGATCCGGAAACCCGGATCACCATCGACCACGTGATCCGGCGGACCCATCCGGACGACCTCGCCTTTTTGCGCGAAGCCCTCGAACGCATTCCCAGGGAGCAGGCTAATTTCGAACTGGAGCACCGTCTCCTCATGCCCGACGGTTCGACCAAGCACCTCCGCGTGGTGGGCCGTCGTGCCGTCAATGCGGCTGGCCGCACCGAACTGCTCGGCGCGGTTTCCGACATCACAGAGCGCCGCCGGGGCGAGGCCGAGCTCCAGCAGGCGCTCGAGGAGATCAGGAAACTGCGCGACATCCTTTTTAAGGAGAATCTCGCCTTGCGCGAGGAGGTCGCCAAGGCATCGATGTTCGAGGAGATCGTCGGCGAGTCGCCCGCTCTCCGTGCTGTGCTCGCCCGTGTGGCCAAAGTCGCGCCAACTGACTCCACGGTGCTCATCACCGGAGAGACCGGCACCGGCAAAGAACTCGTCGCCCGCGCGATCCACAAGCGCTCCAATCGCGCGGCCCGTGCCTTCATTACTGTAAACTGCGCCGCCACACCAGCCACCCTCATCGCTTCCGAACTCTTTGGTCACGAGAAAGGAGTCTTCACTGGCGCCCTCCAGCGGCGCCTCGGCCGCTTCGAACTCGCCGAGGGTGGCACCCTCTTCCTCGATGAGGTTGGCGAACTGCCCGCTGAGACCCAGATCGCCCTGCTCCGCGTGCTTCAGGAGCGGGAGTTTGATCGCCTCGGAGGCAGCCAGCCCATCCGTGCCGACGTCCGGGTCATCGCCGCCACCAATCGCGACCTGGAAAGCTCCATTGCCACCGGTTTGTTCCGCAAGGACCTCTTCTACCGCCTGAACGTCTTCCCCATTCAGACGCCCGCCCTGCGCGAACGCAGGGAAGACATCCCCACCCTCATCGACTACTTTGTTCACCGCTACGCCCGCAAGGCGGGCAGGAAGATCCGGACGATCGAGCCGCGCACGCTCGAATTGCTTTCGGCCTACTCCTGGCCCGGCAATATCCGCGAACTCCAGAACATCATCGAACGCTCCGTCATCGTCTGCGAATCGGATGTCTTCTCCGTGGATCCCAGTTGGATCTCCCGCGAAACACCACCCGCGACCCAGGCAATCGCATCCGCTGCGAAGCGCCCAGCCGGAGCGGAAAGAGCGGAGATCGAGGCGGCTCTGGCCGCATCTGGAGGCCGGGTCTCCGGTCCTTCCGGCGCCGCTGTCCTCCTCAATATGCCCGCCTCCACCCTCGAGTCGAAAATCCGCACCCTCAAAATCAACAAATTCCGCTTCAAGTCCGAGTAGCCCGCTTCGCGAATCCTCTCGCGAATTCGTGTCTTTCTCGCGAATCCGTGAAAAGCGGGCAGTCCGCCAACCTGTTTTCAAAAGCTTACGACTGGCATGTAGCTTGCTACAGAAAGCACGTGAATGGGCAGACATGGTAATGATTCAGCGGACCTTACACCAGGGAGTCCTCCTTTCGTTTAGCGGCTACATCGAAGCCGCGGATGTTGTGGAGATCCAGCGCCTTGTCGACCAGGAAACACCTGGAGAGTCCCTTCGGTTTGATCTCCAGGACATCACCCTGGTCGACCGGGAGGCCGTGACCTTTCTGGCCTGCTGCGAGGCGGACGGTGTCGGCCTGACGAACTGCCCGCTCTACCTGCGTCAATGGATCGACACCGAACGCCGCCAATCGTGAATCAGGATTCTGAGGAGCCGCAATGGACACCGCAGCTGCCGGACATTCGCCGGATCAGAAAGGAATGCAATGAGACTCGAGAGGATCATAGAGCCTGGATTTCACTCCGGCCCGGATCCCTTCGACCGGGCCCTCCGGCCACAAAGCGCCGTCCACCTGACCAGCCTCTTGCGCCGCGCGGAGACCGCCCCCATGTCCAGCCCCGTGACACTCCCGTCGAGTGGGGAGGAACGACAGGCCGAACGGACGCGGCTGGCCCGCGAACTCCACGACACTCTGTTACAGGGCTTCTTCGCCGTATCTATGCGGTTGCACTCGGTCCTCGATGACCTCCCGGTGGATTGCCCCGTCACGAAACTGCGGCTCAGCGAGGTTCTTCTTTTGTTGGATCGTGTCCTCGAGGAGGGGCGATACGCTGTGCAGGGCTTACGTTCACCCAATCGATCTTGGGCCTCCCTGGGGGAAGCATTGGCCAAAGTCCCCGAGGAGGCCGGCCTTCTTTCGGATCTCAGCTACCGCGTCGTAGTTCTTGGCAAAGAGCGGCAACTTCAGCAGGAGTTGCGGGACGAACTCTACCAGATTGGTCGCGAGGCAATAATCAATGCCTGCCGCCACTCAAAAGGTACTGAACTGGAGGCCGAGATCGAGTACAGGCACTCCGGATTGCGCCTGGTTGTCCGCGACAACGGTTGCGGCATCGAACCCGATGCCCTTTGCCGCTGCGGACACTGGGGCCTGCTGGGGATGCACGAGCGCGCGGAACGCATCGGCGCCAGACTCCGAATCCTCAGCCGCGCCGCCCTCGGCACCGAGATCGAGATCACTGTCCCCGGCCGCGTGGCTTTCGAGTCCTGATGCCCGACGCCTGCCGCCGCCGGCGCGCCACGTCGGCTCCGCGCTGCAGGCGGAAGCGGTTAGAGCGAACAGCCCGGACCGCTACGCGCCCAGGTCCGGAGCTTCCAAATCGAAGGAGACTCCACAGCCAGCGATTCTGCACACCTCATCCCGGTGATGAGCCCGCGGCCAGGGCCGTCCGTCCTCCGCAAGCGCTCGCCTCACAGGAACCCAACTCTTCTCCGCCACTCGATCCCACCTCGGCGCCATCCTAATGGGAATGCACGGCCAGAATCTCGTAACTCTGCATCGTGTACTCCACGTGCTTCACCCGCAGCAGTGCCTCAAAGTGCGGCACCTCCTCGCCCTTCTGCGGGAGCTTCGCCAATACCTCCTGGAAGAGCCGGTCCGTGGTCACCAGATTGGCCGCCGCTTCCGTGCCCGACATCTCCTGCCCCGACAGGATCAGGATATTCCCCGTTCTGCTGGGATTCGCCAGGAAGGCCACCACCGAGAACCGTTCCCCGAGCCCCTTGCCCGCTGTCGGCAACGTGAAGGAAGCGGGTTCGCCCGCCACCGGCCGCCGGTTCTCTACGCTGACACTGCGCGTCTTCTCGTCGTACACGAAATGGAAGTCCAGCGACTCATCGAATAGATCCACCCACGGCACAGCACGCCGGGAACCCACCAGAATGTGGTTCCCTTTCTGGAAACTCCGCAGGTTCAGGTCGCGCGAGTAGAGCACGGAAGTGCGCGCCGGGTCCAGAACCCGCGCCGCCCACAGCCGCTTCATCAACATGATGTCCGCCAGCGACGTGTAGCGCCTTTCCATCAGATAACGCAACACATCCTTCTTCTCGGCCGAATAGTCCGGCCTGTCCAACTCGGTTCGATACCCTCGGCTGACGTATTCATCCAGAAGGATCGGCCTGTGAAGAAAGTCCTGCACGGCGGAGAAGGCCGCATCCGCGATCACAATAGTCGTTTCCTGCCCTGCTGGCGCAAACGCGGTCCAGAACCGGCGCAGCACCGTACCTTCGATGCCCGGTTCCGGATGGCGCACCGCCAGCCAGATGCTCAGGCACCCCAGCAACACGCACGCGATCGAAAGGATTCGGACAGTCCATCGGGAACCCGCTGCCTCCGTTGGGGCGATCGCCTCCGCCGGCGGTGGCATCACCGCGGACGTCCGCTCCCGCAGCACCGGCTCGTAGGTGCCCTTGGCGATCTCCAGCACCATGGGCTCGTCCCGGCCCTCCTCACTGAAGTAACGCTCCAGCCGTTTCCTCAACTGAGAAGCCTGCACGCGAACCAGGGAATCCTGTGCGGAGTCGTAATCCGCTGTCCTTTGGAAAACGTCCACGCCGATGTCGTGGTCGCGGATCTCCACCGCACCGTCCACCCAACAGCGATGGCAGAGGTAGATCAGCAGGTCTCGTAACTTCGCTGATCTCTGCAGCGGGCCGGAGTTACACACCCGCTCCACCACCGCCCAGCGCTCGTCCAACTCCGCCGGCAGGGCGAACTTGGACTTCTCGCGCAGTGGTGCATCCCTCAACATATGAGGAATAGTAACACCTTAAGGTTATGAATGACTTGCGGAAGCTCTTAGCGGAGATTTCGCGAGAATTCACTTGTTCACGGAAGCCCCGGCTGGCCATCATACCTGGAGCCAAAGAACACTCAATAAGGGGCTCACTATGATGTTGACGTCAAGACTTGTCTCGCTGGCGTTACTGTTCGCCACCCTCCTCTCCGCCCAGCAGATCACCGGTACGGTTACCGGCATCGCCACGGACCCAAGCGGCGCCGGATTGCCCGGGGTCCTCGTCAAAGTTACGAATCTCCAGACCAACGTCGCCCGCGAAACCACGACCGAAGCCAGCGGCGCCTTCTCCGTCCCCTTCCTGCCCGCGGCCTCCTACTCACTGACCGCGACCGCGAAGGGCTTCCGCACCTTCCAGATCGATTCGTTTGTTCTCCAGGTCGGGCAGACCGCCCGACTCGACCTTGCTCTCGAGATCGGTGACGTCACCCAGACCCTCAATGTCTCCGGCAACATCATGGCGCTCCAAACCGAGTCCACCTCGGTAGGCGCCGTCATCAACGCCGAGAAGATCGTTGACCTGCCCCTCAACGGCCGCAACTTCATCCAACTCGCCCAACTCATTCCCGGCGTGAACCCGGGTACCCCCGGTTCCATCTCCGTCCGCCGCGGCCGCGGCTCCATCGGTGAGACCTCTTCCGCGTTCGGCGGCACCGGCATGTCCGCCAACGGTGCCCGCGACACCAACAACCGCTTCTATCTGGACGGCGTCGAATTTATGGACTACGACGCCTACACTTACCCCTTCGCCCTCTCCGTCGACTCGTTGTCGGAATTCCGCGTCGAAACCTCCACCTTCTCCGCCGAATATGGCGGCTCCCCCGGCGGTCAGGTCTCCATCCTCACCCGCCGCGGCGGCAACCAGTTCCGCGGCACCCTCTGGGAATTCAACCGCAACGACGCCCTCACCCAGACCTACGACGCCATCGCCAAGACCTCCGTCGCCAATCCCCGCCTCAACCGCAATCAGTTCGGAGCCAACATCGGCGGCCCCGTCCAGTTGCCAAAGATTTACAACGGCAAAAACAAGACCTTCTTCTTCTTTAACTGGGAGAGCGGCCGCCTCGCCTCAGGCGCCACTGCCTCTTACCGTCTGGTCCCGCCGACTCCCATGCGCAACGGCGACTTCAGCGCCCTCCGCGATGCCCGGACCGGCCAGTCCCTCACGCTGAAGGACCCCATGAACATCGGCATCGTCAACAACCAGATCCCCAAGTCTTTCCTCAGCCCGCAGGCCGTCGAGTTCCTCAAGTTCACACCCGAGCCCAATACCGCCGTCGGCACGCAGAACTTCATCAATACCCCCAGAAGCGCCGTCGCCACCCAGGACAACTACACCTACCGCCTCGATCACAACCTCACCTCCAAGGACTCCCTTGCCTTCCGCTACGTCTGGAATTCCACCAAGGAAAAGGGAACACCGTACTGGGGCAACGACGTGCGGGACAACGATGCCAAAACCCAGAACCTGGCCGGCACCTGGACGCGCATGTTCAGTCCCACCATCGTCAACGAAGCCCGCTTCGGCTGGAACGACATGACCGAAGACGAAATCTTCGGCACCACCAACAACCCGGCCTTCGACATCGCCGGTGCCATGAAACTCCCGCTCGTCTCCCGCCTCCCCGTCGACTTCGGCCCGCCCAGCATCTCCATCGCCAACGGCCTCGACGGCGGCTACAGCGTCTTCGACCTTCAGCGCCAGATCGGTCCTCGCATTCGCGCCAACGCCGTCTATAACTTCAACGACATCGTCTCCATGCAGCGCGGCAAGCACTTTATCAAGATCGGCGCCGATTTCGTCCGCCGCGGCTTCACCTTCGAACAGGCCCGCAACGCGCGCGGCACCTTCCGCTTCGATGGCACCTACACCGGTTCCTCGCTCGCCGACTTCATTCTCGGCTACGTCAAGTACGCCGAGATCAATCCGGATCACACCAACACCGACCTCAAGGGGCTCTGGCAGAGCTACTTCGTTCAGGACGACTGGAAAGTGACCCCTAATCTCACAGTCAACCTCGGCCTTCGCTATGACTATCTCCAGCCCCTGTTCGACTCCCAGGGCCGCATGGCCAACATCGAACAGAATGGGGTTTACGTCACCAGACTCGTCACACCCTCCACTGCCAGCTATCCGCGCATGGTCAGCGGCGACAAGAACAACTTCGCCCCCCGCATCGGCCTCGCCTGGCGCCCGTCCTTTACGAAGGATTTCGTCATCCGCGCCGGCTACGGCATCTACTACAACCACATCCACCCCAACGCGCCCTTCGGCATGACCGAATCCTCGCAGGCCAAGGGCAGCTACCAGGTCGACGGAGCGCCCGCCGGCAAACCCACCGTCTTCTTCAACGACCCGTTCGCCAGCGCGCTCTCCCCCACCCCCCAGTTGAATGCCGTTCCCTCCAACGACCCCAACTATCGCGACGCCTACATTCAGCAGTGGAACCTCACTCTCCAGAAGAGGATCATTGGCGGCTTCGTACTCGACACCGGCTACGTCGCCTCCAAGAGCACTCGCCTCAGCGTGACCCTGCCGTCCATGAATCGCCCCGACGTTCTCGTCGATCCGCGCACGCCTGGCCTCGCTTCCATCAACGCCCGGCGCCCCAATCAGGCCTTCCAACGCTCCATCCAGGGCGACAAGTCCATCGGGAACTCCAATTACCACTCCCTCCAGGTGCGCGCCGACCGCCGCCTGGGCCGCGGCCTCAATCTCCTCACCTCCTACACCTGGTCCAAGTGCCTCTCCGGACCCAGCGACATCGGCGCCGACATCGGCGGCGGTTCTTTCATCGGCACCCTTCAGAACATCTACGACATGCGCGGCGAACACTCGCTCTGTGGGTTCGACGTCACTCAGCGCTTCGTCCAGTCCGTCGTCTACGACATCCCCTTCTTCAGCGGAGCCCCCTCCGTCATGCGCTCTCTGCTCGGCGGCTGGCAGGCTTCCTCCATCGTCGTCGCCCAAAGCGGCTTCCCGGCCGAAATCGCTTTCGGCGTCGACACCACCGGCACCGGCGTCGGCTCCCGCCCCGATATGGTGGCCGGCCAGAACGCCAACCTCGATCCCGGCGAACGCAGCTACCAGCGCTGGTTCAACACCGCGGCCTTCGCCGAACCCGCCTTCGGCCGCTACGGCAACGCCGCCCGCACCGGAGCCATCCGGCTGCCCGGCCTCGTCAACGTGGATTTCTCTGTGAACAAGCAGTTCCGCATCGGAGAATCGCGCCGCGCCGAACTCCGCACTGAGTTCTACAATCTGTTCAATCACTACAACATCCAGCCCGGCTCCGTCGATCGCGGCATCCGCTCCGTCAACTTCGGCAAAGTCGGCTCCGGACTCCAGGGCCAGACCACTCGCGTCATTCAACTCGGCGCGAAGTTTTACTTCTGATACATCTCACAGCACCACTCCAACGCATCCCTGCGTTTACACCAGAGCCGGTTCTCCTCTTTCTTGAGAAGAACCGGCCTTTTTTATTGAATCCGGCCCGGCAATCTGATATCTATCGACCCTGGGCTGGGCAGATGCTTCGGCCGTAGCGGTGCGCTTCATTCCCTGCGGCGCATTGAGGGTGATGTCTCTCCCGCCCAACCCGGCGGTTCGATTCATCCAACGCTAACGTTGCATTGAACCAGTCGTAACCTCCGGTTGCTAGTCTCCGGGAAAGGTCTCATCCAACCCATGAAACAGAACCCACTCCTGCTGGTAGTGTCACTACTGGCCTGCTCCACGCCGGCCTGGCCGCAGACCGCAACGGGAACCATTATTGGCACCGTCACTGACGGCAGCGGTGCTGTCGTGGCCAATGCCGGCGTCACCGTCACCAATACCGGCACCAGTTCCAAGCTGGAAGTCACCACCAATGCCGAAGGTGACTACACCGCTCCGCTCCTTCCGCCAGGCGACTACGCCATTGCCGTCTCCGCCCCCGGCTTCAAAGCCTTCTCTCAAACCGGCATCCGGGTTCAGATCCAGCAGCAGGCCCGTGTCGATGTGGCCCTGCAGGTCGGCGCCGTCAGTGAAAGCGTCCAGGTAAAAGGCGACGCCGCCGTCGTCGAGGCCACCTCCTCCTCCGTCGGCAAGGTCGTCGACAACAAACGAATCGCTGACCTGCCTCTCAACACCCGCAACGTCTACAGCCTGGTCAATCTCACCCCCGGACTCGCCGGTGGCATCGGCAACGCGCACAACGGTGTCAGCTTCAGCGTAAACGGCGCGCGCGGTGGCACCTTTGATGTCCTCATCGACGGCTCCAGCGGCGCCTTCCCCACCGTGAACGGCTTCGCCGGCGTCTCCGTCTTCCCCTCCGTCGATGCCGTGGCCGAATTCAAACTGCAGGCCCAGAACTTCCCCGCTGAATTCGGACGCAGCATGACCGCCGTCCTCAATCTCCTCTACAAATCCGGCGGCAACAACTTCCACGGCGGCGCCTTCGAGTTCCTCCGCAACTCCGTGCTGGACGCCAACAACTACTACGCCAACCAGCGCGGCGTCGGCCTCTCGAGCTTCAAACGCAACCAGTTCGGAGGCAATCTCGGCGGACCGATTCTCCGCAACAAACTCTTCTTCCTCGCCGCTTTCGAAGGTCTTCGTGAACGCAGCTTCTCCGAGCGCCTCACCACCGTGCCCACCACACTGGAGCGCGCCGGCGACTTCTCCCAGACCCGCGCCACCGCCACACAGGGCATCACCATCTTCGACCCCTTTACAACCCGCCCCAATCCGTCCGGCTCCGGCTCCATCCGCGATGCGTTCCCCGGCAATCTGATTCCTTCCAACCGCTGGGACCCCGTCGCCCGCAACCTCATGAAGTACTACCCCACGCCGAACCTGGCCGGCGACTCCATCGGCCGCAATAACTTCTATGGCACCGGTTCGGCCCAGTTCAATACCGACAACTTCGACATCCGTGTCGATCACAACCTTACCGACCGCCAGCGCCTCTTCGGCCGCTTCTCCTATCGCCGCTACTTCAACGGACCACCCCAGCTCTTCCCGGGCGCGACGGGCATCGCCGAAGGCCGCATCAATAACAATGATTTCGGGCGCAACGCCGTGGTGGACTACACCAATACCGTCACACCGACGGCCCTTCTCAACCTGCGCATCTCTTTCGCCCGCAATCGCTTCCTCTACGACAACCAGGGCCTCGACTTCGTCCCCTCCAGCCTCGGCCTACCCACGGCTCTCGATTCCGCCGTGGACCGCCTGATGTTCCCCCGCTTCGACGTCAGCACCCAAACCTCCCTGGGCGGCGGCGACCACCGCCAGAGCGGCTTCAACAATTACGGCCTGGCCGGCAGCTTCACGAAACTCTCCGGCAACCATACCATCAAGGCCGGCTATGAGGGACGCATGCTCCGCATCAACGTCTGGGAAGCCCGTGCGGCTGGCACCTTTGGCTTTACGGCAGCCATGACCCAGGGACCCAATCCGGCCGTCAGCAGCTCCTCCGCCGGGTTCGGCTTCGCCTCCCTGCTCCTGGGCGCGGGCACCAGCGGCAACTTCTACCAGAACTGGAAAAACGTCGCCGCCAATAGCTTCTACCATGCGTTCTACATCCAGGACGACTGGCGCATCACCCGCAAGCTCACTCTCAACCTCGGCCTCCGCTACGACTTCGACACCCCGCGCACCGAACGCTTCAACCGCATGAGCTGGTTCGATCCATCGTTGGCGTCTCCTCTCGCCAGCGTGAATGGTTACTCGAACCTCAAGGGAGCCCTCCGCTTCGTCGGAGCGGACGGCAACGGCCGCTCACAGTACACCGGCGACTACAACAACTTCGCGCCTCGCCTCGGCCTGGCCTATCAGATCAACAACAAGACCGCCATCCGCGCCGGCTTCGCCCAGCTCTTCGGACCCAGCACCCTTGCCGCCCAGGGCACCGTCGGCCCCTACGGCTTCCGTGTTGAATCCACCTGGGTCACCAGTCTCGATGGCTTCACACCGCTCA
The DNA here is from genome assembly GCA_017307505.1 of Acidobacteriota bacterium. Classification (GTDB taxonomy): domain Bacteria; phylum Acidobacteriota; class Terriglobia; order Bryobacterales; family Bryobacteraceae; genus Paludibaculum. The sequence goes on along the minus strand of JAFKEE010000017.1, from coordinate 221,157 downwards.
ACCTGCTCAACAACCCGTTCCCCGCCGGCTTCCCGCCGGTGCCGGGCTCTTCCCTCGGAGCCAGGACAGCCCTGGGCAGCAATCTCGACGCCCCCCTCAGCAACACCAATACGCCTTACACCCTGCAGTACAACTTCACCGTGCAGCACGAACTCCCCGGAGCCATCCTCGTCGAAGTGGCCTATGTCGGCAACCGCGGCCGTCAGCTCTCCCGGGGCGGGGAAGGCGGCTTCACACTCAACCAGCTCGATCCCTCGCTGCTCAGCCTGGGTTCGCAGCTGAATCAACTCGTCGACAACCCGTTCTTCGGACAACCGAACATCGGCGGCGTCATTGCCAATCGCCAGGTCTCCAGGGCCCAGTTGCTGCGGCCTTACCCGCAATACGGCAGCATCTACCCGTTGTTCTCGCAGGGCGCTACGTCCGACTACAACGCGCTCCAGACTACCTTCAGCAAACGTTATGCCAAGGGCCTCACGTTCGAAGGCAGCTACACCTGGGCCAAGGCCATCGACACCGGCACCAGCTACCAGAACAGCTACGATGTCCTCGGCAGCCGCGCCATCTCGAGCATCGACGTCCCCCATCGCCTCGTCTTCGGGGGCGTCTACGAACTGCCTGTGGGCCGGGGCCGCCGCTTCGGCACGAATATGTCCCGCACCTTCGACGCCGTCATCGGCGGCTGGCAGGTGAACGGCATCTTCACGCTCCAATCCGGCAACCCGCTGGGCATCAGTGCCAGCGGCACCGCCGCTCTGTTCAGCGAAGCCGCCCGAGCCAACAACAACGGTCGGCGCGCCTCCCTCAGCGGCGACGCCCACGCCCGCCTGGACCGCTGGTTCGACACCAGCGTCTTCAGCCAGCCCGCGCCCTATACTCTCGGCAACCTGAGCCCGCTCATCGCCGACCTCCGCAACCACTACACCAACAACCTCGATCTCTCCGTCTTCAAGCAGTTCAAGCTCACAGAGAAGTTCCAACTGCAATTCCGCGCGGAAGCATTCAACTCCATGAATCGCGTCCGCTTCGCCAGCCCGAACACCAACGTGAACGGCGGCGCAAACTTCGGCCGCGTCACCGCCCAGGCCAACGACCCCAGGCAACTGCAGTTCGGACTCAAGCTGCTCTTCTAGAGCCGTCCAACCGAACCGAGGAAAAGGGGAGCACCCACGCTGCTCCCCTCCCAATCTCCGCCAACCGGACAATCCCAACGAACCACGCCCGCGGAGTCCCCGCTGCGAACCGCGCACGTTAGTAAGCGGGCCCCCGTCCCCCGTGCGTCATCCCCGGAATACTTTCCACCCCGCTGCGAACCGCGCACGTTAGTAAGCGGGCCACGGCCATCACATATTTCCCCGAAGGCACAGACGCCCACCCCCCACCACGCCCCGCATTACAGTAGAGGGATGCCAAAGATCCTGATCGTCACAGGCGACGCCGGCGAGTCCTACGAAGCACTCTATGCCGTGCACCGGTTCCAGGAGGAAAACTGGGACGCCGTAGTCGCCGCGCCCTCGAAACGCCGCCTGCACCTCGTCATGCACGACTTCGAGCCCGGCTGGGACACCTACGTGGAGCGCCCCGGCTACGGTCTCGAATCCGATCTGACCTTTCACGAAGTCCGCGTCACCGACTACGCCGCCATCCTCCTCCTCGGCGGCCGTGCCCCCGAATATCTCCGCAACGATGCCAAGCTCCTGGACCTCGTTCGGGAATTCGATGCACAGGGCAAGTGGATCTTCTCCATCTGCCACGGCATTCAGATCCTGGTCGCAGCCGGCCTCACGCAAGGCAAACGCCTCACCTGCTACGAGCACGTCCGTTACGAAGCGGAGCAGGGCGGCGGAACCTTCGTCAGCCAGCAAGCCGTCCGCGACGGTCGCATCATCTCCGCGCAGACCTGGCAATCGCACCCCGAGTTCTACCGCGAGATCTTCGCGCAATTGGCCGCCAAACCAGATGCCGCTCGATCCTGAAGTCGCCGCCCTGCTGGAGCGCCAGCAAGGCCAGCCGCCTCGCTCTTCGCTCAGCGTCGCCGAGACGCGCGAGCGGCTGCGCGAGGCCGGAGCCCTGGCCGGCCCGCCGCCGCCCCTGGCGCTCGTGGAAGACCTCCGGCTACCAGGCCTGCCGCCAATCCGGCACTACTGCCCCACAACAGACGCCGGCCAACCGGTGGTTCTCTTCTTTCACGGGGGCCGCTTCTTCAGCGGCGACCTGGACAGCCACGACACCATCTGCCGCCTGCTGGCCCGCGCGGCCGGTTGCCGCGTAATGGCCGTCGCTTACCGCCTGGCGCCCGAGCATCCCTTTCCCGCCGCGGCCGAGGACGCCTGCCGCGCCCTGGAGTGGGTGTCGAACCAGGCAGTGCCCGTCGCCACAGCGGGAGACAGCGCCGGAGCCAATCTGGCCGCTGTCGCCGCCTTAACCCGCCCCACGCCATCCCTGCGCTGCCAGGTCCTGATCTACCCCATGCTCGACCCCGAATGCGGTTCGCCGTCCTATGCCGCATACGCCGAAGGCTACGGCCCCGGAGCCATCGACATGCAGCGCGGCTGGTCACTCTATCTGCCGCCAGGAACGAATCCGCGCAACCCCGTCGCCTCGCCGCTCCATGCCCCGGACACCTCCGGTCAGCCGCCGGCCTTTGTCCTCACGGCCGAATACGACACGTTGCGGGACGAAGGCGAAGCCTATGCGCGCAAACTCAGCGAATCCGGAAACCGCGTGCAACTGCGCCGCTACCCGGGCACGATCCACGGCTTCTTCACCATGCCCGGAGCTCTTGGCGTCGCCAGAGAAGCAATGTCCGACATTGCCGAGTTCCTACGTCTGCACCTCGGCGAGTCGCGCTGATGGTCGCGAGGAGGTCTGGCTTTCTCCATCGGGAGGCCTCTGCCAGCCTCTTGGAGGGCAGGGTTCATCCCGCAAGGGCGACCGCTCTCCTCGCAATCGCACGTCCGCGGCCACCCTGGCACGGCCTCCAGGCACCAGCCCAAAACCGGCGCACCTCACGGCAACTCATAGCGCAGCCCCACAAAGATCATGTTGACCGGGGCATTCCGGGGCCGGCCCGTCGTAACCCACCACGGACTCCGCGTCAAATGGGACAACTGGCTCATAATCCGCACCGACCCGAACATCGGGTTGCTCCAAATTGTCTGATTCAGTCCAATCGACACCTGCTGGAGCAGTCGGTTGGCGCTCGAAGGTGACCCGGCATACCCAAAACCAATCAGGCTGCCATCGGTGTCCACGGCCGTTTCACGCTGGAAATAGCTGGCGCCGAAATAGCCGAACAGCGTCGTAGCCATTCCATTCGGATTCTCCTTCGGCCTCAACGTGTACTCGAAACCGCCCAGTCCTGCATACGAGGAAACCGGCCGCAGGCTACCATCGGCCCGCGCAATCAGATCAGGTCCCAGACCAAACACGTAGCGACCGCCGCCGCTGGAAAGGAAGCTGTTGGCCAGCAGTCGAAAATTGCGCACCACCTCCACCGAACCATTCACGCTGGCGCCATACCCCGGCGCGAGATAGTGATGCGTGGTCAGAGGATTGAACGTGCGGAACGCCCGAGCCAGTCCGGCGGTCTCCACGTGAACCAGGCGCCCGCCCACGGTCCCGTCCCAGGCCACCTTGGCGATGAGGTCCGGCAGAATCGTCGGAGCGAGCTGAAAACCCGCACCCGTATTGATCTGCGTGTTGTAAATCGAACTGAGCGCCGCCGGCAAGGTCACGACGCCCGCGCTGTGCTGTTCGGCTGCTTCCAGCGAGAACGCCGCGGACACACCCTTCCCGGGCGTGAGGATCACCCGCACCTGCGGATCCCGGCCCCAGACCAGGCCAACCATGTAGTTGGGATCCTCGTTCACCGTCGTGAAGACGGAACTCGGTTCCGACCCCACCCCGACCCGGTTGGGCGTCAGCAGGCTCCATGCCTGTCCGCCCAGCACGGCCCACTTCGAAGTCCCCACTCTGGCCCAATACTGCCGCATCCGCAGGGTACCGCTATTGCTCGTTACCGCCAGGTTCGCGGGCGCGGTGCCCAGGAAGTCGGACTCAATGTAGGCCTTCAAATCCATACCCGAGAACGAGGTCTCCAGGCCCAGGCTGACCCGCGAGTTCTGCGCGGAAAAGCGCACATCCGACAACTGCCCCCGGACCGTGTCGCCAAACGGAATCGAGTCGAAGGCGGTGGGGACCCCGCTGCCGAGGTTCTTTGATCGGGCCACAAACCCCAGGTCCAGAAAGCCGCCGGGCTTCAACCGCACCTTGCCCAACTGAAGATAGAGCGGTTGCTCCGGGGCTGGCTTTTCCGCACGGGCCTGAACCACTGGCGCAGCCGGAGCCACGGGAGCGGCAGCAGCTACGGTTGGAGCCATGCGCGCTGGCGCGGCTGCGATCAGGCGGTCCAGAACCTGCGCCTGAGCGCCAACCTGTGTCCGCAACTCATCGATGACGCGCTGTTGCTCTGAGATCTTGAGCCGCAACGCATGCAGCTCCGCCAGAGCATCGGCCGGTCCCTCCGGCTCCGCTCCACACAGGGAAGGACAAATCAGGAAGGCGGAACAGGCCAGGCACGCAGTGGCTCGTATCAACAGCATCGCAGCAATACACTCCGGGCGAGCCGCGATCCTGAATGTGCGGATTCAGCCGCGGACTCCAAATTAGACTTCAGGCTGCTGCTCAAGGCGCCCCCCAGCGGTCCTGCTTGCTGGCTTCTTCCGAGCGTTCCGCCGTCGCGTCAGTTACTAATCTATTGCAATGGGGTTACAACGCAAGATAGCCTCCAGGGCAGTTTCCTAGTGTTCTGTCCCTTCACCATCACCTCGCCATCCGCCGGCCCCACCTCTCCGAAACGTTGCGCCCGCTGCGGCACGCCTATCGAAACTCGGGCCGGCCCGCCGCCAAAGCCCCGTCAACGACGACCGATCGACCACCCCGTGAGGACGACAAAGTCCAGAGGGCATCCCAACGGTTCTCCTCGACAGCGACGAGTCGTGAACTCTTCACCAAAAGCATCGTCAGGGAGCACCCTCACGAATGAATCAGGGACCTCGCCTCGAATCCGCGCTCTCCGCCTCGGTTCGTCAGTGCGGCCGGAGCGCAACCGAGTGCCGCGGTTCTTCCAAAAGGGATGCACAGGACAGTCAGCAGGCGGTCCGGCGCGAGGCGATCAACTGCAACGCGCCTGGTGTCTGCGACCGCATCTCTCGGCCCCAACCTGTGTTGAGATTCTCAATCGCGATATGCCTTCCACTGCAGGCGCCCGCGGTTCTCGCGGGGTAAACCCGCTCAACCCGGCCAGCCTGTGATAGGTTCGGCGTATGCACCCCGAGGGCCGGACCCGCCGGCGATCGTTCCTACTGGCCTCACTGATGGCGCTGCCGGGTTGCGTCCGCAAACGGAGGAATCCTGCAATGGCTCAACCCCAGTCGCCGGATGAGCGCAAACCGAAGCCGGCCATCGCCCGAATCTGGCGCGGTCGCGTGAAACGGGAGCGCGCCGACGAATACGAAAAGTACAACTTCGAGGCCGGCATCCAACCCCTTCTTCAGAAGGCCCTGGGTGTCCAATGTCTTCGCGAGGATCGCGAGACGGAGACTGAGTTTATGACGATCTCCTACTGGGAGAGTGTCGAAGCGATGTCGCGTTTCACCGGCGGAGACCCCACCCGGATCCACCATCTGCCGCGGGATCCCGAGTTCCTCATCGAACGCCCCACAAGCGTCCAGATCCTCCGGATCTACGAAAGCCACGGCCGGATCGGTTAGCGCCCCTGTCCGTGCTCCGCCACCTCATCGCCACGGCGCCCCGAGCCGAGATACGAACGGCGCACGTAACTCAGCCGGCGCGTGTTCCCAGTGGGTCTCCAGCGGACCGGGCCACAACCGTCAACGGGGCCCCAACCCCGCTGCGAACCGCGCACGTAAGTAAGCGGGCGCGCGTGCCCAGTCCGTCTTTAGCGGACCGGGCCACAACCGTCAGCGGGGCCCAACCCGCTGCGAACCGCGACTGGAAAGGAGCGGGCCACGGACATCCCCCATCCCCAAACGCATGCCCGCAGCGCCCCGCCGAAACGGGCAAAGCCGCCCACCCAAACCCAGTTCCGCAGCGTGCTGCGGCGCGCCACATCAAGGCAATACTTTGGGCAATCCAAAGCAGTCCTGGTGATAAAGTCCAAAGGGATATGCGGAATCATCCAGTAAATGCGTTTGCCGCCGGCCAGTCTTCATACGCGAGCCACCTTGCCTGTCCGGCATCGTCGGTGCGAAAAGCAAACCTGAGACCCGGAGGAAGCCTTCCAGCGGTGAGAGGATTTCCGCACCACCTGGACTCACACCTGCCGGAAAGAACCACAGCTCTGCAAAGTCGTGGGCAATCTGGAAAGGAGTGGTCGATACGGCGCTTACTGGTTTCCGTCTGCTGTTGGGTGGTGGGCGCAGGGATGCTTGGTGGGCAGCTGCCTGCCGCCGCCCAGTCACCCACGCAGGCCTCAATCTTCGGAACGATCACCGACATTTCCGGAGGACTGATCGAAGGAGCTGTTTTGAAGCTGGAGCGGCTGGATCGGTCAGCCGGAGTTGTTGTAGTGAATGCACAGCAGGGGAAGTATCGAGTCCCGCCACTGCCGGACGGGACTTATTCACTGGAGGCAACGGCCCCTGGATTCCTGACGGTGAAACACTATCCCCTCAGGGTTCGCTTTCCCGACACCTTTCAGTTTGACTTTCGCTTGCATATCGGAAGGGGCATCATGGACGGGGTCGGGGAAGCAAATCCCTTTTGTCGATTCTTTGGCACGCTGCGCAGGCAGGACGCGCCAGTAGCCAATGCCAAGGTCTGCCTGATTCGGAATCAGCGGTCAAATTGTTCAATCACGAATAGCCTGGGGCAATACTTCGTGCAGGTGATTGCTGGCACGTACGAGGTAAAGGTCGAGGAGAACGGGGTCGCGGTCTTCACTTCTCAAATGGAACTAAGTGCCTCCTCCGATTATCGGGATCGGATAGTTCTGAATAGGCCTTGAAGGCCGCGAAGTGCGGCCCTCTGCCGCGCAGACCCTCTGCGGTTCAAAGGTCAAATGCCATTGAGATCCAATCGTACAGGCAGCCGGCGGCGCGGTTCTTGGATCTGGCCCTGACCACCGTCCACGAAGAGTTCCATGCCGGAGACGAAGCTTCTTTCGCTGGAGCCAAGGAATGCGACGGTCCTGGCTATCTCATCCGCGGTCCCCGTTCGCTTGCCACCGTTTAGCAAGCGATAATAGTCGAGCTACGGAACAGCCGCCCCCACCGTTCGGCTTCTTCCTTCTGCAGGCAATGGCCCCGAAATCCGCAGGCTGGCTATCCGCAAGAACGAGGGATCGCGTCCATCGAAGGGGCCGCTGAATGAATCACAGGGACGGCCACCGCAGGTTCGAAGCGCCCGACATGGCCACGCCATGACCACAGAGCACGCTGGAACTTCCGCCCGCCTGCCAATCCCCCCGCAGGGAAGGCCTTCCGATCCGCCACCCACCCACCTTGGCTCAACGTTCACAAGCGGCTGGACGACATCTCCACAGGCCCGGTTCCCTGTCTGCGGATCATCGCGACAGTCTGGTCCCGTACACCAAACTAGCGGGATCGAAACTTGCGCATCACCCCAAGCGCGGCGAACCCAAGGCCCAACAAAACAGCGCCTGACGGTTCAGGCACGGCGGTGATCGAAAAGGTTCCAGAGGGGACCAGGTTCGCCCTGGAGGGGTCGGGCATCGAAAGGAGTCTGAGATAGGCCGTCCCGACTTGGGGCTGGTTGGAATAAAAGGTAAAATCGGCTCCGCCGAAAAGGCTGGCGGCATACCACCCCGAAAGACACGGTGCTGTGGAAAGAAGCTCGAATGAGCCAGAGGGGCCGGATGGAAGCCCGCAGACGCTGGGCGAGCCTTGAAAGTCAGGTCCAGCGTTCGCGAGAGCCGTCATGTCGAACGTCACCGAGTGCCACACAACTAGGAAGTTGGAGAAGGTAGAGGTAGCAGGGTCGTAGGTGAAGCCACCCGAGGAAGGGAGCGGTCCGAATCCGTTGTCCTGAACGAAGTTGATAACGTACGGGATCGGCGATGCCAGGGCGGGCACGGACAGCGCAAGCGCAGCAAGGCACAACAGGAATGAGCGGCTCGACATTCAGGTCCTCCAGGTGAATCCAGGCATTCTCTGTAATGCCCGGGAAATCATGTTTAGAGATGATAACCCTCCAATGAAAGTCATGGCAACTACATTGGAGGCCCCATGACCCTCCGGGCCGCCAGGTTCGATGAAAGCCCCATGGCTGTGCCCGTTGGGAGGGCGGACCCCTGGTCCGCAGTCGACCCCCAGGTCGACTACCCGGACTTGGGCCCAGTGCCGTCACACCTGACTTTCAAAGGAGTCCCCAGGGCCCCGAGCGTGTCGTCAAAGCGGAGGGAGTCAACCCCTCAGCAGAGACAAGCGGACTGGGCGGTGCCTTTGTTGGCTCAGGCCCCTTGGAATGTAATGACGGCCACCGTGTATGGCTCCAGGTCCAGGCTGAATTCTTTGGAATAGTTCAGCTCGCGGCTGATCGGCGCGATCGCGTTGGGATGCTCGAGCGAGGCGGCATCCGTGAGCCCGGCGCTGATGGTATGCAGGCGTCCCGTCGCTTTCTCCGGAGTGCCTTGTCCCTGCAGTCGAACGTACAGGATGTTCCGCCGGCCTTCGTAGTTCACCGCCTTGATCACAATCCGGCGGCCGTCCGCGCTGCGCGTCGCGATCGCGTCCACTGAGCCGGGTCGCCAATCCTCCGGCTTCATGGTTGCAATCTCGTCGAAGAAAGCTTTCCGGTTGGGGATGTCACGGAAGGTGCCGCTGCTGGAGGCAAGGTACCGCTCCGCGTAATGCGCACGGAAGAGCTTCTCCACCGGATAAGCCGATCCGGGAAACCACGAGACGTGGTCGTGGTAGATAAACGACGTCCACGTCGGATCGTCCGTCGTGTTGCGCATCAGCAGCGCCGGGCAACTCATGCTCAATCCAGGGCTGAGTTGCTCATACAGGATCAGACTGCCCGCGGCATGCAGACCGGCCCTCCAGTCATAGGTGCGCGAAAGATTCCATTCGAGGACGCCGATTTCAATCTGCGGATGAGCCGACGCACGGATGTAGTCGCGCAGCTTCGAAAGGTAGTTGCCGATGCGGCGGAGCCCCGTTTCGAATCCCACCGGTTCGTACTCGTAGTTGTGCACGCCCAGGACGTCGAAGTTCTTGCCGGCCAGGTCGATAATCTTCTGGCTCCAGATCATGTCATTCGATCGCTTCTGTCCGCAGGCGACGATGTGAGCACCGGGGGCGAGCTCGCGCAGTTTGCTGCCGTAGAGGTTAACGATCTCTGCATAGCGATCCGGCGTAAAGCCGTTGTTCATCGGCTCATTGTCAATTTGGAAGTACCGCACCCCGTACGGTTCGGAGTGTCCGTTCGCGGCCCGAACCTTACCCCATTCGGTCGTCGGCGGGTCGTTCAGATAACGCACCCAATCCATCGCATATTGCAGTTGGTCAGGGCCGGTGCCGGGCGCCGGCAGGACGATCAGCGGTTCACTGCCCAGCTTGCGGCAGAGACCCAGAAACTCATCGGTCCCGAAGCCGTAGTAATCCGAATAGCCGCCCCAGAAAACATTGGGCGTGTAGCGGCGCGACACATGCGGGCCGATGCCGTCCTTCCATTTGTAGGTGGAGGCGAACGATCCGCCCGGCCACCGGATGAAGGGCGGAGCGAGATCGCGCAGTGCTTCCAGCAGGTCCGGGCGCAGCATCCCGTTCCGTCTGGCATCGGCTCGCATCATGGAGAAGTAGTCGACCAGCAGCGTTCCTGTACCTTCGGCCACCAATTCAACCGAGGCCTGCGCGTCCGTCACGGAACTGGAGAACGAGAACGGGAGTTCCTGCCAGTCCGAACCGGCCGGAGCCAGCGGCACGGCTGCAATCGGTGCACCCTTCGAGTCGGCTGCTCGAAGGCTGAGACGTGCCGAGCCGGCTTCTCTTCTGACCCAAATCGATCCGTCGTACACCTGCCCGGCGGCCAGATAGATGCGGCCCTGCCTGATTCCGGCCCGGCCGCCTTCGCACTTCAGCCGGACGCTTTTCTTCCCGTTCCGGAAATCGATGTCGGCGTGCTCAACCGCCCCGCGCTCTGAAAAGGGCTGCCAGTACGTTTCGAAATCCTTCCCTTCAAAGCCACAACCCCGAATCTGTTCGGCGTACAATCCGTCGACGGCAGAATGGTTGATCTCTTCCAGGAAGTGACCATAGATCCGTTTGTAGATGGAACCGCTCGTCCGCTCTGTATCGATGAGAAGGACGGCCACTCTGGCGTCCGAGCCCGCCGAGCCGGCGCTCTGTGCCGGAAGGCTGGAGGAGGAGGCGGACAAAGGCCCCGCGATCGCGGCGGCCGAATGCTTCAGAAAGTGGCGGCGATCCATGGGAGGCTCCTGCTCATTGACACCCGGCACCTGCGCACAGATGCTTGTGGAAAAACGGCATGACGAAGTTCTGAAACCGGACGGCGACCGCGCTGGTGTGCGTGCCGGAATAAATCTCAAAGGAGTTGGCAATCCCGTAGGTATCCAGAATTTCGTGCAGTTCCTTGGCGCCCGCGCGGAGCCCGTCCTGGTCGCCAACATCGATGGCGATGGCACGATACTGCCGCAGGTTGCCGATGTATTGATGGACAAACACCAGCGGCGCATTCGCAGCCCACCGGTTGAGCACGCTCGGTTGCGGTACGCCGTCTTTTGACGGCAGATCGAGATACAGAGGAGGGTTCTTCGGATTCGGGGACCAGGCCGCGGCCGTGGCCAGCTGCGCCCGCAGGCCAAAGTTCAGCTTCGCCGAGTCAGCGGGTACCTTCACCTCTTCGAGCGCCTTGTCCATGGCCGGATTCGATGGCCCACCGGCGCGCGCAGCCATGCAGCACGGGCTCATGATGTACAAGCTCCCGAACACATCGGAGTGCTTCATGCCGATCCGGCTGGCCCCATAGCCGCCCATGGAGTGCCCCACCAGACCGCGGCTGCTGCGTTTGGGGATGGTTCTGTAGTGCGAGTCGATGTACTGCACCACATCGCGCGCGACGTACTGCTCAAAATCACCGGTGGTGACCGAACTCGAATACATCGACCCGTTGTGGACCGTCTTGGAGTCGGGCAGCACGACGATCATCTCCTGAGCGCCCTTGGCAAAGGCGCCCTCGATCACCTGTGGCGTATGGATCTCCTTGGACCACTGCTCCGCGCCAATGCTATAGCCGTGAAGCGCGTAAACAACCGGATACCGCTTCTTCTTGTTGGAGGAATAGCTGGGCGGCAGATAGACAATCGCGTCGCGGTCGACGGCATTGCCTTCGAGATTGCCTTCAAGCGCCGCGCCGTGAATCTTAATCCTCTCGACCGTGACCGCTTTGGCCGCAGGTTCCACGGGAGGAACCTCAGTCTTCACCTGGCAAAATCCTGTGACAGCGAAGCAAAGGGTAATCAGTAGCGCTTTCATGACGGATCGGAACCTCGCAGATTTCTCCGTCACTCTATCAGAGACGGCGAGCCTCACTCGTGATTGCAAAAGCGAATGCAGGAGCGAAATGCAAGCAACCGAGGAAAGCCAGGTTCCCTGGGCCCGGAAAACTGGTCAGCACCAGCGTCATACGGCTGCTGTTGGCAGTGGAACTCATGACGGCCTCGCTGCCCGCGCGCCGCGCCACCCGCCTCGACCCATGGGCGCCCTGCGGACCGTATAGCCCTCGTCCCAACCCAAGTCCCGGAGCGACAGCGACGGGCTACCGGCGCGTCATCCATGGAGCCCCCATGCCCCACCGGGGCGCCAAACTGGATGAAACCCTCATGGCCAAACCCGTTGGTAGGGCGGACCCCTGGTCCGCAGTCGACCCCCTGGTCGACTACCCGGACTCAGGCCCAACGACGGCACACCGTGTCTCTCCATGGAGTCCCCATGGCCCTGCGGCAGCCAAATGAGATGAAGCCGCGGACCAAGTCCCGGAGCGACAGCGACGGGCTACCTATGCGTCTTCCATGGGACGGGGGACGGGGACATCCATGATAAGTAGTTGTCAAGGGAAAACACACCTTTCCCTGCGCTCCCGTTGGTGGAACTTCTTTCGTGTTGCCCGCTCCCCTGCCGACGTCCCCAGCTTTAGGTTGAACCACCGCCGATTGCCGGCGTGGTCAGACATCCATTTGCCGCATCCGTGCCCTTCTCGGACCATCGCGGAAGTTTAAGTTTGGACTACCGGCCGGCCTCAAACAGCCTGTGTGGCGCATCCGGGCCTTGCGGCCCTTTGCGCAGTCCCTAGTTTCGGGAGGAACGGCCGGTGCTGGCTCTCATCAACAGCAGATTCTTTGTTCGTTCTTCAAGGCGTGTTATTGCGCTGGCATTACAGCCCGCTCCTCCAGGTGTTCGGTTTCTTTCTCAGCGATAGCGCGCGGCTGGAATTCCAGGCCGCTGCGATCCACCGCCAACAGGTAGGCCACCAGTTTACGAGCCACGGCCAACGTGGCTCGGTTGGCATTGCCCCGGGTTCGTTCCCGTTCGTGCACCAGTTTGAGCTGCGGGTTCCACAGTGGGGCCACCTTGGCGGCTTCAATCAGAATCGTCTGTAAATGTTTGTTGCGTTGTTTGGATATCGGAGCCCGCTGGTCTTTGCCGGCCGAACTGAACTGCGCGCTGGTCAGCCCACAGTAGCTCAGAGCATGCCCCACCGACGGGAACCGGTCAGGCTCCCCAACCTCAACGGCCCAGGTCAGCGCCAGAATCTCGCCGACTCCGCCGATGCTCCTCAGCCGCGTGACGCGTTGCTTGAGAAGTGGATTGCGCAAAAGGCCCAGTACCAGGCGCCGCTGCGCCTCGTCGAATAGCTCGGCGGCTCCGCGGCTGATCTTGAGCAGGTCTTTCACGGAATCGGGTACGTGCTCGACGGTCTCCAGCAAATCGCGAAAATAGCCAGTTTGATGCAGCTTTTCCTTGTTGTACTCAGCTCCCACATCCATCAGCAGACCTGCCGTCTTGTTCTTCATGCGGACCGCCTGGCGCACCATCAAACTCCGGTAGCGCAGGAGTCGGCGCAGTTCCCGTAACTCCGGCGGCGCCATGTAGCAAGTTGGCAGCAGATTGCATCGCAGCAGGTCCGCCACCTTGCGGGCATCAATTTTGTCGTTCTTCTTCTTGGAAGCCGAAATCGCTTTGAGCATGGCAGGGTGCGCGACCTGAAGCGACTCGGAATGAGGCAGCAAAAAGTCGTAGATCCAGCCCGTAAACAGAGTTGCCTCCATAGCTCCACACCAAGGGGTGGGCAGTCGGCTGACCCAAGCCTCCATGGGCTTCCGTTGTGTACTCACCGTGCCCTCGGCGGCAATGGAGCCGTCGCCAAGTTTAAGGCAGTAGCTGATAGTCTTCTTGTGCACATCGAGGCCGAGATAGTACAAGCTATTCATGGGGGTTCTCCTCGTTTCGGTTTCTGAGCCAGCTTCACGCCGGTCTCAGCATTTTGCCGCAGAAAGCCCCCTACTTATTCATTCAAACAGCCTGACGTGCACCTTCGCCCAATAGACTGAAAAATAGGGCTTTACTGCCGAATAAAGACCACTGCAGGCCATCCGTAATCACGAAATACGGCCGTTCGCGGATCCTCCCTCCGTCTCGTAACCGCCTCGGATTCAGCACCATAGCGACAACTTGCCTCACTCTCCCCTCTGTGGGCCATACCCCGAAGTACGCATTCAAGGAGCCAAAACTGCCGCTGGGACGGGTCGCCAATTGGGCCTACGGCAATATTCCCCTCCGTTGAAGCGCCCGACACTACCCCCCTCGGCGAATGCCTGCCAGCCATGCGCCTCTCCACCGCGCCACACAATTCCCCGTCTCAAGCACCATTAAGAAATTTTAGTTTACGGCTTCGAAATAATTATAGCTGCACAGAATCAATAACTTAGCCTCATCCACCACGGCTCAACGATACGCCCCACCCGCATACTGGTATCAGCCAGCCGCCCCAAACAGGCGGCTTTTTTATGTCGAATACCGTTCTCTCCCCCCGGCGCCTGGCCGCGAATCGTGCCAACGCCCAGAAATCCACCGGTCCTCGGACGGTGGAAGGAAAACGCAAGGTCTCCGCGAACGCCTGCAAGACGCACGCCTACGCCCGCAAACATCGGCTTTCCGCTCGCCTCGAAGAACACATCAGCAATCTGGCCCTCCAGAACTCAGCCGCCATCGCGGAGCCCCAACTTCGCAAACTCGTCTTCAACTGGTGGATCTTCGCGGGCCACCTGCGGGTCTTCGAGGCCCGGGAACGAGCCCTCTTCAACGCGGCCATCGAGTACGCCGGTGGCAACGAGGAAAAGGCCATCGAGTGGGTGAAAAGCCAGGGCAGTTACCTGGAATCGCTCCGCCGCTATGACGGCTGGATCCAGGCCCGCACCCGCGAGGCCGAGACGGCCATAGCCCGCTTCTATTACCCCGATCCGCCTCGCACGCCGGCCGAAGCCGCAGCCATGCGCACCCTTGCCCTGTCGGCCGCGCTCGAAGGAAGAACCTCTCTCGCCGGCCCTGCCGCCGCCTCTCATCCAGACTCAGACGGGCAAGCCGGCAGCATGCCGACCCACGAACCCGGCCTGACTCCTCCTCTCGCCCCAGAACCGCTCCAAACCAAATCCAGTGCCGAACAAACCCAACTGCCCAACGAGAGCCCAGCCCGCCCGGACCCCCAAGACCCAGCCGGCGTCCCTCCAGAACCTACACCTCCGCAGTCGCTTTCAAATCCCAGTGCCGAACAAACCCAACGGCCCAGCCAAATCCCACCCAGCCCGGACCGCCGAGACCCAGCCGCCCCCACTCCAGAACCTCCGTCTCAGCAGTCCCTTTCAGATTCCAGTGCCGAACAAACCCACCACCGCCTGGCCCCTTTCCTGCCACTGGAACCTGCGCCCGTCACCCCCTCCCAACCTCTGAGCCCGGACCCGCGCCCCAGCTTCACAGCCCCGATCCCCCGGGCCCCGGACATCGCCGCCGCCACCCGGCCCGCGCGGCACCGCCACCCCGCTTTGTACACTGGAAGAAGACTGCCTCAACGTGCGACACCGCCGTCCGGCGGCGTTTGTCCCCTTTGGTTCCCGATGATCTCTTTCTCCAACGTCAATAAACAGTACGGCAAGCAACTCATCTTCGTTGAGGCATCCTACCAGCTCAACCCCGGCGAAAAGGTCGGCCTCGTCGGTCCGAACGGCTCCGGCAAAACCACTCTCTTCCGCATGATCGTCGGCGAGGAGTTCCCCGACGAGGGCGAGCTCTCCGTGCCCAAAAAGCTCACCGTCGGCTACTTCCGCCAGGACGTCGAGGAGATGAACGGCCGCTCCGTCCTCGATGAGGCCATCGCCGGCAGCGGCCGCGTCGGCGACCTCCACCACGAACTCGAAGCCCTCAACCACGCGCTCGGCGACCCCGATCAGGCCGGCGACATGGAACGCATCCTCACCCGCTTTGGTGAGGTCCAGGAAGAGTACGAGCACCTCGGCGGCTACACCATCGAAGCCCAGGCCCGCGAAGTCCTCAGCGGACTCGGCTTCTCAGAAGAACAGATCGACGGCGATGTCGGAGCCCTCTCCGGCGGTTGGAAGATGCGCGTCGCTCTCGCCCGCGTCCTCCTGGGCCGGCCCGACATCCTGCTCATGGACGAGCCGACCAACCACCTCGACATCGAGTCCATCATCTGGCTCGAACAGTTCCTCAAGTCGCTCCCCGGCACCCTCCTCATGACCTCGCACGACCGCGAGTTCATGAACCGCATCGTCACCAAGATCGTCGAGATCGACGCCGGCGAAATCGTCTCTTATTCCGGCAACTACGACTTCTACGAACGCGAGCGCGCCATCCGCGAGGCCAACCAGCAGGCCGCCTTCACCCGCCAGCAGGCCATGCTCGCCAAGCAGCAGCGCTTCATCGAACGCTTCAAGACCCACGCCGCCAAAGCCGCCCAGGTCCAGAGCCGCATCAAGTCCCTCGACAAGATCGAACGCATCGAACTCCCCAAGAAACGCCAGGTCGTGAAGTTCGAGTTCCGCGTCCCGCCGCGCTCCGGCGATCAGGTCGCCGTCATCGAGAATCTCCACAAGAGCTACGGCACGCGGACCATCTACCAGGGTCTCAACTTCACCGTCCGTCGCGGCGAACGCTGGGCCGTCATGGGCCGCAACGGGGCGGGGAAGACCACGCTCCTTAAGATGATCGCCGGAGCCCTCCAGCCCGACGAAGGCACCGTCCGCCTCGGAGCCAGCCTCAAGATGGGCTACTTCGCTCAGCAGTCCCTCGACGTGCTCGACTACGACCTCACCGTCCTCGAGCAGTTGCAGCGCGACTTCCCCCTCGATGGCATCGGCTCCCTGCGCACCCTCGCCGGGGCCTTCCAGTTCAGCGGCGACGACGTCGAGAAGCCCATCCGCGCCCTCTCCGGCGGTGAGAAGTCCCGCCTCGCCATGGCCCGCATGCTTTACGATCCGCCAAACTTCCTGGTCCTCGACGAGCCCACCAACCACCTCGACCTCGCCACCAAAGAGATGCTCGTCGACGCCCTCAAGGAGTTCGAAGGCACCATGATCTTCGTCTCCCATGACCGCACCTTCCTGCGCGGCCTCGGCTCCCGCGTCCTGGAGCTCAGCGGCGACGAGAGCGACCGCAACCCCCACATCTATCCCGGCTCCTACATCGAGTACGTAGCCCGCACCGGCCACGAAGCGCCGGGCATCCATTCCTGATCCACTGTGGTATCCCAGAGACTAACCACATGTGGAAACGCGCCGCCCCTCTCCTGCTGGCCATGAGCGCCTTTGCCCAGCCGTCGCTGCTCTCGCCGGTCCCGGCCCCCTGTGAGCCCGTCAACCCGAACGCCACGCCGGAGGCGCGCAGCCTGCTGCGGACCCTCTGCGCCCTCTCCGGCAAGTCCATCCTCTCCGGCCAGCACAACTTCCCCAATCATCGCTCCCGGCACAGCGACCATCTCGCCGCGAAAGTCGGCAAGTACCCCTATGTCTGGGGCTCCGACTTCGGCTTCACCGGCGGCGACGACAAAGACTCCATCGCCGGCCGCGACGCCATGATCGAGGAAGCGAAGAAGCAGTACGCCGCCGGCTCCATCATCACCCTCATGTGGCATGCCGTCCGCCCCATCGACGACGAGCCCGTCTCCGCCGGCAGCGGCTGGCGCGGCAGTGTCCAGGCTAAACTCACCGACGACCAGTGGGCGGCCCTCATTACGCCCGGCACCGAACTCAACCGCCGCTGGCTGGCCCAACTCGACGTCGTGGCGGGTCATCTGAAGAAGCTTCGCGACGCGAAGATCCCTGTCCTCTGGCGGCCCTATCACGAGAACAACGGCACCTGGTTCTGGTGGGGCGGCCGCAAAGGCGAGACCGGCTACATCGCCCTCTACCGCATGACCTACGAGCGCCTGGTAAACTTCCACCGCCTCGATAACCTCATCTGGGTCTGGAACGAGAACGCGCACACCGGCCGCGCCACCAGCCCCTACTACGACTTCTTCCCGGGCCTCCAATACGTCGATGTACTGGCCACCGACGTCTACGGCGAATTCAAGCAGAGCTATTACGACGACCTTGTCGCCCTCGCCGCCGGCAAGCCCGTGGCGCTCGGCGAGGTGGGCCAGCCGCCCTCCGCCGAAGTGCTCAACAGCCAGCCGCGCTGGGTCTGGTTCATGGGCTGGTCTGATATCTTCGACCGCCGCGCCGGCGACGCCCACAAAGCCCTCTTCGACGACCCGCGCACCCTTTCTCGGGGCGCCCCTCTGCCCACGCCCTAGTTCCGGGCCCCGCCGGCCTTCAGAATGCTCGGATGGTCGTCCTGGTTCTTCTGCGGCAGGCTCCTCAGTTTCCGCGCGATGGCCTGAGCCGGCAGGGCGGCACACCCACCCGGGCAACCTCGAATCGGGGGAGCAATTCGAGTGACCCATGCTACAATCGGCTCTCCGGAGGCGCCACATGGAGCCCTCAATCAATGTCACCGGCCTCCTCAACGCCTGGCGAGCCGGCGATCAGGCCGCGCTTGAGCGGCTCATGCCCATGCTCTATGAGGAGCTGCGGCGCACCGCCCGTCACTACATGCGCCTGGAGCGCCCCGGCCACAGCTTCCAGACGAACGACCTGGTCAACGAGGCCTACCTCCGACTCCTCGGCACGCGCGAGATGCAGTATCAGGACCGCGTCCACTTCTTCGCGCTCGCCGCCCAGATGATGCGCCGCGTCCTGGTTGACCATGCCCGCTCGCGCACCTACCAGAAGCGCGGCGGCGGAGCCAAACGCATCCCGCTCGAAGAGTCCATGGTCATGGCGCCTGGCCGCGAATCCGAGGTCGTCCAGCTCGACGACGCCCTCAACGAGCTCGCCAAACAGGACGCCCGCAAGGCCCGCATCGTCGAGCTCCGCTTCTTCGCCGGCCTCAGCGTCGAAGAGACAGCCAGCGTCCTGGACGTCTCCACCCA
Organism: Acidobacteriota bacterium; assembly: GCA_017307505.1. Lineage (GTDB taxonomy): Bacteria > Acidobacteriota > Terriglobia > Bryobacterales > Bryobacteraceae > Paludibaculum. The sequence continues at coordinate 202,608 of JAFKEE010000017.1, read as the reverse complement.
AACCGTGATGCGCGATTGGAAGCTCGCCAAGGCCTGGCTGCTGCGGCACATGAGCCAGGCGGACGATGAGTGAGGACGGCCGCTGGCGCCGGGTGGAACTGCTCTTCCATGCCGCGCTGGATTGCCCGGATGGGCAGCGCGATGCCTACCTGCAGGACGCCTGCGCCGGCGACGAGTCGCTGTTGCGCGAGATCCAGTCCCTTCTGGGCTACGAAGGCCAGCGGGACTCGCTCCTCGAGGTCCCGGCCTGGGCGAACCTCACGGACGGAGAAGCCCGGCCCGCCTCGATTCTGTCGCCCGGCGACCAGCTTGGTCACTACTCCATCGTGAAGGCGCTGGGCGCCGGCGGCATGGGGCAGGTCTATCAGGCCCGCGACGAGCGTCTCGCGCGCGATGTCGCCCTCAAACTCCTGCACCCGGCCCTGATCCAGGATCCCGCCTACATGGCGCGCTTCCGCCGCGAGGCCCGGCTCCTCGCGATGTTGAACCATCCCAACATCGCCGGCCTCTATGCCTACGAGACCCATGGCGACGCCGTCGTCCTGGTGCTGGAGTTTGTGAAGGGCCGCCCCTTGGCGGAGCACCTCAGCGGTCGTGAAGCGAAAGAAGAAGAGGTCATCCACCTCGCTCTCCAGGTCGCCTCTGCCCTGCAGGCCGCGCATGCCCGAGGCATCGTCCACCGCGATCTCAAGCCCGGCAACATCCTGGTGCTGCCCGAAGGCACCGTGAAACTGCTCGACTTCGGACTGGCCCGCCGCGACCTGGGCGACCAGGAGGAGACCCGCACGCGCTCGGGCCTCTCCCTGCGTACCACCGAGGGCGCGATCCTCGGCAGCATCCCCTACATGGCGCCCGAACAGGCGGAGGGCCGCACAGCCGATGCCCGGTCCGACATCTTTTCCTTCGGCGTCGTCCTCTACGAGATGCTCTCCGGCCGCCAGGCCTTCCGGCGCGAGACCGCTCTCCGTAGTCTCGCCGCCCTGATTCGCGAGGACCCGCCGCCGCTCGACTCGCTCCGATCCGGCCTCACGCCGGGACTCTCCGCCTTCGTGGCCGCCTGTCTGTCCAAAGCGCCGGAGCAGCGGCCGCAGACCATGACCGAGGTCATGGAGACCCTGCACCGCCTGAGGCAGTGGCGCGGCGAGGGGCCCTCTCCGCACATCATTCCGGGTCCGCCGCGACGCAAGCCGTGGTGGCCCTGGTTGCTCGCGCTTCTCATCGTCGCAGGCGCAGTCGCCTACTCTCTCCTGCATCGCCAGGAACCAGTAGCAGCCTTCAGCGCTTATCCCGGAATCGAGACCGCACCTGCCGTCTCCCCGGACGGTACCTCTGTGGCCTTCGCCTGGAATGGCGGCGGCAACCGCTTCCATATCTACCTCCAGCCGTCAGCCGGAGGTGGACCACGGCGGCTCACCAGTCGCCCGGAAGCCGAGACGAATCCCGCGTGGTCGCCCGACGGCCAACGGCTGGCATTCGACCAGTCTGAAGGCGGCCTCTTCATCGCGGATACTTCTGGTGCAGGCCGCGCTCTGCTATCCGGCTACCACGGAGAACTCCACCCTGCCTGGTCACCGGATGGCGCCTCGATCTACTTCACACCGGACCAGCCCGCCATCTGGCGCGTCTCCACCCAAGGCGGTGCACCGGAACTCGTCCTGGATCAAGCCGGCTACCGCGTCCGCTTCTCACCGGATGGCCGTTTCCTCTACTACCTCAAGAGCCGGCAGGCGGGACAGCTGTGGCGCATGCCCGCATCCGGCGGACCCTCTGAACTCGTCCACCCCGACATCCGCAATCCCAACTTCATTGTGCTCAACCGGGCCATCCTCCTCCTCGATGCCACAAGCGACTCATCCACCCCGCCGCACTCCGCCCAACTCTGCCTCTTCCCTCTCGACACCCGCGCCATGCAGTTCCTGCCTCTGGAAGAGACCGCACAGGTGCTGCCCGGCGGCATCTCGGTCAGCCCGGATGGCCGCTTTCTCTACTACTCCAGATCGGGCGACCTCATCCGAGCCCTGCTGCCGGCCGGCGCATTGCCGCTACAATCAGGCAAGTGACCCGCCGTTCCGCCCTTCTTCTCCTCACCGCCGCCCGGGCGACGCCCGCCACCTTGTTTGACGGCGCCAGCTTCCGCAACTTCCGCACGCCCTCTGGCCTGACCGGCCCGGATGTCAGTTGGCGGATCGAGAACGGAGTGCTCGAGACCATCGCCGATGCCCGCCGCCAGTGCGATCTCTGGACCGCCGCCGAGTACGACCACTTCGACCTGACCTTCGAATGGAAGGTCGCGCCCGGCGCCAATACCGGCATCAAGTACCTGATCCAGGCCACGGCGACGGACAAACTCCACGACGCCAAAGGCGAGTTCCTGCATGAGACCTCGCTGGGCTTCGAGTTCCAGTTGGTCGACGACGCTTCGACTGCCGGGTCCGATCAGGCCGCGCACGCCTCCGGCGCACTCTACAACTACCTGCCGCCCACGGAGCGCGCGGCCAAGCCCGCCGGACAATGGAACACAGGCCGCTTGAGGGTACAAGGCGAGGACGTGGAGCACTGGCTCAACGGCCGGCGCGTGCTGGCCTATTCGTTCCACTCGCCGGAACTGAGAGCCGCTCTGGCGGCGAAGAAGTTGAACAGCGCCCGCATGCTGGAGCGGTTGGAACACCGCAAGACCGCCATTGCCTTCCAGCACCACGAGTCCTTCGCCAGCTTCCGGTCCATCGACATCCAGGTGCTGCCGCCGGTGCGAAACTAGGGCATGCTTCACGCCGAGCACACCGCACTGGTCCTGTTTGATGCCGAGACGGAAGGCCAGGCATTTCGCCCCGGCTTCGCCCGCAAGATCATCCGCACCAACGATCTCATGACCGTGGTGATCGACATCGAAGGCGGCCCCTGGCCCGAGCCCGATCCGATGCACTTCCACTCCCACGAGCAGATCAGCTACGTTGCCTCCGGCGAGATCCTCTTCCTGTGCGGCGGCCAGCCACCCCGCAGACTCGGAGCTGGAGACCTCTTCGCCGTAGCCTCCGGAGTCCCGCACTCCATCCAACTCCTCTCGCCCACCGCCCGCCTCGTCGACACCTTCAACCCCATCCGCGAGGACTTCCTCTAGGAAGAAATGTCGGGCCGTTGGGTAACCGAAGCGGCTCCAGATCCGCTACTATCTCCATGGCGGATCTCCGTAATCCGCCGAGAGGGCTCAAAAAAGGAGTAACGATGACAACTAAGACCATACTGGTCAAGGGCTCCAGGGGATTTCTGTTCGCGGCGTGTCTGGCCGTCGCGAGCCTCTATGCGCAGCCTCCGGCACCATCGAACCTGCAGGTGCTACCGAAAGATATCCCGCGGCCGCAGCTGATGAACACCATGCGCGCCTTCAACCAGGCGCTGGGCGTCCAGTGCGACTTCTGCCACGTGGCCCGCGAGTTTGCCAAGGACGACAAGGAAGAGAAGGTCGTCGCCCGCGCCATGCTCAAGATGGTGATGAACATCCGCGAGAACGCCGATAAGTTCGCCCCCGGCGGACGCGCCGAAAAGGTCGCCTGCTGGACGTGCCACCGCGGCGAAGCGCACATCACGCTGCCGGAACCTCCTGCTCAAGGTCCGCCGCGCGGCGCACCGCCCGCCAAACAGTAGCTCAATCCGGGGAAACGGTCCTCAGCGGCCGTTTCCCTCCACCTTGAATCCGTCCTTGATCCACCACTCCAACCCGCCGATCATCTCCTTCACCCGGAAACCCAGAGCCGCAAACCGCAAAGCCCCTTTCGTCGACCCATTACAGCCCGGCCCGTCGCAATAGGTAATCACCACGGTCTCCTTGGAGATTCCGGCGGTCGTGTCCTCGCGCAGAGTACGGTGGGGAATGTTGAGCGCGCCCGGGATATGCCCTTCGGCATAGCGTTCCGGGCTCCGCACGTCAACCACCACGAAGCCCAGAACGCCCTTCTCCATATCGGCATACACGTCCGACGGATCGGTTTCCAGCGACAGCTTGGAGGCGAAGTGGCGGCGCGCCGTCTCCGGATCGGCCGCCGGCGTTTCCAGGACAGAAGAGAATCGAGGGGCGGTAGTGGTGCTCATAACGTATTCCCCAATCTAGACCCGGAACGGCTTAATGAATAGATCCACTTTGTACGGAATGAAGGGCCGTCGCATGCGCAGGTGGGTGTCGAAAGACGATAGATTGGGTACTGATCTTGGGAGATCCCCTATGAAACTGCAACATACCCTTCTACTGGGCACATGCCTGGTCACGATCCTGTTCGCGCAGCAAACCGGCAGCAGCGGCATCGATCGTTCGAATCTCGACACGTCCTGTAAGCCTTGCGACGACTTCTGGCGGTACGCGAACGGCGGCTGGCTCGACAAGAACCCAATCCCCGGCCGCTATCCCTCGTGGGGCACGATGTCGGTGATGAATGAAGGGAACAGGGAAAGGCTGCGGACCATTCTGGAAGCAGCGGCGTCGAACAAGAGCGCTCCACCCACTTCAAATGAGCGCAAAATTGGCGATTTCTACGCCAGCTGCATGGACACGGCGGCCATCGAATCGCGCGGCCTGAAACCCATCCAGCCGCAACTGGACCGCATCGTCGCCGTGAAGGATGTGGCGGGCATGACCGCGGCTCTCAACGACTTCCAGCAGATGACCCCCATTGGCCCCTATTTCGTCATGAGCGGTCAGGATCAACGCAACTCCAAGGAAGTCATCGCCAACGTCGGAGTGGGCGGCATCTCCCTGCCGGACCGCGACTACTACTTCAAGACCGACCCGCGCTCCGTGAAGATCCGCGAAGAGTTCGTGGCGCACGTCGCCAAGATGATGCAACTGCTGGGCGACAAGCCGGAAGCAGCCGCTGCCGAAGCGAAGGCTGTGCTTGAGTTCGAGACCGCCTTGGCCGGTTCGATGATGACGAATGTCCAGCGGCGCGATCCCGATGCCCGCTATCACAAAATGGACATGGCCGGATTGAAGACCCTGGCGCCCGGACTTAACTGGAGCGCGCTGTTCAAACAGTTCAACATCGCCGAGACGACGCCCATCAACGTAGCCGAGCCCGAGACGCTCAAGAAGCTGAACTCCCAGCTCACCGCCGCCTCCCTCGCCGACTGGAAAACCTGGGCCCGCTGGCGCACCGTAAGCAGCGCGGCCGATATGCTGCCGAAGGCCTTCGAGGACGAGGATTTTCATTTCAGCCGCACTGTGCTGGCTGGGGTGAAAGAGCAGCAGCCGCGCTGGCAGACCTGCACCAACGCCGTGGACCGCAACCTGGGCGAGGCGCTCGGAGAAGTCTTCGTGAAGAAGCACTTCCCGCCTGAAGCCAAGCGCCGCATGAATGAACTGGTGGAGAACCTCCGCGTGACGCTGCGCGAGCAACTGCAGTCGGCCGAATGGCTGACCCCGGAGACGCGCAAGAACGCAGTGGCCAAGCTGAATGCGTTTGTGCCGAAGGTGGGTTATCCCGACAAGTGGCGCGACTACTCCGCGGTGAAGGTGGATCCCAAGGCCTACTTCGAGAACACGCGGGCAGCCTCCCTGAACAATCGCCTGTACCAGTTGTCCAAAATCGGCAAGCCGGTGAACCGGAACGACTGGGGCATGACGCCGCCGACCGTCAATGCCTACTACAGCCCGCTCATGAACGAGATCGTCTTTCCAGCGGGTATCCTGCAGTCGCCGATGTTCGACCTCCAGGCCGACGATGCCGTGAACTATGGCGCGATCGCGGCCGTGATTGGCCACGAAATGGGCCATGGCTTCGACGATCAGGGGTCGAAGTTCGATGCCGAAGGCAACCGGAAAGACTGGTGGACCGCGGAAGACCGCCAGAAGTTCGATGCCAAAGCCGGTTGCGTGATTCACCAGTTCGACACCATGGACGTTGGCGAAGGCCTGCATCACACCGGCAAGCTGGTGGTGGGCGAGGCGATGGGCGATCTTGGCGGCCTGACGCTCGCCTATGAAGCCTACAAGCGCACCCTGAAGGGCAAACCCGGCCCCGTCATCGACGGCTTCACAGCAGACCAACGGTTCTTCCTGGCCTTTGCGCGCGTGTGGAGTTCACAATACCGGCCCGAGGCGATGAGGCTCCAGCTCAATACAAATCCGCACCCCCTGGCCAAGTTCCGCGCAAACGGAACCCTGATGAATATGCCGGCTTTCCACGCAGCGTTCCACTGCAAACAGGGCGACCCCATGGTGCGCCCGGCCGATCAGCAGTGTAAGCTCTGGTAGATGTCAATAAAGTTCGGCCGGCGCCTCACGGGGGACGCCGGCCGATTTGACGCCGGACCCCAGGTAGTGATAAACCCGTGCTTCATGCGCCATGTCGCCGCGCAGGAATTCAAGGAGATTCTGGGATGAATCTTGAAGATGTCGCACAGCGAGCCGGTGTCTCAACCGCCACCGTTTCCCGTGTGCTGAACAATATCGGAGTGGTCCGGGATGCCACCCGTGAGCGCGTGCTAAAGGCCGTCGAAGAGCTGAAATACTACCCGAATATGCATGCCCGGGCCTTGGCCGCAGGCAGCAACCGGACCATCGGCATCATCGTCTCCAACCTGGAAAACCCCTTCTTTCTTGATGTATTTCGCAGTCTGGAAGCAGAGGCGAATCGCAACGGGTATGAGGTCCTGGTGGCAAACACCGATTATCAGGTGGATCGCCTCAAAGCCAGCGTTCGCCTCATGATCGGTCGAAGATTGGGCGGACTGGCCCTGGTGGTTTCCGAGATGGACGAAGCGCTGCTGGAAGAACTGGCTGAGCGCAAGGTTCCAACCGTCGTCTACGACGTCGGCACGCCCCGCGAAAGCATCATCAGCATCAAGGTAAATTACCGGACCGCGGTGCAGCAGATCGCCGAATACCTCTTTAAATTGGGCCACCGGCGTTTCGCTTTTGTGGGCCATCACACCACCCTGGGGCCCCTCAACGACAGGCGGCAGACCTTTGAAGAGGTGATGGAGAACTTCGCGCCGCAGGTTGAATACCGGACCGTCGCGGATCTGGATGGCCTGGCCGGCGGACGCAGTGCGGTGCGGCAGATCTATCAATCCGGATTCCGGCCGACGGCGATTGTCTGCGTGAACGACTTCATGGCGCTGGGCGTCCTGCGCCAGTTGAAGGATCTGGGGCTGCGCGTCCCGGACGACGTGTCGGTGACCGGCTTCGATGGGCTGGACCTTTCCGATGTCGTTTCTCCGGCCCTCACCACCGCGCGGCTGGCTCGCGATCTGATCGGATTGCGGATCTTCGAAAGCTTCACGGCCGAGCCCGCACGCCTGGAGGAGATCAGGGAAACGCTAATTCAACCCGAACTGATTGTGCGCGAATCCAGCGGCCCGGTGCCGGTTTTGGCGGAAGTGCACTAATTAGATAGCCAAAATATGAGTGTTTGGTAGAGATACCAGCTACACTCACAGCATGTCCAGGCGCACGAAGTGGATCCTGTGGTCTGCGGTGGCGGTTTGCATGGTTGTGGCCGGGTTGTTTGTGGCCGGAATCATCCTGGCGCGCCGGTTTGAACCATTTCTGAGAGAACAGACCATTGCGTATCTGGAGACACGGTTCCGCGCCAGTGTTTCGCTGAAGAGCATCCACATCAACCTGCCCCTGAAATCGCCGCTGGACCTCATCTTCCACAAGGGCAAGATGATTAAGGTGCGAGTGAACGGCGAAGACCTCGACATCAAGCTGAAAAGTCTGCCCACGGCGCCCTCCATACTCCGCATGCGGAAGTTTCTCTTCGAGGCGGATCTGGACGCGCTCCTGAACGGCAAAGCCCTGGTGAATCGCGTCAACCTGGAAGGGTTCGAGATCAATGTCCCCCCAAAGGTCGACCGGCCGAAGGTGGCGAACAGCCTGCAGGCGCCGGAGCCGGAACCGGGCGGGGCGAAGCCTCAGAAGGTAGACGTGCTCATTGAAGAGGTGCTGGCCAGCGACAGCGTGCTGACAATTCTGCCCAAGGACGCCACCAAAGCACCCCTGATCTTCAGGATTCATGCTCTTCGGCTTGAGTCTGCCGGTTCTGGTGTGGCCATGAAATACCAGGCTCAATTGACCAACGCCAAACCGCCAGGCATGATTCACTGCACCGGAACGTTCGGGCCCTGGGTGGCCGACAGCCCGTCGGATACACCGCTCACCGGCAAGTACACCTTCGACAACGCAAACCTCGGCGTCTTCAAAGGCATTGCGGGCACTCTGTCTTCCACCGGCGATTTCCAGGGGACGCTGGACGAGATCACAGTGGATGGTGAGACGCGTGTGCCGGACTTCCGGCTCACCATGAGCGGCAACCGCATACCATTGACGACGAAATATCACGCCATTGTGGACGGCACCAACGGAGATACCCGGCTGGAGCCGGTCCAGGGCGTGCTGGGCTCCACGGCATTCACAGTGCGAGGCGGTGTGGTGCGCAATGCCGGCACGAAGGGCAAGACCGTCGACCTGAAGGCCGTCATGCCCAAGGGCCAGTTGGAGAACGTCCTGCTGCTGGCCATGAAGGGGCCAAAACCCTTCATGAAAGGCGGCATCCAACTCGACTTCCGGGTGGTGCTGCCGCCGGGGCAGGGGGAGATCGCCGACCGCCTGCGTTTGAAGGGGTCCTTCAAACTGATCGATGCGCTGTTCAGCAGTCCCGACGTGCAGGAGGGCCTGGACTCTCTGAGCCGCCGCGCCCAGGGGCAGCCGCAGAACGAGGAGATCGGAGAGATCCCTTCCCAGATGTCCGGCGACTTCGAAATGGCAGAAGGGAAGATCCAGTTTCCCAAGCTGGGCTTTGAGATTCCGGGCGCCGAGGTGGATCTTGCCGGCAACTACGTTTTCCACACACAGGAGCTCGATTTCCATGGCACGGCGCGCATGCAGGCGCGGCTCTCGCAGATGATGAAGTCGCGCTGGAAGCGGCTGGCGCTGAAGCCGGTGGATCCCTTCTTCGCGAAGGAGGGCTATGGGATGGTGGCGAAGATCAAGATCACGGGGACGCGCGATAAGCCCTCGTTTGGGCTGGACCGCGGCAAGAAATAGAAAGAAGGGCAGCCCTTGCGAGCTGCCCCTTTGTGTCCGGTGGTGAAGTTCGCGCTATTCGAGGCCGAGGATGCGGCGGTTGCGCTTCGTGTCGGAGGCGCCGCCGGCGAAGTCGTCGAACGCCTTCTTGGGGACGTCGATGAGATGGGCTTCGATGAACGGGGCTCCTTCGGCCGCGCCCTGGGCCGCGTCCTTGAAGCAGCATTCCCATTCGAGCACGGCCCAGCTCTTGTAGCCGGCCGCAGTGAGGCGTGAGAATACCTGGCCGAAATCGACCTGGCCATCGCCGAGCGAGCGGAAGCGGCCGGGGCGGTTCTTCCAGTCCGCATAGCCACCATAGACGCCGGCCTTGGCGGACGGAACGAATTCGGCATCCTTCACATGGAAGGCCTTGATGTAAGGGCCGTAGGTGTCGATGAAGCCGACATAGTCCATGCACTGCAGCACGAAGTGCGACGGGTCGTAATTGATGCCGAGACGGGGGTGGTTGCCGGTGGCTTCCAGCAGGCGCTCGAAGGTGAGCCCGTCATGCAGATCCTCACCAGGATGGAGCTCAAACGCGAAATCGACACCGTGCTTGTCGGCGAAATCGAAGATGGGCTTCCAGCGTTTGGCGAGTTCCTTGAAGGCTTCGTCCACCAGACCGGCGGGGCGTTGCGGCCAGGGGTAGACCGTGGGCCACAGCAGAGCGCCGGTGAATGACGGGGTGACGCTGAGGCCGAGGTTCTTCGATGCCTTGATGACGAGCTTCAACTGCTCGACAGCCCACTTGGTGCGGGCCTTGGGATTGCCGCGCACTTCCGGTGCGGCGAAGCCATCGAAGAGCTCGTCGTAGGCGGGATGGACGGCCATGAGTTGGCCTTGCAGGTGCGACGCCAGTTCCGTAATCTCCAGGCCGTTCATCTGGCCTTTGAGGTCCTGGCAATAGGTCTTCGATTCGGCGGCCTTCTTCAGGTCGATCACCCGGCTGTCCCACGACGGGATCTGTACGCCGATGTAGCCGAGTTCCTTGGCCCAGGCAGTGATATTGGGCAGGTTATTGAACGGCGCTTCGTCGCCCATGAATTGGGCCAGGAAAATGGCGGGTCCTTTTATTTGTGACATGATCGCCTCTCAGAGAGTAGTTGGTATCAACCCTCAACATCGTATGCCATCCGCAAGGATGTTGCACCATTCACGGCGTGCAGCCGGAATCCTGGGCGGCGGCAACGTCATCCATTGAACAGAAAGTATGAATTGGATCTGCACGACCTGCGGAGCGCAGCAGGAAACCAGTGAACAGGCGCCGGAACGGTGCCCTATCTGCGAGGACGCCCGGCAGTATGTCGGGTGGGCCGGCCAGCGCTGGACGACGCTGGAGGAACTCCGCACGCGGCACCGCAACGTGATCACCGAAGAGGAGCCAGGCGTCTTCTCGATAGTAACCGAGCCTACATTCGGAATTGGCCAGCGGGCCTTCCTGGTGCGTACGGAGGAGGGCAATATCCTCTGGGACTGTATCTCGCTGCTGGATGATGAGACGGTGCGGGCCGTGCAGGAACTCGGCGGGATCCAGACCATCGCCATCTCGCACGCGCATTACTACTCGTCGATGATCGAGTGGAGCGAGGCCTTCGGCGGGGCTCCGGTCTGGATCCACGAAGACGAGCGCGACTGGCTGCAGCGCCGGAGCGGCGCGATCCGGCTGTGGGTGGGGGAAACCGCCAGCCTGCCGGGCGGGGCTACCCTGATCCGCTGCGGAGGTCACTTCGAGGGTTACCAGGTGATGCACCGGGCCGGCGCCCTGTTCGCCGGAGACCAGCCGCAGGTCGCCATGGACCGGCGCTGGACGAGCTTCCTTTACAGCTACCCGAACATGGTGCCGCTGGGGGCCGTGGCGGTGAAGCGCATCGTGGCGGCGCTGGAGCCCTTTGAATTCGAGAGATTGTACGGCGTGTTCCCCGGCAAAACCATCCGGGAGGACGCCAAAGGGGCGGTGCGGCGGTCTGCCGAACGCTACCTGCAGGCGATCGGCTCCTCGCTGACGAGCTTTACGGAGAGCCCACAGCAGTTAGTGGTGGAGTTGTACGTCCGGGATGTGAAAGCGTCGGCGGAGTTCTATCAGCGGCTCGGCTTCCAGGTGGAGCGCGCGGAGGAGCATTTCGTGGCGCTGAACTGGGAGCGGTCGCGGCTGCTCCTGGAGGAGATTCCGGGCCAGCCCGAGCCGCCGTCCACTGTCGTGGCGAACATGCGGATCCTGGTGCCGGACGTAAATCACTACTGGAGCCTGTGCCAGTGCCTGGGTCTGCGGGTGATCAAGCCCGTGGAGGACCGCTATTATGGGCTGCGCGACTTCACGGTTGTGTCGCCGGATGGTCTGGGGCTGCGCTTTGCGACGCCGATTTAGGCACGCCACGGCAGGAACATCGTCTTGCCATTCTTCTCCGTGTTGCCGCCGAAGGCGTGGAGGGTGAACGCCCCGCCTGCTTTGCTGAGCCGGCTTTCCACCCAGCCGACGGGCTCCGAGTCGTTGAAGTTGTAGCCGACCGCAGGCAGGTTGAGCAGGTGAACGCCTTCCCAAGCTTCGTATTTATAGGCGTGGGAGTGGCCGTAGAGGACCGCCTTCACTTTGCGGTGGGGCTTCAGGATTTCAAAGAAGCGGGGCGCATCCAGCAGCGAGGTGTCGCCGTCGTCCAGCGTGTGGTGGACGAACAGGATGGTGGGCAGATCGGTGGAGGTCTTCAGGAACTCCGCCAGCCAGGCGCGTTGCGCCTTGCCCAGCAGACCGGGCACGGTATTCGCTTCCATGAGCGAGTCCAGCACGATGACCCGCACTGCCGGCCCTTCCACCACCAGCACATGCTTCTGATTCACGCTCTGGATGCCCGCCTGCTCTTTGCCAAAGACGTCGAGGAAGTTCTTGCGGTGGTCGTGATTCCCCATTGCCATGGCGACAGGGACCTTCGCGAACAGCGGCTTCATCAGGCCATGAACGGCCTCGTAGTCAGCCGGCATGCCCTTCAGGCGCGCGATGTCGCCGCAGTGCAGGACCGCCTCGGGTTTGATGGCTTCGATTTCGGCAACGACGCGCTTCAGATTGGCCACGGGATTGAAGCCCCGGTAGCTGTCCGACGCGTCGGCCGGGATGTGCGTATCCGAGACCAGCGCCCAGTGCATCTCCGGCTCGGCGGAGCGCAGAAGTGAAACTCCGGCACCGGCCATGGCCAGCGCAAACGTGCGGCGGGAGAGAGAGGGGATCGAGGCGTACGGCATCTTACCCCACAGTGTACCCAGCGCCCGGTGCGGCGTGCTGTCCTGCCGGGCTAGGAATTCCAGCGCCCGGCTTTGGCGGACTGCTCCAACAACGCGGCCGGTTTCCAGAATGGCCCGAACTCGTCGTAGAGCGCGCGCATGCGGTCGGTCACGCGTTGCAGCCCGAGGGTTTCGGCATAGTGCATAGGGCCGCCCCGCCAGGCAGGGAAGCCGTAGCCGTTCACGTAGACGATGTCGATATCCACCGGCCGCAGGGCGATGCCCTCCTCCAGCAGCCGGGCGCCTTCGTTGATGAGCGCGAACAGTGTCCGTTCCAGAATCTCGGTGTGGCTGAAGGTGCGCTGGGGGATGCCCTGGCAGGCGGCGTATTCGCGGACCAGCCGTTCGACCTCCGGGTCGGGCGAAGCCTTGCGGTTTTCGTCGTACAGGTACCAGCCGGCGCCAGACTTCTGCCCGTACCGGCCGCGGACGAAGAGTTCGTCCTCGAAGGAGGACGCCTCGATGTGCGGAATGCCCAGGCGGATGGCCTCCTGGCGGACGCGCCAGGCGACGTCGACGCCGGCGAGATCGCCGACGGCCAGCGGGCCCATCGCCATACCCCAATCCGTGAGGGCCTGGTCGACCTGGCTGACTGAGGCGCCCTCCTCCACCAGCCGGATGGCCTCGTGGCGGTAAGGACCGAACATGCGGTTGCCGATGAAGCCGAAGGCGTTGCCGGAGAGGACTCCGACCTTTTTCAGGGTTTTGCCGAGTTCCATGGCGGTGGCGATGGCGGTGGGCGAGGTCGCCTTTCCGCGCACCACTTCCAGCAGACGCATGACATTGGCCGGGCTGAAGAAGTGGGTGCCGAGGACCCATTCGGGGCGTTTGGTGGCCGAGGCGATCTCGTCGATGTCGAGTGTCGAGGTATTGGTGGCGAGAATGGCACCATCGCGCGCGACGGCGTCGAGATCGGAGAAGACGTGTTTCTTGAGGGCGAGTTCCTCGAAGACGGCTTCGACAACAATGTCGGCCTCATCGAAGCCCTCGTAGCGCAGGACCGGTTTGATCAGATCCAACCGCTGGGCGGCGGCTTCGGCCGTCAGGCGGCCGCGCTTGACGGAGGTCTCGTAGTTGCGGCGGATGGAGGCCAGGCCGTGGTCCAGCGCACCCTGCGTGGTTTCCTTCAGGACGACAGGGATTCCGGCATTGGCGAAGCACATGGCGATTCCTCCGCCCATGGTGCCCGCGCCCACCACCGCGGCGCGGCGCAGCGGCAGGGGCTGAACCTCCTTGGGCAGGCCCGGGATGCGGGCGACCGCGCGTTCGCCGAAGAAGACATGGATCAGGGCTTTGGACTGCGTTCCGAACAGGCACTCGTTGAAGAGTGTGGCTTCGTATTTGATTCCGGCATCGAAATCGAGACGGGCGGTGGCGGCGATCGCCTCCACCGCGGCCAGCGGAGCGGTCTGTCCCTTGAGTTTCTTGCGGCAGGAGTCCTGGAAGAGCGACTTGAGCGATTCGGCGGCGACTGCGCCCAAGAGTTTGCCGGAAAGGTCGCGAGTACGGCGGACCGGGGGATGCTCGTTGGCAAAGGCCACGGCGCCGGTGAGCAGGTCGCCCTCAATGAGGCGGTCGACGATGCCGCTGGCCAGGGCCTCGGCTGCGCTGACGGGCTCGCCGAAGGCGCACATCTGCATGGCGGTTTCGATCCCGGCGAGCCGGGGTAGCCGCTGGGTGCCGCCAGCGCCCGGGATGAGGCCCAGTTTGACTTCGGGCTGGCCCACCTTGGCGGAGGCGACAGCGACGCGGTAGTGGCCGGCCATGGCAGTTTCCAGGCCGCCGCCGAGCGCGGTGCCGTGGATCGCCATGATGACAGGTTTCGGCGAGTTCTCAATCTCGGAGAGGATCTCGTTCAGGTTCAGGGGCGGCGCTTCGCCCGAGACGATACGCCCGAATTCGCGGATGTCGGCACCCGCAATGAAGGTGCGGCCCGCGCCGATGACGACCACGGCATGAATGCCCTCGTCGGAGGCAGCGGAGCGCACCCCGGCGGCGATGCCTTCCGGCACCCCGGGGCTCAGGGCATTGACGGGCGGGTTGTTGATGGTAACCACCAGTACGGAACCCTGCCGGGAGGTCGTGACGAGATCGCTCATAAGGTTGTCCTACACTGAAATTTGAAGCCCCAGCCTCTATCCATCAAAGAGCTCAATGAGCTCATCCTCAAGATGCCATTCAACCACCATTTGGGACTGCGCGTGACGCGCGTCTTCAAAGACGGGCTCACGCTGGAACTCGAGGTGCGCCCCGAACTGTCAAATGGACTGGGTACGCTGCATGGCGGCGCGACGGCCGCGCTGGTGGATGCCGCGGTGGGTATCGCCATCATTGGCGTTCGGGGCGGGGCTCCGGCGACGACAGTGGAGATGAAGCTGAACTACCTGCGTCCGGCGACGCATGGCAAGGTGCGGGCCAGGGCGAGACTGGTGAAGGTGGGGCGAACGCTGGCGGTGGGCAGTGTGGACGTACACGACTCGCACGGGCACGCGATTGCGACGGCCCTGGTGACGTATATGCTGCTGTAAGGCGCCAACCGGCGCCTAGTTATAGAACGACAGGTCGGTGCTCGCCTTGCCGACGATGCTGGCCACCTGGCTGAAGGTCTGGCCGTTGAGGACGATGGTGCGGCGAATGGAGATCACCGATTCGCCGGTGCGGTCCTGGTAACGGCAATAGGAGTTGGGGATCGCCTGAGGGAGGCGGTCCAGGACGGCACGGTCGTGGATGACGAGCGTGGCAACCTCGAATTCGGAGATCGTCGTTTGCCCGCCGCTCTCCAATACTTCCTGTACGCGGACCTGGTCGAGGGTGGTGCAGTCCTCGGACAGGGTGCCCGACATGAAGATCGACCGGCTCCGGCCGCCGTTCCCGCGAATGCGGCCGCTGACGGTGAAGGTGCGGCCGTTCCACTCCACAGGCAGCGCTGGTGCTGTGTGGTCGGTGGCCATGCTGTTGATATGGATGCTGGGGGACTCCCGCTCCCGGCGGTTGTGTCCATCAGCATCCTTGAGGGATGGGAATTCGACGATCAGTCTGGCGGATACACTGGCGGCGATCGACTTCACGCTTCTGAAGAAGGCCATGGGATCGGCCTTGGTAGTCAACTGCAACGCAGACTCCTCTGTGGGTTTCCATGAATGGCTGACCGCCGGTGCGGGACCGGCGGGTGAAAACGCAAAGCACGCGGGCTCCCCCGAGGAAACCCGCGCGCTCCCTTCTACTGAGGTGATTTGGATGTCAGGTTAGGCGCTACGCACCTCCAGGGCTTCCAGTTTTCCATCGCTGCGGAGCACCGCGACGATTTTCACTTCCATGCCGGGCTTCAGACTTTTGAAGCTCAGCCCCCGCGAATAGCGGGTGGAGGAGGTTGTCACGATCGGCACGCTTGTGCCTTGAACCTGGACCACACTCTGGTCCTGGTCCACTGCCTCAATCCTGCCGGTCACCTCCTGCTTCTCCGCGGCTTGGGCTTCCTGGTGAGTGGGCCGGGCACCCCCCTCCGATTGAGCACTTAGAGTGCCCATTGAGGTGTTCCCTAATGCCATAGCACTCACCAGGAGAGTTGGAGCCGCGAATCCCAATGTCAGGTTCAGTTTCATCGGCTTGCTCCTGTCTTTCTGCGTGCCGCCACCGCACCAGTTCCCGCCGGCGGGGCACCCCATGAGCGGAACGACGAGATAGAGACTCGGGCGCAAGGTCGATTCTCCGGGTGATTTCCGCTCACGCCCGGATGAAGTGCAGGAAGGCGGCCAAACCGCTAACCCTTAGAAAATAAGCGGATTGCCGCAATGTTACAGGGGGCGGTGCCCGGTAGCATCTACGGAAATGAGGCCCTGCGCAAGTACTTTTTTCCGTGGAGGTTTCCTGGGATGGAATAGAAGGGAAAGAAGTGCGCTGTGATTTTCGCGAAGATTTTGCCGAACAATGCCGCGCGAGCTTCGTTATAAGGTTCATGCGCCTGCAGGCGCCGCCGAAAAGAGGATGCTCATGCTTGAAGACCTGCGGTTTGCCATCAGGATGATCCGGAAGTCGCCCGGGTTCGCGTCGATCGCCATCTTCACCCTGGCTCTGGCCATCGGAGCGAACAGCGCCATCTTCAGTGTCGTGAACGGGGTTTTGTTGAAGCCTCTGCCCTACAGCGAAACGGAGCGTCTGGTCGGCGTGTGGCATACCGCGCCGGGTCTGAACTTCCCCCTGTTGAACGCGTCGCCTTCCACCTATTTCACTTACCGCGAGGAGGGCCGGGTCTTTGAGCAGATCGGGCTCTACAACAACGATTCGCTGACGGTGACCGGACTGGGCGAACCCGAGCAGGTGGATGCCATGGAATGGACCGAGGGCGTACTGCAGGTTCTGCGCGTAGCGCCTGCCCTGGGGCGGGCCTTCACCGCGAAGGACATGCAGGTGGGCAGCCCGGATACGGTGATGATGTCGTACTCCTACTGGCAGCGCCGCTTCGGCGGTGCACCGGACGCCGTGGGCAAGACGATGACCGTCAATGGGCGGCCGTTTGAGATTATCGGGATTCTGCCGCAGAACTTCCGTTTCCTGGATGAGCGGGCCGATCTGTTCACCCCGCTGCAGTTGAAGAGAGAGTCGGTCTTCGTCGGCAATTTCAGCTATGAGTCGCTGGCGCGGCTGAAGCCCGGAGTGACGATCGAACAGGCGAACGCCGATGTGGCGCGCATGCTGCCGATGATGATGGAGAAGTTTCCCATGGCGCCCGGCATCTCCAAGCAGATGTTCGTCGACGCGAAGTTCGGACCAAGGGTCCGGCCTCTCAAGGAAGACGTCGTGGGCGACGCCGGTAACGTCCTGTGGGTGCTGATGGGCGTGGCCGGCGTTGTGCTGGCGATTGCCTGCGCCAATGTGGCCAATCTGCTGCTCGTGCGGGCGGAAGGGCGGCAGCAGGAACTCGCCTTGCGCACCGCGCTGGGCGCGCATTGGACGCAGATTGCCCGGAAGCTATTGGTGGAGAGCATGACGCTGGGTATCATTGGCGGAGTGCTGGGCCTGGGCGTCGCCTGGGGCGGCGTGAAACTGCTGGTGAGCAAAGGTCCGGCCAACCTTCCGCGGCTCGACCAGATCTCCATCGATGGGTTCGTCCTGCTCTATACGCTGGGCATCGCGCTGCTGTCCGGGCTGCTGTTCGGTTTGATACCGGTCTTCAAGTACGCCACGCCGCACCTTTCCCTGGCTCTTCGCGATGGGGGAAGAGGTTCCAGCGAAGGCCGCGAGCACCACCGGACGCGGAAGGTCCTGGTCGTCTCCCAGGTTGCGCTGGCGCTGGTGCTGCTGATCAGTTCCGGCCTCATGATCCGGACGTTCCAGGGTATGCGGAACGTGCAGCCCGGCTTCCAGAACCCCGCCCAGGTGCTGACGATGAAGATCTCCATCCCGGAGGGACAGGTGAAGGATGAACAGCAGGTCCTGCAAATGCAGCAGCGCATCATCCAGGGAATGCAATCGATTCCGGGTGTGGTCTCGGCCACCATGTCAAACACCGTCACCATGGATGGCAGCACGAATAACGACCCGATCTTCGCCGAAGACTTTCCGTCGGCCGAGGGCAAACTGCCGCCCATCCGGCGTTTCAAGTTCGTGGCGCCAGATAGCTTCAAGACGCTCGGCAATCCGCTGATTGCCGGCCGTGACCTGACCTGGGGTGACATGCAGCGGATGGCGCCGGTCGTGCTGATCAATGAAGGGCTTGCCCGCGAGTATTGGAAGGAGCCGGCCAAGGCTTTGGGGCGGCGGATCCGGGAATCCCCCAAGGGCCAATGGCGGGAGATCATCGGTGTGGTGGGCAACGAATACGACAACGGGGTGCACAAAGAGCCGCCGAAGATCGTGTACTGGCCCAGCCTGCTGGCGAACTTCTGGGATGAGAAGATTCAAGCCCGGCGCACGATGTCGTTCATCGTCCGCAGCCCGCGTGCCGGCTCGGCGGCGTTCCTCAAGGAAGTTCAGGCAGCGGTGTGGGCGGTGAATCCGTCACTCCCGACAGCGAATGTGCGAACGCTACAGACCATCTACGACCGGTCGATGGTGCGCACCACGTTCACGCTGCTGATGCTTGCCCTGGCGGGCGGCGTGGCGCTGATCCTCGGCGTCGTGGGCATCTACGGAGTGATCTCCTATGCGGTGTCCAGGCGGACTCGTGAGATCGGCATCCGGATCGCACTTGGCGCGCAGCAGGGCCAGGTGCAGGGGTTGTTTGTCCGGGACGGGGCGATGCTGATCGCCATTGGCCTGGTCCTTGGGCTGGTGGCTTCGGCCGGTGTTACCCGCGCGCTGTCGACTCTGCTGTTTGGCGTGAAACCGATGGATGCCGGGACGTACGCCGTCGTGTCCGCCGGTCTGGCGGGAGCGGCGCTGCTGGCGTGCTATCTGCCTGCGCGGCGGGCGACGTCGGTGGATCCGGCCAGCGCGCTACGCAGCGAATAGCGCCCGCGGCGGTGTTGCAACTCCGGAAATCCCTTTGGGATACTCGCTGCCAGGACCGCCGGCCCGTGGCGGCGGCCTGGAGCCATACATGTCCATCGACCATTCCGGCCTCGCGCCGGCCCAGACCGCCGGCCTGCCGCCACGAGGGCGTGTGGGCGTCTTCGGCATCGGGTTGGCTGCATACTGGCCGCAGTTCCCGGGCCTGCGAGAGCGGCTGTGCGGCTATCAGGGTGAGGTGGAAGCGCGCATCTCCGGGCTTGGCCTCGAGGTTGTCTCCGCGGGGCTGGTGGACTCTGCGCCCGGCGCACACGAGGCAGCGCGGCTTTTCGCGGCCTCGGACCTGGATCTGATCCTCTGCTACGTGGGGACCTATGCGACTTCGTCGCAGGTGCTGCCGGTGGTGCAGCGGGCGAAGCTGCCGGTGCTGGTGCTGAACCTTCAGCCGGTGGACGCGCTCGACTACGAGAACGTCGATACCGGCGAGTGGCTGGCGAACTGTTCGACGTGCTGCGTGCCCGAGCTTTCCAACGCATTTGCCCGCGCGCGCGTTCAGTTCCGTGTCGTATCCGGCACTTTGCGCGACGATCCCGAAGCCTGGGGCGAGATTGAGGAGTGGTGCCTGGCTGCGCGGGTGGCGGCGGGCTTGCGCTCCAGCCGCATTGGCTTCCTCGGCCACACGTATCCGGGCATGCTCGACATGTACTCGGACTTCACGATGGTCAGCGCCCAGACCGGCGCGCATATCGAAGTGCTGGAGATGTGCGACCTCGATCGCTGCGTGCGCGAAGCCGCGGCGGAGGAGGTGGTGGAGAAGTCGCGCATCGCGCGCGAGACCTTCACTCTGGAGAACGTATCCGACAGCGACCTCGAATGGGCGGCGCGCGTGGCGGCCGGGCTCGACCGGATGGTGGAGGGGTTCTCCCTGAACGGGCTCACTTACTACTACCGCGGCCTGGACGGCAATCCCTACGAGCGCCTGGGCGCGGGCGTCATCCTGGGCAATTCCCTGTTGACCGCGCGCGGCATTCCGGCCAGCGGGGAAGGCGACCTGAAGACCTGTCTTGCCATGCTGATTCTGGATCGACTGGGCGCCGGCGGCTCGTTCACCGAGTTCTACGCGATGGATTTCCGCGAGAACTTCGTGTTGATGGGCCACGACGGACCGGGGCATCTTGCCATTACAGACCGCAAACCGGTATTGCGCGGATTGGGGCTATACCACGGCAAGCGCGGTAGCGGCGTCAGCGTGGAGTTCAATGTCAAAACCGGGCCGGTGACCTTGCTGGCGATGACGCAGACGGCCGCGGGTTCGTTGAAAATGATCACGGCGCAGGGCGTCTCCGAGCCTGGTCCGACCATGAAGATCGGCAACACCAATTCGAGGTTGCGATTCCCGCTGGGGCCGCGCGAGTTTGTGAATCGCTGGTGCGCCGAGGGGCCGACGCATCACTGTGCCTTGGGCGTCGGTGAGGTGGAGAGGCCGATTGCCAAGCTCGGTGAATTGCTGCAGATTCCCGTCGTCAAAGTCTGCTGAGCAACCCCTTGCCGCGTCGTGGATTCGTCGTGCCCGCCGGGCCTCGACTTGAGATAAGCTTACGAGGCAAGAAGCGAGGGACCGCCATGAGCGAAAACCAAAACGACACCACTTCACGCCGCCAGTTTCTGAGCAACACCGGTCGAACCGCCGGCGTTTCGGCACTGGCCGGTATCGCCCTGCCGCATGTTCACGCGGCAGAAAACAACACGATTTCCGTAGCCCTGGTCGGCTGCGGCGGCCGTGGCACCGGCGCCGCGGTGAATGCCCTGTCCGTAACGAATGGCCCGGTGAAGCTCGTGGCCATGGCGGACGTGGTTCCGAAGAAGATGAGCGACAGCTACGACAAGCTGAAGACTCAGTTTGCGGGCCAGGTGGACGTTCCGCCAGAGCGGCGCTTCCTTGGATTCGACGCCTATAAACAGGCGATGGATGCGATGAAGCCGGGCGATGTCGTGATTCTCGGCACGCCTCCTGCCTTCCGCTGGGTTCAGTTCACGCACGCGATTGATCGCGGTCTCCACACGTTCATGGAGAAGCCGGTGACGGTGGATGGGCCCACGACGAAGCGCATGCTCAAGCTGGGAGAACTCGCCAGCCAGAAGAATCTCAAGGTGGGTGTCGGGCTGATGGTGCGCCATTGCCGGGCGCGGCAGGAATTGCTCGACCGTATCAAGCAGGGCCAGATTGGCGAGATCGTGGCCATGCGCGCCTACCGTATGGGGCAGGGCGGCGGCACGGCTCCGCCGAAGCCGGAAGGCATTAGCGAGCTGACTTACCAGATCTCCCGCTTCCACGCCTTCCTGTGGGCCAGCGGCGGCGTCTTCAGCGACTATTACATCCACCAGATCGACGAGTGCAGCTGGATGAAGGGCGCCTGGCCAGTGGAGGCGCACGCCGTCGGCGGCCGCCACTACCGCGGCGATTCTCTCGATCAGAATTTCGACGTCTACTCCGTCCAGTACACCTTCCCCGACGGAACGAAGCTCTTCTTCGATGGCCGGAATATGGCCGGCGCGCGCGATGAATTCGCCAGCTACGCCCACGGTTCGAAGGGCTCGGCGGTGATCTCCACCCTGTCGCACACGCCCGGCATGACCCGGATCTACAAAGGGCAGAAGATGCCCACGGTCATGTCGAAGAAGGACCTGCCGCTGCCGGAGGATCCCAATCTCGTCTGGGCGTATCCTCAGCCCGAGAAGAGTCCGTATCAGTACGAGTGGGACGACCTGATGGAAGCCATCCGGAAGGATAAGCCCTACAACGAAGTGAAGCGAGGCGCCGAAGCCAGCCTGGTGGCGTCCATGGGCCGCATGGCCGCCCACACCGGTCAGATCATCACGTTCGACCAGATGATGAATTGCCCGCACGAATTCGCTCCGGATGTCGACAAGCTGACCATGGACGGGCCGCCCCCGTTGCGGTTGGGACCGGACGGCAAGTATCCGGTGCCCGAGCCTGGGATCAAGAAGGACAGGGAGTACTAGTTGAACTGCCGGCGCGAGCCGGTAGAATTCTGAAAATCCGGATGGACACTCAAAATAGCGGGGAGTAGACTTCCGAACTGAGATAGCCTGTATATCTCAATTCTTTGCATGAGAGTGCTGGAAGTCAGCTCCCCCTTTCTTGTCTCGGGACCGGGGGTACGAAGTTCGCTGTGCTGTTCCGCGAAGCGGGCGGCCGTTGCCCTCTCTCGGTTTGTTGGCGGGCAGTGGTGGAGCGTCTGGCTCTTCCCCCTGCTATCGATCTGCCTGGCGCAGCCGCCGGCCGGCCAGGACCAGCAACTCTCCAATGATTACGTCGTCAGCAACTGGCAGACGGAACAGGGACTGCCGGAAAACTCGGCCACCTCGATTGTCCATATGCCAGACGGTTATCTCTGGTTCGGCACATTTCGCGGACTGGTGCGCTTCGACGGGCATCAGTTCACGATCTTCGACCATAGCCGCATTCCGGCGCTGACGGACCAGGGTATCGTCAATCTTCACCGCGACCGCGCGGGGGGCATGTGGATCAGCACGTTGTCCGGGCTGGCTTATGGCCACGACGGCGCGTGGACCGCCTTTGGCCCGCAGCAGGGTTGGACCGGCACCTATGTCCGGCACTTTGCCGACGCGGCCGACGGCTCAGTCTTCTTCATCACGTTCACCCAGCAGATCTACCGTTACGCCGAGGGGCGGTTTACCCAGATCCCTTCGCCTCCAGGCCGCCTGAATCCCACGTATCTCTACTCGAACTCGAAGGGCATCGTGCGCGCGGTGAATCGCGATTTCACCAGTGTCTGGACTCTGAACGGGTGGGAGAGCCTGCCGATGCCGGACGAGATTGGGCAGGGATCCCTGCCTTCCTGGGCCGGAGCGCGAGACGGTTTGTTGTGGGTGTTGAAGGGCGATACGCTCTTTAAGCTGGATGGGGCTCAGATCGTCTCGCGGCTCCAGCTCTCCCAGCCGATTGCGGAACTCTGGTCACTGACGGAAGACAGCGCGGGTGTGTTGTGGGGGGCTTCTTCCCGCCTGGGGCTCTACCGGATCCGGCCGGGCGGCGAAGTGAACCGGTATTCCACGGCCACCGGGCTGCCGAGCAACGGCGTCCGCTTCGTGTACCCTGATCCGCGCGGCAACCGCTGGATCGGCACCAGCGGGGGCGGCCTGCTGCGCATTCGTGAGAAACGGGTGCGTTCCATCAGCGCGGAGCAGGGACTGCCGGATTTCCCGGTGAAGGCCGCGGCGCCCGCGCCGGGCGGCCGGGTATACATCGCCACCTTCGGAGGCGGACTCTACCAGTTTCAGGACCAGCGGCTTAGCCGGCTGCCGGTTCCAGAACCCTCTGAGCTGTATCCGCAGACCCTGCTGGTCGACCATTCCGGCGTATTGTGGCTTGGCGTATTTGACCATGGCCTGTACCAATACCGGGATGGCGTGGTCGGGCAGATGCTTAAGCCGGAGGATGGCTACGGCAATATCGAGAGTTTGTTCGAGGACTCGCAGGGCCGGGTCTGGGTTTCTGAGAATCATGGCAAGACCGTGAGGTTCAGCGGCGAAACCGTCACCCGGTATGCCGCGCCCGCGCAGCAAAGCGGTATCCCCATTCGCTGCGTGGCGCAGGAAAGAGCTTCGGGGGCCATCTGGGCCGGCGGGGATGCGGGCTTGTTCCGGTTTGTGGAGGGGCAAGGCTTTCAGCCCGTCGTCGACGCCCAGGGCAACAGGCTGCCGCCGCTGGTCACGATCTTCCCTCTGGACGAGCAGGGCGTCTGGGTGGCGCCCGCCGCGGGCGGGTTGCTGCTGTGGAAAGACGGCAAGACCGTGCCCCTGGATTGCGGCGAGGTTCCGCCGGCGATCGTCGGAGGCATGCTCGAACAGGGCGGGCATGTCTGGATGGCCACCAACCGCGGGGTCTGGAGGTTTCGCAAGGCAGACCTGGTTCAGGCAGCCCGTGGAGGGGCGAAGCCCCGCGAGTGGCAGCAGTTCGACCGGCACGACGGACTGCCGAGTCTCGAATGCTCGTTCGACCACCAACCCGTCCTGCAACTCGACGAGAACGGCAGAATCTGGGTAGCCACCTTAAAAGGCGCGGCCTTCATCGACTCCAGCCGGCTGTGGTTACGGTCTGATCCGGTACCGGCCAGGGTCGAGGAGATCACCTATCTCACCGGGAAGGGCGAACAGCACCGCATTGCCGTGACGGAGGCTCAGCCGGTGATCATTCCGCCGGGCAGCCTCAACGTGCACGTGATCTACTCCGCCGTGGATCTGACCAGCCAGGACAAAGTCCGTTTTGAGTACACGCTTTCGCAGGACGGAGCCGTGGTGGCTTCGGGCGAACGGTCGGAACGGGAGATCGTATTTGCCCGCCTGCCACCCGGCGATTACCGCTTTGGCCTGCGCGTGCGCAATTCCGACGGCTTCTGGAATCCCAATGCGATTGAAACCCGGCTGACACTGAAGCCCCAATTCTGGGAGGCCAATTGGTTTCGCAGCGGGGTCCTCATCCTTTGGATCGTCAATGTGATCGGCATCGCCCTCTTCTGGGCCAGGCGCTCCTCCCAGAAGCAGTTGCGCCGACTGTCCAGGGAGAAGGTGCGTGCGGAGACGGAAGCCCGCCTGCTCCAGTCGACCCGGATGGAGAGCATTGGGCGGCTGGCTGGGGGCGTGGCCCACGATTTCAACAACCTGCTCACCATCGTGAACGGCTACTCGGAACTGCTGCTGACGGAACTGCCCGAGAGCGACGACCGGCGCCAGAAGGTCGAGAACATCCATGCCGCCGGCCAGCGTGCAGCCGAACTGACCCAGCAGTTGCTCTCCTTCAGCCGCAGCGAGGCGAAGGACCTGGTGCCGCTGGAGCTGAATGCCGTGGTGCGGGATACCGCCAAGCTGCTGCAGCGCATGGTGGGCGTCACGTTTCACCTGGAACTCCAGTTGGAGGATGGAATCGGCAACGTCATGGGCGATCGCGCCCAACTGGGCCAGGTGCTCATGAATCTGGTCGTGAATGCGCGAGATGCCATGCCGGACGGAGGCACGGTAATGATCCGGACGAGCCGGGCCCTGGTCCCGCCTGCCTCTTCATCCGCCAACCCGGGCCTCGAACCCGGACCGTATGCTGTGCTGTGCGTCGAGGATCGCGGGGTGGGGATGGATGCGGAAACCCTGCGCCACGCCTTCGAGCCCTTCTACACGACAAAGCCGCCGGGCAAGGGCACAGGTATGGGGCTGGCCATCGTCTACGGTGTTGTGAAGCGGGCCGGCGGCAAGATCGATGTGGAAAGTGAAGTGGGCCGCGGCTCCAGGTTCGTCATCCACTTCCCGGTTGTCAACGCGGCCGCTCCGGCTGCGGAGCCGAAACCGGACGCCATGCCTTCCGCCGCGAGCCGCGAGACCATCCTGCTGGTGGAGGATGATGCGGGCGTGCGCGGCATGACTGTGCGGATCCTCGAATCGAAGGGGTACCGGGTGATTGAGGCGTCGAGCGGCGCGGAGGCGCTGGCCCTTCTGGAAAGGCTGCAGACGGCGCCGGACCTGCTGCTCTCCGATATCGTCATGCCAGGCATGTCGGGCTATGAACTGGCTGAACGTCTGGCGGTCCTGAGGCCGAAACTCAAGGTGCTGTTCGTCTCCGGTTATCCAGGTGCGCCCACGGAGCAACCGACGCCCATCCAGGCCAATACCCCAACCTTGCGAAAGCCGTTCACCAGCGCCGCGCTGCTGGCCGCCGTGCGCGAAGTGATCTCGGGCAGCGCCTAGGCGAACAGTCCTTCCACGGCGTGGCCCTTGGCGTCCTTCGTCACGTAGAACGGGCGCTTCTCGAAGACCTCGGCGTAGTCGTGCGGAATCCCCAGCGACTTGTAGATGCTGGCATGCAGGTCCTCGATCGTCACCGGATCCTTGATCACCTTGCAGGGCCGTTCTTCGGCGGTCTCTCCATACACGGAACCCTTTTTGATGCCGCCGCCGAACAGCAGCACGCTGGACGCTTCGGTGAAGTGGCGGTGCATGCCGTAGTGCTTCGGCTCCGTCATTACATCGGGCTGCTTCACCTGGTCCTGCACCGTGTTGCCGGGTTTGCCTTCGGTCACCATATCGCGCCCAAATTCGCTGGCCAGCACGATGAGGGTGCGGTCGAGCAGGCCGCGCTCCTCCAGGTCGAGGATCAGCTGCGACACAGGGCGGTCGATGGTCTCCTTCATGCCCTGCGCGCGCGTGTGGCCGTTCTCATGGGTGTCCCAGTAGCGGAACGGGATGTACTCGGTGGACACCTCGACGAAGCGCACGCCGGCCTCCACCAGGCGGCGCGCCAGCAGGCAGCCCTGGCCGAAGCGGCTGGTGTTGTAAATGTCGTACTTGGCCTTCGGTTCCAGTTCGAGGTCAAATGCCTTGGCCGCGGGCGACATCAGCAGGCGGTGGGCGTTCTCCACGGAGCGCAGCAGCGCTTCCTTCTGCGCGTCGCTGCCTGTAGCCATCAGCGGATTGCTTTTCATCAGATGCTGGTAGGTTTCGAAGCGCCGCTTGAAGCGCAGTTCGCTGAACTCCTTGGGCGGGCGCACGGCCGAGACGGCATCCGAGGGATCCGGAATGTTGAACGGCGCAAACTCACTCCCCAGGAAGCCCGAAGTCGTATACGCCTTCACCGAGTCGCTCTCCGCGCCGATCTCCAGGTTCTGGCCGATGTTGACGAAGGCCGGCACGTCCGGCTTTCGCGGCCCCAGGATCTTCGCGATCCACGAACCCATGTGCGGCACCGGCACTGGCTGCGGCGGAGCGTAGCCGGTGTGCCAGTGGTACTGATGCTTGGAGTGCAGGATGAAGCCCAGGTCGCCCACACGGTGCGAACGCAGCAGCGTTCCGCGATCCATCACTTTGGCGATCCTCTCCAGTCCCTCTGAGATGCGCACGCCGTCGACGCTGGTGGGGATCGAACCAAAGGTGCTCAGAACCTCACTGGAAGGGCGGCCTGGTTGGAAATCCGTCTTGCGCTTCGGGTCGAAGGTTTCCGTCTGCGCCATGCCTCCGGCCATCCAGAGCAGGATCATGCAGTCCGCTTTGGCCGGCAGCAGCTTGTTGCCGCCCTGGCCGAACGCCGGAGTCACCGCCGCGGCCGCCGCGCTTGCCAACAGTTCTCGACGCGTCATCATCGTGGTCCCCTCTTAGCGGATGAACTGGAATTCGGGCGAAAGCAGGACGGTCCAGAGCAGGTCCTGCAGACCCTCGCGATCGACATGGCCGCCTTTGGCGACGAGATCCGTGGCCAGGCGCAATTCTTCGGCATCGGGCTGCCGGCTGAGCGCGTGTTCGTAGACCTGCTTGACCAGGCCCGCGGGCGTGGTGGCCGCCTTGGGCCGGGGCAGCGGAGGCTCGCCCGCCGCCGCCACGAGCTTGCGTGGATTGGGCGCTTCGTCGAAAACGAACCCGCGCACGGCAGGCGAGATGTCCGCTTGATTCGAACCGGGGTCGACGGCGAGCAGCGCCTGGAACCGGGTGTAGCCCTTGCCCTTTAGGTCGAGGAGAGTCTCTTTGCCCAGGACGACGTCTCCCGGGACAGGCACAGCGCCCGCGGGGCCGATGAGCTGGGCATCGCGCCACTGCAGCTTCACGCGCGATGGATCGTAGGAGTCGACATCGGTCACCAGCAGGTACAGTTCTTTAACCCCGGTGACGTCGATATCCACCTTGGCCTTGCCGGTGCCGCGCAGGGTTCCGCTGTCGAAGAGGCTTGCCGGCGCCGGATCCGGCTTGTCGGTGAGGCGTTTGGCGCCGTCGCTCAGCCAGTCGTTCAGCACGCGCCCATTGGTGAGTTCCAGGGCCTGCAGCGTGGTGGAGTCGGTCTGGCGTTCGGTGACCGATCCGTCGCGGGTGGGCCTGCCCAGGGCACGAGTCATGGAATTCGCCTTGAAGCGCCATTCGCGGGCGTATTGGCCCGGCACCGGCCGGTTGTCGATCCGCGTGCGCCATTCCCCGGTGAGCGTTGCCACCGAGTCAGCAAACTGTTCGGCTGTCATACGGCGGGGCCAGGGGCCCTTGAAGACATAAGCTGCGTCGCGCTGGTTGCCGCTGGCTACGCTGGGGCTCTGATAGGCCTTGGAGAGGATCAGGGTGCGCAGCAGGTGCTTCATGTCGTAGCCATGGCCGACAAAATCGGCGGCCAGCCACTCCATCAGTTCCGGATTCCAGGCAGGACCTTCCATCTCGTCGATCGGCTCGACCAGCCCACGGCCGAACAACTGCCGCCAGATGCGGTTGACGATGGTCCTGGCAAAGAGTCCGTTGTCTTTCGAGGTGAACATGCGAGCCGCGGCGGCGCGCTTCTCTTCCACGGCGGCCTTGGCGTCGATGCCGCCGAGTTCCGGGAACAGGAAGGTGGTCTCGGCCATCTTGCCCGTGGCCATGTCGCACTTCACAATCTCCAGCGGCTCGTTGGTGAAGAAACTGGCCAGCGCATAGGCCTCGCGCAGCTTCCAGTGGCTGATGAAGCTGTCGTGGCAGGAGTTGCATTTCAGATTGATGCCCAGGAAGACCTGCGCCGAGTTCTGGGCGGCCTGCATGGCCGGAGTCTGGGAGGCATTCACTGTTCCGCGCCAGGTGACCCCGCGCACGAAGCCGGCCGGACCGTCCTTGCCGGCGGGCGCCAGCAGCGCGCGAACGAATTCGTCATAGGGTTTGTTCTCCTCCAGCGACTTCAGCAGCCAGGGAGAGATGGACGCGCGGTCGCCGTGGTAGACGACGCCCTCATCGTTGTGGAGCAGATCGTTCCAGAAGCTGATCCAGTTCTCGGAGTAGTTGCGCTGGTTGGCGAGAAGTTCGTCCACCAGGCGGGCGCGCTTGTCAGGCCGGGTATCGCTCTCGAACCGGTGCTGCTCCTCGGGCGAGGGCAGCAGGCCCCAGATATCCAGATAGACGCGTCGCGCGAATACGGCATCGGGTACGACCCCGGGCGCGGCCAGCTTGTTGGCGCGGTAGTAAGCGTCCATCAGGGCGTCGACGCCGCCGGCGGCGGGCGGCTTCAGGGCCAGCGAGAACTTCGCCACCGGGGCAGCGTTCACCTCGCCCCGGGCGCCTTCATCGATCCAACGCCGGAGGGTGGCTATTTCGCGCTCGGAAAGAGGCGCGCCGCCCATCGGCATGCGAGGGCCTTTGGTCCCTTCGACTCGCTGCACCAGCAACGACTTGGCGCTTTCGCCCGGGACGATGGCTGCTCCGCTTGTGCCGCCGCGCAGTATGTCCGCGCGCATGGCCAGCGACAGGCCACCCTGCCCGCGGGCGCCGTTGTGGCACGCCAGGCATTTCTCCACAAACACGGGGTGCACCTGGCGCGCAAAATCTACGCCTTGCGCGGAAAGTACACAATTCAAACCCAGTCCCAGGACAGCCCAGCCATACCGCATGACCTGCATTTTAATACGCCGGGCCTGGGAGGGTTAGGCAGTATCCGTTCGCCGCAACGCTGCGTTTACCATGAAGACATGCCCTGGTCCGCGATTGCCGCTTTCCTGCTCGCCCTGGCCGTAGCCCTGGGCGCTTTTGGCGCTCACGCGCTCAAGGCCCGCTTTGACGCCTACAGCATGGGCATCTGGGAGAAGGCGGTGTTCTACCACTTCATCCACGCCATGGGGCTTCTCATTGTGCCTCTTCTGGCGAAGACCGGGCTGCTATCGGAATCTGCCTCCAGCCGTGTCAGCATGCTGTTGGTGGCCGGGATTCTGCTCTTCAGTGGAAGCCTCTATACTCTCGCCCTCACCGGAGTGCGAACCCTGGGCGCGGTCACGCCCCTGGGTGGAGTCGCGTTTCTAGCCGCCTGGATCTGCCTGGGGTTGTCGCTGCTCCGGTCCCGATAGCCGGACTGTCCACTGGCAATCCACGCGAATTTTTACGGATTCCTGCGACAATAGGGCTTCCCGGATGCTCACGCGACGAAACCTGCTCAAAGGAGCCCTGGCGGCCGTACCTGCCTCCTGCGCCTATCCGGTGCTGCTGGAGCCCCGCTGGCTGGAAGTCACGCGCACCCGGGTGCCCATGAAGACCCCGGTGCGGGGTTCGTTGCGCATCCTGCAGCTCACAGATCTCCATTCGTCCTGGTGTGTGCCCATGTCGCTGATCGAGACGGCGATTCAGCGCGGGCTGGCCGAGAAACCGGACATTGTCTGCCTGACCGGGGATTTCATTACGGATGTGGGAGACGTCGATCCCGCCGCCTATGTGCCCCGCTTGCGCCGCCTGTCCCAAGCCTGCCCCACGTTTGCCGTCCTGGGCAATCACGACAGCGGCACGGTGAGCCCCGAGGGCGATGGAAACCCCGACCACCGGCTGGTAGACCGGTTACTGGAGGATGCGGGCATTCCCGTCCTCCACAACCGGTCGCAAGCTATCGAGATCCGGGGCCAGAAGTGGTGCCTGGCGGGCATCGGCGATCTATGGTCGGGTGAGGTGGACCCTCACTCTGCCTTTCGGTCGGCGGCGGCCGATCAGCCCGTGGTGCTGCTCGCGCACAATCCGGACAGCAAGCAGATTGTGAAGCCGTTCCGGTGGGATGTGATGATCTGCGGCCACACGCATGGCGGCCAGGTGATCATTCCTTTTCAAGGCCCGCGTTACGCGCCTGTTCTGGACAAGCGATTCGTTGCCGGTCTCCGCGCCTGGGACACACGGCAGATTTATGTGTCCCGAGGCGTCGGCAATCTTGGCGGGGTTCGGTGGATGTGCCGGCCGGAAATCACCCTGCTGGAACTCGTCCAGGGCTGACCAGACTGGCTCAGAGCAACCGGCTAGGCCACCGCGGCGTGGCGGATGGGTTGTGGCACAATTCGCTGCTTCCTGGCTGCCTGCTCCCGCATGACAAGCTGGACAAAGGCTGGCGCCTTGCTCTGACATTGAGCGTCCGGATACATGGAAGCGAACAGTTGGCGGATGGTTGAGCCGTCCAGTGATCCGGCGATTTGCACCAGATCATGTCCGGACTGAGATATACATGCTTGGCACGTCAACGCCACTTCTCTACAGTGCGCCAATTGTTGATCGGCCCTTGGTCTCCCCACAGGCATTCTTGTCACTCCCCAACTTCTTGTAAAGCTCTGCGCGATCTCCGTCGTGCTTGGCTTCATGTCCGCCGTTGTTGTAAACGGCCTTTCTCAAAGTACGCGAGGAAAGGCCTTACAAACAGTCGACAGGAGAGGGGGGTGAAGAGGTTATGTGCGGGGGGTGCCGTACCCCCATTTTGCGGGGATGCAGGCCTAGTACTGTTCAGTAGCCCTCAAAGGCAATAAAAAAGAGCCCGAAATCCGATACTTCGATCGGTTAAGGGCTCTTAACTATTATGATCTGTGAGACTTATGAGAGGCTGTTCTGGATCGCGGCGAACACCTCGTCCGGAGCGCCCAACCCCTGAATCTTGTAGTACGAGCTAGTACTGTAATGATCGATCAAGGGGGCGGTACTCCGTGCGTAGGCCGTCAACCGGTTCTTTACCGTATCCTCGCAGTCGTCAGCCCGCTGCTGGAGGTCGATGTGGCAGGTGTCGCACTTGCCCGGTTCGGCCGGCGGATGGCTCTGGATGTTGTAGATGGCGGAGCACTGCGGACAATAGCGGCGATTGCAGGTCCGGGCAATGAGATGATCCGCCGGAACGTCGATGTGGACCACCGTCGGCTGGGGGTAGCCGAGTTCGTCCAGCAGCGTCGCCAGGAACCTGGCCTGTTCCACGGTCCTCGGATAGCCATCCAGCATGAAGCCGCCCTTGCAATCTTCCTGGCCCAGGCGGGAACGAACAATCTTGTTCACCAGATCGTCGCTCAGCAGGCCTCCGGTGATCGTGACCCCGGCGGCGATCCGGCCCAAGTCGGAGCCGGCGCGGATTTCGGCACGGATCATCTCACCGGTCGAGATGGAGGGGATTCCAAAATGCCTGGCGAGACGCTCCGCCTGGGTGCCCTTGCCGCAACCGGGAGGTCCCAGCAAAAGAAGGACACGAGTGGTGGCTGGAGCCTGGGTATGGGGTTCGGTTGCGGTGGTCATGACTGCCTCTCCTGGCAGTCTATCGCTTAGTTTCTAATTAAGTCAATGAGGTCTAAATATACCGGTAATGCGTTCCAGAGCGCTCCGGAAGGCCTCGGGCCGCGGCAGCAGGCTGGCCACCAGGAAGCCCTCCCGCTGGAAGTCGTAAAAGTACCCTGGCTGCAGCCAGATGGAGTGGTTTTCCAGCAGCATCAGGGCCCACTCCTCGTCGCTGTGGATGCGAGGCACTTCCAACATGGCGCACCAGCCGCCCTCGGGCGTTCTGACGCGGCAAGCGCCACCCGCGCCGGCGGCCGACTGCAGGCTGGCCAGATTGTCCGCCGTGCGGGTGCGGATCGAATGCTGAATGCGCGGCGTCAACTCCAGCCAGCGTGCCGCCGCGTGCTGAATGGGCGCGCTGACAGGCAGGTAACTGTCCGCGATCCACTCCAGGCGGTCCAACGCCTCCACCCTCAGGCTCTCGGGCCCGGCCACGTGGATCCAGCCCAGCTTCATCTGCGGCAGGCCGGAGATCTTGGAGAGTCCGCTGAGGGTGAACGTCAGCGCCAGGTGCGGCCCCTGGAGGGACGACACCCGCCGCGGATCTTCCTTCCAGGCGTAATCGAAGAAGACCTCGTCGGAGATGATGGCCAGCCCGCGGTAGGCCGCGAACTCCTGCAATCTCAACCAGATGTCGTGTTTGAGGTAGGTCCCTGTGGGGTTATTGGGATTGACAAGGATGATGGCCCGGGTCTCAGGACTCACGAGGCGGTCGAGTTCCGAGAGGTCGAGGCCCCAGGCCAGTTCCTCGATCAACGGATACTGGACGACGCGCACGCAGTCCAACTCGGCCAGGCATTCAAACAGGGGGTAGGAGGGACGAGGGACCAGCACCGCGTCGCCGGGTTCGCACAACAGTTTGAACAGCCAGCCGTATGCCTCGCTGGTGCTGCCCGCCAGGATCAGGCTGGCCGGATCCGCCTTCGCGCCCTGCCCCGCATGCCACTCCGCGATGGCCTCGCGCGCCTCCAGCAGACCGCGTGCCGTTGGCTCGTAGGTGAGGGATCGCCCATCCTCCAGGGCCGCCAGGATTTCCTCGCGCGGATAGTCGATGCCCTCCCGGGTTGGATTCGAAACAGTGAGGTCGAGAATGGGCGCACCGGCCGCCTTCAACTCCGCCAGGGTGCGGGTGAGGCGGTTCGGTAACAGGCTGGCTGGGGTGCGCCCGGAAAACAACGCTAGCCTTCCGCCACCACGGGGTTGCGCAGCGAACCCAGACCTTGCACAGTGACCACCGTCTCATCGCCCGCCTTCAGCCAGCGCGGCGGTTTGTGGCCGAAGCCGACCCCGGCCGGAGTGCCGGTAGTGACGATGTCGCCGGGCTCCAAGGTGAAGACGCTGGAAAGGTACTCGATCAGCTGCGGGATGTTGAAGATGAGGTTGATGGTGTTGGAGTTCTGCAGCCTTTCGCCGTTGATCTCCATGCGGATGTCGAGGTTGTGAGGGTCCTCGATCTCATCGGCCGTCGTGAGCCACGGCCCCGTCGGCGCGAAGGAGTCGAAGGTCTTGCCCATCAGCCACTGGGAGGTGGCCATCTGGAAGTCGCGGGCGCTGACGTCGTTCACGCACATATAGCCGTAGACGTGCTCGCGCCACTGGTCGGCCGGGATGTGCCGGCCGCCTACGCCGATGACGAAGGCGAATTCCGCCTCGTAGTCCGGCTTGACCGAATTCCTGGGCAGGATGATGGGCGCATCCGGGCCAATGACCGAGTTGGAGAACTTGCTGAAGATCGTGGGGACGGACGGGATCTCCATCTTCGATTCCGCCGCATGATCGCGGTAGTTCAGCCCCACGCAGATGAACTTGGGCGGGCGGGGCACCGGCGCCAACAGGACCACACTGGCCAGAGGCTTTCCGGCCGTGGCCGGCAGCGATTTGAGATAGCCGTCAATGGCCGCGCGGGCGGCGGCTCCGCCGGCGATCACGCTCAGGACACTGGCAAATCCCAGCGGCTGCAGGCTGATCACCTGATCCCCGGTTACGACTCCGGCCAGCGCCACTTCGCCGGGGCTCATATAAGTCACTAGACGCATGGACTCTCCTTATCACGAGTGTAACCAAGCCATCCGGAGGCGGCTGAAAATCTCCAGTATTCTGGACGCTTTGGAGAAGTTGAGCCGCCTGCCGGCGCGAACTAGAACAGGCCCGCGGCCTTCAGATCGATCAGGGCAATCACCTGCTTCGTGTGGCCTGTGTTGAAGAGGACGTAGCGGCCTGAGTGGTCGAACGAGGCGTGTGCATGGCTGGCCCGGACGCCCTCGCGCAAACCAGAGGCCAGCAGGCGCCGGTTATCAGTAGCCGATTCGATCAGCCATAGATTGCCCTTATTGTCATCCGCGACCAGGAACTTGCCATCCGGCCGGGCATAGACGTGCCAGTAGTCGCCCGGCAGCAGGCGGCTCTTTCCTTCGACGTCCACAATGACGATGCCGACTTTGTCCATGATCATGGTCATCTCGCCGGTCTGTGGGACCCAGGACTCGTGCGTCATCCACTCTTTCAGCGGCGTGACCCACTGTTTGGGATCCGTGGCGGCATAGAAGGGGCGGTTGCCGGAGCCATCGTCGTTCACCAGCCAACTCCGCTGCGGCGCATAGCCCCCGGTCTCCCATACATAGAAGATCAGCGGCAGGGTGGGGTGGTGCTGGATGTGACCGATGCGGAAGCCCTGCGTAATGACGGTCTTATAGCTGCCGGTGGCGATGTCCATCAGGCCGATTTCCCACGTCTTGGCGTCACGCATCTTGCTGACGACCAGGGACTTGAGGTCCGCCGTGAAGCTGGGCTGCTGGTGCCCGCCCACATGCGGCATGGGGATCTCGCCCACGCGGCGTTCGCGATTGGTGGCCAGGTCGAGCTCGGTCACCTGCGAGCCACGCATGTAGTACAGAAGGTTGGCTTTCCTGGGATGAGGGCAGGCGGTGTAGGGCGATACACCGTCACCCGAGGTGACCTGATGGACGGTGCGGGTCTTCATCTCCAGGCGAAAGATCTGGTTTCCGCCGGCGAAGATGACATTGGAGTCGTCGGCCGTGAAGTTGGAAAAATGATAGTAGAGATTCATCGAAAGCACGCCGGGGGCGGCGAATTCGAAGACCTCCAGGGAACTCCTTGGATCCTTATAAGTCTGTGCAGATAATAGGGTTGATGTCGCGAGCAAGGCGACGGCGAGGGTACGCGTTGGCATAACGGGTCTTATCAGTGTATAATTCTTGGAAGGGATTCCCTGCATTCCCCGCCACATCGTAACCGGAGAGCGAAATGTCCAAGTATTGCCCTGTCACAGGTAAGAAGCCCGTCAGTGGGAACAGGGTGTCTCACGCCAACAACAAGTCGAAGCGCGTGTTTGAACCGAACATGCACGAGAAGCGCCTGTGGTCGCCGGCCCAGGGCCGGTTCGTCCGGCTTCGCGTCAGCGCTCGCGGTCTGAGAACCATCGACAAACTCGGCGTTGACGCCGTTCTGGCCGACATGAAGAGCCAGGGCATCCAGTTCTAGGAGAGTTCCATGCCGCGCATCATCATCAAACTTGTTTCCACGGCTGGCACGGGTAGCTTCTACACCACCACGAAGAACCCGAAGACCAAGACCGAGAAGATGCTCATCAAAAAGTTCGACCCCAAGATCCGCAAGCACGTTGACTTTAAGGAAGCCAAGGTCTAAACGGCTTTCTTCGACGTTTCCTCCGCAACCTAAAAGGCCGCCCTGGTGGGCGGCCTTTTCGCATCTGCGGCCCTCTCCGGCAGCCCCGCGGGCATTGCCCCTCCGCAAGCCCTAGAATGAGGGAGTAATGAACTGTTCGCCCCCATGGCTCGCCTTGCTGCTGTGCTCCCTCTGCCTCGGGCAGGACACGGCCAGCCCGCAGGAGCAGATGAAGGCCCACCTGGACGCCGGCCGCTACGCCCAGGCCATCCAGGTCATCCAGGCCGCCATCGCCAAGGATCCCAACAACATCGGGTGGCAGTTCAACCTGGCCTACGCGCTCACCATGAACGGCCAGGACGCCGAGGCGATTGCGGCTTACAGGCGGGTGCTCACCATGAACGACCCGCCCAAGGTCGACCTGGCGCCGGCTCGGGCAAACCTGGGGCAGTTGCTGGTGAAGACCGGGGCATTCCAGGAGGCCCTGCCGCTGCTGGAGGAGATGAGCCAGAAGCGGCCCGCGGATCCCAAGCCGTTTTATCTGCTGGGCCGTGCCTATGCGGGGCTCGGCGATTGGGCGAAGTCCACGCCTGCCTTCGAGAAAGCGATTGAGCTGGACCCCAGGGACACACCCACCATGCTGGAGCTGGCCGACGTCTACGAGCGCTCCAAACAGCCGGAAAAGGCGGCGGCGATCTATGCCAAACTGCCGGACGACCCGGCGGCGCAGGAGCGGCGCGGCGTCCTGTTGCTGCAGAGCGGAGACCTGCCAGGCGCCATCCAGAGCCTGGAGGCGGCCCGCGCGAAGAGCCCGACCACGGCCGTTCTATACGCCCTGGCGACCGCCTACCTGCGCTCCAAGCAGATCGACAAGAGCCTGCCGCTGGCCGAGCAGATTGTCGCGGCCGAGCCCAACAACTTCGACATGCGCATGTTCTACGGGCGCATGCTGCGCGACCAGAAGCGCTATGACGACGCCGTGAAACAGTTCCAGGTGGCGGTGAACGTGAAGAAAGATTCGCGCGAAGCATGGAACGAATTCACCGCCATGCTCATCCT
This sequence comes from Acidobacteriota bacterium, assembly GCA_017307505.1. Lineage (GTDB taxonomy): Bacteria > Acidobacteriota > Terriglobia > Bryobacterales > Bryobacteraceae > Paludibaculum. The sequence continues at coordinate 166,052 of JAFKEE010000017.1, read as the reverse complement.
TCTGAAGAAGTACGATGCCGCCTTGACCGCGCTGGAGCAGGTAAAGGCGATGAACGGCGAGACTCCGGCGTATTATTACTTCCGGGCGACGATGTTCGATGCCATGGCGCAGCACAAACCGGCGTTGGAGAATTACCTCAAGTTTCTGTCCGTCAGTGAGGGCAAGTTCCCTGACGAGGAGTGGAAGGCCAGGCAGCGGGCCGACGCGCTCAAAAGGGTGGTGAATCGATGAGTGGGCAGTTGTGGCTGGCGGCCATTCTGATTGCGGCTCCGTCTCTGTTGCGGGCCGACTTGGAGGAGATCAAAAAGGAGCCGGACCTCATCAAACGGTTCGAGCGGTCGATTGAGCTGGCCGAGGCCCAGGCCAAAGTTGCGAACACACTGGTGAAGGAGAACGGCAGCCGGACCGAACTGATGCGCGCGCTCTCGGAGATCGGCGCCGCCACCAATCTGGCGCTGGAGTCGCTGAGGGAGACGGGCAAGAAGCCGGCCAAGCTGACCAAGCAGTACAAAAAGGGTGAGCTCAAGACGCAGGCGATCATGCGGCAATTGAAGGATCTGGTGCTGGCGCTCGGCTTCGAAGACCGGCCGGCCGCCGAGAAGATCCGCGACGAAGTAACAGTGACGCACGAGGAGTTCCTGCTCGGTGTCATGACCGGGAAATAAGGAGGGATGAGGCATGCGATTCCTACTGGCCCTGCTCCTGCTGGCCGCGCCCCTGGCCGCCCAGAAGGATTTTCTTACCACCGATGAAACCGATCAGGTCCGGCTGGTGCAGGATCCCGATGAGCGGTTGGCCCTCTATATCAAGTTCGCCCAGCAGCGGGTCTCCCTGCTCGGTCAGCTCTTCGCGAAGCAAAAGGCGGGCCGCAGCGGCCTGATCCACGACACGCTGGAGCAATATACCGAGATCATGGATGCCATCGACTCCTACATCGATAACAGCATCCACAAGCAGAAGCCGCCCACGACGATGGGCGCCGTCGCCAAAGCGCAGAAAGAGATGATGGCGCAGTTGGAGAAGTTCTCTGAGCTCGATGCTCCGGACAAGGGCCGCTATCAGTTCGCGCTCGACCAGGCGATTGAGACGACCAAAGACAGCGTCGAGATCAATGAGCAGGATCTGAAGACCCGCACCCACGACGTGGAAATGCGCGAAGCCGAGTTGAAGAAGCAGCAGGAAGAGCTGCTGACGCCCCAGGGCAAGGAAGAGGCCAAGAAGCAGCAGACTCGAATCGCCTCTGAGAAGGAAGGCGTCGCGCCGGGCAAGAAGAAACCCTCGCTCCTGAAACCGGGTGAGAAGCTGGGCGACAGCCTGCCCGCTCCGCCTGCGTCCAAGGACGAGAAGGAGAAAAAGAAGTAATCCTCCAGGCTACGGCTCGATGGTCTTGAGGATGTAATCCGTCAGCAGCCTGTCGCTCAACTGGTGCGCGCCACGCACCCCAAAGTTCGTGGTGGTGATCACGGCCACCATGTCGAGGGAGGGGAACACCGCGACCTTGTTGCCGCCGTTGCCCTGCATCAGAAAGGCGTCGTACTTCCGGGCACCCACCGGGAAAGACTTCAGCCACCACAGGTAGCCATACTCTGTGTCGTCACTCACCTGGACATGGGGCGTTGTCGAGGCCGCCACCCACTCCCTGGAGACGATCTGCCGCCCGTTGGCCTGGCCGCCATGGGCATACAGCAGTCCAAGCTGCAGCAGGTCGCGGCTTCGTAGTTCCAGCCCGCCGCCCGTCTGGGCAATGCCCATCGGCGAGAACTGCCACTCCGCTTTCGTGATCCCCAGCGGCGCGAACAGATTGGCTTGCGCAAATGCCGGGACCTTCGAACGCGTCGCCCGCTCCAGCACGCCCCCCAGCGTCGACACTCCGGCCGTGCAGTAGCTGAAGCTGCGCCCGTACGGCGAGTCCTTCGGTTTCTTCACCCAAGCCGGGAAGCCGCGCACCGGCAGATCAAGCGTGAACTGGATCCAGTCCTCGATCAGATACATCCGCTCCTCGTTGCCGCGCGAGAACTGATTGTCGTCGTCGCACTCCAGCAGCGAACTCATTGTGAGCAGATCCTCCACCGTGATCTTCTCCTTGCGCGGATCGGGATGAGCGACCGGGTGTTTGTCCGGGAAGAACGCGAAGACCGGAGCGTTCACCCCGGAAAGCAGCTTCCTGTCGATGGCGATGCCAATCAACATGCCGGCGACGGTCTTTGTGGCGGACCTGGTGTTCCGCAGCGCCTCGGCTCCGCCTTTGTCGAAGTACTCTTCGTAAACGATGGAGCCGTGCCGCGCGATGACGACGCTGGTGATCTCTCTGAACTCACCGGCCCGGATGGCCTGAGTCATGGGGGCGAGCGCCTGGCCCGCGGCGAGTCCGGCGGCGGCAAGCACGAGGAGAAAGCTACGAAGCATGTTCTGAGTATTGGCCGGAACCGCCGAGGTTGTCTTGTACCGGCGGAGCGGATTGGTCAGCGGGCAACATGGGCCCGGCGGTATTCGCTCGGCGATACAGCGAATGCCTTGCGAAAAGCCTTGGAAAAGTGGCTTTGATCCGCGAAGCCGGCATCCAGCGCGATATCGGCGATGGGCTGTCCGGGACCGCGCAGCAGGCCGGCCGCCCGCTCCAGGCGGCAGTGCCGCAGATAGTCGCCCGGTGTGCACTGGTAGAACTCCCGGAACGTCCGGGCCAGGTGCACGGGATGCACACCGACGGCCTGCGCGATCTCCGAGACGCCAAGGATTTCGGTGCACCGGTCGTGGAGCAGTGCCCGCGCCGTCTTCAGCCAGGAGGGCGGCTGGCGATGCAGCCGATCCGTGGCCCGCACCATCTCGGCCATCAGTTCCAGACACAGTCCTTCCGCGGCCAGCGGAGAGACCCGATCCCACTGACGGCACTCGCGGAACAGCCGCTGCGCCAACTGCAGGGGCGGACCCTCCCGGAAGGCGGTGGGCTGGTCCAGGGGCTCCAGAAACTGCCGGATCCGTTGCAGGCCGGCCCCGGAGACCGAGATCGTGAGGAAGCGGCCATCCAGCGCATGGAAGCGGTCGCGGTGCGTGGTCCCCGGCGGATTGTAGATGAGCAGCGGCGGCCGGCAGAGGGGCGGAGCCTTGGCCGCTGTTGAAATATAGGTCCCGGCCAGCAACAGCACGAAATGCGCGTCCTCGTGCGTGTGCTGAGCCACCTCTTCCGCCGGCACGGTGGGCGTTAGTTCCGAGAGGGCAAATCCGCCGGCGTCTCTCCTGGAAGCACAGGATCCCAGAAACTGGCCGTGCGGCAGGATGAAGGCGTCTCGTGGATCCATGAAAGGTATACGCTCCGGCTGGCCGGTTTGTTCGGCCCGCTCTAGGGCTCCTTGATTTCGAGTTCCACCATCGGCTGCGTGTACTCCTCGCGTAGCATGCGGAAGACGGCGATGGCCACAGAGAAAATGACCGGGCCCGCAAACAGACCAATGAAGCCGAAGGCCTGCAGTCCGCCCATCAGGGCGAAGAAGACGACCAGCGTGTTCATCTCCGTACGGCCGCTCAGCACCAGGGGCCGGATGATGTTATCCGACATGCTGATCGCCAGCACCCCCCACAGCAGCATAAACAGCGCCTTGCCCCAGGCCGCCTGGGCCAGCAGGATCAACGCCGCCGGCACCCACACGATCGCCGTGCCGACAATGGGCACCAGCGAGCAGATGGCGGCGACCGCGCCCCACAGAAATGGCGCGTGCAGACCCGTGAACCAGAAGGCCAGGCCGGTGAGCACGCCCTGCGCGACGCCGACGGCAACAAATCCATAGACGTTGGCCACGATGGCATCGGAGATCGTCTGCAGCAGTTCCCGGGTCCTCGACTCAGGCAATGGCATCCAACGCAGGATGCCCGCCCAGATGGCATTGCCCTCCAGAAAGAGGAAGAACATCACGAACAGGCTCAGCACCAGGTCGCCCAGGGTGCTCGTCAGGTTGCCCAGCAGCGAACCGCTCCACCGCAGCAGGCCGCTGCTCATGGCCTGCATGCGCTGGAGGACCGCTGCCTGGACGTTCGGGGCAGGCATCCCGGTCTTATCCGCCACCCACTGCACCGGCGGATCCAGCAGGTCGTTCAGATACTGGCCCCAGCCGCCCTTTTCCGCGCTCTGCTGCGCCAGCCGGTTGTAGGAACTGGTGGCTTCGTTGATGACGGTGACGGTCAGCATCGCCAGCGGCACCAGCACCGCCACAATCATCAGCAGCGTCGTGAGCGAAGCCGACAGGGCGGGCCTTTTCAAGCGCGAAGCGAGCGCATGGTAGAGCGGCTGCGCGGCAATCGCCAGCACCAGGGCGAAGAAGATGGGATGCAGGAACGGCAGCAGCAGCAGGTAAACCAACCCTGCTACGGCAATCGCCAGGACCGACAGCACAATCAGGGATCGGCGCGGGCCGTAAGACTCGATCATCTGCTTCAGGGTAGCTCAGTGACCGTCAGCACACGCGTTTCTTCGCCCTGCGCCTCGATCCGGATCTCGATCCGCTCCGCCGGCAGCAGGGCAGGGAAGCGCTCCGCCCACTCCAGCAGAACGACGGCATGCCGCGAAAAAATCTCCTCCAACCCCAGGGTCTCCACCTCTTCCATCGTGTCCAGGCGGTAAAGGTCGATGTGGTACAGGTCGCCTTCGTCGCCATACTCGTGGATCAGGGGGAAGGTCGGGCTGGAGACATCGTCCGCTTTGGCTGAGCCCAGCCCCTCGGCGATGCCCTTGGCGAGTGTTGTCTTGCCCGCCCCCAGATTGCCGATCAGCAGGACGACACTGGGGCGAGGCCAGCCCGCTGCCAGCACACGGCCCAGTTCGATGGTCTCTTCCTCGCTCGCGGTGGTGTAGGTCGTACTCTTCATGCCTGTGTTTCGCGGATCGCGCCAGGCAGGTAGCGGATCAGGTCGGTGGCCGTCAGGGACTGCTCGGTCAGCGCCGCCGCGCCCAGTTCACCGGCCCGCCCGTGCAGCCAAACCGCGGCCAGCACGGCCTGTTCGCGCCGGTCGGGCCACTGCGCCATCAGGCCCGCGATCAGGCCCGTCAGAATGTCGCCGCTACCCGCCGTAGCCATGGCCGGAGTGCCGCTGGGATTCAGAAAGGCCCGCCCGTCCGGAAACGCGGTGACCGTCCGCTGGCCCTTCAGCACCAGCACGACATTGCGTTCCATGGCGAATCTGCGCGCCACACCCACGCGATCGGCCTGAATGTCCGTCGTCTTACACCCGGCCAGCCGCGACATCTCGCCCGGATGAGGCGTCAGCACCCGCCAGGGCCCCGGACCGTGGAACGCCGTTCCGGCCAGCGCGTTGAGTCCATCGGCGTCGATCACCATCGGCAGCGCCGACTGGGCGAACAGCCGCTGTGCGACGCCCGCCAGGTCGGGCTCCATGCCCAGCCCCGGACCAATCGCCAGCACGTCTTTCCCCGCCGGATCCTGCCCGATGGACTGCGTCATCAGCTCCGGAGCCAGCGCCGTCACGGTCCGCCGCTCCTCTTCCGAGGTCGCCACCGTCACCAGCCCGGCGCCGCTCTTCAGCGCCGCCAGCCCGGACATCGCCGCCGCTCCGCCTTTGCCCGGCGCACCGCCGATCACCAGGACGTGCCCGTAATCGCCTTTGTGCGAGCCCGAAGGCCGCGGTTCGAACAAACGCCGGAACAGCCGCGGCTCCACAAGGTTCAGCCAGTACTCCGGGCTCTTGTCCATTAGCGACGCCGGGGTTCCAATCTGCACGACATGCAGCCGGCCCACGCGATCGCAGGTGGGCGGGATCACCTGCTCCACCTTGGGCGCCGTGAACGTCACCGTATCCGCCGCCCGCACCGATTCGCCGCCGTCGTACAGGCCCGAAGGCACGTCGACACTCACCACGGCGGCGCCAGGGAAGCCGCTGTTCATCTCGCGGATCCAGTCCAGCGCCGGAGGCCGCGCGGGACCTTCCAGCCCCGTGCCCAGCAGCGCGTCGATGACCAGCGTGGCGGCCCGCATCCGCGGCTCCAGCGTGCGGGTCACGCGCGTGCCCGTCACCTGCAGCATCTTCCAGTTGGCGGCCGTATCGCCCTTGAACTCAGTGGGTGGGTAGGCCAGCACGACATCGAGCGATCGCGGTCGATACCGGGTGCTCAACTGCCGCGCGATCACCAGGCCATCGCCGCCATTGTTGCCCTTGCCGCAGATCACCACGATGCGATGCTGGTCCAACGGCCCGTAATTCCGCTCCAGAAACTCCACAAAGCGGCAGCCCGCGTTCTCCATCAGCACCAGGCCCGGAATGCCCGCTTCCATCGTGAGACGGTCAATCTCACGCATCTGTGCGCCGGTCAGAACTTTCATGTGGTCACCAGCCTCAGGACGCAGCCCCCGTCACACGGCTCTCCAGGCGGTGCAAGGGCTCCGATTCGCCCATCACGATGAGGTAGTCCTGCACCTGAATCACCGCGTCCGCGGGGGGATTGAACACCATCTTACCGTCCGCGCGGCGGATTGCCAGCACAATCACCTTCAGCTCGCTGCGGATGCGCAGGTCGGCGAGTGATTTGCCCACCAGATCACTGGCCGCGGACACCTCCAACTGCTCGATGCCGACATCCAGCCCGATATTGGTGGTGGCGAAATCCAGGAACTGGCGGACGTGCGGTTTCAACAGCGACTGGGCCAGCCTCGTACCCGTCATGACGTACGGCGCAAACACCGCATCGGCCCCTACCTGCCGCATCTTCCGCTCCGCCTCTTCTTCCGCCGCCCGCGCCGCCACCCTGATCTTCGGATTCAGTGTCTTCGCCGAAATGACGGCGAACAGGTTGTCGGCATCCGTCGCCAGCGCGGCGATCAGCCCGCGGGCATGCGTCACGCGCACTTCATTTAAAGTCTCGTCGCGGGTGGAGTCGCCCAGGCAGGCGAGGTAGCCGGCCCGCATCGCCCAGTCCACGCGGTCTTCCCGGCGGTCGATGATGACGAGGGGTACGCCGGCCTGCCGCAGTTCCGAGGCTGAACCCCGGCCCACGCGGCCGAATCCGCAGACGATGTAGTGGTTCTCCAGCTTGTCGATCATCTTCTTCGCACGCCTCTTCACTAACAGGTTGCCGAACTGCAGCTCGATGATGGTCTGCGTCATGACGCCCAGCGCCAGCAGCAGCATGCTGACGCTCAGCAGCATATAAAACGTATTGAAAACCCGGGCCGCCTGGCTCATCGGCCGGATTTCGCCATAGCCCACCGTCGTCATCGTCATGACGGCCATGTAGATGGCATCCAGGACCGGGAAATGGGCGATGAAGATGAACCCCAGCGTGCCCAGGGTCACGGTGCCGGCGATCGCTGCAGCGACGAACGAAATGCGGCGAAACTGCGGGGTCACAACTTCAGACCTTTCTCGCCAGCAACAGCGTCATGTCATCCTGCAATTCCGACGAGGCAGTCCACTTCGTGACTTCCTCCACGATCTTGGCCGCGATCTCAGCCCCGTCCTTGTCCGCGTGCGCCAGCAGCAGCGCGATCAGCCTGTCCTCGCCGAACATCTCGCCGTACGCGTTCTCCGGCTCGGTGATGCCGTCCGTGTAGCAGACCAGCAGGTCGCCCGGCTCCAGCCGGATGCGGCTCTCGCTGTACTCCGCAAACGGGAACGCGCCCACCACCATGCCGTTCGAGTCCAGCAGCGTCGCCTTGCCGTTGCGGATCAGAATCGGCGACAGGTGGCCGCCATTCGTATAGCTGAGCGTGCTCGCCGCATCGTCGTACACGCTGAAGAAGAACGTCGCGTACTTCTCCGGAGCCGTCGACAGATACAGATGCTGGTTCAGATTCGACACCAGTTGGGACGGCGATACACGCGGCGCCGCATACCCTTCGGCCAGCCCTACGGCCGCCGCCTGGGCCAGTTCCGTCGAATGTCGCAACTCGCTCCGCAGCGCCGATTGCAGCGTCGCCATCAGCAGGGCGGCGGAAATCCCCTTGCCGGCCACATCGCCGATGACCAGCGCGAGTTGCGTATCGCTCAGTGCCTGGTAATCGAAATAGTCGCCCGAGACCATGCGTGCGGCGGTGCAGAAGGACGTCACCCGCAACGAACCCAGCCCGGACATCGGCTTGGGATGCAGCTGATCCTGCACCTCGCGGGCGATCTCGAGTTCCGCCTGCATCTTCTGCCGTTCTTTCTCCGATTGCAGCAGACGCTCCAGGTTTCCGGCCATGATGTTGAACGACGTGCCGAGCTCGGCCAGTTGGTCGTTCCCATTCACCTGGATGCGGTGCGTCAGGTCGCCTTCGCGGATATGCACCGTCGCTTCGTACAACTCATGCACCGCCAGCGTCATCGTGCGCGACAGGGAGACTCCGATGTAGAACGAGATCACCTCCACCACCAGGAACACGATGCCGCAGAACGTGAAGAACACCAGCAGCGACGGGACGTCCGTTCCGGTATCGGCGCTGAAGACGATCTTCATTGGCCCGGAGATGCGCGTGACCACGCCCAGGAAATTGGTCCTGCTGACGCCCGGCTTCTCCCAGACCGGCACTCCCAGCCGCACGCCCCATTTCAGGCGGAAGTCCAGGAAACTGGTGGGCGTGGGGACTCCGGTCGACCCCACCGTGGCCGCGTTCACGGCCTCTTCCGGCACTGGTGGATGCAGGCGGTAGTCGAGTTCCCGCGCCTCTTCCGCCGTCAGCCCGATGGGCGCCAGTTGGATATCGCCCAACTGCGGCACCAGCGACTGTAAGAACGTTCGCGTCACCGGCACCAGGATCACGACTTCCGTTTTCGGCCCGCCCGTATGCGCCCACAGGAAGAACGTCTTCTGCCTGACGACCAGCCCGGCCGATTCCTGGTGGCCGGCCGGCGGGACTTCCAGATTCGCATCGTCAGGGTAACGGACCTCTTTGCCGTCGGCGTCGTGCACCAGGATCTGCAGTCCGGGATACCGGTCGTGGAAGATGAACCCCGACCGCCGCACCGCCTCAGCCCGGGCCTGCGCCGGCACGCGCGCCAGCGACGCGGCTGTCTGCCGCAGCGAGTTCACCCGCCGGTCCATCTCCATATTCAGGAGATAGGCCGCGATCTGGCCCGAGATCATCCAGGCGCCGGTGACCGTCAGCACCGCCAGCAGCAGGATCGGGACCACCGCAATGAAAAGATAGGCGACGATCAGCCGGTTCCGCAGCCGCCAGATGGCCCGCCGCACCAGGCGTACGCCGAGCCTCCAGATGGTAGCGAAGCCGAAAAAGACCGTGACGAGCAACAACAACAGGCCTGGCAGGGAATCGAGACCACCCCGCCAGTAGAGAATGGCGGAGAGTGCGAAAAAGACGGCAAAGAGCCTCTCGATCCAGCCAAGCGCACGGATGGAATTCAGCCAGCCTGTTAAGGCCATTCGGGTATCAGATTACTAGATTTCCGGCCTGTGGTCTTTGTGCTATGCAACGCCGCCTGTGTTCTCCTCAGATGCGCGACTTGGCGATGTCCGGCATCTCGTCCACCGCGCGCACCTGGTGCGGCTGTAGGTAGTTCCGGCTGAGGAAGTCTTTCAGGTGGTCCAGAGCGGTGTGCGGATCGTCCACGAAGTCCATCAACTTGAGGTCTTCCCTGGAGATGACGCCATATTTGGCCAGCGCCTCGAAGTTGATCACCTCGTTCCAGAACTCGCTGCCGTAGAGCATGATCATGATCTTCTTCTCGAGCTTCTGCGTCTGCACCAGTGTCAGAATCTCGCTCAACTCGTCCAGCGTGCCGAACCCGCCCGGGAACACCACCAGCGCCTTGGCCAGGTAGGCGAACCAGAACTTGCGCATGAAAAAGTAGTTGAACTGGAAGTTCAGCTCCGGCGACAGATAGGGATTCGGATACTGCTCGTGCGGCAGCGCGATGTTCAGGCCAATCGTCTTGCCGCCGGCGTCCCGCGCGCCGCGGTTCGCCGCTTCCATGATGCCCGGACCCCCGCCCGTGCACACCACGAACCGCCGCGTGGGCGGCTGCAGCGCATCCGACCACTGCGTGATCAGCCGCGCGAACTCCCGCGCGTCGCTGTAATACTTCGCCAGCGGGCCCTCTTCCTGGATCCGCGCCGACCCGAAGAACACCACCGTGTCCCGGATCTTCTCCTGGCTGAAGCGATCGAGCGGCTCCAGATACTCCGACAGGATCCGCAGGGAACGGCCGTTCCAGCTATCCAGGAATGCCTCGTTCTTGTAGGCGAACGGAGCCCGGTTTTGGTGTGCGCTTTTCTTCATTCCGACTTTCCCGTTAGCGTGGATTCCAGTTCCTTGACGCGTTTCTCCAATTGTCTCACCGTCTTGAGGAGTTCAGGCAGCTTCGGGTAGGCGGTGATCGCCCGGCGCCAGTCTCCTGCATCGAACGCGGGCGAGCCGGACACAATGCTGCCCGCCGGCACATCGTGCCCAATGCCGCTCTGCGCATACACAATCGCGTTGTCGTGGATGGTCAGGTGGCCCGAGATGCCCACCTGCCCGGCCAGCAGGACATTCTTCTTGAGGATCGTCGACCCGGCCAGCCCTGTCTGCGAGCAGATGATGTTGTCCTCCCCGACCTCGCAGGCATGACCGATCTGGACCAGCGAATCGATCTTCGCTCCGCGCCGCACCCGGGTCTCGCCGACTGTCGCCCGGTCTACCGAAGTGAGCGTCTGGATCTCTACGTCATCCTCAATCACCACCGGACCTGACTGCACAATCTTGAAGTGCGACCCGTCCTTGCGTTTCGCAAATCCAAAGCCGTCGCCGCCAATGATCACACCGTTCTGCAGAATCACCCGGTTGCCGATCTTGCAGTGCTCGCGCACCACGCAATGCGCGTGGCCCAGAAAATCATCGCCGATCTCCGCGCCTTCATAGATGACTACGAGCGGGTGGATCACCGCGTTTCGCCCGATCTTTACGTGATCTCCGATCACTGCTCCGGCTCCGATGGAGGCGTTCTCTCCAATCGTCGCCGTCGGGGCAATCACCGCCGCCGGATGAATGCCCGCGGCTGGCTTCGGCGGCTGATAGAACAGCGCCAGGGCGCGCGCGAAGTCGAGGTACGGGTTCTCACTCACCACAACAGGGATAGGCAGCTCCGGGACCGATGCCGCCGCGATGATCGCCGCCGCCTGCGTGTTCTTCACCTTGTGCGCATACTTCGGATTCGCCAGAAACGTGATCTGGGATGGCGACGCATACTCCATGCCGGCTACGCCGCTGATCTCCACACTGCCGTCGCCACGCAGTTCACAGCCTAACTGTTCCGCCAGTTCCTGTAACTTCATTCAGCCTCAGAGTAGCGCAATGGGCGGCGGGCCAGTGGTATGCAGTGAGTTACGACTTTGCGGCCATGCAAGGGACCGGCCGCGTGAAATGGTGGGAGTACTTTTCGCCCGCCCCGATTCAGCCCGCCGCGCAGTAGTAACGTTAAGGAATCATGTTGTACCGTCGAGCATTCCTCAGTTCATTGGGTCTGGTATTGCACGCATTTCCCGCGGAAGAAGTGGCCGATTTCCGGGGCACCACCATCAACGGCCGGAAATTCACGCGCAGCTCGCTGAAGGGCACGCCGGTGCTCATTCAGTTCTGGGCCACCTGGTGTGGAGTCTGCCGCCGCGACCAGCCTGCCGTCGATCAGCTTGCCGAGGAATATGGAGACCGGCTCACCATTCTCGCTGTCAGCGTGAACGAATCGGAACGGGTTGTGCGGAAATACCTGGCGAACTCGCCGCGCAAGGGCCAGATCGTACTGAGCAGCACCACCAACCTGCCGGCTATCTTCGGGGCCAATGCTTTTCCGCATTATGTGCTGCTGGATTCCGAATCCCGGTTGAAAGCGGATGTGGAAGGTGGAATCGGCGAGCGCGGCCTGCGCCGCCTGCTCACCCGGGTCGGCCTGTAAGAGGGCGCCTCACACGGTAAACTGGTATTTGGTACTTAGACGGAACAGTTCGTGGTTCGTGGCCCTAGCTGCGTCCGCATCGTTGCTGGGAGCCCAAAGCACACCGCCCGCGAAACCCGCCAGCGAGCTGCAGCGTGCGGCCGAAGAGTTCAAGGTGCTTTCGCGCGATCTCGGCTACCGCGAGGACAGTCCCAGAAAAGCCTCCAGGAACGGAGCCAGCCGGCCGCAATTCCACGGGCGGCTCTCGGAGAACTTCCGCAACGACGTCCTCGATGCCGTGCCCCACGAGATCGCCCAGCGGGGCGGCAGCAAGAACCTGCTGCGGCGCAATCAATGGGGCTTCAACGTGAGCGGACCCGTCATTATCCCCAAGCTCTACAATGGCGGCCGCAAGACCTTCTTCTCCCTCAGCTACGAAGGCGTCCGCGAACGCATCGGCCGCAGCTCGCTGCGCACTGTCCCCATCCTTACCGAACGCGAAGGCGACTACAGCCAGGTGGTCGACAGCGCCGGGGAGCCCCTGGAGATCTACGATCCTTCCACCACGCGCCTCAATCCCAACTACGATCCCTCCCAGGCCGTCTCGCGCGACAACCTGCAATACATCAAGGATCCCTATCCGAACAACCGCATCCCGGTCGACCGGCAGGATCCTGTCGCCCGCAAAATCATCGCCTTTTACCCCAAGCCAAACGCTGATGCGGGCCCGTTCTTCCGCAATAACTACTTCGCCGTCGCGCCCGAAACCAATACAGCCAGCGGCATGATCGCCAAGGTCGATCACTCCTTCCTCGAGAAACACCGTCTCGCCGTCAGCTACGCCTTCACGAACGGCTTCGCCGGTAGCGCCACCTTTATCCCGAATGCCGCCGACTCGGCCGCGCCTGACCGCAACTTCACCAATCGGCGGGGTTCCATCGAGTATGTCTACACCGCTTCGCCTCAAAGCGTGAACACCCTCACCCTGGAAGCGCATAGCGACATCAACGAGAACGTCAGCGCTGCCGGCGACTGGCCGGTCGATCTCGGCCTTCGGGGCGTGCCGGGCACTGCCTTCCCGCGCATCGAGCTGGGCAGTTACCTGGCTATGGGCCGCAACAGCCCGCAGGCGCGCAACGCCCGCAGTGCCTTTATCTTCACCGACGCCCATTCGGTCCGCCTGGGCAAACACAACCTACGCCTTGTAGGCCAGTTCGCGCGCCATCGCGTGAATACGTTCAACCCCGGTCTGCCCTCCGGCGCCTACTATTTCACGCCCTCGCTTACCAGCCTGCCCGGCATCGTGAATACAGGCCAGAACTTCGCCAGCTTCCTGCTGGGCGGTGTCGACACGTCGGACTACAGCGACGTGCCTTCTCCGTCTTACTTTCGCAACTGGAATCTCATCACCGCACTCCAGGACACCTGGGAGTACCGCCAGGGGCTCACCTTCAGCTTCGGTCTGAACATGCAGACCTCCGCCCCGCGCACGGAGCGCTACAACCGCCAGTCCACCGTCGATCTCTCCGTGATCAATCCGTCCAATGGAAGGCTGGGCGCGCTGGTCTTCGCCGGAAAAGGCGGCTATGGTTCCGCCTTCCAGCCCGTCGCCATCAAGCCTCAACCCAACTTCTCTCTGGCCTGGAATCCGCGGGGCAATCGCAAGGCCGTGCTCCGGCTCTCTTACGCCATGAGCTACCAGGCGTATCCCATCTACAACGGCCAGTGGGGCACACGCGGCTTCACCGGTCACCCCAACTACTACTCCGCCAATTCGCAGCTTGTGCCGGCATTCACGCTGAGCCAGGGCGTGCCGCCCGCGCCCAGGCCCATACCCGACCTCACGCCCACCGCCGCTGACGATACCAACGCCACCATCCTGGAGACCGGCGGCCACCTGCCGCGCTACCAGTCCGTCGGAGCCAGTTATGAACGGGAACTCACCGGCGGTTTCGTCGTCACGGGTTCGCTGGGCGTCTCCTGGGGCAAGGATCTCTTCGTCGGCAACTACGCGGTCAATCCCGATGCCCTGCGGCCGGAGCTGATGTCCTACCGCGATCAGTTAAACGACCAGGCCTTCAACCGCTCGCTCCGGCCCTACCCGCAGTTCATTGCCACCGACGTTTTCAGCCAGTGGCCCGATGGACGCTACCGCCGCGAAGCCGCCTCCGCCCGCGTTGAGAAGCGTACGGCCCAGGGCCTCTCGCTGACTGGAACTTACGAGTACTCGCGCCAGTACGACGACTACTCCGGGCCCTACGGCAAGCAGGACTATTTCAACCGTCACAATGAGTGGGGGCTCACCGCCGGCAACAATCCGCACCGCTTCTCGCTCACCTACATGTACGAACTGCCCATCGGGACCAGCAAGCCCTACCTCGTCTTCCCCGACTGGCGGCGCTATCTCACCGACGGCTGGTCTATCAGCGGCATCTCCTCTGTCTCCAGCGGCGATCCCATCTCGCTTCGGGCTCAATTTAACAACACCGGCGGCGTTCTTCAGACGGTCCGCGTCAACGTTGTGCCCGGGGTGAATCCCCTGCCGGCCAACCAGGGCCCGGACATGTGGTTCAACCCCGCCGCCTTCAGCCACCCCGACGACTTCGAGATGGGCAGCGGACCCCGCACTCACCCCACCCTCCGCAACCCCATGACGCAGAACCACGATCTCTCCGTGAGCAAGCGCTTCGCCATCGACCAGGAGCGCAGCATGGAGTTCACGGCCTCGGGCTTCAACTTCATCAACAATGCCAACTGGAATCTGCCCGACACTGTCATTGGCACCGAGAGTTCACCCAATGTGAACGCCGGCAAGATCATCGGTTCTCGCGGCGGACGCGTGATCCAATTAGGGTTGAGGTTCAGCTTCTGAACCCGAGGATTCGACAGTGAGAATGACGCGCCGGATTCTGATGCTCGTGCTGGCTACCCTGGTGGTGGCTCAGCTCTTCGCCAACACCACGGCCGCGCCGGTGGCCCGTGTGCGCCGGGTTACCGCCTGGGCTTCCGCCGCCGAGTTGAACAACCTCAAGGCCAAGGCGGAGGGCAAGGACACCCGCATCCTCCGCATCAAGGGGCCCCAGGACGGCCTCATCCTGCTCGTCGTGCTCGACGTGACCGGCGACCTCACGCTGGTCGATGCCGCCCGTGCGGCGATGGCCGCGGAGATTGAGAAGCTGCCCGCGAACGTGTGGCTGGGCGTGCTTCGTTCGCAGGATGGCCTGCGCGTCGTCACCGACCCCACGGCCGACCGCCCGTCTGTCACCGCCAGCATTCAACAGTCGCCCGTTTCCGGGCGTGCCGGCCTGCTGGAAACCATCGAGCCGGCCGAGCGGCTCGCCACCAGCCTGCTGCGCAAAACTCCGGTCCGGACGGCCATCCTCTACATCACGGACTCCAACATCTACAACTACCGCGAGGACTACACGAACCCCGTCATCAACATGAGCGACTCGCGCGACCTCAGCCGCCGCTTCCCCGAGGCGCTCATTCGCGAAAAAACGGCAAAACTCAGCGCCACCCTCGCGGAAGGCGATGTCCCGGTCTTTGTCACCCACCTCGCCTTTTTACGCGACCGCCTGAACGACGCCTACCAGACCGGCCTCCAGCAGATGGCCGAAGCCACGGGCGGCCAGGCCATGTTCTGCCGCACGCAGACCGACATCGCGATCACGATTACACAGGCTTTCGAGAGGATCCGCTCCGTCTGGGCCGTCGACGTCGAGATCCCGCAGGGGACCCCGAAGAACTTCACCATGCACCTTTCCGCCGAAGGTGTTGATCTGCAATACCGGACACGCTTCTCCATGCGGGCCGGCGGAAAGGAGTAAGATCCCGTCATGCACAATCGCGTACAAGCCGTGTTGCTGGTTCTGCTGGTGCTCTCCCTGGGGCTCAGCGGATGGCTCTACGTCAGCCAGCAACGGAGCGGGCCCGCACTGCAGGCGCGGGTGAGCGAGTTGGAACAATCGAACCAGGCCGCCGCCAACAGAGCCGCGGCGCTGGCCAAGGAGAACGAATCGCTCCGGGCGCAGCTGGCGGAACGAGGCATCGAGCCCGCGGCCGCCGCCCCGGCCCACAAATCCGAGGGGGAGGCGCGCCGCCTGGATGCCATTCGCGAGCTGGCCCAGGTTCAAAACAAGCTCAGCGCGGCTACTGCCTCGAACAACGATTTGCAGAACCGGATCCGCGACCTCGAATCCGCGCGCGACAACCTCGCTCTGGAGAATAAGAAACTGGCGGCCAGTGAATCCGGCGTGCGCGAAGACTTCGAATCCACGCGCCGCGTCGTGCAGGCCATGGAAGCCGAGCTCAAAACCAAGAACGAGCGCCTGGCCCAGCTGGAAACAAACCTGCGCCGCTCGCGCGATGAACTCGCTGCCTTACAGAAGAAGGCCGGCACTTCCGGAGATACCGCCAACAGCCTGTTGGAAGTGAACCGGCGCCGGGAGACTGTGGTGAACAGCCTCCAGCGCCGCTATCGCGAACTGACGGACCAATTGCGGGCTTTGGCCGTCCGGCTCGATACCCAACGCGACAGTCCGGTGACGGCTGCGCCGGACATCTCGAGGATCCAGACGACGGTGCAGTCCGCCGAAGACGACCTGCGCCAGCTCCTCAGCCTGAATACGCAGGCTCAGTCGCTGACGCAGAAACTGGGGCAGAAATAAGGCTCAGCTGGCGGATTCCAGCACGCTGACCGGCTCAGTGTCCTCTTCCTTGCTGGGGCCTTTGGCCAGCAGGTTCTTGCCGAAGCCGTAACCGTTCTCGAAGGCGTCCAGGTTCAGCTTCTGGAACTTCTCGGGCACGCTGTCGATGACGGCCTTGCGGCAGGCGTCGTAGCTGACGGCCTCCGTGATGGCGCAGAAGAAGCCTACCATCACGACGTTCAACACCATCTTCTTGCCGAGCTCCTCGGCGAAGCGCGTGGCCGGGATGCTGTAGACCTTGATGTGCTGCGGAACGTTTTCCATCCGCACCAGGTCTTCTTCCACAATCAGGACGCCGCCCTCTTTCAGCTCGGGCGTGTACCGCGTGAAAGCTTCCTGCGACATCACCACGAGGATGTCTGGATTCGACACATACGGGAACAGCACGGGCTGATCGCTGATCACCAGCGCCGCGCTGGCCGCACCGCCGCGCGCCTCCGGCCCGTAGTTCTGGGTCATCGTCGCAAAGCCGCCCTCGTGAATGGAAACGGCCCGGCCCAGAATGTGCGCGGACAGAATCACGCCCTGCCCGCCAAAACCTGCAATGCGGATCTCTTTCAGCATGATGAGCAGCACCCCTCCTGTTCTTCTTCCTCGGGCTGCGGCGGCAGTTCACTGTAGTTCGTACCCAGCTGGCGGCGCATGCGGGTCAGGTAATCCTCCCGCTCGCGGTCGACAAACTCGCCCACCACGATCTCGCCGCCCGGTTCCAGCGCCACTTCATACGTCGGCGCGCCATTCCTGATCTTGCTTCGGTTCTTGTAGTCGACCATCGCCGCCAACCCGTCGCCCATGTTGTTCCGCCGCTGGTACAGCGTCGGGCACGGCGTCAGTACTTCGATGAACCGGAAGCCCTTCTTCTTGAGCGCCTTCGCCATCGTGCGCTCCAGTTGCTTCACGTGATAAGCCGTCCAGCGCGCCACAAACACCGCGCCGGCCGCGTCCACCAGTTGCGGCAGGCAGATCTCCGGCTCGAAGCTGCCGAACGGGCTGGTCGTGGTAATCGAGTTGCCCGGCGTCGTCGCCGCCGCCTGGCCGCCGGTCATCGCGTAAATCATGTTGTTCACGCAGACCACCATGATGTCCATGTTGCGCCGCGCCGCATGGATCAGGTGGTTGCCGCCAATCGACGTAAGGTCGCCGTCGCCGGAATACACGATCACATTCAGTTCCGGATTCGCCAGCTTCAACCCCGTCGCGAACGGGATCGCCCGCCCGTGCGTCGTGTGGAACGAGTCCAGCGCCATGTAGCCGCTCACTCGTCCGGAACAGCCGATGCCGCTCACGATCGCAGTCTTCTTGAGATCGATGTCCTGGCCCAGCAGCGCCGCCGCGAAACTGTTTACCGTCGTGCCGATGCCGCAGCCCGGACACCAGATGGTGGGAATGCGCTCCTTGCGCAGAACGTCTTCCACCGGATTGTGGATGTGCAGGTCCGCCGTTGTGCTCATTGCGCACCTCTTTCAATCGCCGCCAGAATGTCCGCCGGTTTGTGCACCGTGCCGCCCGGATGCGGCACGCTGATCACCTTGCACTGCCCGCCCGCGCACCGTTCCAGCTCAATCACCACCTGGCCCATGTTCAACTCCGGCATCACCAGGGCTTTCACCTTCGGAGCCAGTTCCCGGATCAGCTTCTCCGGGAACGGCCAGACGCAGATCAGCCGCAGCTTGCCGACCTTCAAGCCCTTGGCCCGGGCCATCTCGATCGCCCGCTGCGCCACCCGCGAGGTGATCCCATAGCTCACCACCACCACGTCGGCGTCTTCCAGACCCTCTGATTCGACGATCGTCAGCTCATCGGCGGCCCGGCTGATCTTCTCGAACAATCGCGGGATCAGCTCCTTCTGCGAAGCCGGATTCATCAGCGGATACCCGCGCTTGTCGTGCGTCAGGCCCGTGACATAAACCTTGTACCCTTCGCCCGCATGGGCCATCTCAGGCACCAGTTCCTCGCCTGGTTCAAACAGCAGGAACTCCGACGGCGGCTTCGACGCGTGCCGCCGCGGCGTGACTTCAATCTCCTTGGCGTCGGGGATCACGACCTTCTCGGTCATATGCCCCACGCACTCGTCCATCATGAACATCACCGGAACACGGAACTTTTCCGCAAGATTGAACGCCTTCACCGTCAGGCTGAAGCATTCCTGCGGCGAGTTCGGTACCAGAGAAATCGTGGAGTAGTCGCCATGCGACCCGAACCGCGCCTGCATCATGTCGCCCTGCGCCGGCAAAGTGGGCAGGCCGGTGGACGGTCCGCCGCGCTGTACGTTCACAAACACACAGGGCGTCTCTGTCATCGCCGCGAAACCGATGTGCTCCATCATCAGCGAATAGCCCGGCCCGGAAGTCACGGTAAACGACTTCGCACCCGCCCAGACCATCCCCTGCAGGGTGATCGACGCCGCCAACTCATCCTCCATCTGGATGAATATGCCCCCAATCTTGGGGACCCGCGCGGCAAATCGCTCAACAACCTCAGTCGAAGGCGTGATGGGGTAGCCTGCGGCAAATCGCGCACCTGCGGCAATCGCACCTTCGCAGCAGGCAGCGTCGCCATTCATGAAATGAGTGCCCGTCAGGACACAATTAGGATCGGCGTGCATCATGCTTCCTTCTTCTGGTTTTTCGCGTCCGGGAACCGGTAGCCGAATATCGCGAAATCAGGACAGTACATTCCGCACAGGTTGCAACCCGAACATTTCTCGGCATTTACCATGTGCGGCGGGTGGTAGCCTTTGGCGTTGAAGGCGTTGGAGAGTTCCAGCACGTGAGTGGGACAGAACTCCACGCAAAATCCGCACCCTTTACATCTTTCAGCCGTGACGGCAACGGAGCCTTTTGGCATCGAGCCCCTCCTTGACGAAAAGGTCTAAGCAATCACACGGCCAATTTCAGATGTGGAACTCTTCTACACTTTTTCGTGAAGTCCACCTGCCCCACCCTTGCTTCGAGACCATCCCGCCCGCTCACAATGCGCCATTCCACACACCCGTCCCGCCCCCCATCGCGACTATCATAAGAAAGCTAATGGATGCGTCTCCCTCCACCGCCGCACACCTTCCGCCCGCGCCGCCCGGCTTCCTCCCGCGCCTCTGGCTGCTGGTCGCCCTGCTGGCGGCACTCGTCAATGCCGGCAGCATGGTAAGCATCGACCCCATCCGGCGCCTGCAGCAAACCCGCGCTCTCTGGACCTCCGAGCCCGAGGTCGCCGCCGTCGAGGCCCACCTCTTCGGGACCCTTGGCTATGACGGCAAGCGCCACGCCTACTACGGCCTCGGCCAGCCGCTTACCTTTCTCCCCTTCGACATCGCCGTTACCACGGTCTTCCACGCCGCCGGCCCGCACCTGCCCGTCTCCCAGCACGTCCTCGACGGCCTCCGCATCGTCCTCATCGCCTTCTTCTCCCAAACCCTGGTCTGCGGAGCCGCGGCCTGCTTCGCCTACCTTCTCCTGCGCCGGCTCCAGTTCCCCCACGCACCGGCCGCGCTGGGAACGCTCAGCCTGCTACTCGCCACCACCTTCCTCCACTACATCCAGAACTGCCAGGAAAACAGCCTCATGCTCGCCATGGCGCTGGGTGGAGCCTTCTACACCCTGCGCTGGCTCGTCCACCGTCGCTGGCAGGACGCCGCCTGGGCCGGTTCCGCGTTCGGTGTCAGCTTCCTGACACGGCTCACCACTCTCGCCGACGCCGCAGGCATCGTCCTCTGCCTGCTGCTCGTGCTCTTCTGGCAGCACCGGAATCTCCGCGCGCCGGCCTCCGCCCTCCTCGATTACTCCAAGGGCTTCGTCCCCGCCTTCACCCTCTTCGTAGCTATTGAGCGCCTCTACCAGTACCACCGCTTCTGGACCTTCCGCGGCACCTACTACACAGCGTTCCTGGAACCGCCGCCCTCCACCGACAACAGCGGCAACATGTTCAACCACCCGCTGCTCTCCGGCATCCGGGACGCGCTCTGGTCGCCGCAGAACTCCATCTTTCTATTCGATCCGCTGCTGCTCATCACGGTCATTCTGCTGATTCTGTTCTGGCGCCGGCTGGAGCCCCGCGTGCGCGCTCTGGCCCTGGGCGCTGCCGCTACCCTGACCGTCTATGTCGTCTTCTACGCCACCTACATGTCGCCCACGGGCGAAGTCTCCTGGGGCGACCGCTATACGGAAACTCCGGTACTTCTGCTGTCGCTTCTAGCCGTACCCGTCCTCTGGACCCAGTGGCCGCGGATCAGCGCCGCCTGGCGCCGTGCCGCCGCCGCCGTCCTCTGCTGGAGCGTCATCCTCCAGATCTTTTCTCTGCTGCTCATGCCTGCCGTGGAAGTCGTCCAGGGCCGCCGCCTCGGCCTGGTCTGGAGCATCCCCCGCCGTTTCATCAACGTCTGGCTTTCGGTCACCGGACAGGGCGCCTCCATCCCCTTCCGCGGACCGCTCCCGCTGGAATGGCAATACCTCAACCTGCTGCCTTTCCAACTCGGCCTCCGCTTTGGTGCCCTCCAGCCCTGGGCCCTGGGCGCCTGGTTTCTCCTGCTCGCAACTACTCTGGTCCTACTGCGGCAAATCGTGCATCAATGTCTCGTGGAGGATCGGCAATGGGCAACGCCTTGACGTTTTTGGAATTGCTCGCCGTGAGTCTTTGGCTCGGCGGATTGGTGCACGGCCTGTTCACCCGCAACCCGGGCGACCGCTGGCAATGGGCCGCCGTCGCCTGCAGTCTCATCCTTTCCGCGGTTCAGGCCGCGCGCGGTCTGCTCTGGACCTGGGGCGGCATGACCCGACCGGCCCTGCTGCTTTTCAGTACGCTGGCGGTCCTCAGCGCCCTCAGCCAGCGTGCCTCGGCCAGCGCCATGCTGCTGCTGCCGCTGCTCGGCTATCTTTACTGGATGTCGATGCGCGGCTACTGATCAGCAGCACTTCGCGCGCTGGTACTTCGCCCGCATCCGCTCTTCGGAAAAGCTGCGCCACTCCGCGCCGCAGTGCGTCCGGCCGTGCGCCGCCAGATGCCGCTGATACGCGCTCTCGTCGCCAATCTCCCGCAGGATCCCCATCAGGATCCGGTACAGCGATCGCAGCGCCCTCATAGCTCCTCCGCCTGCAGCCTGCTCATCACGAAAGGTACTTCGCTGCTTCGCGCTTCGCGCGACCCGTTCAGGATGCCCAGCCAGATCCGGATGGAATCCACCAGAATCGTCGTCACCAGCACCAGGAAGATGCCGCACAAGGCCGCGTCCAGCCGGTTGTTGAAGATCAGTTGTTTCGTCGCTGCTGTTGCCGGACCGGCCTCCAGTTGCGCCGCCTGCGCCAGGAACCCGATGCGCGGCGCGTCGCTGAAGATCTTCTGCCACGCCGCCGTATACGTCACAATCACCAGCCACGACAGCGGCAGCAGCGTGATCCACGCATACTTCAGCCGGTGCATCTTGATCAGGATCGTCGTCGCCACGCACAGCGCCACCGCTGCCAGCAACTGGTTCGCAATCCCGAACAGCGGCCACAGGGAGTTGATGCCGCCCAGCGGATCCAGTACGCCCTGGATCAGGAAATAGCCCCAGGCGCCCACCACCAGGACGCTCGTGAACAACACGCCCGGCATCCACGATGTCCGTCCCAGCGGCTTGTACAGATGCCCCAGGAAGTCCTGCAGCATGAACCGCCCCACCCTCGTTCCGGCGTCGATCACCGTCAGGATGAACAGCGCCTCGAACATAATGGCGAAGTGATACCAGAACCGCAGCACCGTCTCGTTGCCCGCGATCTGCGAGAAGATGCCCGCCATGCCCAGCGCCAGCGAAGGCGCGCCGCCCGTCCGGTAGAACAAAGACTCTTCGCCCACATGCTTCGCCAGCGTGGCCATCTCGGCCGGAGTCACCGGGAACCCCCACGCGGAGATCGTCGCCGTCGCAGCCTCCGGAGTCGTGCCTACAATCCCGGCCGGAGAATTCACCGCGAAGAAGACGCCCGGATTCAGCGCGCACGCCGCCACCATCGCCATCATCGCCACGAAGCTCTCCAGCAGCATCGAGCCGTAGCCCACCGGCAGCACGTGTCCTTCGCTCGCGATCATCTTCGGCGTCGTGCCCGAGGAAATCAGAGCGTGGAACCCCGAAATCGCGCCGCAAGCGATCGTGATGAAACAGAACGGGAAGATCTTGCCCGCGAAGATCGGGCCGGTCCCGTCCACAAACCGCGTCAGGGCCGGCATGTGCAGTTCCGGCCGCACAAACAGGATCCCCACGCCCAGCATCAGCACCACGCCCAGCTTCACAAACGTGCTCAGATAGTCCCTCGGAGCCAGCAGCAGCCACACCGGCAGCGCGCTCGCCAGGAACCCGTAGATGATCACCGCGATCGCCAGCGCCATCCCGCCCAGCGTGAACATCGGCCCGAACGTGGCATGATGCGCCACCCACTCGCCGCTGAAGATGCTGGCCACCACCAGCAGGAAGCCGATCACCGAAACCTCCAGCACCCGGCCGGGCCGCCAGTACCGCAGGTACAACCCCATGAACACGGCAATCGGCATCGTCGCCGCAATCGTGAAGGTGCCCCAGGGGCTGCCCTTCAGAGCATTCACCACCACCAGTCCGATCACCGCCAGCAGGATCACCATGATCAGCAGCACCGTCAGCAACGCCGTGCCGCCGCCGATCTTGCCGATCTCTTCGCGAGCCATCTGCCCCAGCGACTTGCCATCCCGCCGCACACTGCAGAACAGAATGATGAAATCCTGCACCGCGCCGCCCAGCACCACGCCCAGGATGATCCACAACGTCCCCGGCAGGTAGCCGAACTGCGCCGCCAGCGTCGGGCCCACCAGCGGACCCGGACCCGCAATCGCCGCAAAATGATGGCCAAACAGGATCCACTTGTTCGTCGGTTCGAAGTCGTGCCCGTTGCGCAGCCGCTCCGCCGGCGTGGCCCGGCGTTCATCCAGCGCCATCACCTTGGCCGCGATAAACGCCGCATACAGCCGGTAAGCCGCCAGGTAGCAGCACACCGCCGCCGTCACCAGCCACGCGCTGTTGATCGACTCCCCCTGCTTCAGCGCGATCCCGCCCAGGCAGAAAGCGCCGACCGCACCCAACACAATCCCGGGCAAAACTCCAAGCCGTTTGCTCATAAGCAAAGATTGTATCGGTTCGCAGGGGTCTTACAATAAATCACGCGGGCGGTCTGTTGTTGCAGAAACACAGCCGCGCACCGCCAGACCACGCCGTGACCAGCCTCATCCACGCCCTGGCGCTCGTCTTCGGAACCGCGCTCTACGTGTATCTGTTCGCCGTCCTCAGCTCGCAGCGCCGCGCGGGCCGCCCCGGCCGCATGCTGCTCGCCCTTGTCGCCTCCTCCGGACTCTGGTACCTCGGCTGGCTCTCGGTCTTCTACCTCCGCCTGGCCCTCGGCCCCGGCGATTCCGCCCTCATCACCGCCGTCGCCGTCCTCGCTCACGCCGGCGGTTGGGCCTCGTGGCCCGCCGGCATCGCCGTCGCCTGGTTCGCCTGGCGCGAAGGCGAGGTCCCCTTCTACTGGTCTCTCCTCGCCGCCGGAGCCATCTCGGGCATCGCGTCCGGCATCTGGACCCTCGGCAGTCTTCAGATCGTCCTCGCCACCCTTCCTGTCCCGCTGGTCATCATCTTCTTCCTTTACCGCGATCAGATCTTCGGCCTGCTGCTGCCCCGCAGCGCCCTGCTCGCCGCCGCCCTGGGCGGAGGCGCGGCTCTCTACGTCCTGGCCGTCCCGCTGGCCGCCGCCCTGGTGGAATCCAGCTTCGGTACGGTGCCCGAAGGCGTCCAGTCCCTGCTCCTGCTGGCCGGCGTCATCACCTTCCTGCCGCTCTACAACGCCGTCCTCGCTTACGAAGAACGCCGCCAGGCCGGCCACCGCGAATGGGTCCGCGGAATCGCCCGCGATGCCGCGGGACTCTTCGACTGGCAGCATCGCGCCCGCTTCTTCGAACAGCGCACCGCCGCCCATCTGAAGCTGAAATCCGTCCGCATCGCGCTCGAAGGCGCCGTCGAGCCAGGCTCGTTCACCCATCGCTGGCCCCTGGAATCGGAAGGCCGCACCTGGGGCTGGCTGCTGATCGATGCCACTCCGCGCCGTCGCCTCGATGACGACGCGCAACTGCTGGAATCGCTCGCTCAGGAGATAGCCCACTCACTCAGCACCCTGCGCCTGCTCGACGACAAACTCGGCCTCGAACGCGAACTCGTCCGCCAGGAGCACCTGGCCAGCCTCGGCAAGGTGGCCGCCGCCGTGGCCCACGAGATCCGCAACCCCCTCAGCGCCATCAGAAGCATCACCCAGGTGATGCTTGAGGACGAGGAGATCTCCAGCGTCCACGAGCGCGATCTCCGCTACATCCTCTCCGAGACGGAACGCCTCGCCTCGTCCGTCAAACAACTCCTCGGCTACTCCAAACCAGTCGAGGCGCTGGAGACGGACGTCGATGTCTCCGCCCTGGTCGAATCCGCCATGGCCGCGCTCCAGCATCAGGCAGCCGGCATGCAGCTTCGTCTCGCCCTCCAGGCGGAGCCCGGCTGGCATCTGCCCAGGAGCAATCCTGACCTGCTCTCCCAGGTCGTCCTCAATCTCGTCCTGAACGCCTTACAGTCCGCGCCCCCCGGCAGCGAGGTCACCGTCGAGCTGGGCGGGCGCGGCCCGGACCTGCTCTTCACCGTCACGGACCAGGGCCCCGGCATTCCGCCAGAAATGCACGAGCGCATCTTCGAGCCGTTCTTCACCACCAAGGCCAAGGGCACCGGACTCGGCCTCTCCATCGTGCGCAAAGCCGTCCACCACCTTCACGGAACGGTGCTGGTCGAAAGCCCCACCGGCGAAAGTGGCGGCGCCCGCTTCCTGGTCACGCTGCCCGGCGCGGAGCGCGCCTTGTGAAGCATCTCCTCCTGTTCCTGTTCGCCTTGCCGTGCTTGGCGCTCGATCCCGGCTTGCGCCTCTCCCAGTACCACAAAAAGGTCTGGCAGATTGAGGACGGCCTGCCGCACAACTACGTCAATGCCATCCAGTACGGGCCTGGCGGCTATCTGCTCATCGGCACAGGAGAAGGGCTCGCCCGCTTTGACGGGGTCCGCTTCACGCCTCTGGCCGGCACCGCATCGATTGAACGCCAGTGGGTCAGTTCCTTCGCTCCTGGCCCGGGCGACGCCGCCTGGATCGGCACCTACTACCAGGACCTCTACCGCCTCGAGAACCGGCAATTGCATCATGTGGCCCACTTCGGGGCCAGCCTGATGGGCCTGTTTACAGACTCCAGCGGAGCCCTTTGGATCAGCGGCAACGGCATTCACCGCCGCGATACCCGTGGCTCCGTCGCCATCGGCATTGGCAGCTCCGCCGGCAACTCCTGGCACGTCTTCGCCGAGGATCCGCGCCACCGCATCTGGATTGCCGCCGGCGGCGGGCTGCACTTCTATGACGCCGGCCGGGTGCGCACAATCGCCCGGGATGGCGCGCCGCATGGCACCTTCCTCAGCGTCATGGCCGGTCCCGATGGCGTCGTCTGGGCAGGCACCTCCAACGGACTCTATCGCGTCCGCGAATCCGCCGGCGCGTTCACGCTCGAACGCCAGCCCGGCGTGAATGGACCCGTCGTCAAAACTCTCCGCGACCGCGACGGCATTCTCTGGGCCGCCACCTGGGGCCAGGGCCTCTACCGCCTCACTGCGCAGGGAGCCGAGCACTGGTCCACGCGCGATGGTCTTCCCGACGACTTCCTTCGCACGCTTTTCGAGGACCATGACGGCAACCTCTGGATCGGCTCGCGCAGCGGCGGCCTCAGCCGTTGGAAGAATCCGCTGGTCGAGCCCTTCGGCGTCCCCGAAGGCTTGGGCGGCAACTTCGCCTCCGCCGTCATGGAGGCGCCAGGCGGCGGACTCTGGATGGGCACCTGGCGCAGCGGCCTCTACCTTCTGCGCGATGGGGTCCTCCGGCAAATGCCCACGCCGTTGCCCGCCCTGGACCTCAGCATCCGCTCGCTGGCGCCAGATGGCCGCGGCGGTCTCTGGCTGGGCACCTGGGAAGGTCTGCACCACTTCGACGGCCATGCCTACGATCCCCGCGTCTTCATCCACGGCTCAGTTTCTGCCCTCCTGCTCGATCGGGCCGGCGGGCTCTGGGTAGCCGGCTCCTCTCTTCGGTACTTTCCCAACGGCAACCCCGTCTCCGCCGCCAACCCAGCCCCCCCCGCGCTGCGAACCGCGACTGGTAAGGAGCGGGCGAACCCAGCCACCCCCGGTTCCGCCAAAACAGACGGAGCCGCCCGCCCGAACCCAGGCCCGGAGCGCCAGCGACGGGCTACTCCCGCGTCATCAACCGAGCAGCCCACGCCGCCCCAACCGGAGCCCACCCCAGCCCGCACTGCCCCCGAGTCGGAGGAGGCCGGCGAGCCCAACCCAGTCCCGCCGCGCGAACGACGGGCCCCGGGCCCGCCCGCCCCACACCCCGGTCAGATCGTCCTCCCGGCCACCAACACCATCTGCCTGCTGCAGGACCGCCAGGGCCGCATCTGGGCCGGTACGGACTCCGGCGTCGCCGTCTTCGAGAACGGCCGGCCCACTTGGATCCGCAAAGCGCAGGGTCTTGCCGACGAATATGTAACTTCCCTCACAGAGGACGCTCAGGGCCGCATCTGGGCCTCCACGCGCGGCGGCTTCCTGGCCCTCCTCCGCGACGGTCGGGCCACCTCCCTCGGCACGCGCGAAGGACTGCCCGGCCACTCTCTCTTCAAGCTGCTCGACGACCACGCCGGCAGCCACTGGATCAGCTCCTCCCGCGGCATCCTCCGCATCCCCAGCAGCCAACTGGAGGAGGTTCTCACGGGCCGCCGCAAATCGATCGACGCCGCGCTCTACGAGCAGGAGGACGGCCTCCGCACCATCGAGTGCCACGGTATCTCCCAGCCCTCCGGCTGGCGCGACCGGGCAGGCAGCCTCTGGTTCCCAACGGCCAAAGGCTTCGTCCGCATCCGTCCGGCGCGTGTCGCGCATCCACCCGCGCCGCCCGTTCGCATTGAGGAGATCCTCGCGGGAGCCCAGCCCTTGGCCGAGCCCGTCGAACTCCAGCCCGGCACCCGCGACCTCGAGGTCCGCTTCACCGCGCTGCGCTTCTCCTCGCCCGCCCACCTGCGCTTCCGCTACCGGCTCGAAGGCAACGACCCCGACTGGATCCAGCGCGAAGGCGAGCGTTCCGCCCGCTACTCCACCGTTCCTCTCGGCCGGCACCGCCTGCTCGTCGAGGCCCGCGAACCAGGCGGCCCCTGGAGTGAGCCCGTCTCCGTCACCATCCGCCAGTTGCCACGCTTCTACCAGACCGCCTGGTTCTTCACCGCCGTTCTGCTGGCGCTGGCCGCGCTCGGCTACGCCTTCTACCGCTGGCGCATGTACGTCCTGCGCGGCCGCTACAAAGCCGTACTCGCCGAACGCAACCGCATCGCCCGCGAGTGGCACGACACGCTGCTGGCCGGCTTCTCCGCCATCTCCTGGCAGCTCGACGCGACTCTCACCCGTCTCAAGGAACAGCCCGCTCGCGCCGCCGAAGCCGTCGACGTAGCCCGCCAGATGGTCCACCATTACCGGGCCGAAGCCCGCCGCGTCATCTGGGATCTGCGCGAGAACGAACCCGTTCCGGAAAGCCTGCAGGACGCCGTCGCCCGCACCATGGAACAGATCACCGCCGGCACCGGAGTCGCCACAAAACTGGAAGTCAGCGGCTCGCCCGGCCAGATGTCCAGCGATCTGCGCCAGAATGCCCTGCGCATCTGCCAGGAAGCCACGGCCAACGCGGTCCGTCACGGCAAGGCGTCCAATGTGTTGGTGGGCATACAGTACACTCCGGAAGCCGTCAAGCTCCGCATTCGCGACGACGGTGCCGGCTTCGATCCCAAGCGCACCCTCAGCACGCCCAGCGGCCACTTCGGCCTCATCGTCATGCAGGAGCGCGCCCGCCGCTTCGGCGGAGCCCTGCATATCGAGAGCGCGCCCGGCAATGGTACGATCGTCGAAGCAGACCTTCCGCTTCAGACGTCGAAGCCCGAATGACAGACCCGATTCGCATACTTCTGGTTGAAGATCAGTACTTCGCCCGCCTCGCCCTGCACACCGTCATCGATGCGCGGGAAGACATGCAAATCGTCGCCGAGACCGATAAAGGTGCTGAAGCCATTGGCCTCTACCAGCAGCATCAGCCCGACATCACCATCATGGATCTGCGTCTGCCCGGCATCTCCGGCTTCGATGCCATCGCCGCCATTCGCAAAAGCGATCCCAAAGCCCGGATCGTCGTCCTCACCAACTACGAAGGCAGCGAGGACGTCCACCGCGCCCTCCAGGCCGGAGCCATGGCCTACCTGCTGAAGGACTCCAGCGCCGACGATCTCCTGAACGCCATCCTCACCGTCCGTGGCGGCAAGCGCTACCTCCCGCCCGTCATCTGCGGTCTGCTCTCCGAGCGCATGTCCGGCTCCGAACTCACCGACCGCGAGCTCGATGTCCTCCGCCTCATTACCGAAGGTCTCAGCAACCGCGAAATCGCCGATCGCCTGCACATCTCCGAGAAGACGGCCAAGATCCACGTCAGTCACCTCCTCGATAAGCTCGGTGTTGTCGATCGCACACAAGCCGCCATTACCGCCATCCAGCGCGGAATAGTCCATTTAGACTAGGTTTCTCTAGGACCTAGGACCTACGAATAATCAATCCAAATGGCAGACGCGCCGGAACAACGAAAAGGCGCATAACTGTCATGGTCCCTGGCGGACCGGACTACGATGTCATTTTCCCGACGCTCTCTTCTCTCTTTGGTGGCCGGTTCCGCCGGCTCCGCTTTCGCCCAGTCCCTGACGCCGGCCTCGGCGAACATCGGATTCAAAGCAGACACCCTCCCGGAACGCTCCGAATGCGGCATCGGCGCCCTCATGCCCTGGGCCGATTCGCTGTGGGCCGTCACCTACAACAGCCACATGCAGGGCACCGGCTACGGCCTCGGGCTCTATCGCATCGACGAGCAGTTGAAGAGTGAACGTGTCCACGTTCATGACGGCACCCACGCCAACCGCCTCATTCATCGCGAATCGAACCAGTGCTTCATCGGCCCGTACGTCATCGACGGCAAGGGCAACTGGAAACACATCCCCGAGTTCGACAAGCACCGCATTACGTCCACCATGCGCCATCTCACCGATCCGGCCAACCGGGTCTACTTCCAGACCATGGAAGGCGTCTTCGGCGAGATGGATGTGAAGGACCTCAAACCGCGGCCGATGTTCGACCTCGTCAAGCAGATGGGCCTCGCCAAACGGCCGCACTTCAAGGGCGGCTTCACCGCGCAAGGGCGCGTCGTCGTGGCCAACAACGGCTTCTACGAGTACGGCGAAGACAGCGCCGGCCTATTCGAGTTCGATGGCAAGGCGTGGAACCGCCTCTCCGGCAAGCCCCACATGGACGTGGCCGCCCGGCAGGACATGGGCTCCGTCATGTTCGCCACCGGTTGGGATGAAGCCTCGGTTCTCTTCTGGGCGCTGGTCCAGGGTAAGTGGCAGCGCTTCCGTCTGCCCAAAGCCAGCCACTCCTTCGAGCAGGCCTGGCAGACCGAATGGATGCGCATCCGCGAGGTCGAAACCGAGCACTACCTGATGGACATCCAGGGCATGTTCTACGAGCTCCAGCCCATCGCCTTCACCGGTCATATTTGGGGCGTCAAGCCCATCTGCCAGCACCTGCGCATCATTCCCGACTACTGCGCCTTCCGCGGCCTCTTCGCCGTCGGCGGCAATCAGACGACTCCCAACCGCGACAACAATGCCGTGGCCGGACAGCCGCAGTCCGGGCTCTGGTTTGGCAAGACTGACGATCTGTGGAGCTGGGGCAAACCCGCCGGTTGGGGCGGTCCCTGGTGGAATTCGCAGGTCAGGAAGGACGAAACATCCGACCCGTATCTGATGACCGGCTTTGATCGCAAGATGCTGCACATCAGCACCGACAAACCGGCCGCGATCGAGATCGAAATTGACTTCACGGGCACCGGCGCCTGGATGCCCTATGGACGCGTCAGCGTGGGGGCTGACGGCTATCAGAAGCACATCTTCCCCGATGGCTTCTCGGCGCATTGGGTGCGGTTGCGCTCGCAGACGGATTGTCGCGCCACCGCTGCCTTCTTTTATTCCTGATCAGGGGCTGCCCCGTCGCAAAAGGTCTTTTGAGGTGATTCCATGTTGAGATTCGCTTTGGTTTTTCTGCTTTCCCTGGCCCTTCCGCTGGCTGCCCAGCAAGGCCGCGGAACCGTCATAGGAACGGTGACCGATGTCTCCGGCGCGGCTGTGCCCGCCGCCGAGATCCGTGTCATCAACACCGGCACTAATGCCGCTTTCACTACAACCACGAATGAAGAAGGGCAGTTCACCGCGCCTTCCTTGCCCGTTGGTTCCTACACCGTCACCGCTGAGAAGCAGGGCTTCAAGAAGGGTGTCCGCAGCGGCATCACCCTGCTCGTCGATCAGCGCGCCGAGGTCAACATCCGTATGGAAGTCGGACAGACCTCCGAATCCATCGAGGTCGTGGGCGAAGCCTCTCTGGTGGATACCAGCAGCGCCACCGTCGGCAAGGTGGTGGAGAACCGCCGCATCGCCGACCTGCCCCTGAACGGCAGAAACGCCCTCGCCCTCGTCATGCTGACGCCTGGCGTCAAATCGCAGGCCGGCCCCACGAACAGCGGCTTCGTCGATCGCGGCACCGCCCTCTCGGCCATCAGCATCAACGGCGGCCCCAGCTCGATGAATAGCTTCATCGTCGACGGCGGCAACAACAACAGCGCCTTCCTCGCCGACATCAACGTCAACCCCACGGTCGACGCCGTCCAGGAGTTCAAGGTGCAGTCCAACGTCATGTCCGCCGAGTTCGGCTTCACCGCCGGCGGCGTCGTGAATATCGTTACCAAGTCGGGCACCAACGATCCTCACGGTTCGCTTTACTATTTCGCCCGCAACGACGCGTTCGACGCCCGCAACGCCTTCGCCGCCACCAAGTCGCCTTTCCGCTACCACCAGTACGGCGGCACCATCGGCGGCCCTGTCGTTCTGCCGAAGATCTACAACGGCAAGGACAAGACCTTCTTCTTCTTCAACTACGAAGGCTGGCAGAACCGCCGCTTCGCCTCCAACATTCTCACCGTGCCCATCGAAGAGCAGCGCAATGGCAACTTCTCCAATCTGCGCGACGCCTCGGGCAAGCTGATTCAGATTTACGACCCCAGCACCACGAAGGCCAACCCGAGCGGCTCCGGCTTTGTCCGCGACCCCCTTCCAAACAACATCATCCCCACCAACCGGCTCGACCCCGTGTCGCTGAAGATGATGCAGTTCTACCCGCTGCCGAACCGCACTCCTACCAACGCCTTCACCAACGCCAACAACTGGATCGGTCAGGTACAGGAAGAACGCCACATGAATCAGTGGACCGCCAAGGGCGACCACCGCTTCAACGACAAGAACACCCTGTCCGGCCGCTGGGCTTACTACAAGCACTTCAACAACAATGGCTTTGCCGGCTCGCTGCCCGACCCCAATGTCCGCCAGCGCCTCGACAATTACCTCAACTACAACGGCGTCATCAGCGACACGCACAGCTTCACGCCGACCATGCTGAACGAGTTCCGCATCAGCGCTGCCCGCCAGGCCTTCCCCTTCACCGCGTACAGCTACGGCCAGGACTGGCCCTCCAAGCTCGGCCTGCCGGCCAGCGTGCCCGGTGACACCCTGCCCCGCGTCGACAACGGTTTGCCCGGCTTCGGCGCTTTCACCGTCGGCCTCCGCGGCGCCACCACCTGGCAACTCGTCGATTCCCTTACGAAGATTGCCGGCAGCCACACCATGAAGTTTGGTGTGGATTTCCGCCTGCAGCAGGCCAACAACTACCAGCGCGAAGTACCTTCCGGCTCATTTAGCTTCTCGGCCGGCCTCACCCAGAACCCCCAGACGCCTGTCGGCACCGGTAGTTCGTTCGCGACATTCCTGCTGGGCAGCGTGAGCAGTGCTTCGCTCATCCGCTACGGCGGCGAGTCGGAGAAGGCCTACTCCACCAGCTTCTTCTTCCAGGACGATTGGAAGATGACGCGCAAGTTCACCGTGAACCTCGGTCTCCGCTACGACTACCAGCAGTGGCCGCGGGAACGCAACAACGGCACGTCGAACTTCGATCCCTTCGCCGTCAACTCGCTCACCGGCCTGCCCGGCCGCATCGAGTATGCCGGCGTCGACTACGGCAATACGTTCCTCGATCCCATCTACACGAACTTCGGACCCCGCGTCGGCTTTGCCTATGATGTGTTCGGCAGCGGCAAGACTGTCGTGCGCGGCGGCTACGCGATCTTCTATCCGCAGACGTTCTATCGCGACTCGTTCGGCAATACCGCCGGCTTCGCCAATACTTCCACCGCTTACAACCCGCCCAACGGCAACTCCAACCTGGCGGCCTTCCAGTTCAAGGACGGCTTCCCGACTCCGGCCATCGAACCCCTCGGTCCCAAGCTGGGCCCCAGCGCTTTCCTCGGCCAGGGCGTGAGTTGGGATCAGGGCGGCCAGAAGGTCCCCATGTCCCAGCAGTGGACGATCTCGCTGCAGCAGCAGTTGCCCGGCAAGTGGATGGTGGATGCCTCCTACACGGCCAACAAGGGCACCAACTACTACGCCAGCGCCTACGACTACAACCAGCTCGACCCGCAGTACAACTCGCTGGGCCTGAGCCTGCAGGATCAGGTGCCGAACCCCTACGCGGGCAAGATCCCCGGCTCGCTCGGTGGCGCCACCATCAGCCGGTCTCAGTCGCTGAAGCCGTATCCTTACTACACCGGCGTCAGCGTCCGCCTGCCCCACCTGGGCGGCTCCAACTACCATGCTCTGCTCGCGACGGCCGAACGCCGCCTCGACAATGGCTTCGCCATCCTGGCGTCCTACACCTTCGGCAAGCTCATCAGCGACAGCGAAGTGGTGCCCTCCAATTTCGGCGCCGTCGAAGTCGGCAGCGATAACGGCTACCAGAACGGGAAGTACAACCGCAAAGCGGAGCGCTCCATCGATCCGACCGACGTCTCCCAGCGCCTCGTGTTGAGCGGCATCTACGAACTGCCCTTCGGCAAAGGCAAGCGCTGGGCCTCCAGCAACGGCGTTGCCGATCGCGTCCTGGGCGGCTGGCAGTTGAACGTCATCGCCACATTGCAGGGCGGCCTGCCCCTGGCCGTGCGCGGTGCGAACAACTTCCTCGCCAACCGGCCCAATTCAACCGGCGTCAGCGCCAAGCTCGACAACCCTACGTCGGACCGCTGGTTCGACACCACCGCGTTCATTAATCCGGCGAACTTCACCTACGGCAACGTCAGCCGGACCCTGCCCGACGTCCGCGGACCTGGCATCGTCAACTTCGATCTGTCGATGATCAAGGACACCCGCATCGCGGAACGCGTCAGGCTTCAGTTCCGGGCCGAGGCGTTCAACTTCGTCAACCATCGCAATCTCGGAAATCCGAACGTCAGCTTTTCGCCCGGCACCAACGGCCTGAACATCAGCTCGACTTTCGGAGTCATCACCTCAGCCCGCGACCCGCGCATCATGCAGTTCGGGATGAAGTTGATGTTCTGATTTGACGGTGTTTGGTGCACTAACATTACTTGACTCTGTCAAGTAATTTAGTTGCTTTGGTCAAATAACCGCTCACCCGTGGCTCTTGTCCTTCGGCAGGGCAGGAGCCAGGTGAGCGGCGGTCTTCGCCGCTTCTTCAATTGCCCTGGCCAGAACTGACCGGATCTTCCCGTCCTCCAACATCAGCAATCCCGCAATCGTACACCCCGCCGGAGTCGTCACATCGTCCCGCAAAGCCGCCGGATGTCTGCCCGTCACCTGCACCATCCGTGCCGCGCCAAGCATCGTTTGAGCCACCAAAGTGAGCGCCAGTTGTCGTGGCAATCCGACTCTAACCCCCGCATCGGCAAGGGCTTCCATGACCAGGTAGAGATAGGCCGGGCCGCTGCCGCTCAGCGCCGTGATGGCATTGAAGTGATTCTCATCGACCGTGGCGCAGCGCCCCACTGCTTCAAAGATTCGCTGGGCTCGGGCGATGTCTGTTTCGGTGGCATGTGTGCCGCCGCAGACTACGGTCATGCCCTCCCGCACGACGCAGGGCGTGTTGGGCATCGCCCGGATCCACGGGTTCGAGGTGCCCAGCATAGCCTCCAGTTGAGGGGTCCCCACACCCGCCATGATCGACACAAGAAGTGTTTCCGGCCTTACACCGGATTGGCGGATCTTGTCGAGCACTTTGCCCGACTGTGCGGGTTTGACGCAGAGCAGCAGCAGGTCCGCTCCAGGGACTCGGGCCGAGTAGTCGGTCTCCACTGGAATACCCAATTCGGCCGAGACTTTGGCGCAACTGGCCTGCGTTTTGGCGGAAGCCCAGATGCGATCGCGCTCGATGACGCCGCTCTCGACCAGGCCCTGAATCAGTGTACGGCCCATGACGCCGGCTCCGATCACGCCCAGCGTGCGGCCTTTGGCCACGATGCCCTTCTTGTAATCTGTACTCATCCTGCCTCAACTCTAACTCAGACTTGAGCGGCCGGCTCAGTCACTTTATCGCTATAGTTACTACATGGCGACGCGCATGAAAGACATCGCAGTGGACCTGGGGGTCTCGCTGATGACAGTCTCCAAGGCGTTGCGCAATCACAGCGACATCAGCGAAGAGACGCGGGAACGCGTGCTGAAGCGGGCGCGGGAACTCAACTACGAGCCGAACTGGATTGCCCGCAGCCTTGCGACGCGGCGGACCTACATGGTTGGGGTGGTCATCCCGGACCTGATGCATTCGTTCTTCGCCGAGGTGGCCAAGGGCATCGCCCGGCGGCTGGATCCGCTGGGGTATCAGGTCGTCATTTCGAACACAGACGAAAACCCGGCGGCCGAACGGAGGCAGGTGGATCTGCTCGTGGCGCGGCACATCGACGGGCTGATCATCGCGACCGCCTTGCCGAACTGGAAGCTGAATGCGCACGCCGCTTTCCAAGCGGGGGCGACGCCGTATGTATTAGTAGACCGCATGCCCGCAGGGCTCGACGCCAACTATGTCGGCGTCCGGGATGAGGAGTTGGGCGAGATGGCGACGGCGCATCTGCTGGCCCAGGGGTGCCGGCGGGTGGCGCATTTGCGCGGTCCGGCCACGGCCAACAGTACGGGCCGGTTGCGCGGCTACAAGCGGGCCTTGAGCAAGGCGGGCGTCGATTTCCATGCCGAGTATGTTGTGCAGGCAGGCGGTGGCGACATGTCGGGCTTTACAGCGATGCAGCACCTGTTGTCGCTGCCGAGCCGGCCGGATGCCGTGTTCTGCTACAACGATCCGGTGGCGGCCGGAGCGATCCAGGCGGTGCTCGAATCCGGGTTGCGCGTACCGGCCGATGTGGCGATTATCGGGGCCGGCAATGTGCACTATTCCGATCAGTTGAGAGTGCCGCTCTCCACCATCGACCAAAGCAGCGGGTTGCTGGGCGAAGAGGCCGCGGGCCTGCTGGTGCAGTGCATTGAAGCGAAAACTCCTGCGAAACCCAGCCACATCCTGATTCCCCCACGGCTGATTGTGCGCGAGTCCAGCCGGCGGTTGGCGCAGGCTGTTATGCGAACGTAATACAGGATGTTTCGTTATAATTGCGGGCTTGATATGCGGACATTCGCAGCAATCCGAACGGCTGGCGAATTCTCACTATCCCTCCATGCCAGATACTGATTCGCCCCGCCCCGATGAGACCAGCCAGGTGGATGCCGCCTTGCAGTCGGCCCGTTCCCGGTATGTAGCGCGTATCGCTTCCACGACAGCGCAGGATCCGTGGTGGGATGCGGTGGTGGTGACCGCCGGCTCGGCGCGGCAGGCTGACAAGTATTCGGAAGAGATTCTGCGGCGCAGGATGGAAGGGCGGCTGCCTGCCGGCGTCCTGTATCTCACCGCGCCGGATCTCGACGACAGCCGGTTGGGCAGCGGTGGGGCGACGCTGAACGCACTGCGCCTGCTGGCGGAGGCGACTCTGCTGAAGGAGCAGCCGGGCGAGGGTTCGCTGGAGTCCTGGTGGGCCCAGAGGCGCGTGCTGATTATTCAGGGCGGCGGCGACCCGCGCCGGTTGCCGCAGTATGCGCTGTCCGGACGCCTGTTCGCGCCGCTGCCGGCGCATACGCCATGGGGCGGTCCGAGCACTGCGTTCGATGAGATTCTGGCGGCGTCGACGGCATGGGCGGCTCGTATCCGCAGCGGCTTGGTGGTGTGCGCGGGCGACGTGCTCATCGACCTCGACGACAGTGCGCTGTCGTGGGACCGGCCGGGCATTCGAGGGGCGGCGATCATTCAACCGGCGGAGCGTGCGGCGGAGCACGGCGTCTATTCGATTGACGAAGCCGGGCGGGTTTACGCCTTCCTGAGCAAGCCGACGCGGGCTGAAATGGAAGCGGCCGGCGCGTTGACAGCCGGCGGCACCGCGGCCATCGATACGGGCCTGCTGGCGTTCGACGCGGCGGCCTGCGCCCGGTTGAGCGAACTGGCGGGCGTTCGCTATAGCTTCGGACGTTGGTTGGCGGATCAGGGCATCCTGACGGCGATTGGCGGGGAGCGGCCGTTCATTGATCTCTATCAGCATGCGACGACGGCGTTGACGGGCCAGTGGGCTCCGGCGGCCAACGCGCCGGCGGCGCTGCGGCATCTGGCACTGGCGCTGCAGGGCCTGCCATTTCATTGCTCGCTGGTGCCGGGGCGGCTGCAGCACATCGGCTCCGATGGAGCGCTGCAGAGCGTGGCGTTGCGGGACGCCGGGTTGGCGGGTGTCTACAGCGGCCAGCGGCGCACGGGTTCCATCGCGGCTTCGGGCGTTGAGTCAGCAGGTGTCGTCATCGACAGTGTGTTCAGTGCCGGCTGCCGGCTGGATTCGGGCGCGATGGCGATCGAATGCAACCTCGATGTGCCGATTCGGGCAGCACAGGGCGCGGTGCTGCGTGGGTTGACGGGGCTTGGCTCGGCGGTCGAGATTCCCGAGGCGGTGATTGTTCACCAGATTCCGGTGACGCGGCCGGGTGCGGCTTCTGGCGTGGTCTTCCAGGTCTATGGCGTGGCGGACCATCCCGAGCGGCCGATCAGCGACGTAGCAGCCACTTGGTTTGGACGGTCTATCGGGCAGGTGCTGGCGGACCTGGAACTGGATCCGGAGCAGGTTTGGGCGGGCGTTGCGCCAGGCGCCCGGAGTTTGTGGAATGCGGCTCTGTTCGGCTGCTCGGAACTGGAGCCCGCATGGACCTGCGCTCAGTGGCTGATGGGGCTGCATCCTCCGGGCTTCTCGGCCGCGGAGTGGGGCGCGATGGAGAAGCTTTCGCTGGCAGCCAGTGAACAGCGGGCGGATGCGGCGGCTCTGGCCGAGGCCCGGGTGACGCGCATGCAGACGGGCTGGCGTCGTACGGCGATGGCCCTGGCTCGCGACGGCTCGGACATCCGGCCGATGCTGGCGCTGTCGCCTGGAATCCCCGCGTTGGCTGCCACGGGCCGTGCGCTCTCCTCGGACGCTCTTTCGCTGGAAGCCGGGCAATTGACCGAGGCTGCCAGCCGGCACTTTCAGGCCAGCCTCTTTTTGGGGCAGGCCGGACTGGCGGAGGAGGCCGGGCAGGCCCATGCGGCGGCCTTCCGGTGTGTGCGAGCCGCGGTGGAAGCGGCGACTCCGGCCGGCGTCGAACCGCTCCTGTCCTCTGCTGCGCCGGCGTATCGCGAAGTGCGCGTGGCCGCGCCGCCGCGCATCGATCTGGGGGGCGGCTGGTCGGATACGCCGCCCTTCTGCTTCGACTGGGGTGGGACCGTGCTCAACATGTCGCTGGCGCTGGACGGCGGATATCCGATCCGCACGTGTGTTCGCGTGCTGGACGAGCCGGTGGTGCGGTGTTTCGCCGATGGGGCACGAGTCGAGTACCGGAGTGTTGATGAGGTATTGCAGCCTCCGGCTCCGGGCGATCCGTTCTCGATTCCTCGCGTCGCGCTACGAATGCTGGGGTGGAACGGGCTCGGTTTGGAGATCCGCACAGAAGTTGATCTGCCGATGGGATCGGGGTTGGGGACGAGCAGCATTCTAGCCGCGACTGTGTTGCGGGCGCTGGCCGAACTGGCGGGCCGTACGCCCTCCGATGCGGAGTTGAGCGACCAGGTGATGACGCTGGAGCAGCGCATGACGACCGGCGGCGGCTGGCAGGACCAGGCGGGCGGAATCTTTCCGGGGGCGAAGCTGATTAGCACGGGCCCGGGGTTGCGACAGAGGCTGCGCGTTCAGCCGGTCGGGTGGAGCGCCGAGCGGCAGCAGCAGTTCCAGCGGCGGTTTGTGCTGCACTACACAGGAATCCGCCGGATCGCGAAGGGCCTACTCACGCAGGTGGTGGGCGGATACCTGGCGCGCGAGGTGGCGGTGGTCCAGGTGCTGCACAGCATCAAGACGCTGGCGGCGGAGATGGCGTACGCCATGCGCGAGGGCGAGTGGGGGTATCTGGGTGAGCTGATGCAGCGGCATTGGCTGTTGAACCAGCAGTTGGATCCGCACACGACGAACGCTCCGATCAATCAGATGCTGGGGGTGCTGCAGCCGTACCTGGCCGGGGCCAAGCTGGCTGGGGCGGGTGGCGGCGGATTCCTGATGCTACTGGCGAAGGACGAGGAGGCGGCTGGGCAGGTGCGGCGGTTGCTGGCCGGGGGGAGCGGGCGGCTGTATGAGTATTCAATTGCGGAAGAGGGCTTTCATGTGGAGCGGCTGTAGGCCTGCGGATTAGGCTCAGAAGATGCTGCGACGCAATTTCACCGCGGGCTTGCCGGCCGCTGCTGCAGCGGCTGTCGGGAGGCGGCTGGATTTCGCTGTGCTGATTTCAGCCAACGCCGAGTGGGGTCCGGTGCGGCGCTTCTTTCCTCAGGCCACGGTGGCGCAATCGCCCTATGGTGAGTACTTTTCCGCTCGGGTGGGGGCGCATACTCCGCTGATCTTTCATGGTGGATGGGGGAAGATTGATGCGGCAGCGTCCACGCAGTATGTGATCGATCGCTGGTCGCCTCGGCTGCTACTGAATCTCGGGACCTGCGGCGGGATGCAGGGTGCAGTCGAACGGGATCAGGTCGTGCTGGCCGAACGGACCGTGGTTTACGACATCGTCGAACTGATGGGCGACGCCGAGGAGGCGATTGCCGATTACACGACAAGGATCGATCTGAGTTGGTTGGGTGCGAAGCACCCCAGTCCGGTGGTGCGGTCCACTCTCGTATCGGCCGATCGCGATCTGGCCGTGGCCGATATCCCGAGGTTGCGGGCCAGGTATGGCGCGGTGGCGGCGGATTGGGAGTCCGGCGCGATTGCGCGCGTGGCCGTCCGGAATGGCAGGAAAGTGCTGATTCTGCGGGCCGTCAGCGATCTGGTGGGTGCGGGCGGCGGAGAGGCCTACGGGCAACCAGGGTATTTTGAGCGCCGGTCGGAGGAAATTATGCAGGGCCTGCTGCGGTCTCTCCCGCTGTGGCTGGATCACTGTTTCGGGCGGCTCAGTTAGCGCGCGGGCTATCATAAAAGTAACCGCCCGCATGAGCAAAACATCCCTGGACAAGAGCAGAATCAAGATCCTGTTGCTGGAGGGTCTGCACCCCAGCGCCGAGGCCGCCATCCGCGCCGATGGGTACTCGTGGATCGAATCGCATCCCAAGTCGCTGGCCCCGCAGGATCTGGCTGCCGCTTTGAGCGACGCCTATTTTGTCGGCATCCGATCGGCGACTCAATTGACGCGAGAACTGATTGAGGCGGCGCCGCGCCTCACCGGCATCGGGTGTTTTTGTATCGGCACGAATCAAGTGGACCTGGAAGCCGCGCTGGAGCGCGGGATTCCGGTGTTCAACGCTCCCTTCTCGAATACGAGGAGTGTGGCGGAGCTGGTGATGGCCGAGATTGTGCTGCTGATGCGGGGGATTCCTTCGCGGAATGCGGCCGCGCATCGCGGGGAGTGGATCAAGACGGCCACGGGCTCCAATGAGGTCCGCGGGAAGACGCTGGGCATTATCGGCTACGGGCACATCGGTACGCAGGTGGGCCTGCTGGCTGAGGCGCTCGGCATGCGGGTGCTCTATTACGACATCGAGACGAAGCTGGCCTTGGGGAATGCCCGGCCGGTGCCCACGATGGAAGGCCTTTTGCAGGCGTCCGATGTGGTGACGCTGCATGTGCCGGAGACTCCGCAGACGATGGGGATGTTCGGTGCGGCACAGTTGGCGGCTATGAAGCCGGGCGCCAAGCTGATCAACAATGCGCGCGGGACTGTGGTGGATATCGATGCTCTGGTCGTGGCCCTGAAGAGCGGCCATGTCGGCGGGGCGGCGATTGATGTCTTTCCGGAAGAGCCCAAAACCGCTGGAGAAGAGTTCCGGTCGCCTCTGCGCGGGTTGGACAATGTCCTGCTGACGCCGCATGTGGGCGGGAGCACGGCGGAGGCTCAGGAGAACATCGGCATCGAAGTGGCCGAAAAGTTGATCAAGTACAGCAACAACGGTTCGACGTTAAGCGCGGTGAATTTCCCCGAGGTCGCACTGCCGGAGCATCCGGGGCTGCACCGCCTGCTGCACATTCACCGGAATCAGCCGGGTGTGCTTTCGGCGATCAATGCTGTGTTCTCGAAGCAGGAGATCAATATCGCTGGTCAGTATCTGCAGACGAATCCACGCATGGGGTATGTCGTGATTGACGTCGAGTCGGATGAGAAGGCGGAGACGCTGCAGTTGAAGCAATTGCTGGATGAGGTGCCGGGGACGATCCGGACGAGGGTGCTTTACTAGAGCCAGGGCCGCCGGGGCTGGCGGCAGCAGGCGGCGGGCTGTGAGGGAGACGCGCCCAGACGGGATGCCCGCTTACTGACGTGCGCGGTTCGCAGCGCGGCTTCCTGGATGGCCATGGTTCACGTGCACGTCCGGGGGAGCGACGAGATTTACAGCCCATACATGCAGAACCGCGCCGGACCCGTTGTGGGTGCGGCGCGGTTTTGCTTTGGGCGGGTGACTAATTGGGGATCTGGCCGGTGAACGGATCGGCTCCGATGGTGCCCACGAGTTCTGCAAGGTACTCGGGTGAACTGACGCGGGCCAGTTGGACACGGGCCTCGGCCAGGCGGGCGTCCACGTCGAACTGCTGGGCGACGGCGCGCGGCAGGAAGGCTTCGAGTTCGCGCACATGGCGCTGCCAGAGGGCGATGTCGCGCTGCTGCTTCACTGCGAGGCGCTGGCGGTACCAGTCGCTGGCGAGGAGCGATTCGCGGGTGAAGAGGGCGCGCAGGCGGGGATCCTGGATGGTCATGCCTTCGAAGTGACCATGGACCAGGATGTGGAGCAGGGCCTTGAGGGGCGGGCAGGCGGCATCGACGCTGCCATCCTCAAAGTAGTTGAGGGCGACGCGCTGCTGCGCTTCGACGATGGCGTGAATGCCGGCGGCGAAGTCTTCCGGGCCCTGCTTTTCCGGACGGAGGAGTTCCTCGGTGAAGACGGCGTCGGGCGTCTCGAAGATGCGGCCGAGGAAGCGGTCGACGAAGAGAGAGGTGATGCGATAGCCGAGGCGGCTGGCCAGAACGACGCGGCCATCGTGCTCGAAGTCCTCGAGTTTTTCCAGGTAGCCGTTCTCGATGAGGAACTTCGGATCGCGCTCATCGACGCGGATGCGGCACCAGACCTCGGGGACCAGCATGCTGACGTCGTGTTCGACCTTATATTTGGGGCCGACGTAGCCGGCCGCGGTGGTGAAGCCCGCGTATTCCGTGAGGATGAAGGCGACGAGGGCGTTGTTGAGATCGACCACCGGCCAGACGGCGTTGAAGGGGCCCTTGGTGAGCGCGCCCTCGCTACCGAAGCCCGTAGTGGAAGGGGACTTGCCCGTGAGGCTGCAGATGAAGTCCATGAACAGCTCGGGCAATTCCTGGTAGTGGATGGGGTTGTAGACGGCCAGGGGCGGCAGGCCGATTTTGGTGTCGGCCGGATTGCCGCGTCGGCCGGCGAGGACTGCGTTGACGGGGAAGTGGACAGGCTCGGACGAAGGCACCGTGCGGTTCAGGCGGGCGCAGACTTCGGCGAGATAGGCGTCGCGCGGTTCGACGCGGGTGGGGACCTGCTGCAGGTAGCGGGGGTTCTTCGACGGCTTGCCGTCGATGACGCGCGGGTGGGCGGAGGAGACGACGAAACTGCCTTCCTTCCCATGGACGAAATCGAAGAGAAGCCGCTTCATGGGCAGGGTGTACTTATCGAACTGGACGACGTGATCGACGAGTTCGCGGGCCTGCTCGCGCGTGATGGGCTCGAAGTTGGAGATGAAGGTGTTCGGGGTGGCGAGGTCGGCTTCAGCCTGCGCATCGAAGCCGCGGATGATGGCGTCGTCGGGGCGCTGGAAGAGGAACGACTCGCAGTTGGTGACGAGCTTGGCGCTCTGGTTGGGGTACTTGGTATCGAAGTCGGGCAGGGAATTGCGAGGGACAACGACGGAGGCGGTGATGTCGTCTTCCACCTGCACTTTGTCGGCGGGGTGGAAGTCGGGGCGGAGTTTATAGATGCGCCATGAGCCGTCGGGATCGAAGCCGACCCGGAGGTAGTTGCCGACGAGTTTCTGGTTGCGGTACTTGAGCTCGTGGCCGAGGAAGCCGTTGATGCGGTCGACGGTGAAAAACTCGCGCCAGTTGGCGCCCCACTCCTGGCGGTAATAGCGTTTGACGGTGAAGACGAGCTGGCGGATGGTCTGGGGAAGGCCGCGCAGCCACGCGTTGTGCGCGGCGGTGTATTCGGAAGAGGGCGTGAGCAGTCGGATGACGGAGCCGAGCGAGCGCTCGGGGCTGAGGATCGGGCGGTTGGCGCGGCTGTCGGGCTGAGGCTCAGCGAAGATGGCGGAGAAGTCCATGGCCAGGATGCGTTCGACTTCGTCCATGTCGTGATGGTAGTCGCGAACGAAGACGGGCCCTTCGAGTTGGGCGTTGGCGATGGACTTGGAGATTTCGGACTTGCCCCCGCCGGAGACGGTGCAGGGCTTGTGGCAGAGGGTGCCGTGGGCGACGACACCGACGAGGCGCCAGGCGGAGCCCTTTAAC
Organism: Acidobacteriota bacterium; assembly: GCA_017307505.1. Classification (GTDB taxonomy): domain Bacteria; phylum Acidobacteriota; class Terriglobia; order Bryobacterales; family Bryobacteraceae; genus Paludibaculum. Next base: position 122,360 of record JAFKEE010000017.1, on the reverse strand, counting down.
TGCTTTTCGAGACGCAGGCGGTAGCCGGAGGGAAGAACGTAGGTCTCGCCGACACGCAGGGTGAGGCGGTGTTCGCCGTCTTCGCGGAGCCACTTGACGTAGCCGCCCTGGACGTTGAATTCGGCGTGCTCCGGCAGATAGAGGATCTCGGGGTAACGGGCGTCGACGGCGTAGCCTTCTGGCTTGGCGTGGATGCGGCCGTCGAGCAGGCGGAGGACGTCGTCGATGGTGCTCTTCTTGAGCTGGACGGCGCGGTCTTCACTGAACTCCTGACCGACGACGTAGGCGGGGAAGGCGATGGCGCCGCCGGCGTGTTCTTCTTCGGCGAGGCCGTAGAGATTGGCGGCGAAGCTGATCTGGGTTTTGACTTCCTTCTTGCAATAGCCGAAGTAGTTGTCGGCGATGATGGTGACCATCACGCCGCGGTGGTCGCGGCAGGCGATCTTGAAGGCGCGTCCGCCGTTATACGGTTCGTTCTCGTCGCGCCAGCACATTTCATCTCGGCGCTGGCGTTCCGTGGCCTGGTCGTAGTGGGGCAGGCCGAGGTACTTCTTGCTGAGGCCGACGAGGTGCGGGGCGAGGATGACGCAACCGGAGTGGCCGGTCCAATGATGGACGTCGAGGGCGGCGTTGTTCTCGGGCAGATAAGGATCGCCGGCGTTGCCGAAGATGCTTTCGACGAAATCGAGATTGCTGACGAGGCTGGCAGGCGCGAAGAAGCGGATCTCCATCGACTTCTGCGGGTCGCGGCCGGTGGCCGGGCAAACGATGGGGCGGAGCAGAAGGGAGACGAAGAGGCGGTCCTTCTCTTCCTGGTTGGCAGTGAAGGGCAGTTCGAGGACCTCGGCGGGCGGGCGGAGGGCTTCGCGCAACAGGATGGCAAAGGCTTGTTTGGGGGCTTCCAGCTTATCGGCGGGTACGGGCAGGCCGCCTTCGACGATCTGGAAGAGACCCTGGGTGGTGCGGCGGTCGCTGCGAGGGTTGTGGAGGACGCCCTGGGCGATGCGATAGGACTGGAGGTAGGGGGACGAGAACGAATCGGCGTCGACCGGCAGCGACATGGCGCGGGCGAGACCGGGGCGGTCGAGGACAAAGGTGTTGGCAGGCAGCTTGGGCGCGCCGCCGGGACAGATTTCGGACAGATAGGAATCGAGGAAGGCCTGGATGCGTGTGTCGGCCTGGCACAACTGGCCACCCAACAACTGGTCCTTCTGATAGTAGTTTCTGAGCAGGGGGCCGGCCAGTTCGAGGAAGTAGGGGTCCGCTGCGGATTTGCTGGTGGGCTGGCCCAACGCTGCCAGCTTGAGATTGATATACCGGATTAGCTCGACGTCCACTCTCTGTTGGGATCGATCAGATTGACTTACATCACTACCAGAAAAAGGCATTATGCCAGTTGTAACATGCCGCGAGGGAGGGTTCAGCAGGCCCTGTTGCCGGGCGTGTAACCGCTATCAGTCGCCTTGCATACTCTGCCGCATTTCGAGGTCGCACTGGAGCACAACGTCGTGAGAGGCGGTCTCGTAGAGGTCGCCCAGAGTGGGGTAGTTGAAGCAGGCGCGTTCCAGCAGTTCGGCGCCGCCGTCGGCGAGCATCACCATCATGCCGGTGTGGGCGAGCTCCGACGCGAGTTCTCCGATGACGTGGACGCCGAGGAGCTTCAGGTCGGCCTTGCGGAATAAGAGCTTGAGGAAGCCTTTGCAGTCGCCGATGATCTGGCCGCGCGCGTTCTCTGAGTAATTGGCGCGTCCGACGAGATACTCGATGCCTTTGGCCTTCAGAGTCTCCTCGGTTTCACCGACCATGCTGATCTCGGGGATGGTGTAGATCCCTGTGGGCAGCAGGGGCGTCATGCGGGACTTTTCCAGGAAGCCGAAGGCGTGGCCCATGGCCAGGCGGCCCTGGGCCGCGCTGGTGGAAGACAGGGCAGGGAAGCCGATGACGTCGCCGGCGGCGTAGATGTGCGGAATGTTGGTCTGGTATTGCTCGTTGACAGGGATGATGCCGCGTTTGCCCAGAACGACTCCGGCTGCTTCCAGGTTGAGACTGGCGGTATTGCTGGTGCGCCCGGCGGCGACCAGTACCTGGTCGACTGAGAGTTGTAAGCCGGATTCACACTCCAGGTGGATCTGGCCGGGCTGGCTGGAGTCGCAGCTTTTCACCATCTCCTTCTTGTGGAACACCATGCGCAGATCCAGCGTGATGGACTTCTCGAGGGCGAGTGAGATTTCGCGGTCGAGAAAGGGGAGGAGCGAGTCCCGGCCGTCGAGCAGGTGGACCTCGCAGCCGAGGGCCGCGAAGGTGCAGGCGTATTCGGTGCCGATGACGCCTGCTCCGATGACGGCGAGCGACTTGGGGATGGACTCGATCTCGAGCAGTTCGTCGGAGTCGTGGATGCGGTCGTCTTCGAACTTGAATTCCGGCGGACGGAAGGGGGAGGAGCCGGTAGCGATGAGGATCTTCTCGGCGCGCAGCTGGGTGCGGCCGGTTTCGATGGTGTTGGCGTCGAGGAAGCGGGCGGAGCCGGCATACAGGTCGACGCCGCGCTGGCGGATGTTGTCGAGGACGCGGGCGCGCTCGCGGGCCTTTACCTGGGTCTCGTGGTACATCACGTCGCGGATGTTGGCCTCGCGGCGAAGAGAGAGGTCTACACCGTAGAGATTGCGGGCGCGCATGCCGGTGAGGGCCAGCGCGGTCTCACGCAAGGTTTTGCTGGGCAGGGTGCCGGTGTTGGCGGAGGCGCCGCCAAGTGCCGTGTTCTTTTCAATCATGGCGACGCGCTTGCCCAGCGCTGCCGCGGTCGCCGCTCCTTTTTCCCCGGCCGGACCAGAACCGATCACGATTGCGTCGTACTCTTGCATCCTCAGCCTCTCCTTGGACCCGGCGCATCAATCCCAGGCGGGCCGCTGATTCGAGTGTAACGGGAATGTGCCCGCGGCATGAACCAGATGGTGGCGGAGCTCAATGGAAAACGCCCGCCGTCCCGGTTGGGGCGCGGCGGGCGTTTGAGCAGACTGGACGGACCAGGGTTTAGAACACGTAGCGCAGCGACACGATGGCGCGGCGGCTGTTGTACTGGGTGCCCTGGATCGTACCGAACGCCGAATTGGTGTTGGCGCCGGTGGTGTAGTTGCGGGTGATGGTCATGTTCGGATTGGCCGGGTTGAAGTGATTCAAGGCGTTGATCGTCTCGATCTTGAACTCCACTCGCTTGGATTCGGAGAAGCGGAATTCCTTCATCAGGGACAGGTTGAACAGTTCGAGGCCCGGGCCGTAGGTCAGCGTCGGGGGCATGTTGCCCTGGATGCCGCGGCCGCTGAACGCGGACGTGATGACCGGCAACTGGAAGTTGTTGACGTTCATCGGGTACCAGAGCTTGGGATCTGCGGTGGAACCCACATCGGAAGGCTTGGCGCCGCTGGGCAGCCAAACGCCGTTCATGGTGGGGTCTGTCATCTGGCAGCGGAACAGGACGCCGCCGGTGGGGGTGCCGTTGGGCCAGCCGACAGGGTTGGCGGTGTAGCCGCAACTGGGGGCCATGGCGGCGCCGGAGAAGATCTGCGCGGTGCCGGTGAAGCGCCAGCCGTCGGTGATCTGCTTGACCAGCCGGTTTGCGCCGGGCAGGGTCGGCAGCGAATAGCCGAAGTTGGCGTTGAACGCGTGCGGGCGATTGGCGGTGACGTTCTTGGTGAGGGCGTCATCCGTGAACTGCTGGTGGGCGTAGAGCAGGGTCTTCGACCACGTATAGTTCGTACTGAAGGTGAGCTTGCGGCCGATGCGGCGGTTGACCTGAACCTGCAGCGAATTGTAGTTCGACGCGCCGACGTTCATAAACACGGGCACCTGACCGACACCTTTCAAGCCGACCATGGACCGGATGAGGTTTGTGCCGTAGAGGGCGCCGCTGGAGCTCGTCGGATCGACGAAGGTCTTGTTGGTGCCGCCCTGCGGCGTCCATGTGGTGAAGGGGCGCACGGCGTTCAGGTCTTCCCAGTTGTAGTTGTAGCCGTGATGGTAGGAGTTGCCGACATAGGCAACGTCAAGGATCAGGCCCCAGCCGATGTCCTGCTGGACGCCGAAGCTCCAGTTGTAGGTGGACGGGGGCAGGTGATCGGGGGAGCCGCCCTGAATGTTCTGCGGGGTGAAGAGACTTTGTTGTCCCTGCATCGCGGAGAAGGTGGTGTTCAGGAGGATCGGGGCGAGGAAGTCGGGCGGTGCGGCCAGTGGGCCGGTGCCGACGCCCTGCGCACCGATGTAGTCGACCGTGTAGGCGCGGTCATAGAAGATGCCGAAGCCGCCGCGGATGGCCATTTTGCCGTTGCCGAAGACGTCATAGGCGAAGCCGACGCGTGGGCCGAGGGTGATGGGCGGCGTATTCCAGAAGCTGCCCTTGTAGTCCTTCACGCCACTGAACGGTGACCCGCTGAAGCTCTTCGGATCGAATGTGCCCTGCAGCACATACGGGTAAACCGCCCCAGTGGTGGGATTGACGGAGACCTTCTTGCCGTCCTGCATCGCCGGGTAGAGCGGCTGGCCGGCCTTGGCGGCGCTGTAGACGGAGGTGTCGAACAAACCGAGGCGCTGGCCGTCGGTGTGCAGGGCGCCCATCCGCTGGAAGCGCATGCCGAGGTCGAGGGTGAGCCGGGAGGAAACCTTCCAGCTGTCCTGGATGAACCAATCGACCTGCGTGTAGCGGGCGTGGTTGACCTGCTTGACGCTGTCTTCTCCATACGCGAAGAAGGCGCCGGTGGCCATGTTGGAGTACGGGTAGTTCGTATCCACAGGGCTGGCCGTGTCGGAGCCGAAGTAGTAGGTGCCGGCGATGTTGTACGTCGAGTAGACGCTGACATTGCGCGACATCCGCTCCAGGTAGATGCCCATCTTCAGGTTATGGCGGCCCTTGACCCAGGTGAGGTTGTTGCTGATGGTCTGCAACTGATCCGTGCCGTCGAACGGCCAGCGGCTGTCGAAACCGTACTGCGGGCCGTTGGTGACGCCGAGTCCGGCCGACTGCGCACTGAAGGAGTTCGGGAAGCCCAGGTTGATGGCTGGCCGCAGATTGAGGTAGTTCGAGGCCGAAAGCCGGGTGAGCGGGATGGTGCCCGCGGCATCGGTGAACGGCAGCTGGCTGTTCTTGTAGAGTTCCGGATCTGTCGGCGTGTTCATCTGGTGGCCGCGGTTGATGCCCCAGCTGGTTTCGTTGATCAGATTCGGACGGAAGGTGTAGATGAGCGCAGCCACCGCGCCGGCCGAGGGGATGTCGTAGCCGTGCGGGAACTGCCGCCAGCCGTCGCCCAGGGCTCCGAGAATCTGGCCGTAACCGTCGTTGCCGGTGTAGTCCTGCAAGAGACGGACATAGGAGGTGGCCTTGGAGCTGATGGGATAATCGACGCGCAGGATGCGGTCGTGGCGGGGCTGGGTGAACGGATTGACGAACTCCGCGTTGTACTGGCGCTGTCCTGTGGGGTCCACGGTATTGGGCAGCGGGAAGAGATTCATCATCGCGAGACCGGTGCGGTCGAGGCGCGAGGAAGGAATCTTGTTGCCGGGGAACTGGGCTCCGGAGAGGGGATCCCTGATTGGGATGACTGTGCCCGTGGTGGTGGTAGTGGCGGAGAAGTCGCCTGCACGTTCCAGGGCCGTGGGCATCGTATAGCGATTGGGTGCCGTGACGTTCTTGGTGTGCAGGTAGTCGTAGGAGAAGAACCAGAAAAGCTTGTTGTGGTCCTTGTTGAAATTCGTTCCCGGGATGATGAACGGTCCGCCGATGGTGCCGCCGATGTTCTGATAGCGGTAGCGTGGGCGGGCAATGCCGGTCTTGTTGTTAAAGAACTCGTTGGCGTTCAGTTTTTCATGCCGCAGGAAGGCGTACCCCGTGCCGTGGAATGCATTGGTGCCGCTCTTGATCATGACGTTCATCTGACCGCCGGAGCGCGCGCCATACTCGGCATTGAAGTTCGCCGTCAGCACCTGGACTTCGCCTATGGCGTCGACACTGGGTGCGATGTAGCCGAAGTCGCGGTTGCCCGAGTCCTGGGCTGCCGCGCCATCGAGAGTCAGCATCTTCTGTCCGGACTGTCCGCCCATGATGGTCGGGCTGCCCGTGCCCCAGCCGCGGGAGTCATTCTGGTTCAGATCCTGGACGCCGGGCAGAGTGCCCATCAGCGCCATGTAGTTTCTGCCCTTGGTGACCGTATCCTCGATCTGGGTGGTGGTCACACTGACGCGCCGGTCGGAGCTGTCGGTGGCCACGTGAACCGCTTGAGCCTGCACTTCCACTGAAGTGCTGACATCGCCTACCTGCAGCGTGATCTCCGGCAGCGCGACCCTTTCCAGGCCGGCGACGTTGATGCCCTTCTGCTCATAGGTTTTGAAGCCGGGCTGGGCTACACGCAAGCTGTAGTTGCCCGGTACTACGTTGGTGAAGATGAAAGTGCCGTTCGAGTCGGTATTAAACTCACGCACTTGTTTTGTCAGGTCATTGGCGAGTTGAACTTTTGCGCCGACGATCACCGAACCGCCTGCATCCACGAGGCGGCCCGTGATCTGACCTGTGACCGTTTGGGAGTATGCAATTGGCAACGCTGCCAAGAGCAAGAACACTACTAACGCCGCAAAACGATAAGACTTCATGAGGTACCCCTGTGTGCCCATGTTCTGGACCAGACTCATCTCATCCATGCTTTTGCGGTCGTGGAGTGGCAGGCATGTTTTCGTGCTGACTGTATCCGGGAAATCCAATCGAACAGGGATCAGACTCACCAGCCAGAGCGCGAGACCCACTCACCCCCCAGACCCGTAACATGCCAGTGCATAGTAGTACAGGGTTTTGAGGATTTCAAGGCAAAAAGGCAATCGCCAGATCGGGGGGCGCCCAGGCATTTGCAGCCAGGTGTGCGCTCCTCGAAAGCCCCGGTTTTAAAGGGCTCCCGGCTGTACCATCCTGCATCCGGGGATTGGGCTATCGATTGTCCTGTTATTCCGTCATGCGGAATTCACTTTAAAGTATGTCGTTGAAGTGGCATTTGTCCAACGAGCCATAGACGAAATGTAAGCGTTTTCCGTCGTATGCGATCCATACTGTAACAAGGATTACACTTTCTGCCGCATTAAAGAGGTGGAAATCCGCAATGGAAGCGGACGCAGGTCCGCTCCTTGAGACAGGCACCACCTGACAGAGGGTTTCCCTGCGGTGCATGCCGGCCGGCCGTTTCACCGAGTCAGGCGGAAGGTGGATGTGCCTGCTGGATCTCGCGCAGTGCGTTGAGATCGTGCTTGACGCCTGTCGCCGTGTCGACGATGTTGCGATCTTTGGTCCAGCGGCTCTCATACCAGGTGCAGGCTTCGAAAGAGTCGTTGTGCTCCTTACGCCAGCGCACCAACCGGTCGCGGTAGTGCGAGACCAGGCGAGCCTGGCCGCGGTCGTCCGCCAGGTTTTTCATCTGATAGGGATCCTGCCGGTTATCGAACAGTAGTTCCTTGCCGTCGACACGGTAAGTTGCGTAGGTATAGCGCTGGTCCCGCAGTGCGCGCCACTCCGTGCCATCTTTCCACGCAGCGGTGGTGCCCATCCCCTGGAGGAACGCGGTCTCGGGTACCTTTGAGTTCTTCCCCAGGGCTACGCCTTCGAAACCGGAGCCTTCGACGGCCCGCGGAATCCGCAGGCCCATCATGCCGAGCAGGGTGGGCATGATGTCCGGCGAGTGGAAGCAGGCATCCGACGCCTTGCCTTTCGGAGTGTGGCCGGGCCAGCGGATGAGGAACGGGACGCGGGCCGCTTCCTCGTAGAAGATGTACTTCGCACGACGCCCGTGCGAGCCGAACATCTCGCCGTGGTCGGAGGTAAAGACGAAGATCGTGTCGTTGGCCGCTCCGGATTCTTCAAGGGCCTTCACGAGGCGCCCGAGGTTCCAGTCGATGTTCGCGGTCTGCGCATAATAGGCCTGCATGTACTGGGGCAGGTCCTGGAAGTAGCGCGGCGAGGGCGTGGCCCACTCGTCGGCATAAGGATCCCTCACCTCCGAGTAGTTCGGGCGCACCGGCAGCTTCCGGCCGCGAAACATTTCCGCATACTCGGGTGGTACGTTGTTCCAGCCCCAGGGATCGTGCGGCGGGCCCCAGGACAGGAACATCGCGAACGGATCGGGTTTCTTCGCCGCGCTTCTGATCCAGTCGATCGCCATGTTGGTCTGGGAGTCCGGCTCATAGAGCTTGTGGATCTCGCGCCGTGCCGTGTTCCCGAAATACGGCGAGTTGTAGTAGGTGTGATTGAAGTTGTACCCGGCCCAGAGGCCGTCGAAGCCCAGGCGATAGGGTCCGGGCGGCACGAAGCCGTTGCGGGTTTCGTCGTGATGGCCCAGTTCGTTCGCCCAGAGGTGCCATTTGCCGATGTAGCCGGTCTGGTATCCCGCCCGGGTAAGGACGTGTCCAAGACACTCGTGCGACGGGCTGAGCCGCAGTTCGTTGATGACCATGCCCGTGGAGGACTGGTACTTGCCGGTCATCAAAGTGGCGCGGTAAGGCGCGCAGACCGGAGAGGACGCAATGGCGTCGCTGAAGCTGAAACTCTCGGCCGCCAACCTGTCGATGTTGGGTGTTCTGGCGTGCTCATCACCGCCATAGCCGCAGTGATGCAGTCCCAACTGGTCAGCAAAAACGTAAACAAGGTTGGGACGGCGGGCGGCTGCCTGACTGCGGCCCGCTGCGGCCATGGCGCCTGCCGCTGCGCCCGTGAACTCTCTCCTGGTCATACTCCTGATTCTGCCCTGTTTCGCACCGGAATATCCGCAGAAGGCGTTGTGGACTGCGCGGACTCCTGCAGTGCATAACCCAGGCGGGCCAGCGTGGGCGGCAATCCTTCCACAAAGGACGGATACCGGAAGGCGAACCCCGAGGACGTCAGGCTGAACGGATCCGCGCCGATATCGCTGGTGAGGGTTTCACACAGAACGGAGCCGAGGATGAAAGAAGCCAGCCACCTCGGCACGGCCCCTGGTGCTTTGGCGCCCAGAAGGCGGGCGGAATGGTTGCAGAACTCGCGGAACGTCGCATTGGATCCATCCGCCACGACGAACGACCGGCCGTCGAGCGCCACTGCCGGCAGGGTGGCAAGATGCACCAGCGCGCGGGCCGCATCTTCGACATGCACCAGCGGCATGCGATTGCCGCCGCCGCCCGGCAGGCGGAACGCGCCCCTGGCGATCTGAGGAAAAATCGTGGTCTCGAACGACTTCCCGGGTCCATAGACGGTGCCGAGGTATACGAAAGTGCGCGGCGTTTGAGACTGCTCCACCACGTGCCGCACGGGGATGCCGATATGCCCGAACCCGGCCGGCTTGGCACGCAGGGGAGAATTCGCACGCACCACGCCCTGCGCGTCCGGCATCAGGTCATCCAGCCCGCTGACGGAGATGAGCAGCGGCCGTTCGCCGGCCGGGATCCGATCCATCTGTTGCAGCAGTGAGGTCATGACGGAGAGCCGGCGTGCGGCAATGGCCCGGATGCCGCGCAGGCCGAGGCGCCGTGGCAGTTTAGGCTGCACCAAGTCGATCAGCACGCGGCAACCCGTTACGGAGCGGATCCACGTTTCGGGGACCGTGGCATCGCCAGGGATCAGTTCCGCGCCGGTGGCCGCCAGATCGCCCGCCCGGCCGGGATCTCTCACCAGGGCTTTTACGGGAAGGCCCTGTCTTCCGGCTTCTTTGACTACCTCGCTCCCGACGAAGCCGGTTGCTCCCAGGACGAAGATCTGGTTTGTGTGTTTGGGCATGGGTGTCCTTTGCCGATGGCGGCAGTCTGGTTCGTGGGCTTGCGCGGGCGGAGGATTACGGAGCAACCGCACGCAGTAGAATCTGCTCCAGTTCAGCGGTCCAGTGACGGGCAGGACTGGAGAACTCACCGAAACTGAGCATGCGGGCAAACTGCTGGATGGTGCCGACAATGGTGGCTACCAGCAGTGTGAGATCGGTCGTGGGACGAACCTTGTTCTCCTGGAGACCCTGCTCGAGCGTAGTCCGAATGAGGCCCACGATCGTGTGCTTCCGGGTGTCTCTGGAAACGCGCGGCCACATGTTCCGCAACTGATCCTGGACGAAGAGGAACGCATCGGGGTCCCTGTCGAGTTGGGCCGTAAAGGCGGCCATGAGCGCGTGAAACCGGGGGAGAAAGCCCGCCTCGGAATCGACGGCGGCCGAGAGATCCTCGTACATCGCCGAGTAGCAGCGTTCGAAGAGATATAACGCCAGCGAGTCCTTGGTGGGGAAGAACTTGAAAAGGGCCGCGTTGGTGTAGCCGGCCTTTTCGCCAATCTCCCGTACAGTCACTGAATCCACGCCCTGGCGGGCGAAGAGGCGGAGAGCCGCCTGCAGGATCATGCGCTTGGACGGTGGATCGCCGGCCAGCCAGTAGTCTCGTTGGTATCTCTCAGTTTGCATCACGAGTTAGCACCTGCTTACTCACAGTTAGCAGATGCTCACTCGCGAAAGAAGGACTCGGGATCTTGAGATAGTGCCCGGCTGTCTACTTCCCCGGGCAATCCGGAAACATGATCTGCGCCGTCTGGTGGAGGTAGCGCCGCCAGTTGGCCCATTCATGACCGCCGGAACTGAGCACCCAGAAGTTACGAATGCCGTTCTGGTTGAACAGCGCCATGTCCTTCTGGCCGTTCTTCAAAGCAATGTCCGTTTCTCCGGCGGCCATGTAGTAGGGCACGCGGAAGAGGTCGTTGGTAGCTGGATCTTTGAGCACGGAAGCGAAGTTCTCTTCAAACTGCCTCAGCGTCGCCTCGCTGATGTGGCCTGAACTGTAGACGTAGAGTTCGCTGAAGGTGTCCAGGTGAGGCATCCCGGTGTGGAGGACCACGAAGCCGCCCATGGAGAGGCCGGCGAGGGCGCGGCTGGCGCGGTCGGCCCGGGTGCGATAGCGGCCATCGACCAGGGGGATGATGTCCTTCAGGTACTCCTGCGTGCAGGCATCGTCTTTGCCGGGTGCGGAGGGATTGGCGCTGGCGCAGCCGCGCGTACTGGGCATCACCACGATCATGGGCTTGGCCTTGCCTGAGGCGATGAGGTTGTCGAGGATGAGGTGGGCACTGCCGCCGCGTTCGCCGGTGGCCGACCATTTGGAGTCGTCGTCTCCTCCGCCATGATTCAGGTAGAGCACGGGATAGCGGGCGGCGGTGTTCTTCTCGTAGTTGGGCGGCAGATAGACGTGCATACGTTTCTCCGCGCCGGCAAAGTTCTTATACGGCACCTGCTCGACTTTGCCATGGGGCACGTCCTTCTGCTCGTAGAACGAAGCATCGTCCATGGCGGGCAAGGCGGAAAGGATCGGCAGGGGACAGACACCCGCTTTGGGCGGGGCCATGCGGACCGGCGGTGGCGTGCCTGCCTGGGATGCGGCCGGTGCCTGTGCGGACGCCATCATCGAAGCTGCCGCCAGGGCGGGAGCGAGCCAACTGAAACCACTGCGCATACAACTGCCTCCGTCGCTCCGCGTGGAGCGGAGCGAATCGCCTCTTATTGTATTGATCCGCCGGGCGGTTGGTGGAGGCGCGCCGACTCAAGGGGATGGCGGGCAGGCGTTGCGCGATGCGCCTGCCCGCACCCGGTTATGCAGCTGCTTTTACTCCGACGCGCTCGGCCGGACCAGCATAGCCGAGCTCCTTGCGAATGGTGCCCATTGCCCCGATGTGATAGGCCTCATGCCACGTCAGGAACTGGAGGAAGGCCAGGGCTGTTTGTTCGCCATGGGGCCCGCCTGGGACCTTGCGGCTGAGCGCCTCGTCCGTCGCGGCTTCCAGCGCCGTTTCCAGTTCCGCCGCGATGGAGTCCCACTGCCGCTGGAATTCCGCGGTAGTGGGATAGTCCAGCCCCTCCTTCGCGCCCGCATCAGTGAACTGCGCGGTGTAGGGGCTCTCCTTCGGAGAACCCAGCAGGCCGAGGATCCGCACCCGGAAATCCAGCATATGGCCCACCTCCCATGCGAGAGAAGGGCCGCTGCCGCTGCGCACACGCTTTCGGGCATCGGCCTCGGCCAGGTCGTTCAGGCACAGCGGCAGGATAAAGTTGGTGGTCCGCAGGATCGCGGCGATGGATTCGAGAATTGGTTTCATGGTTGCTCCCTCGATGCAAGGACGATCCAGCGGCCGGGAAGGATCCGGGCAGCGGAAAAAACGCACCGCGGCATTTATTCCAGCCGCGGCCGGATCCTTTTGCCTGGATGATTCGTCATGGAGTTAGGGATTGCACGCACTGGCGCCACTTATGGATCAAATCAACGAAAGACCCGCCATCGCAGCGGCTCGGGCCGGGTTCGAAAAACTGGTCAGTGAGATCCGGCCGGAACTGCACCGCTATTGCGCCAGGATGACGGGCTCCGTGATCGATGGCGAGGACGTAGTGCAGGACACACTGGCCAAGGCTTTCTATCTCCTGCCGCAAACCCAGGAGATCACGAACTTGCGGAGCTGGCTGTTTCGCATCGCCCACAACAAGGCGATCGACTACACGCGCAGCTATGCCAGGCGTTTCGGTGAATCGCTGGAGGCGCAGCATGACCTGGCCGCCGAGGCCACTCCCGTTGACGCCCGGGAGACGGCGAAGATCGGGCTGTCGCTGTTCATGCGGCTGACACCGGCTCAACGGGGAGCGGTCATCCTCAAAGACGTGCTCGGCCATTCCCTGTCGGAGATTGCGGAGATTCTGGAGACCAGCATCCCGGCAATCAAGGGTGCGCTCAGCCGCGGCCGTACGATGCTGCGCAGGCTGGGCGAGTCGATGGGCGACGAGGTTCCGCCGCTGGACCGCGCGGAAGCGCGGCTGCTGGCGAGCTATGTCACGCACTTTGCCGCTCGAGACTTCGACAGCCTTCGCGCCCTGTTGGCCGAGGATGTGCGCCTGGATGTCGTCGGGGTTGCGCGGAACCGTGGCGCCCTACAGGTGGGGGGCTACTTCCACCGCTACAGCGGCATCATCGACTGGCAGGTTCAACTGGGCAGCGTGGAGGGCCGGCCGGCGATTCTGGTCAGCGATCCCCGGCAGCCCTCTGCCCCGCCATGCTACTTCATCCTCATCGACTGGGCGAACGGTGCCGTGGCCCGCATCCGCGATTACCGCTATGCCCGCTACGTGATGACGGATGCAGAGTTCAGCCTTGCCTAGCGCGGGCTGACAGGTTCGCAATTAATGCACGATCAGCAAGGCCGTCGCGCTGATGACGGACCCGAGGGCCGCGCTGGCAATGCCCGAATACCAGAAGAGGTATTTGCGCGTGAGAATCGCCAGCGACGAGAAGACAATCGCCATTTCCAGGAAGATCTCTCCGATGTGCAGCCGCAAGGCCCGCCGGCCGGAGAGATCGCTCTCCCGGCTCAACTCCTCTGCCTTGTCCTTGATCTCTTCGCCCTCTTTCTCATACTTCGCCAGGTTCAAATCGTACTTGGCGGAAGCCGCCAGGGCCTGCTCTCCGGGCGTTGCCTTCAGGATGTCTCGCGCCACCTCCGACTGGTACCTGCGTAAAGACTTGGCCTGGAAGAAGGCCCACTGGTCTGACGCCTTTTGCTGCGCCAGCAACTCCTCCGTTGTCATCAGGTGGCCATAGACCGCCACCACCGCCAGCAGGGCTGCGATGATCGCCATGCCCGCGCCGGCCTTGCGGCTGAAATCATCATGCGCGTGCTCGGCGTGCTCGCGGAGCTCTTCGTTCACTGACATACTCCGTTGGATGCGCGGCAAAGTCCCGTGTTACGGCATTCTGTACCGCTCTTTCGCCATGTTTTGGCCCGGGTACGAATTCCAGATTCGAAGCCCCTGATCCTGGCCAGGCCGGTGGAGGCGCATCGAAGGGACTCGATAGGTATCGCGACGTGAGCGGGCGGTTGTGGCGAACCGAGGCTCGTGACTATGTATGTTCAATTCCTCAAATGTGTTTCCTGGCCGGCTAGGCTCGGTTTGGCACGGTGCGTGCTTCGGAAAGGGTGACCGCTCGTACAATCGGGGAGGGCGGAAGGAGCAACCAGGACCATGGTGGAACCCATGCCGCCTTCCGGCGGAAAAATGCACATCTCGAACCGTCCAGCGGAGCCGGTCCGGCCGGCTCTCAACGGAATGCTGGGATTGGCCGGCGGACGATCCTCTCAACCGCGGCAGAAGAAGAGCTCGCGCGTACTTTCCCGCTGGACTCTCTTGGCCAGGGAGAACTGCCTCGATGGAAGAGTTGGGCAACACGGTGGTTTACCTGCCCGGTCAGAAGGGTCCTTTTGATCCGCGCAGTCCGAAACCGCCTCTGTCTTCAACCGTGCCGCGAAGCCCGGCGCCACCTGGGTCCCGAGGTCATCCATGAGATGCTTCCGGCAAATCTACCGGCTGCCTGTCAGGGAGTGGAAGGCTCTTCTGGGAGAAACCCTGCACAGCTGGCTGGATGATCGCGCCCCTCGGATGGGGGCGGCCCTGGCTTACTATCTGGCTGTTTCGCTGGCTCCCAGCATTGTCATCGTCCTGGCCATCGCCGGTTGGGCGTTTGGACCGCAGGCAGCGGAAAGCCGTCTGGTCTGGCAGACCCGGAGTCTGGTGGGGCGGGAAGGCGCCAATTTCATCCAATCCATGATCGACGGAGCGCCTCCGCCACTCCACGGCGCAACGGCGTCCGTGCTGGGGCTCATCGCTCTCTTCATCGGCGCCACAGCCCTGTTCAGCGAGTTGACCGATTCTCTCAACACGATCTGGAAAGTGCCTGACGCGGAAATATTCAGCCCGCACGCCAGGCTGCTTGCGTTTCTGAAACAACGTCTGGTGGCGTTCGTCGTTGTCCTCTGCGCAGGACTGCTGCTGCTAGTCTCCCTGGCCCTGAATGTCTGGATCTCCTTCGCCGGTGGCTATCTGCAAGCCGTGGCGGCGCCGCCCCCGGCTCTGATCAGGGTCGCCGACTGGCTGCTCAGCTTCCTGGTCATTACCGGCATGTTGGGGTTCATCTTTAAGGTGCTGCCCAACGTGGATCTGGAATGGTCCGATGTCGCCGCCGGTGCCGTGCTGACCTCCCTGCTGTTCGCAGCCGGCCGGATTCTGCTGGGCTTCTACCTGGCGGAAGCCGGCTTCAAGGATAGGTATGGAGCGGCCGGATCCCTGGTGGTCCTGCTGGTCTGGGTCTATTACTCCGCCCAGGTGCTATATCTGGGCGCCGAGTTCACCCGGGCCTATACCCGTCGCTATGGGTCGATGGCGGCGGAGTGTCCCGTCGGCTAAGTGCCGCCCCAGACGCCGGTTCTGCCTCGTTGCCTGCCGCTTGCTGGGATATCATCACCCAATGCCGATCTCCCGACGCGACTTACTCTCCTCGGCCGGCCTGCTTGGGCTTGCCTCCTCCAGTTCCGCCCAGACGCGCATCGGCACGGCCCGGCGGCCCGCGGAGTGGCCGTTCTCTTCCGGCAAGCAGTATCCGGATCCCTTCGCCCTCGAGGTCGACGTTGTTTTTGCGGATCGGGCCGGCAAACAATCTGTGGTGCCTGCGTTCTGGGCCGGAGATCAGACATGGCGCGTTCGCTTCGCTGCGCCGGAGGAAGGCCGCTATTCCTGGCGCACCGTCTGTTCTGATACCGCGAACCAGGACCTGCACGGAGTCCGCGGCACGCTGGACGTCGAGCCTTACCGGGGCGGCAATGAGCTGTTGAAACGTGGCGCCATCGGTGTTGGGCCCGATCGGCGGCACTTCCAGCACGCCGATGGAACGCCTTTCTTCTGGCTTGGTGACACGTGGTGGATGGGCCTCACCAGCCGTCTGCGCTACCCCGAGGACTTCCAGGCACTCGCGGCCGACCGCCGCCAGAAGGGCTTCAACGTCGTCCAGATCGTCGCAGGCCTTTATCCCGACATGCCCAGCTTCGATCCCCGCGGCTTCAACGAAGCCGGTTCCGCCTGGGAGCCCGGGTTCCGCTCCATCCGGCCCGCCTACTTCGACATGGCCGATGTCCGCATCCAGCACCTGGTCGACTCGGGCATCGTGCCCTGCATCGTCGGCTGCTGGGGCTACTTCCTGCCGCAGATGGGTATGCAGAGGATGAAGCAGCACTGGCGCTACCTGGTCGCGCGCTGGGGCGCCTTGCCCGTGGTGTGGTGTCTCGCGGGCGAGGGGACCATGCCCTACTACCTCTCGAAGACGCCCAAAGAGGACACCGTCGCGCAGCGGACCGGTTGGACCGAGGTCGCGCGATATGTCCGCCAGGTCGACCCCTATCACCGCATCGTCACCATTCATCCCAGTTCCACGGCGCGCAACTCAGTCGACGATCCGGCCGTCCTCGACTTCGACATGCTGCAGACCGGACACGGCGATCGCGACAGCATTCCCAATACGGTCGAGAAGGTGTCGGAGTCGGTGGCACGCACTCCGCTCATGCCCGTGATCAACGGCGAGGTCTGCTACGAGGGGATCCTGGAAGCCAGCCGGCAGGAGATCCAACGCTTCATGTTCTGGAGCTGCGTGCTCAGCGGCGCGGCGGGACACACGTACGGAGCGAACGGCATCTGGCAGGTGAATACGCGCGAGACGCCGTATGGACCCTCGCCGCATGGCCGCTCCTGGGGCGATACGCCCTGGGATGTCGCCGCCCAGCTTCCCGGCTCGCGGCAACTGGGCCTCAGCCGGAAGTTCCTGATGCAGTATCCGTGGCATCGCCTGGAGCCGCACCCGGAGTGGGTGGAGCCGCATTCGGCCAAACCGAACTATATGCGGCCCTTTGCGGCGGGCATTCCCGGCGAGCTGCGCATCGTCTTCATGCCGCCCATGTGGAATCCGCCGAAGGTGAGGCTGCTGGAATCCGGCAAGGCTTACAGCGCGCTCTTTTTCAATCCCAGCGATGGCCGTGTGCATAAGCTGGGCGAAGTGAAGCCTTCTGCGGAAGGCGAATGGCCGGTGCCCAACCCGCCCACGTTCCAGGATTGGGTGCTGGTGCTTCAGGCGGCGTGAGCGGCTCGGCCGCGGCGGCCGTCTGCCGCCTTGGAAGGAGCAAAGAAAAAGGCGGCTCGCAGGTGCGAAAGAGTTCCTGGCTTCGGACCTCCGGTGCGCGGGTCGATTTGCGCGGACAGCGGAATTTCGCGTCAGGATCCTCCGCGCGTGTGGAAGGAGTCTCCATGCGGCGGAACAATTTAACGAATTACCTGAGAATGGTGGCCGGGTTTGGCAATCCGGGATTAAGGTTCCGATATACTCTGCACAGAGGATTACTGTGGGAGATCGGATTTCCAATTACCGCCTAACGGCTGCAATATTCCTGTTAGTCGCCAGCCTGCACGCGGCCGGCGCCGAGCTATCCGGGAAGCTGGTGGATGCCTCCGGCGCCCCTTTGCCGCAGGCAGTCGTCGTCCTCCGTTCTGAGCCTGACTTCGGCCGTCAACACAAGCAGCGAACCAACGAGCAGGGCGTTTTCACATTTCGTGATCTTGAGGCAGGCCGCTATCAACTCGACTCCGCGTCCCCCGGCTTCGCTTGGAAATCCGTCAGTGCGATTGAGGTGTCACCAGGCGAGACCAAAGCGTTAGGCGCTCTCGCGGTTTCAATTCCGGACGTGTCCACAACTTGCCGGCCCGGGCCGCTGGCTGTTGAGGATATACAATTCCTGCCCACAGGGGTCCGCACCGGCACGCTTTCAGGAAGCATCGAACTCGCCAACCACGAGGCACTTTCTGGAGTGGATGTAGTTCTGTTCTGTCCCTACGGCCGGGTCTGCGGTCATGCGATCACAGATGCCAACGGAATGTACTCGTTTTCCGCCCTGGCGCCCGGAAAGTACTCCATCAAAGCAACGAAGGCGGGATTTTCGGTGGAGGAGCGCCGCGGCCTGGAATCGCGGGAAGGGCTGCAGGTGAACTTCCGGGCGGTTTTCGTGATCCGTTGCGCACCAGGGCTTTGCGATGCGACCGGGCGCAGGTTGCCTGAGCCCGGCTCGGTCGGGATCTGTTTTGATGGAAGGCACCGATACCGGGACTGCCGGAATCGTTGGCCGGCGGAAGGACGCGCACCCAGCCATTTTCTACATAGACGCTGCACGAGCGCATGACAGCTCGGCCGCGTTGGATTGGGGTAATGAACCCGCCGGGCCGGCCGGGCGCGTTTCTGCGGCTTCCATCACTGTAGTCGGTCCCTGATGCTTCCGGTCGAGTCGGGTCGCACATTTCTGGCTCGCAACTCCGCCGTCCTCGCCATTTGGTGTGGAAAACCACGCGAATAATTCTTACATCCCTGCACGCCCCATTGGTAAAACTTTCCGGGTTGTCCGAAAAGAGTGCCGATTTCCCTGGCCGATCTGCGAGTGTGCTGCCGCCGGTGCCGGGCGTCTCCTGGTACTAGCGGTGAATCGCGTATCAGGCAGAGCTGGTGCCGTAGTGGAGCGGCGTTGACCCGCCGGGTTGCCGCGAGGAGAGGATCAGGCGTCGACGCCGGATTTGCTTCTCCAGCTCTGTTCGCCCTCGCATCCTGAGCTGGGCCGCGCAGTGGCAGCCTGCCTGCATCTCAAGGAACAAATCGCGTCTGCAATGGAGACATCGCTTGGAAATCACCCTGAGTCCCGCAGACATCGCCGTTCGCCTCCTCTGCACACTGGCAATGGGCGGAGCCATCGGGCTCAACCGGGGCGAACATGGCCGGCCCGCCGGACTTCGAACCACAATGCTGGTCGCGCTGGCCGGTTGCCTCACGATGCTCGAGGTCAATCTACTTCTCAGCACGGGCGGGAAGGGGCCGGGTTCCTTCGTCACCGTGGATCCAATGCGGCTGCCGTTGGGCCTGCTAACTGGTATGGGATTCATTGGGGGAGGAGCGATTGTCCGCCGCGAGCGGATGATCGTTGGCGTTACTACCGCGGCCACCCTCTGGTACGTTACAGTACTGGGACTCTGCTTCGGCGCCGGCCAACTCCTGCTGGGGCTCACCGGATCCATTCTGGGGTTGCTGATCCTGATGGCCCTGGGCCGGCTGGAAGATCGGATGCCGCAGGAACGCCAGGCGACATTAATGATCGTGATAACTCGGAGCGCACCTGATGCCGAGTGGATGCGAGCCCGGCTCGTCGCGGGGGGATTCCGGATCAACTCGCTAGCCGCCGAATTTGAGCAGTTGAGCGGTACGGAGAAACTGAACTTCGAACTCAGCTGGCGGGCGAAAGCCGCCGCGGAGGGGATCCCCACCAGCATCAGGGAATTAGCAGCCGCGCCCGGCATTGCCCTTCTCTCGTGGACACCCTTGCCCCGCTAGAACCTCACCGCGGCTGCAGCCTTGCTTTGCAGCCGTGGTTTCCGAATGCGAATTGCGAATACAAAAGGCGAAAGTTTCATGACGGAATCCCGCCTCCGGCATCGAAATACACCGGTTCCGCCAGTGGAACCCTACTTGCTCCGCAATTGGCACAATGTCCACTCAGAAGGTTGCCGCAGAACTAGCCACAGAGCAGACTCAATTGCTCACCCGGAAGGCTGCTGCCCTGCGGATCGACTCTGTCCGCGCTACTACCGCTGCGGGCAGCGGCCATCCCACAAGTTGCGCCTCAGCCGCCGAGATTGTCTCCACTCTCTTCTTTGGAGTCATGCGTTTCGATCCGAGGAATCCACAAGCCGATCAGAACGATATCTTTCTCCTTTCCAAAGGCCACGCAGCTCCGCTGCTCTACGCGGCATGGGCCGAAGCCGGGGCATTTCCCCGCGAGCGGCTCTGGACCCTGCGCAAATTCGGGTCCGACCTGGAAGGGCACCCGACCCCGCGCCTGCCGTTTGTGCCCGTCGCCACCGGTTCGCTGGGCCAGGGTTTGTCCGCCGCCGCCGGCATTGCGCTGAACGCGAGAAGCTTCGAGCAAACGGGTCAGCGGGTGTACGTGTTGTTGGGCGATGGCGAAGCCGCCGAAGGCTCTGTGTGGGAAGCGGCCGGGTGGGCGGCCCACCATCAGTTGGACAACCTCTGCGTCACTGTGGATGTAAACGGCCTGGGCCAGAGCCAGCCCACGATGCTCCGCCACAATATGGACGCGCACGTGGCCCGCTGGTCGGCTTTCGGTTGGAATGTGATCGTCGTGGATGGCCACAGTCCCAGTCAGTTGCTCGGCGCCTACCGCAGCGCCCTCAGAACACGCGGACGGCCCACGGTTGTCCTTGCCCGCACGATCAAGGGCAAGGGTCTGCCGGGCATCGAGGGTGACGAGCACTGGCATGGACGTGCGCTCGATGCGAACCGCGCGGAGAAAGTGATTGCCGAACTCTCGCGGCTGATGGGCGACTCACTCATGGAATGGGAGCCCAGCATTCGGATTGAGGGCCGTGGCCCGGAGCCACTCCATGTGCAGCGCAGCCTCGAGAGTTTCGAGCCGCCTTACCAACCCCGCACTGATGTGGCCTCGACGCGCGAGGCCTTCGGGAGTGCCCTGGCCGCGATCGGCGCACGCACTGAATCCATCGTCGTGGTGGATGGCGATGTCAAGAATTCGACCTATACCGGAGAGTTCGAGAAGGTGGCGCCACAGCGATTCCTTCAAGGCTATATCGCCGAGCAGAATATGGTGGGCGTCGCGATGGGCCTGGCGGCTCGCCGCAAGGTGCCGTTTGTGGCGACATTCGCCTGCTTCCTGACGCGCGCCTACGACTTTCTCCGCATGGCGGCCATCAGTGGCCTCAACGTCAAAATCGTCGGGACACATGCTGGAGTCTCCATCGGCGAGGACGGCCCCTCCCAGATGGGTTTGGAGGATCTGGCCATGATGTGCGCCGAGCCGGGCTTCACCGTGCTCTATCCCTCAGACGCCACCAGCGCCTGGCGGGCCACTGCGCTGATTGCGGCGCATGAGGGCCCCTGCTATCTCCGGCTGGGCCGGCCCGCGGTTCCTGTGCTCTATGAAGCATCCGAGCACTTCGCGATCGGCGAATGCAAAGTCCTGCGGAAGTCCGAGGCCGACCGCGCCCTGATTGTAGCCGCGGGTGTCACCGTCTTCGAGGCACTCGCCGCTTACGACCAGTTGAAGCGGGAGGGGATCACGGTGCGCGTCATCGATCTCTTCAGCATCTCGCCCATCGATGCGGCGGAACTCAAGGCATCGGCCTGGGCCTCAGGGGGAATCGTCATCACTGTGGAGGACCACTACCGGCACGGAGGCCTCGGCGACGCCGTGCTCAACGCGCTGTCCAGGGAGCGGCTGATGATCCACAAGTTGGCAGTGACCGGAATCTCGCGCAGCGGGAACGCCAGCGAACTGCTGTCCGAAGCAGGCATTTCGGCTGCGCACATTGCAGCCGCGGTTAAGGCGGCGGTAACTGCAATCCCATCAGGCGGCACACAGTGAAAGTCCCCTGCACTCCCCACCGGTTGCTCAGAGGGGGCGCAAAAGGCCAACGGCGGCGTTGCGCGCACCCTCGCCGTTCCACTGCCGGCGATCAGTCCGCAAACGGCGCGAATTCACAATCCGGAAAATCAGGTTGAGGAGATACAAGCGGCTGTTGTTTTGCGCGCGTAGGGGCTGCCCGTTCCAGGCAATGCCGGGCCGGGCTGCCCCAATTCCCGAAATGCGTTGACCTGCGGAAATCCACCTTTTGAATCAGCTTGCCTTTGTATGGCACTTGCTGTTCGTGCAGTTGCCCTTGGTGGCAAAGGCCGCTCCCCCTTCCCGGTGGCACGCTCCGCAGGAGGTCTTGGCGTCTTCGTGCTTCTTGTGAGGAGACTTGAAGGCGATGGGGCTTTTCGCTGCCTGGGGGAACAATCTGGGGTGGCAGATAATGCAGGCATTTCTTTCCCGCTTGGCGTGGGCCGCATGATCGTAGGGGACATCACCCGTCCGGGCAGGAATCACTAATTTGGATGGAGGAGTTTTATCCTGGCTGAATAGTGGGCATGTCCCTGTCAGTATTAGGATAAGCAAACACACAAAAGAGTTTCGCATGCCAATACATTATTACGATTTTGCGCACTCTGCATCCGTCCACAACGCCTTGTTTGCGCCGGGCATTGGCCTTAATCAGATTGGAGTTGGGCCCTATGCGGGAGTTCGGCGGCGCTGCTTACCGCCGGATCTCAATGGAAAAGTTCTCGGTCCGGTCATTGTGTTTGCGAGATGCAGCAAAGACTGCGACGGAATGGATCGTTGGGCTGTTGGGCAAACACGATCACTTCTTCGGGCTTGCCCCGGCACATTGCAGCGGCCCGCGAACAACAGGCATTGAGTTTCCGAAATGCTCAAAGCGGCTTGACAGAGGCCGGAGGAGCCCGGAGTTCGCGTTGCTTCCATGAGTGCTGCTTTGACCGCACCGGATAGATTCTCTGCAGGAATGTGCAGCACTGCAACGCGGCGCAGAATCACCATGTGAAATCACCACGGTTCAGTGGTTCTCGCGAGTGTTCCAATTGCGGGAGAAGAGACGGTCCAATTGCCCCTGGTTGTAACATCACGGATTAAGGTTGTTGACACAAATTGGCGTTCTCCATAGACTGTGGTCCATTGGCATTTCTGGTGTCATGTTTGTGACATCAGGGCTACTCAACCAAGGATCCGGGGCAAGAATCCGATGGGGGTACGAAGCTGGTACCGATTCGTTCCCGAATCCTACGAGTCGGCAAATTCACAGATTCTGGCGCGGCTCCGGCATTGCGGAATTGTGCTCTGCGACCGCCCTGCCTGTCTGGGCCTGCTGTTCTTTTCCGGCCAGGACAAGGCGCTGCAATCCGCGCTGCGGGAAGGCAACCGACACGCGGCCCGCATCCTCGCCGTCTCTCTGGACGAGCACGCGCCGCCGGCCTCTCTCTGTTGGAGCCTGATGGAAGGTGGTGCGTCGGACGTCATCTGGTGGGGTGGGTCGAAAAGCGTCGCGCAGGACGTGGCGGACCGGTTGCGCCGGTGGGACAGCATCGAGGCGGAACTGGAGTCCAGCCTGGTGCGCGATCACCTGGTGGGCGGCAGCCGGACCTGGACCGCGGCTGTGCGGGAATTGATTGAGATCGCCCGCTTCAGCCAAGGCCCGTGCCTGTTACAGGGCGAGAGCGGCACTGGCAAGGAGATCGCTGCCAGGCTGATTCATACTTTGGACCAGCGGGCAGACAAGGGCGGCCTGGTGGTGGTGGATTGTTCCACCATCGTGCCTGAGCTCTCCGGCAGCGAGTTCTTCGGCCATGAACGTGGCGCCTACACGTCGGCGGTAGGCCGCCGCGATGGCGCATTCTCGATCGCCAACGGTGGAACGCTGTTCCTCGATGAGGTGGGCGAACTCCCCTTGCCGCTGCAGGCTCAGCTGCTGCGGGTGATCCAGGAAGGCACCTTCAAACCGGTTGGCGGAAACGAATGGCGAACGACGAGCTTCCGGCTGGTCTGCGCCACGAATCGTGATCTGAAGTCCGCTGTCAGCCGCGGCGAATTCCGCACCGATCTCTACTACCGGGTCGCCGGAGCAGTCGTCTCGCTGCCCTCCCTGCGCCAGCGCCGGGAGGACATCCTGCCGCTCGTCAGCCACTTCATTCGTGAGGCGCGCGCCGGCGTGGCGGAGTGTGGCCTGGACGATCAGGTGAAAAGTTATCTGCTCGGGCTGGAGTATCCAGGCAACGTGCGCGAGCTGCGCCAGATCGTGAACCGGATGTGCGCCAGGCATGCCGGGGACGGGCCCATGTCGCTTGGCGACCTTGCCCCGGAAGATCTGCGCCGGCAGGCGCACGCACCTGCCGCTTGGCGGGACGGCGATTTTGAGACCTGCATCCGGCGCGCTCTGTTTGAGGGTGCGAATCTGCGGGAGATCGGCCACGAAGCATCGGAGTGCGCGATTCGTGTGGCCCTCGAAGAGACGTTGGGGAATTTGCGGCAGGCCGCCCGGAAACTCGGCGTCACGGACCGGGCGCTCCAGATCCGGCGAGCGGTGCGCCGCGATAACGGCAACCCGCCCTTGGACGCGTTTACAGATACTGAGTCTGCGTAAGCCAGGGATCCTCCTCTGTGGGAGCTGTCTGCCGCGGGCTTCGCGGCGGCTTCGACGCGGCGGCTGCCGGCAGCGGGCATTGCCGCCGCGAGTGGGAAACCAGGCGCAGAAAATTCCCGCTGGTGACCAGCGCCTCGGCCTCCGCAGGTAGCCGCAGCGCGCGCACCTTTGCTAGTTCAAGCCCCGGGTGCAGCCACGGCCCGTCGGATCCAAACAGGATCTTTCCGGGCCCGGCCGTCCGCACGGCCTCCTCCAGCAGGTCAAAGCGGCGAACGCCTGAGGTGTCCGTGTAGATGTTCGGGTGCCGGGCCAAGGCGTCGAGGAAAGCGATCTGCGCCCGCCAGTCGTCGGCGAAACTGCCGAGATGCGGGATGATGAAGTCCACATCGGGGTATTCGCCGGCCAGCAGATGAACGCCCGATACTTCGCCCATTACGTCGTAAAGCACCGGCAACCGGAAGCGGCGCGCCGCCTCGCAGATCTCGCGTGAGATTCTTGCGTCGTGGCGATGAACCTTGATGCCGCGAAATCCATACTTCTCCACCATGCGGGCTACCATCGGCAGGCATCGGAAGCGGTCCCGTTCGCCGTGCAGGAACACGAAACCCCAGAAGCGATCCGGCCGCCTCGCGACGATTCGGGCCACTTCCAGATTGGCCACGGCGTAGTCGGAGTGAAACGCCGCGAACAGGACACTCCTGCCGATGCCTGCCTGTTGCGCCCGCTGTAAATAGGCGCGCAACGGGGCGGAGGTGTCCCAGGGCCCGGTCAGCCCGTCGCCGTGGCCTGCATGGCAGTGGGCATCAATGATCACGCCTGACCCCACGTCACGGCCGCCAGCCCCAGGCTTTGAGCTGGCTCAGGACGTCGGCCGTGATGCGCACGCCGGAGTTACGCAGCGGCGCGCCGCCAACCGTGGTTTCGGTGGATTGGATGCCGACCAGGTAACGATGCACCTGATCCCACCGCCAGATGGGACCGCCACTTTGGCCCTGACGCAAGTCGGCACGGTGGTAGATCAGCCGCGGTTCCGCGGCAGGCGCGGGGTCGAGAACTTTGTCGAAGGCGATGAACTGCGTGCCCACGCGCTTGGCGTCGGGACACGACGGTTTGTCGGGATCGGCGCCGCATTTGTCGCCCGGGTAGCCGCCCACGTTTACGACCTTGTCCTTGATGCTCGCCGGGTCGAAGGACTCCAGCAGCGTGCCGCCGCCGTTCGCCACGCTACCCCAGTATCCGAGCGGCTTCCTGCCAAGCGACGCGAAGGTCTTCTTGCCCAGATCCTCCTTGAGAGTGATGAGGCCGAAATCGTACTGGAAGTCGAAGCCCTTCTCCCACTTGGAATGGCAGGCCCACGACTTCGCCTTGGATGCTCCGAAGGGAGTCCACTTCAGGCGATTGCTGAAGGAGGTATTGCGTCCGGGTGTGACTGTGATCTTCTGGGCCGTGAACGTCTTTCCACCGAGCGAGATTTTCAGATTGTGCGCGACGGTCAGGACCTGGTTGTTGCTGATCAGGGTTCCGCTGCCCCGTCCCGTGGCCACGGTTCCGTCCGCGGCCTTCATGCCGATGAGCAGATGACAGATGAACCGGTAAGGAAGCTTCGTCGTATCCGTTACCGGCTTCCGGTCGTCCGGCGGGAAGATCTCCTGGTCGAACTCCAGTTCGAGTTCCTGGAATCCGCTTCGATCCCCGATTTTCGGGACGTTGAAGCCGACCTTGGGTCCGGACGGGGCCTCGTCCTCGAACTCATATCCGGACTCCATTTCGGACTCGCCTTCATAAGCCTCGAACTCCCCGGAATCAAACTCGAATTCCTCCGCGTAGCCGGCTTCGAACTCAGACGATGCGTACTCCAGATCGTGGATCATGCGGGTTCTCCTATGGTTTGGTTTTGAATGCGTGTTTTGGCAGGCGGCGTACTAGACGCGCCAGCCAAGTGTCTTCAGACTGGCCAGCAGTTCTGCCGTAATTCGTACACCGACGTTGTAAAGCGCGGTGCGGCCAAAAGTGAACGCAGCGGCGGTCTCGATACCGGCCAGATAGTAGCGCTGCCCTTCCACCCTCCAGATGGGGGCGCCGCTCTCGCCCTCTTCCGCATCGGCGTTGTGATAGAAGAGCCGCGGCTCCGCCGCCGGCATCGGGTCCACCACCACATCCTGCGCGCGGAACTGGGTTCCTGCCCATTGACCCTTGGGGCAGCTCACCAGATCGTAATGGGCGGCACCGCACTTGTCGCCGGGATACCCGCAAACGAAGACAGTTTTACCTTTGAGAGCGGCTGGATCAGCCGGCGCAAAGACCGTGCCGGCGCCGTACGCCGGGCTGCCCCAGTAGCCCAACGGCTTGCCGTTCACGCCGTGGAACTTCTTCTTGCCCACCTCGCTCTTCAGAGTGATGAGCGCGAAGTCATACTGCGGATCGAACGAGCGGGACCACTGCGGCGCCGCGGCGAATTGTTCAGTGACATAGGAGCCGAAGGGGGTCCACTTCAACCTGTCGGAATATGTCGCGTTCCGCGAGGAGTCGCGGCCCGGGCTCACGGCGATGCGCGCCGCTCGCACCGGGCGCCCGCCGCTGTCGCGGTGCACCAGGACATGGCCGCAGGTCAGCACCTGGCTGTTGCTGATCAGTGTGCCGGTCCCTGTGGTTGTTGTCGTCTTTCCATCGGCGCCCAGCCACTCGACCAGCAGATGGCAGATGAAGCGATGAGGAGACTGGCGGGTATCGAGAACCCGCGTCCTGTTGTCTTCCGTGCCTACGATGCCGGCTTCAAACTCAAGCTCAAACTCCTGAAAGCCGCTTCGGTCCCCGATGACTGGAAGGTTGTACGAACGACTCAATTGCATAGTTGCACCTCCACACGCTCCGGACCCGGTCCGGAGCGGGCCGAGCCGCGGATCGGGACAGGGCGATTGAGGCCTTTGAGCAGTTCTTCCAGGCGGCGCGAACACTTCTCCACACGGCGTGCCTGCACGGAGCCCAAGGGTTCACTGGCGCTGCTCCAGCCAATCACTGAGATACTTTGGACGGCAGGCCGTGCTGATGCGACGAACTCAGCCAGGCGCTGCAGCATCGCGTCATGATGGGGCTCGAGTTCGATACTCGCGGGGCCGAATCCTTCCAGCACCAGAACAGTGGGGCAGGCGGAGACTCCGGTTCTCAGAATGGGCGAATCGACGATACGGCGGGCCCGCCATGGCGGCCGCCGTGGCCGCACCGGACGCGAGGGGCGAACCGGCCGGACCGGCCGCCGGTTGGGGGCCGCGCCCCGCGTGCGCCGGACTTCGTCCTCGGGCTCAAGGCCTGCTGGTTCGAACTCGTCCACTTCGAAATTGAAGATTGGGTCGGCCATGGCAATGATCCTCCAGCGCGAGTATTGTCGAAGACAGCTTGTCGATTTCACGCGTCGTATGACGCGCGGTTAGCAGGATGGCGACTTGCGGTTCGCCGGACGTCCTGCGCCGTTGAAGCACCGTTTGTATCCCGGATGCGGCCAGCCGGCGGTGGATCTCTTCCGCCGGCAGATCCTGGAACCCGGTGAACGTCTGGACCGGGAACATTCCTCCACCCGGCCGGAACCGGGAGGACTTCAGCTTTGACTGCAGCCGCAGGATCAGTTGCGCGAGGGCCGCGCGGGCCCGATCGCCGGCGTGTTCGTTGAAGGCCAGCGCCTGCTCGGCGGCGTGCAGCACGGGCGCCGCCACCGGACTACAGTGAACCCGCGTCTCCGAGGCCAGTTCGAAGCGGTCCACCAGCGGTCTCGCGCCCGCCAGAAATGCCATGGGTACCCCGAACCCCTTGGCGAGGGAGCAGACCAGGACTGCCCGGCTGTCGCGGAGGTTGAACATGCTCATGATTCCGCCGCCACCAAGCCCCAGGGGCGCCGGGGCCGATGGATTGCGGCCAAGCACGCCGATGGCCTGGGTATCGTCGATCACAAGCCAGCCCTTGCAGCCGGCAAGGCAATCCAGATATTCGCGGACCGGGGCCGGCTTGCCGCAACCCGGGCAGAAGCCGTCTGTCACTACGATCGCGTTTCGCGTATTGCCGCTCAACAGGCAGCGGGCAAGGGAGTTTGGATCCTGGTGCCGGAAGCGGCGCACGCAGAGGCCGTGGGCCATCGCGCGCTCCACGCCCCAGCGGCCAATCTGGTAGAGCCCCTCGTCCATGTAGATCGAGGTGGTGCGCGCATGAGGCCAAAGGCTGAACACATCCAGAAAGAGGTGCAGCGTCGATGGCGCGATCGTCGCGGCCTCGCAGCCCGTCAGCAGTGCCAGGTCGCTTGCCAGGGAAAGCGCCCCCGGCATGGTCTTCAGCACGGCAGGCTTGCCGGAGGTGAACTGTTGCCACGGCCGCAGAGACGCATGCTCGTGGGCAAGTCCGAGGTAGAGAGCGGAAGTGAAGTCGCTCACGGCGCATGCTTATGCTCTCTTGGCCTGCATTGCGAAACGGTCGCGCAGATGCACCGAAGGAAGGGTGACATCCGGCGGATCCACCGTCAGGTCGACTCCGGTCGCTGCCCGGTAGGCGTGCATGTAAGCCTGCAGCTCAGGCCGCCAGTAGCGCGCCCAGTTGATCGCCTGGGCCGGTTCGGTCTCCGCGATCCACAACTGGTACCGGATCGAGAGGATGATCTGCTCGCCAAACACCGCCAGGTCGCGGAACTGCGTGACCGGCACGTCCGACCACCCCATCAGCCGCTTCATCGCGTCCACCTGGCCCATCCACTTCTCCGTGTAGGGGACCATCGTCCGGCTTTGCAGGAAGTCCCGTATTTCCGGGCGCGCCAGCAGCCATTGCTGGATCAGCATCTCCTGGCGGGCCGTCCAGGGCAGGTCCCGAAACTGGTTGTGCGCGCCTTCGGCCAGCAGCAGGTGCACCTCTTTCAACTCCTGCAGCAGGCGGAAGCCGTCGGCCAGGATGGTCGTGTCGTCGTCTTCCTTGAAAAAGATGGAGCAGCGGTGCAGCAGGTTATGAAACGCCTCGATGAACTTCGACCGGTTGTCTGCGGGACGCAGCGGCGGTACGGCCTTGCCGTAGAGCGTGAGTCCGTATTGGCTGCTGTACTCGTACGCGCGCCGCGGCACGGTCAGGCGGTGGATCTCATCCTGAATGTAGCCCCAGAGCAGCTGGCTCATCGGCCGCAGCGGATCCAGTGCCAGATTCACCAGCGGGTCACGGCCCAGGCCGGAGCGTTTGTTCTGGAAGCGGATGCTGATGGCGCTGATAGTCTGGATCTGCATGCCCTCTTCCAGCCAGTAGGACCAGATCATCTCCAGAAGACAGGGCGCCGAGCAGGCGATGACCCGGCTTTCCAGAACGCCTTCGCAGAAGGGGCTCGTGATGCGCCTGCCGTCACTCAGCGCGGTGTCCACAATATGGCGCAGGTAAGGCAGTTGCCCCTCACCGGAGCCCAGAAAGTCCGACAGCTTGTCAATCAGTTCCTCGGCGGTCAACGGGGTGCCGTTGCGGCGTCCCTCCTCGGCCGTGTCGATCTCCGAGGCACGCAGGAACACGCCACACTCCAGCAGGAGGAATACCTCCGTTGCGATCTTCAGCAGGTGATAAGCTCCGGCGCCCGTCAGGTGTTCCCGGAGCCGGTCCTGCATCAGCCTCAGTTCCCGTTCTTCGCGCACAGGATCTTTGCTGCATGGGTCGTCCACGTCGATCCCGCTGCCCTGGCCGCGCGGGTTGCAGCCGAAGACGCGATCGATAAATTCACGGTACCGCTCAAAGCCAATGGCTGCGGTGCGCTGCCGGATGGTCGCCCACAACGGGTTTACGTCGCCCGGCCCCTGTCGTTGCGGTCTCTCGAGGGAGACCCGGAGGGGCGCGATTTCGGTGGTCGTTCCGCCGCCATTGGCGACGACCCTGGTCGGCTCCACCAAACCGTCCTTCTTGGTTCTCCTCGACCTTCCAGCTTCTGGATTTTCAGGCATTGGTTTCTCCTTCTTGCAGGTTCAGATCTATTTCGAACTCGACGACTTCCGCCGGCAATTGCATCTCGGTTGAATGGGCCCCGGCAGGCTCAGGCATCGCTGCAGGGCCCAACTGCGCAGGAGCGCGAGAACGAGCTTCGATTCGCCCTCCGGGCTGAGCGACGAATCAGCTTTCGCCTGGCCCAGGGCGGCCAGCGCCAGCGCCGGAGGGGCATGCAGCATGCCGCTGCGCGCCGCCCGCCATCTCTGAAAGTGGGCCCGTAGTTGTTCCGGGCTCCGGCTACCTGATTGCAGAAGGCCCGGGATGGTGCGTCCGCCCACCGCGCGCACTCGATGATTCACCAGCAGGCCGACGAACTCCGGCATCGTCGTCTCCAGGGTGCGAATCAGCTCCAGGCGCCGCGCATCCAGACCCTCCAGCGGGTAGAGCGATCGCCACATGGTCTCGAGACGATTCCACTGAGGATCAGGGAACAGGGCCGCGCCCAGCCGGCAGCTCAACACCGCCCGCAGCCACGGGAACGGGTGCGGATCGTCAGTGTCAATACGAAAGACAAACGCGCCGGGCAGGCTGAGCACACCGAATACGCCCAGCGTTGCCCCGACGCCCAGATGGGCCATGGCCCAGAAATCCGCCGCGATCTCTGAGATCCAGCGCTCCCAGAGCGCCCACGCGATGCGTTCCGGGCCAGCCAGCAACTGCTTCGCCCAAAGTACCTGCCGCAGGGAGACCAGCAGGTTCATCATTTCGGCCGCCTGGTGCCCGGCCTCATGAAACAGCGATGCCGCGATACCGCTGCCCACCATGCGTTCGCGAGGAATCCGAATGATGGCGACGGGGTTCTCACCGCCCGTGCTGAGCCGGGTTCGTGCGCGCCGGATCGCCGCGCCATGCCCCCGGTCCAGGTAGCACACCACCGGCGGCACGGAGATGCCGCTGTCCGGCATTTCCAAGGCGCTTGCCGCCGCCACGTCCAGACCGGCCAGCCAGACGCCGAAGGGCGCTTCGCTGCGCTGGGTCATGACGTCGGAGAAGGTATCGAAGTCGGCCAGCAGAGCATTGAACCGCAACCGCACGAAGGCGAAACGTCGCTGGAGTTCCGCCGCGCCGGTATCGGGCTTGGCCGCGTACAGCGCGGTGAGATGACTTGTGATCAGGCGCCGCAGGCGGACCCGGTCTTCGAAGAGATAACGCTCGATGCGCACTCTCGCGTGGACCTCGGGCGCCGCCGCGGCGACCATGGGCTCAATCACAGCGAAGTAATCGAGCCGGTCGAGCCGCGTGAGCAGAGCCCGGCACTCCTGCTCCAGCCACCA
The DNA here is from genome assembly GCA_017307505.1 of Acidobacteriota bacterium. GTDB lineage: Bacteria > Acidobacteriota > Terriglobia > Bryobacterales > Bryobacteraceae > Paludibaculum. Next base: position 91,180 of record JAFKEE010000017.1, on the reverse strand, counting down.
GCGCGCGCTTGCCGCAGCCGCCATCGCTAGACTCCAAAGAGGACGATCCGGTTCCCGCGACGCACCCAGCGTCCGCTGCGCTGGCTGCTCACCGGACCTTTGCGGCCTGGTTGCCGCAGCAGTCCGGGTGCGTGCTGGCGGGCTGCATCGACGGCGGCGGAGCGGGCTGCCTGCGCGGGAGGCTGCGCCGGCGGCGCGGCGGCTGCGTTCTGCACCGCGGCTGTGGCGAAACGGACATATTGCCGGGCGACTTCGAATTCCTGATCCTCGCTGCTCAGCCCTTCCACCTCCAGGCCCATCGCCTGCGCCGCTCCGCCCGCCAGATTGCTGCCCAAAGCAGCTCCTGCCGGCCCACCGACGATGCCGCCCAATACGCCTCCCGCGACGGGCAGCAGCTTTTTCGCGGCCCCCTTCAGGATGCCCCCCAACTGTTTGCCAATCGGGGAGGACAGGATTTTGCGGGCGCCCTGGCCCAGCTTCTTGAAGAGTTTGCCCAGGAACTGGTCCAGTTCCGCTTCGTCCTGGATCTCGAGGAAATCCCCGGCCAGCTCCATCTCATCAATCTCGGAGAGATCGGCGCCGCCGTAGACGCCTGTTGGCGCTTCGAACTCAAATTCAGAATCGAGCTCGTAGCCGGACGGCTCCGCTTCGAACTCCCCTGTATCTGACATTTCCAGTTGCGTGCGATCCAGATCGTGCATGGCTTCTCCTAATCCGCCGTGAAGATGGTCCCGTGGAGGACACCCTCATAAGGCAATCGCAAGGCCACGCGTTTTCGTGGACATACGGCGCTGCGAAGCGAAATCAGGTTCGGATTGAGTCGGAATTGCTCCGGCGGACGCGAACGGAAGTTCGCCTGGGGGGCGCCCGTCAGACGGTCCGTGGACTTCAAAATAAATCTGGCTGGTTCAAATCAGAGGGATACGGGTGATCCGTTCGAAATCGCTTTGCGCGATGTGAGATCCTCTTCGCGTCGGCGGAGTGTTTTAACACGATCGTCGAGGGCAACCGGAGGCGCAAGCCGCCCGGTCCTGGATCTTTGAAAATCAGACCGTCGGAACCCTTTGGGCGCTTAACGCCGATTCGGGTAGAACCAAGGCACGGGGTGCTCCGCGAAGGAACGGGGAATAGAGCTTGGTTTCCCTTCTGGTTGGCTGAACAAAGCCAATGAGCACAGGGGAATTCTCTGTGTGTGGCTGAACAAACCCACCGAAGCAGGATCCTCGAACAGAGGGCGAAGAGCCTGTGGATTCCACTGTCTATGGCTGAACAAAGCCACCGCGCGAGTGAAAACGGCTTCAGTCCTGACTCGGCTCCGGAACCACCAGCCACTTCCGGGCCAGTTCCTGCGGATCCGTATTCAGGTCCACTGGCTCCGTCCGGACCTCGGCTCCGCCTTCCACCCACACCGCCTGGATTCCTTCGGCCTCAGGACGCAATTCCAGCCGCCGGCCCTTTGCTTCCAACACCAGCGTGGTTCCGGACCAGCGGAAATCCACGAAGGTCCGTTGTCCGTGCCCGATGGTGCGGCAGGCCGACAGGAACTTCTGGGTATACGGGCTCGTTTTGAGGGCGTCCGCATGCGGAGCCGCCTTCAACGCCGCTGCCCGCTCAGCCTCTTTGGCCTCGAGGTCCCGTTTGATCTTCTCCGGATCCCGTTCTTCCCGCGACTCCAGCGCTTTGAGATTGTTCTCCAGATTGTCCAGATAGCTCATCTCCTCCAGAATAGCGGAGCCTGCTGCCTCAGGCCCGCGGGTTGCCCGGTGTATAATTGCCCTCATCTGGATGGCGCGACCGCGCGCTTGTGTTCGCTGGGGCGATGCAATGAAACTATGGGCCTTTCTGGCCGCCGCTGGACTCCTGGCCGCCGCCGAATACCACGGCGATACCGATAAGGACCGCGCGCGCATTCTCGCCCGCCGCAATTGGTGGTCGTTCCAGAAAGTCGTCCGTCCGGATCCGCCCAAGCTCAACAGCCCCTGGGTCCGCACGCCCATTGACGCTTTCCTGCTGGAGGCGCTCCAGGCCAAGTCTCTGAAGCCTTCGCCCGAGGAATCCAAACTCCGCCTGCTGCGCCGCGTCACTCTCGATGTCACAGGCCTGCCGCCGAAGCCGGAGGAGGCGGCCGCCTTCCTGAACGACAAACGGGCCGATGCTTACGAGCGTCTGGTTGACCGGCTCATGGCTACCACGCAGTACGGCGAACGCTGGGCGCAGCGCTGGCTCGACGTCGCTCGCTATGCAGATACCAACGGGTTCGAGCACGACCTGGAACGGACCCACGCCTGGCGCTATCGGGATTACGTCGTCCGCAGCTTCAACTCCGGGAAACCGTACGATGTTTTCCTGAAAGAGCAGATCGCCGGAGACGAGATCTGGCCCGGCCAGCCCGACCCGTTGATTGCGGTCGGCTTTAACCGCGCCGGACCGGAGCACCTCACCGGCGGCAACCAGGACGTGGAGCTGAACCGCCAGGAGGTTCTGGTGGAGATGACCGCGGGCGTCAGCAACGTCTTCCTGGGGCTCACCATGAACTGTGCGCGCTGCCACAACCACAAGTTCGACCCCATCTTGCAGACGGATTACTACCGCCTCCAGGCTGTCTTCGGCGGCACCGAAGGCAAGGAAGTGCCTCTCGCCACCGCAGAGGAGAAGGCTCGCTACGACGCAGCTCGCAAGGCCTATGAGGCCCGGCTGAAGCCGGTGCAGGACGAGATCACGGCCATCGAGAAGCCCTACAAAGAGGCCATCATCGCTGAGCGCCGCGCCAAGCTGGATCCAGCCGTCCAGGCGTTGCTGGATGTCCCCAAGGACAAGCTCTCCGAAGCCGATCGCGAGAAACAGAAGAACGCTAAGGACCAGATCACCCCTTCGTGGGACGAAGTCCTGGCCCGGGTCCCGAAGCCCGAACTGGAGCGCCGCTCCGGCCTCCGCCGCCAATTGCACGCCATCGAGTTGGATGAGCCCTCGCCGCCCGCCGCAGCCTACGCCGTGGTGAACAGGGAGAAGCCCGAGGACACCAACGTCCTCAAGGTCGGCGACCATCGCATGAAGCTGGGCACCGTTCCTCCGGGCCTGCCTCTGGTGCTCACGGCCAACACCGCCAAGCCGGTTCCCCTGGAAGCCGCTGGCCGCCGCACGGTCCTGGCCGAGTGGCTGGCCCAGCCCGAGCACCCGCTGACGGCCAGGGTGATGGTAAACCGCATCTGGCAGTTCCGCATGGGCCGCGGCATTGTGGGAACACCCAACGACTTCGGAGTGATGGGCGAGAGGCCTACCAATCCGAAACTTCTCGATTGGCTCGCCGCGGAGTTCGTCTCCAGCGGTTGGAGCATCAAGGCCATCGACCGCCTGATCCTCACTTCCAGCGCTTACCGCCAGGCTTCGGCCCGGGACGCGGCCCGTGAGGCTGTGGATCCGGAGAACAAGCTCTACTGGCGCATGAACCGGCGCCGCCTGGAAGGCGAAGCGATTCGCGACTCCGTGCTGTCGGTCAGCGGCATGCTCAACCTGGAAGTGGGCGGGCCGCCCATCCGCGTGCCCATTGAGAAGGAAGTCTACGACTCCATCTTTACGGAGTATGAGAACGACAACCTCTGGCCGCTGCCCAAGGATCGCGCCCAGATCTATCGCCGCTCTCTCTACCTGCTGAACAAGCGCACGGTGCGACTGCCGATGCTGGCGAACTTCGACCAGCCCGACGCAATGACCTCCTGCGCCTACCGGCCCGTCTCTACGCACGCGCTGCAGGCACTCTCGCTCATCAACAGCGACTTCATGGCCGAGCAGTCTGCCGCCTTCGCCAAACGCGTCGAACAGGCTGGACCCGCCGTGCCGGTCCGCATCCAACGCGCCTATCAGCTCGCCCTGGCCCGCCCGCCGAAGCCGGCGGAGAACACAATGGCCCAGGACTTTTTCACCAAGGGAGGCACGCTCCAGGAATTCTGCCTGGCGCTGTTGAACCGCAATGAGTTCATCTACATCCCCTGATCCTCGCGGTCACATCCCCGTGGCACGCACGCGCCGCAATGTCCTGCTCGACGCGGCGCACGGTTTCGGCGCCATCGCCCTGCAGAGCCTGCTTGCCCGGGAAGGGAAGGCCGCCCCGCGCGTCAACCCGCTGGCTGCCAAGCCGCCGCACTTTCCCGCCAAGGCCAAATCAGTCATCTTCCTGTTCATGGTGGGCGCACCCAGCCAGATCGATACCTTCGATCCCAAGCCTGGCCTTAAGAAGTACGAAGGCCAGCGGCTGCCCGAAAGCTACGGCAAGATCCAGAGCCAGTTCACCGATGGCAGCACTCCCCTGCTGTCGTCGCCGTGGGCCTTCCAGCAGCATGGCCAGTCGGGCGCGTGGGTCTCGACGCTGATGCCGAACCTGGCTCGCTGCGTCGACGACCTGTGCTTCGTGCGCAGCTTCCACACTGACAGCGTCGTGCATGCGCCGGCTATGTATCACGTGCACTCCGGCCGCATCCTGATGGGCTACCCGTCGCTGGGGGCGTGGGTGACCTATGGGTTGGGTACCGAGTCCGACAACTTGCCGGCGTATGTCGTGCTACCGCAGCCCGAAGGCACGCCCGAGGGCGGCACGCCCTGTTGGGGCGCGGGTTTCCTGCCCGCCGTGCATCAGGGGACCGTGCTGCGCCCGGGCGCGACGCCGATCCTGAATCTGAAGCCTCCGCCCGGGGTCACCCAGCAGCGGCAGCGCGCCACGCTTGATCTGCTGCAGAAGATGAACGACCTGGATACGGATCCTACCGATTCCGAAATGGGCGCCCGCATCGCCTCGTACGAGCTTGCGTTCCGCATGCAGCGCTACGCGCCCGAGGCCGTGGATGTCTCGAAGGAGCCGGAGCATATCCGCAAGCTCTACGGGCTCGATCAGAAGCGCACAGCCGATTTCGGTTCGCGCTGCCTGCTGGCCCGCCGCATGGTGGAACGCGGTGTCCGCTTTGTCCAGCTCTACTCCGGCGGTGGTCCCGTCTCCACGCAATGGGACGCCCACAAGGACCTCGTGGAGAATCACGAGAAGATGTGCGGCATGACGGACCAGCCCATCGCGGCCCTGCTGACCGACCTGAAGCAGCGCGGGTTGCTGGATTCCACCCTGGTCATCTGGGGCAGCGAGTTCGGGCGCCTGCCGATGTCGCAGTCCGGCAACGGCCGGGACCACAATCCGCACGGTTTCACGATGTGGTTCGCTGGAGGCGGGGTGAAGGCCGGGCGCACGATTGGCTCCACCGATGAATTCGGCTTACGGGCGCAGGACGACCCGTACTCCATGCGCGACTTCCACGCCACGATTCTCCACCTGCTGGGGCTCGACCAGAACCAGCTCTGGTACCTTCACAACGGGCGCCAGGAGAAGTTGACCGACTTCGGCGGCAACGTCATCCAGCGCGTGGTGGCCTGAGCTTAGCTCTCTGACTTCAAGGCCAGGGCGCTGAGTCTGCTCAGCAGGCGCGCCTCGTTTTGGCGCGCGGCGGTGCGGGCCAGCAGGCCCGTGGCGTCTTCCAGGTGCTCGATCATCCGCTGCCGGGCGTCCGGAGCATCGCCCTTGCGCACGGCGGCGAGTATGCGCCGGTGGAACAGCAGGGTGTGTTCCGGATCCACCAGGCTGGCGGTCATGGCCATCAGCTTGTGCACGGAGCGGTGAACCATCGTGAACATCATCGTGCAGACGCGGTTGCCCGAGATGCGGAACAGCGTCTCGTGGAACTTCATGTCGAGTTCGACGAAGGCGTCGCTGTCCGCTCTCTGGCGTTCCATGGCCGTGTGGACCTTGGTGAGCTCGGCGATGTCCTCGGTGGTGGCCCGCGCTGCCGCTCTCGCTGCCAGTTCCGGTTCCACAATGAGCCGGGCCTCCATGAGCTCGTGGAAGGAGATCCCATCGAGCAGGATCAGGAACTCCATCGGCTCGCTGAGGATGGAGGGCGCGCCCGCGTTGAGGTAGGTTCCGTCGCCGACACGCTGGGAGATCACGCCCATGATCTCCAGGACCTTCAGCGCCTGGCGTAGCGACGAGCGGCTGACGCCGAACTTCTCGGCCAGTTCCCGCTCCGCCGGCAGGCGCCCGCCGGGCTGCAGCGCGCCTTCCGAGATCAAATCCTTGAACACCCCGATGAGCCTGCCCGTGATGTCGTCTTTGGACGGGATGGGTGCTTGCTTCTTCATAGGACCGACCAAATCTTAGCATACGAGTGCTGCGGCAGACGCCTATATATCAGTCAATCGTTATTCTTCTTGACCAATCTGGAAAATTGGTAGTACCATTCCTGAAGTTCAGACCGACAGTCCAAGAAGGAGTCGTCGTCCCATGCCCCGTCTCGCATCCTCCTGGGCCCCGCGTGCACTCTGGTTGCCAGCCCTCGCTCTGCTCTCCCTTTCCGGCCTGCCGGCTCAGATTCAGACTGGCCGCATTACTGGCTCTGTCTACGATCCGAATCATGCCCTCGTGCCGGGAGCCGTCGTCACTGTCACGAACACCGGCACCAACGGGGTCCAGAAGACCGTGACCAACGAGAACGGAGGCTATGTCATTCCCGCGCTGAACCCCGGATTCTACAGCGTCAGCGTGGCCGCGAACGGGTTCAAAACCACGGTGCGCGGCGGTGTCGAGATGCAGGTGGGGAAGGACCTTCAGCTGGATGTCGAACTGGTGCTGGGTGAGACTTCCGCCGTCGTCGAAGTGACGGCCGAGATCCCGCTGCTGAACTCAGAGAACGGGAATCTGGGGCACGTCATGACGAACAACCAGATTGTGGACCTACCATTGAACGGACGGGGCTTCAGCGAACTGGCGCGCCTGACGCCCGGCGTGGTCATCCTACCCGGAACCGGGAATGTGACGCGAATCCGTCCGGAGTTCGTAAACGGCACGACCATTAGTGGTGTCCGCGGCCGCCAGGTCTCCTACTATCTGGATGGCGCCGACACAACGGAGCAGCACCAGGGCGGCAGTTGGACACAGACCTCCATCGACGCGCTGCAGGAGTTCAGTGTCCAACAGAACGCCTATTCGGCCGAACACAGCCGCTCCGGCAGTTTCTTCAACGCGACCACTAAGTCCGGCAGCAATCAGGTGCACGGGACACTCTATGAGTTCCTGCGCAATGACAAGATGGATGCCCGCAACTTCTTCGGTGTGCGCCGCGACATCCTGAAGCGCAACCAGTTTGGTGCCTCGCTGAGCGGTCCCATTGTGCTGCCCAAGATCTACAACGGCCGGAACCGCACGTTCTTCTTTGCCAATTACGAAGGGACGCGCGAGCGGCAAGGCAATGTGATGACGCGGCCCAGTCCCACGGCGGCCATGCTCGACGGCGACTTCAGCGCGGTCTCGAATACGATCTACGATCCGCTGACGACCATTGCGAATCCCTCGGGCAGCGGCGTGATCCGGACGCCCTTTTCGGGCAACCGTATTCCCTCCGCCCGGTTGTCTCCGCAGGCCGCGTTCTTCCGGCCCTTCCTCACCACGGCGGCGACGCCCGGCGGGAACTTCATCTTTTCTCCGTCCACTTCGGTCGACCTGGACCAGATCACCAGCCGCATCGACCACTCGCTCACGGACGAACACAAGCTCTTCTTCCGCTACAGCCTGAACAACAACCGGCTGAGTGAACCGGGCGGCAGTCCGGCACTGGGCTTCGCGAACTCCAACACGCGCGGGCAGAACTATACGATCAGCATCACCAGCAACCTGAAGCCGACCCTGCTGAACGAGTTCCGCTTCAACACTCTCTATGGCTACATCAGCCTGCAGCCTTATCTGGGCGGTCGCGACTTTAACAAGGAAGCGGGCATCAAGGGGATGGAGGAAACCAAACGCTCGTTCGACGTCGGCTCGTTCCCTGACTTTGCCTGGTCCGGCTACGCGAGCCTGAATGGCTCCACGTTCGACCAGCGCCCGAAGACGCAGGATCGCTACACAGCGGAGTTCACCGACAATGCGACATGGATCAAGGAGAAGCACGTCGTGAAGTTCGGGACCAAGATCCGCCGCTACTCCTGGCTGGGCACAGACAGCAAGAACTACATGGGGCAATGGGCGTTCAACGGCCAGAATACGGAGAATCCCGCCTCGGCTGCACGCACCGGCGACGCCTTTGCCGACTATGTCCTCGGCTTGCCCGCCAACGCCGGCCGGGGCTACCCCTCCGACACGTTTGGCGGTGCATTCACGGCGTGGCACTTCTTCGTGCAGGACGACTTCAAGGTATCGAACCGCCTTACCCTGAACGCTGGTTTGCGCTACGAGTACACGCCCTGGGCCACAGCCTATCGCGGCCAGACAGGAACGTTTGACGGTACGCAGGCGCGGCCCATTATCGTGGCCAGCCACACGAAGGATGTCGACCTGGGCGCGCAGCCGGCGGCTCCGGTGGCCTACGGGTATCTCAAGAGCCTCATCCAGACCAGCAGCGAAGCCGGGCTGCCGTATTCCATCACGGCTCCGGACAAGAAGCAGTGGGCTCCGCGCTTCGGCTTTGCCTGGCGCCCCTTTGGGGAAACGACCGTGATTCGCGGGGGCTACGGCATCTTCTACGAGGGTGAGTACACCGATGGGCGTGTGAACCTGAACATGCCGCCGTTCAATCTGTCGGACACTGCACTGAACGATCGGAGTGTGGTGCCGAACCGGACGCTGGCCGACTTCTACCTGAGCGCTCCTCTGGGGTCGCCAAACTCCATCGTGGCTCTGGGGCCGGAGTACACGCAGATGAAGATGGGCTATGACCAGCACTGGAACTTCGGCATCCAGCAGCAGGTGTCGAAGACGATGGTGTTTGACATCGAGTATGTCGGGAACAAGGGCTCGAACATTCAGGGCAACGACGCGTTCAACATTCCGGACCCCGGTCCCGGCGCGGTGCAGGCTCGGAGGCCGTATCCGCGCTTTGGCGGGTTCGGGTACATCTCGAGCGATGTCTCGACCACCTATCACGCCATGCAGCTGAAGTTCGAGAAACGACTGTCTGGCGGCCTGTGGTTCCTCAGTTCCTATACGTTCGCCAAGAGCCTATGGGTAACGAATTCGCCCACCGGCGGCGGACGGTATGCCTTTGAGAAGGGGCCGTCGGAGTATCAGGTGCCGCACTCCTTCTCTTATAGTTTTGGCTACGAACTGCCCTTTGGAAAGGGCAAGCCGATTGGGGGGCAGGCCAACCGCTGGGCCGATGGTGTCATCGGCGGCTGGCAATTGCAGGGGATCCTGATCTTCCGCAGTGGTGTGCCGTTCACGGTGACGATGTCGCGCGACGTTGCGAACACAGGCGTCGGCGGACAGAGGCCGAACCGCATCGGTTCGGGCAAGGCTGATTCCCCCACGCTGGAGCGCTGGTTCGACACCTCCGCCTTTGCGGCTGCGCCGAACTTCGTCTACGGCAACGCAGGACTCCGCATCCTTTCTCCTGATATTATCCGGACGATCGATTTCTCCATGTTCAAGCAGTTCCGGGTGACCGAGAGCTCGAAGCTGCAGTTCCGGTTTGAGATGTTCAATTTGCCGAACACGCCCAGCTTCGCCGCCCCCAATTCGACGCTCGATACCGGCACCGTGGGGCGCGTCACTGCGACGTCGACGGCTCCGCGCCAGATGCAGGTTGCCATCAAGTACAACTTCTAGCCATGACCCTTCGCACTTCTTTTCTTCTGGCGCTGAGCTGCGCCGCCCTCTTGCCGGCCAACGGCCAGAGCATCGCGATTCAGGTGGACGCGAGCAAGCCGACCGGGCCGTTGAAGCCCGTGTGGAGCTTTCTCGGTTACGACGAGCCGAACTACACGTATATGAAGGACGGCAAGAAGCTGCTGTCGGAGTTCGCCGCCGCCAGTTCCGTCCCGGTGTACGTGCGCGCGCACAGCCTGCTGGTGACCGGCGACGGTGTGGCTGCCCTGAAGTGGGGCTCGACGAACGCCTATACAGAGGATGCAAACGGCAAGCCGGTCTACGACTGGACGATCGTCGATCGCATCATCGACACCTACCTGGAACGCGGGATGAAGCCGCTGGTCCAGATTGGTTTCATGCCGCAGGCGCTTTCCACCAAGCCTGAACCGTACAAGCACCATTGGAAGCCGGGCGATAACTACAACGACATCTATCTAGGCTGGGCCTATCCGCCGAAAGACTATGCCAAGTGGGCGGAGCTGGTCTACCAGTGGGTGCGGCACTCCGTGCAGAAGTACGGCAAGGCGGAGGTGGATAGCTGGCTGTGGGAGGTGTGGAATGAGCCGAACATCAGCTACTGGAAAGGGACGCCGGAGGAGTATCACAAGCTCTATGACTACTCAGCCGATGCCGTGAAGCGAGCGCTGCCCAGCGCGAAGATCGGCGGCGCCGACTCCACCGGGCCAGGCAATGAGCGGGCCAACAAGTGGATGCGCGATTTCCTAACGCACGTGGTCCACGGCAAGAACTACGTCACCGGTAAGGTCGGCTCGCCCATCGATTTCCTCAGCTTCCACGCCAAGGGCAGCCCGAAGTTTGTGGAGGGCGGCGTGGTGATGGGCATCGAGAATCAGCTGCGCGACCTGGACAAGGGCTTCGAGATCATTGCCTCGTTCCCGGAACTCAAGGGCAAGCCGATCGTGATCGGCGAGTCCGATCCGGAGGGCTGTGCCGCGTGCTCGTCCCGCGTGTATGCTAACAACGCCTACCGCAACGGTGTGATGTATTCGAGCTACACCGCGACCGTGATGCCGCGCCACCTGGAACTGGCCGCCAAGCACGGTGTGAACCTGCTGGGCGCTGTGACCTGGGCCTTCGAGTTTGAGGACCAACCTTATTTCGACGGCTTCCGCGACCTGGCCACCAATGGGATAGATAAGCCCGTGTTGAACGTCTTCCGCATGCTCGGCATGATGACCGGACAGCGGGTGGCTGTCACGAATCCGGCCGCTGCACCGCTGGCGTCGATGCTGGCCGGCGGCGTGAAGACCACGCCCGACGTGCATGCGTTCGCCAGTCGGGATACGAACTCGGTCACCATTATGGTCTCGAACTATCACGACTCCGAGAAACCGGGACCGGCGGCGCAGATCGTGCTGGACATCGCGGGCCTGCCTGCCGGCCGCATCCAGTTGCAGCACTACCGGGTGGATGACGAGTTCAGCAACTCCTTCGAGGTCTGGAAGAAGATGGGCTCTCCGCAGCTGCCGACTCCGCAGCAGTACACGCAACTGGAGCGGTCCGGGCAGCTGCAGTTGCTGGAGTCGCCGAAGTGGATCCAGGCGAAGGCGGGCAGCACACGGGTCGAATTTGCCTTGCCCCTGCATGGAGTCTCTCTGATCCGGCTCACCTGGTAGTGGTGAGGTGAATTTCCATTGCCGGTGAAGGAGGTCCGTATCCAACCGAACCTGTGGCGGATCGCGCTGCTGATCTCGGTGGCGATCGCCATCAGCTATCTGGACCGCCAGACGCTGCCGGTCGCGATCTCGGCCATCCAGCGGGACATCCCGATCTCGAACACGCAGTTCTCGCAACTGCAGGCGGCGTTTCTCGTGGCCTACGCGGTAATGTATGCCGGCGGCGGGAAGCTGATCGACGTGCTGGGCACGCGGCGCGGCTTTGTGTGGATCATGACGACCTGGTCGCTGGCGTGCGCAAGCCATGGCTTCGCGACGGGCTTCCGTTCTCTGGCCGTCAGCCGGTTTCTGCTGGGCCTGGGGGAAGGCGGCGGGTTTCCGGCTGCCACCAAGGCGATTGCGGAACGCTTCCCGGTGGGGCAGCGATCCACGGCGATGGGCATCATCAACTCCGGCACGGCGGTGGGGGCGATGGTGGCTCCGCCGGCGATCGCGGCGATTCTGGCGGCGACCTCGTGGCGCTGGGTGTTCTTTGTCACCAGCATCCTGGGGCTTCTCTGGACGCTGTGGTGGCTGCGGGACTATACGCCCGTTCCGGCGGTGCAGCACGGTCCGGCCGAGCCACAGATTTCGTGGCTGCGGCTGCTGACGTTCCGGGAGACCTGGGGTCTGGTGACGGCGAAGTTCATCAGCGACGCCGCCTGGTATTTCTACCTGTTCTGGCTGCCGAAGTACCTCTACGACGTGCGCGGGTTCGATACGAAGAGCGTGGGCTACTACGCCTGGATCCCGTATGCGCTGGCCGGTGTGGGCAGCTTGACAGGGGGCTGGTTCTCGAGCCGCTTGCTGAAGGCGGGCAAGTCGTTGAACTTCTCGCGCAAGCTGGCGCTGGGCCTCAGCGCGGCGTTGATGCCGATTGTGGCGCTGGTGAGCAGTTCGCCGGTGGAGATGGCGATCGCGCTGTTTAGCGTGGCGTTCTTTGGGCAACAGTCCTGGTCGACGCTGGTGATGATCCTGCCGGCGGACCTGTTTCCGCGCGGCGCGGTTGGTTCCGTCGCCGGCCTGGTGGGCTTCGGCGGATCGATGGGCGGAGTAGTGTTCAACCTGGCTGCCGGGTTCCTGCTGGATCACGGCTTCGGCTACGGCTTCGTCCTGGGCCTGGTGAGTACGTTTCACATTGTTGCGTTCCTGGTCATCCTGCTAACCGTTCGCGAAGTTCAGCCATTGGCGATCGAAAGGAAACTATGAAGATCACGGAAGTACGTACCCGAGTGGTGGAATGGCGCGGCAAGACCGTGCCGCCGCAGCCGCATTTCTGCACTAACCCGATGGACCTGCTGAACCTGCCGAACGATTCCATGGCGGGCTTTCGCTTTCACGGCTGGCTGATCGTCGAGATCTTCACCGACACGGGCCATGTGGGCATCGGCAATGCGGCGTTGTCGCCGCGCGTGACCAAGCAGGCGATCGACCTGTACCTGAAGCCGCTGCTGCTGGGCAAGGATCCATACGAGACGGAGTTCCTCTGGCAGCACATGTATCGCGCCACGATGGCGTTTGGCCGCGCCGGCATCGGCATGGTGGCCATCAGCGCCGTGGATATCGCCCTCTGGGACCTGATGGGCAAGGCGAGCGGTCAGCCTGTATACCGCCTGCTGGGCGGCCGCACGAAGACGAAGATTCCTGTGTATGCCAGCAAACTGTACAGCCAGCCGCTGGACCAGCTTGCGGCCGAGGCGCAGGCCTACAAGGACCAGGGCTACAAGGCGATGAAGCTGCGTTTCGGCTGGGGTCCGGTGGACGGCGCCGCGGGGATGGAGCGCAATCTGGAACTGTTGCGGACCGTGCGCGAGGTGATTGGTTACGAAATCGACCTGATGTGCGACGCCTATATGGGCTGGACTCTGGATTATGCCCGCCGCATGGTGCCACTGCTGGAACCGTTCCGGCTGCGCTGGCTGGAAGAACCTGTGATTCCGGATGACGTCCATGGGTACGCCGCGTTGAAGGCGATGGGCCGGCTGCCGATCGCGGGCGGCGAACACGAATTCACCCTGTATGGTTTCCGAGTGCTGCTGGAAGCGAAGGCCGTGGACTACATCCAGTTCGATACCAATCGTGTAGGCGGGCTGACTCAGGCGCGAAAGATCGCGGCGCTGGCGGAGGCCTATTCGGTCCCGGTTGTCCCGCATGCCGGACAGATGCACAATTTCCATGTGGTGATGGCGAGCTTCAACTCGCCCCTGGCGGAGTTCTTCCCCGTGGTGGATGTGGAGATCGGGAACGAGCTGTTCTGGTACATCTTCAAGGGAGAGCCGCAGCCCGTGGACGGGTGCATCGACCTGGACGAGAATGTGCCTGGGCTGGGCCTGACGATTGATGAGGAGTCGCTGAAGCGATTTGAGGTGATCGAGTGAGCATCCGACTGGTGCAATTGGAAGCGGGCGGCGTACGGTGCGTCGCGGTGGTGGACGGGGCCCGGCTGCAGGTGCTGCGGGGCTACGCTTCCGTTTACGAGCTGGCTCAAGCCGCCCTGGAGCGCGGGGTCCGGCTGGCGGAACTGGCGGAGGCGAGTGTCTCCGGGCGGACTGAAGACTACGATGCGGTGTACGAGGGCCGTTCCGAATGGCGGCTGCTGCCGGCGGGCGACCACCCTGCTGAACCGGCGCGCTGCCTGGTTTCCGGCACAGGGTTGACGCACCTGGCGAGCGCCAGCCGCCGTGACGCGATGCATGCGAATACGGCGCAACTCACCGACAGCATGCGGATGTACCTGTGGGGCGAAGAGGGTGGGCGGCCTGCGGCGGGCCAGGTGGGCGTGGCTCCGGAGTGGTTCTACAAGGGCAACGGCACCATCCTGAAGGCGCACAATGAGCCGCTGCTGGTGCCGCGGTTCGGTGAAGACGGCGGCGAGGAGCCCGAGATCGCAGGCGTCTATCTGATCGATGCGAACGGTGTGCCCCGGCGGCTGGGACTGGCGATGGGTAACGAGTTCTCCGACCACAAGCATGAGCGGCGCAACTACCTGTACCTGGCGTCGTCGAAGCTGCGGACGTGCTCCATTGGACCGGAGCTGGTGGTGGATGCAGGGTTCGGTGAGGTCGCCGGGCAGGTGTCGGTCCTGCGTGGGCACGAGGTGTTGTGGAAGCACGACATCGGGTCGGGCGAGGCACGCATGTCTCATACGCTGGCGAACCTGGAGCACCATCATTTCAAGTACGAGCAGCACCGCCGGCCTGGCGATGTGCACGTGCACTACTTCGGCGCGGACGCGTTCAGCTTCGGCGACGGGTTGGAGCTGGCGGAAGGCGACGTGATGCAGGTGGAGTTCGAAGGGTTCGGGCGGCCACTGAAGAACCCGATCCACTGGGACCGGGCCGCCGATGCGCTGGTGGAGGTTGTCCCTTGCTGACGGTTGGCTTCCTTGGGTTGGGCGCGATGGGCCTGGGCATGGCGCGGCGCTTGCTGGCGGCCGGGTTTCCTGTCGCTGTGTACAACCGGAGCACGGCCAAGGCTGAAGCGCTGGCAGAGGAGGGCGCGCGCGTCGCGGCGAGTCCGGCCTCGGCGGCCGACGGAGCGGATGTCGTCATCAGCATGGTGGCCGACGATGCCGCGTCACGTGGCCTATGGCTAGGCGACGACGGCGTGCTGGCCGGGATCAGGTCTGCGGCGGTCTGTGTGGAGTGCAGCACGCTGTCCCCGGCATGGCTGGAGGAGTTGGCGGCCTCTGTCGAGGCCAAGGGTTGTTCGTTGTTGGACGCGCCCGTCACCGGCAGCAAGGTCCACGCGGAGCGCGGCGAATTGCGGTTCCTGGTGGGCGGATCGGCGGAAGCGCTCGAGGCAGTGAGACCGGTGTTGCAGGCAATGTCGCGCGAGGTGGTGCACCTGGGGCCGATGGGCAGCGGGGCAAAGCTGAAGCTCATCAATAACTTTCTTTGCGGAGTGCAGGCGGCGGCGTTGGCCGAGGCAGTGGCCTTGGTGGAGAGATCCGGGCTGGACCGCGCCCAGGCGATGGACGTGCTCCTCCAGGGTGCACCCGGGAGTCCGCTGGTCAAGACGCTGGCGCCGCGGATGCTGGGGCGCGAGTACGAGACAAACTTTGCGCTTCAGTTGATGGCGAAAGACCTGGCGTACGCGATCGCGCTCGGCGGCGTGTGTGGGGTGGAGATGCGGACGGCGGCGGCCGCGCACAGCCTGTTCTCGCTCGGCTGCGCCGAAGGCCGGCAGGATATGGACTTCTCTGCCGTAATCGAGTCGCTGCGCAGCTAAGGCCGCATTGGTTTACCGGCCGGTCTGGGTTTGCCCTTGCCGCCGAACTCCACGGGTGCCTGCTCGAGGGCATCGTTGAGGGCGGCGGTGATCTTGGGATCTCCGGGGGCTCGCTTCAAGGCCTCTCGCAACTGGTCGAGACCTTCGGCCCAGCGGCCCAGGCGGAGGATGGCCACGGCGAAGTTGACCCGGATGCCGACGTGGGTGGGATCGAGGGTCACCGCGGCCTGGTACTTGCCGGCCGCCTCGGCGAGTTTGCCGCTCTTCTCCAGTTCCGCCCCTTCGTTGTTGAGGCGGAGTGCGTTGAAAGCGTTCTGGCTCTCTTTGTCGATGGCATGGAGCACCTCGGTCAGGCGTTGCTTGACGCGCAGGGCCTCTTCCGGCTGGCCATCCTGGCGCAGGGCGAGTTGCAGGCTGTTCAAAGTTGCCTGGTCGTTTGGCTTCAGACGGTCGGCCTGCTGGAGATGGGGGACCGCCTCGTGCGGGCGGCCCTGCCGCAGATACTCGGAGCCGAGGCGGAGTTGGGCGATGGCGTTCTCCGGATCGATGGCGACGGACCTTTCGAACGCGGCCAGCGCTCCAGGTTCGTCCAGCAGGGTCTTGCGCGCCTGGCCGAGGTCCGACCACGCTTCCGCGAATTGCGGTTGCAAGGCTACGGCGTCCTGCAGGAGGGCTACCGCCTTCTGTGTTTCGGTGTTCTCGGCGTGGATCTTGGCGCGGAGGTAGCGGGGGAAGGCCGAGTCGGGCTTGCGGCCCAGCAGCAGGATCGCCTTGTCCAGGTGGATCGCGGCTGGCTTGAAGTCGTTGGCTTCCAGCAGGACCAGACCGAGGTCGATGCGGGCCTGGGCGAAGTTGGGGTTCAGCGTGACCGCCTGTTGAAACTCCACACGCGCTGGTTCCGGTTGGCCGAAGTTCTTCAGAGCCTCGCCCAGGGCATGATGGGCTTCGGCGGATTGGGGCCGGAGCTTGACGCCCTGCCGGAGGTGGGCGAGCGCCTCTGTGGGCTTGCCATCCTCGGCGAGCAGGCTGCCGAGCATCAGGTGGGCGTCGGCATTCGCGGGGGCGGTTTTGAGGATCGATTCCAGAAGACGAGTGGCTCCGGCGCGATCGCCTTTGGCGATGAGGTCCCAAGCCTGGTCGAGCGGCTGACGCTGTGCCAACAACAGCGTGGAGAGAACCAGGAGTGGGAACAGCTTCGACATGCCTTACGCCTGTTTGAACTTCTGCGAGCGGGTGATGCCGGCGCCTTCCGTGACGTGGATCAGTTGGTCGCAGGGCACGGCGGTGAGCTTCTCCACGAGGCCGAGCGGCCAGCGGATTTCCAGGTCGACGGTCTGCACCGGACCGAGTCCAAAGTGGAGCCGCGTGTCGCTGACGGACAAATAAGACGACTGGCTGAGTACCTCCTGTACCTGCACTTTGCCGCCGTATCGGGCGGTGACCCGCGCTCCGATGGCGCTGCGGTTCGACTTCACGCCAGTCAGTTTCAGCTTGAGCCAGTGGTGGACGCCGGTGACGTCGTTGCGGAGCAGGGAGGGAGGCTCGTTCTGGTTGACGATCAGGATATCCATGTCGCCGTCGTTGTCGAAGTCGCCAAAGGCGCAGCCGCGGCTGGCGTGGGCGGCGGCGATTCCGGGTCCGGCTTCGGCGAACAGCTCTTCGAACTGGCCCTGGCCGAGGTTGCGGAAGAGGACGCGCGGGGTCTTCAGGGGCACGTTGGGGAACTTCTTCTCGACTTCGGGGTAGATGCTGCCGGTGACCCAGAAGATGTCGGGCAGGCCGTCGTTGTCCAGATCCACCAGGCCGGTGCCCCAGCTGACATATTGTGTCTCGACGCCGAGTCCGGCTTTGAGCGTGACATCGCGGAAGTTGCCCTTGCCGTCGTTCTGGTAGAGCGCCGGGGTGTCCTCGCGGAAGTGCATCTTGAGGATGTCCAGGTGGCCATCGAGATTGAAGTCGCCGATGCCGAGGCCCATGCCGGCCTGCTCCATGCCGTCGTCACTGAGGGCGGCGCCGCAGTCGAGACCCTGCTCGGTGAACGTGCCGTCATGGTTGTTGCGGAAGAGCAGGCTGGGTGTGGAGTCGCACGCGACATAGATGTCGGGCCAACCATCGTTGTCGAAGTCCGCTGCAACGACTGTCAGGCCGAAGCCGCCCGCCACCTTGGAGATTCCGGCTTCCCTGGTGACGTCGGTGAAGGTGCCGTCGCCGTTGTTCCGGTAGAGCAGGTGATGGCCGTAAGGCAGGCCGCGCGGACCGCAGTTCACCGGGACATTCAGGTAGTTGCAGGCCCCGGTGTCGGTTGGGCGCGGGACGGTCTTCATGTCGAATTCAAGGTAGTTGGCGACGAAGAGGTCGAGATGGCCGTCGCGGTTGTAGTCGACGAAGGCGCAGCCGGAGCCGAAGCGCGGCGCCGGGCTGAGCAGGCCCGCCTCCTTCGTCACATCGGTGAAGGTGCCGTCGCCGTTGTTGCGATACAGGACGTTCTGGCCGTAGTAGGTGAGGAAAAGATCCTCGAAGCCATCATTGTTATAGTCGCCGACGGTAACGCCCTGGGCGTAGCCCGTGCGCAGCAAGCCGGCCTTCTCCGTGACATCGGTGAATGTCCCGTTCCGGTTGTTCCTGTAGAGGCGATTGGAAGCGGAAGGGGGCGGGTCCGAAATGCGGGAGCCGGAGAGGACCAGGATGTCGAGCCAGCCGTCGTTGTCGTAATCGAAAAATGCGCAGCCGGCGCTCATCACCTCGACGATGTAGTCGGCATGGTCGTGGTGTCCGGCGACAGTGATTTGGGTGAGTCCGGCCTGGGGGGCAACGTCAGTGAAGCGGGCAGGGAAGGGGAGGCCGGAGGGCTTGCGGCGGGGGGACGCTTTCACACCGCGAGAGGCCATGCCCTGGATTTGGGCGCGTACATTGGAGGCGGACAGTGAGAGCAGGCTCAAGGCGGCCCGGCGGGTGAGAGAAGCCATGACGGGTGCTAACTGTGAATCAGTATATCGAGCACGGGCATGAAAAACCCGCCCGGAGAGCCGAAGTTGAGCTTCGGCGCTCCGTGCGGGACAAGGGGCCAATGGACTTGGCGTGAGGAGGCTAGAAGATGATCTTCAAGCCGACTTCCACCTGGCGGCCGGACACGTTGCCGAGTTCCTGGGTCTGGGGTCCGAACTGCGCCGAGGGCGTGCCCTGGTACAGAGCCTGGCCAAACTGGGAACTGGTGACATCCATGTTCGGATTGCCGAGGTTGAGGCGGTTGATGGCGTTGTAAGCAGCCATCTTGAGCTGGACTCTGACGCGTTCCGTGATATTCACGTCTTTGGTCAGGGTGGTGTCCAGCATGTAGTACTTAGGCCCGGTGAGGCTATCGAACTGCAGCGGGTTGGTCCGGATCACATAGGTGCCGGAGGGAATCGCTGAGAAGGCAGAGGTATTGAACCACTTGTTGGGCGAAGGATTCGAGATGGTTACTTCGCTGCCGTTGTAGTTCATCTTGCCGAAGCGCAGGATGGCGCCGGTGGAGAAGGTTGAGATACCCGTCAGCTTCCAGCCTCCGACGATGGCGTCGGCGATCTTGCTGTCGTGCAGGAAGGCCTTGCCTTTGCCGAACGGCAGGTCGTAGCTGCCGGCCATAGTCAGGCGATGGCGCGGCTGATTGCTGTTCTGGTAAGTGAGGTTGTTCGTGAAGGTATCCAGTTCATTGAAGAGCTGTTGGGTCTTTTCATGAATGAACACGTAGGCGAAGAGGAAGTGGTAGCCGTGGCTATAGGCCTTCTGCGCTTTCAACTCGAGGGAGTGATAGCGTTCAGCCGCACCGAGCGTGCCCACTTCGTAAAGGCCGCCGTACTGCGGGTAAGGCGCAAGCAAGCTGGCCAGGGACACCGTCTTCTGATTCCGGAGCTGGCCGGGGAACAGAGTCGGCGTGAGGTAGTTGTAGAACGGATTGGGTACGGCCGCGTCGAGCGTGCCCTGCTGGGCTACGCGGATGCGGGGATCCCAATTGTTCAGTGCCTTGGTGTAGTGCTGGTTGCCGAGGTTCAGGAAGTAAGTGGCGGACACCATGACCTGACCGGGCAATTGACGCTGGAAGTTGATGTTGATGCGGTCGTTATAGGCCTTCTCGAACTTCCGCGGATACCACAGCAGCGAGGTGCCGCCGCGGCCCAGATTTGTGCCGTAACCCTTGCCATTGATGGCCAGCAACGGGTTGGAGGACGGGAACGGATTGGAAATGGTCTGCTGCGGCACTCCGTTAATCAGGTCGGTGGTGTTCTGGTAGCCCTTCACCCCGAAATAGGGAGGCTCCAGGAAGCTGACCGTTTCGAAACCGGACACGGGTGCCTGGCTCAGGTTCATTTCGGTCGGGATGACGTAGCGGGCGTAGCCGACGCGAAGGACGGTGAGATCGTCAATCTTGAAGGCGGCGCCGGCGCGAGGCGCGAGGGCGAGCTTCGGCGCATCCCACATGCCGGGATGGTCACTGGAGGTCCAGAGCCACTGGCCTTTGTTCTGGTAGTAGTTGTTGCCGACCAAGGCGAGAGCCGCTGACGGCATCGCGGGCGGATTGGCTACCATTTCCGGTACAGGGGCGGACATATCCAGGCCCTGCGACATGAAGTGATTCGGATCGTACCACGCGGACTCGTACTCATTGCGGAGGCCGAGGTTGACGGTGAGCCGCCGGTTAACCTTCCAGTCGTCCTGGAAGTACATGCCCCAGAACTGGACGTGCGGATCGGGTGCCGGGCCGCCGATCATCTGGGATGACCCGTCGAGGGCGCCCAGCAGGAAGGTGGCGAAGCCGATGCCGTTGTGCTTCGTGTCCGGGTTGTTGAACGTCTCTGCCGTGACGGCGGCCGGGAAGTAGAAGTTCGAGGTGTTGCCCACGAACGACACGCCGTAGCCGCGGCGGGTCTCGACGCCGGCCTTCAAATAATGAGAGCCGCGCTGCTGGGCGATCTTGGCGCTGTAAGCCATTCCTTCGGGACGCTGGTCCCAATAGAAACCGCGGCCGCCAAAGCCGTTGCCGCCGATGTTCATGCCGGGGAAGTAGACGGGCACGCCAGGGGAGGCATCCTGATAGGTCTTGTACCAGGAGTTGCCGGGCCACAGTTTGCCCCAGCCTTCCGGACCCATGCTGGTGGAAACGTAAGCGTCGATCACCTTGTGCCAGTCGCCGTGGAAGTTGACGACCGTGGTGGGCGTGGCAGTCCAGATGGCATCGCCGGAGAGCTGGTGAGCGGCTCTCAGCGTGCCAGTGGGGGTAAACAGCTGCGACTGGTTGGGGGTGGCGTTCGGGGCGAGGTCGTCCGTGTGATACCGGCCGAAGCGTCCATAGACCTTCCACTTGTCGTTGATGTTGTAGTCGACGCGGTCAGAGAAGTTGTAATAGGTATAGTTTTCGACGTAGCCGGCTTTGAAGTTATTGACACCAGTGATGTTATCGCCGGGTCCGCTGGGATCCCAGAAGCTGCCCATCAGGGTGGAGGCCAGGGGGTCGAAGCGGCTCTTGGGGATGATGTTGCCGGCGAAGGGCGTGCGGGAGGCGACGCCGGCGGAATTCAAAGTGGTGGTATAGGGATCGTAAATTGTGCGAAGACCGTTGTCGATGTTCAGCGACTTCGAGAAGTCACCGCCGCGCTCCAGCGCCGTCGGGACCGTGGTGGTGTAGCTGCTGGGATAGCCTACCTTCCAGTATTCCAGCGAGAAGAAGTTGAACAACTTGTTCTTGATGATCGCGTTGCCCAGGGTGCCGCCCAGCATATGCTGGCGAGTGGCATTGCTGGAGTGCCGGGTGCGGTCTGCTTCCGCATTCAGCCACGGGTAACGGCCCAGGTAGAAACCGGTGCCGTGATACTCATTCGTACCCGACTTCAGCGTCATCGAGATGAGGCCGCCGGCGCTGTGGCCGGATTCGGCGTCAACGCTGTTCTGCGAAACAACGACTTCCTGGACGGCGTCGGTGTTCGGAGGATAGCTGTTCTTCTGGCCCATGCCGATCGGGCTGCCGTCGACCTGGAGATCGTTCTTCAGGTTGGTGCCGCCGCCGAGATCCACGCTGTTAGCGGCCCAGGAGTGATAGGGGGCCATCTCACCGCGAGTGTTAACGGCCGAGGGGGCGAGCAGGGTTAACTTGAAGGGGTTACGGTCGATGCGGGGGATTTCCGCAGTCAGTTTGGAATCCAGCGTGAAGTCCTTATTACTGGAGTTAAACTGGACGGCGACCGGCGTTTCCGAGACAGTGATGCTTTCCTGAACGGCGCCGGGTTTGAGACTGGCGTCGACGGTGACGTCACCGCGCATCTGGACGGTGATGTTTTCCTGGCTGTACTTGCCGAAGCCGGCGGCCTCGACGGTGATGGTATACGTGCCAGGGTCAACTAAATCAAATAGATAAAGACCTGTATCGCTGGTTTTGCGCGTTGCCTTGACACCAGTGGCTACATTCAGCAGGGTAACGTTCGCCCCGGCAATGACAGCCTGGGTCTGATCGGTCACCACGCCTTGAACGCGCCCGCGATAGCTCTGGGCCAGGGCGCTAAAACACAGGATAGAAATCAACAGGAACGTTGATGCGATATGGATCGCAGAACGATGCAATCTCATTCATGAACCTCCCAACAATGTGACTACTAGCGAGACGTTAAACTGGGCAGGCTGCAGTCGGAGAGATCACCGGGCTGGGATACCCCGCTCGCGCGGGCTGGATTGGCCTGATGTTCGCCGAGGGTGCCCGATCGAGGGCCGATCTAGCGCGGCTTGTGGATACAGACAACCGCTCTGCAGTTCCCTTTGGACCTAGGACTCCTTGCGGCGCATACACCGGTGGGATCACGCGGGTTTCCGGCGCGCCAGTTCATCCATGCTTTGATATACTACCGGTCGGTGAACTTGACTAATATTGTCTGACTACCCTGTTAGGCGATCAAGGTAAGTCCCAGTGAATTCACTCGCAAGTTCACTAGTGAACGGGGAAAAGTAACGCAGCTGGCCGGGCATGAACGAAAGTCACTCCACGCTGGTAGCGGCGAACGAAAAGCAACTCGCGGCCGATGAGCGCTGGGCTCTCACTCTGAGAGTGGCCAGCAGTAAGGGATTCGCCAAAGCCGCCCAATTGCGGGAATTGCTGCTTTATCTCGTCCGGCGCAGCCTGACAGCACCGGAGGGCGAGATCACCGAGCAGGAAATCGGATGCCAGGTGCTGGGCCGCCGGCAGGATTACGACACCCAAACGGACAATATTGTACGGGTTCAGATTCGCCACCTTCGCCAGAAACTGGAGGAGTATTTCGCCGCGGAAGGCCGGAATGAGCCGCAGGTGCTCACGGTACCCAAGGGTAGCCGCGTACCGCGTTTTGAGGTTCGTTCAGAACCTGAAGAAAAGACCGCGAATCCCCAGCCCGCGGCAGCCGCGGCAATTGTAGAAGCGGCGCCCATTCAACCGGTAAGCACGCGGATTCAGAGGGCCGTCCAGATCGCTTTGCCCGTCCTGGTTCTCATGATCGCGGCCTTTCTCATGGGGCGAGTATCGGTCCACCAGGACCCTGGCGCCCAATCGCCGGCGGCGGCAGGTTCCAACAGCCCGCTCTGGGGCCGCCTCTTCACGCCGGGTGAACTGACCACCCTGGTGATTGCCGATAGCAGCTTCGCTTTGCTCCAGGACACGCTGCGGAGCGCCCTGACTCTGGACGAGTATACAAGAGGTGGTTTGCGCAAGCTCATCGAGGCTGAGCCGGACGAAAGGTTAAAGGCCGTGCTGCGCGATATGTCCACGCGGCAGCACACCAGCCTGGCGGATGCGACCATCTCCAGCCGGTTGCGTGTCATCGGAAAGCAGCTAGGCGGCAGGGTTACCGTGCGTTACTCCCGGCATATGGGGGTGAGGGATTTCGCCGCTGGTAACTTCATTATCATCGGTAGCAAGCGCGGAGTGCCGTGGGTGGAGCTGTTCGAACAGGATCTCAACTTCCGCCTCAGGCATATCGGTCCGGACTGGCGTTTCGGGTTTGCCAACCTGAATCCCCAGCCCGGTGAAAGCGCGAGCTACTCCACGATGGTTCCACCCAATACCCCGACCGAGAGCTATGCGACGGTGGGCTTCGTGCCCAACACCTCTCATACCGGCGACGTCCTGCTGCTTGATGGACTCATGATGGAAGCGACAGAAGCGGCAGGTGAGTTCTGCATGGGTGGCGGGCTGAACAAACTTCTGTCTGAGAAGCTGCATGTGAAACCCGGGGAGAGACTGCCGTACTTTGAGGTCCTTCTCAAGATCCGGGTGGTCTCCGGTGCGCCCCACAATGTGGAAGTCATGGCCTGGCGCCGTCCCAGCATTCCCTAAATGTCCTGGCGTGAAAGTTCCTCCAGGGGAGGTGCCTTATCCCTGAATCCATGTCCGTGCGCCGGGGTGCCGGGGCTGTTTCCCGGGTGGCGTTTCTGAACGGGGCTGCCGGACGAGACGATTCAGGCCGGGCTCTCGCGGCCGTAGGAATCGAAGACCACAAGCGGCCCGGCTCGACCGGATCCGCGCTCAGATTGGTAAAGCAGCATCTGTGGCGCCAGGAAAGAACAGGGGAAGCCCTTCTCTAAAAACCGGATGGTGGCTTGGTCAATGCACGGCAGCTATCCCAGGATAGACGAAGTGGAGTATTTGGCGATGATGGCGTTCTCTTAATGAAGCCCCATTAAGCATCTTCGAAGTTAAAAATCTCATAGCCGGCGGACAACCACAATGAAATTCGACTGGTTTTGGTACCATCAGTGCCAGAACCCCAATAAAACCCGAACTTCAATGGTTGCCCTCCGATTCCAGTTGAATCACTTCCGGTTGTTGTTGCTCTGTTGTGCCGCGCTGACTTTGCCGGCGCAGACCGGGTCCAACTGGCGGTATTGGTCTTCTCTGGATGGGATGCCTGAATCCTGGGCCTTTGACGTCACTCGCGGCCCGTCCGGCCGCATCATCGTGACCCACGGTGATGTTAAAACTCTCTCGGTTTTTGATGGGTACAAATTCCAACAATTGCCTTCGCCCGGAGTAAACCTGACGGTCCGTGAAGCACCGGATTCACGGTTTTGGGCTCTTTTACCATCTCTCGACGGTTTTCAGCAGCTCGATAACACTAAATGGGTTGCATATCCCGTTCGCGGCATAAGTATTCTGGCTGACACTGAACACCGCGGATACTTTCTGCCCTGGACGGCGGGGCAGCTGGTTTTTCTCGGGAGGGATGGCCTATATGAGTTTGACGTGGCTCAAAGATCCGTCCGGCGGTTGGATCAGGACAATAAAGCCGAACCGGGGGCCCTGACGGCGCTGGCTCCTGCCACGAACGGCGGCGCCTGGGTGTGTGGCCCGGCCGGTGTGAGCCGGGTTACCCGGCGCCCGGACGGATCGACCGACTGGACGCATTTGCGGTTTCCTCAACCCTCGGGCGCCTGCCGGTCTGTGCTGGAGGGCGATCGAGGCGAGATATTTGCCACGACGGCGGATGCCGGTTCGGGCCGGCAGAAACTGCTGCACTTCACCGGATCGTCGTGGGAGACCGCGGCTACTGCCAAACCCGGCCTGTCCGTGGCAGGCTGGCCCGACCGGGAAGGAGGCTCCTGGGTGGCCGACATCGGCGACACCACCTTCGAGTTGAAATCCGGCGCGGGCAGGCTGGAGGGCCGGTCCCGGGCGCTGTCCGGCCGGTTCCTTTCGGTCCTATACGACGGTAAGGGTTGTTTCTGGCTGGCCACCTCCCTGGGGCTTGCCCGATTTGCACCGCCGGTGTGGAGGACGCCCCGGGCACTTCTGGACAAGACGGGCCACTCCTCCGCGATTCTGCGCACCAGCAGCAATGACTTATACCTGATTCACGGCAGGGAACTGCTGCAGCGCAAGGGCGGACAGTGGTCGACTCATCCGATTCCACCGGGGTTTGACCCGGCTTTGCCCTCGACCAAGGCCCTGGTCGAACTGCCGGACCGCCGGCTGGCTCTGGGCGAGGGGCCCGGCTTGCTTGTTTTTGATCCTGCCCGTTCGGCTTTCACGACAGTTCCTCATCCGGAGGGCCTCAAGGTGTCCGTGCTCGGACCGGGGCACAACGGCACGGTTTGGGTGCTGACCTCGAGAAACAACCGCTCCTTTCGGGTGGAGCGCTTTGATGGACGGACTTTCTCAGTCCAGTTCGACGCCGGCGAGCGCTGGGGCGAGACCTTTCCGCGGATGGTGCACGAAACTGCCGACGGAACGCTTTACATGGTCCCTCAGCCCGAAGGGATCGGGGTGCTGAAGGATGGGCGCTACAGCACCCTGGGCGCTCGCCAGGGCTATCCCGGCCGGATCCCTCTCGCGGTGGCTGAGGTGGCTCCGGGCCGGATCTGGTTCGGCGACAGGAACAGTGTGGTGGAGTATGACGGCCATTCCTGGGTGACCGTGCGGGGCAGCCTGCAAACCGTCCGGTCCATCCTGAAGGCTAACAGCGGCTCGATCTGGGTGGCCTCCGGCCGGGGTCTGAGCCGGTTCCGGGATGGTGAGTGGCTTACCCTGGCGGGCCCCGAAGGTCTGCCGGATGCCGCGGCTTACGGAATTGCGGAGGATGTCGACGGCCTGATCTGGACCACGACGACCAACGGCATATCCCACAGCGACCCCGACGCCGACAAGGAGCCGCCGGAGACCAGCATCGACCTGCATGCCAACCCTCGAAACGTGCCGCCCTCCGGGGAGGCGCGCTTTGTCTTCTCCGGCGCGGACAAGTGGAAGTACACCCCGGATTCACGGTTGCTATTCTCCTGGAGGCTGGATGGGGGCCCGTGGTCGAAATTCGATTCGTCGGGCGCGGCCGAATTCAAAAACCTGGCCCGCGGGAAAAGCCATGTCCTCGAAGTAAGGGCGGTGGACAGGAACGGCAATGTGGACCAGGAGCCATCCTCCTTTTCCTTCGATGTGCTGCTGCCCTGGTATCAGGAGCCCGGGTTCCTGGCCGCCTGCGTCCTGGGCGTTTTCGCGCTGTGTTCGGCCGGCGTGATGACCGTGGTGCGGCAGCGGCAGTTGTCCGGCCTGGTCGAGCGCAGGACCTCAGACCTGGCCGCGCGTAACAAACAATTTCAACAGGTTGCGGCTGCGGTCCCGGGTGTTCTCTACACGTTCCGGATGTCCGCCGACGGCAAGTACAGCCTGCCGTATGCGAATCCCCGAATCTTCGAAATAGCGGGCGTCAAGGCGGAAGATCTGGTGGAGGACGCCAGCCCGTTGTTCGATACCCTCCACCCGGACGACCTGAAGAGTGTGACCCGGTTGATTGCCGACTCAGCGGCGAACCTGGGGATGTGGCAGGCAGAGTTCCGGATTGTGAGAAAGGGGCAACCGGTTGTCTGGGTGGAAGGGCGTTCCATCCCATCCCAGGAGCCGGATGGGAGCATTCTGTGGCACGGTTTCATGGCGGATGTCACCGAAAGGAAGAGGCTGGAGGAAGCGGCGCGGCGAGAGACGGAACGTGAGGTGGTTCTGCTGCAGACTCTGGTAGCCAAGGCGCCTTACGGGTTGGCGATGTTCGACCGCCGGATGCGCCAGATCCAGGCCAGCGAACGCTGGCTTGCGGTGGTCGGCCTGACTCACGAAGAGTCCACGGGACGGACGATCAGTGAATTGCTGCCCGCTCTCGAGGACCGCTGGCTGGACGCCTGCCGGCGCGGGCTGACGGGCGAAGTGGTGTCGGGACAGGACGATCGCTTCGTGCGCGCGGACGGCACGGAACGCTGGGTCAACTGGACCGTCTGCCCCTGGGGCGATGCGGGCGTGGAGACCGGCGGCGTCATCATCTATACGGAAGACATCACGGAACGGAAGCAGGCCGAAGAGTCGGCCAGGGAAACGGAGATCCGCTACAGCGAGCTGTTTGCGCACATGAGCGAAGTGCTCATCTACGGCAAGATGCTGTATACGAACGGGGTCCCTTACGACTTCGAATACATCGCTGTGAACGAGAGTTACCGGCGGTTGAATCCGGACCGTGTGGAAGTCGTGGGCAAACGCTCGTCCGAGATCCTGCCGGGTTTGCGCGAGTCGGATCCCGCCGTATTTGAATTCTACGGCCGGGTTGCCGCGACGGGTAAACCGGAGCGGACAGAACTTTACGTCCGGGCTACTAAAACGTGGTACTCCATCTCGGCTTACAGCCCATGCCCCGGGCATTTCGTCGGGATTTTCAACGTGATCTCAGACCGCAAGCGGGCGGAAGAGGACCTGAGGCGCAGCGAAGCGATGTTGCACTCCATCGTCAATTCCGCTTTGGATGGCTTGATTGCGATCGACGCCGAGGGACGCACCGTCCTCTGGAATCCCGCCGCGGAGCGGATTTTCGGTTACACGGCCGAAGAAGCAGTTTCGCAGCCGCTGCATGAGCTCATCGGGCCACCAGGTCTGAGTGAGTTGTTTGTCAGGGGCTTCGAGGTGATGCGCGAATCCGGACAGACACAGTTTGTCGGCCGGACCGTGGAACTGACGGCGATCCGCAAGGACGGGACGGAATTCCCGGTTGAATTGAGCGTGGCGCCGGTCCACATGTCGGATTCTTTCCGCGCCGTGGGTGTTGTGCGGGATGTGACGGCTCGCAAGTTGGCTGAAGCCGAACGGGAGCGGCTGCAGAACCAATTCCTACAGGCGCAAAAGATGGAGACCGTCGGCCGCCTGGCCGGTGCTATTGCGCACGACTTCAATAATCTTCTGACCGTGATCAACGGGTACTCCCAGATAGCGCTCGACCAGCTGCAGACTTTCGACCCGGCGCGGCGCAGCATTGAGGAAATCGCCAGGGCGGGGGAGCGTGCCACCGGACTGGTGCGTCAATTACTAGTATTCAGCCGCAAGGAGGTACCTAGATTGGAGATCGTCGACGTCAACGCAGCTATTTCCGAGATGGAAAAGACGATTTTCTACCTTGTGGGCGAGGACATCAACATAGTTACGAATCTGGCCGCTGAAGCATTGCTGGTTGCCGCAGACCGGCATCAGTTGGGCCAGGTGTTGATGAATCTCCTTGTCAATGCCCGTGATGCGATGCCGGAAGGCGGATCCATCACTATCTCGACGGCGACCGCTCCTCCCGGGGATTCACGGGCCGTGGAAGCCGGCATGACTGCTGACCTGCCCAGCGTTCGCCTCAGCGTCAAGGACACCGGTTCCGGCATCGACGAGGAGACGAAGCTACACCTCTTTGAGCCGTTTTTTACCACGAAGCCCGCCGGGAAAGGCACCGGACTCGGCTTGTCGGTTGTGCACGGCATCGTTGCGTCGTGCGGAGGCCGGGTGGCCCTCGAGACGGAGTTGGGGGTGGGTTCGGTGTTCCACATCTACCTGCCTGCTGCCGAGGCGCAGGTTTCAGACGGCGCCGCGCCGGTGGCTTCGGCGGTAAGCGGTACAGGAACGGTTCTGCTAGCCGAGGATGAACCTGAAGTCCGGCAGTACGTGGCCGCGGTGCTGACTCATTTCGAGTACAAGGTTGTGGAGTGCCAGGATGCCGAGGAAGCCCTGGAGGTTCTGAAGAAGCAGCGCGTGGACCTGCTGCTGACCGACGTCATCATGCCGCGCATGAGCGGCCGCGAACTGGTGTTGCGGGCCAGGGCTCTGAATCCCGATCTGCGGGTTCTGTTCATGTCGGGGTACCCCGGCGATGCCCTGAACGGCCTGGATGAGATTATCGGGACGAGGGCGTTCATCCAGAAGCCGTTCAGCCCGAAGGAACTCGCCGCGAGGATCCGCGAGTTGCTGAGCCAGCCGGGCCGGTCATAAAGCCCGCCTGCGGCGCTGCGGCATCGGGGCGGGCTGGTGCTGAGTTCCGCCTGGCGTGGAATGCGGTACCGCGCATGGGGCACAATACAGGGTGAGCCGCCTGGGCCCTCCAGCGAGGGGCAGGGTGCCGGCAGCTCTCGAGGGGATCATGTCCGGACACCTTGGGTCCAAACGCCGCATTCCTATCCACCGCCTGACGTGCGTGCTTTGCGCCAGGGTGGAGGCGATGCCGTGACGGCGGAACGCTGGGCTCAGGTCAAGGTAATCTTCGCGCAGGCCCTGGAGATGCCGCCTGCTGAACGGCGCGCTTTCATTGAGGCATCGAGCGAGGACAGGGAGATTCGGGAAGAGATCGAATCCCTCCTGTCCGCCTCCGACGAAGCGGGCACTTTCATCGAACAGCCCGCCCTCGCGCCGCCCACGGCCTCCGGTCTGGAATTCCCGGCGCCTGGCGACCGCGTAGGCATCTACTCCATCATCCAGAAGGTGGGTGAAGGCGGCATGGGCTCGGTCTACCAGGCGCTGCGGGACGACGGCGAGTTCCGGCGGTTGGTGGCGGTGAAAATCCTGAAACGCGGCATGGACACGGAACACGTGCTGCGGCGCTTCGAGAACGAAAAACAGATCCTGGCGCATTTCGACCATCCGCACATTGCCAAGGTGCTCGACGCGGGGGTTACCCCCGATCAGCGGCCGTTCTTCGTGATGGAATTCTATGCCGCTCAGCCCATCGATATCTATTGCGAGGAGAAGCGGCTCTCCATCGAGCAGAGGCTGGAACTCTTCCAGAAGGTCTGCGGCGCGGTGGAGTACGCTCATCGCAATCTGATCGTCCATCGCGACCTGAAGCCGGGCAACATCCTGGTGACCGCGGAAGGCGATCCGCGGCTGCTGGATTTCGGCATCGCCAAAGTGCTCACGGACGAGGGCAAGATGACTCGCGCGGGCGTTCATCTCATGACGCCTGAATATGCCAGTCCGGAACAGATCAAGGGCGAGCCCATCAACACGTCGACCGACATCTACTCGCTGGGCGTGATGCTATATGAGATCCTGGCTGGCGCCCATCCGTTCCCGGGCCGGCGGAGCGGCGTGTTTCCCCTGGCGCCCGCTGATCTCGACCAGCCGCCCAAGGCGCCCAGCACGCGCGTGAAGACGCATTCCGGCAAGCCTCCCGGTGAAGACGCGCCAGCGCTGCCCGCGGGGCTGGTCTCCATCCAGCGCTGGAGCGGGCTGCTGCGCGGAGACCTCGACAATATCGTCCTCAAGGCGCTGGATCCGGATGTTTCGCGCCGCTATCCGTCGGTGGAACAGTTGTCGGCCGATCTCGATCGCTACCTGCACGGGCTGCCGGTGAGCGCTGCCGGCGACAGCTTCCTTTATCTGATGCGGAAGTTCGCGCGACGCAACTGGCTTGCGGTGAGTTCAGCAGCCCTGGTCGTGCTGGCCCTGGCCATCGGTCTGACGGTTGCGAGCTACCAGGCAAGTGTGGCCCGGCGCGAGCGGACCCGGGCCGAACAGCGGGAAGGCGAGGTCCGGCAGCTCGCCCAGACCCTCATCTTTGATTTGCATGACGCTATCAGGAACCTGCCCGGCGCGACACCCGTCCGGCAGGAGCTGCTGAAGAAGGCAACCCACGCGCTGGACAGCCTGGCGAAAGGGGCGACGAACAGCCTGGATCTGCGGCTGGAACTGTCGGATGCCTATATGCGGCTGGGCAGCGTGGAAGGCTCGCCCAGCGAGGCCAATCTCGGCGATAGCCGTGCGGCGCTGCAGGGTTACCTGAAAGCCAAGGAGTTGCTCGATGCGATCCCGGAGAAGGATCGCAATCCCGAGGTGCTGTCCCGGCTGGCCGATGTTTATGACCGCATCGGCGAAGTATTGAGGAATGTGGGCGAGCGGGCCAACGGCAACGATCATACGGCTCGGTCGATCGCCTTCCGCGAGAAGGCGGCGGCCCTGCAGCCTACCAGCATCCCGGCTCAGCGGTCTCTGGCGATCTCTTACTTTACCGGCAGCCGGCTGGCCGTGGACACCGGGCAATATGAGGAAGCGGAGCGCCTCGCCCAGCAGGCGCTCAGGACATTTCAGGTGGTTTACGACTCCAATCGCGCCAGTGAGCGGGGCCGCTACAACCTGGCTCTTTCGTTGAAGTCGCTGGCTGCGCTGCGTTCGCACTTCCGGGACCCGCGTGGCGCGGTGGAGCTCTCCAAGCGCGCGCTGGAGCTGGACAAGATGCAGGTGCAGGCCAAACCGAACGACGTCTCCGCAAAGCTGGACCTGGCCATCGACTACAGCGAACTGGCGGAGGCGGAGGCCAAACTCGGGTTGAATGAACAGGCGGTGCGCGACTACGAGCAGTCGCGTACTCTGCGCGAGGAACTGCTCAAGCGCGATGTGAAGAACGCGCGGTTGAAGGACCGGACGGCCTTCATCAACCGGCAGGAAGGGCTCCTGCTCATCGATCTGAACCGCCGGCCCGAGGCGTTCAAACTGCTGCAGCGGGCACTGGCGTTACAGGTGGAGCTGATGGCCACGTCGAAAGATGTGGAGGGCCGCATCCGCCTCGCTGAATCCAGGGGCTCCCTGGGTATCTGGTACTGCGCCGACGGACAGAAGGCCGCGGGCCTGCCGCTGTTGAAGGAGGCGGTGGCGGAATTCCAGGCGGTGGACCAGCAACAGCAGCTTTCCTCGCCCGATCAGGCGATGCGCCAGCATCTGGAGGAGCGGCTGGCCAACTGCTCCAAGCCCGGCAAATAGGCTTCAGACGGAAGGAAGCTTGTCGGGGTTGGCGACGATGTAGATCTCCGAGATCGAGTCGCCTTCCAGCCGCACCTGAGCAACATACACCAACTGGTCTCCCACATAGCCCAGGACGGCGGGCTGGCCGTTCACAGGGCCAATCCTGACCGTGACCCCGGCCTGGCCCTT
This sequence comes from Acidobacteriota bacterium, assembly GCA_017307505.1. GTDB lineage: Bacteria > Acidobacteriota > Terriglobia > Bryobacterales > Bryobacteraceae > Paludibaculum. Next base: position 58,908 of record JAFKEE010000017.1, on the reverse strand, counting down.
GCCTCTTATGCCGACGAAGAAGCGGCTGATGGCATCCGCGCCGTGAATCGGGTTCAGCGCCGCGCGTACCTTGCCTCCACCGTCGCTGTACATTTTGGCGTCGTTCACGAGCATGGCCGAGATGGAGTGGAGATCGCCGTCCGCGCACGCCTGCGCGAAGGAACTGAGAAGCGCCTGGTGGCGCTGCTCGGGAATGGGGAAGCGCGGGCGGCGGGCGTCGATGTGGGTTCGCGCGCGCTTCAGCAGCTGGCGGCAATTTGCCTCACTGGTCTCCAGCATGGCGGCGATGTCGGCGTAATCGTAGTCGAAAACTTCGCGTAGCAGAAAGACGGCCCGCTCGGCCGGAGACAGGGTTTCCAAAACAACCAGGAAGGCGAAGGAGAGGGACTCCGCCTCGATGGCGGTATCGGCCGGGGTAGAGGTGAGGACCGGTTCCGGCAGCCAGGGTCCGATGTACTCTTCCCGCCGGACCCTGGCCGATTTCATGGTGTCCAGGCACAACCTGGCGACGATCGTCATCAGGTACGGCTTGAGCGACAGAATGGGCGCGGTTTCCGCCGCATAGCGCAGGTAGGCCTCCTGCACGATGTCTTCGGCCTCGTGCGCCGAGCCCAGCATGCGGTACGCCAGGCCGAAGAGTGCGGACCGGTGCTGCTCGAAATCAGACGCCGGGTGCATGTATCGACGATTGTACCTGGGTAGGAAGCAGGCAGTAGGCGCCTTCGCTGAAGCCGTCGGGGTCGAGCTCCAAGGCGTGGTTGAAGCGCGCGCGATTGTTCTCCCAGGCGATGGCGGCGGTCAGTTCCACGATCTGGGCCGGTGAGAAGTGCCGGCGCACCGCGGCGAACACCTCATCGGTGACCTTGATGGGGGTCGAACACATGGCCATGCTATAGCGGATGAGCGCGCGCTCCACCTCGTCGAACGCAGTGCTGGTCTCGAAGTCCATCAGTTCCAGGATCTGGCGCTCCGATACGCCCCGAAGACGGGCGACAGCCGGGCCTATGTCGATGCAATAGGCGCAACCGACGGTTCGCGCCGCGGCCATCGAGGCCAGGGATTCCAGGTTCTCAGGTACAGACCGGCAGGACGAGAGGGCCTGTTCCATCCCGGCGCTGCCCAGCAGAAGCTTGGGCTGCAGCGCCGCCACGGTGATGGGCTGCGGCAGGACGGCGGTGCCGGTGATCTTGCCGGTAATCTTCACCGCCATTCGATAGAAGAGGCGCAGGAAGAATCCGGCGCGTTGGGGGGCAATGCCTTCGATTCTGCTCATGTTGTTCTCTCGCCGGGTGAGACGAGGCAGTATGGCGCCGTGTGACAGCCGGTGTAAACAAACTGTCTTTCGTAGAGTTTGATCCCCTTTGCCCGCTTGCTGCGCGTGAAGTGAGTGAAGGAAGAGGAAACACCATGAAAACCTGGACCAGGATCGTCTCAGCTATCGCCTCGGTGGCCGCCGTCGTGGCGGGTACGACGGCTCTCTACTATGGACTGTATCTGCCGCGCAGCACCCAGCCGCGCGCCGGCGCCGTGCCCATGAGCGCCGACCGCATTGCCCGCGGCAAGTATCTCTTTGAAGTCGTCGCCGATTGCGACGGCTGCCATTCCGAGAGGGACTATTCCAGGTTCGGAGGGCCGGTGGTCGTGTCAGGGCGGGGCAAGGGGCAGATCATCCCGGAGAAGGGTCCGATCAGCCCGCTGGTCACAGCCAACATCACGCCAGACAAGGAGACAGGGCTCGGCAACTGGACCGACGGGGAGAAGATCCGGGCGATCCGGGAGGGAATCAGCCGCGACGGCCGGACCCTGTTTCCCATGATGCCGTACAAGAACTTCAGCAAAATGAGCGACTACGACGTGGAGTCGCTGGTGGCTTACATGAATACGCTCGCGCCGGTGAAGAGCAACCTGCCGAAGATGAAGATCCCATTCCCCATCAACGTATTGATGAAGACCTATCCGGAGCCGGTGTCGAAGGTGAAGTCGCCGGAGCGCGGCCGCAATGCGGAGTACGGAGCTTACCTCGCCAACCTGGGCCATTGCATCGATTGCCACACGCCCGCGGATGGGCATAGTCTGGACGAAAGTATGAAGTTTGCAGGGGGCAGGGTATTCGATACGCCCCTGGGTAAAGTGGTGAGCGCCAACATTACCCCGGATCCGGATACGGGGATCGGCCGCTGGACGGAAGACTATTTCATCCAGCGCTTCACCCTGCAACGGACCTACGTTGTCAACGGGGCGCCTAAACTGCAGCCGGGCCAGTTCACTCTCATGCCCTGGCTGAACCTGTCGCAGATGGATCCGGACGATCTTTCGGCGATTTACCGCTACCTGCAGACTCAGTCGACCATCCCTAATCGGGTGGACAAGCATCCTGGCGTGACGCAGACAGCGGGCTTCTGATGAGCTGGTTTCCTATCAACAAGACGGAAGACTGCCGGGGTGTTCGCCTCGCCCGGGCGGTCTTCCTCGGCGCGGGCATCTGGGGCGTCCTGCTGCTGACGCCGATGTACTTTACCGAACTGCTGGTGAGTCCGGCGGAGTCGCCCGCGCAGAGTCATCCCGAGTTCTTCTACGGTTTTCTGGGTGTCGCGCTGGCCTGGCAGGTGGCGTTCCTGATCATTTCGCGCGATCCCAGGCGGTACCGGGCCCTGATTCCGGCGGCGCTGATCGAGAAGTTCTCGTTCGGACTGGCGGTGCTGGTGCTTGGCGTCTTCGGGCGGGTGCCGGCGTCGGCCATCGGCTTTGGGTTGGTGGATCTGGTACTGGGCGTTCTGTTCGCGATCAGTTACCAGGGACTCTAGGGGTCCGGCGGACGGCTAGCGGTTGGATGGGATAAGCTTGCCTAGTAGGCAGAAAGTCTGCCGGATGGCGATGGAGCGGCGAGCCGCGGCGCAAATGGCCTGCCAAACGCGCGGTTCGGATGCGGAACTGGCCGTGTTCGCTCCAAAAAAACTCTCCGGCTAGAGTAAATTCTGGAACTTAACCCAAGTCCGACCGTTATAAAAATAGATGAAGGTTCTACACGCTCGCGGTGAGGCCCCTCGCCTCCTCTCAGTTTTCCTGTGTGCATCGCTGCTTGTCGCCCAATCCGCTACGGCCCAGACTGCAGTGAGAATCGACCCTGCCACTGGACGATTCGGGCGGCTCCTAGATCCATACCGGACCCGGAATGTTCCGGCCATCAACTTGGCGAATTCGTCCAGGTTGGACAGTCTGGTGCGGGCGGGGAACCTTTATCTCACGGCGCAGGATGTTGTTGCGCTGGCGATCGAAAACAACATTGACGTCGAAGTACAGCGCTATGCGCCACTTCTGGCCCGGGAAGTGCTGAAGCGCGCGCAAGGCGGCGGTGTCCTGCGTGCCGTCGGTTTGGGTGTAGCTCCGGGACCGCAAAGCGTGAGCCTGCAGGGCGTGAGCCTGACCGGCGGCAGCGCCGGGTCGGCTGGCAGCGGCGTCAGTTCCGGCGGCGGCATCCTCACCCAGTTGGGGCCGAGCATCCCGACCCTGGACCCGACGATCTCGGCCTTCGCGAACTTCCAACACACCACCTCCCCCCAGAGCAACACGGTGCTGACCGGTACGAACGCGCTGGTCGCGGATACACGGACCTACCAGGCGGCCTACTCGCAGAACTGGCTCTTTGGCCTCGGCGCCACCATGAGCTACTCCAGCCAGTACACCCATGTGAACAGTAATTTCTTCACCCTGAATCCGTACACGTCGGGCAATCTCGATCTGCAATTGACCCAGAACCTGCTGCAGGGGTTCGGCTCGGCAGTCAACGGACGCAACATCCGCGTCCAGAAGAACAACCTGAAAGTCACAGACCTGCAGTTCAAGCTCCAGCTCATCACCACCATCTCGGCTGTGCTGAACCTTTATTGGGACCTGGTGAGCTTCCAGCAGGATGTCCAGGCGCGGGAGCAGGCGGTCAAGACCGCTCAGCAGTTGTACGACGACAACAAGCGAATGGTCGAGGTCGGCACACTGGCGGAAATCGAAGTGACGCGCGCGGAATCGCAGCTTTACGCCGCCAAGCAGGATCTCGTCATCGCCCGGACCAACTTGTTGCAGCAGGAAACCGTGCTGAAGAATGCGCTCAGCCGCTCGGGCGTGGCGAGCGCGGATCTGGCCGCGGTTCACATCATTGCCCTCGACCGCATCGCCCCGCCGGACGCGGCCGGAGTCGGGGAACTGGAGAAGTTGGTCGCCGAGGCAGTGGAGAAGCGGCCCGAAATCCAGCAGAGCCGCCTGAACCTGGAGAGCAACAACCTCAACCTGGTTGGCATCAAGAACTCCCTCAAGCCCACACTGCAGGCCTTCGCGGAACTGACGAACAACGGTTTGACGGGCGACCTGACGGCGCTCGGGCTGGCCGCCGGTGCCGCTGGTTCGCCTCTGGTGGGCGGCTATGGCAACCTGTTGGGCCAGATTGCGCGGCGCAATTATCCGAACTACTCCGCCGGCTTCTCCCTCAACATTCCGCTGCGCAATCGCGCAGCCCAGTCGGATTACGTGACCAGCCTCATCGAAATCCGGCAGAACGAGCTCAACCTGCAGAAGACTCTGAATCAGGTGCGGGTGGATGTCCAGAACGCCATGATCGGTTTGGAACAGGCTAAGGCCCGTTACGATGCGGCGAAAACGGCGCGCACCCTGGCGCTGCAAACGCTGGAAGCCGACCAGAAGAAGTTCTCTCTGGGCGCCTCCACGTCTTTCCAGGTGGTGCAGGACCAGCGCGACCTCGCCAATGCCCAGAGTTCGGAAGTGCAGGCGATGGCAAATTACACGCACGCTCGAATCTCCCTGGAGCAGGCGTTGGGCCGCACCCTGGATGTCAATCACGTGTCGGTGGAAGAGGCCATGCGCGGCAATGGCGGGCCTGCTTCCAAGGCGCCCGAGGCCGGGCAGGTGAAGCAATGAACGCTCGCACGGCCGGCAGATTCTTTGCGATCCGCCGCTACCTGGCGGCGGGCCTGTGTGTCCTGTGCCCGGTGACGCCCATGCTGGCGCAGCAGCCCATTGCGCCGGTCCGGTCGACCGCAGCCTGGGGCATCCGAACTTATTCCACCCCCACCGTGCCTCCGGTCCGGATGAACAATACGGACCGTCTGGCGAGCATGGTGCGAGCCGGCAAGCTCTATCTGACGGTGCAGGACGCCATCGCCCTCGCCCTGGAAAACAGTATCGACCTGGAAGTGGCCCGCTATGGTCCGCTGATGGCGGAATGGCAGTTGAACCGCGCGAAAGCCGGCGGAACCCTGCCGGGTGTCCCCAGTGGCGCCTCACAGTCGCAGTCGGTGGCGAGCGGCCAGGGCGTCCTGGGCAGCCAGGCGGCGGCCGGCGTCAGCAGCGGCAACAACGGAGCCACCAATCGCGGCGGCGGCAATGCCACCATCAGCCAGGTGGGTCCGGTCACCCAGAATCTGGATCCGACCATCAAGGGCGCCTTCACCTACAGCCACCGCACCCTGCCTCAGCCGAACAGCGTCCAGAGCATCACGTCGGTGCTGGTTCAGGATCAGCGCGTGTACAACGCGTCCATCCAGCAGGGCCTGCTCAGCGGCGGCAGCGTCACGCTGAGCTACAACAGCAACTATCTGAATGAGAATTCGCCCAGCAACGTTTTGAACCCGTCGGTGGCGCCGCGCCTGGCGCTTCAATTCCAGCACAACCTGCTACGCGGATTCGGTGTCGCGGTGAACTCTCGCAACATCACGGTGACGCAGAACGGCGTCAGGAACTCCTCGCTCACCTTTCGCAACCAGGTCATAACGGTTGTGGTGCGGGTGCTGAATGCCTACTACGCGCTGGTGGGGAATCACGAGACGCTCCGGTCGAGAATGGCCGCCCTGGACGTGGCAGACCGGCTGGTGGCCGACGGCAAACGCAAGATCGAAGTCGGGACCTTGTCGGAAGGCGACCTCATTCCGGTGGAGTCCCAGGCCGCCACCGCTCGCCTGGATATGGTGAACGCGCAGACTGGGCTCCAGCAACAGGAATTGCAGTTGAAGAGCCTGCTCAGTCGAAATGGGGTCAGGGACCCCATCCTGGCGGCCGCGCAAATCATTCCGGTCGACCGTCTGGTGGCGCCCGATCAGGCGCCCGTGCCCCCGCTCCAGGAACTGGTGGAAAAGGCCATCGCCCAGCGTCCGGATATCGCGCTGGAGAAAGCGAATCTGGTCAACTCGGAGATCAACAACCTGGGTACGAAGAATGGCGTGCTTCCTTCTCTGCAGGTATTCGGAAGCACGACAAATTCCGGCTTGGCGGGCACGGCCCGCAATGTGCCGGGCAGCGCTCCGCCAGACTCGTACTTTGAGGGCGGATTGGGGACGGCCGTGGGGCAGGTGTTTCGCCGGAACTTCCCCTCCCAGGGCATCGGCGCCTTCGTCCAGTTGCCTGTCTATAACCGGCAGGCGCAGGCCGATTCCAACATCGGCAACCTGCAGATGCGGCAGAGCCAGCTGGCGCTGCAGAAGGACGTGAAGCAGCTGCAGGTGGACATCATGAACGCCAGCGTGGCGCTGGAGCAGTCCAAGGCCCGCTACGAGGCCGCCCTGAAGAACAAGGCTCTGGCGGAAGAACTCCTGAAGGGCGAACAGCGCAAGTTCGAACTGGGCGCTTCGACGCCGACCGACGTCGTCCGTCAGCAGCGGGATCTGACCACGGCCCAGGCAGCCGAAGTTTCCGCGCTCATCAGCTACACGAATGCCCGCGTCCTGATGGACCAGACGCTGGGCGCCGTGCTTGAGACAAACCACGTCCAACTGGCCGAGGTCAGCGCCGGCAAGCTGTCCGCGGCGCCGTCCGTGCCCCCTGTATCGTCAGAGCAGAAATAGGGCTGGGCCGGACGCCCCGGCTCAGTCGTTTTCTGAGTGATAGAGCACTTCCTCGCCAAAGCCGCCGTTGTGCGTGGGCTCGTGGTTCACCGAGGCAGGGGAGCGCAGAACGCGGATGGGGCGCGCTCCGGCCTGGATCGAATCGCGAATATCCCCATCGGAATCGCCGTAGCTCACCTGCGCCTGGATCTCGCGAAAAGCCTTGGTCTTCGGCTGGCGGCTGGTGAAGATCACGGCCGGCGAATCCGCCGGTAGGCCGAATTCGCTGCGCAGCAGGCCGGTCAGCTTCTCGCTGCCGGTGTAGATCCGTTTCGTGACAAAGTAAATCCTGTCCCCGCGCGACTTGTGCAGGGCGATCAGTTCGCTCGCGATCCACTTCTTCACGCTGTACTGGTCGAGCTCGTTGTTCATCTTCGTCCAGAACTCGCGGTACTTGCGGCGGTCCTCGTCGGACGGCAGGTCTTCCTCGCGCACGGAGACGCCGGCCGAGACAATCTGCGAGCCGTAAGTACGGGAGCCCCACTGGAATCCGGGTGAGGTGAACAGCACGGTATCGTCGACGTCGAAGACGACGTGGATGGGCTCCTTGGGCAGGCTGCGTGCCAGTTCCTCCAGCGTGATGGTGCGCGGCGTCTCTGCCTGCGCGCAGGGCGCAAGGAAGAAAATCATCAGGGCGGAAACGGTCAGGGCAATTCGGGAGATCCGATGGGTGTGCATGGTGGTCTTTAGTCCGTGGGACTCGATTCTTGGCCAGGGGGCATTCCATGCCCCACCTGAGTAAGGCGCAATCAGGCCCTGAAGACGATCACCGGCTGCGATCAATGACAGACTATGGCTCCGCGTCGCCGCCAATCAGGCCCTTGGAGAAGAACTCCGCTTTCAGCTTCTCCGCTTCGGCGATCACACCGCGCAACTCCGTCAGCAACGGGTTTCCTTCGCTGGGATACGCCTTCCACAGGTTCAAGCCGTGGATGCTGAAGAAGTAGACGTCCTCGCGGTCGGTCATCTCCTCGACGAAGCCCGGCAGGACGTCCTGCGGGATCAGTCCGCCGCCGCGCCCCTGGTTGTTCTGCCACCAGTATTTGTTCTGGATGAACTTGAAACTCGTCAGCGGACCCTTCAGTTCGAACGCTCCATCCGGCATGCGCATGTGGTTGATGGGCAGGACCAGATGGAACTGCTGCGGCCGGCCGTTGTCGATGGTGTAGCGCCAGGCGCCGTGGCGGGTCCATTGGCCCACGCTGGCGGGCGGAAACCCGAGTTCCTTCAATCCAGAGGCCAGAAGGTCCAGGTTGCGGGCCGCATCGGCCGTCCGGCTGCTCGTCTTGTAATCCCGCAGCTTTTCGAAATACTCCGCCCGCGCCGGCGCAATGGCGATGGTGCTACGCAGGTACTTCAGGTTGGCCCGCGCCTGCTCGACGCTGTACTGCTTCTGGTAGCCGAGCCACGTGATGACGAGGCCCGCGTCCGCGTCGGTGAGCCGCACATAGTGGGCCGGTTCCCTGACGGGGTCGCGCTCATAGACCGTCTGGAAGACCTCCCATTGCAGTGGCCCCTCCGTGCTGGTCTCTCCCGCAGCCTGTGGCTTCGTCACGTCGAAGGCGCCCTTACGCCGCTGGGCCTCGAAGGTCGCGCGGTCCAGGTCTGGCGCGGCGATCGTGATCACCATCGTCTCGGCGTAAGAAGTCTGGCCGTTCAAATGGGTATCGTTGACCCGCCGGAACTGGAATTGTGCCGTATCGCCATGGTGTTGGATCGCTTCGGAGTCGTAGCGCAGGTCCGTTGGGACTTTCACGCTGGCCAGTCCGTCTAGGTCGACCGTGGTCTGTTTCAGGTCCGCCCAGACGCGCGATTTCCGGAAAAGAAAACAGGCCGAAGTCCCCAGGGCGACGGCAAAGAGAAGGCCAACCAGGAGAGCTGGTTTCATGCAGTTTTTCGATTATCGCAGAGCGGCCCGGTGTGCGCCTGGAATTCAAAGGCCAGTCCAGTTGCCTGGAGGATTCCTGCATGCCGGTGGTTCGTCAGACCGGATTCCGGAGTAAGCTCGGAACTGAGATGCGCCAAATCACCTGTGCGGTACTAGTTATTGCGGCCGGTTTCACGGCCCGGGGACAGGAGTGGCGGCAATGGTCGCCGCGGCCCGAAGTCGCTCCGAAGTACAGCCGGTCCGGCGCGGAACTCACCTTGGAAGGGGCAGGGAACCCCGGTGTCTTCGGCGGCTGGGAGCAGGTGTTGCCCTCGATCCAGGATGGCCAGTGGTACCGGCTTACCGGCCAATACCGGGCCGCCGGCTTGGGCTACGAGCCCTTGCAGGTGCCCGTGAAGTTGGACTGGCAGAATGCCCAGGGCCATCGCGCCGGCCAGCCCGACTATGCCTGGCGTGTCGAAGGTTCGGGTGAGTGGCGCACCGTTTCACTGGAGGCTCCGGCTCCGGTAGGCGCCGTATCAGCCCGTCTCCAGCTGCTGCTGCAGAATGCTCCGCAGGGGCGCGTCTCCTGGAAAGACTGGAAGCTCGAACCCATCGCCGAGCCGAAGGCCAGGCCTGTGAAAGTCGCGGCCATCCGCCTGAAGCCGCGAGGCGCCGACCCCGTCACGCGCTTCCTGGAAGTGTCGGAAGCCAAAGTGCCGCAGGGGACCGACGTCATCCTGCTGCCGGAAGGAATCACGGTTGTCGGCACCAACAAGGGTTATGCCGACGTGGCGGAGCCTGTGCCGGGCCCCACCACGAAGAGGCTGGGCGAACTCGCCAAACAGAAAGGCGCCTGGGTGGTGGCCGGATTGTACGAGAAGGAAGGCGCGCTCGTCTACAACACCGCCGTGCTGATCGACCGCACCGGCCGCTATGTTGGCCGCTACCGCAAGGTCTACATCCCGCGCGAAGAGTTGGAGGGCGGCATCACGCCAGGCAGCGACTTCGCCGTCTTCCAGGCCGATTTCGGCAAGGTCGGCATGATGATCTGCTGGGATGTGCAATATGCCGATCCGGCGCGCGGCCTGGCGCTGCGCGGCGCCGAGTTGATCCTCATGCCCATCTGGGGCGGCAACGAGACACTGGCCAAGGCCCGGGTGATTGAGAACCACCTCTTCCTCGCGTCTTCCGGCTACGATTTCCCGTCCCTGATCATCGATCCGGCCGGCGAGACCCTGGCCCGCACCGAGGACGACGGCACCGTGGCCCTCTCCACCATCGACCTGAACCGCCGCTATCTGGATCCCTGGCTGGGCGACATGAAAGCACGCTTTTTCCGCGAGTTGCGCGGGGATGTGACGGTCGATCCGGTGGGCCGCCGGTAGCGCCCCCGCGCCGTGCTGTATGCTCGGTGAAGCGAACACTTATGTACGATCCCTCACAGACCAACCGGCGAGCCTTCCTGCGCCAGGCGGCTGCCGGCTTAACCGCCCCGTTTTTCATTCCTAACCTCCTTTCCGCTCCGCGCGACGGCCTCCGCCTGGCCAGTTTCGGAGCGGCGAACATGGCCTTCGCCACACTCGATGGCATCGCCACACACCCCAAGGTCAAACTCGTCTGTGTGGCCGAGGTGGATTCCGCGATGCTGGGGCGCGTGAACAAGAAATACCCCGACGCCAAGGTCTACGTGGACTGGCGCGAAATGCTCGACAAAGAGCACAAGAACCTCGACGCGGTCTGCGTCGGCACGCCCGACCACATGCACGCACCCATGGCCGTGAGTTCCATGCAGCACGGCCTGCATGTCTACGGGCAGAAGCCGCTGGCCCACGACCTCTATGAGGTCCGCAAAATGACCGAGATGGCGCGCAAGAAGAAACTGGTGACCCAGATGGGCATCCAGATTCACTCCGCCACCGAGTACAAAACAGCCGTCCACCTGATCCAGAGCGGCACCATCGGCAAGGTCAAGGAAGTCTACGCCTGGAGCGGCAAGAAGTGGGGCGATCCCGAGCCCCGGCCCGAACGCACCGATCCCGTCCCGTCCACTCTCAATTGGGATCAGTGGCTGGGCGTGTCGGCCGAACGCCCGTATCTGAAGGAGTACTACCATCCCGGCGAGTGGCGCAAACGCATCGACTTCGGCACCGCCACCTTCGGCGACATGGGCTGTCATATCTACGACCCCGTGTTTTCGGCCCTGCAACTGACGTCGCCCATCTCCGTCCGGTCGGAAGGCGCGGCGCCCAATGCCCACAACTGGTCCGTCAACGCGGTCATCCACTATGTCTTCCCGGGTACCCGCTACACCAGTGACAAGACCGTCAATGTGACGTGGTACGACGGCGACGAGCGTCCTCCGCAGGAGATCCAGGCCATGGTCGGCGGCCAGCGGCTGCCCGGCACCGGCTGTATCTTCATCGGGACGAACGGGGTGATGCTGCTGCCGCACATCAAGATGCCCGTCCTCTATCCTGAGGCGCAGTTCAAGGACTTCCAGATGACCAAGATCGAAGGTGTGGATCACTACCACGAGTGGGTGGACGCGATCCTCGGCAAGGGCAGCACCTCGACTCCGTTCAGCTACTCCGGACCCCTCACGGAAGCGGTGCTGCTGGGTCCGCTGGCGACGTTCTTCCCCAAGACGACGCTGGAGTGGAACGCGAAGAAGCTGAAGTTCAAAAACTCGCCCGAGGCGAACGGCCATGTGCGGCGCGCCTATCGCGCCGGTTGGAAAGTGAAGGGCCTGAGCTAAACCTCAGGAGCCCGTGCAAGAAGACCCGCGGCTTCCCGCCCGTCCAGAGCGAGATCGGGCGGGAGGTCTGCCGGTTGAAACATCCAGGCGCGCTCCACGATCAGGCCCGAATTCGCGGCCGCGCGCGCCAGAATCTGATCGTCCAGCAGGTGGACGGCGGGCGGCATCTGGCCCAGTTTGCGGTGCTGCGAATAGACGCTGACCTTGGGAATCCAGCCCGGCCATCGCACCCCCTCCTGGAGCCGCCTCTCATACTCAGTCCGGAACAACCGGAACGGCGCCAGGTAAGGCGTCACCACTTGAGCGAAAAGCCGGCCGCCGGGTCTCAGCCAGCGTGCAATGGCGCGCAGGCCGCGCTCCAGTTCGCGCCCGCTCAGGAAATGCAGCACGTTGCAGGCGTGGACGGCGCTCAGGCTGTGCTCCGGAAAGTGGATCTCTCGCGGAAACTGGCCGGCCCGCAGGGTTAAGCGGTGCCGGTCCTCCGGCCGGACCGACGCCTGGGCTTCGTCGAGATGGCGCTGGTCCAGATCGTTCAGGATCACCCACGCGCCGGCTTGCAACGCCGCGAGTCCTACCAGCCCGTACGCCGCGCCAAGGTCTAGGACAGGAGCATCCGCTCCGCCAATCGAGCCGCTGCGGCACTCCTCCACGAACAGCGCGCTGACGTTGTGGACTTCGATCGCCGCCCAGCCCATCCGATTGCGGGTGAGCAGGCGGCGCCGGACCGGTTTGGAATTCGCTTCCATGAGGCTCCGTCAGGGTCGGACGGGCAGCGGTTCCGCCTCGGCGAGAGTCTCCACGTGGATTGGGCGGACTTCTCCATCGACCCCGCCGATCGTCTGGGCCGTGTGCTGGTAGGCGATGACATCGCCCGTGACCAGGTGCAGGATTCCCCCGAGGCCCGGCAGTTCCGGATCGTCGGTATCCCCGATCGCCGCCGCGACCGTGGCGGCCACCGCCTGCGCGCTCGAGATCACCTTCACCGACGGGCCCAGCGTCTTCTCGATGATCGGCCGAAGAACTGGGTAGTGCGTACAGCCGAGGATGAGCGTATCGATCTCCGGCCGGTCCGCAAAGTAGTGGCGCGTGAGCAGGGCGGCTTCCTCGGAGTCGGAGAGGTTCTCTTCCACCAGGTGGACAAACATGGGGCAGGCGCGGGCCCATACGCGCAATCCGAGCGCCTCCAGGCGGCGCTGGTACGCTCCGCTGGCGATGGCGCCGCGCGTCCCGATTACTCCCACCGAGCCTGTCTTTGAAGCTTCGAACGCAGCGCGGACGCCAGGTTCAATCACGCCCCATACGGGCACTGGCAGTTCATCGGCCAAGGCCGGCAGCGCGGCGGCGGTGGCGGTATTGCAGGCGACGACGATGGCCTCGACACCCTGGGCCAGCAGGAAGGCCGCGATTTCGCGGGCAAATCCGGCCACCATGGAACTCGGCTTCCGGCCATAGGGCACGCGAGCGGTATCGCCGACATAGAGGAAGTCAGCCTGGGGCATTGTGCGGCGCATAGCCTTCAGCACGGTGAGGCCGCCGACTCCGGAGTCGAAGACGCCAATCCGGCGGCGGACGCCCGCCTGGTGGAGCGGGACTAAGGGCGCGTGGGAAGCAGAGGGCATGCGTGCTGTTCGATCGCCTGCAATGCACGGCGTTCTATTCCCATTTTAAGCGACGAGCCTCGCGCCGGCGCTGAGCTGTTTTCCGCGTATTTGCTATGGTATTCAGCAAGGAGTCGCGTCCTGGTCGGCATGGGGTCTTCGAATTGCCGTCTCGGCGTAAACGCATGCGTCAGTACCGCGTTCAGGAATCGTTGAGGTTAGGAACTTCCGGGGCAACCCGCCGCTGTATCGATCGTCCGGCCCGCTGGCTGCTCGCCTTGGCATTGTTACTGGTAGCTGGCGCACCAGCGGGATTTGGCCAGGCACCGAACGCCCGGGGCAGAGTCGTGATGGAAGACGGTTCCGCACCCCCCAAGCCTGTTCTCATTCAACGATACTGCGGAGCCAGCCGCGTCATGGTGGAGGCGACCACAAACCGCAATGGCGAGTATGTGCTACGTGCTTCCGAGTTTGAGGCGGTAGGCAACTGGGGCTCCCGTCAGATGGGCACCTTCGGCACCATGAAGTGTGTCCTCCGGGGTTCTCTCCAGGGTTGGGATTCCAGCATGATCGACCTGGACGACCCCACACTGGTCGGCAAACGCGACTTGCCGCCAATCGTTCTTCGCAAGCGGGGCTCCGCAAATCTCGGTGTGGACGTCAGAATTCATGCACCTCGGGTCTCCGAAAAGGCCTGGGATCGCGGCATGAAAGCCATGACGGCTGGAAGCCTGGACGAGGCGGAACGGCACTTTCGCGAGGCCGTTCGCGCGGCGCCCGATTTTGCACAGGCCTGGAATGCGCTGGGGACGGTCTGTCAGAACAAGAAGAAGATCGCGGAGGCTCGAGAGGCGTTCCGCAATGGGGCGAAGGCAGATCCCAGGACCCTTGTGTCGCAAGTGCTTCTCATGCGCCTGGAGTCCTCCTCCAGGAACTGGGCTGAGGCGGCTCAGGCCGCTTCAGAGGTAATCGCGAAGGATCCGGGCCACAAATTTCCTGAAGCCCATCTCCACAAGGCTCTCGCCAAGTTCTATCTCCAGGATCTCGACGCCGCCGCGGCCAGCGCCGCCGAGGCGATTCGCCTGGATCCGAATCATCAACTCCAGAATTCCGAGTACATCTCTGGCCTCATCCTGGAAGCCCGCCGGGAATATCCAGCGGCGGAAGAGCATTACCGCAAGTATCTGGCCAACGAGCCCAAAGCGTCGAATGCGGATGCGGTCAGGGCGAGGTTGGCCAATCTGGGGAAGTCCGGCACATCGAACGTGGCGATGCCGGAGCTCGACGCGGTGGACCTCAACGTCCGTGCAGTGCGCGGCATCGGCACGCCTGGCGGGATGAAGGCGTTGAGCCGCATGGCGCATCTCGATCCCCAAACCCCACCCTCCGCGTTCTTTGAGGAGTACTGCAGGACCCTCATTCGTTCCACCGATCCCACAAGCAGTGAGCGTTTTCCTCGCTACATCGAGACCTTACGGATTTTCTTCGAGTCCATGCTGGCACTCAGCAGCGCCGGCGAGTTGCGCGAACATGCCACTGCCATCTCAATCTCTATTGCCGGGGAAGACCGCAAGGCACAGGCTGCGCGCGTGCTCCAGGCTTTGGGCTGGCGGATCAAGGATTCCCCCGGTGCATCCTCCATCGTTGAACTGGCGGATGGCCCGGCGGATGGACCTCGCCAGCTGATCGCCGCCGCGCTGGACATCGACGAGATAGCGATGAAGGAGACTCTGGAAGCGGGCCGCCCATTTGAGTTCGTGATCCCCATCGAGGAAGCTCCCCTGATGGGCGGTGATGCCTGGCTTCAGATGATTCACGACCGCCAGATGTTGCCCGGTGGCCTGGCTGAGGCGTTTGCGCGCGATGCCCGTTTGGCGCGGGCGTATGCCGGCCTCAGCGCCGCCAGTACAGAGGCCGCCGCCGCGCTGGTGGCGGGTCTCGGCCTCCGCACGCTGGTGGAACAACACTCCGATTTGCTGCTTCGAACCGGCGCGGCGTTTTCTGTCAGGAACGGCAGTGCCGTCATCCCGGGCGGGCCGGCCGCCGCGGGCAGTTGGAAGCTCCTGGCCGGAGCCGGTCCGGACGACCCTCAGGGCTTCTTTACGGCTCTGCTTTCCAGGGATCACGGCAAACTTGCCGCCTTCTTCGCGGCGCTCACCCGATCCGACCGAGCCCACCAGGCCTACTTCACGCAGACGGCAAAGCGGCTGGAACACTTCTACCACGCCTATTCCGATCCAGCCGAGAAGGTGGACCCCCGTAGACCCAGGGAGCGCAGCCTCGGTGATTGGACCGATGCGACACTTCAGGGATTGCCGCTCGGGCCCGATGGCGTTGTCCACTTCCCCGGCGGGCGCGCCCTTTGGGGGAATGCCGATTTGGCCGACGAAGACATTCTGACCTCGTCTGGTTCGGCCTCCCGGTTGCTGGCGCTGGCCGAACTGGAGCGAAAAAGAGGTGTCCCCTTCAGTCCTCCGGCGGTGGTGTTGCTCCGGCGCCACTTCGACGCATGGCAGCCTCTGTTTCCCTATTTCGCCAGACTTAAGGCGGTCGATCAGGCCGAACTGGGTGCGCTCGAGAAGTTTGGCGAACAGTTGACCGCCCTCACTCCGCCCCAGGCCAATAATGCGCAAGGCATTTGGTACTCCCTGGTGGAACTGTCAGCCATGGGGGCCGATTCGGGTAGCCTCAGCCAGTCCGCCGCGGCGCTCGCGTTCCAGAATTCGTGCGAGGTCGTCAGGCAGCGGGACTGGATTGACGCAGCCCTGGAAATCGTGAAGCATTTGGCTGGCGATTCGCCCGATCTGGACGAAGGAATCCGCAGCTGTCTGCTCAGGCTGAACGGGACAAAACTCGAGGCCTTTGAACGAGTCATCCAATTGCAGAACGTGCCGCGCGTGCAGCAGGCAGCAAAGACTCGGGACGTGACCGGTCTTCTGCACGCACTTACCGGAATTGTCTATGCCGCGCGGCTCGATCCGCACGGCTTGCTCCTCTCCGAGGACCGGCACCTTGTCACGAAGCACAGCTTCGCTGCAGGTGGAGCAGCCCGGGGCGGTCCGTTGTTCCGGCCAGTTGCCTTGGAGCGATCCAATAAAGCGCCCGGCAGCCGGTTGACCGGTGGCTTCATGAATCTGGAAGAGGTCTCTCATCAACTGGTTCATGGAGGCCAGGCGGTGACCGGGTCAGTCCCGGAAAGGACTCTTGAGCCCATAGCCGGCCACAGCGGTTCCTCGGGCGGACCCCAGCCCGGCGGCGACGTATTCCGCTCCGACGTACGTCTGGTGGAAGTCTACACGACCATCACCGATGCTGCCGGCAAGTATGTGGATGATTTGCCCGAGTCCGAGTTTACCCTTCTCGAGGACGGCAAGCCTCAACAGATCACGGCATTCGAGAGCCGGCTGGCGGCTCTCTCCTGTTCGCTGTTGCTGGATACCACTTTCAGCATGCAGGCGGCTCTGCCGGTGCTCAAGAATGCCGCATTTGGATTGATCGACCAGTTGCGGCCTTCCGATTCCGTCGGAGTGTACACCTTCAGCGACAAGGTCTCGGCCCTTCAGCCCTTCACCCGCGATCGCCTGGCCGCGAAACGCGCGATCGCCCGGACCCAACCTCGCGGCGAGACTGCCCTGTACGACGCCCTGACCCGCGTCATTCGGGACACCGCTTCGCAGCAGGGCAAGAAGGTGATTGTCATCTTCACCGACGGTGACGACAATTTCAGCTCGCTGAGTGTCGAGGATGCGATTCGGCGGGCAAAATCGGCAGGGATCCCCGTATACACCATTGCCCAGGGCATGGCCCTCGGCAATCCGGCGTTGCTGAAACAGCTGGCTGCCATCTCCAACGCAACCGGTGGCCTGCCCTTCGCCATCCGGGAGCCGCGAGAAATCCGGCAGGTCTTTGAGATGGTTGCGAAAGACCTGGCCCACGGCTACCTGCTTACGTTTCCGCCCGGCCCCGCTCCTGCACCGCAATGGAGGAAGTTGGCCGTTCAAGTCAAAAACTCCAGGGGCTACAAAGTCAGGGCACGGGAAGGATACTTCCCCGAGTGACGAAGCCCTCCTCTCCAAATTGCGCCGGCAGTCCGAAACAACGTAAATTGGAGGAGGAGGAATGGCCGAGTGGTTGAAGGCGGCGGTCTTGAAAACCGTTAGCGGGGTGACTCGCTCGGGGGTTCGAATCCCTCTTCCTCCGCCAGTATTTCCAGTTGATTCCGCGTGGGCGTCCTGACGAATCGTTTCGACTGAAAGACGCCCACGGGTAGCCTTCCCTGCTGATATTCCTGATCCACTGCAGCTTCCGCCCGCGCGGCTCGTCCCAACGCTCCCCTCGTCTGTCGGTTGCCCTTCACTGCTTTGTTGGCTAGGCCACGGCAATGCCCGTGGAAGGCTTGATCTCAGTCCGGTCGTAACGGACGTGATCGGGTCCCGCACCATCACCCCGGTTTGCCTCGTCCTCCTTCCGGTCGCCGCCCGCGCACACTCCGTCCCCCGTAGCCCGGCTCGCCTCATTCGCATCACGGGACAAGTTGTCGAAGAACCCGGAGGGCTCTTCGCCCGTGCACTGGTATCGCTGACGGCGCCCGGATCCGTCGCGGCAAAGCCCGTTATATCGGACGAAGGCGGCTGATTTGCCTTCGATCCCGTCACTCCGGGCGCTTACCTGCTCAAATCCGAGCTGCAAGGATTCCTTTCCCGCAGCGGCAGAAATAGACGCGCCCCGAAGATTCGTGTTCCGTTCCCACCGCTGAGCCTCACCATCCCGCACCCACTTCCATGCCCGCCCCCGATACAATGACGATGAATCCCGGCCCTCACGACCGGAGTTCTGTATCGAAACCAGGCAGGTAGCGAAGCTTCTATGACGTACCAACTGCGAGGCGACTGGACCACATCCGGCCGCTTTCCGGGCATTCTGTTCGAGGCCTTCGCAGCCTGCCGCCAGCACCCGTGAAACACGACGCGCCCGCCTTCCTGCAGTTTTGTATCCGGCTCTATTCACACCCCGGCATGCGCGAAGTCTGTCTCCACCTGCAGAACTCCGCCGGAGCCAACGTCAACTGCCTCCTGCTGGCTGCCTGGGCTGCCCGCGCCGGCTACTCCATCGACGCCGCTTTGTGGGCCGATCTCCAGCAGCACACCGCCACAATTCGCGAGACCGCCGTACAGCCGATCCGCGCTCTGCGGAAGAAGATCAGCAAGGAACCGAAACTGCACGAAGACCTGCGCGGCCCCATCAAGCGCCTTCTGCTCTATGCCGAACTGCGGGCCGAACAGGCCGAGGAGCACGCCCTGCACAACCGCATGGCCGGCCTGGCCGCACGCGCTCCAGCGGGCGAGGCGCTCTTCCGGCACAACCTCGACGCGCTCGCCATCGCAGCGCCCCAGGTGGAGACATTCTTCCGGCTCACCCTTGAATCAGGCCTGTTGAACCCGCGATCGTAAGCGGCGAGCCCCTCAGGCCTTGCGCGCCAGTTCCGCTTCGGCCGGCTGCGAATTCCAGAACCAGTCCAACTTCAGACCCGTCGCTTCCACCAGCGGAGCGAAGCGCGGAGCGGCATAGTTCCCCGTGACGAACTGAGCTCCGTGGTTGGGCAGTGTATAGCCGCCCGGCACGGTGGAACAGTCCAGCGTGAACAGGCAGCCGCCGCCCTCGGCCATGCGCAGGCACAGTTCGAACTCCTCGCGGGTGCTCACAAAGGGGCGAACATCGGGAAAACGCACATTGTGCAGCGCCAGCAGGGCCAGGAACTCGTCGTCCGACGGCGCGTAGGAGAACTCGCGGAACGTGGAGCCGGGCGCGGGTTTCAGCCGCGGCACGCCCAGGATGTTGCACCCGCGTCCGTAGGTCTCCCGCAGCCATTGCTGATGGCGCAGCAGCATCGACCAGTCGCGGCGCCAGTCGGCCAGGCCGCTCAGCACCCCGTAGCCCACGCCTTCCAGCTCCGCCTGGATCATCCGGTCGAAGCTGTCGAGACGGTAGCCGAAATCGGACTTGATGTGGGTTCCCGGATGCAGTTCCGCGTAGCGGACCGGATCGTAAGTCTCCTGCCAGACCACAGAGAAGGTGAGCCCGACATCCTTCAGCGCACGGTATTCGTCGACGTTCATCGGCTCCGCGCTCAAACCGACCGTATGCCCTCCATGACGCTCGACAATCCGGCGGGTCAAAGCGATATGCCGCACGATGTCGGCGTGGGTGAGGACAGGGTCGCTGGCGTAGACGAGCTCCACTGCGCGCAGTCCCTCGGTCTCCACCAGGAACTCCACTTCCCGTGCTAGTTCGTCGTCGGAAAGCCGCACGCGCTTCAGGCCCGGATCGCTGCTGCCCGCCCTGTAGTTGCAGTAAGTACACTTCTCCTTGCAGATGCTGGTGACATAGAGCGGCGAGACGGGGAAAACTGTGTTCCCGAACAACGAAAACTTGGTCTGGCGGCTCTGGGCCAGCAGGGCAGACAACTGCACAGGATCCGAGCCGAAGTGGGCCTGATCCAGCGGTGCATCGGGGGCTGCGGACACTGCCCCCCAGAGAGAGTCGAACACTTGGGAGAACATAGGAATCGGATAGGTGCCTGCTTCCAGGCTAGCGGATTACCGGCCTGTTGTGCTGATTCCAGGCCGGCTCCCATCCGGATCCACCGCGGTTCGGCCGTTCCTGCAAGCCCCGCGCCGCGCCCGCCTCAGCGGATCAGGTTCAGACCGCTCACCGCCAGATCCGGCGACTCCTCAAAGGTGATCGCCCACGGTTCCTGGAAGGCCTGGTGCCTGCGCCAGCGCAGCCAGCCCAGCGTCCCCAACAGGATGCAGGTGAACACCACGGCGCTCCGCAGCGAGTGGTGGAGCACGATCTGCGACTCAAAAACCCCCGCCATCGACGAAGAGAAGCCGAACAGGATGAAATAGGCGCCCAGCCGGACCTTCAGGTTGGCCTTGCCCGGCAGCCACGAACACGTGAACGGGATCTTATGGAACTGGCGCATCAGGATCTCCAGCAGCAGCGCCGTCTCCAGCAGATAGAACCAGGTATGGATCAGCGCATTGGTCCAACCCCAGGCTTGCGCGTAGGCCGGCAGCGCCAGCAGCGCGATGGGCAGAATTCCGGCGCAGATGAGAAACTTGCGGGTCCCGGTTTCGACGGCTGGTGTCTTCTCGCCGATCGTCAGCCGGAACATCCAGTTGGCCCGCAACTCCACCGGCAGCGTGAACAGCACGCGCAGGCCGGCCATCAGGAAAAACGCGAGATCCAGCGGGATGGTGCACGTCACGGGATCGACCCGCAACGTACTGGCGGTGAAACCGGAGCGGGTCATGCTGGAAGCCTCCGTCAGGACCCATGAGAGACCCAGCCCCAGGTAAACGGCCAGCAGCAACCGGTGTCCCCTATGGCGCGAGATGGTCCGCCACGTAAACCAGAACACCGCGCTTTGCCGTTGATCCCGCAGAAGTGTGGCATTGAGCAGTCTGCGCATCGCATGGTGGACAGGCCCTGGGCCGGCCGGCGCCTCTTCCTGCCCCTCCACAGCCTTGCGCATGGCGCGGCGATAGCCGCCCGCGAACGCGAGAAATGCGACGCTGGCCGCGCCGGCCGTGCCCCACACCGCCCGCGCACCGAGCCCGGCCTCCAGCAGTTGGGGCTGATTCATCAACGACTGCCACAGCGCCAGAAACCAGTAAGCGGGCAGCCAGTGTGTCCAGTTCACGGCTCCGCTCACGGCGTCCTTCAGGCCCGGGGTGAGGAACACCACCCCGAACGAGGCCAGCAGCGTGCAGATTTGTAGTACGGCCGAGACCTGCCGAAATCGGGAGTAGCTCAACACCAGCAGCAGCAGGCCCTGCAGGGACATGGCTCCGAAGAAGACAAATGCCGCCGAGGACGTGAGCACCGCCGCCTGTACGGCAATGGCACGAAAGACGCTCTGTTGGAACATCACCGCCGGCAGCAGCACAGCCGAGCAGATCTGCATGGCCGTCACGAGCAGGAAGAAGAACAGCAGGATGGCATAGAGCTTGGCCTCGAAGATAGTCCGCGTCGGAATGGGCAGGGCGCCGAGGATAAACGCATCCCGCCGGTCGGTGAACAAGGCATCCCAGCCCAGCACCACGAAGAAGCCGGTGCCTGCCATCACCAGCAGCAGCAGGGTCATCTGGTCGGAGCTGACGATCGCGTTCCTGACGGCCGCCGAGAGCTTGTCCGGCAGGAACGTATGGCGCAGGAAGAGGATGAGCGTCAAGGTGAAACCGAAGCCACCCAGCAGGCCGAAAGCGGTGACAAATACCTGGTGCAACTCCCCGCCCGCGGCCACCAGTTCGTGATCGACGAAGCGGTGGACAAAGTGGCGCACCAGCCGGTTGAAGCGGATCTGCTCTATGCGTGTGGTGGGCCGGCTCATTGCCGCATCGCCTCGGCCAGTCTTTGGGCCATCTCATCGGGATCCTGGCGCAGGGCCAGCTGCGTGAAGATGGCTTCGAGCGTTGGCAGTTCCATCAGGCCGCGCAGATGCTCCACCGAATCATTCGCGACGGCCTTGCCTTTATGCAGGATGACGACGCGCGAGCACACGCGCTCCACCGTCTCCAGTTCGTGCGAACTGAACAGTACCGTCTTGCCGGACTCCGCCAGAGTTTGGATCAGCCGGCGCAGCACCAGTGTGGAATGGATATCGAGCCCGGAAAACGGCTCATCCAGGATCACCAGTGCCGGGTCGTGCAGCAGCGCGGCGGCCAGCAGGATCTTCTGCCGCATGCCCTTCGAGTAGGAGGCGATGGCGGTATAACGGTCCTCCCAGAGTCCGAACTCGCGCAGGAAGGCCTCGATCTTGAGCCACAGCCTCTGGCGCGGGATCAGGCGCAGTTCGCCCGTCAACTCCAGGTACTCGGCGCCGGTCAGGTGCGGGTAGAGGTACGGCTCCTCCGGGACATACCCCAGTTGGGCCTGGAACCCGGTGAGGTCGGCGCGAACATCGGTGCCGCGCCACAGCACGTGCCCCTCGCTGGGTTCCAGCAGGCCCGTGATCATCTTCACCGTAGTCGACTTGCCGCTGCCGTTCGGCCCCAGATAACCCGTAACCTGGCCGGGCAGGGCAGTGAAGCTGACATCGTCAACGGCGGGGATACCGCTGAAGCGTTTGGTGAGGCTGCGGAGTTCGAGCAATTCTGGCCCTCCGCCGCGATTAGACTCCATCGGGAGCAGGTGTGTTCCTGCCCTGGGGCGTGAGCCTCTTTTTGTTACCAGGCCGCCCGGGCGTCCAAGCGCAGCGCACCGCACCCATCAGCAAGCATGTCACTGCGAACCGCGCACGTCAGTAAGCGGGCACTCACTGCGAACCGCGACTGGTAAGGAGCGGGCCACGTAAGCAATCCGCCCCGCCCCCATCCGCAACCGCCCAATCGTCACCGTCGCGCCCCTCATGCCCCCAACCCCCGGACGCGCGATCATCCTCAAAGAAACCAAGCACAGCCACACGCTGGCCGATGCCCGCCGAAACCGCCGCAAGCCAAGCGCCGCATACGGAAGCCCTGTGGGGTGGACTTCAGTCTGCAAAGGGCTTCAGCCCGCCCCCCCGCAACCAAGGACCCGCACGGCAACCGGGCAACCCCGCCCTTCCTACTGCCGGTGACCGGCCGCCGGCAGCGGCACGATCTCATCCTTCCCTTCCGGTGGGTCAAAGATCCGCTTATCCCGGACCACCACGCTGGTTCGAAACACCAGAGCTTTCCCTCCGGTAGCCCGGCTTCGAGCCGGATCCAGGAGTTTGTAGTACCGCTCCCAAGGAAATCCCGAATTGACGCTGTCATACTGGGTATCGACTTGGACCAGGAACCGCAGCGTCGAACCGGTCACGTCATACACCCACAGGCTGCCTTCCGACACCGCATTCGCTCCGCCGGAGGTATCCACCAGCAGCTCCGGTTGCCCATCGCCCGTGACATCAACGAAGGCGCCCCGGTCAATCGTCAGATTGGAGCCCTCCAGGTAAGCCACCGACGACTTCCGCTGTCCGCGCTCCTGCGTCAACAAGGCCACTTTGCCCATGAACCCGCACTGATTGCAGTGGTCAATATCAGGAAAGGTGTAGGTCATCAGCAGCACATATTGCGGATCGCTAGCCGGCCTGGGCCGGGTCACGGTCTCCACCTGCACGAACCGCCGCGAGCCGGGCGGACCATCGGCGAGAACGGAAGTGGCCACCGTCAACTCCTCCCGCACCGGCGGCGCGATGACCTGGAAACACGGTGGATGCGGCCGGGTTACGCCGCCGCGGACCGCTTCAGCCGGTCGCGGTTCACAGCGGTTCTCCGGGATGCTCCGGATGCTGGCTCCGGGGAAACTCGCCTGGACCAGATCCTCCAGCAAGCCGGGGCTGAGCTCATCTGCCGCCCTCACCGGCATCGCCAAAATCCAGGCGAGTCCGGCCACCAATAATTCCAGTCGCATTGCTGCAAATATCGTCCGCTTGTTATTCGGGGTTGTCGAGCGGGCGCATGCCTCATTTCACGGCCCGAATCCCCTCAGCCCGGTGGATGAAGGATGCCTGTGTCCTGCGGTTACTCTCAAACAGCCGGCCCGCAAGCGTTGTCCCGGAAAGGCAGCCGGCGGAGGATTCGCCAATCCGCACTGCGCCTTGGGCAAGCGCGCCCGCATCCGTCCTCCGGTCGCACATGCGATCGGAGCACCGGGTCTCAGGATTCCACGGCACTAGAATGAGGAAAGCTAGGTGGCCGGTCCGGACCGGCCCCGAAACAGAGCCACAAAGGGAGACAGCCAATGCGCGTAATGGTGCTCGTGAAGGCAACCGAGGACAGCGAAAAAGGATTTCGCCCCACGCCCGAGGCGATGCAGATGATGGAGGAGATGGGCAAGTTCAACGAAGAATTGCGCAAGGCCGGCATCCTACGAGGGGCCGACGGGCTCAAACCCTCCTCCCACGGCAAGCGCATTGCCTTTGATGGCCCCCGCCGCGCGGTCACCGACGGGCCATTCGCCGAAGCCCGCGAGCTGATCGCCGGTTACTGGCTCTGGGAAGTGAAGGACATGGACGAAGCGGTCGCCTGGGTGAAACGCTGCCCCAGCCCCATGCCAGGACCCAGCGTGATCGAAATCCGGCCCATCTATGAGCTGGCCGATTGGCAGCAGGAATTCGGCGTCTCCAGCGAAGGCAATTCATAACCGGCTTCATCGATGGGAACCCGCCAGCGACCCGGAGCAATCCTGGCCAGCTTGCGGATTCCTGCACACACCGGCAGGCGCGCAAAATCTGCGCAGCGTGAACTTTCGCAATAGGGCGTTTGCAGGTGTGCGAGTTCGCCCACAGAGCTCATTGGCGTGTGTGTTTCAGGAATATTTTAAGGTCTTATAGTCCGAATCATCGCGGTCCGCGAATTGCAAACATCCGCCAATGGCGCGATGCGCGCACGGAGTGATTCTCGATGGAAACATACGGTTGGCTATTGGACCCCAAACGCTGCGTGGAATGCAGGGCCTGCGAATCCGCCTGCAAACAGTGGAACGGTGTGGAGACTGGTGTCGGCGTCCGCTACCGCCAGGTGAAGGTATATGAGACCGGGGTATTCCCCCAGGTGCGCCTCCAGGCGCTCTCCGGAGCGTGCAATCATTGCGAGATCGCCAATTGCATGAAGGTCTGCCCGGTGAAGGCGATCTCCCGGCGGCCGGAAGACGGCACGGTGCAGATCGACCAGTCAAAGTGCGTAGGCTGCCAGCAGTGCGCCGCCTTCTGCCCTTACCAGGCGCCCCAGTTCAACAAGCGCACGGCCCGCATGGAGAAGTGCACGGGCTGCTTCGATCGCATTGAAATGGAGCTGCAGCCGGCCTGCGCCACGGTCTGCCCGACAGGTGCGTTGCAGTGGGGCAAGTGGAGCGAGATCGAACAGAAGGGCGCCGTCCAGACTGCCAATTTCTCCAGTCCCTGGATGACGCACCCCCGAATCCGGTTCGTCAACGACCTCTACCCGGAGAAGTAAGGAGCACATCATGGCACTCACACGACGCAATCTCATCAAATATACGGGCATGGGTCTGTTGACGGCGCCCGCGGCTCTGCCGTCGTTTGGACAATACTTCAAGGCGGCCGGCTCGTTGAATGCAACCGCCACCAAGGTGACCAGTTGCTGCGGCGTCTGCTCGCCCGCCTGTGGCTTGCAGGCCACTTTGCAGGACGGAGTGGTGAAGTTTATTGAAGGTCTCCCCGGGGACGCCCACGGCGAAGGCCATCTGTGCGGCAAGGGTGCCGCGGGGGCCGGCTTCCTCTATGATCCGGACCGCCTGAAGTACCCCATGAAGCGCACCAATCCCGAAAAGGGCTTCAATGTGGATCCTGGTTGGGTTCGAATCAGTTGGGAAGAAGCGCTGGACACCATCGCGGCCAGGATGAAAACCACTGTCGATGCGTACGGCACCGAGGCGCTGCTGTTCGTCACCTTGCCCAGTCCGGATCTGTGGTCCCGCTTCATGAACGCCATGGGCGTGGTCAATCGCATCGATCACATCGACGTTTGCTTCCAGACTGACCGCATCCTGCAGAAGTACACCACCGGCGGCAAGACCTGGTGCAACGACTTCGAGAACTCCAACTACATTCTCCTGTTCGGTTGGGACCTCGTGGCCAAGGCCAAAATTGTCTATGCCAACGGCATCGTAAAGGCGCGCTCAAAAGGCGCCAAAGTGGTTCACTTCTCCCCCACCTACACAGCCACCTCGCGGATGGCCAGCGAATGGCACAACATCAACCCGGGCACCGATCTGGCCGTCGCGCTAGCCATGATCCAGGTGATCGTCGGTGAAGACCTCTACAACAAGGAGTTCGTCACCAACTACACGAACTTTGCCCAGTATGAGAAGGAGATCCGGGCCCACTTTGCCGAGTACACGCCCGAGTGGGCGGAGCAGCAGAGTGGCGTACCCGCGGCGGACATCCGCCGCATCGCGCGCGAATTCGCGGCCTCCGGCGCCAGCATCGCGCCCGCGCACAAGAAGACGCTCTGCGCCAACTACATGAACGCGACGCAACTGGTTCATGCCATCTCCATCCTCAACATCCTGGCCGGCACCGTCGACCGCCCGGGTGGCCGCTACTTTGCCCGTACCTATACGGTGCCGGGCGTCGATGCGGTCTATCCGCCGCCGGCCTATCCGGCCAGGAAGGGCCGCCGTGTGGATGGCCGGGACAAGCTGCCATTGGTGCAGGAAACCGACAGCGGGCTGTTCTCCACGCTGGCCGACGGCATGTTGAACAAGTTCCCCGGCATGATCAAGTTCGCGTTCTGGAACGCTTACACAATCCTGGCGTTCCCGAACCCCTCCACGATGGAAGAGGCGATGAAGCAGGTGGACTTCACCGTGGTGATGGACTTCCTGCCCACGGACACTGTCTCCATGGCCGATATCGTCCTCCCCTCGGCGATGTATCTGGAGACGAATGATGTCGTGGTGCGTGACTACCAGGCCAAATACCCGCAAGCCGTACCGCGCACGGCCGTGGCGGCGCCGATCTTCGAAACCAAGTCGGCGGCCTACGTCGGCATCGAACTCGGCAAGCGGCTTTGTCCGGATTATTTCAAACTGGCCGACGGCTCCTGGATCAATCCCAATACCCTGCTGGACGAGAAGGTGAAACGCGCCGGGCTCGGCGAGAACTTCGCCGACTTCAAAGCCAAGGGAATCGTCGAGAAGCCGGCCCCGTTTGTTCCGCGCACTACGTTTGCCACCGGCGACCCGAACAACAAATGCCAGATCTACATCCCGCAATTCCCGGCCCGCGGCGCCGAGGCGCTGCCCAAATGGCATCCCAAACGCGCGATGCCCGATGAGCACTACCCCTTGTACTACCTCACCTTTATCCCAGGTATCCACAAGCGGAATTCGACCGAAAACAACCGCATCCTGAATGAGATCATGCCGACCAACGCCGCCATCATGAATCCGGCGCTGGCGGCGACAATGAAGATCAAGGAAGGGCAGACCGTACTCCTGCGCTCCCGCGCGGGCCAGCTTGAACTGCCCGCTCACCTCAGCGAGATCGTTCGGCCGGACGCGGTCCTGGTGGCCCACGGCTTCGGTCACCGCTCGCGCTACCTCGGCGCAGCCGGCGGCAAAGGCGCGCGCGATGGCGACCTCGTGCCCAACCCGTCCATCGACGACTTCGTGGCGGCCGGCAACTACGGCGGCGCGTCCTGCATCATGGATGTCGTCTGCTCGGTAGAACCCTTATGACAGACGCACCAGTCGATCTGGCCCGGATCTATTCGGATCTGGGCCAGGCCCTGCTCCGGCCGCCTTCCGAGGACCTGGAAGCAGAGAAGGAGTTCGTGCGGCTCTTCCTCAGTCCGCAGGGTGCGCTGGCCCCGCCATGGCAATCCATCTACCAGGAGGACCAGGGCGAACACCCAAGGTTAATGGGGCCCTCTCATCACGCCGCGCTCGCCTGGTATAGGAAACACGGCTTCGAGCCCGCTGCGGAGAATGAACCGGCCGATCACCTCGGGCTCCTGCTCCTTTTCTATGCG
Organism: Acidobacteriota bacterium; assembly: GCA_017307505.1. Taxonomy (GTDB): domain Bacteria; phylum Acidobacteriota; class Terriglobia; order Bryobacterales; family Bryobacteraceae; genus Paludibaculum. The sequence goes on along the minus strand of JAFKEE010000017.1, from coordinate 31,276 downwards.
CACCTCCTGTCCGAAGACGTCGGCGAAACGACCCTGGCGTTGTTTGAACGGGAGCATCTCTCCTGGGCGAGGCTGTTCATCGACCGGTTGCGACTCCACGCCCGTCACCCGCATTTCGTAGAACTGGCGTCATCGCTGGATCAGCATTTATAGCCCCGTCGCCGGCGTACAGGGTCCGTTCCGCCTCCGGGCGGCGAGTTCTCCGGTTTCTTCACGCCTTGGACACGCACCCTCGCGAGCCCAGGAGAGTTCGGCTTCGATGGTAAGTGTCGTTTAGAATTGGACGATGAACAAGTCAGTCCTGCCCGTGATTCTCTTCGGGTTGCTCGCAGGGTGTGCCAAAACACCGCCGCCGCAGGTGGATCACCACGCGGAAGCTGTCTATGGGATTCGGGCCGCCGAAGAGACGGCGATCCGGGCCTTCGGCAAGCGCGATGCCGGCCTATCGGCATCCATGTACTCGCTGGATGCGACTTTGATGATGACGAATATGCCTGCAGTGAAGGGTGCGGACATAAAGCCCCTCCTCAAAGAGATGATGGCCGACCCGAACTTCTCCATGTCATTCAACACCGCCAAGGTGGAAGCGACGGCCTCGGGGGACCTCGGCTATACCACCGGCGCGTACACAATGACGATGACGGACCCGAAATCGAAAAAGGTCCTGCGCGAAAAGGGCAAGTATCTGACGGTGTATGGGAAGCAGATGGATGGAACCTGGAAGATCGTGGATGACATCAATAATCCCGATGCGCCCGCCGTCCCGGTCGACGCGAAGAAGTAAATCCGCCTTTCCCGGCTCATCCAATCGGTTTGGCACAGACGGCGCATAGTGCCGATCGGGAACATCCTTCGGCTTTGCGTGCCCTGGAGCCGGTTGCTGGGTTTTAGGGCGAGAAGTGGGCCCGGTTGCCTCGGCTTGGCCCGCTAGGATCGGTCCATTCTGACTGGTAGTTGAGAGGCAAGGTAAATCAGCGCAACCGATACCAGCAAAACCCCACCAAGAATCGCCCACGGCAAGGGGCCCACGAAGCTGTGGGTCTGGGGATCGAAGTACGGCATCCCGGTTCCGTTCATGATGTAGTGAATGTGCAAGGGGTATGGCCGGAGGAATGGCGTCCTGGCGACCGCTAAAGGGTAAATGTAGAAAGCGATCAGCGCTGCGGTGAGCGCCGAGTAATCGTTCTCAAACACACAGGATGCCAGGAACGCCGAGGCGAAAAGGGCCCAGCCGATCGCGACCCACAGTACGAAAAAGTTCCAGGACTGAAACGCCGGATAGACTTGGCCGGCTCCAGCCGACAGCCAGGGGATCAGCAGCGCAGGCAGCAGGGCAAGGGTCGCCACTTCAGCCAATCCTGTCATGGCGCGGGTGGCGAGCAGATAGCCGCGGCGTACGGGCAAGGCCAGCGTGAACATCAGCGTGTTCCGTCCCCGTTCAGCATTCAGTCCTCCCAGACCAAGCACGATCGCCACCAGAAGAAAGATGCCGCGAACGAATCCGCCGTAAACGCGCAGGTAGATGTAGTCCTGGTATGGCAGGGTGCCCCGTGTGGTCTGCATTCGCGAGCGGAATAACTCGTGGAAGAGGACAAACACACAACAGAGCGCGGCGATCACAATGAGCCCGATGAAGAACCGGGAGCGGCTTTCCAGCCATGCTTTGTAGAAGAGCATCACTCAGGCACCTCGCTGGTCAGGAGAAGTCTCTGGATTCGAGAATGCGTGTGGCCAGGACCACGCAGCCGGCTCCGAGGACGACAATCACGCCCAGCGGCAGCCACGGCAGGGGGCCGGTGATCGCATGCTCGGACGGATTGAAATAGGAAAGGCGCGCTCCGCTCATGATCTTGAAGCAATCGAGGCCGGGATATTTGTCGAGTTCTGAAACATTCACGATCGCCGTATAGAGCATCGTCACAAGGAAACAGGTGATCCACGCCGAGGCGACGCCGGGGATGACCGTGGACAGAAGTTGGGCGAGGCCGAAAACCAGCACACCGCAGCAGGCCCAAAGGATGGCGAATTGGAGGGCTTGCGATACTGCGTATTGCTCTCCCGTGAATCGGGAAAGTACGGGTATGATGAAGGCCGGAACAAGCGCCGAGATCACTACTTCCAGGATGCCCACCGCCGCCCGCACCATCACCAGATGAGATCGCCTGACAGGCAGGGCCAGTGTGAATCCCGCGGTTCCGGCCGCCTGTTCCTGGCGCAGGCCCCCACAGCCGAGCACCATTACGAGCACGACGAATAGATTGCGGACGTAGTCCTTGTAGATCGCATTCCAGACATAAGCCGCATAATCCATGGGGGGCGAAGACTGGAAACGCGAGCGGCTTTGAAGGACCAGAATGACCGTACACACCCAGATGAGCGTGAGCACACATATCATGAACCTGTTCCGGGTCTCCCGCCATGCTTTGTACCAGAGCATCAGGCGTGATCCTTCACCGTGTCGAGGAAGATTTCCCGAAGGCTGGCCGGGGCAATCTCGACGGAGACCGCCCCGAGATCCTTTGCATGCCGGGCGACGCGGTCGGCATCGCCTTTGACCAGCGCAACCACCTGGCGGCCGTTAGTATGAGAATGTTCGACACCTGGGATCTTGAACTCAAAGCTTGGGGGCTGCTTGTCGAAACCGGCATTCACCCAGCGGTAGCTCTCGCGCAACTGGTCCATCGAAAACGACATGGCGAGTCGCCCGCGATCCAGGATGAGAATCTCATCGGCAATTCGCTCCACCTCACTCAACTGGTGTGAGGAGAAGAAGACGGTTGTGCCTTCCGCGGTACAGCCCGAGAGGGATTGGAGAAGATCCTCTATGGACACGGGATCGAGCCCTTCCGTCGGTTCATCGAGAATCAGCAACGCGGGCCGGCGGGCGAGGGCGAGCAGCAGCGCAAGTTTGGTTCGCATGCCCTTCGAGAGTTCTCTGACTTTGCGGTTCAGCGGCAGGGCGTACCGTCGCAGCAGTGTGGCCTCGACTTCAGGCTGCCAGTCGCGGTAGAAGGAACGCGTGAAGCGGATCAGTTGTTGAACCGTCATGTACGGGTAAAGACCTTTGTCTTCCCCCACAAAGGCGACTCTACGGCGCGCCTGAAGGCTTTCTGCCGCCACATCGATGCGCGCTCCCAACATCGTGCCGCTGCCCGATGTGGGAGAAATCATGCCGAGGAGCATCTTGATGGTAGTGCTCTTGCCAGCGCCATTTCGGCCGAGGAATCCCGTTACGCTGCCGGCCGGCACATGGAATGTGATGTTGTTTACCGCCTGAACCGTGCCGTATTTCTTGGTCAGACCGCTGACCTCAATTACATAGTCGGGCGTCATCGTCCCTCCACAAGCGAATCCGAGTAGAGAATCTCAGCCTCAGCTAGGCGGAGGATCTCTTCGTCGGTCAGTCCTTTATCCCGCAGGCTGGCTACAAACGCCCGCATGCTCTCCCTCGCGGATCGGAGCAATTCGGCCCTCGATTTCTGTCTTCGCCTCGCGGTGATGTACGCGCCAAGGCCTTGCCGCAGTTCCAGTAATCCTTCATGCTCGAGCTCCGAGTAAGCCTTGGCGATAGTGTTGTGGCCTACTGCCAACGTCTCGGCCAGGGTGCGAATGCCGGGCAGCACATCCCCATCCTGGAGGACCCCGGTTTCGATACCATGTCGAACCTGCTGGACCAGTTGCGCATAGAGAGGCTGGCCCGCTGAAAGATTGAGTTTGAACTGCAAACTACTGTACCTGATCAAGGGTACAGCGGTACAGTCAGCCTGTCAAGAAATCTTCCCGCCCCGCAGGTTGACGAGGCAAACGAGACGTGCCGGGCGGCTCATCATCGGATCGCCGGTCACACAAGGGGCACCTCGTCAACAACATCCTGAGGGCTACGCGAACCCCATTTTTGCTCGCGCCCGCGTGAAATAATTCGGCTCCGGATACGTCTGCCAGTTGAACCTATGGGCGTTCTTCACTCCTGGCGGCTGGATGTCAAGCTTGGGTTCCGGATGCTGGCGAAATACCCGGGCCTGGCGCTTTCCGGCGGGGTCGGCATTGCGGTCGCGGTGGCGCTCGCGGCCGGCGGCTTCAGCGTCGTCCAGCGCAACTATCTGGTGCCCCTGCCGTTCGACCAGGGCGACCGCATCGTCTCCATTGAGCTTTGGGATTCGCAGGCAAATCAGCCCGAGACCCGCATCTTGCGTGATTTTCAACTCTGGCGCGAAGGGTTGAAATCGATTCGGTCGCTCAGCGCCTACCGCTCGCTGACTCCGAATCTGGTCGAACCCGGTGTGCCCCCGGAGAGCGTGCAGGTTGCCGCCATGAGCGCGTCCGGGTTCGAGGTGGTTCGAGTCCCTGCCTTGCTCGGCCGGGTGCTGACCGAGAGCGACGAACACAGTGGAGCACCGGCGGTGGTGGTCATCAGCGAGGAGATTTGGCGCGGGCGGTTCGCCGGCGATCCCGCCATCCTCAACCGGAAGATCCAACTCGGGGCGGCCGCCTATTCGATCGTAGGGGTCATGCCGAAGGGCTTCGCCTTCCCGATCCATCACCATTTCTGGGTGCCGCTGCGGACCGGACCGGCGCAACCCGTCCCCCTTACCGGGCCCGCTCTTTCCGTGTTCGGCCGGCTCGACGCAGGCGCGACATTGGAAAGCGCGCAGGCGGAGTTAACCGCCAGCGGCCAGCGGGCGGCACAGGCGCATCCTGAACTGTATGCGAAGCTCCGCCCCCAGGTGGCGCCCTATCCCCAACCGGTCCTTCAGGTGCATGGACGGGAAGATATGGCCGGGCTCGTGGCAATGCAGGGGCTGGTGGTCTCGCTGCTGGTCCTGGTCTGCCTGAACGTCGCAATTCTTGTCTATACGAGGACAGCGATGCGCCAGGCTGAGATCGAACTGCGCACCGCGTTGGGCGCGAGCCGCGGGCGAATCGTCCTTCAGTTGTTCCTGGAGGCGCTCGTCCTCTCGCTGGCCGCGGCCGCCGGTGGGGTCGTCATCGCGGCGCTTGCCCTGCGGTCAGTGACCGGGGCCACTCAACACATTGCGGCGGAACTGCCATTCTGGGTGTCCTTCCGCCTGACGCCGGAAGCTGTTCTGTATGCTGGAGCGCTCAGCGTGCTGGCTGCCGCGATCGTGGGAGTTCTTCCGGGCCTGCAAGCCACCGGCGGCCGGTTGGAGTCGGGGTTGCGCGTGGCGGGCGCCGGTGGGGCGGGCATGCGGCTGGGGAAGACCTGGACCGTGCTGATTGTCGCCCAGGTCGGGTTTGCCGTTGCTCTGCTGCCTCCTTCCGTACTCAATGCGTGGGGGAGTCTGCAGTCCGGTTTGGCGGGGCCCGGATTTCCAGCCGGGCAGTTTCTGTCCGCGCAGCTTGGCCTGGATCCGGCGGCGGCCGATGGCGCAATTGGGCAGGGACCTGCCGAGGCGGTGCGCTTTGCCGGAAGGCTGAGCGAGTTGATGCGCCGGCTCGAGTCGGAGCCGCGTGTCACCGGCATCACATTTGCCATGACGGAGCCGGGCGATGAGCCGGGCGCCCGGATCGAAGCGAAGGAGATCCAGGGCGGCCCCTATGCCGCGCGGTCGAGCCGTGTGGCGGTGAACTATTTCCGTGTCTTTGCCGTGCCGGTGCTGGCGGGCCGGGGCTTCGAAGCGGGCGATACGGCGCCAGCCGGTTCAGGGCAGGCTCGGCAGGGTGCCATGGTGGTGGTGAACCGGTCGCTGGCACAGAACGTCTTCGGAGGAAACGCGTTGGGGAAGCACATCCGCTACGTTGAGCATGCCCGGGGCAAGGACGAGCCTGGACAGTGGTTCGAGATCGGTGGTGTCGTCACCGACTTTCCCACGGGCGTGAGTGCCGGGCGCGACGATGCCGGGTTCAAGGTGTATCACGCGGTGCGTCCCGGACAGGTGCGGCCAGCGGTTCTGGCGCTGCGTCTGCAGGGCGGCCCACCCGAGACGTTCGGCCCGCGCTTGCGGCAGGTGGCGGGCACGCTGGATCCGGAACTCTTTCTGCGCGATGTAAGAAGTCTGGAAGAGGCGCTGAGGAAGGAACAGTGGATTCGCCGCCTGGAAGCGGGTGTGCTGCTGGGCATCACGCTGAGTGTGCTGCTGCTGTCCTCGGCGGGCATCTACGCGCTCATGTCGTTCACTGTGTCTCAACGGCGGCGGGAGATTGGGATCCGGGTCGCGCTCGGGGCAAGCAGGACGCGCATTGTGGTTGCGGTCTTTTCCCGGGCGCTGGTCCAACTGGCGGCGGGTGTGGCATTGGGCGCGTTGCTGGGCCTTGGATTGACGCAAGTGTCCGGGTGGAGCCTCACAGAGGGCGACGCGCCGTGTGTGATGACGGGTGTGGTGCTGTTTATCGCAACCGTGGGGCTATTGGCAGCCCTGGGGCCAACGCGGCAGAGTCTCAGGATTCAACCCACGGAGGCATTGAGGGAGCAGTAGGGCCAGGATTTCGCGCGGGTCGCGCTCGCGGTATTCAGAACCTCACCCGGGTTTTCCCCTCGATCTCGGGACATGCTGTAACAGGCAGTGTCAGGATGATATCCGTCTGGCCCGGCACGCCGGCAATCGCCCCCGCGACCGCGCCTCAAGCAATCGCGCCGACTCTAAGTGCTGGCCGGCACTTTCCAGCATCGGCGCGTGCTGCCTGGTCATATTGGCCAGACACCGGCGATCCCAAGTGGCAGCTTGCGAGTGCCCGGTGCCCGCGCAACCCCGGTTTTCCCCGAAATTCAGTCCCTCCCTAAACGCGGTCACGCGCTTTGAAAATAAAACAAAATAGTCAGTAAGTCTAGTTTTAGCAACAACTTGCGGACATCCATCCCCTCGCTCCTAGGGCGTCCTCTTTGAGTCTCGCTCACTATAATCCGAGCCAAGGAGATTTATGGAAAGACGAAGAGGATCGAATCGGGCCCGGACGGAGGGAGCCCCTGTCTGTGGCTCCGTCCCGTCTCTGGGCGACGCCCAGCCGTGGTGTCGCTGCCGGGCCACCAGGCCAACGCTAAGGAGCAATCCGCGCTGACGGCGAGCGCCAGGGACCACCACCATGACCAAACAACCCGTCTCTGAGAGGCGCCTCGCCGCCAACCGCGCCAACGCCCAAAAATCGACTGGGCCCCGCACCGCCGAGGGCAAGCGCCGCGTCTCTCAAAACGCATGCCGCCACAACCTGTACTCGAAGTTTCATCAACTGCCGGAGGAGATCGCGGACCTCCTCTACCGCAAGGCTTTGGAGGAAACAGCGGATATCGCCGACCCGCGCTTCCGGGCCCTCTTCGTCCACCGCCTTATGCTCCGCGGTCACGAACGCCGCCTCCTCCAGCTCGAAGGCAAGCTTTGGGCAGAAGCCCTTCGTGTCAACAACGGGATCATCCCGTATGCCTCCCTCTGGATCCGCGAGAATCATGCCGAGGTCGTCCAGGCGCTCGGCCGTTACCACGCCTGGATCTGCGTCCGCATCCGCGCCATCCAGAAGTCGATCTTTCCCTACATCATCGGAGACGAAGCGCACCAGACCGGCATCCCCGCCCGAACCCAAGCCCTCCTGGCTTCTGCTGCGGGCTCCAGCCGCCCCATCAGACTGGCAGCCTCCGCGGGCTCCCCACTTAGCCAGGACGACCAGTCTCTACCCGCCGGTTCCTGGCCCCGCTGCGATTCGGATCAACCGCAGACTGCCGGCGCATCCGGTCCTGCGCTCTCCCTCCACCGGAACCAGCCTGCGCCGGGAGGCTTGTCCTCCCTGTTGAACGCCCGCCGCGCCTTCCGGCCGGTCCGCCCTGTTCCGGCGCCCCAGGCAGTCAAAGCCATTCGTCCGCCCTCAGTACCCGGCCTCAGCCTCCGTTTCCTCAACCGGTCCCGCAAGCAGACGATGTCCACCCCTCTGCGAACCGCGACTGGTAAGAAGCGGGCCACGGCCCACCGTGTCGCCAGGGCAGACGAGCCCGCAACGCACCGCGACCGCAAGGGCTTGGCCCCTACCGCGTTGCTCCCCAAGCACTTTTCTAAGCATGCGCCCGCCGTGGGTGCGTCTTCTATGGAGCCTGCCATGGGCCAACCAACGTCCCCCACGGCCCAGCCCACCGCCCGCCCGGCCGCGCAACCGGCAGCATTCGGATCGAATCTACAGGCTGAATCCACTCTCCACGAGGGATCAAACCCAACGGCGGCATCGACACCCGTCGCCCGACCTGAACAGATCGTCCACGCCGTGCCCCTCCGTCCCCCCTCCAAACACGGGATCGGACGCTGCAAATCGACCTCGAATCCATCCGCGCAATCCTCTCTCCGCGGTGGAACAAACCCATCGCAAGGCGCCCGTCGGCAGGGACGCCCCCGTGCCCGCCGGCAACGCTCAGTTCAGCTTCGTCACCGTCGCGTCCAGGTCGAACTTACGTTGCGTCACGGGATCATCAATCGAGGCAATCGTTGTGGATTTCCCCAGAGTCAGCGCCGCCCCGACCGCGAACCGCATCGACCCGACCGTTGGCGCCTGAGCCGAGGCGGCCGCCGTCTTTTCTGCCGGAATCAACGTGCTGATCTCCAGGTTGGAGGTCATCGTCACCTTCGCGCCCGTTTCGCGCAACCGGCAGTCAATATTCACCCCAATATCCGCATACTGGATCTGAGTCGCGACGGCCGGCGCCGAACCTCCTCCGCCACCCTGGGAAACTGCCGTCGCATACGGGACGCGTTGGCCCAGCCGGAGGATGCCCGTTCCGGATGGATCCACGATCAGGCTGTAGCGGCGGACCGCCGAACTCGACTTGTCAGCAACATCCCGGAACTGGAAGTCGACGCGGTAGGAAACAGGGTCGGGCCGCTCCTGCGCCGCGGCAACGCCCCAAACGCAGAGAGCGCAAAGGATCAGGGACTTGAGCTTCATGCTGAGGACTCCTGAACTGCCAGACGCAACGCAGCCGCTGCGCGTGCAGCCCGAAGCCTCTCTGAATGAAAAATGGGCAGATTCCGGATGGTGACCGGAATCTGCCTGGGAGGTTTGTGTGCTATCGGGTCAAGTCCGTTAGGAGTGGCTCAACTCCTCGCGAAGGTGCTCGGCCTTATGGCTGAGCGCGTTGAGCTTGGTGGATTCGCGGAAGAGCGTGCGCAACTGCTCCGCATCCCGGGAGATCTTCTTCACATGCTCGCGGTACTCAGGCAGGAAGAGGTTGTTGGCGTTGTTGTTGAGGAACTGGATCGCATCCGTCGTCTGAGCAGCAAGGTCCTTCAGGATGGGATTGGCCTCTTCCACCGCCTTGCGCTCGGCGGGCGATTCCATCCGGCCCCAGAGGTTGAGGTGCCCTACGTCTTCGGAGATCGCCATCACCGCATCCTTTATGGCCTCCAGGCGCATCCCCTGGCCCTGCCAGCTGATCGAGGATTCCGGCTCGGACATGTAGATGGCCTGGGCGTTGTCGCTGATCTTGAAGGCCTTGGCACTGGCATCTTTCATCATGTTCTCGGCCACATTGCCGAGCGTTGTGGCCCCGGCGGGGACGACGGCCATCGCCGCGCAAAGGGCGTAGGCATACCACGAGTGATTCAGTTTCATGAGAAGTTCCTTTCTTCGGTGCAGCGCAATGGGCTGGGCTGGACGGCTGCCCGCTACCCGGCGTGGGAGCCCGGCTGCTTACCGCACGTCATGTCTTGCTTCTTACACACGTATAGGTGCGCCAGACAGGGACTCCGTTGCTACCCTCCGCCCGGTATTCTGGCCGGCCCACGGGTGGTAGCTTCTGCGGATTTAGGGAAAGGACGTCAGGGACGGGTCAGTTCGTACACCAGTTCCGGATCAAAGACAAAAAGCCGGCTGGGTCCGTCCTCCGGCAGCAGGTACAGCTTGCCGTCACGGAAGTCCATGCCTTCGTTGGTGTAAGGCACATTCCGGTCGGACTTCCCCAGTGTGTACGTCCGCAATGGCTCCAGTTCCTCGGGGTCCAGCCATTGGACCACAACGCCGGAGGCCATCAGGGCCCCATAGCGGTACTTGATCTCCTGGTAGTGACTGGGGTTAGGGTTGTCCCGTACGCTCAGGAACTTGCCTTCAAAGGTCCATTCATAGAACTTGCGGGCGTCCCAGTTGCCGCCAATCAGATGGCCTTCCATCAGCGTCAGGCAACCGATATGGTCATCCACTGCGAAGCTCGAGAGGAGAGCCAGCGTGGCCTTGGACCGGCGTTGGATCACCGTGCGGCCGTTCCTCTTGTATTCGGCCACGGGGATCCATAGCGAGTCGTCATCGATGTCGAAGCCGCCAGGGTGGAACATCTCCCCCTGCTGGACCTCGACCGAGCGCAGGCGTTTGCCGGTCGCCAGCTCGAACTCGTAAAGGTAGCCCTTCTTCGCCAACCGGTCGACGCTGGTCACCCACAGCGAAGTGCCATCCACGGCGATGCCCTGAACGTGGTGCGTGGCGCCTTCCAGCGGAGTCACTGAAATAGGCTGCGGCGGAGCAGCCATCCACAAAGCGAGGAGAGCGAAGGACAGCATGTCAGGTCTATTCTCCCTCGGCGGGACGGCGCATGGGCGATCTTAGCTGGAAGATTGCAGGGCCGCGATCAGCCGCTCGATGTCCTGCTCATCGTTGTAGAAGTGCGTGGACACGCGCAGCAGGCCGTGCCGGGCCGACACCATCACGCCCTCCTGCTTGAGCGCTCGGGCCACGGCGCTGGCATCGCGTCCCGGCAGGTGCGAGGCGATGATGGCCGTATCCTCGAAGGGTAGCGGCTCGCCGCCGATACTACGCAGGGCCGCCCGTGTCTTCGAGGCCAGTGCGAGCACCCGCTGCTCAATCGCCTCGGGACCGAGCTCCAGCATCAGGTCGACGCTGGCCTCCAGGCCATACAGCAGCGACGAGGGCAGCATGCCGCCTTCATACTTCTCGGCGGTCTCGACCAGGGCCGGAGTGCCCAGGTGCAGGTTGTCCACATTGCGCCAGTCGTGATGGCTGCGCCAGCCGATGTTGAGCGGCTCCATGCGGGCCCGCTGCCGGGCCGACACGGCCATGAAACCGACACCATTCGGCGCCAGCATCCACTTGTAGCAGTTCACCGCCAGCATGTCGGGTTGGATCCCCTGGAAGTCGAACCGCACCGCGCCCAGCATCTGGGTGGCATCCACATAGAAGCGGATATCCCGCCCCTGCAGTGCCGAGGCCAGCTCAGCCAGTGGCACACGGAAGCCGGTAGTGTAGTTCACGCTACTCACGGCCACCAGCCGTGTCCGGTCGCTGATCGACTCCAGCAGCCGCGGCCAGGGAGCTTCGATGAGCTTCACCCCGATCCGGGAGAGGTAGGCAGGCGCGTAGATGTTGTTCGGGAACTCGCCCTCTAAGGTGAGGATCTCGTCGCCCTCGCGCCAGTCGATGCTGTGCATCAGGATCGCCAGACCCGCGTTCGAGTTGGGCAGGAACGCGATGTCGGATGCTTCGGCTTGAATCAAGGTAGCGAGTTTGCCGCGCAGCCCGTCATGGTCTTTGAACCAGCCCAGGAAGTCCGAACAGGCCAGCTCGTCCCGGTGTGCGAAGTGCCGGTTCATCGCCTCCACTGTCAGCCGGGAGAGCTGGCCGAAGGTAGCCGTATTGAGGAACGTCCTGTTCTGAAGCGCGGGGTAAAGCGCACGGATGGAAGGCCAGTCGGGAGTCATTGCTTCGCCGCACTGACCTTCCCGGCAACCAGTCGCGCCACCTCGGCCAGCGGAACCTCACTCTTGGCGCCGGTGCGGCGCTCAGCCAGTTCGACAATGCCTTGGGGCAGCTTCTTGCCGATCACCACTCGATATGGAATGCCTACCAGATCTGCGTCCTTGAACTTCACTCCGGGGCTGAGGTCACGATCGTCGTAGAGCACATCGACGCCGAGTTGCTTCAACTCCTGATACACCTGCTGGGCCGCCCCAGCCAGGGCCGGGTCGGAAGCCTTCACCGGCGTGACCACTGCTTCAAACGGTGCGATCGATACCGGCATGCTGATGCCATTGGCATCGGCATAGAGTTCCACCACGCCGCACAGCACCCGCTCGATGCCGATGCCATAGCTGCCCATGATGACGGGAGTTTCGACACCATTCTGGTCCAGCACATTGAGCCCCATGGAATGGGAGTACTTATAACCAAGCTTGAAGATGTGGCCGATCTCCATGGTCTTCAGGATCTGCAGCGGCGCGCCGGTTTCGAGCTCGGTGTCGCCTTCGGTCACCTGGCGCAGGTCATGGTAAGCGGCGGCGAAGTCCTCGCCGGGCGTGACGTTCAGCAGGTGGTAATCATCCTTGTTCGCGCCGGCGACCATGTTGCGGCGCCCCTGCAGCGCCAGGTCCGCGATGATGGTTACGCCGCTCAGGCCCACCGGGCCCAGCGAGCCGGCCTCCGCGCCCATCAGGCTGCGCATCTCTTCGGGGAAGGCCGGCCGGAACTCGGCGCACCCCAGCGCGCTCTGGAACTTGGTCTCGCTCAACTGATGATCGCCGCGCATCAGGGCCACGACGGGCTTGCCGTCCGCGATCAGCACCAGCGACTTGATAATCGAGGTAGCCGGCACCTGGAGGAACGCCGAGACTTCGTCAATCGACTTCTGATTGGGGGTATGGACTTCCTCAGGGCTCAGGTCGCCCTCTGCATCGGCTGCCGACGGGGGCACCGGCCGCGACACGGCCTTTTCCAGGTTGGCGGCGTAGCCGGTCTCTTTGCAGACCACCACGTAGTCCTCGCCGGCGTCGGTGGCGACCATGAACTCCTGCGACTGGCTGCCGCCCATGGCGCCCGAGTGGGCCTCGACAGCCACATACTGCAGGCCGCAACGGTCGAAAATCCGGCAGTAGGCGACACGGTGCTTCTCGTAGCTCTCGTCGAGGCCCGCCGGGGCGAGGTCGAACGAGTAGCTGTCCTTCATGATGAACTGGCGCACACGCAGCAGGCCGGACTTGGGCCTCGGCTCGTCGCGGAACTTGGTCTGGATCTGATACCAGATCTGCGGGAGCTGCTTGTAGCTGCGGACCTCGCCCCGCGCGATCACCGTCATCACTTCTTCATGCGTCATGCCCAGGCAGAGCTGCCGTCCAAAGCGGTCCTTGAGGCGGAACATGTTATCGCCCATCGCCTCGTAGCGGCCCGACTCCTGCCAGACTTCGGCCGGATTCAGGGCGGGTAACAGGAACTCCTGGGCGCCGATGGCGTTCATCTCTTCACGCACGATCTGCTGAATCTTGAGCAGAGACCGCTGGGCTAGGTAGAGGTAGTTGTAAATGCCGGCGCCAAGCTGACGAATGTAGCCTGCGCGCAGGAGAAGCTGGTGGCTCACCACCTCCGCTTCAGCCGGGCTCTCGCGTAGGGTGGGAATGAACAGTTTGGACCAGAGCATGGTAAACCTTGAAGTTTATCATGGGGTTGCGGACGAACCGATTCTGGAAGCCCTGTCCCAGAACGCAGTAAGGGCCGGTGCCTCTTGAGCACCGGCCCTCCCGAGATACTTTGGATGCGCTACTTAGTAGCGATCGTAGCGGCCACGGCCACCGCCGTTGCCACGCCCGCCGCCGCCGAAGCCGCGGTCTTCCTTCGGGCGCGCCTGGTTGATGGTCAGATTACGACCGTCCAGATCACGGCCATTCAATGCTTCAATCGCGCGGTCGCCTTCCGCGTCGTTGCTCATCTCGACGAACCCGAACCCCTTGGAACGGCCCGTATCGCGATCAGTCACGATGCTGACGCGGTCAACGGTTCCGTGAGCCTCGAACAGTGAACGGACTTCACTCTCGGTCGCACCGAAGGTGAGATTGCCAACAAAAATGTTTCTCATTTGATTTTCCTTGCTCAACTGGCAGGACAGCGAATCGGGGCAGGATCGGAAAGGCGGATGAACCGGACGATGCGAAAGATGCCTAAATCAGCCAGACTGTCAAACTTCACTTTTGAGCATATCACGGCTGCGGAAATTCGCTCCGATTTAATTGAACTATTTTCATGTCAGCCTTCAGAGTCATTTTGAGCCGGAAAATCCGGGCCCTTAATGGCTGGGTCCCCGACGGGCTACCGCCACGCCCACGAGCGAATCGGCACAGCCGTAGTAGAGGAACCACTTCTTCTTGAAGTAGACCAAGCCCTCGGCAAAGGTGGTGCCGGCGGCATACTGGCCGCTGCGTTCGAAGGCCAGTTCCGGCTTGAAGACAGGTTCATCCAGGCGCTCGACCAGTTTTGATGGGTCGTCCGGAGAGAAGAGCGCTTCGCCGACCGCGTAAGTGTTGGGGGCCAGGGACGGGCTGCCGCCCTCTGGTGCGTTCTTGCCGTTGTAGAGGACGACGATGCCTTTGGGTGTCCACACAGGAGGGGGGCCGACCTCGGGGAAGGAACTGTCGAAACGGCCCTCGCGTTTGGCGAGAACCGGTAACGGTTGACCGTCGGGACCGGCGAGCGGAGTCCAATGGATCAGGTCCTCCGAGGTCGCCAGGCGGATGGTGCCTTCGCCCCAGTACATCCAGTATTTGCCTTTGATCTTCTTGGCGATCAGCCGCCCGCCTGTGAGGCTGGTGACGATGCCGGCGGACTTATAGGACATTTCGCTGCCCAGCGATGGCCCGTGCTTGGTCCAGTGGATGAGGTCCGGGGAAGTGGCGATGGCGGCCGCGGTCTTCTGGTGGTTCCACTGCGTGTAGGTGAGAACATAGCGGCCGTCCTCGGCTTCGACGATCCGAGGGTCTTCGACGCCGCCGTCCCATTCCCGCTCTTTCTCCCCATCTTCGGCGGGGAAGAAGACGGGTTCCGGCCGGCGCTGGAAGTGGAGTCCGTCAGCGCTCTCGGCCAGACCCAGGCGGGAGGTGTGCATGCCGATCTTCATCTCGCCGGAATCGTCCTCGGCACGGTACAGAACATAGACTTTGCCGTCGCGTACGATGGCCGCCGGGTTGAAGGTATGGAGCGCTTCCCAGTGGACGGGCACCTTGCGCATGGGGCAAAGGAAGGTCGAATCCTTATTCGGCGAGATGACGGGATTGGCGTTGGCGGGCCGTTCGAACCGGCCGAACTGCCAGGTGGAGGCGGCTCCGGAAACCAGGAGGGCCGCGGCGACGAGGGGCAAGCCAAACTTGAGAGGGCGGAGGGGCATAGGGTTCTACCTGGGCTTGAGGCCTCACTCGATTGAATCACGGCTCCAACTTCAACGGGGCAAGGAACTGCGGAATCCGGCCGGAATACGCTTGAATCCGGCGGCAAGCGGGGTTACTGTCGTGAACATGGTACGAGCAAATGCCGCCGAGGTGTTCTGGGATACCACGAAGAAGGTCTGGATCGTCAGGATCCAGGTGGGCGGGGAGGCGGTCCGGCGAACCTGCAAAGGCACCGGGCACGACGCCGATGAGGCGGCCTTGCGGTCGCTGGCCCATCAGACAGCCCAGGACGAGGGCTATGAGCTCGAAGACAGCGCGGTGAGCATCCAGCGCTGACAGATCCGTCCTGTCCGGCCAGGCAGCCAAGTTCAACGTCATTGCGGTCCGTTGTTCGCCTGCATGTCGTGTGTAACGACGGAGGCAAGCGAGAGAATTTTTGTGCCGGGATGTCGAGAAGGCGAGACCTGCTCCGACTCACCCATGAATCCGCACAGGTGAGTGCGAGAATCGAGAGGAGCTGGAACCAGACATGAAATACATTCTCATGATGATGATGAGCAAGGACAACATGAAGGGCGAGCCCATCACCACCTGGCCCCATGAGGACATCAAGGCGCATATCGGCTTCATGATGAACCTGAACCGGGAACTGCGCGCGGCGGGCCAGCTTGTTTCGGCCGAGGGGCTGGCGGGGCCGGAGCAGGCCGTCATCGTGCGTGCCGGGAAAGATGGCGCACCGGTGACGGACGGTGTGTTTCCGGAGTCGAAGGAGTTCCTGGCGGGCTACTGGATCGTGGATGTCGAGACGACGGAGCAGGCGTATGCCATTGCCGCACGAGCTTCGGCCGCACCCGGCAAGGGTGGGGTGCCGCTGAATATGCCGATAGAAGTCCGGCAGGTGATGAGCGGTCCGCCCGAAGAATTTGTGTGATGAAGAGATGCTGGGATGACGGCGCCGAGCATCTGCTGCGCGAACTTGCGCCGCAGGTGCTGGGTGCGGTGATCCGCCGTTTTCGCGACTTCACGGCCGCGGAAGATGCGGTGCAGGAGGCCCTGATTGCGGCGGCGACGCAATGGCCGCGCGACGGGCTGCCCGACAATCCGCGCGGGTGGCTGATCCAGGTGGCCGGGCGGCGTATGACCGACCACCAACGGAGCGAGTCGGCGCGCCGGCGGCGGGAGACCGATGCCGCACTGCATTTTGGCTATCTGGCTCCGCCGGCGGACGTGGAAGCGGATTCGATGCAGGATGACACGCTCGTTCTGCTGTTCATGTGCTGCCATCCGGCGTTGACGCCGGCGTCCGCCATCGCGCTGACTTTGCGGGCTGTGGGCGGCCTGACCACAGCGGAGATCGCGCGAGCGTTCCTGGTGCCGGAGTCGACCATGGCGCAGCGCATCAGCCGGGCCAAACAGAGCATCAAGGCTTCCGGCGTTCCTTTCAGCATGCCGACCGAAAAGGAGAGGGCCGAACGCCTGCGGAGCGCGCTGCACGTTCTTTACCTGATCTTTAATGAGGGCTACACCAGCAGCGAAGGCCCGGAGTTGCAACGCTGCGAACTGTCGCTGGAGGCGATCCGGTTGACGCGGGCCGTGCAGGCACTGCTTCCGGAAGATCCAGAGGTGATGGGGCTGCTGGCGCTGATGTTGCTGACGGACGCCCGGCGGGCGGCTCGGTCGGGTCCGAACGGCGAGCTGATTCCTCTGGCGGAGCAGGATCGAAGCTTGTGGGATCAGGACTTTATCGCCGAGGGCGTTGCCCTGGTGACGGCGGCGCTGCCCAAAGGGGCGGTCGGTCCCTACCAACTGCAGGCGGCGGTGGCAGCTGTCCACGATGAAGCGGCGCGTGTGGAAGATACGGACTGGCCGCAGATCCTGGCGCTGTATGAGGTGCAGAGGCGGATGTCCGACAACCCGATGGTGGAGCTCAACTACGCGGTTGCGGTGGCCATGGTGCACGGGGCGGCCAAGGGGCTGGAGCTGGTGGAGGCACTGGACAAGGGCGGCCGGCTGGCGGGGCACCATCGGCTGGATGCTGTGTGGGCGCACCTGCAGGAGATGGCAGGAGATGGGGAGGCCGCGATGGAAAGCTACCGGATCGCCGCCGGCCGCACGACCAGCCAACCGGAGCGCAACTATCTGTTGACGCGATCGGCCCGACTGCGTGAGAGATTGGGGGCGCGCAGTTCTTCCTAGGCCGCCGGATGGTCCGTGACCCTTCGCTGGACTTGCGCCTTGTCACAAAACGGGGTGTCTCCCTGGTCTCAACTGTTATGAAACTCTTTGTGATGGAAGCCAGCGGGCGGGCGGTGACACCGTGAGTCCTTTGTACGCAGCTACGCTGGTGGCGCATGTATTGGTGGCGGTGCTCGGGTTGGGCACGATGACCGCGATCGGTTTGGGGGCGGCGGTGGCACGCCGCGGTGGTTTGAGCTGGACGGAGTCTGCCAGCTGGTTTCGCCCTTTGCTGCGGTGTTCCGTCGCGAGCCTGGCGGCGATGCTGCTCTCCGGATTGCTGCTGGACTTGCTGGCGCGAGGGGCCTTTCATGGATTTTGGTGGTTTCGGGGTTCGGTGATCCTGCTGTTCGCTACTGGCGCCGTGCACGGGCAGGCCCGGCGTGCGCTGCGACTGGGGTCCGCCAGCGAGGACCGGCCGGACCCGTGGGTGTCGCGGATTGAGTATTCGGCCTATGGAATGTGCGTGTTGATTGGGGCGATCACGATGCTGATGGAGCTGAAGCCGTTCTGATGACTCGATCGAACGAATCCGATCTGGCCCTGTTCGAGCCGCACCGACGCGCGCTGGTGGCTCATGCCTACCGCATGTTGGGCGATCTCGGACGGGCCGAGGACATGGTGCAGGAGGCGTGGCTACGCTGGAGCGGACGGGAAGCGGAGGTCGCGTCTCCGCGTGCGTACCTGGTGACATTGGTGACTCGCCTCTGCATCAACGAGCTCAATTCGGCGAAGACGAGGAAGGAAGAGAGCCGGGGCGACCGGCTGCCGGAGCCGGTGGATCTGGACGAAGGCGGCCTGGGGCGGGCGGAGCTGATGGACCAGGTCTCGATGGCGTTCCTGGTGGTGCTGCAGCGATTGACGCCCGCGGAGCGTGCAGTGCTGCTGCTGCGGGAGGTGTTCGACTTCGATTACAAGGAGATTGCCGAGCTGGTCGGCAAGTCCGGGGCGGCCTGCCGGAAGCTGCTGGAACGGGCTCGGCAGAATGTTTCGGCGGAGAAGCGGATGTTTGCGACTCCTCCGGAGACGCACCGGCGGATGCTGGAGGCGTTCACGCAGGCGGCCAAATCGGGGGACCTGGATATGCTGGTTTCGATGCTGGCCGAGGACGCGGTGATGGTGACCGACGGAGGTCCGGAGGGCCGGCGGGTGGAGGGGATCCGGAACCTTCACGCTCCGCTGCAGGGGGCCGTGAATATCGCTTCGTTTATCGCGGCCACAGCGGGGCGAGCGGCGCTGGAGACGGAGCTGCACGAGCTCAACGGCCGTCCGGCGCTGGTGTTCTATTCCGGCAATGCTCCGTTTGCGGCGCTGCTGCTGGGGATTGCGGACGGCCGGATCGAGCGTGTGTTCTTCCACGCCGATGCGGGCAAGCTGCGGTTTCTGGGGCCGAGGACGCCGAGCGCCTGAGCTGCGCGGTCAGACAACCTGGATCGAGATCGTTGCTCCGGCGAGCCCTTCCGCCTGGGCCTGAACGGTGATGCTGCCTGCCGCGCCTTTGGGCCGCAGGATGGCGAGGCACTGGCCGTGGAAGGTTTTGGGGCGTGCCCTGCGAAAGCTGAACGGGTCTTTGGGATTGGCCGAGCCGGCGGCGGCGAGTTCGCCGGCTCCGCTGACTGTGAAGGCGACGGGGAGCACCGTGTCCGGCACGAGGAGTCCGGCGGCATCCACGACCTCGACTGTCACGTAACAAAGGTCGTTCCGATCCCGGCGGATCCGCGAGCGGTCGGCTGTGAGTTTGATCTTCGCCGGCTTGCCGGTGGACTGGAAGGCGAGTTCCGAGATGGGTTGGCCCGACTTGTAGGCGACGGCTTTCAGGGCGCCGGGCCGGTAAGGGACGTCGAACTCCGCTGTCAACTGGGTGTCTGGCGAGACGGGTTTGCTGCCGATCTCCTCGCCGTTCAGGAGCAGACGCACCTGATCGCCTGTGGTGTACACACGCACCTTCATGGTCCGGCCTTCGCAGCCGGGCCAGGTCCAGCTTCGCAGCTCATCGGACCAGCCCCAGGCGCTGATGGCTTCGGTCTGTCCCGCCGGTACGGGCCGTTGCACGGCCATTTCGAGTTTGCTGAGTCCCCACAGGATGCGGCGGTAGTAGCCCTGGGGTTTGAGCTGACCGATGAGGTCGATATCGCCGCAGTAGCAGTTGAACCAGGGGAAGGGCAGGCTGATGTTGCCGAAGCTGGTGAGGCCGGTGAAGATGTTGCCGAGTCCGCTGAATTGCGAGGGCCGCTGGCCGGGCGGGCCGCCGCGTCCGGGCGTGGCAAGCTGGGCGTTGCCGATGGAGGACTCGCCGAGGTGGTCCATGCCGGTCCAGACGAAGTCGCCCAGGACATAGGGGTGCTTCTCGACCAGTTGCCAGTTCTGGAAGGCGTGCTGGGGGAACGACTCAGTGCCGAGGATGATGCGTCCGGGATGGCGCGCGTGGTCCTTCTCGTAGAAGCCCCACATGTAGTTATAGCCACCCACATCGAGGTGCACGAAGGATGGATCGAGGCTTTCGCTGCCGGCCGGGGCGCCGCTGATGGCGGAGGTGACGAGGCGGGTGGGATCGAGTTGCCGGATGCGCTCCACCAGGCGTTTGGCGGTTTCGACTCCGGCTGGTTCCGCGCGCTCCGGGATCTCGTTGCCGATGCTCCAGAGGATGACGCTGGGGTGATTGCGGTCGCGCAGGATCATGGCGTCGAGGTCATGCTGCCACCACTGGTCGAAGTAGAGGTGATAGTCCTGCGGGTTCTTCTGGCGCTGCCACTGGTCGAACGCCTCGTCCAGAACCAGCATGCCGAGCCGGTCGCAGGCATCGAGGAAGGCGGGGGAGGGCGGATTGTGGCTGGTGCGGATGGCGTTGAAGCCATTGGCCTTCATGAGTTCGATGCGGCGTTCTTCCGCGCGGTCGATGGCGCAGGCGCCCAGCAGGCCGTTGTCGTGGTGGAGGCAGCCGCCTTTGAGTTTGATGGCTTGGCCGTTGATGCGCAGGCCGTTCGCGGCATCGATCTCCACCCGGCGGATGCCGAAGGGCGTGGAGGCGGAGTCCGTCGCGGCACCGGCCAAGAGGACGGCCGCTTCCGCGTGATAGAGGTGTGGGGTGCCGGGCGACCACAGTTTCGGATTGTCTAGGGAGAAGGTGTGTTCAGCCGGGGCCGTCGCTCCGGCCGGGACGGAGAGCGCGAGGGACTGGGCCGGTGATACGTGTGATTTGCCGTCGAAGAGCTGAAGGCGGACCGTCACTTCCCGCGCGGCGTTGGTGCGGTTCTCTACCGCGGCCGAGACTTTCACCATGGCCCGCTGGGTGGAGACCTCGGGTGTGGTGACGAAGAGGCTCCACGTGGGGATGCGCACGCTGCCGGTGGTGTTCAGCCAGACGTGGCGATAGATGCCGGAGCCGGAGTACCAGCGGCTATTGCGGCCCTCGTTGCGCACGCGCACGGCGAGGACGTTCGAGCCGTCCCGGTTCAGGTGGGGGGTGAGGTCGTAGGCGAAGGTGGTATAGCCGTAGGGCTGGTTGCCGAGGAGGTGTCCGTTCAGCCAGACGTCGCTGTTCATGTAGACGCCGTCGAAGACGATTTCGGTCTGGTCGCCGGCGGGCAGGGCATCGAGGCGGAAGTGCTTGCGGTACCAGCCGGTGCCGCCTACGAACCAGCCGGTGTCGCGGCCTCCGGCGCTGAGGTCGGTGTCGAAGGGACCCACGCGGGTGGGCAGGTCCGCGGTGCCCCACAGGACACCTTCGCCGTTGCCATGCGGAGGACGGGGAGGGAGGTCTTCGACGCTCCAGTCGTGGGGGAGAGACAGGGTGCGCCAGGCGGAGTCGTTGAAGGCGGGCTGTTCGGCTCCGGGGGCGTCGGCCCGTAGGAAGCGCCAGTCTTCGTCGAAAGGCTGGTGCCGTTTTGGACCGGAGGCGGGCGTAGCGACCGGGGCTGAAGGTTGAGCTCCTTCGGTTGGCTGGGTCAGAAAGGGCGCGGAGAAGAGGGCTGCGGCGGCCTGCAGTGCGCCCCTCCTGGGCAATCCGGTGGGTGTTTCGTACGCGACATCCGGCTGCTTCGGTTCCATGGACAACTCCCTGCTCGCGAGGTGGGCGCTTTCGAGATCCCGGGATTGGCTGAAATCCGGGGGCCAGCGGGCGCGTTCTGCGCATGAGCAGATCTTATTGTATGGAATAGGCACCGCACCGGCAATGACGGGGCGGCCCTGAGCGCGGAGGGCTGAAGCGAAAGACAGCCGTGGCCGAGCCGGCCGTCCAGGACAGGGGTGCCGAGCAGGCGGCTGCCTGTGATCCCAGGAGCATTTCGTTAAGGGTTGGCAGGAAAACTGCAAGGGAATCCAGCTTCGGGTATAGACCTGGGGCGGATCTGCCGATGATTCTAACGGGTTCAGATGAAGATAGTCGGCACACAACTGGCTCGCATGGCGGTTCTCGTCCTGCTGGCTGCGTTCGGATCGGCCGTCCTGGTCAGGTTTTCGCCGGGCGCGCTGGTGGACGAGCGGGAGTTGGATCCTCGTCTGAGCAGCACGGCGATCGCCGCAATGAGAGCCCAGCGCGAGGCGGAGAACAGCCTCGGAGGCGGGTTTGCGCGGTATCTGTGGTGCGCCGTGCATGGGGATCTCGGGAAGTCGCAATCGAACAATGCGCCAATTGCGGGGTTGCTGAAGAATAATGCGGCCGCGACGCTGAAGCGGGTCGGCGTTGGGCTGGCCGGTGCGTGGCTGTTCGGGCTGGCACTGGCGATCCCGGTGGCCGCTTTCCGGAGAGCGTGGGTCCTGGATACGGCTACGGCGGTCTTCGCCGGGTTGCTGCTGAGCCTGCCGGCTGGTGTCGTGGCATTCCTTTGCCTGACGTTCGGGGCTCCGGTGGAACTGGTGCTGCTGTTGGTATTGACGCCGCGGATTTTCCGATATGCACGGAACGTGCTGGCCCAGGCCTATGGGGCGCCTTGTATCGACATGGCGCGGGCGCGCGGGATCGGAGAGATGCGGATCCTGTCTGCCTACGTCTTTACGGGAGCGGCTCCGCAGTTGTTCGCATTGCTGGCTACGTCTTTGAGCCTGGCGATCGGGTCGATCATTCCCATCGAAGCCATCTGCGATGCGGCTGGATTGGGGCGGCTGGCGTGGCAGGCGGCTACGGCTCGGGACCTGCCGCTGCTGCTGAATCTTACGATGCTGATCGCGTTGGCGACTACGGCGGCTATGACCTTGGCGGAACTAGTGGCTCGGCGTCCGCAGGAGGCTGCGTCATGAAGTTTGCGCGAAGCCTGGCTGTCGTGCTGCTCAGCATTGTGGCCCTTTCGGCGCTGGCGCCCCGGCTGTGGACGCCGGGCGATTATGCCACGCAGATGCGAGAGAATCCGGACTCTCCGCCGTCGAAGCAGGCCCTGCTGGGGACTGATTCGTTGGGCCGTGACCGCCTGGCCCGGCTGCTGTATGGAACCCGGGTTTCGCTGACGCTGGCTCCGGCGGCGGCTCTGCTGTCGTGCGTCCTGGCCGCGTTGATCGGTGGGATTGCTGGTTTTGCGGGCGGTTGGACCGAGAGGGTGGTGCTGGGCGTGGTGGATCTGTTCCTTTCGCTGCCCTGGCTGCTGCTGTTGCTGATGGTGCGGGCTTGCCTGCCTTTGAATGTGTCTCCA
Source organism: Acidobacteriota bacterium (assembly GCA_017307505.1). Taxonomy (GTDB): domain Bacteria; phylum Acidobacteriota; class Terriglobia; order Bryobacterales; family Bryobacteraceae; genus Paludibaculum. Next base: position 8,340 of record JAFKEE010000017.1, on the reverse strand, counting down.
GTGGCGTCGATGGCGATCACGTTTCTGATTCTGGGATTGCTGGGGTGGCCGTCGTCCGCGCGGGTCGTTCGCGCCGCTGTCACGCTGTTGCGGGACGCTGATTTTATGCTGCAGGCGCGGGCATCGGGTTGTACGCCGTGGCGCCTGGTTTCGCGCCATCTGGTGCCGAACGTGATGCCGGTTCTGCTGGCGCAATTCTGGACTTCGGTGCCATTGTTCATTCTGGCTGAGGCGACTCTGGGCATGCTGGGCCTGGGCGTGTCCGAGCCCTTGCCGTCGTGGGGCGGGATCCTGCGGGAGCTGCAAAGCGGCGACCTGGTGGCCCAGCCGTGGATTGCTGCTCCGGTGTTGCTGCTGGCCCTGGTGATCGGCGGCTTTCAACTCGTCATGCCCAGGGAGGATTACTCCGTATGATGCGTGTGCTTACCCTGACATTTCTGTTCCTGCTCAGCCTGTCCGCGGGCGAGCTGCGCTTTGCGCTGCACAGCGAGCCGAAGCAGTTGGATCCGCTGCTGGTGGCCGATGATTCGGCGGAGGCGATCCGGTACCTCTCGGAGGGGGTGCTGATTCGAGTGAACCGGCTCACGCAGAAGCCGGAGGCGGAGTTGGCGTCCTCGTGGAAAGTGACCAACGGCGGGAAGCGGGTGGTTTTCACCCTGCAGCGCGGCGTGAAGTTTCCGGACGGGTCTTCTTTTACCGCGAAGGATGTGGTGGCGACCTTCCAGAAGCTGTTGGATCCGGCCCTGCACTCGCCGCTGGCCGACACGTTCAAGACCGAGCAGGGGCAGGTTCGGGTATCCGCCCAGGATGAGTTCACGGTGATCGCCGATTTTCCGGCCGCGGCCGGGGCATTTGAGCGGCTCTTTGATCAGGTGCCGATCCTCTCGGCCGGAGCGAAGCAGAGGCCGGCTCCGGGCCTGGGTCCGTTTGTCATCGCGGAGCATTCGCCCGGCTCCCATCTGCTGCTGAAGCGGAATACCGCCTATTGGAAACGACAGCCCGATGGCAAACCGCTGCCGCTGTTGGACAGTTTGAGGATCGAATTCCAGCAGAACCGGGACCTGGAGTTGCTGCGGTTCCGCCGGGGAGAGCTGCAGTTAATCGACTCCCTGACGCCGGATCTCTATGAGCGCCTGGCGAAGGAGGGGGCGGGGCAGGCCATTGATGCCGGACCCACGACCGACGTCGAGTTCCTGTGGTTCAACATGGCGCCGCAGTCGCCGCTGCCGGCTTACAAGAAAACATGGTTCCAGTCTCAGGCATTCCGCCGGGCCGTCTCGGAGGCGATCTCGCGGAATGACCTGGGCCGGGTGGTGTACCGAGGGCATGCCAGCCTGGCGGCCGGTTATGTCTCTCCCGCCAACAAGCAGTGGTTCAACGCGAAGCTGGCTCCGCATCGATTCGATGCCGCCGCGGCGGCGAAGCGGTTGGCACAGGCCGGGTTTGTCCTGAAGGGCGGCGCGTTGCAGGATTCGGGCGGGCACCCGGTGGAGTTCTCTCTGATTACGAACGCCGGCAGCAAGACGCGTGAGCCGATGGCGGCCATGATCCAGCAGGATCTGGGCAAGGTCGGGATCAAGGTGAACATCGTAATGCTGGACTTCCCGTCGCTGATCCAGCGCATTACGCGCACGTTGGACTATGAGACCTGTCTGCTGGGCTTCGTCAATGTCGACATCGACCCGAACGGCATCCTGAACATCCTGCTGAGCTCGGCGGCCAATCATCCGTGGAACCCGTCGCAGAAGGTGCCGGCCACGCCTTGGGAGGCGGAGATCGACAAGCTGATGCTGGCCCAGGCGGCGAGCAGCGATGCGGCCGCGCGGAAGAAGAGCTTTGACCGGGTGCAGGAGATTCTGCTGGACCAGTCGCCGGCCGTATTCCTGCTGCATCCGAATTCGCTTTCGGCGGTGTCGTCCCAGGTGAAAGGCGCCCGGCCGGTTCCGTTCTATCCGAGAACGTTCTGGGATGCGGAGCACCTTACGCTGGTTCAGGGAAAATGAGTCCACTGCTGAAGCTGTGTATTTCGGCGGGCTACCCGGGGAAACCGGGTGTGCTGCGGGATGTCGCGCTCGAGATCGGCCAGGGCGAGATCGTGGGGTTGGTGGGGCGGAGCGGGGAAGGGAAGAGCACTCTCATCCTGTCGATTCTGGGGTTGCTCGGGCTGAAGAACGGGACCTGTACCGGCGAGATTCAGTTTCAGGGCAGGGATCTGCTGCGCCTGAAAGAGAAAGAGATGCGCAAGCTGCGCGGGCTGCAGATTGCGCTGGTGCCACAGAGTCCGCTGTCCGCACTGAATCCGAACCTGCGGCTGGGAACCCAGTTGGAGGAGTGCTGGCGCGCTCATCGTCCGGGCCGACCCGAGTGGCAACCGCTGCTGGCCAGTGTGAGCCTGCCGACGGAGCCGGAGTTCCTGCGACTGTATCCTCGCAATCTGAGTGTGGGCATGGCCCAGCGATTTCTCATCGCCCTGGCGTTGCTGCACCGGCCAGCGCTGCTGCTGGCGGATGAGCCGACGAGCGCTTTGGACACTATTACGCAGGCGGAGATCCTGGCGCTGTTCCGGCGGGTGAACCAGGAGATGGGCGTGAGTATCCTCTACATCTCCCATGATCTTGCCTCGGTGGCGGCGCTCTGCCAGCGGGTGGCGATCCTGCACAAGGGAGAACTGGTGGAGAGTGCACCGGCGGAGGAGATCTTCCGCGCTCCGCAGCATGCTTATACGCGACAGTTGATCGCGGCGATACCCTCGCTGCCGCTGCCGGTGGAGGAGAGTCCGCTGGCTTCGACGGCGGATGGCCTGGCGGCGCTGGATCAGGTACATCGAGGCCAGCCGGCGCCAGTGGACAGCAAAGGGCTGTCGAGGCTGGGGCGTTAGCCGCTTCGGGCGGCTTGCGGGGTTCGGCACAAACGGCGAGGGCGAAGAGTTTGGAGCCCCGGAAAGACGCGCGGATCCGCGTGTAATTCTTACCATCGATGGCGTGCGAGCGACTTGACTCCAGGGCCCGGGCTGGCTGGTTGCCGTTGAATCAAAAGGGAGCGGCGGCAGGAGGGGTCCTCTGGCAGGCCGATTGCATTCCAGGTACTGCAGTGCAGGTGAAGTTCGCGACATCATCGTGGAATGCCGATGGCCCGCGTTTCGCTTCAGGCGGGTGCGCATGAGGCTCAAGGGCGTCAACTACGATGTCGGCCTCTATCCGTTTGGGGAGACGCGCCCTTCCCGTCCGATCTTCGATCCGGACATCGTCCGGCGGGAAATTGAGATCATCCACCGGGACTTGCACTGCAACGCGATCCGCATTGTCGGGCGGGACCTGTCCCGATTGATGACCGCGGCGGAGTTCGCGCAGGAGCAGGGGTTGGAGGTCTGGTTCTGTCCCGCTTATCACGATGCGGATGAGGTCACGACTCTGGCCTATTTCAAAGAGTGCGCCCAGGCCGCGGAGATGTTGCGGCTCAAGACCCCTCGGGTCGTTTTCGCCGCAGGCTGGGAGTTGACCTTCTTCATGAAGGGCCTGGTGGCGGGGGAGACCGGGACGGAACGGATTGGCGCGTTCATGAAGCCGTGGAAGCTGTTGTGGAGCACCGTGCGGCTAGGGTCGTTCCAGCGGAACTTAAACCGGTTTCTGGTTCGTGCCAATGAGGAGGTGCGGCGGCATTTCCATGGACCGGTGACCTATTCCGCCGGGACCTGGGAGGAGGTGGACTGGACGCCCTTCGACTTCGTGAGTGTCGATTGCTACCGGGATGCCATGAACCAGAGGGGGTTCCGCCAGACTCTGCGGAAGTACTTCGCGTACGGGAAGCCTGTCGTGATCACCGAGTTCGGGTGCTGCACGTATGAAGGCGCCGAGAAGAAGGGCGGCTACGGTTGGGCGATTGTGGATTGGAAGGCGGAACCGCCGCGATTGAAGGGCGGGTTTGTTCGCGATGAGGAGACGCAGGCGCGATATCTGATGGAGTTGGTCCAGATCTTCCAGGAGGAGCGGGTGGAGGGGTGTTTTGCTTTCACCTTCGTGATGCCCAAGTACCCGCATTCCAGCGACCCGGAGTTTGATCTGGACATGGCCAGTTACGGGCTGGTGAAGAGCTATGCGGATCGGGCCGGTGGTGTGTATCCGGACATGCCTTGGGATCCGAAGGTGGCGTTCCATGCTCTGGCCGGGTACTACGCGAAGGTTTGAGTCCGGATCGGGGCAGTCAGAGTTCGGTTGGCGGGCTACGGTTCGGATCCAGGTGGCCGACCAGGGGGTCGTCCGCGGACCTGGGGGTCCGCCGTCCCACGGGGTGGTGGTTCTGCTGACACTGGGGAACGCGGGGTCGTGGTTATCGGCCTAATGGCTCTGGGGGCAAGTTTGTTTCAGCGAGGCCGGTGTTGCGTGCGCTTCGACCGGCCCCGCTAGGGATCAGTGAGTCCGCCTTTATTGGCGGAAGCCTCCGGCGACCACCAGCGTCTGGCCGGTGACCCAGCCGGCGTCATCGGTTGCAAAGAACACTACTGCCTTGGCGATATCGTCCGGTTGAGCGATACGGCCCAGGGGCGTCGTGCTCTCGAGCTTGTTCCGGAAGTCGCTGGCGGCGATGCCGGTGGAGTGGAGCCCTTCGGTTTCCACCATGCCCGGATTCACAGAGTTGATCCGGATCTTCTTCGGGCCGAGTTCCAGGGAAAGCGAGATGGTGATGGCATCGACGGCCGCTTTTGTGGCGGAGTAGACTGCCGCGTTGGCTACGGGCATCGGGCTCACGATGGAACTGATATTGACGATGGAGCCGCCTTCCGGACCCATGGCCTTGGCCGCCTCCCTGGTGGCCAGGAGGAGGCCGAGGACGTTCAGGTCGAACTGTTTGTGGTAGTGCTCGGCCGTCACGGACTCGAGAGGAGCGAACTCGTAGATGCCGGCGTTGTTGACCAGCACGTCGAGCTTCTTGAACGCCTTGTGGGTTTCGGCGAAGAGGTGATGGATGTCGGCTTCCTTCGACACATTCGCCTGTACGGCTGTGGCTGTGCCGCCGGATTTTCTGATGCGGTCAACGACGGCGTCGGCGCCGGCTTTGCTGCTGGAATAGTTCACGACCACGGAAGCCCCCTGTGCGGCGAGATGCTCCGCGATGGAGGCTCCGATGCCTTTGGAGGCGCCAGTAACGACGGCTACTTTGCCCTTGAGTTTGCTCACGAGATGAGTCCCTTGGCTAGAGTCCGAGCGCTTTGTTGAGGGTGCTGCCGGCGAGTTCGATGGCGCTGCGGGTTGCCGGTGTGGCGGCGATGCCATTCAGCATCATGAAGTCGTGGATGGTGGCTAGGTAGCGGACGGCTACCACTTCCACACCGGCTTCGCTGAGCTTCATGGCGTACTCCTCGCCTTCATCGCGCAGGACGTCGTTTTCGTCAACCATCACCAGGGCCGGTGGGAGGCCGGAGAGTTCGGCTTTGGTAGCGCGAGCCGGGGAGGCGGTGATCTTCTTGCGGTCCTGCTGGTTGGGTGCGAAGTTGTCCCAGAACCACTGCATGGCCGGACGGGTGAGCCACGGGCCTTCCGCGAAGGTGAGGTAGGACTCGCGGTTGAAGTCGGAATCGGTCACCGGGTAGCAAAGGACCTGGTGGACGAAATGGGGGGTTCCGCGTTCCTTGGCCAGAAGGGTAACGGCAGCGGTGAGTTGGCCGCCTACGCTGTCGCCCATGACGGCCAGACGGGTGGCATCGATGTTGAAGTCGGGCCCGTGCTCGGCGATATAGCGGGAGGCGGCGTAGCATTCTTCGGCCGGGGCCGGATACTGAGATTCCGGCGAAGGGATGTAGTTGACGAAGACGAAGGCCGCGGGGGTCTGGTTGACCATGTCGCGGAGGAGCCGGTCGTGGGTGTTTTTGCTGCCGAGGATCCAGCCGCCGCCGTGGAAGTACATGACGGCCGGGAGCGGACCTTTGGCGCCGACGGGCCGGTAGATGCGGACAGAGACTTTGCCGGAGGGGCCGACAGGGAGCACGAGATCTTCGACGTCAGCGTCAAGTTTAGTCACTGGAATGGCTTGCGCATCCTCCAGCACCTGGCGCGCATCTTCCTTGGTGAGGGTATAGAGCGGCGGGCCGCCTTTGGCCGCCACGGCATCGATGAATTTCTGCGTGCCTGGTTCGAGCGATCGCTTGGTTTTGGTTCCAGTCATTGAGGGTTATGCTCCTTAGTAGATTCGGGTCCGCCTGCCGGGCGGAATCTGGTAACACAGCGATTGTGGTTCGGAAGGGCATGAGCGGGATACCCCAATCCCTCACTGGCGGCAGATCACCCGATCTGGTGAGAAAATTCCGGGCCATGACAATGGGACGGTTGACATTTGGATAATGATTCTCGTTTAATAGTAATTATCAAATGCAGTCCGGTCAGGAACACACGCTCAGCGAGTTCCGGCAGCAGTGCCGGGCGGCGGGTCTGTCGTTAACGCACCAGCGGGAAGTGATCTTCCTGGCGGTGACGGCCTCGAAGGGGCATCCTTCGCCGGAATCGATTTACGACGAAGTGCGCCGGCAGATCCCTTCCATCTCGCTGGCGACGGTTTACAAGAACATCCGCACGTTTCTCGAGGCAGGCTTGCTGCGCGAGGTGAGCCCGCATCACGGGTCGTTGCGGCTGGAAGCGAATCTTATCGATCACCATCATCTGGTCTGCACGCGCTGCAAGGCGATTGTGGACCTGGCGGAGACGGACATCGAACCGGTGCATTTGAAGCGGGAACTGCCGTCGGGCTTCCGGGTGCTGCGCTACAGCGTGGAGTTCCAGGGATTGTGTCCGGATTGCGTTGCCGATATCAAAACGCCTTAATATCTCAAAAGGAGACCATAGCTCATGCTTGGAGTTGGACAGAAGTTCCCCGAATACAAAGTGACCGCCACGGTCAGCAACGACATCAAGACCGCGTTCCAGGAGATCGGCAGCGATTCCCATCCTGGCAAGTGGAAGGTCCTCTTCTTCTGGCCGAAGGATTTCACCTTCGTATGCCCGACGGAGATTGTGGCCTTCGGCAAGCTGAACAAGGACTTCGCCGATCGGGACGCCGTGCTGATGGGCGCGAGCATCGACAGCGAGTTCGTTCACCTGGCCTGGCGCCAGAATCACGCCGACCTGAAGGATCTGCCGATCCCGATGCTGGCTGATGTGAAGCGCGAGTTGAGCTCGGCGCTCGGCATCATCGATCCCGGCGCCGGTGTGAGCCAGCGTGCGGTGTACATTGTGGATCCGGAAAATGTGATCCGCTTCGTGATGGTGACCGACCTGTCGGTGGGCCGGAACAGTGCGGAAGTGCTGCGGGTGCTGGATGCGCTGCAGACCGACGAGCTGTGCCCCTGCAACTGGAACAAGGGCCAGGAAACGATTCACGTGTAAGAGAGCTTTCAGCGGTCAGCTGTCAGCTATCAGCTTTCGGGCTGATGGCTGGTGGCTGACCGTGCTTGGTGAGCGATCAGCGATCAGCTATCAGCTGTCAGCTCCCGGGCTGATGGCTGGCGGTTGGTGGTTGACCGCTTGTTTCGACACATCGACAGGTCGACAATGCCCCTGGTTGATGTGCTCTCAGCAATCCGCTGCCGGCTTTCCGGCTGACAGCTGATCGCTGAAAGCTGACAGCTTCCCTATGACAATCACCGAAATTCTCGATGCCTTCCCGGACTACGCCCGGGATATCAAGTTGAACGTGCAAAGCGTGCTGGCCCAGTCGGAGCTGACCGAGCAACAGACCTGGACCAACGCCGTGGCTTGCGCCCTGGCCAGCCGTAACGAGACGCTGAGCAAGGCGATTCTGGCCGAGGCGGCGACGAAGCTCTCGCCTGCGCAGTTGAATTCCGCCAAGGCGGCGTTCGCGATCATGCAGATGAACAACATCTTCTACCGCTTCCGCCATATGGTGGGCAAGGAAGACTACGCGAACATCCCGGCGCGGTTGCGGATGCAGTCGATCCGGACGCATGGCGGAGATCCGGTGGACTTCGAACTGGCGTGCCTGGCTGCGTCGACGATCAATGGGTGCGAAGCCTGTGTGCGGTCGCATGAGGCGGTGGTTCGTGAGAAGGGCGTCTCGGCCGAGGCCGTGGTCGCTAGTGTGCGGATTGCTTCGACGCTGCATGCTGCCGCGTCGGTGATCGAAGCTCCGGTTTCGTAGAGGACGCGCGGGATTTCTGCGCGGTTGCGTGGAAGACGCGCCTGCGGTCCGTGGCCCGCTCCTTACCAGTCGCGGTTCGCAGCGGGTACGTTCCGAGGACATAGGTAACAAAACATTCCAAGGACATAGGTAACAGTCGGAAATGGAGCTCGGGAGCGTGAAGGGCAGTCCAGCATTGGGTATGCCCTGGAAAGA
>JAFKEE010000043.1 GCA_017307505.1 Acidobacteriota bacterium | reverse complement strand
TGCCTGTCATCCCGTCAGGCAGGCTCGTCTCCAGGATCGTCAGCGAATCGTTGGCCGCGACATCCAGCTCCAAATCCCGCTCCGCCGTCAGCCCGCCCTGGTCAGTCACCCGCACCCGAAAGGTGCAGGCCCCGGCGGTCGCCGGCTGGCCGCTGATTGTGCCTTCTTCGGAAAGCGAGAGGCCGTCGCACAGCGTGCCGTTGACCACGCTCCACACATACGGCCCGACTCCGCCATTCGCCACCAGCACGGCAAGGTAGGGACGCCCGATCACGCCACCGCTGAGGGAATTGCTCAGAATCGTCAGCGGACTCGTGCCCACAGACAAAACCAGGTCCTTCGAAGCCGTCTGGCCCTCGCTGTCCGTGACCGTGGCCGTGAAGCTGAAATCCCCCGAGGTCTGCGCCGTACCGGTGATCAGCCCCAGTTCCTGCAGCGCCACGCCGTCCGGCAGCGCGCCAGTGGTAATGCTCCACGCATAGGGCGGCGTGCCACCCAGTGCCACCAGCGGGTACAGATAAACCGTACCGGTCGCCGCGGGCGGCAGGGAATCTGTTGCCACCGTCAGCGGCCCGGCGCCGGTACGCGTCAGCACATACGCCCCAGCCGTGCCTTCCCAGTAGAGAACCCCGCTGTCGTCCACCTTGCCCGGCAGGTCCAGGGGCTCGCCGTCCTTCAGGACCGTCCATAAACCGGCCGACAGTCCGCTCACCAGATACTGTGCCCTGTCGGCATGTGTTGAGGTGAAGCTCGCCGTGGACAGCGTCCCGCCTTCCGACGGGAAAAGGGCCACGATCGAGTTCGGACCGTCGTCCACCTGCATGCCCACGAAGTTGGCGTCGATGGTGGTCAGCAGTGCGGCGGCATTCTCGGTTTCTCCCGTGCCTTCCACGATGCGGTGTGCCACCAGTACGTTGGTCTTGAGGTTGCCCGCGTCGCAGCTCGCGCCGTCGGCCGAGGCGCAGATGGAAACCCGGAACGTCTGTCCCGCACCGCCCAGCGGCCCTTTCACCGGATCCACCGTCCCTGTGTAGGAACCATCCGGATTGTCCGTATAGACCCGTAGGGAATTGGGCCCGTCCGGCTGCAGCACCTGCGTCACGATCCGTGAGGACGGCGAACTGGAGATCACCCGGCCGGTTGTGGCGTCAAGCTCCGTCTGGCCTTCGGTCGGGTTGGCCGCCCAGGCTGTCGTGCCGTTCTCGAAGACGCCTGGTTGCGCGTTGTTCGGATAGTGCAGGAAGGTCACCTTGGTCTGACCGTCGGAGGTCCGTACCGAATCGGCCGCAATCACATACTCATTGCGGCCTGTCTTCTTGAAATGCGCGAAATGGCGGTGCGCAAAAGCGATATGCGCGCTGGGCTGATAGGCGCCGGCGTAATCGACCATGGCATAGGTGGCTTCGTTGTTGGCGTCGTTCCAGTAGCGCGGCGTCTTCACATACTGCACCTGCGACTTGAAGTTCGCCCTCCGCAGCAGCGACGGAGAGGTGGGCGTATACGGCCCGATGCGCATGTAGTTGCTCTGCTCGTTCGGCCCGCAGTAGGCCGAGAAGGTCGGCTGCACACCCTTGCCGTAATCTTCGGCCAGCAGATAGAAGCGCTTGAAAATCTTATAACTCGCCGGGTTGCCTGCATAGGACTGCGGCCACATGTTGGCGAACTTCAGATTGCTCAGCGCGTGGATCTCGAAGATGCTGGAGTCGTTATTCCACCCCGTGCGTGAAATCACCAGTCCTGAACCCTCGCCATTCGGCTGCGAATCCGAAATGGTCAGGTTTCGCGACAGAGGCAGGGTTTTATTCGGGTCTTCCGCGGGCTCCGAGGGGTCCGTATACAGGTAGTTGTCCGGATAGCCCAGCAGGTTGGCGTAGCCGAACTGCGTCTCCGACGGGCCGTAGTAGCCGGTCCAGCTTTTCAGGATGTGGCGCCAGGCCTTGGCTTCGTCGGAGTCCGGCTGCAGGTAGGCGGAAGCCAGCCCGCCCTTCCAGTGGTCCGGTGTCATTACAGTCGGCGCCGCATAGCCCCAGCGTGTGCCGGAGTTCATCGCCCGGTTGTAGCCGTAAACCCACAACGACAGGGGTGTCTTCAGCCACGTTCCGCCAGTGAAGTCCATCACCGGTTCCACGAAGCTGTTGCGCAACTGGATGGCGAAGTCGGCCGTGAACGGCTGCACGCGCGTGGCGTAGTATTTCGCCGTGATCTGCATTGCGCCCGTTGTCCACTGGCGCTGCAGGGGATACCAGTAGTCCTTCCACCAGAACATCAGCCGCTGGATCATCATCTGGGCACGGACATCGTCATCGGCCAGTGCGATGCCCAGCGCCAGAAAGCCCAGACCTTTGGTGATGTTCTGGTTGTACAGCTCAGACCGGTTCGATTCGTCGCGCGAGTACACCGTCGTGCCGCCGAAACTGGAAGGCTTCCCGTTCAGGAAGACGCTGGGGTGCATCTGGCCGCTCGACAGCGGAGAGAATCCGGAATGGTTGATGAAGTTCGTCAACCCACAATTGCCCTCCGTCCACGGCTTGCCGATCCAGAAAGGACCGTTCGCCACGTTGCCGGCCACATAACCGCCGGTGGGATAGCCGTTGATCGTCAGAGAAGTATCCGAGTTCACCGCGCCCACGATCATCGTCATGCCGGTGCAGTAGCCGGATGTACAGCCTGTCGTGAACATGATGGAATCGCCCGGCGCGATGCGTTGCGCGGGGTCGGGATTCGTCAGCCACTGCGTTCCGTGGCCTGTGATCGTCGTCGCATAGAGCGTGTAATCGATTGTGCCGGTTCCGCCATAGAAGCGGTTGGTGCATCCGTCGTTGACGTCGTTCAGCATCTTGCCTGCGAACGCCTTGCGGTCTTCCGGTGTCATCGTGCTTCTCACGATGGAGTAGGCCTGGGCGATGTTCCACATGTACTTGCTGGAGTAATCCAGCGTGATGGAGTCGCCGCAGCCCCCAATCTGCTCGTTGCAGCCAAAGCCCTTGGTGTACTTGTCGATATTGTTCAGGATCGCCACGGTCTTGTCGCGATAGGTTTTGGTGCCTGTGGACTGGTACATCAGGGCGGCTCCGCCCAGATACCCGAAATCGCCATTCTGCATCTGCGAGATCAGCGCGTTGTCCGGAGTCTCGGCGGTCTTGGCGACCACGCGCCCGTCGATCGCCGTCTTCATCGCGGCGAAGGCCGGGTTGCTGTTCACGCCCTTGCAGCCTGGCCCGCTCTTGCAGAGTGTGGAGGTTAGAGCGCCTGCCGAGCCATCCAGCCATACCCGGGGATGATCCTTGAGCGTGACTTGCGTGCCGGAGGCTGCCTCCGGATAGCTGGTGCCCTGTCCGCTGGTAAAGCGCAGGAAGTTGCCATTGCCCGCTACCGGGGCTCCGCTCAGGTCATACAGTTCCGCCGTTGTGGCCGTGACGTGCGTGGCTACGCGTGTCCCGTTGGCTGCGGTGTTGCCTTCCACGCCGGCCAGGACGATGATCGTGCCGTTCGTCCAGCCGTGCGCCAGGGGCACTGGTGATGCGGAGGCGAGAGAAGCGTTGTCGCACCCGGCTGTCGAAATGACGATTGGTGTCGAATTGCTGGCCGACGCAATGCAGCGCGTAGGCCCTGTCGGTACATAGAGCTGGGTTTGAGCCAGCAGAGGGAGCGACAGTGATAGAAGATACAGGAAAACTCTCATTGTCATCACTCCCTTAGCGGACCAGCCCTGTCAATGTCAGGCTGAAGTAGTCGACATCCATTGTTCGACTGTTTGCAGTATTGCCATTATGGACCACCGCCCAGGGGGTACAGGGAGACGCCGGCAGCGCGGCTGCCGAGGTCAGTTCCACGCCGTTGTTCACAGTAAGCCCCAAGGTGGACGAATCCACCCGCCGCAGGCGCAACTTCACCCAGCCTGCCGCCATCACCGCCACACCCGTATCGATTCGCTGTACATCCGTGCCTCCTGATCGAATGGTCCAAAACCAAGTTGTGTCACTGGCCGATTTCTCGAGCCAGATGCCGTCCGATGGGCGGGGTTGATTGTAGGCCGACGTTGCGGCGCCCAACAAACCCACCCGTGCCACCATGCTGGTATCCGCCTGGTTGACTCGGAAAATCCACGTCAAATCAAACATCTCCGAACGTTGAAAGCCTACTGTTCTCATCAGGTGCAGGGTGGCCGTGTTGTTCGTCGCCGAGGTAGTCGAGTCCATCCGGATTAGCCCGGGATGATTGGTCTCGCTGGTCAGCTCGGTGAATGTGCCAACCCCCTGCTGCTGCCAGCCCAGGGTTCCAATGCTGGCCGTCGTGCTCTTGTCGCCGCTGAGGAAGTCGTCCCATATCAAAGCCTTGGAGATATCCGGCAAAGCCGGTGACGAGTCACCGCCGTTGCCGCAGGCGGCCGCCGCGCTCTCCAGCCGTGTGCCGTCGGCGCTCACCTGCACACACCGCCCGGCCGTCCAGGAACCCTGGTTTGTGCCGCCTCGCGGCAGGGCCATCAGGCCCGATGTAATCTGTTCAGTTCCATGTACATGGCCCGCCAGGCTGGCCTGCCTCCAGGCGCCGCCGCTGCCGCAGGTCCACAAGCCGCTGCCGGCCGTATCCGTATAAAAATCGCGGCCCGCCGTGCAGGCGCCGGACGGAGCACCCTGGCCCGTTGTGTAGAGCGGCACCACCGCATCTTCCACGGCCAGCGTGGTCCCTGTTAAGCGCAGGCCATTGCCTGCCACCAGCCCCGATTCCGGCGGTGTGGCCTGCCATTCACCGGCTACCCCGTTCCAGCGCAGCCAGTCGCCGTCCACCGGGTCTACCGTTCCTAAACTCTTGCCACGCAAGGCTCTGACGGCCATTGTGCCAGGCGTGCCTGCGACGTCTCCGCCCAGCGCCTGCCACGCGGGCTGGGTCCCGTCGCTGCCCAGCACCTTGCCGCCTTCCCCGGCCGCCGGGGGCATCGGAGTCGAGCCCACCCAGGCGCCGTTCAGGCACGCATACACGTTCTGTCCCGCTACCGCGTTCGCCTTAAAGAACATTTCCCCGTCCGCACAACCTGCCGGCAACACCGTTCCCATCCGGAACGGCTTAGTCAGACTTGCACCCGCAAAATCGACATTCCGGCCCTGTGACTTCAGATTAACCGTGGTTTGTCCGCTTGCTAAGGCGAAAGCCGCCACTGTAATCGAAAGACCAGTCCACTTTTTATATGACATGCCGAGAACCGTAATGGAAGATTCTCGTTTGGACAGTGATGTGGTTGAAAATACAAAGCAACTTTGTTGTGATCGCGCAGCCGCGCCTTTGCGGACGGGATCACCCGGTCCGCATTAATATCTCCCCAATGTACCGCGTGTTACTGTAGAACCTTTGGTGATGGCCACAGATCAACCTGACCGCCCGCTGCGCATTGCGGTCGTCACCTCCCTGTTTCCGCTCAGCACGGAACCTTACCGGGGCATCCCCATCTACTACACGGTGGAGCAACTTTCCCACCTCGCCGAGGTGGAGGTTTTCGTCCCGCTGGCGATCTATCCGCCGGTCTCGTGGCTACAGCCGAAGACGTACCTCTACCGCCGCGCCGACCCCGCCTGGCAGCCGCCGGGCGTCCGCGTCCATTACTGCGAATACTCCGTGCTGCCGCGCATCACGCGCCCCATCAACGGCCACCTGGCCGCCCGCCGCCTCATCGGCCCCCTGCGCCGCTTCCGCCCCGACATCGTGCTGGCCTACTGGATTTATCCCGATGGCCACGGCGCCGCGATTGCCGCCCGTTCGCTGGGTGTTCCCCTGGCGGTCGGCTCGCGGGGGACGGACCTGCGCCCGTCCGATCCCTTCACCACGCGCGGCGTCCGCTCCGTGCTGGCCGAGGCTGCCGCCATCCTCACCGTCAGCGGCGAGCTGCGCGACCGGGCCCTCGATCTGGGCGCCCCGGCCGACCGGATCCATGTGATTCTAAACGGCTGCGCCAGCTCCATCTTCGCGCCCGGCGACCGCGCTGAAGCACGCCGCCAGTTGGCCGTGGAGCCGGATTCCGAGGTGGTCCTCTTCGCCGGCCATCTCATTCCCGTCAAAGGGGTTACCGACCTGGTGAAGGCCGCCGTCGAGCTGGCCGCCCGGCGCCCCAGGCTGGAACTCGTGCTCGTCGGCGAAGGCCAGCAGCACGCGGAACTTGAGGCCGCGCTGGCCGCTTCCGGGTCCCGGCTGAAAGTTCGCTTCACCGGCGCCCTGCCGCCCGTCGAAGTGGCCCGCTGGATGCGCGCCTGCGACGTCTTCTGCCTGCCCAGCCTCAACGAGGGCTGCCCCAACGTTGTCATTGAGGCGCTCTCCACCGGACGCCCCGTGGTCGCCAGTTCCGTCGGGGCCATCCCGGACCTGCTCGACGAGACCCGCGGAATTCTCACTCCGCCCCGCGATCCCCGCGCTCTGGCCGCCGCGCTCGACACCGCCCTCGACCGCCGCTGGGACACCGAAACTATCGCCGCTTCCGCCCGCCGCGGCTGGGACACGGTAGCCGGCCAGACGCTCGATGTCTGCCGCGCCGCCCTGGCCACCCCGCGCCACTGACATGCTTATCCTGCTCGCGGCTTTCTGTTTCCTACTGCTGGCCGGGTCCCTCTTTCCCTGGACCCTCCGGCCCGGCCCGCCCCTGGACCAGGCCATCCGGCATTTGCTCACCGGCTGGGACTACTCCGTCGAGAATACCGGCCCGCGGGACATCCTGGTGAACCTGGTGATCTATATCCCCATCGGGTTTACCGGCTTTCTGTGGAGCGGCTGGCGGCGGAACCTGACCCGCCTCGGCGTCCCGCTGCTGCTCGGCACCCTGCTCTCGTTCACGGTGGAAACTCTACAAACTTATGTGCAATCGCGCATGCCCGGCCTCACCGATGTCGCCTGCAACAGTGTCAGCACGGCGCTGGGTCTGGTTCTGGCCGCGCTCTTCCAGAGGATCATCGAGGCCCATCACGGGCAGCGCTCACACCGCCACGTCTTCCACTTTTCTTCCGCCATCCTGCTGCTTTCGCTATGGCTTGCCGGCCTGGGCTGGCCGGACCGCATCTTCGGCCTGGGCGTGGTCCCGCGCGTGCGAATCCTGCTCCATCCCGGCGCCTGGTCGCCACCCGACAGCCTGAACGGCGCCATGCCCTGGATGCTGGCGGGCTGCCTGCTCACCGTGATTCTGGACGGAAGCTATCCGCGCTGGTGGCTGTGGGCCCTGCTGCCGCTGGTCTTTGGACTCATGCTGGCATCCCCCGGCCATATCTTCACCTGGTCGTACCTGGGCGGCGCCGTGGCCGCCGTGGCCTTGCATTCGCTGCTGCCGCAGGACTGGCGCGGCACCAGCGCGGCCCTGGCCTGGCTCTGGCTGGCCTGGCTGGTGGTGGAGGGCCTGCGGCCGTTCCACGTCTCCTCCCACCCCCAACCTTTCGGCTGGGTGCCCTTCAAGGAGATGCTCGGCATCGCCTGGATGCCCAGCATCGGCGTCCTGCTGAGGAAGACCTGGGCCTACGGCGCCGCGTTCTGGCTGCTTTCCCGCACCCGGCTGGGCCGGCCGGCGGCGTTTCTGCTGACCGCCGCCACTGTCACTTTCATCGAGGCAGCCCAGTGCTGGCTGCCTCGCCGCACGCCCGGGATCACGGATCTGGTGATTGCGGCCCTAGCGGCCTCTCTCTTCTGGCTGGTAGACCGCCGTTTCGCGCCCCGGACGGCTCCGGCCACCCTGGATCAGCCGGGAAGTCTGTCATAATCTTATGGATAGGTGCCAGGCAGAACTTGTTGCTTTTTGTGCGGTTGTGCCTGGTGTAGTCTGCCTGTGATGATTGGACATCCGGCGAGTTCAATCCGCACCGTCCAATTGGTAATGTCCGGAGGAGTTCCCTTTTTCGATGCTTGAGAAACAGACGTCGTCCTTCCTGGCGAGAACGGGCATCCTCCTACTGCTCCTGCTCATCCTTTTCGGGAACGTCCTGTACAAGATGGTGGATGAGTGGTTTCGGCTCGAGGAGATGGGGCACGGCATCTTTGTGCCGTTCGTCGCCGGCTGGGTCATCTGGTCGCAGCGCGAGAAGCTCTCACAGATCCCCCTGCGTCCTTCGTGGACCGGCTGGGTGGTGCTGGCGCTGGCCTTTGTCCAGATGATGATTGCCGAACTTGGCGCCGAGTACTTCCTGGCCAGAAGCGCCTTCATCCTTGCCCTGATGGGCATTGTCCTCCTGACTGCCGGAACAGCCATGCTGCGGGCTCTGGCCTTTCCGTTCTTCCTGCTGTGCTTCATGGTCCGCTGGCCCACTATTCTGTACACGCGCATTACATTTCCGTTGCAGATGCTGGCCTCGCAACTGGCGGAGGTGGGTCTGGAGATCGTGGGCATCCCTGTCCTGCGGGACGGCAATGTACTGGAACTGCCCAGCCAGAAGCTCTCGGTGGTGGAAGCGTGTTCCGGCATCCGTTCGCTGCTTTCGCTGACGTTCCTGTCCCTGATCTACGGCTACCTCTTCGACAAGCGCATGTGGATGCGCGTCGTACTGTTCGTCTCCACGATCCCCATCGCCATTGCCGCCAATGCCTTCCGGGTCACGATGACGGGCATCATGAGCGAGTACAAACGGGAGTGGTCCGAGGGGGTCTATCATAGTATGGAGGGCTGGGTTATCTTCATGGTTGCGCTGGTTATCCTGGGTTCCCTGCATCGCATCCTGGATCTGATCAGCCGGCCGCGTAGAACCACCCCCAAGACTCCGCTGCCTCTGGAGACCTAATGACCGGTCTTTTCCGCTCTCCCCATTTCCTCGCCGGAGCGCTGCTGCTGGTAGCGGCGATCGGCGCCGAATACTCCATGAAAAGAACCGAGTATGTGCCCGACCTGCAGCCTTTGTCGGGGATCAGCCAGACCGCGGGCGCCTGGACCGCCATCCGGGATTACCCGATGGAGAAGGAAGTTCTGGACGAGCTGAAGGCTGACGGTACGCTGGTGCGCGACTACAAGAACCCGGCCTACACGGAGCCGGCCAACCTTTACATCGCCTTCTTCCGCACGCAGCGCACAGGCGTCGCGCCGCATTCGCCCAAGCACTGCCTGCCGGCCAACGGCTGGACGCAGGAAACCAGCAGCATCATCGACATCAACGTGCCGGGCGCGCCGGCGCCGGTCAACGTCAACCGCTACATCGTCTCCCATGGCTCGGCCAAGAGCATCGTCTACTACTGGTATCTGACGCCCTACCGTTCTGTCGCCAGCGAGTACATGGCCAAGTTCTACCTGGTTGCCGATTCCCTGCGTTACCAGCGCAGCGACACGGCCATGGTGCGTATCGTCGTGCCCATCACGGACACCGAACAAACGGCCGACCGGGAGGCACTGGACTTCCTGAACTCCATCTATCCGGCCGTCAAGCAGTACCTGCCCGGCCCGCACACGGGCGCCTAGCGCGGCAGCGGCAGTCATCGATCGCAGCACATATGTCAAAAACTGTTCTGATCACTGGCGGGGCCGGCTTCCTGGGCTCCCACACCGCGGATGCCTTGTCCGCCAAAGGCTATTCCATTCGGATCGTCGACAATCTTCAGGGCGAGGTTCATGCGGGCAAATGGCCGCGCTATATCCAGCGCAAGGGCTATGAGCTGGTTCGCGCCGATGTGCGGGATAAACCGGTGTGGGAAAAGGCGTTGAAGGGCGTGGAAGCGGTCTTCCACCTGGCCGCCTATCAGGATCAGCGGCCCGACTTCTCGCGCTTCTACACCACCAACACCGTCTCCACGGCGCTGCTGTACGAGGTGATCGCGGAGAAGAACCTGCCGGTGCGTTCGGTGGTCTACGCCAGTTCACAGTTCGTCTACGGTGACGGCGCCTACCAGGATTCGGCCGGCCGCACGTTCTTCCCGGAACTGCGCCGCGAGGCGGATCTGAAAGCGGGCCGCTGGGCCGTGCGCGCCCCCGACGGCGGCGAGGCGGTGTTCACGCCGTTTCGCGAGGATCAGCCGGTGCAGCCCACCAACAGCTACGGGTTGTCCAAGTACGCTTCGGAGATGATGGCGCTGCGGCTGGGCAAGACCTACGGCATCCCCACCAAGATCATGCGCTACTCCATCATCCAGGGGCCGCGCCAGTCGCCGCGCAATCTGTACTCCGGCGCGCTGCGCATCTTCATCAGCCAGGCCCTGGCCGGCGTGCCCATCACGGTGTACGAGGACGGCCGCCAGCTGCGCGACTTCGTGAACGTGCATGATGTTGTGGCCGCCAATCTGCTGGTGATGAAGTCCCGCAAGGCCGATTTCCAGGTCTTCAATGTCAGCGGCGGCCGGGCCGTTCCGGTGGTGGAGTTCGCTGAAGCGGTGAAGAGCATCACGGGTTCCGCCTCGCCCATCGTGCTGGGCGGCTACCGTCATACCGACACCCGCAACGCGGTGAGCGACTCCTCGAAGCTGCAGGCTTTGGGCTGGAAGCCGAAGGCGGGCATCACGGATTCCATCCGCACTTATGTCGAGTGGTACATGGCCGAAGGCTTCCACAAGACGGCGCCCGTCGAGCAGTTGAAAGCCCTCAAAGCAGGGATCAGAAAGTGAGCGCCCGATGATTGTAGCCCGAGCGCCCCTGCGCATCAGCTTTGTCGGTGGCGGCACCGATTTGCCGGAGTTCTTCCAGCGCCACCCGGGGCGGGTGATCTCGACGGCCATCGACAAGTATGTCTTTCTGGCGATCAACCGCACGCCTTTCATCGAGAAGGTCTCGGCCCGCTACTCCGTCGTCGAGACAGTGGACCGGCCCGAGGATCTGCAGCACACGCGCCTGCGCGCCGCGCTGACAGACCTGGGCATCCGCAGCCAGATTGAAATCGGTTCGTTCGCGTCGCTGCCGGCGCGCACCGGGCTGGGCTCGTCGTCCAGTTTCTCTGTAGCGCTGCTGGCGGGCCTGTACTCTTATCTGGGCAAGAGCCTGGAGCCGGGGCATCTGGCCGAACTGGCCTGCCGCCTGGAGATCGAACTGGTGGGCGAGCGCATCGGCAAGCAGGACCAGTACGCCGCGGCCTTCGGCGGCCTGCACGTGTTTCAGTTCAATCACGACGGCACGGTGGACGCGAAACCGGTGGCTTTGAATGTGCCCCAGCGCCGCAAGCTGGAGTACCACATGCTGCTGTTCTACACCGGCATCACGCGCAGTGCCGAAGCGGTGCTGCGGGACCAGCATTCCGGCATGGGCCGCCACTTCGAGCTGATGAAACAGATGGCGGCCGATGTGGAAGTCTTCGAAGGCATGCTGTGCAGGGGCGATACCGAAGGCATGGGCTGGCTGCTGCACGAGAACTGGATGCGCAAGCGCCAGCTCTCCGGCATGATCTCCAGCGGGATCATCGACCACATCTACAAGGCGGGCATGGATGCCGGAGCATGGGGCGGCAAGCTGCTGGGTGCGGGCGGTGGCGGCTGCGTGCTGTTCCTGGCGCCGGCCGCCCGGCATGACGAGATCCGCGCCGCGGTGCACGACCAGGCCCGCAAGCTGGAACTGACCGACTCGTGCGAGATCCATCTCTCGCTGGCTACGAGCGGGGCCTCCGTCGTCTACAACGGAGACATGCTGGCATGAAGCAGGCGTTTCTGCTGGCCGCCGGGCTGGGCACGCGCCTGCGCCCGCTCACGGATCACATGTCGAAAGTGATGGTGCCCATCAGCGCCGACGGCATGCCGCTGCTGGAGCATCTCATCCGGCAGTTGAAAGACCAGGGCGTGCGCCGCTTCGTCGTGAACCTGCACTACAAGGGCGAGCAGATCATGGCCCACTTTGGCGACGGCGCCAGGCTGGGCGTTGAGATCCATTACAGCGACGAGAGCGCCGGCCTGCTGGATACCGCCGGAGCGCTGCGCCATGCCGCCCACCTGCTGGACGAGGAGTTCCTGCTGGTCTACGGCGACCAGTTGCACAACTACGATTTCTCCGCTCTGCTGCGCCGCCACCACGAGACCGGTGCGCTGGCCACCGTCACGCTGAAGCGGTCCGACCTGCCCGCCAATGGCGACCTGGCTGAAATTGAGCCCGGCAGCGGCGGCCACATCCGGCGCTGGTTCGGCCGGCCCCACGGCATCACGGAGTTCAGCGAGAACCTGTATCTCAACACCGGCCTGGACGTGCTGTCGCGCCGCATTCTGGACGAGATTCCGGAAGGCCGTCCGGTGAGTCTCGACCGCGAAGTGCTGCCGCGCCTGGTGGCCGAGGGCGCGCCGATTGTCGGGCTGCCCGGTGAACTGGAGATCCTCGACATCGGCACGCCGGAGAAGTACGAGTTCGCCAAACAGTGGTACACGCGCTGGCAGGACGCCCGGCCGCGCGTCAACAAGGCGCTGCTGCTGGACCGGGACGGCACGCTCATCCGGGCCCTGCCTCGTGGCGAGTATCTGACCAAGGCCAGCCAGATGGAGCTGTTGCCGGGCGTCGAGGAGTTGCTGGCCCGCGCCCAGGACCTGGGTTACCGTCTGCTGGTGGTGACCAATCAGCCGCAGGTGGCCCGCGGCCTGCTCACGCAGGCTGAGCTTGATGCGCTGCACGACGATCTGGCGCGCCGCCTGGGCCGCCGCATCGATGTTTTCTACGCCTGCCCGCACGTGGATGCCAATGGCTGCGGCTGCCGCAAGCCCGCTGATGGCATGCTGCGCCAGGCTGCCCGGGAGTTTGCCCTCGACCCGGCCCGCTGCTGGATGGTGGGCGACAGCTTCCGCGACGTGCAGGCCGCACAGGCGTTCGGCTGCCGGTCTGCCTTCCTGCGCAATGAATTCAACGCGGAAGAAGAGAGCCGCGTTCAGCCCACCGTCACGCTGGAGCGCCTGACGGAGCTGCTGCCTCACCTGGATACCGCCGTATGAGCAGTCCGAAAGTCAGTATTCTGATGGGCGCCTACAATCGCGCCCACTTCCTGGAAGCCGCCCTGGCGGCGCTGCAGGCCCAGACGTTCACAGACTGGGAGCTGATCGTCCCGGACGACGGCTCGCGGGACAATACGCCGGAGGTCGCCCGCCGGCTGGCCGCGTCGGAGCCGCGCATGACGTATCTGCGGCACGACGACAACCAGGGCATCAGCATCAACTACAACCGGGGCTTCGCCCGCTGCCGCGGCGAGTATGTCGCCATGATCGATGACGACGACCGGTGGTGTCTCGACAACAAGCTGGCCACGCAACTCGAATTCCTGGACAGCCATCCGGATTACGTGGGCTGCGGCGGCGGTCTTATCATCGTCGACCCCACGGGCCAGGAGATGTACCGCTATCTCAAGCCCGAGACGAACGAAGCCATCCGCGCCGCGATGCTGTTCTCCAACCCCATGGCGAACTCCACGACTGTGTTCCGGCGCGAGGCCGGCGAGCGTGTGGGCTGGTACGACTCCTCCATCCGCTACTCGGGCGACCGCGATTTCTGGATGAAGATGGGGCTGCTGGGCAAGCTCTACAATTTCCCCGAGTATCTCAGCTACTACACGATGGGATCGCAGAATACTTCCATCGTGCACATGAAGCCGCACCTGAAAACGTCGCTGATGCTCACCAAGCGCTACCACGACAAGTACCCGGGCTATACGCGGGCCATCGCCATCAACTATCTCCAATACTGGTATGCCTTCCTGCCGCCGGGCGTGCACAGCGCCATCCACACTACGGCGGCGCGGGCCAAGCGGAAGCTGTTCGGGTAGGAGCTGAAGGTCCCGCCGTGAAACTGCCCCGCAATGCACAGATCTGGCTGCCCGGTTACGTGAGAGACCGGCTGAGCTCGCGGCCCAGCGGCCCGGCCACGGTCTGGCTGGCCATCTGCGATCATTACGAGCCGTACTGGCGCAACCAGGACGACGAACTCGCCCGTCAGCGCGTGGCTCAATGGGTGGAGCACTGGCCGCGGATCGCCGGCCGTCATAGCGACGATTTCGGCGGGAAGCCCCAATACTGCTTCTTCTACCCGGAGGAAGAGTACCGGCCCTGGCTGCTGGATTCACTGGCCGGGATGGTGCATGACGGCCTGGGCGACGTGGAGATCCACCTCCACCACGACAACGACACCGAGGCCGCGTTTATCGAGCGGATGGGCGGTTTTCTGGAGACGCTCCATACGCGGCACGGCCTGTTGCACGAAGAGGACGGACGGCCCGTCTTCGCGTTTATCCACGGCAACTGGTGCCTGGACAACAGCCGGCCCGACGGGCGCTGGTGCGGGCTCAACAACGAGATCACGCTGCTGCGCCGCATGGGCTGTTATGCGGATCTCACGTTTCCATCGGGCGCCTCGCCGACGCAGCCGCGGACGGTGAACCAGATCTATTACGCCACCGACGATCCGGCCAAGCCACGCTCCTACGACTTCGGGACGGCGGTGACGCCCGGGGGACGCCAGACCGGCGACCTGCTGATGATTCCCGGCCCGTTTGGACTGCGCTGGCGCGAGCGCCTGGTGCCGCGCATGGAGGCCGGCGACCTGGCGGGCTATGACCTGCCGACACCTTACCGTGCGGCTCGCTGGTTAGACCTTGCGCCTCGCCTGGGCAATGACATCTTTCTGAAACTGCACACGCACGGCACGCAGGAGCGGAACAGCCGGGCGCTACTGGAAGGCGGGCTGGACCGGCTTTTTCAGGTGGTGGGCGAAGCCTGCCGCCAGCAGGGGCACAAGCTACGCTTTGCTACGGCGTGGAGCATGCGTAACCGGATCGAAGCCATCCGATTGGGCGAGCCTACAGGGCATTGATTGCGCTCAAGGCGTGATCGTCAGCGTCACCGGGACGAGCAGCGTTCCATTGGTAGTGGCTGGTGCGGTGACTGTGACCGCTCCGCTATACGTACCTGGAGCAAGACCCGTCGTATCCACCGAAACCACGGTTGAGCCCCACGCCGTGCCTGACACGGCAGACAGCTTGAGCCATGGTGCATTCACGCTCAACGTGTAGCTGTAGGCCACTGAGGTGGTGCTGATGCCCAGGGTTTTGCCTGCGGGCGTAGTACCTTGCGCGGCGCTGAAGGCCAGCGACTTCGGGCTTACCGCGATGGACGGCTGGGCCGACACTTTCATCGAGACCGGAATCACTACGCTGCCGCCTCCGGTGCCGGTCACCACGACATTGGCTGTGTAGTTGCCGGGCGCCAGTTGGCCTGGAGTGGTAGTGATCGACAAATAGGCAGTCGTCTGGGCGGAACCCGGGGTGGCCTGGAGCCAGGCCGCGGTGGTGGCTACGGTGAAAGCCGCGCCTGTTTTGGCGGCCGTAATGCGGACGGAGACCGGCGCAGGTACCGTGCCGCCAAGGGTGTAGGACAGATAGAAAGCAGAAGGCGACGCGTAGTACGTGGTGGCTGTTGGGCCGGAGGAGCTTACGGTGAGGGTCACCGGCAGGGCAGCGGATCCACTGGCTGTACCCGGCGCCGAGATAGTCACTGTGCCGTTGTAGGTGCCGGCGGCGAGTCCGGTGGGGTCGATGGAAATCGTGATGGTCGAACCGGAGGTGCCGGCCGCGGACGAGAGCAGGAGCCAGGCGGCGTTGGACGTGCCGGTCCAAGTGAACGCGGCGGCCGTCGAGCTGACGGTGAGCGCCTGTCCGGCCGGGACCGTGCCTCCACTGGTGTAGCTGAATGCCATCGACTTGGGTTTCAGGCTGATGTCCGCCTGTGGATTCACTTTCAGGGAGACCGGGATCTTGAGGGTTCCGCCGCCGTTGCCGGTGACAGTCAGGGTGGTCAGATAGGTTCCGGCCGTCAGTCCGGCGGGTGCGATGGAGACGCTGAGATAGGCCGTGGCGGTCGCGGTGGTGGGCGTCACTTGCAGCCAGGCGGCTCCGGGGGAAACGGAGAAACCCACTCCGGCGGGTGTAGAGATGATGCGGACCTGGGTGGGCGCGGGAATGGCGCCGCCCACGGTATAGCTGAGATACAGGGCAGAGGGCGAGGCGGAGAAGGTCGCGGACGGACTGGAGACGGTGAGGGAGACATTCACGGTAGCGCTGCTGCTGCCGCCCGTTACCGTGATCACGCCCTGATAGGTGCCTGCAGCCAGGCCGGTGGGGTTCACCGACACCGAGAGAGCCGCTGGAGTGGAGGTGGTGGCCGGAGTCACCAACAGCCAGGAAGCGGAAGAGACAGCCTTGATGCCGAGAGGAACGCCGCCGCTGGTAGCGTTGACGGTCCGTGCGGCCGGAACGGCCTGGCCGGTGATGAAGGTGAAGCTCAGGGCCGTCTGATCGAGCGTCACGCCTGTGGGTGGAACGGCCTGGGACTCCAGGTAGGCACCGGGCGGAGCGATCGCGGAGCGGGCCGCACCAGGACGGTCATTGGGGACGGTGTTGGAGAGATCCCCCTGCACCGTCAGCGGGGGTGTCGGCAGGTCGCCGCCCAGGAAATCGGGGATCGCGAAGACCATCGCTGTCGACAGCCAGCTGCCGTAGGGCGGGGTCAGGGAGGCTGCCACGGAGTCCCACACGGCATCCGGCTCGCGCTGGTTGATCGTGTTGTCGGCCTTCAGCTGGGTGGCATTGCAGGTGGGATTCGACGGCTGGCAGCCGTAGGAGGTGAGTTCGATGCCCAACGGAGTGCTGGAAGTGCCATTCCAGATGACGTTGCCGCGAATCTGGAGATTGTCGTCCGACACGGCCGGGGAAGGGATGTTGGACGTTGCATCGGGCGTCACTGGTCCGAGCACCTGGAACTGGCGGTTGCCCGGTGTGTAGCCGGGCGGATTGTAGATCAGGTTGTCGTAAATGAAGACGTTCTTGTTCGGGATGGGCTGGCCGTAGGCCAGGCTGGCTGTCCCCCAGCCGCCGGCCAGGCGATTTTGTTCGCAGGCGGTGGTGTCGCCGTCGCAGGTGCGTTCACCCTGGGCTACCCGAATGGGCGGCGCTGCGGTGGAGACGCGATAAAGGGAGTTATAGGCCAGCAATGCGTTGTATGCGCCGGCCGCGCCCATCGCCATCCCCCCGGTGTCGTGAATGACGTTGTTCACGAATTTCACGTTGTAGGCTTCGTAGTGGAGCCAGGGGCTGACCATGAACTCAAAGCCCGTCGAGCCGCCCACCATGAAGCCACCTACCGGGCTGTCGTAGAACTCGTTGCCTTCAATGTGGAGTTCAGCCGAGCCGCCTTTTACATAGCCGGCCCAGCTCGACGAGGTGTGGACCTTGTTGAACAGGATGTGGCCATACTGGACGGCGACGAAATCCAGAGCGTTGTCCCAGGCGTTGGACAGATCGCAGTTTTCCACGTAGAGGTATTGCGCCTGATTCGCTTTCAGCCCTTCCTTGACGGTGGTTTTGCTGCTGAGACTGCCTACTCCGATGACTGTCACTTCGCGGACGAGGACATGGTCGCTGGCGCTGATGTGCAGCCCGTGATGCACCGTCGCAGTGGCTGGCGGGCTGATTTTGAGGCCGATGAGGTAGACGTAGCTACAGGTGTCGACCGAAAGGTAGCCGTTCATCGTCACTGTGCCCGGTCCGTCCGCGGCCTGCAGGATCAAAGGGTATTGGAAAGTGCCGTGGCGGTCGCCGGCATACAAGGCGGAGTAGGCGCCCGGCAGTAGATTCAGCCGCCAGCCCGTGCCCGTGAAGGGGGCGCCGGCGGGCACCCGGCTCATGGCGGCGCTGAGGGATTTCAGGGCCGTTGTGCGTGCCAGACCGCTATTGGAGTCCGCGCCATTGACAGGATCCACCCAGAGGTCAGTCACCACGGGAGAGCCGATGTCATAGAGCCTGGGATCCGACGCTCGGGCACAGGGAGCAAGACTTAAGAGCAGGCCAGCCAACGGAAGGAAGGACGCGGCTTTCCGCGGCATTGCACACATAGATCACCTCGCGGCCCAGGACAGGACGGGCCTACTCAGAGAATCGACAGGAATGGGCCTGCACTTTAAGATTGAACAAGGCCGGGCGAAGCGCAGGGGCCGTCCAATGTCGGGATTGTGGACTACCACTTGGGGAGGAAGGAGACCTCATGCCAAGAACACCTATTCACCCGGGAGAGATCCTCGCTGACGAACTGGAAGAGATCGGCCTTACGGCAAAGAACCTCGCGGATGTGATCGAAGTGCCACCCAACCGGCTCTACCAGATCCTTGCCGGCAAACGAAACATTACCGCCGATACGGCTCTCCGTCTTGGCCAGTATTTTGGCATGTCGGCTGATTTCTGGATGAACTTGCAGACGGCCTATGAGCTTGATGTGGCCCGCAGGGAGATTGATGCGTACGGCAATGTGCCGTACAATTGAGTCATGGCGACCGAATCACAAAACACAGCCCGTCTGGAGGCTCGCCTGCCGAGTGAGGTTCACGCATTGCTCAAGCGTGCGGCTGAAATTCAGGGCCGTTCCCTGACGGACTTTGTCGTATCGGCGGCTCGGGATGCCGCCTTCCGGACCATTGAGGACACGGAGATCCTGCGGGTTTCGGTGGAGGATCAGCGGGCCATCGCCGAGGCGATCCTGAACCCGCCGGAACCGGCGCCGGCCCTGCAGCGTGCCTTTGAGCAACGCAAGCAGTTGCTGGGCGCGTGAGCACTCCCTTTCGTTTGGAGCTGCTGGCGGGCGGCCATGACCGTAGTTCGTTCGACTGCGGCGACGAGGTTCTGAACCGCTATTTTCAGACACAGGTGACGCAGGATGTGCGCCGTCGCATCACGAACTGCTTTGTCGCTATCGCCAACGAAAATGGACAGATCGCGGCTTATTACACACTGGCTGCCGCCAGTGTGCCCATTTCCGATCTGCCGGAATCCGACACGAAGCGTCTGCCGCGCTACCCGACCCTGCCTGCCGTCCGTATCGGGCGTCTGGCTGTCGATCGCCGCTTTCAGGGGCAGGGCCTGGGCGGCGCGCTATTGGCCGATGCCGCCGCCCGCAGCTTGCAGACGCCGGTAGCTGTGTTTACCCTGCTCGTGGATGCGAAGAACGACCAGGCGGTGGCCTTCTATCGGCGATATGGCTTCCGTCAGCTCGCCAGCGCGCCAAGGACGTTGTTTTTGCCCTTGGTGACGGCAGAGAAGGCGTTCCTTCAGGCAGGCGCTCGATGATCCACCGGCAACAGTGCAAGTGGTTCTTGCACTATTGTGCGGGTTGAACGAGGCAGGCTTGAGCGTTCTTACGAAATTGGCACGGTCACGGCGGTCGAGGCGCCCACGCTGTTGGTCACGGTCACCGTTACGGATTCGATGGCCTGGATAGGCTGTGTCGCCGAGGACGATGAGTCGCTATTGGTCAGGGTGAAGGGAACCTGAATCTGGAACTGGCCGCCAAACGCCTGAGCGGACGCCGAGCTGAACCAGACATAGGATTTGGTCGTCAGGTCCTGGCTGAAGTCGGTTTGCGGGAAGTTGTACCCGGGCTTGCCCTTGAAGCTGACCGTGATCTTGCTGAGGGACCGGGTGGTTGTATTGCCGGTGAGCAGCAGAGTGAAGCCGGTGCCGGTGCGCGAACCGATGCTCAGGTCGAGCACCTGAGGCGCGGTGGCAGCCAGGCTGACCTGGAACTGCCTGGGTTTGTCCGGCGTGAGGTCGAGGCCCCCTTCGGTGGCGAAGGCGGGCGTCACAAAGATGGTGCCGGCGACGCTGCCGGTCTGGAAGCGGATTTGCGTAGAGCCCCCGGCGAAGACGGCGGTGGTGCTGCCGGCCGGGATGGTGAAGGTGGCGACGCGGCTGCCTGAGACGAACTGGACGGACGGATCGTCCGTGGCGATGTCGGAGGCCGTGCTCAGGGTCAGAGTGCCGGTGAGATTCACGGCATAGGCGGAAGCCAGGGTGAGACCGATGGTGGGCTGCTGGAACGGTTGGGCGCTGGTGGGTCCCTGGAAGGTGTAAGTGGGCAGCGGATCAGGAGTGGTGCCTACACCGGAGAGAGTGAAGGTATCGGAATCGATCCGGAGCGTGGCCGTCGCCAGGCTGGTGGTGGTTGGCGCGAACTGGATTGTGAACGAAAGGGTCGCGTTGGGCTGAATGGTGGCCGGCAGAGCGGGCAAACCGATGAGGGTGAACACGGGCTTGCCGCTGCCCGGCGGCAGGATCGCGACGCTGGAAAGAACCGCCGGCGCGGTGCCTTCGTTCCGGACGGTGAACGGGACCGTGGCGGTCCGTCCCACCTGGAGGTTCGGGAAAATGAGGCTGCCCTGGGGCACCAGAGGCGTCACGCCGGAAGCTCCGGTGTAGGAGTAAGTGAGCCGGGAGCTCTGCTGGTTGCCGACGAGGTCGAAGGTGTCGTTACCGATGCGCAGGCGGCCCGTTTGTGCACCTGCCTCTGTGGGCGCAAAGGTGAGCGTGAAGAGTTGGGTATCCCCTGGCGGCATGCTGAAGGGCAGGAAGGGTAAACCGCTGACCTGGAAGGCAGCGCCCGTGACTGCAATGCTGCTTACCGTGATGTCCAGCCCGCTGGTGTTCTGTATTTTGATGAAAACTGACGATTTGCCATTGACCGCGGCGCCGGGCATCTCTATGGTCTGGTTCGGGGTCAGTGACTGGGGCGTGCCGCTGGCGGGAACCAGAGAGTAGGTCAGGTAAGAGGCGATGCCGCGGCCTTTCAGGCTGACGGTGTAAGTGGTGCCGCCCTCAAAGGTAATGCTGAGCGTTCCAGTATCGGTTCCTGCCTGCCGGGGGCGATAGCGAACCTGGAACTGGAGTCCGCCGCCCGCAGCCAGCTGAGTTGGTATCAGCGGGAGGGAAACGAGCGAGAAAGCGTCGCCGGTGGTGCTGACGGACATCACCTGACCGGTACCGCTGCCCCGGTTGATGAGCGCCATGGAGGCCAGCGTGGTGTTGTTCACCGGGGTATCCGTGAAAGGCAGAACCCCATTGGGAGGCAGACCTACGACGTTGCTGTCCAGGCTCAGGCTGTAATTCAGAGAGTATTCCGGCGTGAGTCCGTTCAGACCGAGGACGAGCAGTCCGGGGGTGGAAGTCGCGGGCTGTGTGGGGTCAGAGGAAGCCGCACCCGCCACCGTGAAGGGGTAGTCCAACTCGCTGAGGGCCTGCTGGCTGCTGCCGGGCAGGTAGCGAAGCTCCATGGTCAGGCTTTGATTCGGCCCGAGGCTGGTGCTGCCGGCCGGGGCGCGGCTGACGGTGAAGTCCGGAGAGCCCAGGATCTGGGGGGGCTGCGAGAAGGAGATGCTGGTGGTTCCGGTGTAGGTGACGGTGACGACCAGTGTCTTCGGCTGGGCCACGCCGGTGGAGTTGACCGTGATGGTGCCGCCGTTGGCCACCTGCGCGATGTTGTTGCCCTGTTGGACACGGATCAGGAGCTGGCCCTGGGCCACGGTAAATGCGGATGCCAGCAGGAAGAGAGTGGAGAGCCGGGTCTTCATTGGGCGGAGTCTCCTTCTCCCGCGGGTGCCGGAACGAAGAAGATGCCTGGCCCGGATCGTTCATCCAGGACGTAGAGAGCCGCGCCCGCTTTATCCCGGGCTCCCAGCAGGAGCAGGGAAGGTCTTCCCAGGGGAAGCAGAGCTGTCACAGGTGCATCCAGCGCGATGCCGTCGGAGAGCTGCGAGGCGGAGCGATCGAACCCATACAGCAGTTGGGTGGTGCGGCTGGCGAGATAGAGCTGTTTCCGGTCGGAGCTGAGGCCGAGGGCGGAGACGTCGGCCAGTTTCTCGGGATCGGCGAGAAGGGCAGAGGCCGCCGGTTCGGAGGAGCCGGGATTGAGGACCTGCAGGACTTGCGCGTTGGTTCTGTCGGCTGCCCAGAGCGTGGCGCCGCCGGGTTCGAGCGCGATGGCGGAGATATCGCCAGAGGCGAGCACCTGGGTGGTGCCATCCGTGGTGCTGACCCGATAGACTCCGGCGCCGGCAACCGCCACCAGCGCCAGGTTGGAGGTGGCGTCCGCGGCGAGAGCAGTTACTGTCCCGTCAACGCCGGTCAACGGGATGGGGGCCTCCGCAGTGGCTGTCTGGGCGGAGAAGCGCACCCACTGGAGGGAGCGGGAGGATGACGAATAAAGAACAACGGAGGAGGAATCGGCGGCCCAGGCAGAGAGTTGAGGCTCTGCGACCGCGGACTCCACGAGGGTGCCGGCCGGGTCCTGGCCGATGTTGTCGCGGGAGACGAGGCGGGTCTCTCCCTGGCGCGTGACGAGAGCCATCTGGCCATTCGGGGCGACAGACGCCCAATCCACTTCGGAGAGGACAGGGGTGCTGAGCCGGGCGGCTCCCGGCATGCCGAGAACCTGGCGGAGCGACGTGGTCGGCGCGTCGAATACGAAGCCCGTGATGGGGCCACCAATCTGAAGACTTTGGGAGAAGCAGGAGAGGGCTAAGCCGCACAAGGCCCAGCTCAGACGAATCGCCGGAGACATGGATTTAGTTCGGACCTCCGATAACGATGGGACCGGGGGAAATGGTGATTGTGGAAGTATTGCCCCGGTTGCTGAGAATCACGGCGGCCGCGACGCCGGCACCCGCGCCGGCGCCGATCACAGCCCACCACTTCCAATTCTTGAACCAGGGTTTGGGCGGAACCGGTAGCATCGCCTCGGATGATTTCGAGTCGTTCGTCTGGCGGATACCGATCTCGGAGGACTGATCGCCGATGGTGGCTTTGACCTTGATGGTGAACGTTCCTGGTGTGCTGTTGGGGGTGAAGGCGGCAGTGGCCTGACCGGTATAGTCTGTCCGGGTGGTCGCCAGGGGCGCCGTTCCGAAGAGGCCACCGGGTCCGGTGGGGGCCACCTCAAATGTCACCGTCGCACCTTCCACGGGCTGCTCGAGTGAATCGAGAACCTGGACCACCGGGCTGATGGCTGTTTTGGACCGGAGACTATTGGTGGCGTTCTGGCCCTCGAGAACGAGGATCTTGATCTTTCCCTGGGCAGAGCCGCGAGGCGGGCCGGAAGGGGCCGCCGGAGCGGGTGGTTGCTGCGCTGAAAGCGAACCCGGCGAGATCAGAAGACCAACAAGAAGAAGAGCAATAAGGCTATGACAGGACAAGCCCGTACCCCCGAAGTGACGGTCCGCGTTTAAGTTTGGACGAAATGCGTGGCAGACCTCTACACAGCATACTCTTACGGGCAGGGCAAGACCAACAATGATGGCCGAATCCGGAGGGCTCCTGCAATCGGCTGGAAGGACGCCGGGCTGCCTTCGCCAGGGGCATGCGGTAATATTTACCGAATCCGCCAGGAAGAAGTACTAGGAGTTTGGATGATTCCCAGGGCTGTGCGATTTCGCCACTCAGTAAATTATTGAACGCAATAGAGATTGCAAACTGGTAAGACAATTGCACTGCGTTTGGGTTGGATCAGTGTCCGGACCAAGAGACCCGCAGCCCCGTGGGTTGCATTGATTCGGGCCGTAAAGTCTTGTTTTAGCGATGGTAGTAGACGGCGGCCGGCCGGTCGTCGATCCCGCCAAGGCTCAGGTGCTTACCGAGTTTCGACCTCTTTCCTCTCTTACCCGCTAATGGGCGAAAGGTGGAAGGTCGATAGACGAGTGAGTACGAAAATAGTGGGGCAGGGAACCCATATCCTGGGTTTGCCATAGGTTCGACCTCGTGTAGGACAGGGCCCCTGAAGATGTTGGAATTTGACAGTTCGGCAAGGATAGCAATGATGCGCAAGCCTCTTCTTACACTAATGACCGCGAGTCTCTTTCTGGTGGCGAACTTCGCCTGGGCTCAGGCCACGTCCACCACAGCCTGCGACTTGAACGGTGACGGATCCGTGAACAGCACCGACTACAACCTGGCAGTCAATATGAGCCTCGGCCAGACCGCGTGCAGTGCCAACATCATGGGTGAGGGTGTCTGCAACGTAGTTGTAGTTCAGCGTGTGAGTAACGCAATTTCAAGCAGTTGCATCGTTGGCAACCCGCATGCCGTGACGTTGACCTGGACGGCCAGCACGTCCCAGGGCGTGACGGGCTACAAGGTCTATCGTGGTACCGCGTCGGGCGGGCCGTATTCACTGGTGAAGCCGGCCGCGGTTGCAGGCACCAGCTATATCGACTCGGGTGTTGTGTCCGGCCAGACCTACTACTACGTGGTTACGGCGGTAAGCAGCACAGGAGAGAGCGTCTATTCGGCACAGGCTTCGGCCGTTGTTCCGACGCCCTAGTAGCCCGCAGGCGGACTTGCGAGGCGGGGTCTTCCCCAAGGAAGGCTCTGTAGAGCAACAGTCATCGCGCCGCCCGGCCCTGGGCCGCACATCTTGAGGGCAGCCGTGCTCCAGGCTGCCCCGATCAATTGTTGACCAGTATCCTGCTGCGCCCCCACTCTGTTCATGCCCGCCCACTGGCGCATTGCCACCACGGATTGCGCCACCGCTGTTCCGCCGCAAACCGCAGCCCACCATCACTTACCCGGCTGTTGCACCTATAGCCCGCACCGGAGGATCGTACCGTGAGCAGTGGGTTACTATAATGACTGCCTCTATGGATCGTCCCCGCGTGTTGCTCGTGAGCTATCTATTCCCACCTTGTGGCGGTGTGGGTGTTCAGCGGGCACTGGCCATGGCTCGATACATGCCGGATGCCGGTGTGGACGTGTCTGTGCTGACCGCGCAGGATCCGATCTCCCAGCACGGTTTGGACCCGGATCTGGAACGCATGGTTCCGCCCGGTATCCAGGTGTGTCATTCCTCGGCCTGGGAGCCTCCCCGTGCACTCAGGGATCGCGTGAAACAGGCGGTGAACGGGGATCGAGGTGGGGGCACCCCAGCGAAAGGGGCACCTCAGCGGCCCTCGCTGCTGCGGCGGATGGTGAAGACCGCAGCTGAGAGGATTCTATTTCCGGATACCCAGTTGCTGTGGGTGAAGCCCTCGGTGCACGAGGCGGCGCGGATCATCAGGGAACAGAAAGTCGGCGCTGTGGTGCTCACGGCACCGCCATTTTCGCTGCTCTTCATGGCGATCGAACTACGCAAGCTATTCCCCAAGCTGCGTATTGTGCTCGATATACGCGATGAGTGGTTGGGCTACCACTTGCCTGAACTGGATGGCACAGCCTCTCCATGGAAGCGGGCGGAGGCAGGACGGCTGGAGAAGGCGGCCGTGCAGGCCTCCGATGTTGTGGTGACAGTGACCCCGCCCTGGGTGGAAAGCCTGGTGCGCCGGTATCCGGACCAGCCGGCATCGAAGTTTGTCTGTATTCCCAACGGGTACGATGCAGATACGCTGAAGGACTTCCACCGAGCGCCATTACCGGTCCCGCCGATGATTGTAGGGTACATGGGGACCGTCTACGCCAATCCGGTGTACTCGCCGGCTTCCTATCTGGACGCTCTGGAGGCGATGCCCGAGGAGTGGCGCAGCAGGGTGCAGACGCGGATCATTGGGAGGGTGGCCGGCAACGCGGCCCACTTGCTGGCAAACCGGGCAGTGGACGTAGTTCAAACGGGGTTCCTCCCTCAGGTGGAGGCGTTCCAGAAGCTGACGGAGTGCCACTGCCTGCTGCTGATCATCGGCAACCCTACGGTCCATTCCGGGAAGCTGTTCGAGTACCTTGCCATGGGCATCCCCATCCTGGCCATCACTCCTCCCGACGGTGAGGTGAGCCGTATCATGCGCGAGACCCGCGCCGGTTGGACTGTGGCGGCTGAGGATCGTCAGGGGATTCAGGATGCCATCAGGAATCTCTATGCCGTCGCATCCGGCGCGCAGGCGCCAATCGAGCAGGACCGTCAGGCTGTAGAGTTCTATGATCGCCGGAGCCTGGCCGCGAGCATGGTGCGTGCCACGGGAATTGTCTAGCCTACAGTGTGAGACCCCGGCTCGGCCGGGCGGTATTTGCCGGGATCGGAGTGATGTAGAGTCTATGCACAACTCAGGCTGGCTGAGTCTATTCCGCGAAGATGTGCGGGCGAAGGCGGAGTGGCTTTATGGGGCCTCAGATGGGCGGAACAGCCTGAAAGCCCTGACGACCGACGGCACACTGGCAATGCTGCTGTACCGGCTGATGCAGGCGTCTCATCGTCACAGGTTTGGATTGCTGGCGATGGTCTTCAACAAGCTGAATGGCATCTTCGGCAGTTGCATCATTGGCCGTGGTGCCGAGTTTGGCCCTCGCTTTGTGCTGGTGCACAGTCATGGAGTGGTCATCAATGGAGCGGTCCAGGGGGGGCGCAACATCATGATCGAGCACCAGGTCACGATTGGAGCGGAGAGGCAGCGGGCGCCGGTGCTGGGCGATGACGTTTTTGTCGGCGCAGGCGCGAAGATCATCGGCGCGGTGCGAGTAGGGTCGGACGTGCGGGTCGGCGCAAACGCCGTCGTCGTGAAGGACGTTCCGGATGGTGCTACGGCCGTGGGGGTGCCGGCTCGCTACATCCTGAAGACACGTGCAGACAAAGAAGGCGAGTAAACGTACAAAAGGCCGCTGCCCTTTGCCGGGGCGGCGGCCTTTTGTTCAATCGTGAGGTTGAGGCCTCTTTATTCGGCGCTCACCATGCGGCGGCGGAGGAACGCGATGACCCCGATGACAGCGAGCAGATTGAACGCCAGGATCGGAAGGGACGCAGTCTCCGGTGTGTGAATGGGCGTACCAGTGATAGCCAGAAACTCCTGTGGCGGCGCGGCACACTTTGCACCCCAGCAGTTGGCTGCTGTGCCAGCGATAGGCGTGTAGATCACAAAGTTGGAGAACTGATCCATGACCGTGTTGGATGTTGCCGCCAAGGCCGCATTCTTCAACTGGGTAGCCGCATTGGCATAAGCCGGGCTATAGCTGGCCAAGTTGGTCGTGATGGCGGTGGGCGTGAACATCCCCCAGATCGCGAATGAGATCTCGCCTTGCAGGACCTTCGAAATATTGGGGTCCAGCAGTTGGAGTGTCAGATAGGCAGCTGCGTTATAAAGATGTAGCGCATCCTGCAGCCCACCCCAGCGCGTACCGCTCAGATCGGCGAAAGTGTGGGTCGTTGCCTGCCACGTTTCGTTCAAGTACGTCACAGCGGCGAAATCATCACAGATGACTGTGGTGGTGACGCCGTTGACCGTTGCGGTATACGGATTCACGTAGTCTCCGGCCATGGCTGTACTGTTGCCAAGGCCGATCATTTTCATATTTACGGTGTCAGCAATTGCTGTCGGCGCAAGACAAATGCACACCACAGCAGCCAACCACCATATTCGTGTAACTCCGTGCTTCACTTCCCCCCCATTCTTGGCAGTCCAAATAAGTGGTTCCACCCACCGGTCTCTCAGGGTGACCACCCTTATGACCTAGGTATATCCTAGGATCCCCCTAGCCACCCGTCAATGTCTATTTGGGGTCGGTAAGTACTTTCAGTACTAGAGTCTTAGTTTCAGGCGGCTCGGTAACTTAAACAAAATAATGGGATAAGCAACGGAATACCAAGGGTGTGGTCTGATGGCAGTACCAGGGAGGACGGGGCTATAGTGGTCTCAGGGATAGAGCAGACGTTCTCGGATACACCATGGCTGGGCAGAAGAAGAGCGGCCAACAGAGTGAGTGCGAAAGGCAACCGGCATCTCTGACAGTGCAACGAGGCCCAAAGCAGTCTTCAGGTTCCGTAGAAAGAGGCGATCCATGGCAGGTAAGTCCAGTGGCATGAATAGATATACTCCGATCCTAATTGCTGTGGGTTTGCTGTCATTGTGGTCCTGCTCAATGAGCCCCGAGGCCAGGAAGCTGCGCTATCTGGAAAGCGGCGACAAGTATTTCACGGCTGGGAAATACCAGGAAGCGGCGATCGAGTTTCGAAACGCAGTCCAATTAGACCCGGAATTGGTCCAGGGGCATCTGAAGCTGGCGCGGACATACCTGGCACTGAGGAACCCGGACGCCGCCCTGCGTGAGTTTGAGGAAGCGGCGGCTATCGATCCGAAGAACCTGGATACGCAGCTCCAGGCGGCAATTCTCCTGATTGCGCGGGCGGACTACGGCAAAGCACAGTTGCGCCTGGAAGGGATTCTCAAGTCGAACCCCTCCAATCCACAGGCTCATGCTTTGCTGGGACAGCGGTATGTGGCCGCCAAGGATACACCGCGAGCGATTGAAGAGCTGCGGAAAGCCATCTCCCTGGACCGCAGCCGGCTGGAACCATATACCGTGCTGTCGGCTCTTTATCTGGCATCAGGCCGGCCAAACGATGCGGAGGGAGTTGTCCGGGAGGCGGTGGCAGCGAATCCGCAGTCGGAGGAGGCGCACTTAAACCTGGCCCGGTACTATTTTTCGCGAAATGAGATGGCTAAAGCAGAAGCAGAATGCCGGGTGGCGTCTTCCATTAATGCCAAATCCATCGCGGCCCTTCTCCTGTTGGGCCAGATTTACGGTTCAACAGGCCGTCTGGCCGAGGCGGAAAAGGTCCTCACAGAGGTGAAGACCGTGGGACCGGACGACCCACAGGCGTACCAGGCACTTGGTGGCTTTTACAGCTCCACTGGACAGAAAGACAAGGCTGTCGCCGAGTTTAGCCAACTGGTGAACCTCAAGCCCAAGGACATTGCTCTGAAGCTCCGGCTGGCCGAGGCCTTGCTGGAGCTGCGCCGGATTGATGAGGCGATGGCGCGGACGCAGGAAGTGCTCAAGATGGCGCCTGAGGAAGCGAAAGCAATGTTGATGAGCGGGCGGCTCTTCCTGGCACAACGGCGCTATGAGGACGCAGTCACCGCGCTCCAGAAGGCCACCCAACTGGATCCCGGTTCCGCGAGCGGGTTCTATCTGTTGGGAGTTGCGCAGAATGCGCAAGGCCTTGCGAGCTCAGCTCGAGCTTCGTTTTCGCAGGCCCTGCAACTGGAACCACAGATGAGTGCGACCGCGGTTGCCCTTTCGAGGCTGGCGAGGGAAAGCGGGAACCCTGATCAGGCTCTGGATATGGGCACCAAGGCGCTGAAGGCAGATCCGAACGCGGTCTCGGCCTACATTTCCAGTGCGCAGGCATTCCTGGCCAAGGGGGATACAAAGAAAGCCGAGGCGATGATCGAGGAAGTACTTCGGCGCGATCCAACCTCGGCGGCGGGCCTGGCCACGCTGTTGAACTTGTCGATCCGGCAGGGGAAAGTGCAGGATGCGATTAAGCGGCTGTCATTGCTGGCGCAGCAGCATCCCCAGAATGCCGGACTTTTCTTCGTACTGGCTGCAGGTGCGTTTAGCATGGGCGACTACGAAAAGGCATCACTGAATGCCAGGCAGGCCCTCAAGCTGGATCCCCAAACCCCGGATGCACACACATTGCTGGCCAATGTGGCATTTGCCAAGGGTGTTCCCGAGGAAGCGAAAGGAGAGCTGCGCGCGGCCATCGAAGCGGACCCTCGGAATGCGACGAATTACCTTCTGCTCGGGGGACAATATGAGAAAGAAGGGAACTGGCAGGCGGCGAAGGGCCTCTATGAGAAGGCTCGTGCGGCGAACGCCTCGTCGGCGTTGGTGGCAAACCAGCTAGCCTATCTGTATCTCGAGCATGGCGGTGATGCCAACGTTGCGCTGTCTCTGGCTCAGCAGGCCAAGCAGGGAATGCCAAAGTCGGCGAATGCAGCCGACACGCTGGGCTGGGCCTACTACAAACTTGGGATGATGGACGCCGCGATCAGCCAGTTCAAGGGATGCCTGGAGATGACTCCGACTACTCCGACGTGTCATTTCCACCTGGGGTTGGCTTACATCGCTTCGGGCAAGAAGTCGATGGCAGAGAAGTCTCTGCAGCAGGCGTTGAAGGATCCGGAGTTCCAGCATCCGGATGAAGCCCGCGCGGCGCTAGGCAAACTGGCGCGGCCGTAGGGCGGGTAGCGGGAGGAGTCAGGCCTTCAGCCAGCCGACCCTTGTGAACATCGATCGGACTATGGCCGCCTGGCACAGCAGAGCTCCGCTGGCAGTTCCCAGAGTGTTCGTGATGACATCTGTCAGGTCGGAATCGCGCGTCGGGAGATAGATCTGCAGAATCTCAATGGCGAGGCTGAGTGCCATCCCGAGGAGTGTAGTGACGAGAAGGGCGCGAACTGGCGAACGGCGGTTCAGCAGGCAAAGACAAGCGCCCAAAGGGATGAAGCCGGCCCAGTTGAGCAGGATGTCGTTCCAATTCCAGCGATTCGGCCAGGAAAGAAGCAGCTTGTCGACGATCTGATAGTTCTGTGGAATCCGCAGATCCGGCCCGGACCCGGAAACACTGTGGAGCAGTGAGCCTGAGTGCTCCTGAAAGAGGTAGAGCGCCGGCTTTTCTCCATGCGGTTGAAAGTCCGGATGCCCGCTGCTCATCCACTGGGCGTGGTGTTGAGCAACTTCCCGGGGCGAGAGATCCACAGGGTAGAAGGCGAGACCGCGCAACGCCCCAGACCAACCGTCCGGGGCCACGGGGGACGTTCCGGCGACAATCCACGGCTGTGGGTGCGGGCAGAGGAGCGGGAACCTGGACCGAGTCTCAGCCAGTTTGCCGTCGATATAAACGGCCGTCCGGAGGGGGTTGGATGTGATGGTGATGAAGGTGGACCGCCCCCCGACGAACAGCCTGTCGACATAGAGCCGAATTGGGTCGTCAGGGCCGCTATGCCGGCTCTCGGATTGAAGTGCAAGATCTGAGAGGGACTGACGGAGCGAGACACGTATCGGGCTAGCCGGATTGTAGAGGGAGAGGATTGTGCTGGAGGCGCTCGTCTCAGCGGGTTGAAGCCACAGCTCCAGACTGCAGGGCGTGGGCGTTGCTCCCGAATTGGTCCAGATGGGGCCGGAGCTGAGGATCACAGCCGGTGCACGGAGCTGCACTCCATTGCCGTGCTCGAGCCATTGCACATTGTTGCGCGGACTATGAAACGGCCAGAGTCCTGCCACGAGAATGATGCCGACGCAAAGCGCGCAAAGAACGCGCAAAGAAGTGCTTGCCCTGGTGGCGGGGTTCATTCGATCGGGCTGGAGACCGGCGGAACCGGCCCGTGGGCAGTGGGGGGTGTGGATGGTGCCAGGCGCCGTTGTTCAGGCCGCTGAAGAAGGAGTAGAGCCGGGATCACGAGCAACAAGGCAATCGCGGTAACCGGGAGGCCGCCGAAACGGTGCACGTCTCCGTAGAGATAGTCCTTGGAGACATAAATGCCGAGCCAGGACATCGAGGCGATTCTGAGCGCGTTCTTGAAGATGGCGATGGGGATGGTGAGGATAACAAGACTGGCTCGGCGCCAAGCAGAGCGCAGGAAAAGATAGCTCAGGACAAGATCGGTGATCAACAACGCAATCGTCGAGCGGATTCCGCTGCATTCCCGGGCCACTTCGATGTCAAAGCCAGGCAACGAAAACTGAAAGCCCTGGCGGAACACGGGGGTCCCGGCCAGCCGAAAAAGCAGGTAGGTCACTTCCGCCGAAGCCCGCTGCAACATCACCTGAGCCGACTCTACAAGAGGACGGGGTAGGGGGATGAATAGCAGTAGCAACGCCAGAGGGAAAAGAGCCGCGTTGAACGGGCCAGTGCGGTAGAACGAGATGAAGCCACCGATCCAGATGAGAACGATGCCGAATACGGCCATTGGCAGAGCCGTTTCCTGCGATGTGGCCTGGGCTGGAGTCAGGCTGGTAACGATGATTCCTGCGATCGCGAGCAGGATTCCTGGCAAGCGATGGCCCTGGGAGTCCCGGAAGATTCTTCTACGCCGGAAGAGGATCAAAGCAACGCAAATAAGAGGGATGAGCGGCAGGTGTGTGTAGCTGTCGTCTCGCCATGCCAAGGTCAGGAGAGCGGTCAGGGACTTTCTGAACAGTAGCAGGGAGACCAGACAGTACGCCAGAAACCAGAGGTGGTTGGTGGGGAACCTCGTCGAATCTTCGCAGACAGGCTCGGGTATTGCGGCAGGTGTTGACACGATTATGGATGAGTGAGCCAGAGGCAGACGTGCACGGACACAGTCTACAGCATCGGTTTCGAATTGCCGAATGTTATGCTAGCCTCTTGGACTTGGCGCCGTGGCAGCATTGTATATGCAGGTGACGTTGGTAAGTGCTAGGCTCGAAGGCGTGTGGAATCAAGAATTTGGAGGATATCGGTGCTTGAATTGGCCGTCCTCCGTCTACTCGGTTGCAGTGGCACAGCGTGTGCAGTTCCCGGGAGGAGAATTCTGCTGACAGGCAGTAGCGAATGAAACGATTAAGTGAAACTGGAGCCCAACCGAGGAACATGCAGGCGATAGTTTGTCTTGAGTCTTCTGTTGAACTCTGGAAGCGGCTAAGGCGGCTGACGGACGCGTCGGATGCGGCGTCGGAGTTTATCCTCGCTCGATCGCAAGGGTCTCCGACGGAACTCGTCGCGTTGTGCCGTCGATTAGCGCCCGCACTTGTGATGATTGAGGATACTCGTCTTGCAGAAGTACCGCTGAAGGATCTCCACGAACTGATCCCGAATGGCGGCGTACACGTGGTAGTGGTTTCCGACAAGGAGGACCAGCCCGCCTACGAATCGTTCTTCCGGCAAGGCTGCGTGGGTGTGCTTCCACGCGATGTGGACGACGCAACGTTGTTCAGGGCAATCCAGGCAATCTTCGCGGGGGAACTCTGGTTTCCTCGAAAGACCCTATCCAGGATGGTCAAGGACACGTTGTCCAAGGGCAACACCAGGCACCTTACCCGCAGAGAGTTGGAAGTCTTCGAGTTTATCCGCCAGGGGCTCACGAACCAACAAATCGCGGATGAACTGTTTCTAAGCCGGGAGACGGTCCGCTGGCATGTGCGCAGCCTTTACTCGAAGATCGGAGTCAAGAACCGGTCCAGCGCCATTCGTGAGTATGAACTGTACCAGGCAAAGACCGGGGAATTGGCGAAGACGAAGAGTGCAGACGAGGACGAAGACGAATAGAGCCCAAGCGCCTGTTAGTTCCGAACTGGCGAGCCGGCCAGGACAATTCCTCCTGTTCTGAATTCATGCCGTTCGATTGAGAACCCCGAAGACAGCCATCGCTTTATTAACTCCTGAATGACGTCTTCGGCGCCGCCAGGGGAGATGTAGGCAACCCACCCGCCCGAGTGCGTCTGGGAGATATGGCGGCGTAGTCGGGAAGGGACATTTTCGAATTGCCAAATCTGGAGCACTGTCTTTGATTGGCTCTGGTCTGTCATAAGCGTGAAGAATACGTTCCTATCAATACTCTCTATAAGGATTCAATCCCCGCGCCTGCCGCAGTCGGACGAGATCGAGTGATTTGCCGTGCTGCCCCAAGACATGATGAGTTCTCTTTCAGAGACAGAACTTATTTATCTTAATGTCTTTAATTCAATCGCCACAGTTCATAGTGCGGTGTATTGAATCGAGAAGCAGTGAAAATGAAATGCGACGCAGCGGCGTCAGCGGATGGTGATGACGGTGTCGAGGTCTTTTAAGGTCAGCGGCCTAAGATCAGA
Source organism: Acidobacteriota bacterium (assembly GCA_017307505.1). Classification (GTDB taxonomy): domain Bacteria; phylum Acidobacteriota; class Terriglobia; order Bryobacterales; family Bryobacteraceae; genus Paludibaculum. The sequence continues at coordinate 83,448 of JAFKEE010000043.1, read as the reverse complement.
GGTGACAGCCTGAATCTTACCGAGCTTGACTGTCGTTGTGCCTTGTTTGGCTTCTGCGCGGATCTTTAGATGAATGGCTGCGATGGGGCCGTTCGGAATAGCTTCCGACCCACCAGCCAGGATACATGCCGTCGTGTATGCGTTTCGCCCGGCACAAGTGAGAGTCTTGCCTGCGTTTCGCACAACGGAACTGGCTTCCACTGGTGGTTTGCCGAGTTCCAGAAGCTGTGCCGGGAAGATGATATCCCATTGCAGAGCCGAAGGCTTGGGGTCTGCTGTCGCAACCAATGCGACTTCGATGGTGATACTGTCACCTGGCGAGCCCGAGGCTGGGGAGACCTGTAGTGACTGTCCTGAGGTGGAAGCTAAGGTGGCCAACAGGCAGACGAGGGCAGGATATGTCATGGGTGCCGTCTCCAACCTAGAGCTAATGTCTGCTGCGACGACGTCGCAATTCGATACCCCTTCTTGGGGATTACCCTCGATGGGAAGTGACGGATTGGCCAAGCCGCGATTTGGTCGAGAAAAGGTAGATCAGCGCAATTGTGAGTAGTGCCCCGGTGGAGTCGATGAGGCTGTCCAGGAGCGAGGCTGCCCGGCCGCGGACCATGGCCTGGTGTAGTTCGTCAGTAAGTGAGTATGCTGCCGCGGTAGCGAGAGCCCAAGCTGCACGGTTGGGTTGCCAGGCGGGGTGGTCCTGATCCCGGAATGAGCGATAGAGAAGAAAACCAAAGATTGAGTATTCGAGCAGGTGGGCTAGTTTGCGCAGAGCGAGGTGAATAATATCAAACACCTCCAGAGAGACAGAGACTCCCAGGAAATCGAACAGCTGCGCCAGGAGGATTCGGCTAAAGCCCCCACCAAACCCCTCTGTGGACATCATGAATATATTCACTGCCCAGCCCAAAGCCAGTACTCTCCAAATGTACACACGTTGGATCATATCTGTCCTGAAGAGCGCTTGTCAGAACGAAGGCCGGGAGAGACTACCGCTCCTGGGCCAGTGGTTATTTTCGGCCGTAGTAACCGGAGTACTTTGAATACAGGTTATTTAAACCTTCGGCGCCATTAAAAACAATCGCTGCCACGCGCTGCGGGTTCAGAAGTGAAAGAGCCTCATCGACCGCTGCCTGGGGTGTGCGATTCGCCCTGACAACAAGTAGACTGGCGTCGGCATGCTTTGCCGCCAGCAAAGCGTCAGAGAGCGGCTCCACGGGTGGGGTATCGATCAGAATCCAATCGAAGTAGGGCGCAACCTTCTCCATTACGCCGGCAAAAGAGGTGGATTGCAGCAGTTCGGTAGGATTCCCGACGGCGTGGCCCGCAGGTAGAAAATACCAATTGACTGGTTCAATGCGTTTGATGGCGGGAAGCGGGGCAAGATCTTCCTCAAGACATTCGGCCAACCCGGCAGCTTCACCAACCCCAAGAGTGTTGGACAGACTCGGACAGTGCAGATCGGCTTCGACGAGCAGGACGCGACGCCGGCCGCTTTCGGCTAAGGCTGTGGCCAAGTTCAGAGCAACCGTGGATTTGCCATCCTGCGGCAGGGCACTGGTGATGACGAGGGTCTTCAAACGAACGAGGGCCCTGAGTTCCCGCAGGCGCATGCGGAGATAACGAAACCGGTCCGCACCCGGGCTCTTCGGCTCGGTGAGCATGACGATGCGCGGTGCCGTTTCGGCGGATATGGTGTGTATCGAGGCATTTTGTAGTTCGAGCGGGAGCTCGAGGCGGTCTACTCCATCCGCAGAGAAGTCCGTTGCTGGCAACTCGGAGGGGGCCTCCGGTTTCTCCAGGTACTCCGATAGACTGAGCATTCTTCGTTGTCTCGTCACTTTCCTATTCTGTCACCCAACCTGATCAAGCTGCGGGCATCGGCGCGTTATACCGGGATTGCGCTTTACCCTGACCTGGAGGACCTTGCCCGCTTCCGGCCCTACCATGCGACGTTCTCTAGCCTTTGCGGAAGGCGTAGATCTCAATTGCACACACGAGCAGAACGACAGCGGTTCCAGCTATCCACTCAAACATCGTGTGCCACCTGCGACTTACCTGTTCTGCTTCGGTCCGGAGAACCGGAATTCCTACGACGAGCGGCACCGAGTACTGCTGCCGGACCTGCTTCTCGGTCCGAAAACTGGTATCAAGCAGGCCAATCAGCAGAGCGATGGCGGCACCAAGAGCCGCACCGGCTGCCGCGGAGCCGAGGCTTGCCTTGAGGCGTTTGGGGCCGGACGGGAGGGTAGGCAGGGTTGGAGGGTCGATGAGCCGGAAGTGCTGCCCATCCTGTTTCTCTTCCGCACTGGCACTCATCTGGGCGCGGAATTGCCTGTTCATGAGGTCGTTGTAGTCCTGCTTGTAGAGGTCGTAGTCGCGCAACAGGACTGCCATTTGCTGCTCCCGCATCGGTGTCAATTGAAGGCGGCTTTGAGCTTGAGCTACCGCCACTTGAAGACGGTGCTGTTCTTTTGTAAGGTTATCGACGTCCGTGAGGTAGGATTCGATCTGGCCCTGGAACCTGGCAATCGTGGGGTCGTCGGCCGCCGTCCAACTTTGGGGTTTGTCGCCATCGCGCACCCCGGATCGGAGCCGGGTCAGGAGGGATTCAACCCTCGCGATTTCTTCGTCCTTCTTGATGACGTCGGGGTACTTAGCCGTAAAGCGTCCCAGCAGGGTAGTTCGCTCAGAGCGCAGCCGGGCCACGACTCCGTTCAACTCGGATTCCATCGTAACGCGCTGCAACTGTGCCCGATTGAGGTTAGCCGACGTGCTTTGGAGCTGTATTCGCAGATCGGTCAACGCCCCAATATTGGACTGCTGCTGTTCCGGCAACGCACCTAGATTGCTCGCCTTGAAATCCTGCAGCCGCTTCTCCTGTTCCTCCAGCTTCCGCCTGGCGGCGTCGAGTTGCTCAGAAAGGAACTTGGTTGTGGTCGACACCTGGTTACCGCGGGCCTTGATGTTCTCCTCGATGAAGAACGACGTAAGGCGGCTGGTAACCTCCTGGGCGAGGTGGGGGTTGGTGGAAGTGAAGCTGATCTTGAACCCGGTAGAACCTGGATAATCTTCGAGTGGTTGTACGATGGCGTCCTTGCGGATGCGGGCAATCAACTGCTCAGGGGCCAGGCGCTTTCGATCCTCTCCATACAAACCGAATGAGTCAATGATGCCCATGAGGCGGTTTCTTGAAAGGATCTCCTGCGTAATGAGCCCAACCACATCGGCGGGTGCTGAGGTGCTTTGAGGGTCGATGTATCGCTGGGGGATCTGTGGTTGCACCGCCACCAGCACCGCTTCCGATGTATACCGGTTTGGAAGCTGCTGAACGTATCCGACGCCCAGCACTGTGACTGCAAATGTAGACCCAAGAATCCACCACCGGCTACGAATGACAAAATGGCTCACTTTTTCCAGGAGTTCTTTCGGACTACTGGTAGTTTCAGGTGCTTCGGTCACTGGAACATTCCTCTAAGGAGGGGCGTCATGCCGCCTCACTACAACGACTAATCGGGATAGCTGTGTCAGGTGTTTAGGCGAAGGCTAAACTCATTGGCTGCTCCGCGGCAAACGGTTTGCCGCTGCATAGAGACGCCAACAGCCCAAGTAATTGAATTCATTCTTATTATACGGTCCGGCTCGATGAGGCTCAGGGCGCGGACCACGGATGTTGGACTTGCAACTGATACGGCACCGCGATCAGGCGGGGACCTCACTCACCGCGGTCCCGAGCTTTTGCTCGATCGTCTTCAGAATGACGCTGCAGGAGTCTCCATCCCCGTAGGGATTGGACCAGGGCCCAACCGAGGCCGAAGCCTCCGCCGCGGCAAGGATGGCCGCGGAATCCGCTCCGGTCAGGACATTGCAGCGGTTTTCCTGAGTCTCCACCCACTCCGTCTCATCCCGGGTGGTGATGCATGGCACCTGGGCAAAGTAGGCCTCCTTCTGGACACCGCCGGAATCGGTAATGATGAAGCGCGCCCGGGTCTCCAACAGCAACATTTCCAGGTACGACACCGGAGGTAGGAACGTCACGGAACCAGGCCGGATGCCGGCGGCCTCAATGCACTTGCGGGTGCGAGGATGCAATGGGAGAACAACCTGGCAGGTGCTGGCGGCAACTGACTCCAGGGCTGAGAAGATCGCGCGAAGCCGTTGCGGATCGTCGGTATTCTCGGCGCGGTGGATCGTGGCCAGGGCAAAACTGCGAGCCGGGAACCGGTTGGCGATCTCGCCGCTACGGGATTCGGCCACCTGACGGTAATAGAGCGCGGCGTCGTACATGATGTCGCCACTCAGGACAGCCCGATCGCTCATGCCTTCCCTCTCCAGGTTCCGCATGGCCTCGGCCGTCGGACAGAACAATAAATCACTGAGCTGATCGGCCACGAGCCGGTTGATCTCCTCCGGCATCCGGCGATTGAAACTCCTGAGCCCGGCTTCGACATGCGCGGCCGGGATGTGGAGTTTGGCGCAGACGATGGCGCCCGCCAGCGTCGAATTTGTGTCGCCGTAAAGCAACACGCAATCCGGGCGCTGCTCGAGGAGAACACCCTCAAGGCGTTTGATCATCTCGCCGGTCTGCTCTCCGTGGGAGCCGGAGCCGACGCCCAGATGGGAGTCGGGCGCCGGGATATTGAGTTCGGAGAAGAAGACCGCGCTCATGTCGTGGTCGTAGTGCTGTCCGGTGTGAATGATGAGGTGGTCCATCGGCGCCGAGGCAGCATACTGCTCCAGGGCCCTGCAGACCACCGCCATTTTCACGAACTGCGGCCTTGCTCCGACGATAGAAGTGATTCGCATGGGCTTGTGGCTATTGCTCGACGGGTGCTTCCTTCTCGACCGCGATGGGGCGTGGTGTGTCAGGCACCACCTGGGGGCGCGCAACACGCCCGGAGACAGAGTGCATGAACAGCCGCAGGTAGCCGCGGATGGTCCGGGTCACATTCATCTTACTGGCGCCCTTCCGCTTGGAGCCATCCAGCCGCAACGGAATCTCGGCAATGCGCGCCTTCATTATGCCGAACTTCAACAGCATTTCGACGACACAGACAAAGCCTTCCTCTTCGATGAACCGGTTACCGTAGGCAGCGATCACCCGATTCAGGAACGGCCCGCGGTAGACCCGGTAGAACGAGCTGAAAGTGTGGACACTGGGCATGCCCGGGGTGCAGCGGAGGATCAGGTTCGCCCCGAAGCTGAGGATGGTCCGCAGCAGGTTGGTGCCGACGATCTCGCCGCCCGGCGCATAGCACGAGGCCAGAACGAGGTCGTAGCCGTTGCGGGCGCGATCGATCATCGTGTCGAGGATGGTGAGCGCGCTGGTGTTGTCCGCTTCCAGCGTCACAAACAGGTCGCGCGTCTCTTCCGGGAACTCGCTCCAGGCGCGGAAGCCGGACTGGAATGCCCTCATCACACCCTGGTTCGGCTGATGGCGGACTATGGTCATCGGCAGGCCTTTGAAAGCCTTGAGGACCTCTGCGGTTCCATCCGTGCTGCCGTCATCCACGGCGATGAGGTGACACTGCTCGTCGTGTTGCTGCGCCCATTTCTGCAGGGAGGACAGCAGTTCCGGCAGATTCTCGGCTTCGTTGTAAGCGGGAAACATCAGGTAGATCATGTTGCAAGCCCCTCCATCATCTTCTTCTGCCACGCAATGGTCTTGACCAGTCCCTCCCGCAGATCCACGCAGGGGTTGAAGCCCAGGAGCGTTCGAGCCCGCGTGATGTCGGGAATCCGGCGCAAGACGTCCTCATACTTCCCGCCGATCGAGGCGTACGGAACGATCTTCAACTTGAGCTCCCTAGACGGCGTATATAGTTCGTGGACCAGTTTCGCCAGCTCAAGAATGGTGACCTCGTGCGTGTTTCCGAGGTTGAAGATAATCGCCGGATCCTTGTCATATTCGGTGGCACGGGCGATTCCGTCCACCAGGTCGCTGATGTAGGTGAAGCTGCGTGTCTGCGTGCCGTCACCGTGAATTTCAATCGGTTCATCCTTGAACATCGCGCCAATGAAGACCGACTGGGGACCGCCCCACCAGGTGAGGTGCTGCCGTGGCCCGTAGCTGCCGAAGAACCGCAGGATGGTGACGGGCACGCCATAGCTGGATTGATAGGCCATGGCCATGTGCTCGTCGAACAGCTTGGAGACGGCATAGGACCAGCGGGGCACCGTGGTGGGGCCGATCACGGAATCGGAGTCCTCACTGAACGGGAGGTTGGGATTCTTTCCGTAGATATCCGAGGTGGAGGCGATGATGATGCGCCTGTTCCCGTCGCGGCCCAACTCCAGGACATTCTTCCCGCCGATGCTGTTGATTTCCAGGGTGTCGATGGCCTTTCCGTAACGGGGGATCTTATAGGCAGCCAGATGGACGATGCAGTCTGCCTCACGGAACGCTTCGCGCATCCCCTCGAGATCCCGCACATCGGCCTCGTGAAATACGAAGTCGCTTCGGCCCTTCAGGTGCTCGATGTTGCGCAAATAACCCATCGAGAGGTTATCGAGGCCAATGACGGAATGCCCCCGCTCCAGGAGGGCATCCGCCAGATGGGACCCGATAAAGCCGGCGACACCAGTGATACCAATCTTCATTGTTAAGCTTGCCTCGCGGGGTTCAGGAAATAGGATTTGATCACTTCGCAAACATACTCGATGTCGTCGGTGGACATCGCCGGGTGGACGGGGAGCGCCAGAGTCTCCTTGGCGGCCGCTTCGCTGTGGGGCAGGTCGCCCTCGTGGTAGCCGAGATCGAGGTAGCACGGCTGGAGATGAAGCGGCAGCGGGTAATACACTTCGGTGCCAACGCCGTGCTCCTGCAGCCATGCCTTCAGCGCGTCGCGCTCGGAACTGCGGATGACGAACTGATTATAGACATGGCGGGTCTGGTAGGGTGTGGTCACCGGCAGACCGATGGGCGTTCCGGAGTCGCCGAGGATCTGGCGGTAGAGGCTGGCGTGTTGGTTGCGGGCCTCTGTCCAGGAATCCAGGTAGCGGAACTTCACCTTGAGAATGGCTGCCTGCATCGTGTCGAGACGGGAATTGACGCCCACCCATTCGTGGTAGTACTTCTTCAGGCTGCCGTGTACTCGGAGGGCGGCCAGTTTCCGGGCAAGCCCCTCGTCGTTGGTCGTCACCATGCCACCGTCGCCGAAACCGCCAAGGTTCTTGCTAGGGAAGAAGCTGATGCAGCCGACCTCGCCCATGCTCTGGGCTTTGCGACCCTTGTATTCGGCACCGATGGACTGTGCGCCATCTTCGATGACAGCGCAGTTGTGAGCCTTCGCGAGTTCCAGAATGGGATCCATGTCGGCGCAGGCGCCAAAGAGGTGGACGGGGATGATCGCCTTGATGCCCGGATGCCGCTCCAGAGCCTGGGCAACTAGGACGGGGTCAATGTTGTAGGTAACGGGATCGATGTCGACGAACACCGGGGTGGCGCCCACGCGGGTGATGGCTCCCGCCGTGGCGAAGAAACTGTAGCTGGTGGTCAGTACCCGGTCTCCGGGCCCGACCCCACAGGCCGCCAGGGCCAGGAATAGAGCATCCGACCCAGAGGCGCAACCGATGGCGTAAGGTGTTCCGGTATAGGAAGCGACAAGCTGCTCCAATTGCTTGACGTCCTCGCCCATGATGAACTTCTGTGAGTCGACGATGCGGGTGATCTCGGCGATGATTTCGTCACGAAGGGGTGCGTGCAGGGTTGCCAGGTCGAGCAACGGCACGCTTTTTTTTACGCCAGCAAGTATCATAGTGCTTTCTTCCTAAACAAAAACCAGAAATAAGTTATCTCTTATTTACAAACCGAGCAGTAATCCGTGTTCCCGGCGGTGAAGTACTGTTTACCTGATTCAACTGGATCGTCAATATCGCAAGGCGATGGCCTCCGATATCGCTAGCAGACCGATCACTCGCCTATCAATGTTGGTAGAGTGCTTTTGCTTTAAAACGCGACGGTATCTCAATACCCACCGTGTGCTGCCTAACCGCCACACCACGAGTGGCCAAGCCTCCACCGTCGCATGGTAGGTCACATTATCCGATGTACCTATACAGCATACGGCCTAGTACTACTAGAATCCGATCTGGTACCAGAGAGAAGGCTCGTCTCGCCAACAGGCTGTCCATCGCGTCTCTGCGCGTCTCGTTGGTAGAGGGTGTCGTCCAGTAGGAGAGCAATGTTCGCTTGGCGCCCCAACGATCCTTAAACTCCACCAATCCAATGTGATCTACGTCGGAACGTCCGAAATCAAAGTGCTTGCACCCATGCGACACTGCCTGCTGAATGGCCTTCCACAAAAGAAGCTGAAGTCCGCCCAGGTTCCAGTAAGCCTCATCAGAACAGCCGTACTTGTAGACCATGGATTGGGTCGACTGCAGTGTGATGATGCTTGCGACAGGCCTTCCTGATTTGAAGGCCACACGCACCTTGAATGCGTCTCCCAGCAAACGGGCCAAAGACTGGAACCACTCGATGGGTTGAGGTGGGATCCGATGGCGCCGCCGTGTCAGAAGCAGCAGGCCGTAAAACGCCTCAATCAACTTTTGGGAATTGCCCTCTTCACAGGTAAGGTCTTCATGCTCAGCCTTGGTAATCTTACGTTGGACAGAACCCTTGCTGAAGCGAGCAAATACGTTGTCTGCGGATTCAGATAGTTCCAGTTGGTGAATGTAATATGCCGCAGTCGGCTGAAATCCGAGCTGGGATGGGGGAAGAACGTGAAGAGGCCGGATCTCGAGATGGATTCGCCCGAGATCGCTACAATAGCTCGCAGCCGCCGCCAGCAGTGCCCACATCTCGCTATCATCTCCAGCCAGGGGCTCACAATGATCAGAGAAGGGAAGCGAGACCAAGCGCCGGCCGCCAAACAGATTCCGGACGGAGCACAGCAAAAGCCCATTGGTCAGGTTAGTGTCCGGTGGGCAAGTTGTTAAAACTACGGGTTCGTAACCGTAGGTGCACTGGAGCGCCCGTAACCAGTCGGGCGAATGAAAGACAGTTGCCGACTCATGCACCTCCAACAGTTGTTGCCAGCGCGGATCCGTCAACGGGCAGAGCGTGTAACAGGCCATTAAAATTACGCATGTTTGCCGGTGACAGCGTGTCGGTCTGATAGTTTGCCGGCAGACCGGGCACAGTAAGCAAGCACGGACTCGCCGGCCTTCACGTGATCACCGACGGCAACAGTCACCTCTATGTCGTCGCGAACCGGAATGACGACATCGACCTGCGAACCGAGACGAATGGCCCCAATGCGTTGGGTGAACGCCACATCGTCTCCGACCTTGACGTAAGAGACGATTTGCCGGACCAGGCGCGATGCGATCTGCACGATGGCGATTTGCAGGTCACCGGATGCGACGATGGTCGTCGCTCGCTCGTTGTCAAAGGTACGTTCGGGTAGCCGCAGGGAACCGAAGAGTCCAGGAAAGTGCTTTTGAAAGATCACCTTCCCGGCGATTGGGGCGCGGTTGACGTGAACGTCGAGCAGGCTCATGCTGATTCCTACCACCCAGACGTCCGAAGAATAAAATGATGTCTTCAGCAGCTCGGACAACGGGCAATGCCGTCCATGCTTGGTGGAAACCGGGATCTCTCCGCCTTCCGACCGCTTTACGTAGATGACCAGTCCTTCCGCCGGGCTGACGATCGCGCCCGGTTGGGTGGGAGGGGTGCACTCCGGATCCCGGTAGAACCGATAGGCAAGGTACAGCGCAGACAAGCAAATTGTGCAGCCCGCGAGGATGGACGCACGAGCTGCCAGCGCCAGTTGAGGTTCCAGCCAGGCTAGGGAGACACCGCATGCGGCGCCGACGGCCAGGACGAAGGTGGCGACGCGCCGTACTCCGAGCTGCCATTTCCAAGCAAGAGGTACGGTGCAAGCCAGGGCGACGAGAACGCCCCAGAGTATTGCCTGGCCGGAGGAAAGAAGATTTGGAGATAGCGCCATTAAAAACCCCTCTTAACAAACAGATACGGAATCAACCCCAATTCGATCATTCCAGGGGCCAGATCGTCCATCGCGAAGACAGATTCGGTCCGAGCCTGCCAGAGAGACTTCACGTACTGACCGAAGTTTAGCCGTCCCCTTACTAACTCGACCATTGCTGTAGGTATATCGGTCGCCAAGCGTACCCACGATACCCCAGGAGAAGCGGCGCAAGGCACAATGCTCTGGCCTACTTGATCAGCAAACAGCAGGTAGGGGAAGTCGACTCCGGCGGAGCGTCCAAGTGTGTGGTACCCCCAGGTCCGGGCGTTCACGTCGAGGAGTTTAAGACGTCCATCACGCGGATCACGCTTAAACTCAACCTCAACCAATCCATAGAAGGAAATAGCACGGAGAAATTTCTCGGCAAGCGCTTCAAGCTCAGGCATCTCTATGGTCTCTACGTAAGTACTGGCTCGTCCGAATTCGGCTGGATGCTGCCGCCGCCGGCAGGCGTGCATCTTGGCGATGGAAGTGCCGTCCTTAAATAGCGCACAGTACGCAAACTGATGGGTACCGTCACCAGGCACCAAGTCCTGGATCATGATCTCACCGCCGCCGACCTGGGCAGTGGCCTTGTCATAAAGATTCAGCAACTGCTGGAGGTCATCCGCTCTCCACGCCTTCGCCTTGGTGGCATAGACGAAGTGCTCCTTGATAGCGGGCTTCAAAGCCACCGGAAAGGTGAGGTTAAGATCAAGAAGCTCTTCCCTGCGATTGATGTACCAAGTTTTCGGCGTGGGTATGTCGAGTTGCCCCGCAAGTGTGTATGTATTCCGCTTGTCCCACGCCCACTGTATAGAGTCCCAAGCAGGTGTTGGCACCCTGAAGTACTGCGTCAACCGATCGCGGTGTTTCGACAGCGCGGCCACCGTCTCTTCGCGGGTGGGGAACAGGACCCAGCCCTTCAGCCCAAGACGCTGACCTATCTCGAGGAGTTGCTCAACGGTGCGAGTCTCATCCCGTAGCTCGTCAAGCCGGATGTGGTGAGTCGTGTAGCGTGAGTAACGGGATATCGAATGTTCATCGTCAATCACGCATACAGGTACACCCTTCCTACCCAGACTGCGCACGATGCCGAGACCCTGGTGATCACCCCCAATCACTACAGCTCCTACCTGACCGGTGAAGACTGGCCCCTGATGTTCGGCGGTAATACTCTCGCGTTGCTCCATGTGTGAAGGTTGCAACATATAAGCTTTCCTTGTAGTGCGTGACGCCGTTCAGTTAGTCGCCAAAGCATCGATAATATTAAAATACTGCGGTTTTTTCGAATCCCACGAGTTTCTTTGAACAAACTGCAAACCCGCGCTCTTTAGGCACTCACGCGCCTTGCTATCTTCTATCAGTGCAAGCATTTGAGCTGCGAGATCTTCAATATTTTCGCCATCAAAAAACCGTACCACGGATTCATCAAAATAGTATTTATCTATTCTGGTATCAGATACGAGAACAGGGACACCCATTGCCATGAACTCGAGAGTCTTAGTACTGAAAGCTTCATTCCCAAAATGATTCTTCCGCTTCGGGACCACACCCAAATCAGCATTCTCAATTACCTGCGCAATCTCTCGAAGAGGGAGCATCCCAGAAAATCGAACTCTCTCACTCAAGCCTAAGCGTTTCGCAAGCGTAACCAGCTCTTCCAGAGCTGGACCGGTACCGTAAATATGGAACTCACTCAACGGTGCCCTGTCTTTAATCAACGCAAATGCGCGCAATGCAATATCTAATCCTTGATGCCAGTTCAGACTTCCAGGGTAGATCATGACAAACCGATCATCATTGCGGTTTCTGCCGCGGGGAGTGAACACTTCCAGATCCGGATAGTTCATCAACGCAGTGGCTCGCGCCCTGGGAACTGCGCGAGCGACCAATTTCTCATGCCAAAGGTCATTAGCGGTTATTACGTGATCGGAGAAGAGAATAGAGAATCGCTCTACCACAAGAAGGAGGCGAACAATGATTGACCGGCCACCCATCGAGAATTTACTGGCGTAGAGCTCCGGCAAAAGATCGTGAATATCCAGTACAATTCTTGCCCCCATCAACTTGGGAAGTATTGCCGCAAAGACAAGGAAATCGGGTACCGAGTGGACATGGATGACGTCATAGCCTACACGCAGGTGGCGCCAGCTCAGTATGATCATTGTTCGTAAAAAAAAGAGAACAATGCGCATCAAGTAGGAGAACTGCGACTGCTCATTCACCTCGCGAGGCTGCACTCCAATTACTTGAACCCCCTCGCTTACGTATACCTTCGGCTTGCCTGATTCGCGCAACGCAATCACGTCCACGACATCACCACGGGACTTCAAAGCATGGGTGTAGCGCATGATGCGCGAATCTGAATCATGGAAGGCGTAAGCGACTGTGCAGACGCGGAGCGGCCGTCGAGGTTCTACGCGGGAAGCGGTGGACATGCTGATCGTAAGTTCGTCGGAAGTGGTTGCGTGCGTCATTGTCGATCCGCCCTCATTGATCGGCTAGTCGATAGACTAACCGATCGCCCTCAAGTGCGGCATAGGCGATTTGTGCTTGTTCCGCCCCCTGCCCCCTAATGGTAAGGCGCCCCCCGTCAGCGACAATCTCCATCTTTGCACGCATTCGCCACCACTTGTTTACCTCTCCTGGCAATGCCGCCCAAAGATTGTAACGTTGCCGGTGAGCGGCCATCGATGCCAGGAGGGCTACAAACACAGAACGATTCTGCCTACTGAGAATATAATCAGGATGTATATTGAAGCTGATCAGTCCGTGCCGCTGGAGAATCGCCTTCATTTGTTGCTCCCACAGATCGAGAGTGTGCTTTTGGAGAATGTGAAACAGTGAGTAATCTTGCGTTGTCGTGAGTGGGAGTTCTATAACATCCCCAAGAAAGTAGGGGAAAGTCGTGCAACAGCCGCCTCGTTGGGGATCGAGATGAGCAACGTTAGGTATACTCATGTCATATGCGCACCCTAGATCATTAATCCACTCGGAGTTACGGTAGAGAATTGCCGATCGGAAACCCTCCGCCCTGAAATCCTGCAGATAATGACGGATGCGCGCAGCCCGCCTCAGAAACTCGGTCCGTTCGCGGAAGAGATGACCATCGTGATTTAGGTCGTGAACATTGACCTCGTGGCCTCTTTTGCGGAGAGAGTCGAGTAAGTGCGTAGTCACTTCGTAACGTTCTTCAGGGATGATCTGGAACGAAGAACGAAAGCCGGCGGTTTCGACTAAATCCATGAGGACGGGGCAGAAATCTCGTCCGGCGGCTTCTTCAACGTCATGCGTGAGCATCATTGCTCCCGAATGGCCGTGAGGCCAAAACCAGATAAAGGGGAGAGGTGAGCCGCCTCTGGCGTTCAGGACGAGACGCATCATCTCTTCAAACATCAGATCGACTGAAACGTCAACCGGCCACGATGGGAATGGGATACGATCCCAATCTGCCAGGCGCGCCCGTTGCAAGTATTTCCTCACATGGACTGGCAGGAATTTTCGGACAGTATAATAAGCGTTCCGAATCCAACTCGCGCTCAGGATGCCACTGCCCTGAGAAGTTGAGGACGAATAATACCTCTCCCTCCTCAAGTTGTCCGCAACCTCATTGGGATCAAATGGTAGTTCTAGTTGGCCCGAGTCATCAGACCTTGCGGTCTTGACGATGGGTAGTTTCGAGTTCTTGGATTCGCTGGTTACGCCATCTGCGCAATGGCCGAAACCGATAGAGGAACCAAAACGAAAGAATCCGCAGAGCGCCGATCCAAGCGATACGTGAACACCAACTGAACCGGTGGGGTATCTATAGTGATTGCGGAATTCGAGGTCAGCCGCGCGCACTTCTGATGTTCGGTTTGTAACCATAGTGGGTTTCGGGCGGGCACTTATCGTGTGCTCTGCGGGCAGGTCCGAAGAGATGGGAGCGCCGGCCAAGTCAACAGTGTCGCCCGGTGGAGGTTGCTCCACCGGGCAGCCGCGTTCACTGACAGATCGCGACGGTTAAGTTACCACGTGCAGACCTAGAACAGGGTGCCATTGCCCGTCAAGCTTACCAGCTGAGGGCTAGTCGGATCGGAATTGACAATCTGGAGGGTCCCAGTCCGAGTGCCGAGCGCGGTGGGCCGGAAAGTCACACTGATGGTGCAGCTTGCGCCGGCCGCGAGGGACGAACCGCAATTGTTGGTTTGCGCAAAATTGGTGGCATTGGTGCCCGTTAGGGAGATGGCAACACCCGTGAGTGTCGTTGTCCCAAGATTACTCAACGTGACGGTTCGAGCGGAACTGGTTGTATTGATCCGCTGGTTGCCGAACGCAAGACTCGTCGGGTTCACCGATACCGCGGTGCCCGTGCCGGTGAGGGCCACCGTGTGCGGACTGCCCGTTGCATCGTCAGTGATAGAGACGGATGCCGTCTTCGCACCACCCGTCGTCGGCGTAAAGGTGACACTGATGGTGCAGCTCGCACCGCCGGCCAATGTAGCGCCGCACGTGGTGGTCCGGGCGAAGTCGCCTGCGTTCGTGCCGGTCAGCGTGATGCTGCTGATCGCCATGGATGCGCCGCCTGTGTTCGACAGAGTGATGCTACGGGCGCTACTGGTTGTGTTCACTGCCTGATTGCCGAAGGCAACTGAAGTCGGCGAGAGACTGACCACAGGGACAGCTCCGGTGCCGGAGAGTGAAACGTTATGAGGACTCCCGGAAGCATTGTCTACAACCGAGAGCGTAGCGGTGCGAGTGCCAGTGGCGCTGGGCGTGAATGTGATGCTGATCGCGCAATTGGCGCCGGCCGCCAGCGAGGTCCCGCAGTTATTGGTTTGTGCGAAGTTGGAGGCATTCGTTCCCGAAAGCGAGATGCTGGTGATCGCCATGCTCGCAGTGCCGGTGTTGGACAGAGTCACAACGCTCGGGCTACTAGTGGTGTTCACTCGCTGGTTGCCGAATGAAACAGAAGTGGGCGACAGGCTGGCGACTGGCGCAAAACCAACGCCAGTAAGGGAGACTGTTTGCGGGCTGCCGGTGGCATTGTCCGTGACAGAGAGCGTTGCGGTGCGGGTGCCCGCGGCGGAAGGTGTGAACGTGACGCTGATGTTGCAGCTTGCACCGATCGCCAGTGAGGTCCCGCAAGTAGTGGTTCGCGCGAAGTTGCTCGAATTTGTGCCCGAGATCGCAATGCTGCTGATGCTCATGCTCGCTGCACCGGTGTTCGTGAGCACGACCACCTGGGCGGCGCTGGTCGTGTTGAGGTTCTGGTTGCCGAAGCTCAAGGAGGTCGGCGACAACGAAGCGACAGGAGTTCCAGTGGAACTAAAGGTCACTCCAGTAACATTCGCGCTGCTGACCGAGACGGACCGACTGGTCGGCGTAAAGGTGTAGGCGGTCTTGCTGGGCGTGACGGTATAGGTCCCGTTGTAAAGGCCAGTGAAGGTAAAGACCCCGGAAGTGTTGGCCGTCACGGTTGAGGTGGCAGGACCAGTCAGGTTCACCGTGGCCCCATTGCCGCCAGCGCCGCTGATCGTTCCTGAGATCGAATAGGTTGGCTGGATCGATTTGATCTCGACGATGGTCAGATTGTAGCGATCTGTCGAGGGGTCCGTATCGTTGATAGTGACTGACGTACCACTGGCTGGTGTCGCCGCATTTTGCCGCTGCACCCACCCTCCAGCATTGTGCGTGGCCGGTTGGCGGATTACCGTTTGGTTCGTGCCCGGAACCCTTTGATCGGGGCTGTCCCAATCCCAGCCAACGCCGACGACTAGAGAGTTGTCTCTCGTGGTAGTAAGGCTGGCTGTCGGCGCTCCGTTCAGTGCGTTGCCGCTACCAGTAGCACCGATGGCGCCAGAACCGTTAGTCCCGGAGAAGTCGGCGCCGGTGTAGGAGATCACCGTAATGCTTGCTTCCGGTGCGGCAATTGAGAAAGTGGCCGACACGGTCACATTGGTGAGCGGGTTCGGCGCAAAGGCGCGCCATACTTCAGCCGTCCCCAGTTGCACGTTGGTGCGACGAACAAGTTCCCACGTGAGCCCGCCGCCGGTGACTCCGGTGACTGTGATGTTCGGCGATACGCCGGAGTTGTCGGCCCCGATGAAGGCTAACAGGAGCTGATTACCAACCGTCGTGGAGAGTGCGGGGCTGGTGATCGTAGTGCTGGCTGACAGGTTGTCGGTATACACCATCGCATCCTGAGCTACCGTTGTGGAGGTGGCGACGGCGGAGGCGAAGTTGGCACCAGTGACATTTGCGCCACTGATAGTGATGCTCCGACTGGCTGGCGTAAAGGTATAGCCGCTGCGGGCCACCGCCACCGTGTAAGCACCATTATATAGATTGGCGAAGGAGTAATTCCCGCTGGCGTCGGTCAGCGTGCTGTTGCTGGCTGCACCGCTCAGAGTGACAGTGGCGATGACACCACCGGCCCCCGACACGTTCCCGCTGATCGTATATGTCGGAATGACGACAGAGGTGAAGTTGGCACCGCTGACGCTGGCCCCGGAAATCGTGATGGTCTGACTCGCGGGTGTGAAGGTAAAGCCCGTTGCGCTCGGGGTGACCGTGTAAGTGCCGTTCGTTAACCCCGTAACGAGGTACTGCCCTGCTCCATCGGTGGTGACAACCGTGCTCGACGGCCCGGTGATCGTCACCTTGGTACCGACGGCGGCGCCGCCGGTCAAGGTGCCGGAGATGGAGAAGGCGCCGCCAGCTCCATAGGTGGCCTGGTAAGTGCCTGTAGAGGCGGCGAAGAATGCGTACTGAACGCCCTTGATAGTCTGCGTGGTGAAGGTAATGGCGCTCCCGTTCAGCTTCAGGCTATTCAGCGCCCCCCCTGTGGAGTTCGCCGGAATCATGCCACGCAGGTTGCGGGCAGCGGAATTGGCCGTCACTGCGAAGTTGAGGGTGCTGCCGTTCCACGTAACCCCACTGAACGATGATGCGTTGCGGCCATCGAGCCAGGTGAGCATCTGCTGAGCTGCGATAACAGGTACGCCGCGTGCCTGAGCCGACGCCACAATGAGGTCGGATCCGCTGGACGTGGCAGTGTCCGTATGCATGTTGGCTGTGAAGGCTCCGTAGTAGCCCAGTGAACCAATGGCGTTGTCCAGCAACGTGTCGATGTTCTTCGGGTAAGTCTGACCCGACTCGTCGGTCATCTGCGTGGTGGCCTGGAAGACATCAATGAGATTTCCGAAGCGGTCGGCGTAGCGCATGGGCATTCCCGAGCCGGTAAACATACCCGGCCGATCCTGAGCCCAGACGCCAGGCCAGTAGTAGTAGCTGGTGTCGAGACGAATTCCGTGGTTCACAAAAACTTGCGGAGCGGAGTCGTAGTCGGACCACAGAACGCAGTGGTTGCGGTTGGTCTTCGACGCGGGCATGCCGGGGAAGTTCTGCGCAAGCTGCGCCAGTTGCAGTGAAAGGGAGGATTCCAGAGAATCCTTCGTGAAGTTCGTGCAAGTCGGGATCGAATCCGTATGGTTCGCGATCTCAAAACCCTGTGACACATAGGTCTGGTAGTTGGAGATCGGCGTGTTTGTCCAGATGTATGAGGTGCCGCGGATGCAGGTCCAGTCAGCAACGGAGCATCCACTTGGGCTGGCGGCAATGTACTGATTGAAGCGGCCGGAGGTGCCACCAAGGTTGTGGTCGTCGCCTGTCATGATCACGACGGCCTTATACCCGCTGGGGAAGTACCAGAAGCGAGGCAGGGGCTTCTTGTTGGCGTTCATCTGCAGGATAAGGTTGGCCAACAGCCGCTGCTGCTCGTCAGCCTGTGGGATAGCCACCTTATTGAGGTCGACCCAGTCGGGTTGCGGGTCGAAGCTCGCATTGCCCCAGAACAGGTCATCGGAGCGGATCTGTCCGGAACCGACGGCCGGGTCGATGAACCCATCGCGATCAATGCCAGACCATGCCGGGTTGCCCTGCCTTGTCTGGACGACCGACTTCGCTAAGTCATAGGTGAAGGCGGCAGCCTGCCCAGCTCCTGCCGCAGTCAACGTGACGGCTGGAGAAGAAGTCGCTGTCGTTGAATTGGAGTACAGTGTCGCGAAAGCCGTAGCTCCGCTCAGAGTATAGAGATCGGCCGTCCCATGGAATTGCATCGTCTGGCCCACGATACCCACACCAGGCCCGGACGAGGTATTCACGGCCAAATAGGCATTCGCCAGGGTGTTATTCGTGCTGGTCAAACCCAGCAGGCCGGCCAGTTGCTTGTCGGGGTGCATGGCAATCAGGCGTCCACCGTTGGTCACCCAGGTAGAGATCATGGACACCTGGGTGGCGGTCAACTGCATGTCACCAAGAATCACGACATCGTATGCCGCCAGAGTCGCAGCATTCACGGTGGAAACATCCTGCACCGTGAACTCGTTCATGCCCTCGTTGTAGAGGATTTCACTGAAGTAGCGCGTGTAGGGGTTCTGGGAAGAAGCAATCACCAGGATCGGACCGCCGGGACCACCATTCGCAGGTGCCGCGGCCGTAGTGAATGTCCAGGTGAAGTCCTGGCCCATGGAGTTCCCAAAGAGATCGGTCACTGCCGCTTTCACTCGGGCCGTGTAGGTGGTCTGTGGTACCAGGTCGGTCACCGGTGTGAACTTGAGGCTGGAAGAGGCATCAACGTAAGTTACAGTGCCACTCACAACATTGTTCGAAGAGTCGGTCAGCTGGAAGTTGGTGCTGTTGATTGTCGCAGCACTCATAGGCACACTGAATGTGGCCCTAACCAAGGACCCAACATTTACGGATGTGGCGCCAGCGGTCGGAGATGTTGCGATGGGGGTGGGAGCGGCTGTATACACAGTCGGAACGAACACGACGTCAACCCAGTAGTTGGAGGCGCTGTAGGAGTTGGTCGGGAACACACTGGCGGAGCCGTAACTGAAAATGCCGTTTCCGCCGGAGACCGAACTCGCCAATGCATGCATCGGCACGTTGTCCACTCCGAGGTTGCCGAAGTAGTTGATGTCGAACGCATAATGGCCTTGAGGCGCGAAGTAGGACGCCACATAAGTCGTACCCGCAGTGATGGCGATGGGCGAGCTAAAGGTCACCTGTTGCCAGCCGGTGCCGGTTTCATCCGTGAAGGTTGCTGATCCAAGCAGTGTGCCGCCAGTCGTCCACAAGTTGCCGACATGAGTACCTCCATTCGCGGCACTCTTGTAGAAGCGAATGCCAGTGATGTACCCATTGGCATCGGAGCGGAACTTCACTCCAAGCTCCACGGGAGAGCTATCGCCCGAGTCCACGGTTGCTGGCGTGGTGGACGCTGCCCAGATCTTGCAGGGGCAGTTGGACGGTGGGGGCGGAGGCGCCACCCCAGTGGTGAAGGTCCAGACCACGTTGGAGGCGAGGGCAGTTCCGGAGGTATCCTTAACCCCGCCCGAAACGAGCATGGCGGTATACGTCGTCGAATACGCCAGAGCCGCGGCGGGCTGCAGGGTTGCTGTCAGAGTGCCGCTGTTATAGGTGACTGTCGCGCTGACCGCAACATTTGACGGGCTCAGCAACTGGAAGGTGCCGCTGTTCACCGTGGTTGCGTTGAGCGCTTTGTTGAACGTAGCCGTGACGGCTGTGGAGACGCTGATACCAGTTGAGCCACCGGCCGGAGTAAACGAAACCACTACCGGAGGCGGGTTGGACGACGCTGTAGCGAACGACCAGGAGAAACTGGCAGCCAGTGGCGTGCCAGCTACGTTCCTAACACCACCGCCTCTGACAATCACCGTGTATGTCGTTCCGCTGGTGAGCTGAGCAAGAGGCTGCAGAACAGCCGTGAACGTTGCACTGTTGTAACTCACCGAGGCGCTGATGACATTGCGGGCCGGATCCAGCAATTGGATGTTGCTGCCGTTGATCGTCGTCGGGTCCATAGCCGTGTTGAAACCGACAACAACAGAACTGGTCGTGCTGACACTGGATGCTCCATTGCCCGGAGAATAGCTCGTGACATACGGGGGATCGGAGCTCAGCGTGGTGGCAAACACCACGTCGACCCAGTAATTGGCTGAGCCAAAAGTGTTGGCCGGGAAGGTGCTTGCGGCAGTGTAGGCATAAACCCCATTAGGTCCATCGGCCCCATCGGCGAGCGCATGCAGCGGAGCATTGTCGACCGGGGTCCCGCTAAAGGCACCAGTGTTGAACGCATAGTGGCCGGCTGGAGCAAAGTAGGACGCCACGTAGGTCGTGCCGCTCGTGACCGCTACCGGGTTGGTAAAGTTGACCTGCTGCCAGCCGGATCCGGATTCACCAACAAAGACAGCGGAAGCAAGAAGATTGCCGGCGTTGTCCCAGAGATTTCCAACGTGGGTGCCGGTGTTGCCGGCGCTCTTGTAGAATCGAATCCCGGTGATGTAGCCGCTCACATCAGAGCGGAACCGCACGCCCAGTTCGACAGAGTTGACGTCGCCACTGTCCACTGTGCCGGGTACAGTAGCGGAACTCCAGATGGTGCAGGGGCAACTGCCAGGCGGATTCGCTGTGGCGAAAGACCACGTGACATTCGCAGCCATGCCAATGCCATTCAGATCTCGAACTGTCGGGCTGGTGCTGCCACCCTTGAGGACAACGGTATAGCTGGTGGAGGGCAGCAAGGCCACTGTGGGCTGCAAAGCCGCAGTCAGAGTGAGGCTGCTGTAGGTGATCGATGCCGGTACGGCGTTGTTGGAAGCATCAAGGAGCTGGAAGGTGGTGCTATTAATTGTGCTTGCATCAACCACTTTGTTGAAGGTGACAGTGATGGCACTGGAAGTGACAACTCCTGAGGCGCCATTGGCCGGCGAGAAGGAGGTTACTGCGGGCCCCTGCGCCGTGCCAGTGGGAGTGAAAACAACATCCACCCAATAATTTGAGGCGTTGTAGCTGGAGGTCGGGAAGGTGCTTGCACTGCCGTAAGCATAGACGCCATTGGTGCCGTCGACCCCGTTGGCCAGCGCATGTAACGGTGGATTGTCGACACCAACCGAAGTGAAAAAGCCTGAATCAAACGAGTAGTGGCCCGCGGGCGCATAATACGAAGCAATGTATGTGGCGCCTGCCGCAACCGCAACAGGGGAGCTGAAGGTAACTTGCTGCCAGCCAGAGCCAGACTCACCTGTGAATGTGGCCGAAGCGAGCAACGTGCCTGTGCTGCTCCACAGGTTGCCGATATGCGTGCCGGTATTGGCGGCACTCTTGTAGAAGCGCACACCGGATACCAGCCCATCGGCGTCGACCTTGAACTTTACACCGTACTCACCGGCTGTCCCGTCTCCGCTATCGGCAACCAGCGGTGCCGCGGTTGTCCCCCAGATTGTGCAAGGACAGCTCTGTGCAAAGGCATTGGTGTTCAGCACACCCGCCAACAGCAGACCGATCACAACCAGGTAGCGATATAGACGACTCATGATTCTTTCCCCCATGAAATTCAAGACCTTGCTCCAATCGCCGCTCCCTGGGCGGCGTTCTTCAGAATGCGGTCCACCGCCTGACGGGCGATTTTGACCATCTCGTTGTTGTTCAGCGTGGAGTTGATGATCTGCGTCGTATTAGCCAGAAGCAGATTGGGTACTCCCGTTTCCATGGGAGGCACTATGTCCGAGTAGTGCATCACCGGTAGCGGCTGAACCAGCTTTTCCCTGAAAATAAACTTCCGCTCAATATCCGACTCCTGCAGGTCGGGGAACATCTTGCTCAGGTGTTTCTGGAAGAGGCTCCAGACTTCCTCATCGCTCGCTTGGAAGAGCGGATCGCCAGGAGCGATGTACTTCGGCAGGTAGATCAGATGCCGGCCGCCTGTTTCTTCTAACGAAATCAGGTTGGTCATCTCGATGACGCCCGTAAAAGGCACGTCATCCGTAGTCAGGTTGGTGACATAGAACGGAGTCAGGCTCCGTTTGAGCACCAGAACCGTGCAGACAATGCCGAGATACTTCACGGCATTCAACTTGTTCACATACTCTCGTGAGAGCTCGGGGACCAGCGCAGAGGCGACGTGACTCGGTGATGTCACCACGGCCCTGTCGAAGCTCATCGGCCCGTTGGCTGTGACGAAATCGATGCCACCGTCCGGACGACTCTCGATGCGCTCGACCGGAACGCCCGTTACCAGCTTGCCGCCCATTCTCTCGATCTCCTCGATGAGACGGGTGAAGACGGCGCGATAGCCGCCCCGCACGTAGCCGAGCCGTTCTTTTTGACCGGCATCGCGATCGCGGGTGGAGTAAAGCCTGGCGATGGTGGCCCAGATGAAAGCCGCCGATGCCTCTTCCCGGCAGGAGCCCAGCTTGCACTTGAGGAGGGGCGCCCACATCTTCTGGTAGCAACCCTTGCCGAAGATCCGGGTGAGCCATTCCGTCACCGAGACTTTCTCGAGGTCCCGACCATCCGGAATGCGGGAGGCATAGATGATGCCGAGGCCGAAGCGAAACTTTTCCCAGAGAGAGAGGAGCGGGAAGCGGAGGAACTCCAGGGAGCTGCTGACCGAATAGAGTCCGCTCTTGGCATAAAAACCAACCTTGGTTTCGCGCCAGCGGAGCTCCTCGCTCAGTCCGAGATCTTCGATGAGAGTTTGGAGGGGGCGATCAGAGGTGAGGACGCAGTGGTAGTACTTGTCCCAGTGGAAGGGTCCGAAATCAAAGTAGGTAGCCAGACCGCCAAGCTGCGGACGGGCCTCGACAACAGTGACCTGAACGCCGGCACGCAGCAGGTAGAAAGCTGCCGCGAGTCCGGTGATACCGCCCCCCAGGATCCCAACATGGGTGCGGCCGTTCGAGGACGCTGCTTCGGGCATTGAAGTGGTAGGTGACGTCACGCTAGCTCCGGGCAATGAGAATGACACCGCAACAAATCACACCGATCGCGATCCACCGGCGCATGGATACTGCTTCTTTGAGGAAGATCCGTGCCAGAACGGCAACCAGCACGTAGCTGGCGCTCAGCATCGGGAACGCGTAGGAGATGTTCAGTCCGGAAAGGGCCAGCAGCCACAACCCAGTGGCCGCGCCGAAACAGGAAAGGTAGAGCCACAGCCAACCCGACCGCAGCAGGGTGAGCCACCAGGACGAAGCGGCCGCATTGCCGCCGCCCAGAGGCCCGCTGACGGCGGATTTGAGCGCGATCTGCGCGAAGGCGCCGATCACAACGCTAGCCCACAAGGCGGTAAGAGCGCTCATGACTTCTTCCCCCCTGTGGATATGTGCATCATCCCCACGCCCAGCATCACGACAACAATGCCGGCCCAGCGTCCGGCGGAAACCGGCTCCCCGAAGAGGCACATCCCGCCCACGGTGATGACCACATAGTTCAATGACGTAAACGGATACAGATAGCTGATGTCGCGTTTGGAGACAGCCACGATCCACAGCATCGTCCCCATTCCATATATGGCCAGACCGGCTACAACCTTGGGCGCCAGGAAATAGGCCTGCAGCTTCATCACGAGCGCCGCGTGGGCCGGAAGCGCCACACCATTCAGCCCGTTCTTGATCAGGAGATGCCCACACGCCGCCAGCAGGACGGAGACAATCAGAGCCATCTCCGCCGTGTACGCAAAGCCGGCACGCTGTTGCGTGCCGGCTGTCGAGGCGATGGCGGGAGCCTGTTTTGAGGTAATGACAGATGCCATATGGTGTAGGGTCCTAGGCGACCTTGATCTTGAAGTCGTCGTAGGCTTTGTTGCCCGTTGCGAGCTGAGGCGGCAACACCGCGTTCTCGTCCAGATCGAGGCAGCGCAGGATACCAGGGCTCACTTCCTTGTAGCGATAACCACTTTCCGGACAGACCATGATGCCTTCCGCATCCGGATTCTCGAGACGATGTCCGTGACGGCTCATCCAGCCAACCTGGTGAGCGGGTGTACCCATGACGAGCGCATAATCCGGAACGTTCTTCGTCACCACGGCGCCGGCAGCGACAAACGAATAGCGCCCCAGTTCGATTCCGCACACAATCGTGGAGTTGGCTCCAACGGTCGTGCCGCGGCGGAAAATGGTCCGTTCGTAGAGGCTGTGCCGGTTCACCTGCGAACGCGGGTTGGTGACGTTGGTCAGGACGCAGGACGGTCCCAGGAAAACATCGTCCTCAATGATCGCGCCGGTGTAGATCGAAACGTTGTTTTGGACCTTGACGTTATTGCCGATCGTGACATCGCCGGCAATGTGGCAGTTCTGGCCGAAAATGCACTTTTCACCAATCTGGGCGCCCTTCATGATGTGGCTGAAGTGCCAGACCTTGGTTCCTTGCCCAAGCTGTGCGCCTTCGGCAACGATGGCCGTGGGATGGGCGAACCAGGACTGTTCCGCGCCGGTCGCCATCGCGAGCTTGCGGGCGGGCATGATGGTTCTGCCGGATTCGAGTGATTCCTGGCAGGCATTCAGCAGACGCAGCACGCGGAGACCTTCATGACCGTCGGTCACCGGATTCTGGCGCTTCTCAATCGCGTTCAGGAATGCGCGACATTCTTCCTTCAGCGGCTCCACAGATTTCAGGGCGACGGGGCATCCATCGGCCTTCACGGCGGTGGGGATCCGGTTCTTCCATTCAACACGGTGAGGATAGATGACCAGCTTGTTTGCGGCAGCGTCATCAAACACGACCATCTTCTCGGAGCCCACCACCACCAGGCGCTGTTCCTTGAAGGGGTGCAGCCAGCTCACGAAGATGTGCGCCCGCGCACCACTGGGGAAAGCCAGATCAGTGAGGGTTACGTCCGCCACACCCTGGTTCAGATGCGACCCGCCGGTGCACCGGACTTCGGTCGGTTCTTCACCAAGCAGGGACAGAATCACCGAGATGTCGTGCGGAGCAAAGCTCCAGAGGATGTTCTCTTCCGTACGAATCTTGCCGATGTTGAGCCGGTTCGAGTACATGTACTGCACACGACCGAGAGTGCCGCTGGTGATGAGTTCCTTCAGCTTCAGGACGGCGGGGTGGTACTGCAGGATGTGCCCGACCATCAGGATGCGCCCTTTGCGAGCTGCCAGATCCACAAGATCCGCGCCGTCCGTGGCTCTCAGTGCCAGCGGCTTTTCGACGAAGACGTCCTTTCCGGCCAGCAAAGCTCGCCGCGCCATCTCGAAGTGCGTAGCGGCGGGCGTGGCCAGCACAACTGCGTCGATGCCGCTGAGCTCCAGCACTTCCGAGTAGTCGCGGGTAAAGCGTACATCCGGGTACTTTTCCAGGACCGACGCTTCAACATCCGGGTTGCCATCGCAGACGATTCCGAGTGCGCCCAGTTCATGAAAGTTCCGGACGAGGTTGCGTCCCCAATAGCCGTTCCCTACAACTGCGATATTTCCCATTGCGGTGCCTCTATTTGTACGAAGAGATCGTTTTTGCAATTCGCCCTGGCCGGCCTCAAATGCACGCTGCAGCGAGGCAGAACCAGAATTTGTGGACTTTCATGGAGGGGGCAACCTGATGCGGTGCCGTAAGGTGGGAATTTGAACTGACCTGACTAAACTATCCGACCGACCGTCATATCCCACGCCAAACGACCAATCCCTCCGCGTCGTCCGAACGGGGTATTTCCTATTTCAGCGCAGGCTACCGCTCTTTCGGTCCCACTGCGTTGATTCCTCCAAGGCCTCCGACACGCCTATGACCAGTCACAATTGTCCAGAAAACAGACATCTCACAGAAGGGTGGTTCTGAACCCACCCCCGGGTGCACCTCTCCAGTACTATCGTTTTGAGGACATAGACCATTGCACATGACGCTGCCTTTCCTCATTGGTTTGTTAGAGTTGTGTAGAATTCGCAGGGACGTACGGCGGGCACTAGCCTCATGCCACTCCGGTCGGAGTATGGCTACCCGGTTCATTTTCGGCGGAAGGCACTCCCCCCGCCATCACGGGGTATTGCTATCTCTGGGCGACGCCTTCAACCAAGGCTGGGCACTTAGGGTTTCCTGTTTCCCCGCCCGACTGGTTCGGGCCATAGACAAAATGCCTTCCCACCTCAAAGCACAACCCGTAATTCTCCATGAGCGCTTTGCGGAGTGCGGGATCCAGATGCGGATACCGCGGGTACAACGCTGCAGGGTCGTAGGCTGTGCTCACCGCCTCGCTGAGAATCACGCTTTCGTACTTTTTCTCCACCACCTGATTGACCAACCCCGCCGATGACCACCCTCCAGATCGGACGGCGTAGGAAAGCGATGCAAGATCTGTAGCCTGCGGTGATTGCATTCGTGCGGCCAGGAAAGGAACATCCGTCAGAACACTTCTCTCCGTCACCAGAGGCAGAAACCCTCTCAGGTCTTCCGACCGCTCATGCATGGCTTTCCAGCGCTGGACGTCCATGGAAGGCAGTAACAGCACCACCATGGAGATGGCTGCGAAGGCCGCGAGCGGCGAATCATCAGGCCACGAGGCACGGAGCCGGGCCAGGCCCGTCGGCGCCAGAAGAGCCATTGCTAAGGCGGGCTCCAGGTAATGGTTAACATCTCCGCCCGCGGCCGCCGACCCGAACAGGGCGAGTCCGAGAGAGACGATGACGTAGATGCCCACCATCCGATTTCGCAGATCCGTATCACGCCAGCTGTACAGGAACCCCAGCGCGCCGAGGATGAACAGAACCAATGCGAACCCGTGCCCCGGCGAGACAAGCAACCTGAGCAGGCTATCCCGGCTATAGGTAACCGCCAGCCGGCCAAACTTTGCGCCCGAGAGGTTCACCAGCAACATTCCGTGGGAGGAGGAATTGAACACATAGAGCGTTCCGGCAACGACTACGCCCCAAGTCAGACAGAAGGTGACGGCGTGCTTCCAGCGCCCGCTCCAAAGCAGCCACAGCACCACGGCGACTGGCACCGCGACCGCGTTATGGCGGATGAGGAATGCCAATGCTGCAGCCAGGCCCGCCATTGCCACCCAGGCCGTGCTGGGCCTATAGCCCACCAGGCACAAGGCGAGTAAGGCAAAAAACAGCGAGGGGAAGTCTGGACGGACGGTGACCGCCCACGGGATGAGAATCGGGAAGCTGAGGTAAAGCGCCGGTGTCAGTAACGCAATCAGGACAGGCCGCCCCAGTTGCCGTCCCCAAACGAACCCTAGGCCCGCCACTCCGAACAGCGCCACCAGATTCAACAGCCGCCCAAACAGGGTCACTGAATCAAGGTTTGCGTAACCAAGGCGGGCCGGCATGGAAAGCAACGCGTACCAAAGCGGTGGGAAAGCCGTCACGAGATAAGGGGGTTGTCTGTAGTTCTCGTACAGTGGAAGACCCTGTGCCCAGCGTTGGGCCGACAGAGCGGCTGCGGCCTCCGGGTAGGAATTATCACCCCGGACAGGCAAATATCCAGCGGCCTGAACCAGAAACAGGAGAACTGTTGCAGCACAGAGCGCCAGCAGCAGCAGGTTAAATCCAGTGAACGAAAGCAGGGCGCTGACGCGCCTGGATGTAGCAGCCAGACTTCCCATAGTCACTTTCCCTCTCAACATTCACCAACTGGTTCGGTGCCATTACCCCTGTGGCTGGCTTCTGCGGTTCCGCCGAAACTCTCCCACTGCATCCCAGGCCAGGATGCCCCGCCGGCCCATCATCGCCGCGAAGAGGAAACCAAGACCCTTGATGGAGTAACCGCCATACCGGAACTGCTGCAGCGCCAGACCCTTCGGGACCGAGCCACGCGTCGCCAGGACTTTGCACAGTCCGCGAACTTCGGAAGCATATCGCATGTTCCAGGGAGTGCGGCGGCCGGACTGCACCACCAGCTCAAAGGCCAGCATGCGGGAGCGGAAATGATCGACTCCGTAGACACCGTTTGTTACCACCGAACTGGCAGACAAGTCCGAGGTCCGAAAGTACTTCCCAACAATGTCGGGGATGGCTGCGAACCTATAGCGGCACGCTACCTGAAACCCGGCAAGTAGGTCGTCATCGCTTCGAAGTCTCTCGCCAAAGCACTCCAGTTCAAGCAGCACTTCTCTACGAATGAAACTGCCTTGGAGCAACCCGAACTGAAACGGGAACTGGACACTCAGTGGGTCTGGGAATACCTCTGGGGATTCCTTGACGGTGAGGCCATGCTCGCCGAAAAGAGTGGTGGCGCTGCCTGCATCCGTAACAACCTGCATATCCCCGAAGATCCATGCAACGTCGCCTGGCACCTTCCCGGCTGCGTCCCGCAGAAGCCGCGTCCGATCCGGCATCCACTCATCATCACTATCGAGGAATGCAATCCAATCGCCTGATGCCTCACGGACCCCCCGCCATCGCGCAGCACCGACACCGCCATTGTCCTGACGAACCACCTTAGCTACCGACCCAAACCACTCCGTCACTGCTTCCGCCGTACCATCAGTGGACCCATCATCCACAACAACAATCTCATCTACTGGCACAGTCTGATGCAGAATACTATCGATAGCTCGACGAATAAACTCACGCCTGTTGTAAGTTACAATGACCGCAGATACTTTCATAGCTCTATCTCACACACGCGTAACTGATAGGATCATCACCTTCAACCTAGGGCCATGGAACGAATGCAGCTATGCACAGAAGACCTAAGAATCCGCCGTACCATTTCAGTTCCGCTTTTGCAACACCGGGCAGCATTGTAGAAACTCCAAAGATCACAGGAAAATATGAAATTGCTTGTGCTACCAGCAGTGATATGATTGCCTGCTTAATACCGAAGTACCTGATAGTTATTCCAAGCCCCGCCACCATGAACACCAGCCGGAGACAGCTAGCATAGGCCGAATACGCAGATTTGCCGCGTGCCAGGATGACCGTGGTGGCTGGAGCCGCAAATATGTCAAGGGCAACTTTGATGCCTAATGCCTGAACCATCCAGCCCGCCATCGCATATTTGCTAGGCAGAAGCAATGTGACAAATGGTCTTCCGCACAGAAGGAAACCTAAAGCAGAGAAACCAGCAAGTGCGGCAAACACACGGCGTGCTCGAATGAAATCCTGAATTGTAGCGGCCTCACCAGTTCTCACAGATTGAGACAGGATAGGCAAAAATATCTGATTCACCAACTGATTGATCCCGCCTCCAGGCATTGATACTATCATCACGGCGAGAGAGAAACATCCTAATTCTCCCAGTGTGATAAACTTGCCCAGAATCAACCGCTCTCCTTGACCACTTAGAAAATATGCTGCTGTTGAGAGAGAAACCCATCCGCCAAAATGGAGCAGATCGCGTGCCGACTCGCGATCCCATTCGAATTGTACTCTGGGCCGGGCAATAAAGTGGCTGCCGGCTGCATATATAATGGCGCTGACCACTGTCCGAACAACCAGAGCCCATGGTGATGGCGCAACCATGGCCCACCCAATACTAATCGCCGCAGCCACAAATTCAGAGCCGACTGTTAGAAGAGTAATATCTCGTAGATTCACATGCCTGGTCAAAGTACATGCAGCCGTGCTCGCTAACCCTCTAATCAACTCAGACAACCCAGCCACGACCAGAAGTGGCATTATTTCCGGTTGCTTGTAGAACAAGGAGAGTGGATATGCGGCGCCTACTGCGATAAGCCAAATTGCGGCTCCGCGCATGACTTGGATGCTGTATGCCGTATTGAGAAACCGGGGGTCGTCGCCGCGCGCGTGCTGGACCACGTTTGCCGTAATGCCGAGCTCAGAGAACATCGCCAGACCGGCGAGAAACACGCCAACCAACCCGATAGCGCCAAACGCCTCCGGGCCAGCCAACAGGCGTGTTAACACCAAAGTGGCCAGCATTCGCAGAGCTTGCGATGTAATGTAGCCAACTCCGCTCCAGGAGCCGGCCCGAATGACCTTGCCTGCTCGGCCGGCGAGAGCCTTCCGGCGGAGTTCCTGAATCGTAAGTGAGCCTAACCCCTCGGTTAGTGCTGTGATTGATTTACTTGGAGTTCCCATTTGAAAGTTGGCCCGGGTGACACTACCTCACCTGTGGTTGCGCGATCGCAATGTGCCAAGACTGTCCCGAGTCTACTTGGCCGCCTCTATTTGCACAGTGGGGAACCAAGGCGAGCGGCGGAAAACGCTGCTGCGGTACTTCTCTAGCTTGAGCAGTAGCTTGCCGGCAAGCATGCCGGCGAATGAAGGCGACTGACTGAGTCTCTCCCCTCTGTAGTGGCGCCGCGCCCTCTTCACTTCTCTCGTCAGATGCCGTCTCAATTTACTGTACTCACCGTCCTTCGGCACCCTGGCCAGTTGACGTTCCAGAATCTCAATCCAGGGAGCCGTTTCCAGTGAGCTTCTTTGGGCCGTCGCGACTTTGTAACAGCTCCCCTTGGTTTCTCTCCAGATTACCAGGGGCTCACGCAGGATCCCCCATGGGCCTAGCAGAGACATTCGAAGCGTGAGGTCGTGATCTTCTAAGTACCGTAGACTCTCGTCGAATCCGCCCAGCCGCTGCAGCGCGGATCGACGAATCAGAACGCCTTGATTCAAGAGGACAAATCTGGTCGCAACAACTTCACTGACGTTGGTCCAGATCCCCTCTGGCTGTTCGATGCTGAGCCATGCGATGTCAAACGAACTTCTCCCACCATCACTCCAATTCATCATGATGTTGCACAAACAACATGGAACTGACTCGTCGCACTTGGTCAGCAGCGCTACCTGTTTCTCCAGCTTCGTGGGAAGCCAGACATCATCCGAGTCCAGAAACCCGACAAACTCGCCATGGGCAGCCGCGATACCTCGATTACGAGCAGCGGATGGCCCCGCGTTCTCCTGCCGGATCACGATGATCCGGTCACCATACTTACCGAGTACTTCTTGGGTTTCGTCGGTCGACCCGTCGTCAACCACGATCAGTTCCACGCGGCCGTAGGTCTGGTGCAGAATGCTGTCAATTGCGTCGGTGACCACCTTTGCGCGGTTGTAAGTCGGAATGATCGCACTCACCAACGGTAATGTAGCCGGTTGCCGAGCGTCGCGAATCATCACTGTTCTATTCGAAGTCATGTACGACTTTTCCCCAATCCTAAAATGACTTGACCACGCGAGCCGGAGCTCCAACCGCCACTGAATAGTCACCAACATCCTGTGTCACAACAGAATTTGCGCCGACAACTGAGCCGCAGCCGATCGTCACTCCTGGGCACACCACAACGTTCTGCCCTAGCCAGGCACCCCGTTTGATCAGTACGGGACTTACTCGCTCGACCCCTTGCGCCAGCACTGGAAGACTCTTATCCCGATAACTGTGCATGTGATCTGCAATGTACACATTCCGAGCCAACAATACATTCTCTTCCAGCGTCACGCTCCTAACCGCAGAGATCACACACCCGCCGGCAATGCTAACGCCGTTGCCGAGGGAAATGGCTACAGATCTGGAGTCTCCGTCGGGCAGGCACTGAATCCAGCATCCTGAGCCAACGTAAACACTGGAGCCGACCGCAACTCGATCTTCACCCGAGATGCGCACGGGCAACTGCAGCACACTTCTACGGCCGAACTCCGCAAACGCACCAGCAACTAGCAACGAGAATAACTTGACCTGCACTCGCACCAGCAGCCGGTATAGGGCGATGAACATTTCCCCAATCGGCCTCACGACCAGCTCCCTTGAATCGGACCGGCTGACTGAACCTCGCAAACATCGCCCAGATTCCGCACCTTGCTCTTTTCGGGAACATTGCTGCCTACCTTGCGGTGAACCGGGCGGACCGCACAACTCATGGCCAGAACCAAATACCAATTCACAATGTTCTGGTCAAAATAGGATACCGAAAGAAATGTAACGGAGTGAGCGAAGAGCGTGCAGCCAATTGTCCACAACACCCATTGATTCCCCTCTCTTGCTCTCATAGCCATTCCAATACTTGCAAATGCCGAAATAATAATTGCCACGAACAGCACCAGGCCAAGGAAGCCGCCATTGATACCCTGAATCACATACTGATTCGTCACGTCTCCCGCCCACACGCCCCAAGGAGCAACACTCTTTGCACCGAACAGCCACCATTCTGAGAAGTGTGCGACGGTCCGATCAATGAGATATGCGCGGTGCCAACCCGTCGAGCCCGAGAGGATATTGACCTTGGCAAATATGAACCAGACCGGGGCCTGCATCACCAACTGCAGCATAAGAATTGCCCCAATAACCGTCCAGCGGATCATCCTGAGTTGTTTCTTCATGGGCCAACACAGCAGGCCAACAACCCCTAACAAAAGAGTTGCTACAGGGCCACTCGACCCGGAAAGCGCTGCGATGGTCATCGCCGCTGTGATTCCTACCCCCACAAGGAAGCCATTGCTGCCTTTCTGCCGCCAGAGTCCGGTAAGGAGAGGAATCCAGATCGCACCGAAGGTGCCTGCGAGGATTGGATGACGGAACGGGCCCTGGCACCTGACCACACCGTTCCGCAGTTCGGTCATTCTCGGCACGCCGCCAAAGACAAAGAACGGGTTCTGGCCGGTGAGCTTCTCCGCTATCATACAAACCGCCACGGGCGCGAGCGCCCATGCGAAGACGCGGCACGCGCGGGTGATGTCTTCAGTGTCAGCAATCAACGAACGACAGATGAAGTACAGACCCAGGCTGTCATATGCAAACCCCAGCCGGTTCACTAAAGCCGCGGTGGTTTGCCAGAGCATCGTATAGACAATCACCGTTACCATCACCCACAAGACTACGAGAGTATCCATCCTGAGCCAACGAATCCTCCGAAACTCTCCGCGGACAACAACCCGGACACAGCCTACGAGAACGATCAGCCGTAGCATGGTGAAATGCAGTGACATCAACACAACCTGCTGCCCAAAAGTCATGTAGCAAGTCATCAGAACTAATGGAATCAGAGCCTTACGTCGCGGAAACAGTAGAAGCAGGAGGCCCATGCAGAGGGTGAATAACACCCCAAATGGATTCAGATCCGGTGTCTGTTCACTTTTCATGACTGTTGCGTACGATGACCAAACCCAAAGACGCGCCTAAGCGACGAGACGGTTCAAGAGCCCGCTCACTGCAGTACCCCACGCCCTCCAATTGAGGCGGGTATCGAAAGCCGCACGGCTCTGCTCTCGTAACATCCGGTAACGCTCGGAATCAGCGTACAACTCCGCAATTGCGGCAGCATAGTCGCCTCCTCCCGCTCCAACTGGAAGTAGGTAGCCGTTCTCACCATTGCGAACGATTTCCGAGACCCCTCCCGTATCAGTGCCGATCGCGGGAAGACCAAATGCGTTTGCTTCGCAGTACACCAACCCATAGCATTCCGCACGGGTTGGCAGGATAAAAAAATCTGCATTTACGTACAACTCTGAAAGGGCCCGACGTTGCGATGGAGAGTTCTTGTCAAGGAATGGGACCACGGTAACCCGCGGGTGAATAATCGTCTTAGGAGGTGTACATCCCACAATAGTCAGCGAAGCAGGAATCCCACGGTCGTTTAGTACTCTACATGTCTCGTATGCCAGTTCCCCACCTTTTTTCACCCAGTCCACACCGACAAACAACAATCTGCAAACATCTGACGCCGGCCTGTTAAATAGCATGTCTATTGTCGGAAGATCGTCGACATTCGCTCCAAATGGAACAACATGCACTTTGCCGGCATTTGCCCCGTAAAAATTCCGAGCCGAAGCCGCCGCCCAGGAAGAGGGATAAATAAGTAGATCCGCTCGGCTGATTGCAGCGCGCTCGATTTCCTCCCCTCCCCGGCGACTCACGGCAAGGACATTTGAAAATTCTGGATAATAATTCAATACCTGATTAAATGTAGCATCAGAAACATAAACTACCGGCAGTGATGTCTTCAGATAGGCGAGTTGGCCAGCTGCCGAGGGCGCAAAAATGATGTCGCAGGGGTGTAGGGTTAGTCGCCGCTCGGCAATTGCGGCCTGTTGCCTGGCGAAAGACGAGGTATGTGAATACAGATAGTTCTGACCGAAGAGTAGTCTCAGTCCCTTGCGGACTGCCTTATGCAAAAACTCCCCATTTGGTGCGATTGGGCCTAATGGAACAACATCTCCACAGTACTGCTGGAGCGCCCTGGCCATATAGTAGTGAGTGCCTGACCACGAACGGCGATCATGGGGATCGTTTGCGGTCAAGTAGCCAATTTTGAGGCGCGGCAGCGGCATCGTAGGAGTTCGTTCGTGACCTGAAATGACAAGGAACTGCGGATTGATTGTTCGGATAGCTGCTCACGTCGAGGATGGGAGCAGAAAGAGGGTGAGGCGCATCGTGCGCCTCACCCTCAAGGGGGGAACTAATATTGGAGACGGCCTAGATTGCCGCTAGAGCAGCCGCGCTAGTTGACCGTCGCGCTCAGATTCGTTGCCGGTTGCGTCGGTTGAGCCGAGGTGAGAGAACCGTACTCATAGGCACCAATATCATAACCGGCACCTACCGGTCGCGTACCACCCAGAATATCCGACGTCAGCGACACTTGAGCACCTGCGTCCTTTGCAGGGCTACCAGACTGTAGTTGATAGTTGTCTGCGGAGGCGTTAACAAAGAGTGGGTTGACGTTTACGATGTCACCTGAGCTACTGAACTTGAAACTCGGGTCATAGAGTAAGTTATGGTCTGCCGTAACATTGGCGCCGTCGATCGCTCGATACGCAAGGTAGGTACCAACATTGTAGTGGATGTTATTCCTGTGGTACCCCGTGGTCGTTTTTGCGTAGGTCACAACGCCAGAATCAGCACAGGTGTTATTGTAGACGGCAACATTGGGGATATCGGATATGATCATGCACTGGGCCCCATAATAGTTCAAAGGGGCATGCGCAAACAGATTATTTCTAACTGTCCAGTCATGAAACCCTGCTAGTTTCGCCTCATTGCTCGCCATTATTCCTTCAGATGCATGGAAGCATACGTTTGAATCTAGCGTAATATTATACGCGGGGTAATCTGCTGTGTAGGCAAAAGTCTGAAAACAGTCAATATGACAATCGGACCCGCCGCACAAGTTGCGGTCGTTCCCGTGCATATAGTTCCTGTAGAACGTAATATCGTATCCGAAAATTCTCGCGTAGTCGCCATCAGCGCCGGATGTGCCTGGGTTCATCTGAAAGAATTCGTTGTATTCAAAACGGCAATTCCGGCACTTTTGAAGCACTCCGTACCCACCACCACTGATGAAGTTATAACCAACGTAAATATTCTGTGCAGATGTGGCAAGGGTTAACGTGTCATTAATATATACACCGACAGCCCCGCCTGCCCCTGCCGCAGAGTAGTTATTCACGACATCCACATCATGGATATTTGCAGCTGTGATATCTAGGACGCCGTTTCCGTTGGTATTAAAACAGTCGATCTTGATCCAACTAGCCGAGACTGTAAAGCCGTTCATTGTGACAGTGGGTGCTGGGCGCACGCCTCTGGAATTAATGTCGGGATTACTGACAACTGGACAGCCTGTTCCGTCGTGACCGCGGAACGTGATCTTGCCGGCGGAGGTTCCGCTTGTTGTAAGGGTTAAGCTCTCACTGTACGTGCCGGGTCCAACCTGGACAATGTCTCCAGCTTTCGTCGCAACCTTGCTGCCACGAGTGATGGTGAGGCACGGCTGAGTTTGCGTGCACGCGTTGGCATCGTTCCCAGTCTTAGCGATATAGTAAGTCGCACCCTGAGCGGGAGTTCCGATGATGACTAATGCGATCCCAAGTAATGCTAAGTTTAAGATACTAAGCACGTTCGTATTATTTCGCCACTGCATAGCCTAAAGCCCTATCACCCTTCTTCTGTTAAAGCGGACATGCGTAGTATCGACTTTGAACGAGCCAGACTTTAGGCGGGCTCGAGGTGGACTACCAGGCAGGACCGCAGTCACTTACACCAGCGGTAACGCCTCCGGCGTAAAGAGTGCCTACTGCATGCAACGGTCCAATCGAGGAAGTAGTGTCTTACGTGGGAGATACAAACGGCGAAGCAAACAAGGGGTGGGAAATTTTACCGAACGTACTAGTACTGCGGTACTATTCTACGGAAGAGATTACCGCCCTGGCAGAGCTCGCTTAAAAGCACTTAATCTGTTTTGTCAAGAGGTTACAGAGCCGGAGGAGTAGAGTGTGTTTGATTCAGTTCGTTTACCCAGGGTTCCAACGTCAGGCTCCATCTAGCGATCTTGACCCATTTCCTGATGCCCGAACCGGCTGATTCAGCGCTGATCGGCCAGCTTGTGAAACGAGTGATGGGTTTGATAGCCACTAGGAGAGACAAACGGAGCAATGCGCTCAACAGGATCAGAACCCGATAGGCGCGCGCGTAGCCTGCCCCCTTGAACTTCCCCAGCAATGTATACACGGATTCCCGCATCACTACATCGGAGAAGGTGCTGCCACGCTCCTTGGAGCTTTGTCCCCCAAAGTGGATGATCTCTCCTCCGCCTACATAGCAAACCCGTTTCCCTGCGCGACGAATCTTGCAACAAAGATCCACTTCCTCCGCATACATGAAGTAGTCGGTGCTGAATCCCGAAACTCCGTCCAAAACCGAACGAGTTGCCATCAGACAGGCCCCAGAGATGACGTCGACGTCCTGAGGTGCCGCGTCAGCGGCTGAGAAGAGTGCTTGGATGCCCCATAGTTGCAACCGTGGTGTGGCCCGCTGGAGCCATCCGATGCCAAGCAACTGATTGATGAGTGTCGGGAATGGTTGGACGCACGTTGTCTGCAGACTTCGATCCGAGTTGAGCAGCCGGCACCCCACCGCTCCGATGTCAGGACTCGATTCGAGCGCTTTCACCATCACATGGATGGCTTTATCGAGGACTACCGTATCAGGATTCAGAAACAGAATCCTGTCCGCGCTGGCGTGTTGCAACCCTAGATTGTTCGCTCCTGCGAAGCCAAGATTGCGATCGGAGCAGATGACTTTAATCTCCGGCTTATTTGCTGCAAGTTCCAGGCATGCAGCAGGCTCAGAGGCGTTGTCAACTACCACAATCTCGTAGTCAAGTCCCCGAGTGGTGGCGACGATCGAGGAGAGGCAGTCCTTCAGAAATCCCGAAGACTTCCAGTTCACGATGATAATTGACAGGTCCATCAGCGAAGCTTCTTTAGGAACGTCACTTCCAGACGCTCGTACGAAAGCACATCCGGCGCAGTTGCTGCTGCCGCAAGAACCGCACAGTTTTTGCGTCGTCGGCCATTGGAACGCCTTGGACCTTCCCTAATACAAATCCATACATCAGTCCGGCAGCACCAATAAGATAGGGTTTGTGGAAAATGGCATTT
Organism: Acidobacteriota bacterium; assembly: GCA_017307505.1. Classification (GTDB taxonomy): domain Bacteria; phylum Acidobacteriota; class Terriglobia; order Bryobacterales; family Bryobacteraceae; genus Paludibaculum. The sequence goes on along the minus strand of JAFKEE010000043.1, from coordinate 46,346 downwards.
CCACATCGAAGGAGCATGTACAGCGGGTGATATCCGCAGATGTGGCTCCAGATTCCATTTTTCACTGCGTTCTGCCAATTGCCGTTGGCTGCTCCAGTGAATCGGTAATGCATTACATTGTTGGGAGAGCTCCGGGTAGACCAGCCAAGCATATTGGCTTTGACTTCATCGAGTGTGTCCCAGCCGGCCCCACGGACAACGCCACCAATATCGTCCCAGCAGGCCCGCCTGTAAATTTTCGTGGCACCTCGGACATGGAAATGAGGCACCGGCTCTACCTGTAATGCACCATCTATTTCATGACAGATAGTGCCACCGCTGATGCCTAATCTCGGATCTGTTGCGAACTCAGTAAGACATTTCTGAAAAAAATCGGACTCAAACCCGAGATCACCATCGAGCTTTACGAGAAAATCCCAGTCAGGATCAGAGATCTTGGCGAACCCGGCATAGAACGCCTCAATCTCTTTCGCCTGTCGGGCGCGCATTCCGCGACTGGGAGTCGCAATCTCGGTTTGGCGCGCCTGATTGTCCCTATGGACCGCCACAATCCATGGTTCTTTCTGCGCCCAGCGATTGATGATCTCTGCCGTCCCATCAGTGGAACCATCGTTCACAAGGATCCACTGAACTGGCCGAATACTTTGGCGCACCATGCTGCCTATGGTCCGCTCGAGATACTGAGCCTCGTCGCGAACTGGGCTCACGACGACAAACCGGGGGGTCCTATCCTGAGATGGCACGCACATTTCGCTCAGAGATTCCCGCAAAGAGCCGTGAGCCGAGGTCGCCATAAATCAGGCTGTGGTCCCAGCCGGCACGACCTGAGGCAGTTCCGCCGACAAAGCCTCCGCGACCGCCTCGGCAATGCGATGCTGCTGTGCTTCCCTCAGTCCCGGGAACATCGGAAGGGATACGATCTCTCTCGCGATCTTCTCGGTCACTGGAAAGCTTCCAGCCGCATACCCAAGACCCTTGTACGCCTTCTGCAGGTGAAGTGGAATGGGATAGTGGATTCCTGTCCCGATATTCGCCTGGGCGAGGACCTTCTGCAGGTGCTCGCGCGCTTGAACTCTAACCACATAGAGGTGGTAGACCGCCTTGGACCACGACGGTTCCGTCGGCAGCCCCACCAATTCCTTGAGCGGGGTCAGCAGCGTTTCATAGATACGCGCGGACTGCTGCCGTTGTTGGTTCCATGAAGCAAGCCGGCTTAGCTTCACGCTGAGAATCCCCGCCTGAATGGCGTCAAGACGCCCATTGTAACCTTCGAGGTCGTGGTAGTACTTCGTCGCCTGCCCGTGATCACGGATCATCCTGATCTTCTCTGCCAGTTCCGCGTCGTTGGTGGTAACAGCGCCCGCCTCGCCACACGCCCCGAGATTCTTCCCGGGATAGAAGCTGAAGGCTGCCGCTTTGCCGATCGAACCGGCTTTCCGCCAGCGGTTCTCGTTTCTCGAGAAGTACTCGGCGCCATGCGCCTGGCATGCATCTTCAACCACGAGGAGATTGTACTCGTCCGCAATATCCTGAATGGCGTCCATGTCCGCCATCTGCCCGTATAAGTGCACAGGAACGACTGCAGCCACTCTGCAATTCGTTTTACGGTCAACAACTTTCCGCGTCGTCCGATTGAAATCGCACTGCTCTTCCAAGTACTTCCGGAGCTGCGCAGGATCCATGTTGTACGTGGCTTCATCGATATCCACGAACAGCGGACGGGCGCCCACTTGCGAAATCGCTTCCGTGGTCGCAATGAACGTGTGCGGAACAGTGATTACCGCGTCACCAGGTCCAATGCCGGCCGCCAGAAACACAAAACGCAGCGCATCGGTGCCACTTCCGACACCTACACAGTGCGATACGTCACAAAACTGTGCGAACTCTTTCTCAAAGCCCGCCACCGCTGGCCCACCAATGAAGCCAGCCGTGCTCAGAGCTTTCCCGACCACGTCCATCAGTTCGGAGCGCAGCTCCTCGTGTGGTGTGATCAGGTCCAAAAATGGAATAGGTGCATTGTCAGTCATGATTCTCCCCCGGCGTCAGTGCAGGAACGGCTCTTTTCACACGTGCTGGATTGCCAGCGACGATAGTATCTGGCGGAACATCTCTTGTCACGACGCTGCCGGCGCCTACAATAGAGTTCTCCCCCACGGTCACACCGCACAGGATGGTGGCGCCAGATCCAATGGAGGCGCCGCGTTTCACAAGTGTGGAAGAAACCTTCCAATCCTGTTCGGTTTGCAATTCACCGCCAGGCGTCGTGGCCCGCGGATAAGCGTCATTTATAAACATGACGCCGTGCCCGATGAAGACAAAATCTTCAATCGTCACGCCCTCACAAATGAAAGTGTGACTCGATATCTTACAACGTTTTCCAATGACAGCATTCTTCTGAATCTCAACGAAGGTCCCCACCTTGGTTTCATCACCAATCTCGCAGCCGTAAAGATTCACGAAGTCAAAGATCTTGACGTCACGCCCCAGTTTGACGTCGGGAGCGATATTCTTTTTCTCACTCACGCGTAAACCGCCTCTCCCTTTCGCTTGAGTGATTCCTCTGCGGCTTCTAGCATCCTCACTACCCGCAGCCCAGCTAAACCATCGTTGAAGGGGCGCTGTCCTTTATCAACACATTCAACAAAGTACGACATTTCAGCCTTCAGAGCTTCAGTTGCTTCCACTTTAGGCGACCACATGTCGCCGGAGCGATAGCTCACCAGCAAGTCATAGACGCCCTCTTTGCCAACAATGTTCACGCCACGGTCATAGACTTTTATCTTCTCATCGGCTTCAAGGTCGTTCCAGACCAGCATCTTATTTTCGCCGCCGATTAAGGTAGTTCTTATCTTGACAGGCGACAGCCAATTGACGTTCAGGTGGGCGATGACATTGTCGGGGTAGTAAATCGTCATGAAGGCGACGTCCGCAAGGCCGTTTAGGTGAGGTGCACCCGTGGCAACCACTGCCTCTGGCTTCTGGCCGATAAGGTGGTCGACAATGGACAGGTCATGCGGGGCCAAGTCCCAAAGAACATTGACATCATGCTGAAAGAGCCCCAGGTTGACCCTCATCGAGTCGTAGTAGTAGAGCTTGCCAAGCGTATTGTCATCAATGAGTTGGCGGATCTTTCGAACAGCCCCGGTGAATAGAAACGTATGGTCCACCATGATTACGAGACCACGCTTCTCCGCAAGCTCAATCAATTCCTCGGCCTGTTGCGAGGTCGAAGTGAATGGCTTCTCGATGAAGAGGTGCTTGCCGCTGAGCAAAGCGCGACGGGCCAAGTCGAAGTGGGTCCATACCGGAGTAATTACCGCAATCGCGTCGATCTCCGGTGAAGATAGAAGCTCCGAACAGTCTGTTGTAACATGGACATCGGGATACGCTTGTTTGGCTCGCCGTAAACTCGCTTCACTCTGATCGCAAATGGAAACGACCTTCGCCGACCCGAGACTATGAAAATTCCGGACTACGTTTGGCCCCCAATATCCGTAGCCGATTACGCCAACTCGCAGCATTGCTTTAGCCCTCCGCTAAGCTATTGTTTAAGGTTTAAGTTTAGTAGGCCCCTTGGCCGCCGAGCACTGCCTTGGGTGTTTGCAGCAGAATCTTGATGTCCAGCCAAATTGACCAAGACTTGGCATACTTCAGATCCAGCCGCACCATTTCGTCGAACGTAACCCGGCTCCGCCCAGTCACCTGCCAAAGCCCCGTAATACCAGGTTTCACAACTAGGAGACGGCGGCGATGCCAGACATCGTAACAATCCACCTCATATGTGATGGGGGGCCGGGGACCAACTAGTGACATCTCACCCTTCAACACGTTGACAAACTGCGGCAACTCATCCAGACTGGTCCGTCGCAGAAACGCGCCAATGGGTGTCAACCGTGGGTCATCCTTGATCTTGAAGATGGTTGGACGAGGGCCTGTCTCTGAGGCCGGCTCAGTGGCCCCTGCGATGAAGTTTTTGATGTATTCCCGATGAACAGCCTGATCGTTCTTCGACTGCATCGATCGAAATTTCAAAAATGTAAACGGCTTCCCATACTGCCCTACACGTTGTTGCCTGAAGAGAATGGGACCTTTCGATGTCAACTTGACAGCAAGTGCGACCCCCAGAAAAACTGGTGCAAAAATGGCCAAAGCTATCAAACTGCCAACGATGTCCAGCACGCGTTTGGCAACCACCGACATTGTTCGGGGCTTTCGGCTCGGAGCAGAATTGGGAAATGGAGAACACTTCGTTGAGTGGCCGTTCCCTCGATCGCCCCATTCGTCAGGGAATACATGGAAGGATAGACGGATCTGGTTGATCCCTTCAATACCCAAGGTGTTTGCCAGCGCTTCGCTAACCTTTGCAAGCAAAGCCGTCGCCACGGCCTTCCCATCGGCGGAGCCGATCTCAGTGAAGATCGTTCCGATAATTGACCCGTCTTTATACCACCCCGTAATGTCAGTTTCCCGAGTGGAACTTGCTAGGGCGGCCAGGATCTGATCGAACGACCCTGCACCGTTGGCGGTGGTCAGGATGCTCGTCGACTCCAGCAGCATGAGCACAAAGCGCCTCTTCGAACGCTCGGTTCGTTTCTGCTCGATATACAGCATCCTGCAAAATGCATCCTGAGACAGAATCCCAGCGCCGGCGGTTTCGTCATCGTTTACGGGTGCTGATCTTTGTGACCGTGAGAGTACTGCCAAAGATACTTTGTTAAACATGGGTTACCACACCTATCCTCCCCGGCGCCGTTTTCTGCTGTCCACTCCTCGCCATTCGGAGCGACATCTCCGTTATCGGCATCCACTACTTGGACAATTGAGTCCACTATTGTTGCCGGATTCTCTGCAATTTTCGAAATTCTGCGGTTGATTGCCTGCACATGAGCAACTCAAGCTACTTGTCGCGATCCCAGACTCTTATCTGCGGGGTTGCTCCACAAGTGGCAGCGTCCCTGCCTGTCGCTACCATCGCTCTGCGATCAGAAATGCCCAACTTCCAATGGCCACATTCGTTCCGGTTATCGGAATACCAACTCAATTGAATGAGAGGGGCATTTGAACCCAATCGCTTGGCCAGTTGGCATTCTGGGCGCTCTCGTTATCGCGTTTGAGACTGAATCCACTGGGGAGCTGTTTTGGACAGGCTACCGCCCTTTCGGTCCCATGACTGTCTCCTCCGAGGCGGTGGGGGAATTGCAGTACCTATTCTGCGGAAATCGGGACGCCCAAGGAAGGGGGGGGTTGGATCCCCCCCCTGGGCTACCTATCCAGGACTCTTGTCCTCCCTCTGAACAAGGAAGCACGATCTATTTTGTCTTTAACGACTTACACTGAAGGTATGCGTGCGGAGATGGTGGTACCCGCTTCCGTTTTGCGAAAAGATAGAGTGCTATCCGAGTGGTTATGAGGGCCTTCTCAACCTATGTAAGATGGAGTGACTCCGGTCTGAGGTGGGGTGCGGACGCAAGATGATCAAAATGCTATCAGAGGAGAATCCTGGGTCGCGCAAACTGCCAAGTCTCGCATCCTTCGCGATCTCACTCTGCCTCCACGCAATCGTCATCTCTGCCTTGTGGCTCCTCCCCCCATTCCCAAACACGGTCTGGAGCGCGCAGAACAATCGCCGGCCCATCGAGATTGAGACGGCTAAGCCTCGCACAATTATTTGGTTACGCCGAAACCAGAGATTGCCCGATATCTCACCCTCGTCCAGCCAAGCCACCACAGCCACACCCCGAAAGCTATCTGACCAACCCAGCATTCACGTTTCGCCGCCCAACGCCACGCGGACTGATCAGTTCATCTATGTGCCGCTCCCCAAACCGGTCGAGCAGCAACCTTTGCCCTCGCCAAACGTTGTCATGACCCGGCAACCTGCCGCTCAGCCCACCAGGAAGTTCGTGGCTCCTGTTGAGCAACCGCGGCAGGTTCACCCGACAGAGCTCGTCGAGCCTGCTCTTGCGCGGCAACAAGGGCCCAATGTGGACAAGAACCCGCTTTCAAGCCTGTCAAAAATCAACGCGCCGAAGCCCGAGCCTAAGAAATTCACCCTCCAGCCCGAGAAGCCACGGCAAATCGCGACTCGGGTGATAGACGAGCCAGATGGCCTCCCCATCCAGCCCTCAAGTATCCAGGACGTCAAGGTTGCGCTGCCGCGCGGGCAGCTCGATACGACCCCTAAGGCGCCACTTCGCAAGTTCGAGGCCCCGGCCGGAATCGCGGGCCGCAATGGTCTGGGAGGAGCATCGAAGGGGTCATCGAACGGCTCTACACTCAACATGCCTGACGTGGAGCCTGGTCAAGGGCAAGGGCAAGCGGGCATCCCTGGCGAGATCTCCGCTGTCATCCTCTCCGCCAATCCTCTTGCCAACGGAGCCATCATCCCACCCGAAGGCAATCGTTCTGCAAAGATTAATGCCGGGGCCACCACGGGTTCGGCAAATGGCAACGGTGATTCCGGCGGCTCAAAATCGGGCTTGGTTGTGCCCAATGTGACTGTGCAGGGAGGTAAAGGTGGTGACGGCCCGGGCGTCATGGCCGCTAACAAAACCCCGGCTGCCCCCTCCCCCGCTGCTGCGATGGCCATACCGACCCGGCCGCCACCCTATCGTCCCAGGTTGGATACCCCCAGCGTCTCGGTCCCGCAGTGGCCTGCCTCCCGGCATGTTCCCCCGCAGGTGAACAGCGCCTTTCTCAACCGGGTGGTGTACTGCACCGTGATGCCTGGGCCTTCGGACCTCCAGGACTGGGTCGTATGGTTTGGCGAGGCCACTGCCCCGGTAAGCGGGAGCCGCACAGTCATGCGGCCACCAACCGCTCAGAAGACACAGTTCCAACCTTCGACGGGCGGCCCTGCTTTGGAGGGGAAGATCTGGATTTCTGCCCGGCTGGGCAAGAATGGAAGGCTCACCGCAGTCACTGTCCCGCCAGGCTCGGTCGCTCAACGGATGCCGGAACTGGTGGCGGAAATGGAGAAATGGCTCTTTACCCCAGCGATCCGAAACGGAGAGGCCGTGGATGTCGACCTCCTGATGGAGGCGAGCTTCCAGGTAGGTCGCCGATGATCTGGCGCTCATAAACTGGGCGCGGGAACTCAGTCGTCACCCGCCGGGCTCGGGCTTTCAAAGGCCCCGGAGACCAATGCAAACGTTCGAAACCGTCAAAGCTATGGGTGCTTTACTGTACTGGAACTGCCAGACTATTGACAACAGACTCACATTGGGTCAATGTGAAACTTCGGAGATAACTCTCCAGATCCTCAGCTATTCGGTCAGATTAGCGAGCTTGGGGGTCGGGAGAGGCCTGGAGGAGGCATCATCAATCCGTGGTATGCAGTACGTGTCCGTTCGAACCGCGAGGCTGTGGTGTCTCTCCACTTGCGCGAACGCGGCTTCGAGGAGTTTACCCCGTCGTACCGGGTGGAGCGCCAGTGGTCAGACAGGATTAAGTCCATTGATCAGCCCCTATTCCCCGGCTACGTCTTTTGCCGCCTGAACGTGAACGACCGTATGCCCGTCTTGACGGTACCCGGAGTTGTTGGCCTTGTCGGTATAGGGAAACAGCCTGTTTCCATCGCAGAGCTCGAGATGGAGCGTGTCCGCACTATGGTTCGATCGGGCGTCGCTGTTTCGCCTTGGCCGTTTCTCAAAGAAGGCGACTCGGTGTTGATTGAGCGTGGTCCCCTTGCCGGCCTCGAAGGGATTCTCCAGAGGCTAAAGGGCAAGCTCCGGATTGTCGTTTCCGTCAGCCTGCTTCAGCGCTCAGTCTCAGCCGAAATCGACACCTCCTGGGTCCGCCCCCTGCTGAATTCTTCTCCTCGTGTAGAGCTCATCGACAATGGCGGAAGCATTCCCAGCCAAACATCATAAGTTGCTGGTATGATTGCGCCCATGAGGTTCTCTGGAATTTCGCGAGTTTGTCTGCCTGCCGTGTTGCCCCTGAGTTTGCTGCTGCTTGGCTCCCTGTCTTTTGCTCTGGGCCAAGGTGCCCAGGCCCAACCGCCATCCGGAGCCGCTGCGGCGCAGGGTGGAGCCTCCGTTCGGCCGGACTACATACTCGGCGCAAACGACCAGATCCTGATTCGCACGCCAGGCGTGAACGAGATCAATGAACAGCCCTTTCGTGTCAATGCCGAGGGCTTTCTCGAGCTCCCAATCGTCGGGCGCGTAAAGGCCGCCGGCCTGTCGATCCGTGCCCTGGAAGCCGATCTGGTGACCAGGCTCCGGGAGTTTGTCCGTGAACCCCAGGTGTACATCAGCCTCGTTCAATTCCGCAGCGAACCCGTGTTCTTTGTCGGTTCGTTTCGCAATCCTGGGCTCTATCCCCTACAGGGCGGGCATGGTCTCATCGAAATGCTGTCCACCGTTGGTGGACTGCAACCGAACGCCGGCCACCGGATCCGCATTACCCGCCGCGCCGAATACGGGCCCATCCCGCTGCAAAATGCCGTCGTGAACGCTGAGCGCAAGGTCAGCACCGTCGACATCAGCCTGGAGAGTCTGACCCAAAACATCAACCCGGAAGAGGACATCATCCTCCAGCCTTACGACATCATCAGTGCTGAGCTGTCTGAACGGGTATTCGTCACTGGCGATGTCGCAAGATCGGCCATCATCGAACTGGGCCAGCGCGGTTCCGTCTCCGTGACCCAGGCCCTCACTGAAGCGGGCGGGTTCGCCCCCACGGCCAACCGCAACAAGGTCCGCATTCTGCGGTCAATCATCGGCACCAACCGCCGCTCCGAGATCGTGATCGATATGAAGGATTTGCTCGAAGGCAGGCAGGGTGACTTCCCCCTGCTGTCGAACGACATCCTGTACGTATCGAAAGCCTCCGGTGGCAAAGCTCTTTCAACTGGTTTGCTCCCCGGGTTAGTAGGATCTGTTCCCTACATCATCGTTACTGCCTTCTTGCGTTAACCGGAATCCGGCGCAAGCGCCTCAGCGCACTTGGGCCGGGACTGACGTGAATGTCCCGTTACTGTTGAATCGAAGCCCGAGAACCGCGATCGAACCACCACTGGGGCTCAGAAACTCCAAAGTCCCCCGCTGCCCAGCCAGAACGGCATACTTGTCGATCACCGAGAACGACAGATGCCCATGCCCGGCAAGCGGGATTGCATCCGTGAAAAGCTGGTTGCCCAGCCTGTCTCGAGCGATCACCTGGAGACCGGTGGATGCTGAGCCGGAAGAATTGCTCAACGCAACGGCAGTCATGAACTCCTGCGTGTTGTCGAACGGCTGCACAAAGGAAGCTGGCTGGCGCGTCTCCAGTGGAACAACCGCCTCCATGGACTGGCCTGTGTCCTGTTGATGGCTAAAGGTCGCGGAACCGGAGATACCGGTGGACGCCTGCAATTCAACCGAGCCTACCCGGACAGTTGAATCCGGCTCCGTATCCGTCTCCACGACCATGACGCCCTGAGCCGGGATGGTCACCTCCAGCACCGAGGCCGTTTGAGCGGGCAGCCCCTCGTCCGGAGGGAACTTCAAACGGACAACCTGCGGCACCCCTCCGTCATCCCAGAAAACAAGTCGCGCCAAACTGGGGCTTGAAGTCAGGTTGAGCAAGGTGAAACTGGACTTCCAGCCCCCTCCTGTTGCGAGATGCGGAAAAACGCCCACGGTGGGCCAATTGGTGTTGGTCCACGGTGCAAGAGTGCCACCCGTAGTAGTAACACCCACCCTTTGCCCGTCAGGATCACTGGCCACCGCGCTCTCAAACTGCAGGGTAGAAGCGCCCGGAACCGGGAAGGCGGACGCAGATAGAGCTAGCGAGGCCACAACTCCGTCGTCCAGCAAGGAAGAGTTCTGCCCAACCACCAGCACCCGAAGATGGCCAGGCGAGATCTCACTGACGAATAGATCCTTCCCCGCCCCCACGGCCACCGCGCCAACTGTCGCCGACATACCTAGGGCCGCCTCATAGGTCAGATCGAACTGCACCGCCGACACCCGATCGCCACCTGAAGCCAGTTGCACCTCGGCAATCACCCTCGAACTGCTTGTGCTAGAAGTGGTTACGATCGACAAACTGGCGCCGTGCAACATTGTCGCGCAGCCGGCAAGTAGTCCGATCAGACTTTTCAACATAGGGTAAACCCACTATCCAGCAAGGCAATTCGCTGGTTCATCTCTACCTCTAGAACTAAGCTCCCTAAATTTCACAGTCGTGCACCTTCAAACCGCCTGTGACTCAAAGAGTTACAGGCCGTCAACCCTCCCCGTAACCAAACCTGGACCCATCTCACTGCACCACCAACCCGCAGCACAGTACCCCCACGTCCACCTGTCAAATTGCTAACAGAGTGGCGAGGATCCACCCTCGATAAAAGAGCATCACCTAAATCGTCTCGCCCCGAGTCCCCCAAAGATTAACAAAACCCTCCGGTAATTCCTACACGCTTAGATCCAAAAGTACTAGTACTGTTGGTACATTTTACCGTCGCCTCTCCCGATAGCCTTCATAAGTGATAGAAACCAAATACAGAGTGAAATGGCACATCACTTGCCATACAGGCTGCTTGGTACTAGAGCACCAGTCTCCAAACGCACACCCGCCTTCATTGTGTAATCTTCATTACTCTGCAGTAAGGCAAGCCCACGCCTTTGTTTGCTTTGCGCCACATCGCAGGTCAACGCCGAGAGAAAGATGATAAGGCGTTTCTTGCATTCATCACCGGACCTTTTCGTCCCTATAAACCCATCCGACCCGATTCCCTTCTGACACCCGCATGCTAAGCTAAACTAAAAAAGTACTAGTATCCATAGTACTAACAGTGAGTTGACATTATGATTTGTTCTTTTTCGCGACGCTTGTTCGGTTTGCTTCCTTACCTCCTCCTGCTGCCAACAGCTTCAATCGCCCAGACTGGGGTGCTCAGCTCGGCTTCTGTATCTGCCACTCGTGGCGGGAGCGTATCAATCGATCTCACCCTGTCGGGAGGGATTCAACCGGCAGCGTTGCAATGGACGCTGTCATACCCCACAACGGACTTTACTTTGGTCGGTGTGTCCGCAAGTTCCGCCACTGTCGCCTCAGGTAAGTCTTTGACTTGCAACAACACCACCGGTTCCACCACGTGTCTGCTCTCGGGCATGAACACGAACACACTGAGCGACTCCGTCGTAGCTACAGCGACGTTCTCAGTCTCCTCCACGGCCTCATCCACCCCTTCGCTACAGATGACTGGCCTCGCCGCGTCTTCATCTGGGAGTTTAATACCCCTTAATGTCAATATTGGGGCGATCTCCGTATCCTCCCCAGTGATTGCCCCAACCCCGAGCCTGCTGACTTGCACGCCCACGTCAGTCACCTCCGGCGGCGCGTCCTCGTGCACTGTGACTCTTTCCAGTGCTGCCCCCACCGGTGGCCTGGCCGTGGCCATCTCCGACAACAGTTCAGCTCTCACCGTACCCTCGTCCGTAACCGTCGCAGCCGGTTCCACCTCCGCTTCATTCTCGGCAACGGCCGCTTCCGTGACGGCCAGCACAGCGGTCACTGTCACCGCTACGGTAAACGGATCCTCCAGGACGGCATCCGTCACGGTGAATCCTCTGCCCATCATCAGCACCCTGCTGTGTTCACCTTCCTCGATCAGTGCCGGTGGCACTTCCTCGTGCACGGTGACCCTCTCCAGCGCCGCCCCGGCCGGTGGCCAGGTGGTGACCGTCACAGACAATAGTGCGGCTCTCACTGTGCCCTCCTCCGTGACCGTCGCAGCGGGCTCTACCTCCGTCCTCTTTACGGCTACCGCCACTTCCGTCACGTCCAGCACGACCGTCACTGTCACCGCCACCTCAAACGCGTCCTCCCGGACGGCATCCGTCACAGTGACTCCGCTCGCGGTGATCAGCAGCCTCTTGTGCACACCTTCTTCCGTTAGTTCCGGTGGCACTTCCGCGTGTACAGTGACTCTTTCCGGTGCCGCCCCGACAGGTGGCCTGCCCGTCGCTATCTCGGACAACAATGCAGCCCTGACGGTGCCCGTGTCCGTAACAGTAGCGGCCGGCGCCAGCTCTGCTTCCTTTACGGCCACTGCCGCCGCGGTGACCGTCAGCACCTCCGTCACCGTCACGGCCACCGCGAACGGGTCTTCGATGTCCGCGCCCGTCACAGTGACTCCGTTGACGGTGCTCAGCAGTCTCTCCTGCAGCCCCTCAACCATCGCCGTCGGCGCCACTGCCACCTGTACAGTGACCCTGACCACCGCGGCTCCCTCCGCTGGTCAAGTGGTGGCCATCGCCGACAACAGCACTGCCCTTATGGTTCCGAGCAGCGTCACTGTACCCGCTGGATCTTCCACGGCAACCTTCTCCGCAACGTCGAGCACTACCGTGGCCGCCTTTGCAGTCACAGCCACAACGGCCGTCACTGTGACCGCGACGACCAACGGAACCTCCAAGACAGCTTCCGTCACCATCGCGTCCGCGACAGTAGTCAGCAGCCTCTCCTGCAATCCGACCAGCCTGACTTCGGGTAGCTCTTCCACTTGTACGGTTACCCTGTCCGCCGCTGCTCCAACCGGCGGTCAGGCCGTGACGATCGCCAGTAACTCCACTCTCCTGACCGCCCCCACTTCGGTCACAGTAGCCGCGGGCGCCTCCACTGCGACATTCACGGCGAAAGCGGGCACAGTCTCCAGCAGCCAGTCGGCCGTCCTTACCGCAACGCTGAACGGAGGCTCCCAGACAGCCACCCTGACGCTTGGACCGCTGTCGACAATCACGGTGAGCTCCCTCACCTGCTCGCCCACCTCATTGGCTTCCGGTGCCAAAACCACCTGCACGGTCCAGTTGAGCGGCGCAGCCCCGTCTTCGGGTCTTGTCGTGACTCTCTCGGACAACAACACTGTCCTCGTGGTGCCGGCCTCTGTCACTGCCGCGGCCTCCGCCACATCGGCCACATTTACGGCCACGGCAGGAACGGTGACCGCTTCCTCGACAGTCGTCATCACCGCAACGGCGAATGGCGTGTCCAAAACCGCGTCCATTACTCTGACCGCGGGCTCAGTCGTCACCTGCCCCTGCTCGGTTTGGACCTCTTCCACCGTCCCGACCACGCCCACCAGCACAGACACAGCGTCTGTGGAACTGGGCATGAAGTTCCGCAGCAAGGTAGCGGGTTATGTCCTCGGCGTTCGCTTCTACAAGGGGTCCACCAACACCGGAACCCACAGCGGCCACCTTTGGACGAAGAACGGAACGATTCTCGCATCGGTGAAGTTCGCCAGCGAAACCGCTTCCGGATGGCAGCAGGCGAACTTCTCGAAGCCCGTGGCCATCTCTGCCAACACGACTTACATCATTTCCTACCTGGCTCCAAAGGGCGGCTACCCCTTTGACATCAACTACTTCGCCACTAACGGAGTAGACAACGGCCCGCTCCATGCCCTCTCCACCACCGAAGAGGGTGGGAACGACGTCTACAAGTACGGTGGCGTCGCTTTCCCGAACAGCACATGGAAAGCAGCCAACTACTACGTGGATGTGGTGTTCAATACCGTAGCTTCCACGACAGCCACACCGGTCACCGTTACTGGCACGGGCAAGAGCACCCGGCTGATCACCTCTAACACGACAACCTCGGCCGACACTCTTTCCGCTGATCCCAAGACAACGGAACCCGATCAGAATACCCGTCTCTCCTGTGCGCCTAAGTCCGTTCAGGCCGGAGACTTCTTCACCTGCCACTTGAAGCTGGGTGACCCCAAGAATGACGTTGCCGAGGGCGATATCCCCGTCTCGACTTCCAGTCACGACGTCCGGCTGCCGACCACCCTCTCGGTCCGCTCCGGCAAACGCTCACTCTCTTTCCGCGGTTTTGTCGATCCCGCTTCCTCCGAATCCTCGGTTGTGATCTCCGCCGGGGAGGGTGACTCTCTCGTCTCCGACGAGATCTCGATCTCGCCGGCTTCAGCCCCTGTGATCAGCCTTCCGGACCGCCAGTTCGTCAAACTCGGCTCGCCCATCGGCTTCACTGTCGCTGCTCAGGACGGGTCCGGTCTCCCCGTAGAGGTCTCCGCTGCTGAACTTCCGGAAGGCGCCTCCTTCGACGCGGAATCCGGCAAGTTCTTCTGGACCCCCGCACCCAACCAGGCCGGCGACTCCACCCTCTTGTTCGCAGCTTCCAACTCCGCCGGCGTGGCCGCCCCCGGTTCAGTCCCTGTCACGATCGATTCCGGCTTGCCGCTCATCGCCAAGCCCGAACTCACCGCCTGCGCCCCCGGCGCCCTGGCCTCCATCCAAGGCCGCTGGCTCACCGCCGACGAAGCAGCCGATTCCGATCCTACCGGAGCCTCTCTCCAACTCGCCGGCTCTGTCGTCCGCATCAATGGTTCCGCTGTCCCGATTCTCTCGGCCAGCTCCACCAGTCTGACCTTCCTCTGCCCCTCGGCCGACCCGGGTGCCCAGCTCGACATCACCGTCGAAACGGAAAGCGGCGACTCCGCCTCCCTGCACACCACAATGCTCGAGGCGAATCCCGTCCTCCTGCCGGCCCCGGACTCCAACCCCGCCGCCGAACAGCCCGAAGGTTTCATCTCCTTCGCCGACTCCGACCGCCTGGCCATCGTTCGCGATGCCCGCCAGCTCGGTGAACCCGCTCTGCCCGGTGACCTCATCTCCATTCGCGCCACCGGCCTTGGTCTCAACGCCGATACCCCGGGCGCCCTCAGCGTCTCCATCGGCGGCATCGATGCGGCCATCCAATCCGTTACCCCGGATCCCAACGCCGCCGGCGTCTACCTCGTTCAAATCCGAGTCCCTGAAGCTGCGGCTGCCGGCTTGGATATCCCCGTCGAACTCAATCTGCGCTCGCAGTCAGGCACGAAGCTGACCAGCGCCAAGGTCACTCTAGCCATCGAGTAGCCCTGTTACTCACTCCCAACGAACGGCGGCCCGCACCTCTCCAGGTGCGGGCCGCTTCGTTTTTGCTCACCTCTCCACATCGCCCCGCCCATCATACTCAACGTGTACTAGTTGACACACTTTAAGCGCGAAAACGGCCTTCAGGTAAAACTTTCCTGTCTCAAACTGAAACACGAAAAGTACCGGTACTTTTTACTGCGACGTCCTAATTTCGCTTAACTATCGCCATGTAAACAAAATAGATATCGTTTGGTATTACAATTGCTCCGCTCATGCTTCTGCTCCGTTGCCTGAGATCTGCAGTTTTACTACAACACCATGTCTCAATCGCCACACCTCCACCGAAACGATGGCGCCTCGGCTCCAAAGCCGCTTTCGCGGATCAAGAGACCGATCTCCGTTCTGGTGGCAGAGGATCTGGCCTTCCACCAAATCCTTGTGCGTAGGGTCTTGGAGCGGCTTGGCTATCAAGTCGCAATTGCCAGTGACGGTCTGGACGTCGTGCGACAGTGGCAGGCATCCCCGGAAACCTATGATGTGATCCTCATGGACATCCAACTACCCCGCATGGATGGTCTCGAGGCGACACGTCAGATTCGGCTTCTGGAAGGTCCTACCCGCCGGCCAATTCCCATCGTGGCTTATTCCACTCAGTCCTTGCTAACGGACAAGTATCTCTGTCTCTCCGCGGGCATGAACGACTATGTTTCCAAACCGTCCAAACCTCACATCCTCAATCAAGCCCTTGAACGGGCCGTGGCTGCTCGTATGTAGTGCTAAATCGAAGGTCCACTTGCCCTTGTACAATGCCCAGTTCCATTTGAGGCGCCGGCCTCACAAGCCTCCCGTCAGTATCCCTGTTGGCGTCTGACTCTCCCGCGTTTTTAAAGAAGCATCCGCCCGGATTCTCTAGCCATGCCGAAGGACATGCTGCGTGTTATACGGCCAGGCCACCGATAGTACTTGGATCTTGAACAAATGAAACAGTTTCAGCATCAATGTTTCCGGCTTCCGCTTGGGCTACTTCTCGCTTTCCTCCTACAGCCATTCATTCCCTCCGCCTTGGCCAATACCCCCCAGGTTTCCCTCTCGCTCGGGTCCGCAACCTCTTCCAACGGAGCAACAGCCAACCTTGGCCTGTCCCTTACCAGCGCGACAACCCTGCCTGCCGCCTTACAGTGGACCTTCTCTTACTCCCCAACCGACTTCTCAGCCATCCAGGTTACGGCGAGTTCCGCTGCGGCCAGCGCCGGCAAGTCCCTCTTCTGTTCCGGAACCAACGGCACCTACACCTGCCTGCTGGTTGGTGCGAATTCAACGGCAATTCCAGTTGGGACCGTGGCCAATGTCAGCCTCACGCTCGCGAATTCGACTGCGCCCACCCGCCTGCTGACGGCACCCCAGGTTTTGGCGTCCTCTCCCACGGGTGATTTTCTGACTGCACTGGCAACCGATGGCACCATCTCCATCGCAGCTACGACACCGGTAGCCGTATCGTCACTGACCTGCTCTCTCACTTCCATCCTCTCCGGCGGCTCTGCCACCTGCACTGTCACTCTTTCCGCCGCCGCCCCTGCCGGTGGACAACTCGTTACCCTCGCCGACAACAACGCCGCTCTCTCTACACCCGCTTCCGTCACGGTCCCGGCCGGCGCAACTTCCGCCACTTTCTCGGTCACGGCAACCTCAATCCTTACCAATACATTGGCCGTCATCACCGCTACCGCAAATGGCACGTCCAAAACTGCCTCTCTCACACTAACCGCCCTGCCTGCCCCCAGCACTCTTACCTGCTTGCCTGCCTCCATTTCCTCCGGCAGTACCGCCACCTGCACAGTCACCCTTTCTGCCGCTGCGCCCATCGGTGGGCAGCTCGTGACCCTCTCCGACAACAACGCCGCTCTCTCTACACCCGCTTCCGTCACCGTCGCCGGCGGCGCAACTTCCGCTGCCTTCTCCGTCACCGCCGCCTCGGTCACTGCCAGCACAGCGGTCGTCGTCACAGCAACCGCCAACGGAACCTCCAAGACCTCCACGGTCACCGTAACCGCCCTGCCTGTACCCAACTCGCTTTCGTGTTCACCCGCTTCCATCAGCTCCGGTGGATCCTCCTCCTGCACCGTCACACTCTCCGGCGCCGCACCGACGGGTGGCCAGTTGGTGACCCTCTCCGACAACAGCGCAGCCCTCACCATACCTGCTTCCGTCACAGTCCCCGCCGGCGCGACCTCGGCCTCCTTCTCCGCCACCGCCGCCTCTGTCACCTCCAATACCGCAGTTGTCATCACCGCGGCGGCCAACGGCACCTCCAGGACGGCCTCCGTCACGGTCACCGCGCCGCTCATACCCAGCACCCTTTCGTGCTCGCCGGCCTCCCTCCCCTCCGGAAGTTCCGCCACCTGCACGGTGACTCTCTCCGTCGCTGCACCAGCCGGTGGCCAACAGGTGACCCTCTCCGACAACAGCACCGCGCTCACCACCCCCGCTTCCATCACGGTCGCTGCCGGCGCAACCTCCGGGACCTTCACGGTCACCGCCGCTTCGGTCACCACCAGTACCGCGGTTGCCGTCACAGCCACGGCCAACGGCACCACCAGGACAGCTTCTCTCACAGTGACCGCCCGGCCCGTGCCCAGCACGCTCTCCTGCTCACCGGCCTCCCTCCCCTCCGGCAGTTCCGCCACCTGCACCGTGGCTCTCTCCGCAGCTGCACCAGCCGGTGGTCAGTTGGTGACCCTCTCCGACAACAGCGCGGCTCTCACCACGCCCGCTTCCGTCACCGTCGCTTCGGGATCCACTTCGGCCACCTTTTCCGTCACGGCCGCCTCCGTCACAGCCAGTGCCTCCGTTGTCGTCACAGCCACGGCCAACAGCACCGCCAGGACAGCTTCTGTCACTGTGACTGCACCGTCTGTGCCCAGTACACTCTGGTGCGCGCCCGTTTCCCTCTCACCAGGCAGCTCTGCCTCTTGCACTGTTACCCTGTCCGCCGCGGCCCCGGCCGGTGGTCAGCTGGTGACACTCTCCGACGACAACAAGGCACTGACCACACCGGCCTCTGTCACCGTCGCCAGCGGCGCGACCTCCGCCGTCTTCGCCGTCACCGCCACCTCGGTCACGGTCGACACAAGAGTTGTCATCACCGCCGCTGCTAACGGAACCTCCAGGACCACTTCTGTCACCGTGAGTTCCCTGCCCGCCCCGAGCACGCTCTCCTGCCTGCCGGCGTCCATCACCTCCGGCGGCTCTTCCTCGTGCACCGTTACTCTCTCCGCCGCCGCACCCACGGGTGGTCAACTGGTAACCCTGTCTGACAACAACGCGGCTCTCTCGATTCCCGCTTCCGTCACGATCGCGGCCGGTTCGACCTCGGCGGTCTTCAAGGCCACAGCCGCCTCCGTCATCACCAACACGGCGGTCGTCATCACGGCCACGGCCAACAACACCTCGAAAACCGCTTCTGTCACCATCACCACCCAGCCCGTACCCACCACGCTCTCGTGCTCGCCCACTTCCATCACCTCCGGTGGATCCTCCTCCTGCACCGTCACCCTCTCTGCCGCCGCACCGACCGGTGGCCAGCAGGTGACCCTCTCCGATAACAGCGCCGCCCTCACGACACCCGCTTCCGTCACCGTCGCGTCCGGATCCACGTCCGCCGTCTTCACTGTCACCGCTGGCTCGGTGACCACCAACGCGCCGGTTGTCGTCACCGCCACAGCCAACGGCGCTTCGAAAACCGCCTCCGTAACAGTGACCGGAGTGATTGTGCCCACCATCCTCTCCTGCCTGCCCTCCTCCATCCCGGCCGGTGGCGCCGCGTCCTGTACGCTCACCCTCTCCGGTGCCGCGCCAACCGGCGGGCAAGTGGTCGCTCTCGCCGCCAATAATGCGGCTCTCACCCTGCCGGCCACTGTCACCGTGCCCGAGGGCACCACTGCAGGCATCTTCTCCGTCTCCGCCTCCACAGTCTCGGTCAGCACCGCAGTCACCGTCACCGCCAGCGCCAACGGGACAGCCAAGACCTCTTCCCTCACCATCACACCCCAGACCCAGGTCACCGAGATCAGTGACCTGAGCTGTTCGGGCACCCTCCTCTCCGCGGGTGGTTCCTCGGTCTGTACCGTCATTCTGTCGACGCCTGCCAAGAGCGGAGGGCAGGCCCTCGCCATCACTGTCAGCAATAACGCTCTCTCTGTCCCTGCCTGGATCATCGCCGCGGCCGGATCATCCACTGTGGATTTCACCGCCTCTGTCAGCCGTTACCTGAGCCAGCCGAGTCAGGATCTGCCCATCGTGCTCACCGCCGCCATCGGTGGGAATTCCAAGACCACCACGGTGACCATCACGCCCAATCTGGGCATCAGCGCGCTCACCTGCCCCGCCTTCTCCATCGCCTCCGGCACACGTGCTACCTGCACCGTCATGCTCACCGGCCCCGCTCCTGCGGGCGGCCGGGTCGTAACGCTGACGGACAATAGCTGGCTACTGAACACACCGGCTTCCGTCACGGTTCCCGCCGGAGCCAGTTCGGCTTCCTTCAGCCTCACCGCCGGAACGGTAACTTCCAAGCAGACCGTCCAGGTGACCGCGGCTCTCGACGCCACCTCTCAATCTGTCTCCCTTTCCCTGCAGCCTGCCTCCAGCAGCACCTGCCCCTGCTCCATCTGGACCTCCTCGGCCACACCGTCCATCGTCACCTCCACCGACACCGTGACCATCGAACTGGGCATGAAGTTCCGCAGCCGCGTCTCCGGCTACGTCATTGGTGTGCGCTTCTATAAAGGACTCAACAACACCGGAGTCCACACCGGCCGCCTTTGGTCGAAGAACGGTTCCTTGCTCGCCTCGGTGACGTTCAACGGAGAAACAGGATCCGGATGGCAGCAGGCGAATTTCTCGAGCCCCGTCGCGATCACCGCAAACACCACCTACGTCGTCTCCTACCAGGCGCCCAAAGGAGCCTACTCCGTCACTCCCAGCTACTTCACTTCCTCCGGTATTGAAAGCGGGCCCCTCTATGCACTCAAGAGCGGCGACGACGGCAAGAACGGCAGCTACATCTATACCGCCGGGGCATTTCCAACCAATTCCTTCTATGACAGCAATTACTGGGTGGATGTCGTCTTCAACTCCGTTCCGTCCACCTCGCCCGGGACCATCTCAATCACCAGCCAACAACAGAGCCCGCTGACTTCCTCGAAAGCGCCCGCTTCGCTCTCCACCATGGCCGCCGGCCCCGCCCTCGTGAATACCCATTCCGACTCGCGGCTCTCCTGCTCGCCCAAAAACGTCACCGCCGGCGATTCCTTCCTCTGCCAGTTGAGCCTTGGCGATTCCTACTCCAACCTCGAGGCCATTCCCGTCACAGCCTCCAGTTCCGACGTCCGCCTGCCGGCCACTCTCTCAGCCCGTACCGGCCAACGCTTGTTCTCCTTCCGCGGCGTCGTGGATCCCTCGGCCTCTCTGTCGTCTGTCCGCATTACCGCCGGTGACAACTTCTCTCTCACCTCGGACGAAATCTCCATCTCGCCCTCCCCGTCTCCGGTGATCAGCCTCCCTGACCGCCAGTTCGTCAAACTCGGCGCTCCCCTCGGCTTCACGGTCTCCGCTCAGGATGGCTCCGGCCTGCCCGTCACCCTTTCGTCCTCCGGACTCCCCGCTGGCGCGGCCTTCCAGCCCGACTCCGGCCAGTTCCTCTGGACCCCGGCGCCCAACCAGACCGGCGACTCAACCCTCTCCTTCGCCGCCTCCAACTCCGCCGGCGTGGCTGCGCCTGGCACGGTCCCTGTCACCGTCGACTCCGGGTTGCCGCTCATCCCCAAGCCGGAACTCACCGCCTGCTCCCCCGGAGCCCTGGCTTCCATTCATGGCCGCTGGCTCACCTCTGACGATTCTTCAGACTCCGATCCCTCCGGCGCCTCACTCCAGCTCAGCGGCTCCCTCGTCCGCGTCAATGGCTCCGTAGTTCCGCTGCTCTCGGCCAGCCCCACGCGCCTGACCTTCCTCTGCCCCTCGGCCGACCCGGGTGCCCAACTCGACATCACCGTCGAGACGGAAAGCGGCGACACCGCCTCCCTGCAGACCACAATGCTCGAGGCCAATCCCGTCATCCTCGCGGTGCCTGACTCCAACCCTTCGGCCGACCAGCCCGAAGGCTTCATCACTTTCCCTGACTCCGACCGTCTGGCCATCGTT
This sequence comes from Acidobacteriota bacterium, assembly GCA_017307505.1. Taxonomy (GTDB): domain Bacteria; phylum Acidobacteriota; class Terriglobia; order Bryobacterales; family Bryobacteraceae; genus Paludibaculum. Next base: position 25,278 of record JAFKEE010000043.1, on the reverse strand, counting down.
CGCGATGCCCGTCAGTTGGGTGAGCCCGCTTTGCCCGGTGACCTGGTCTCTATTCGCGCCACTGGCCTCGGACCCATTGCCGATACCCCGGGCGCTCTCAGCGTCTCCATCGGAGGCATCGACGCGGCCATTCAGTCTGTCATTCCCGATCCAAAGGCCGCCGGCGTCTACCTCATCGTGGTGCGTGTTCCACAAGCTGCGGCCCCCGGCTTCGACGTTGCGGTGCAGCTTACGCTGCACCCGGCGGCGGGTGACCCGCTGGCCAGCAACACGGTGACTCTCGCCATCGAGTGATCTTTGTCTGGTGACTACCTTCCGCGGCCCGAACCTGGTGGTGCGGGCCGCGTTTTTCATGGGCGGTAGCCTCTTGGTGCGCATTGGCCATAACCCTCTGGTCTTGGTCTAAAACCCATGGGTCAAGACACAAACCCCGGAGCCTACTGGATGCCTATCCCGGCATCACCACCGGGATAGGAATGGCCAGTTCATGGATGTCTTGGACGAGGCGGATAATCAATCATGGCTGAAAGGAAACAACCGCCCACCGGCGACGAAGCACGGGAGGCGGAATGGTGGGTTCAGAATCAGGACTCAATCGGTGATTGGTTCGAGGAAGCCAAGGCGGCCGGCAAGCTTGGCAAAGGGATCATTGCCGGGGTGATCCGGCAAAAGGCCACTGCCCTCACCGCCGGGAAGAAAACGGCACAGCACGAATAGGGCGCGGTCCCTGACCAAACTCTACAAGACAACTCCGGCATCCGACAGGTCCTGCTTCCCTGCCCTTTTAAGACCCTGGCTTGCCTCAGCCGCCCGTCACGGAAACGGTCGTCTTGCGCACGTAGAACACGCCCCGCCCGGTCTTCACCACCCAGCGCCGGTCAAACCCCTGTTGCGCCGCCAGGATCGCCGCTCCGCTCCATACCCGGTAGAGAGTGGCGATGTTACGACGCACGTCCGCCTCCCGCTCGACGGCAATAAATCCCTTCTCGGCCATCCTGGGCAGCAGTTCACGGACGGTTTTGATGTTCAGCTTCAACTGGCTGGAAATCCGCTGCAGGCTGCAGTGCACCAGGCGGTAGGCATCGCCTCCGTCGGTGCCGGTGGTCCACAAAAACTCATAGACCCGCTGCTCCGCCACCGAAAGAGCATCCTCGGCCCGGTGGATCGGCCGGACCCGGGACCCTTCGAAGAAGGCGCCCAGATGCTCAGCCCTCCAAAGCGTGTGGTCCTTCTTCTGCTCCTGGGATCCAGGATGGGTTGAGCCAGGGAGCACGGGTTCTGGGCTACCCCCCATGGGGTTTGTTCCAACGCCGCTCTCGCCAGCGGCAACACCGGGCTCCAACCCAGATTGGCTTACTACAACACCCATGGGGTTTATCTCAGCCCCCATGCCATCAGGCAAAGACGGAACTACCGGTTGGTTCACCACGGCGCCAGGCGCCGGGCCGTCTCCAAAGTCCGTGTTCAGGAACGAGAGGTTTACCTTCGTGATCGGGCTTTGCAGGATGTCCTGGATAGAAGCTTCCAGGTCCTCTTCAGGCAACCTGCGACGCTTGTTCTTCGCTGCCATTGCCTGTCTCCTGCCGCACCCCGTACAGCGCCAGCAACTGGTCGGCCACCGCCTTGTAGTCTTCCAGGCACTTGGCCTTGGGATCGACATTGGCGATGAACTGCCTCAGCCGGATCGCCTTCGCCACGGTGGAATCGGTGCGGATGCTGGGCAGCACCGCTACCTTGTAGTTCTGGCTGATCAGCTCAATCATCTTCATCACCATCTCCGTGTTCTGGTAGCGGTGGTCGACGATCGTGGGCAGCAGTCCGACACAACGGCAGTTCTTCTTGAGCTGCACTTCCAGTTGATAAGCGGTGTTGAAGAACGCCGTCGCGCCCGTCACACTCAGCGCGTCCATCGAGATCGGCACGACATAGTCGGTGGTATAGACCAGGGCACAGATCTGCATCAGGCTCAGCGAGGGGCCGATATCGACGATCACCGCGTCATAGTGATCCTCCACCGGTTGGAAGATGTTCTCGAAGATCCGCTCCCGGCCAATCGTTCCAATCGCCCGCTGCTCCGCTTCCAGCGTGTCCCGGTTGCTGCACAGCACATCCAGGTTCTCCAGCGGCTGCACAACGCAGTCCGACAGCCGCCGCTTGTTCCACAGGAAGTCGTTCAGGTACAGCTCCGGCTTCACCCGCAGAATGCTGCCGATGGATCCCTGCGGATCCGCATCCACCAACAGCGTGCGCAAGCCCCGTTCGGCGAAAAGACGGGCCAGGGTAAGCGCGGTTGTGGTCTTGCCCACACCGCCGCGCTGGTTGCCGACCGTGAGACGGATCATCGGGAAAGCTCCTCCTGGATTCTCTGAATCTCGTAAGGCGACCACAGGCGGTAGTTGTTATCCGGGTTCCGTGCAGGTTCGGAAATGCGGCCGTCCTTCAACATGCGGTACAGCGTCTTCGGAGTCACACCAAGGATCCGAGCTACCTGGGTGGTCGTCAGCGTGCTATCCCGCCGCTTCTTCACCATAACGCCCCATTTCCACCATCCGGCCGAATTTCGTCACTAATATTGTAGTAGTTAGGCAAACCCTGGACAAAATCGACAATGTCCCCTGCGGCAATGCTCAGCTTCCCATACGATAGTAACCTTAGTCAATCAATCGTAATGCGCAAGACCAAGTCACCCGGGCCACTCTGGTTTGACATAGAACCCAGAGGTAAAGAGCCAACCCCCATGGGGTCTGGTGTAGATCCGTGGAAATCTGCCTATACCTTTGAAAATGGGACTACCTCATCCGGGAGGGTGGGCCTCTGTGGTCTCCAGCCCAGCCAAAATCCCGCCAAGGGGTTGTCATCGATGGGCTTGCGAAGAAACCCCTTCAAAATGCGGTGTAGTTCTGTGGAAGAAATCACAAGCCGGGCGCCGTCTGTTCCTGCTCTTCGGTGTAGTTCCGTGGAAGGATTTGTCCCCTGTGGTGTAGTTGCGTGGCAAACTCAGAAGCTTGCCTTACCCCCACATAAGGCTTATCCCCGGCTAGAGAGGATCTTGAGGCCTCAATATTCGTACACTGCGATCCAGAATGCCGTCCAAGCCCTTCCAGACGGTGCAGTTTCGTGGAAAACCAGTGTAGTTGAGAGGAACTATCGTGTGGGTTCGTGGAAATCGCAGTGTAGCTGTGTGGAAGAACAGGTGAAGGCCTGTGGAAGCTTTGGTGTAGGTTCGTGGAAACAAGTTCGTCCTAAAGCGTTTAAAACCAACCTGGTACACAATGTCAAAGCCTTCAGAGAATTGATCTGAGCTAAGCTACAACAATCATCGGCTCCGGTGGACCGTACATGGCGAAGGACAAAACAGGACAGCAGGGCACCTTGGATGGTGTTGTTGTCATCGAAGAAAATCCGGCAGACCTCGTCCGCGTCGAGAAAAGCCTGCATTCTGTGGGCTTCTTTGCTTCCACGGCCAACAAGGAAATCTCTCGCTCCGTTGTCCAGGTGATTCGACGGCCCGACGGACAGCGTATCCACGCCAAGGCCGTCATTGAAGGCATTCCCAGCCTCGGTCTCCCCACTACGGCGGACCGCGACAAGTACATGGCCTTTATGAAAATCGCGCTCGACCAGCGCGACGATCAGGGCCAACTGGCCAATCCCGTCCGCTTCGCCGGCGCCGACCTCATCAAACTGCTCCGCCTCTGCAAAGGCGGCTTCCACTACGACGAAATCAACGACTGGTGCAAACGGATGGTGGCCACCACCATCCTGTCCGAATCCTCGATCTTCCTGGCCGACCGGCGCCAGTACGCCAGCGATACCTTCCACGTCTTCGACCGTGTCGTCCTGTTCGGTGAAGAACTCAACGACGGACGCCGCTCCGATTACTACGAGGTCTTCCTCTCCCACTGGCAGTTGACGAATTTCAACCAGGGCTACCTCTTACCTCTCGACTTCAACGCCTACCTGCGGCTGCATCGCGACATCGCCAAAGCCCTGTTCGGGCACCTCAGCATCTGGTTCTACGCCAGCAAGGGCATGCCTGTGGAGAAGAAGTACCAGGATCTGTGCCAGTTGCTCCACATTCGAGCCTATCCGCACCTGTCGAAAGCCCGCGCCGTGCTCCAGCCGTCCATGGAGGAACTGGTTCACATCGGCTACCTGTCCAGTTGGGACCTGATCCGGACCACCCGCGGCAGCGACTTCAAACTCGTGCTCTCGCCTGGCAATCGCCTGCTCTCCCTGCCCAACTTCCATGCGGTCGTGAACCCGGAGGCGCGTGCCGCCCTGGAGGCCAGTCTGCCCAAGTGGGTCCCGGAACTGGTGGCCCGCGGCGTGACCGAACGCAAAGCCCGGCAACTGGCCTTGGATATTCCGGACACACAACCTGTTTTCAAACAGTTGGAGTATGTAGACCACCTCATCCGGAGCGACCAGAAGGGCAAGTGGCACAACCCGGCTGGACTCTACATCTGGGCCATCGAGAATAACATCGGCCTGCCTCAGCACTTTGACTCCTCGGCCGGCGCGTCCGCCAAAGGAATTCCTGAGGCCGACTCCTACACGGCCCGGCTGGAATATGACTGCTACTGCGACCAGCAGGTGACCGCCAAACAGGAAGAACTCTACCCCGGCGAGCGGCTGGAAGAGGCGTTGGGCGCGAAATTGAAGCAGATCCGGCGTGAGCAACCCGATCTGTTTGGCCGCCTTTCCAGCATCGGCCGCCGCAATCTGGCGGAATCCATGCTCCGCGCCGAGGTCCGCGAGGGGCTCAGCCTGCCAGGCTTCGAGCAGTGGCAGAAACAGAATCCGCAGCGCAGCATCTTCTGAAACCTCCTGGTTTCGATTCTGGAGCCGGCAACCGTCAAAATTGACTCAAAAGGTTGCTTTCTTGAAACGCTCGGCTGCGTCGAATCACTATAGGGATCATCGCTCTGGAATCCCAAAAGATCCGGAGGCGACAAGGTGGAACCTGCTCCCGGAGGCGGGTTCTGTCTTGAAATTGGATCCGAAATCGTGGATTGTACGTATGTACAGAAAATAAGTTTGAGAAGTTATCGACAACGGTCAATTTTGTCGCTTGTTTGAATGGAGGAGTTCGAAAAATGGGAAGTACTGCGGACTACGTCAGTACAGGTGTGCTCAGTGGAACATCAGATCGCAGAATCTCGAACCGTTACCCGCTGGAGTGCCCTGTCATCACACGCCACTACACGAAGCAGTCACTGCAATGGGAAAGTGGACGTGGCACCACGGTCAACATGAGCAGCCGGGGGTTGCTACTCAAGACCGATCAATCGTTTAAGCCGGGTCAACGGGTGGAGGCCAGCATCGCCTGGCCGATTTTGCTGAACCAGCGTTGTTCGTTGAAAATGAACGTCTTTGGGCGTGTGGTGAGGGTCAAGGATGGTCTGACGGCCATCGAGATCCTCAAGTATCAGTTCAAAACCGCGGGCTTGGCGGCCCGCGCCTAGAGCGCCCAGGACATTCCGGCGTTGATCGCCCTGGCGTGTGCCCCTGAGAAGATCCTCTGGGCACACGTCCGGGCCAGAATCCCCTCCCTGCCCTCTCCCGCTTCTCCCCTGCTCCCACGCCATCCGGATACGCGAATTGCCATCCAGGTCCGTTGCGACGGAATATCATGGGTTCTCTCCGCGATACAATAGCCCCACGAACGCACTTTGAGACTTTTTTTCTTGAAATGGAGCGGTGGGTACCCTATGCTGGCAGCTAGAAGCACCGCATGGCGTATCAGAAGGTCCCTCGTCCACCCAATGCACTGCCGGATGAGCTTGCCTGGAAACAACTTGGCCTCAGCCGGGCCACCTTCTTCCGCAAGCTGAAAGACGGCACCCTCACCGCGCCCGTTCAGCGCGGCGGGACGGAACGCCGCTGGTGGACCCCTTCTGACATCGACCTCGCTTTGCAGGAACTCTCTCAAGTGCCGCGCCCGACGCCCAGGAGGCCCAAACGTAAGCTATGATTCGACTTGTTGTCAGCAACCAGCGCGGTGGTGTCGCCAAAACGACCAGCGCCGTCACCCTGGCCCGGTGCTTTGCCGATCGCAATCTGAAGACGCTACTCATCGATACAGATTCCCAGGGCTCGGTATCGACCATCCTGGGCCTCAGGCCCGAGTTCACCCTCCACGACTATCTGATTCGACAGGTCTTGTTCTCCGAGTGCGTCGTCAAGGCCCACGAGAACCTCGACGTCCTCTGCAGCGACCGCAAGACCCAGGCCGCCGAGGATATTATCAGCGGCCAGACGCTGCGGGAACTCTATTTCGAGCAGGTGTTTGGCGACAGCGGCGTGGATCGCGCCTACGACGCCGTCGTCATCGACGTGGCGCCGTCGCTGACTCTGTTTCAGACCTGCGCCATGCTCTATACGAAACATGTGCTGATTCCCGTCGCCATGGAAACGCTGAGCGTCCAGGGTGCCAGCGCCAGCATCAGTTCGGCGAATGAACTCAATCGGTTGTTCAAGCGCCAGGTAGGGATCGCCTCCATCGGGCTGCTCCCCGTCATGGTCAACAACCGCCTGCAGATGACCCAGACCGTCCTAACCGCCCTCCAGGAGATGTCAGCCGAGCTGCGTGTCCCGCTGCTGCCCAACATCCGCACCGATACCGCCGTCGTCAAGGCGGCTCGTGCCCGTCAGTTTGTCCAGGACTACGATCCTAAATCCAAGGCGCTGGAAGACTACGAGATCGCCGCCAATATGCTTTTGAATGGCCTCTCGACTGGTGTGACGAATGGCACAAGCACCCAAGAAAAAGCCTAAGCGGCAACCGGAACCACTGAACTGGAAGGAACTGGCGGCCGGGCCCGCCCTCCGCGGGCTGACCGAGGTGCTGGCCACACCGGCCGACGCCGCCAAGGACCGCGCCGCCCGCCGTCTGGCCCTGGACGAGAGCCGGATCGAACGCTTCCCCGCCCCTACACCACCTCCGGCAAAAGCATTGGCTATGCCGGCTTCTCCGCAGTTTGAGGAAACGCCCACGGAGGTCGTTTCTGCCACGGAGGCTATTCCGCTCACGGTCGGCGTATCGCCTGCAGTGGGTGAAGGAGAGGCCGCCCCTCCTCAAATGGGTTCTACCTGGGGTAGTTCCGTGGAAATCGTAACGCCCACGGTCGACGAAACTCCTGCCGTAGTGCATTCTCCGGCCGTTCCCATAGCGCCCACCGAAGGGCAACAGCCTACCGTGGGCGATACTCCGGCACCGAAACGGGCCTCTCTGACGCGCCCCATTGAGGGCGTATCGCCCCCCGCGGGTCAAACTGCCACCGTGGGAGTTTTAACTGAACGAAACAAATCAGGCGATACGCCTACGGTGGGTGAATCAGAGCATCAAGATATCAATGGTTCTCAACCGCTTGATTCTAAATTAGGTAATAATTCACCTGCCGTGGGTGTTTCCTCCTCCGTGGAAGAGCCGGCCGACACCGGCGATCTACCCACCGAAGGGGATTTGCCTACCGTAGGTGGTGTAGTTACGTGGAAATCGCCGGCGGCTGCCGCCGGTTCTGCCGGGCGAAAAACCGCCACGGCGGGTCATTCCGCCACCGTGGGTGTTACGCAATGGGTGGATGCTCACGGCGGCACCTACGAAAGCCGCAAGGTCTTGAGGGTTCAGATCGCCCAGCACTGCATGACCCTGGGCGAGGAGCGCTTCTACCAATCCGTCTGGCACGCCCGTGAAGCCGACGGGGTGCGCCGGGACGGTCCGCGGTCCAAGGTGTTCTCGATGGGGTATGACCGCCTGGCCAAACTCGTACGGTTGGATGAGAAGAGCGTCCGGCAGTTGATCCCGAAACTGGTGGCCAAGCGGGTGCTCGAGGTGCTGGCCAACGAAGACAGTTCGGCTCGCATCGGGCGCACTTACCGCATCTTCAATTACGACGAGATCCTGGAACGGCAGCAGGCGGAGAACATGCTCTTTGTCATCAAGAAGGGCAGGGCCGTCGAGTTCGTCTGGCCTGTGGGCGAGACACCCGGATTACGAACACATCAATCTCCTACCGTGGGTGTTAAGCCTACGGTAGGAATAACATCCTCCGTAGGGTCCAGTGAACCCGCTGAATTGGCATGGGTTAAAGCTCCAGGTAGTGATGAAGGCGAGACGTCTCCGGTGCAGCAGGCACTCAGCCAGTACGCCTCGGCCGATGGTGAGGCAGCACGGATGCTCGCCGCTGGCGCCCGGCGCCATGCTCCGGATGCGACCACGGAAGAGATCGTTCACTTCATCCATGAGAAGGGACGCCTGGCCCGGGCGGGGAAGATGGCCAATCCCTTGGCCTACCTTCTTGTCTATGTTCCGAAGTGCTTCGCCGGCGACAGCTTCCGCCGGTTCCGCCAGGAAGTGCGCCAGGCACGGGTCATGGAAGAGGCCGCAGCCCGTCAGGCCAGGGAAGACCTGGCCCAACTACGCGGAGAATGGCAGGCCTGGCTGTCCGACCCACGCGTTCCGGAAGAGGATAAGGCCTATGCCCGCAGGATGTTAGCGGGCAACTAGGATGTCCGGGGCGTATCGGCCAGTGCTTCAAACCGCACCTGATCGTTGGCGATGGCTTGCGACAGCTCAAAGAGCTTCTGCAGCAGGTCCATCGAGCCGGAGAACTCGATCCTCAGTTCACCAGGTGCGAAACGGATCCCCGGCGACAGGTCGTCGAACTGCATCCATGAATTGGTGGCCTGCACCGGAATCTGGAGAGCCCGGCTCCGTGCCTCGACCCGGGCGATCGCCAGCGTCGAGAGCAGCTTTTCCTTCCGGGCCATCTCGCGGTCGACAGCGCCGGATTTCTTCCAGCTCTCCGCGAGTGCGATCAGGCTCTCCCGGGCGACCAGTACACTGCGGCCCACGTGGTAGCCGTGGCATTTCTGCATCAGCCGGTTTGCCTGCCGGGCGGAGAGGCCCCCGAAGAGCCGCTGCACGCTGGCGCGGTCGAGGAACGGAGGGCACCCGGCGCTCCGCAGCGCGTCGAGAATCTGGGGAACTCTCTCGATCCATGAGGGTTGGTCTGGCATGGGCGGCCTTCTACAGAGACTACCATACGTGTCTGCGGTAGGGCGCATATGCGCCATATATGGATAAAGAGTATGTCCGATAAATGATCATTATCGGACACATAGCCGGGTTATGATGAAGCGTGACCCGGGACCTCGATCCGCTGCCAGCCCCCTCCAGTATCGAAGCCAGGGCCTGGGCCTACCTGGCGCAGGCCCGTGCCGGGAACACCCAGAAAGCCTACCGCTCCGATTGGCGTCACTTTGAAACCTGGTGCCAGGACGAGGGCAGGGAAGCGCTGCCCGCCAGTCCGGAGACCCTGGCCCGTTATCTGACGGAGATGGCCGACCACTTCTCCACCGGCACCCTGTGCCGGCGTCTGTCCGCTCTGGCGGCCGCCCATGCCGCCGCTGGCTATGAAAGTCCCGGCGCCAGCCCGCTGGTGCGAACGCTACTGCGCGGAATCCGCCGGACGAAGGGCATCCGGCCGAAGGCCAAGAGGCCGCTGCTGGTCGACGACCTGGAATCGGCGCTGGACCTGATGCCCGATACACCCGCCGGCCTGCGCGACTCGGCCCTCCTGCTGGCCGGATTTGCGGGCGCCTTCCGCCGGTCGGAACTGGTGGGGCTCGACTGGGAAGACCTGGAGTTCAGCGAGGAAGGGGCGAAGATCACAATCCGCCGGTCGAAGACGGATCAGGAAGGCGCCGGTCGGATTCTCGGCATCCCGCGCTCCGGCCGGAAGAAGCTCTGCCCCGTCCGGGCTCTGGAGCGGTGGCGCGCCGTCTCCGGCTACGGGGAAGGCGCGGTGTTCCGGGCCGTGGCTCCGGATGGCAGCGCAGGCAAGAACCGGCTCTCGGACCGTATGGTGGCGCGCATCGTCCAGCGTTGGATGGGCAGGGCGGGCCGCGAAGCGGACTCCTACGGCGCGCACAGTCTGCGATCCGGCCTGGCGACCGAGGCAGCTCGCGGCGGCGCCTCCGAGCGTTCGATCATGCGCCAGACCGGACACCGCAGTACGGTCATGGTGCGGCGCTACATCCAGGAAGCCACGGTCTTCGAGGAAAACGCTGTCTTCTCAACGGGTTTGAAGTAATACGCCGTTAGAAGAAGCTGCGGATGGCGCCCGCCACGTACTCGATATCGCCTTCGTTCAGCCCGGAGTGCACCGGCAGCGCCAGCACCTCCCGGCAGGTTCGTTCGCTTTCGGGCAGCGACCCCTCGGCATAGCCCAGCGGCAGATAGCACGGCTGGCGGTGCAGCGAGATGGGGTAGTAGATCTCCGTGCCGATGCCGGCCGCTGTCAGGTGCGCCTTCAACTCATCGCGCCTGGGAGAACGAATGACGAACTGGTTCCAGACGTGATTGGTCTGCCAGGGAGCAGGCTGCGGCAGGGTGATGGGCAGGCCGGCGGCGCCCAGGATCTCCTGGTAGCGGGCGGCGTTGCGCTGGCGAGCGCTGGTCCATTCCGCCAGGTGGCGTAGTTTCACGCGCAGGATGGCCGCCTGCAGGGTATCCATGCGCGAGTTGAAGCCGATCCACTCGTGCTTGTACTTTTCGCGGCAGCCATGGACGCGCAGGGCGGCCAGCAGAACAGCCAGTTCGTTGCTGGTGGTTGTCACCATGCCGGCGTCCCCAAAGGCGCCCAGGTTCTTACTGGGGAAGAAACTGAGCGTGGCCATGTGGCCTAACCCAAAGCAGGGCTTGCCTTTATAGGCAGCGCCGACGGACTGCGCGCCGTCCTCGATCACGCTCCAGCCGTGGCGGGCGGCCGTGGCGAGGATGGGATCCATGTCGGCGGCGCCGCCGAACAGGTGAACCGGGATCACGGCCTTGAGGCGCGGATGCCGTCCGGCGGCCTCGTCCAGGGCGGCCGGATCCAGATTGAACGTCAGCGGATCGATATCGAGGAATACCGGCGTGGCGCCCACGCGGGAAACCGCTCCGGCGGTGGCGAAGAAGGTGAACGATGGCACGGCCACTTCGTCGCCGGGTCCTACTCCGGCCGCCATCAGCGCCAGCACCAGGGCGTCGCTGCCGTTGGCGCAGCCGATGGCATGGGGCACACCCAGCCAGGCAGCCATGTCCTGTTCGAAGGCTTTCGCGTCGGCGCCCAGGATGTAATGCTGCGAGCGCATCACGGCCCCGATGGCGGCTTCGATTTCAGCCTGGAGCGGTTCGTTCTGGGGCCGCAGGTCCAGCAGCGGCACTTTGCGCGTGCCCTGCCCTGTGTTTGTGGTCGTCATAGGATTACGGTGCCCGGTGGCCGGGAAACCCCTTCAACCTAGCACAGGCCCTGGTGGGGGATCCGGCGGCGGCATCTTCTTCACGACACGCGCCGGATTGCCCATGGCAATGCTGTATGCCGGGACGTCGGAGATCACCACGCTGTTGACGCCGACGATGGCGAACTCGCCGATCGTGACGCCCTTCATGATGGAGCTACCGCGGCCGATCCAGGCATGGCGGCCGATCCGGACCGGCATCACCTCTTCCGGCGCCACCGGTTCTTTCCGCAGCCGGGCCGCGATGTCCAGCGGATGGCCGTCGTTGTCAGTGACATAGCAGCCGGCGGCCAGCGCCGCGCCCTCTTCGATCTCGATGCGTTTGGCCACCTGCATGGTCACCTGGTGGCCGACGAATACCTTGTTGCCAAGGATGATCTCGGGATCCTCAAAGGTGCGTCCAGCGCGGACGGAGAAGTGGCCGGAGATGTTCACATCGTCGCCGAGGATCAGCTTCACCTTGCCGGAGATGTGCGGAATCTGTTCCAGGTACAGGCGCCGGCCCACCTGGGCGCACTGGCTCTTGAACAGGGGGATGCGGTAGGCCACCGACAGCAGCCGCCGCCACACCTCGGGCACCATCATGCGGAGGTGGTAAAGCAGGCTCCACAGCGGACGGGTAAAGCCCGGCATGGGTACTTCGGTGATCGCCAGCGCCAGGATCAGCTTCTTCAGGCGGGCATAGAAGGGCGTCTCCGCCTTGCGGATCTTCAGCAGGAAACCGGACAAACCGCTAGCCACGGCTCAACCTGCCTTTTCCGTCAGACGCTGGGCCAGCGCGCCGCGGTCCACTTTGCCGTTGGCGTTCAGGGGCATCTCGTCGACGAAATGGATGGCCGACGGCACCATGTAATCGGCGACAGAGGCGCGGCAGGCATCCTTCAGCGCGTTCAGGTCAAGTCCGGCGCCGGAGACGAAAGCGACGATGCCCTGGGCCGTGCCTTCGACGATGGGCCAGCCCATGGCCACAGCCTGCACGACGCGGGCGTCCTTCTGCAGCGCGGCTTCGATCTCGCCCAGTTCGACGCGGAAGCCGAGCACCTTCACCTGGTGGTCGGTGCGGCCCAGGCAGGCATACTCGCCGTTGGGCAGCTGGATGGCGCGGTCGCCGGTGCGGTAGTAGCGTTCACCGGGAATGGGTCCGTCCGGTAGTGTCACGAAGCGTTCCGCCGTCTTGGCCGGATCGTTCCAGTAGCCGGGCGAAGTCTGCGGACCGCACAGGCACAGTTCGCCGTCGGAGCCGGGTGGGACCGTCCGGAGCTGATCATCCAGCAGGACGGCGGTGAGGCCGGGGAAGGGCGCGCCGATGGAGACCATGTCGTTGACGCACAGGGCCGGCGAGTGGACCGGGTCCCAGCGGTGGACGCAGCAGGCGATGGTGAGCTCGGTGGGTCCGTAGAGGTTCTCGACGATGGAGTTGGGTGCGGCGGCCTGCCAGGCCTCGGCGCTGGCGCGGGGCAGCGGTTCGCCGCAGAAGAGGCTCCAGCGGAGGTCCGGAAAGGCGTCCGGCAGCAGCGTGTTGCGCTTCCTCATCTGGGCGACGATGCTGGGCACGGAGAACCAGACCGTGAGGCGGTTGCGCTGGATGAAGCGGGCCGGCGCCAGCAGCTCGATGGAGGACATGGCGACGAGACAGGCGCCGTTTTCCCAGCACAGGAACTGGTCGTGTACCGACAGGTCGAACGTCTGGTCGAAGGTTTGCGAGAAGCGATCGTCCGGCGTGATGCCGTAGCGGCCGGAGGCCCAGTCGAGATAGGCGCGGACGTTGGCCTGTGTGATGGGGACGCCCTTGGGCAGGCCCGTACTGCCGGAGGTGAAGAGAAGGTAGGCCACCTGGTCCATCGCCACGGGCGGCAGTTGGGCCAGGGGCGGAGCGGAGGCGAGAAGAGCGGCGTCCTCCTCTTCCGGACGCAGGATGAGGGGCCGGGTGGCGACGCCCTCCAGCACGGCTTCCAGTTGCTGGGCTCCGGTCTTGTCGCAGATAACGGCATCGAGGCCGGCGAGCTCCAGCATGCGGCGGGTTCGTTCGGCCGGAAAGCGCGGGTTCAGCGGGACGAACGCGCCGCCGCTGTAAAGGCAGGCGATGGTGCCGGTGTAGGAGACGGCGCTGCGGGCGCCAAAGATGCCGACGCGGCGCGCCGGGGCGCCCAGCCGGTCTGTGATGACGCCGGCCCAGCGGCGGGCGGTCTCATCCAGGGCGCCATAGCTGATCTCCTGGCCGCGTACGGAGAGCGCAGGCCGGTCCGGCTGGCGGGCAGCGACGGCGGCAAAGGTCTGCGCCAGGTCTTGGCGGGAAGTCATGGCGGCGGTCAGGCTCCCTTGATCCGGCCCACCAGGCTGGAGAGGTCCTGCAGGGAGACGGCCTCAATGAAGTCTTCGTCGGGCAGGGCAATGCCGAAGCGCTCTTCCAGTTCGGTGAGCAGCTGCATGGCCTGGACCGAGGGGACACCCAGGTCGGCGTAGAGATTGGCGCTGGTGTCAAAGTCGGGGGCCAATCCGGTGATGCCGCAGACGACCTGGCGTACTTCCTCAATCATTTCCATATCGTAATTCCTCCTTGAATTTCAAAGCACATCGGCGTAGAGCGCCTCCACCGGCGCGGCCTCCGACGTCCAGAGCGTGAGATAGGCATGCAACTGGCGCGGGGCGCCGCGGAATCCGGCGGCTTTCAGATGGGCCGGGTCTGTGTAGCCCGGCAATGGGACAGTGGCAATGGTAGCCTGGCCGGCGGCCCGGCCCAGAAACGACTTGAGAAAGGGAGCTTTCGCCTCGTCCGCGAGACGGCCCCAGTGCACTTCGTCGAGAAACAGGCAGCGGGTGCGGGCGGCATCGCAGACAGGCAGGATATAACCGTTCACCAGGGCGCCGCTGGCCTCGTCCCAGTGAGTGAGGGCGCCGTGGCGGCCGTGGCATTGCCAGAGCGCCTCCTGCTGGCTCCACTGGCGGGCGATGGGGAGCCGGGCGGCCAGCGGCTGCGCTGCCTCCACGAGAGCGGCGGCGGCGCGGCCGGGGTCCAGCGCTGGAACCGGATCAGACGGCTGGCTGCGCAGGAAGGCGCGCAGGTAAGGAATGCTCAGGATGCGCTGCGCGGAGTAACCGGCGGCGCGGGCCCCGGCCACGGTCGCGTGGTTGGAGACGTTGCCGTCGACGCAATAGTGCAGGGCGCCGTCAAAGCCCGCCTGCCGGACGCGGCGCAGGCACTCGGCCCAGACGCGGACGCCCAGACCCCGGCCCTTGTACTCCGGAGCCACGGTGAAAAACGTCAGCAGCGCATAGCGCCCCGTGTGCCCGTTCACCGCGAGGGTCCGGGGGAAGGCAGCCACAAAAGCGGCAGGCCGGTCTCCATCCATCAGGACCGGAGCCAAGGCGGGGGACATGCCCGGGTATTCAAAGCAGGATTGAAGGAACTCCGGAGTATAGTCCAGGCCCTGTTCGCGGTTCTCGCTCCAGGAGGAGGCGATCAGGCTGCTCAGGACGGCGGAGTCCCCCGTAAAATCCTGAAACTGAAGTGAGCTGGACTCCATGCGTGTAGGGCAGATCTCCGAACGTCCGATTCAAACCAGTATAGCGTTCGAGCCCTCGCCCTCAGGCCGCGACGGGTTCTCCTGTCAGCCAGTCCAGGGCGGCGTTGGCCGTGCCCCGCAGACGGGCCGGAATGAGGCCGGTGATCAGGGACAGGCGCTGGCGGTCGTCCGCGGTCAAGGCCCCAAACAACTTGAGGCTCAGGATGAAAGCGATCGCACCGGCGGCGATCGCCGGGCCCAGGGCCACCCAGGGCGACAGGGAGCGCGCCACCAGGAAAGCGGCGACATAGAGCACCACGGCCGAGGCCCCCAACCGGCCCAGCAGGCCCCATTGCAGCCGTATCCGGTCTTTCCACAGAATGGTGCCCCACAGGCCTACGGCCGCCACCAGTTGTCCGCTGCCGTTGCCGATGGCGGCGCCGATGGGCCCCAGTTTGGGGATCAGCAGGTAGTCCAGGCCGATATTGAGCGCCCCGGCCACGCAGGTGCAGTAGATGACGTACTTCTGGCGCTCGGTTGCTTCCAGGTAGTTCTGGGCCGGCAGGAAGATCGAAGCCGGCACGGCGGCCAGGGCGGCCAGGGCCAGCACGGGGATGGCCCCTGCGTAGCGGCTGCCGTAGAGCACCGGCACCAGAGCCGGGCTGACGGCCGAGAGGCCCCACAGCAGGGGCAGGCCTGCCAGCAGCGTATAGCGGATGGCCAGCCGCGCCATCTGCGTCAGCCGTCCGGCGTCGCGTCCGAACTGGGCCAGGATGCTGGCGCCCACCGATACGTTGAAGATGCGCGGCAGCAGGATCGCCTTTTCGCTCAGGTTCTGCGACAGCGAGAAGAAAGTCAGATGGCGGGGGTCGGAACTGAGCCAGCGCAGCATGATCAGGTCCGAGCGGTTCCACACCAGGATATTCAGCAGCATCAGGAAGATGCTCTTGATGGAGAAGGAACGGAGACGGACGCGCAACTCAGGGTCCAGGGGCTCTTCCGGCAGGGACGCGACCCAGCGGCGGGCCGGCACATAGCGCATGAAGAAC
Source organism: Acidobacteriota bacterium (assembly GCA_017307505.1). Lineage (GTDB taxonomy): Bacteria > Acidobacteriota > Terriglobia > Bryobacterales > Bryobacteraceae > Paludibaculum. Next base: position 9,437 of record JAFKEE010000043.1, on the reverse strand, counting down.
TCCACCCACTTGTAGAGCAGCACGCCCACGCTGACGCCGGTCAGTTCCCAGCCCATCATCAGGCTCAGCCACACCGCGCCGGTGTAGATCAACTGGCTCAGGATGGTGGCCGGCACATTGGCTTTCATGTTCTCGGCGGCCTGGTTGGCCTGGGCGGGAATCATCAGCATCATGCCGGGCAGAATGGTACCGACGACGCAGTAAGTCACGATGCGATAGGACGGATCGCCGAACTTCATGGCCGCCAGCAGCGCCAGCGCGCTGAGGCCGAGGCTGGAATAGAGCTGGGCTTTGAAGGTGTATTCGAACACCGCCCGCGCCTGGCCGCCCTGCTGTTTACCGAGAAACTCGGCGATGTACTTGCGGGCCGCGGCGGGTGCGCCGAGCGAACCCAACAGGGCGCTCATGTTGCCGATCCACACCACCAGGCTGTAATAGCCGAGCCGTTCCGGGCCGATAGCCCGCGCCAGAGGAATCGAGGTGGCCAGCGCCACAAAGACGTCGAGCACCGTCTCGATGCCATACCAGAACGAATTCCGGGCAATGATCCTGGTATTGGAAGCTGTTGATTGCGGCATCAGGTGAAGATGGAGACTCGCCGGCGGGCGTGGGCCCAGTGCTCATGTCATTGTGACGAATACTGGTACTCCGCCACAAGTTCTAGTCCTCCTGCATCTCCCCAGCAACCCACGCTCACGGTATCCTGTATAACGAGTTGCGGTGTCGGTCCTCGCCTTCATCCAAACAAAACCAATATGAGCACTCAGCATTACGATTCCCTGGTCGGGAAGATTCGAAACAGAAGCGCCCATGTGGGCGTCGTCGGTCTTGGCTATGTCGGTCTTCCTTTGGCAGTCGAATTCGGCAAGGTCGGTTTCACCGTCACCGGAATCGATGTATCGGAGCACAAAGTCGACCTGATCAACCAAGGCATCAGCTATATCCAGGATGTGCCGACGGAGGAAGTGGCCGCCCTGGTGAAGGCCGGCCGCCTGAAGGCCACCACGGATTTTTCGGCTGTCAAAGATCTGGACACGATCAACATCGCCGTGCCCACCCCCTTGCGTAAAACCAAGGATCCGGACATGAGTTTCGTTGTTTCGGCGTCGCAGTCCATTGCCGATCATGCCCACCCGGGGCTGCTGATCATCCTGGAATCCACCACTTATCCGGGCACTACAGACGAGCTGATCCAGCCCATGATCGAGGCCCGCGGCCTGACGGTGGGCGAGGATGTCTTCCTCTGCTTTTCGCCGGAACGCGTGGATCCGGGCAATCCCAATTTCCAGACGCACAACATTCCCAAAGTGGTGGGCGGCATCACCGCGGCGTGCACCCAGGCCGGCGCGGCGCTCTACCAGCAGGCGCTCGAGACCGTGGTGCCGGTGAGCTCCACGCGTGTTGCCGAAATGGTGAAGCTGCTCGAGAACACCTTCCGCATGATCAACATCGGCATGGTGAACGAGCTGGCGATGATGTGCGAGCGCATCAACATCAATGTCTGGGAAGTCATCGACGCGGCGGCCACCAAGCCGTTCGGCTTCATGCCCTTCTACCCCGGCCCCGGCCTGGGCGGGCACTGCATCCCGATCGATCCCTTCTATCTTTCGTGGAAGACCAAGCAGGCCGGTATCGAGGCACGGTTCATTGAGCTGGCGGGCTATATCAACGGCTCCATGCCCCACTTTGTCGTCGACAAGGTGCAGAACGCGCTCAACGAGCAGAGCAAGTCGCTGAAGGGCTCCAACGTCCATATCCTGGGCGTCGCCTACAAGCGCGACATCGACGACGTGCGCGAGTCGCCGGCGCTGGACATCATGCACCTGCTGGCGCGCCGCGGCGCGACGGTCACCTACTCCGATCCCTACATCCCGTCCATCGACGTGGAAGGGACCAAGCACCAGAGCCTGCCGCAGGACGCGGCGGTGGCGGCGGCCGACTGTGTCGTCATCATCACCGACCACAAGCAGGTGGACTATTCTTCGGTCGTCCAGAATGCGCGCCTCATCGTCGACACGCGCAACGCGCTGAAGAAGTTCTCCGATCCGAAGATCTTCCGGCTCTAGTGATGTCCGCCGCGGACATTCGGAAGGGCCCGCTGATCGTCAATTCATACCGTCCTTGGGGTGGCGCCGGGGTGCAGCGCGCTTTGCTCCGCACCGGCCGCCTCTCCTGGAGCCACTCATGACCGGCGCCCCCCTGCGCATTGTGCAGGTTGTCGAAAACCTGGAAGTGGGCGGCCTGGAACGCCTGGCCGTCGACCTGGCCGCCGCCCAGAAACGGGCCGGCCATCACCCGGCCATCTTCTGTGTCTGCCACCCCGGAGCCCTGGCCGCGCAGGCCGAGGCCGCCGGCGTGCCCGTCTTTGCCTTCCACAAGAAGCCCGGCTTCACGTGGTCGAACATCCGCGCCATGGCGGCCGAACTGAAGCGCCTGCGCGCCGACGTGGTGCACACGCACAACTCGGTGATCCACCATTACGGCCTGCTGGCCGCGTGGCGGGCCGGTGTCCGCGTCACCGTCAATACGCGCCACGGCCTGGGCGTGCTGCATTCGGCGCGGCGCCAGGATTTCTACTTCGGCGCTACCATGCCCTGGACCTCCGCCGTGGTTACGGTGAGCGAAGACGGCCGCGACTTCTTCGTACGCCATCGCGGCGTGCCGAAGAAGAAGTGCCAGGTGATCTATAACGGCGTGCCGCTGGCGCGTTTTCTGGAGAACCCGGCCTCGCCGGGCGCGCTGCGGCCGCGCTTGCGCTTCGGCACAGTGGGGCGCATGGTGCCGGCCAAGGCGCACGACGTTCTCATCCGGGCCTTCGCGCAGGTGCTCGAACGGCATCCCCAGGCGGAGTTGCACATCGCCGGCTCCGGCGCGCTGGCCCAGGCCAACGCCGCCCTCGTGCGTGAGCTGGGGTTAGAGCGCAGCGTCCACCTGCCCGGTGTTACCTCGGATCCGCCCCTCTTTCTGAAAGAGCTGGACGTCTTCGTGCTTTCTTCCATCAGTGAAGGCATGCCGATTGTCGTGCAGGAAGCCATGGCCGCCGGCCTGCCCGTGGTGAGCACGCGCATCGGCGGTGTGCCGGAGATGGCGCCCGAAGGCGCGGTCGCGTTCTATGCCCAGCCGGGCGACGTGGGCAGCCTGGCCTCTGCGATGCTCGAGGCCGCGGACCGTCCCGATCTCGCCGCGATGGGCGCCGAGGCACGGCGTATCGCCCGCGAACGTTTTGGGATCGAGCGTACCGAAGAAGCCTACGAGGCGCTGTTCCGCAGGCTGCTGGCGCGTTAAGCGGACCTTAGGCCACGGGCTGTTTGTGCGGCTCCGTCAGGCGGTCTTTCAGCTTCAGGAACTGCTTTTCCACCAGATAGTAGCTGGCCGCGCTGACAGCGAAGGTCATTACCAGGTTCAGGGGCAGAGTCAGGCCCAGGCCTTCCGGCTCGTAGTCCAGGAACAGCTCCTGCCAGAGGTAGAGCGAGTAGCTGATGACGCCCACCCAGCGCAGCGGCGCCCAGTCCAGCAGGCGGCCCAGCCAGTCGGTGGGGAAGCGGATGCAGCGGTCGAGCAGCAGCAGGATGCCGAAGTTGGCCAGGGTCTGGCCAGGCACGTAGTAGAGCCAGGGGTGCGCCTTGTAGCCCAGCGCGGCGGAGAGCATCAGTGCCGGCGGAATGAGCAGGAACCAGGGAGCGCGGAGCAGCCGCGTGTACCATTCCAGCGTGCCCAGGCGGTTGTAGAAGAAGGCAAGAGCGCAGCCGCAGGCCAGGGCATCGCACACCGCCTGAAAGTGACGGCTCACCGCCGTGGGGCTGGCGCCGAAGCCGAACCACATTACGGCGCGGATCAGCGGAGCCAGGGCCACGGCCGCCAGCACCAGCTTCCACGACCGCCCCGGCGCGGCCAGCAGCAGCGCCGCGGGCCACAGCAGGTAGAACTGCTCTTCCACGGAAAGCGACCACAGATGATTCAGGATCCAGCCGCGATCCATGTGGTAGTTCATCGTGTAGGTGAGCGAGTGCAGGATGTCACCCGGCTCGAGTTTCACCAGGCCGCCCTGCTCCAGCAGCACCACCACCCCGATGTAAACCAGGAAGGCGGGGAAGATGCGCAGCGACCGGCGGATGTAGAAGTTCTTCAGCGAAACGCCGCCCGACTTGTCCCACTCCTTCAGCAGCAGCGTGGTGATGAGGAAGCCCGAGATCAGGAAGAACGTCTTCACGCCCAGGTTTCCGAAGTGGCCCAGCAGTTGGTAGACCTTCGGGTGGCTCAGCTTGGAGACGGAGTGGCCCAGGATCACCAGCAGGATGCTGATGGCCCGCAGCCCGTCCAGCGAGGGGATGCGGCTGGGCAGTTTCGCTGCCCACGGACCGGCCAGGCGTGGAGTGATGCTCATAGCCAGTGCAGGCGGACGGCGGCGTAGATCAGAACAATGCTCGAGACCATCGAGAACAGAGTGCGCGAAACCCAAGGGACCTTGATGTCGGTCAGCGGGGAACCCGGCCGGTTCTTCTCGCACAGATACACCGCCAGGCCCAGCCCCAGCAGGACGTAGGGTGTCACAACATAGGTGCGCGACAGGAAGAGGCCGCTGGCCAGGAACAGCAGCAGCGTGTTGCGGATGGTCTTGGCTGCCTGCCGGGTCTCCTGCGTGCCGGGGTCGACGGCCGGCACCTGCTTCAGCAGGGTCTGCAGTTGCCAGAGCGTGAGCACGAAAAGTCCGGCGAAGAAGAAGTAGCCGATGAGGCCCAGTTCGGTGAAACACAGCAGCAGCGTGTTATGCGCCGTCAGGAAAGTGTAGTCGCGGATTGCGCCGAAGCCGACCCCGCGGAACGGGAAAGAGAGGAAGGCCGAGAGCGCGTCGGACCAGATGTCCAGGCGTCCGCCGCCGCTGCCTGACGACATGGAGATCGCGCGTCCGCCGCCGAAGCCCAGGAAGCTCACCAGGCCCACCACGACGACGCCGCCCAACACGGGTCCGCCCACCCCCATTTTGTCCTTCAGGACGAGCGCGACCAGCAGGAATATGCCCAGCAGTGAGCCCCGCGATGCCGTGATGTAGATGCCATACGACATGATGATGAGCGGCAGGATGACGAAAAACAGATTCCGGAAGGGAGACTGGCGCTTCCAGATCACGCCCAGCAGCGCGATGGAGAGAGTCAAATGCTGGGCGAAGTCGTTGGGATCGCCCAGGAAACCGGGCCCGCAGGCGCGATAGAAGACCTCGCGCGTCTCTTCGCCTTCGCTCTGCTCGGTGAACTGCTCCATGGTATAGTTCTGCCGGTCGATACCATAGTGGAAGGCCATGACGGCGCGGATCGTCAGATAAACCGAGACGATCACCATGGCCGCGCTGAACCGGCGGAATCGCGCCAGGCTGTTGACGTTCGCCAGGACCATCGTGAAAGCCACGAGGGGAAAGATCAGCTTCATGAACGCCGGAGCCACGCCGCCCACCCAGCCGTGGAGCGCCGGGCTGATGGTGGCCCAGGCGCAGAACAGCAGAACCAGCAGGATCTGCGGCTGCGAAAGCGACAACCGGCCGTCGATGAACCCCACGATGGTAACCAGGCTGGCCAGGACCAGCAGCGCCTGCATAAATCCGTGTTGCGCCAGCCACGGAATTGTGGCCGCCGGGGAAAGATACAGCAGGACCATTACGAGAGTTGTGATGATGAAGCCCATGAAGGGGAAAGAGAGCCGTTTCTTATGATAGTTGATGAGCCTGCGGGACTGGAAAGCATCACAGCGAGAACCGCAGTACCGCAGGCTTCACCAGATCTTCCACTGCCGCCGGATCGCCTTCCGCCGGACCGTACCAGACACTGCTGCCCGACGTGGTGACATACACCATGCCCGGGTGATGCGGATCCGGAATCACGCGGTTGGCCGCCCGGAAGTTGAAGCCCCGGACGCGGGCCCAGTTCGCGCCGCCGTCGGCCGACCGCCAGACGGAGGCCTCGTAGCTGGCCGCGTAGACCACCTCCGGCTTCGTTTCGTCCAGCGTCACGCTGTAAACGTGCTGGCACTTGCTCAGGACATTGCGCCAGGTCTTGCCGCCGTCGGAGGAGGTCCAGACGCCGCCGTCGCTCTTGCGGAAATCGTAGGGCTTGCCCCGGCCCCAGGCGGAAAGGTAGATGCGGTTGGGGTCGTTGGGCGCGATGGCGATGCCCGTGGGTCCGTTGAAGCCTTCCGGCAGCGCGACACGCTGCCAGTTGGCGCCCTGGTCTGTGGAGCGGAAGAGCATGCCGTCCGCGTCCGTGCCGGTCTTTTCGTCGTTGGCGCGGCGGAAGAGCACCACATAGAGTGTGCCCTGTTTGTCCATCGCCAGCCGCCAGGCCCGGATCTCGCCCTGCGGCAGACCCTGGTTGACGGCCGTCCACGACTCGCCGTTGTCGGTCGAGCGGTAAACGCCCTTGCCGAAGCTGGTGAGAAACAGAGTGCGCCGCCCGGGCTGGCTCTTCGGATCCATCAGCAGGTGCGTCACCGCCGTCTGCGGCAGGCCTCCGCTGGTCACCCGCCAGGTCCAGCCGCCGTCATCACTGCGGACGACGCCGCCGCGGAAACCGTCGGTCCCGCGCCGGAAGGCGTTCAATTGCGGCAGTTCGTGGTTGCGGCTGGCGGCCATCCACAGTCGGCCCCGTACCGCCGGATCGAACTCCACCCAGTAGGCGGTGTTCCACCAAACCTGCGGCACGCCGTTCTTCGTCGGGCTGCGCCAGCTGCCGCCGCCGTTCTCGCTCATCATCAGCCCGATGTCGAAGCACGAGATAAATATCCGCTGCTTGTCGAACGGATCGAAATGCACGCTGGAACAGGCCGTCACATCCAGGCCCGTGGTGGTGAAGGAACCGTCCTTCTGGCGTTTGCTATAGACGCCTTTCCAGTTCCTGCCGCCGTCCAGCGAGCGCATCACGCGGCCGAAGTCGGAGCCAAGAATCATCTCCGAGGAGTGCGGCGCGATGGTCATGCTCAGCGGATTCTCGCCCCACTCGGCTCCGTAGCGTTCCGTGATCCACGGATCCTCCACGTTCGGCGCCTGCTGCTGGTTGTTCTCCTTCCAGACCAGCTTCCAGCTGTTGCCGCCATCGGTGGATTTGCCGACACCCAGGTACACGGCCCGCGGATCGCCCGAGGCCAGGCTCATGCGCGTGAACGAAACATAGACAAGATTCGAACCGGCCGGACCCGCCGCCACCGCGGAAACAGTGGGCCAGATGTCCGGTCTCGGCCGCTCCGCCAGCAGGTGGCCCAAGCCCATCGACCAGCTCTGCCCCAGGTCGCGGGACACGATCAGTCCGCCAAATGGTTGTCCTTTTTCGTCTTTCAGGTAGTCCGCCGCCACGAAGATGGCCGGCGGCCCGTCGCCCTCCGGAAACAGGCAGGCCGAACCGGTCACCCAGGCGATGGGCTTGCCCGGCGGAGGAATGCGCAGCTTGCCGCCCTCGAAGAGGGCCAGCAGCGAAGCGCCTTGCCCCAGCATGAGCAGAGTCCGGTTGTCCTGCGGGCTGCGCGGATCCAGGTAAATGGTGGAGGCCCGCGCCGGCAGTGTCGCCAGGGGCTGCCAGCTTCGGCCTCCGTTCCTGGTCAGCGAGAGTACCCGGCCGTCCAGGATGTAGATCGTTTCCGCATCGCGTGGCTCGAAGGCCATGGCCGCCACTCCGCTGGCCGCGCCTTTGGCCAAAGCCAGGCTCTCGCTGGGCGGGAAGTCGCTGTATTGGATTCCGCGCACCTGGCCCGGGTCCGGATAGAACAACGACCAGGTGACGCCCTGGTCGCGGCTCTCATACAGCCCCAGCCGGTTGCTGATAAAGAGGCGCTGCGGATCCACGGGATGAAAAGCCGTGAAAAAGGCCTTGGTTCGCAGATGGATCGACCGCCAGGTGTCGCCGCCGTCCTTGCTCAGGAAGACGCCGCTCATGTCGGTGGTCACCATGATGAGCTTGGGGTTGTGCGGGCTTACCACGGGCAGGAACATGGCTCCGCCGCCGCCCGGTCCGAGGATGCGCCACTTGTCCAGCCTGGGAGCGGCCGCGCTCTCCACTTGCATCACGCGGTTGGCCGCGCCCGGCGCCTGGGCCCAGGCCGGGCGCGCAGCCAGCCAGGGGGCGGCCGTCAATGGAATCAGCACATCGCGTCTGGTTGGTTTCATGATGGTTGATCCCGTTCGGGTCTCTACGTCCCTATCATCGAATATCAGGAATGGCGGCGTGCCTGCCTGTGCCCATGGCGATTTCAGGCTCGAGGTGGATCCGGGGCCCGGACGGGCCAGGCCCCGGGGGGTTGGTAGCTACCGCGCCAGCACGACCGTCTGGCCGGCTTTCCGCGACACCTGCCCGCTGGCCAGATAAGTCGCCTGATAGTACAGCGGCTGGCCTGGAGCGGCCGGGATCGCCGCTGCGCAGCGCCCTGCCGTACAGGCTGTCTCTACCTGAGAGCCCAGCCCGGCCGTGGCGCCGTAGTCGACGCGCAGTTGGTCTGTCCCGGCCGGAGCCGGCACACTCACTGTTGTCGATGCCGAACTGGCCCGGCCCGCCGGCCGTGTAGCTGCCGCCAGCGTCGCTGTCGGGCCTCCGCAGTCAGCCTTTGCGTAGTACAGCTTATCCGGCTGCAGATTCAGCCCGGGCCCGAAGGCCGCCCAGCGCACCGCGGCTCCACCCGTGTCGGTCACCGCGGCCAGCGGCTGTGTGAAGTTTGCATCCGCGGCCAGGTCCACGCGGCAGCTTTGCCCGGCGCCGAGGCCGGCCTGTCCATAGCGCAACAGCAGCGCTCCGGAGCTGGCGTCCGCCGTCTCCAGCCGCAGCCCGCCCGCTGCCTGCACCGTCAAGGGGAGCATCGCCGAAACCGCAGGGGCAGCGCCCCGGCTGTCGGTCACAGTCACGCCCATCGCGAACACGCCCGGTGTGGCCGGCCGGCCGCTTAACAGGCCCGCCGCCGACAGCGTCAAACCGTTCTGGCGGCTGGCGGAAAACTCGTAGGGAGGAGTTCCGCCTTTCGCCTGGAGGTGGGTCCTGTAGTCTGAACCGGCATGGCCGTCCGGCAGTCCGACGGTCACTAGTTGCAGAGGCTGCGAATTGAACCCAATGGAGATTGAGAGATCCCGCGTCACCTGCAGGCTGGGCGTCGAACTGTCCGACAGGAGAACGGTGAAACCCCATTGCCCCGGGGCCACCGGCATACCGCCAATGATGCCCGTGTCGCTATCCAGCTGCAGTCCGTCCGGCAGGCTCCCGGCGATGATCGACCACTGCAGCGGAGGCGTGCCCCCGGTGCCCGTCAACTGCGCCTGGTAGTCGTTGCCTGTCATCCCGTCAGGCAGGCTCGTCTCCAGGATCGTCAGCGAATCGTTGGCCGCGACATCCAGCTCCAAATCCCGCTCCGCCGTCAGCCCGCCCTGGTCAGTCACCCGCACCCGAAAGGTGCAGGCCCCGGCGGTCGCCGGCTGG
>JAFKEE010000042.1 GCA_017307505.1 Acidobacteriota bacterium | reverse complement strand
ACAACCGAGGTTGGTGCCGAGTCGATGCAGCCCGAGCCATCGAGCCCCCTGACCGATGAGCAGTTGCTGTTTTCCGCGGCGGTATTGCCCCAACAACCATCCACTGCCGTACAGCCTCATCTGAATGCCGCCGAAGTGACCGGCGTTCCCCCTAGCTCTGCCCCTTCCTCAATATCTCTTCGCTGCTGATTCTCCATCCTTGAGCTCGACCCGACTGGCACGGCGCCCTACGCGTGCCAATGCCCTTCTCCATCTCACAATTTCGTCCTTCGAGGTCTAACTATGCGTTTGTCCGATGCCGTGCTTTCACTCGTCACGGTTGCCGCTGAGATCTTCGTACTATCGGGTGCAATTTGGGGCCAGACAACACGGTCACAGGCCGTCACACAGTACGTCTCCGAAACGACGGGGAAAACCATCGATCAACTGGTCGAATCAGCGCTCAAAAACAACGGCGATCTCCAATCCACGCGGCAGCGGATTGCGGAGGCGCAGGGACTGCTCACCCAATCCAGGCTGCGAATCAACCCGACACTGGACGCGAGTTTTGGGAACGGCAGAGTAGTAAACAGCCCAGGGGAACGCGCGTTTGGCATTGGATACGCGCACACCTTTGAACTCGGTGCCAAACGCGATCGCCGCGTCGCCGTGGCGGATCTCGGAGCACTTCGTTGGTCTTGTGTCCACCGGGCACGCTTCACTCTGGGCGGCGATCGCTGCGGACATGGGGGTATCTCTGTTTGTGATCTTCAATGCGCTCAGATTGCTCACGCCTGACAAGAGCCCCATGCAATCGTAATGCGATGTCTGTCCATCGCCAATGCCTTACTTGCCGACGACGGCGAGCGCCGTCGCCTTGCCGACTTGACACGCACAGGAGAGCACCTATGGCTGATGATATAGCATCGCTTGGCAGCGACATCACTAAGTACATGGACTTGCTGAGCACTCGCCAGAAACTGATTGTCTCAAACATTGCAAACATCGACACGCCAGGGTACAGGACAAAGGACATCGATTTTCAGGCCGAGTTTGCGGCAGCCCTGGAAGGACCCAGTTCGCCTCATGTACGTGAAGTGAGCGGGCTCACGGTTAAGAACGACGGGAACAATGTTTCGCTGGACCGTGAAGCGCGAATGCTGATGGAGACAGCATTGCGCTTTAGTATCGGGTCGCAATTATTAAAGGGCGAGATAGAGGATATCAAGAAAGCAATAAAAGAATCGTGACAGCATCTCGCTACACCTCTAGTTGTCGACTCGACGGAGGCGTTCACACCCGTTGGGAGCGGCTATCGCCTCTCCTTCCATTTGCTGAGCATACTTGCGCGCTCGTACGACCTGCTCTACTTGACTGGACCAAACGCCGCCGTGGGAGCTCCTAACAGTGCAGAAGGAACCCACATATGCTCGACACGATAGGGTCAGTCGGAAGCGACATTGAGAAATATCTAGACTTAGTTAGCCTAAGGCAGCAGTTGGTTGCCTCAAACATCGCCAATGCGGATACGCCGGGGTATAAGACACGGGATATCGACTTTCGGAGTGAGTTCGCAGCGGCATTGCAGGGAAGCACCTCCGTGCAGGTCAGGGAGGTTACCGGCCTCACCGTCAAGAGCGACGGGAACAACGTTTCGCTAGACCGGGAAGCCCGGTTGCTGGCAGAAACGGCGTTGCGTTTTCGACTCGGCATCGAGCTTCTGAAAGGAGAGATTGAAGACATCAGAAAGGCATTGCAGGAGCCGTAGCGTCTACTGAGGAGCCCAATAGTGGTCGTGGGCCCCTCAGCCAGATTCGGGTACAGCGCGGCATTTGAAAGAGGTCAACAATAGAGCGCATCGAAAAGTCGGCTACTATCTCCTTGAAACTGGAATTGCGCCTGCTGCGATATGCCATTGCTGTCGCGGAGGATCTGCACTTCACTCGGGCGTCACAGCGCCTGCATCTAGCTACTCCGTCGTTGAGTCGCCAGATTCAGCAGTTGGAGTATACGCTTGGGTATCCGCTATTCGAACGAAGAACCCGATCTGTCGAGTTGACGCCGGCCGGTCGAGCGTTTGTAATTGAGGCTCGCCGGGCACTGATGTGCGTTCAGAGGGCTGTTGAGGCCGGCGCAGCCGCTAATGCAGGCAATACCGGTGTCATCCGCCTTGGCTGTACTCCCTTGCTTGGTGGGGCCGGGCTCTTGCCGCAAATTCGCGGGGCATTCGCGAAGCGATCAGGCTCGGTGTTGCTGTTCGTCCAAAGCGCTTACACTACGGCCCAGCTTGACCAACTGCTCTACGGCGGCTTGGATGTTGGACTTGTCGTTTTGCCCGTGGTCCGCGACGAGTTAGTGATTGAGCCGATGCACCGATTCCGCCTGATTCTGGCAGTACCAGAGCGCTCGGCGCTTGCAGAGCGCCTCATTGTCGAGCCAGAGGATCTCTCAGAGCAGCCCATTGTCTGGTTCGGGAAGTCGATCAATCCTTTTCTCTATCAGCATTTCGTGGAGTGTTGTCAGCGAGCGGGCTTCACGCCGAACATTGTCCACGAGGTTTCTACCGTGATGGAGATCCTCGACGTCGTCGCCGGTGGCATTGGCATCGGCTTCGTTAAGGACAGTATCCCCCGGCGATTCCGGCCGGAAGGAATTGTCTTTCGTGAAATAAACACCCCAGTATTGTCGTTGGAAGTTGGAATCGCGTATCGACGTGACACCCGCTCGGAAAACCTGCTCACCGCGCTCGAAGTACTGAAGCAGATCGTTCTGCCAGCACAATAACGTAGCGCTATCGTCCGATGCATAGCGATCGTTCGCCGTTCATCACTTCACCGGCCCTTTTGACGGTCCATTCGGCATAGGCGCGAGCGTCGCGCTTCTGCCCTGCCCGGTAGAGCCGCGGTGGACACCCACACCCGGCCCATAGAAACGGCAGGACATTGACGACGACGGGGAATTACTCTCCGCCGAATGAGCAATGTCTTGAACGAAGAGAAACAGCAACAAGTCCTCGCGCAGCGAGGCTAGCCACTACAGCGCATCCAACAAGAGACCAGCGTACAGTGCGAAATGGCTAGAGCCCATCTCAAAGCTGCGGCCATCGCGGTCCGACCTCCGGGCGGTTGGGGCAAACGCCAGGAGGCGTCAAAACCGGCCGATGAGGTGTCCACCGACTCTGCAAGCGCCTCCTTGATGCGAGGGTGCTGCCATCGCGCTCCCGGGATTTAACGCTTTTCCGCCAGAATAGCCGGGTTTTCTGCATTGGACGCCTGGGCTCTAAAAGGCAGCGGATTGCGCAAGATGACGGCGCCTTGACGTTTCGCACCTTCCCTGCTACGCTCGGCAAGGTGAGGAAAACTTCCTCCATCGTCGCCCTCATCGCACTCTTGCTGAGTTTTGCAGGGGCGCCATTCTCTCATCTCCACACACTCAACTTAGATCACAGCGCAACATCCGGGTTACTTCATCAGCACGAGAAGTTTGCATCTCAACCGGATAGCGACAGTCAAATGACCTCGCAGACGGCCGACGATGATGCGGTCAATGTGGGGTGGAATGTTGCGCCTCCTACAGCGGCGCAGCTGATCCTATACGCAGAGGTTGAAGAGAAGCTGGAAGTTCCCAGTCCCTCGATCTCGCGTTGGACCGCATTCGAACAAGACTGCCACCTAAGTGACGCACCGACAATCTCTCCTCGGCAGGACCGCGCCCCCCCCTCCGCCTAAGACTTCCCTCTAGCACATAAGCGTTTCAGTACACACATACGTGTGTATCGCGCGTAACTATTTCAAATAAATCGTGAGGAAAAGTCATGTCTTTGCATAGACGGTGGCTCTCCTATGTGCTGCTTTCAGCGGCACTTGTGTCTCGCATCGAGGCGCAGGAGCAGTCAGAAGTTGGTGCTGTCCAAGCTGCTCAGAACAATATTTCTGAAGGTCAACGGAAAGCCCCGGACCAAGTTCCGCGGAATGCTGGTGGTGACGCGGGACGGCAGGACCATTTAGCGTCCGCCTCAGTTCCTTCACGCCCACTCGGGCGCGGCGTCACCGCGTACCGCCCGTCCCAGGCTGACAAGGGCGCCGGGATGTCACGAAACGGTCGAAATCCAGAGGGCCAGATAACTCTTCGCGATGCTCTGGCACTTGCCCTTGAGCAGAGTCCCGAGCTTGGCGCGTACGACTGGGAGATTCGCGCGCGTGAGGCGCGGACTCTGCAAGCCGGCAGGCGGCCGAACCCGATTCTGAGCACTCTGGCGGAAGAGTTTGGAGGCTTTTCTAGTAGAACCGGTGACGGGATAACCGGCCCCGGAGGGGTTATCCAGCCGCAGATAACAGTGCAGATGAGTCAGTTGATCGAGTTGGGAGGGAAGCGCATTGCGCGGCAGAATCTGGCGGCAAGAACTCGGGATCTGGCCGCATGGGATTACGAAACTGCCAGGCTCGACGTCTTCACGCGCGTCACCAGAGCTTTTCTGGACGTGTTGGCGAGCCAGCGGACCGTAGCGCTCGCTCAGCAGACAACCGCAGTGGTTGAACAGGTTCGGGAAGCAGTTGGACTCAGAGTCGTTGCGGGCGTGGTCTCTCCAATTGAGGAGACCAGGGCAAACGTTGCCTTGGCCGCCGTCCGCATTGAATCAGCTCGCATCCAGCGGACATTGGATGCGGACCGGCAGCGTCTCGCAGCCCTTTGGGGTAGTGACGCGCCTCGGTTTGAGGTCGCAGTTGGCGATCTTGACACACTCTTCCCCATACCCACAATGACGCAGCTCCAGCAGCGTCTATCCCAGAACCCAGAACTGGCGCGCTGGGCCGCGGAGATCGAGCAGCGTGAGGCGGCCTTGGCGCTGGAGCGCGCTAACCGCGTGCCCGATCTGAGTGTGAGCGCTGGGTACCGCCGCTTCACCAATATTGGCGGGAGCGCATTTGTAGCTGGGGTCTCGATCCCGGTTCCGCTGTTCAATAAGAACCGCGATGCCATACAAGAAGCACGTGATCGCGTCATCAAGGCATCGGAGGAACAACGGGCTGCCTGGCTTCGTGTAACAACGATGCTCGCAGAAGCGTATCGTGCCTTAGCAAGCGCCAGAGATGAGGTGACGGCACTAGCCTCTAATGTACGGCCGGGCACCCGCTCTGCTTTCGAAGGAATTACTGAAGGCTATCGTGCCGGGAAGTTCAGTTTTTTGGAAGTACTAGATACACAACGAACACTCGTGACGACAGAAGGGCAATATCTTCGCGCACTCTCCGCCTACCATCAGGCCGTTGCCGAAGTGGAGCGGTTGATCGGTGAGCCATTGTCCGCCGTTGCCTCGGCAACGCCAGGACGCGTGAAGTAACGAGGGAGAAGGCATGAAAAAGACAAGTGTCATAAGCGCGGTCATCGTCGGTATCGTCGGCGTCGCCGCAATCGCGATGATGATGCGCCAGAAGCAGCGGTCTCCCGCAGCCGAAGCATCCGCAAAAGAGTCAGGCGCGCTGGATTATTCTCGTGGTCCACATGGTCAGCGCTTATTATCCAGTCAGGCTCTCCAACTTGAGGTCACGGTTTTCGAGACCGGTGTCGAGCCGCACTTTCGAGTATATCCCTACGATTCAGGTCTCAAGCCAATTCCTCCGCGCGACGTGCAACTGGCGGTTGAGTTGAACCGGCTTGGGGGCCGTATAGACAAGATTGCCTTTGTTCCAGAGGCTGATTACCTGCGTGGCGACGCCGTCGTCGAGGAGCCACACTCGTTCGACGTGAAAGTCAGAGCGTCCTACAGAGGACAAGCCCAGGACTGGGCCTATTCGCAGATCGAAGGGAAGGTTCAACTCGGAGATGACGCAGTCAAGAGCACGGGAATCGAGATCCGTGCAGTGGGCCCGCGCCAAATGGTCACAACCCTCGAAGTGCCTGGCGAGATCAAGCCCGATGCCAATCGCATTGCGCGGGTGGTCCCTCGCTTGAGCGGCGTGGTCACCGAAGTCCTGAAGCAAGTGGGCGACTCCGTCCGGGAGGGAGAGTTGTTAGCCGTGCTCTCGAGCCGAGAACTGGCCGATGCCAAGAGTGCCTATCTGGAATCCTCTCAACGTACCGACTTCGCTCTGGTCAAGCTCGCACGAGAGGAGAGTCTCTGGAAGAAGAAGATTTCGGCTGAGCAGGATTACCTGGACGCGAAGAGAGTCTTTGAGGAGGCGCGACTGGCGCAAACAGTCGCTGCCCAAAAACTGGTGGCCCTAGGATTTCGCGAGTCCCGCCTGGATACCCTAGCAACTTCCCCCGTTGAGCAGTTGCCGCGATACGAGATTCGCGCGTCGCTCAAGGGTACAGTCATCGAACGCGACGTAAACGTCGGCGAGGCAGTACCGGCTGAAAAGAGCCTCTTCATAACTGCGGACCTCTCGAATGTTTGGGTAGAAGGATCCATCACGGCCAAGGATCTTAGCGCCGTCTATCAGGGCCAGCCGGCGACGGTTATCTCGGCCGACCTTGGGCGCGAGGCAAGCGGACGCGTAACCTATATCGGTTCGCTGGTGGGCATCGAGACTCGCACTGCGCCTACACGGGTGGTCATTCCCAACCCTGATAGAAAATGGCGTCCCGGCCTGTTCGTCACGGTTCGGTTCGTCACCAAGTCAACTACTATTCCTCTGGCCGTCCCAACGGAAGCGATTCAGACGTTCCGCGATTGGCAGGTGGTCTTTGTTCGATATGGCGATTGGTTTGAGGGCCGTCCTCTGGAACTGGGGCGCTCTGACGGTCGGTGGATCGAGGTTTTGAAGGGTTTGTCGCCGGGCGACAAATATGCCGCTACCAACAGTTTTGCAATCAAAGCCGAAATCGGCAAACTCGGCGCTACTCACGATCACTAAAACAGAACCGGAATGAGCAAGGACTACGATGCTTGAACGCATATTGAGATTCTCGATCGCTCAGCGGTGGGTGATCCTTTTTGTGACGCTGGGCGTGGCTATCTTCGGCGTGTACAACTACCAGCGGCTTCCCATCGATGCCGTTCCCGACATCACGAACGTACAAGTTCAAATAAACACGGAGGCCCCGGGTTACTCCCCGTTTGAAGCGGAACAGCGGATTACGTTTCTGGTGGAAACTGCCATGGCTGGTCTGCCTCGTCTGGAGCAGACCCGATCCATTTCGCGCTATGGACTTTCGCAAGTCACAGTCATCTTCGAAGACGGAACTGACATCTACTTTGCCCGGCAACTCGTGAACGAGCGCATTCAGGAAGCGCGGAACAACCTGCCGCCCGGGATTGTTCCAGCGATGGGTCCGATCGCAACGGGTCTCGGAGAGATTTTTCTTTGGAGTGTGGAGGCAAAACCAAACGCAGTTTCAGCGGAGGGGAGACCGTACTCGGGCATGGACCTACGGACAATCCAGGAGTGGATCATCCGTCCACAATTGCGCAATGTTCGCGGCGTCGCGGACGTAAACACCATCGGCGGCTTCACCAAACAGTTTCACATTACGCCGGATCCAGAAAAGTTGCGTGCGTATGGCCTCACATTTCGCGATGTCCTGCAAGCGCTCGGGGAAAACAACGCAAATGTCGGCGCTGGCTACATCGAACGTCGAGGTGAGCAGTATTTGATTCGCGCTCCGGGTCAAGTGAAGGACCTTGCCGATATCGAGAGGATCGTAGTCGGGACTTATCAAGGCACACCAATCTATATGAAGAATGTCGGTGCCGTTCTGCTCGGTAACGAACTCCGCACAGGAGCGGCCACTGAGGACGGGCGCGAGATCGTTCTGGGCACTGCGTTCATGCTGATGGGTGAGAACAGTCGAACTGTATCGCAACGAGTTGCCGAGAAAATGACCGAGATCAACAAAACTTTGCCCCAAGGAGTGGTCGCGAAGACGGTCTACAATCGCTCGAAGCTCGTGGACGCAACCATTGAAACCGTTCAGCACAACCTGGCCGTCGGCGCGCTTCTGGTGATCTTCATATTGTTTCTCTTCCTGGGAAACATACGGGCAGCCGTCATCACTGCCTGCGTGATTCCCCTTTCGATGCTCTTTACCATCACTGGGATGGTTGAGCGAGGCGTGAGCGGCAATCTACTGAGCTTGGGTGCGCTTGACTTCGGAATCATTGTCGACGGCGCGGTGATCATCGTCGAGAATTGCGTCCGGCATCTTTCCGAGCGGCAGCGCGAGCTCGGCCGTTTACTAACCCGCTCGGAGCGATTTGAACTAGTCTTCGAAGCTTCACGCGAAGTCAGGAAGGCAACGATGTTCGGCGAACTGATCATCATGATCGTGTATTTGCCCATCCTGACGCTAACTGGCGTGGAAGGCAAGATGTTCTACCCGATGGCCTTCACCGTGCTCGCCGCCCTGTTCGGCGCAATGATCTTGTCGGTCACCTTTGTCCCAGCCGCCGTGGCATTGTTCCTCACTGGAAAGATGTCGGAAAAGGAGAATATCCTCGTACATTTGGCTACCAGAGCGTATTCGCCCGTGCTGCGCTTCGCCCTAGGTAACCGGCTGGCGACGATGCTCGGCGCCGTGGTCTTGCTCATCATGAGCGGGCTACTTGCTACGAGGCTTGGTACAGAGTTCCTTCCGAGTTTGAACGAGGGAGATCTTCTTGTCCATGCGTTGCGCATTCCGGGCACGAGCTTGTCTACAGCAATCGAGATGCAGCATGCGCTTGAGCGCAAACTCAAGACGTATCCGGAGGTCGACTATGTATTTTCCAAGATCGGTACCGCCGAAATTGCAACCGACCCCATGCCGCCCAGCGTGGCGGATACATACGTCATGTTGAAACCCCCAAGTCAGTGGCCGAACCCAAAGCGCCCGAAAGCGGACCTTGTGGCGCAGTTGGAGGTCGAACTGCGAAGGCTTCCGGGCAACAACTACGAGTTCATTCAACCTATTCAAATGCGTTTCAACGAACTCATCGCGGGCGTGCGCAGCGACGTTGCGGTCAAGATCTTTGGCGACGATATGGATGTTCTGCAAGAGGTAGGGGCTAACGTGGAACGCGTGATCAAGGCAGTTCCCGGCGCATCGGATGTGAAGATCGAGCAGACCACTGGGTTGCCTCTACTCACAGTTCATCTCAATCGGGATGCAATGGCACGTCTCGGCCTGAACATCGCCGACGTTCAGGAGGTAGTCCAAGTGGCCATCGGAGGTAAAGCCGCCGGCCAAGTATTTGAAGGGGATCGCAGGTTTGACATGGTGGTTCGGCTTCCCGAAGATCTGCGAACTAACATCGAAGGGCTTGAGCGGCTTCCGGTCCCGTTACCCTCAGCTCGACGCTCCGGATCGACTCAAGTGTCGTCAATCGCTCTCGGGTCAGCGTCGATCATGCCGGCAGCATTTCAGCAAACTACCCCCATGTCTGCGGCGCTGCAATCTTCCAACTACATTCCTCTGGGATCGGTGGCAACCTTTGAAATTGCACCGGGGCCTAATCAGGTGAGCCGCGAGAATGGGAAGCGCAGGGTGGTCGTCACGGCGAATGTTCGAGGAACGGACATCGGTTCGTTTGTCGAGGAAGCTCAGCGGCGCGTGCGGGCCAGCATTACAGTTCCACCCGGCAACTGGGTCGCCTGGGGCGGCCAATTTGAACAACTGCTCTCTGCGCGCGAAAGGCTTCAGATCGTCGTTCCTGTGGCATTGTTGCTCATCTTTGCGTTGTTGTTCGCAACTTTCGGCAACGCAAGAGATGCCCTCTTGGTTTTTACGGGTGTCCCATTGGCTTTGACGGGCGGCATTCTTTTCTTGTGGCTACGAGAAATTCCCTTCTCGATCTCGGCCGCTGTCGGGTTCATCGCGCTTTCCGGGGTTGCAGTCCTAAACGGACTCGTTATGCTGACGTTCATCAATCGCTTGCGAGGTGATGGCGCCTCGCTAGACGATGCCGTTTTCAACGGTGCAATGGCACGACTCCGACCGGTTCTCATGACGGCTTTAGTTGCGTCTTTGGGCTTTCTTCCGATGGCGCTCGCCACCGGTACAGGTGCGGAAGTTCAGCGCCCACTTGCCACTGTCGTCGTCGGGGGAATTCTGTCATCAACGGTGCTGACGCTGGTTGTGTTGCCTGTCTTGTACAGAAGCTTTACTCGCGAACAATCGGAGGTTGAACTGTGATGCACGAAATCAAAGCAATCATCCGTTCGGACCGACTGGACAACGTGGTCCGAGCGCTTCAGCGCATACCCAACCTGCCAGGCATCACAGTGTCAGTTGTCACCGGCTATGGGAGAGTAGAGCCGGTGAATAAGCAAGGAGCTGCCGAGTTTGGTCAGGTGGCGATGACCAAACTCGAACTGGTAGTGCCTCAGGACCTGCTAGATGACACGCTCTCTTGCATCCGTCACGCTGCCCGTACGGTGCGTATTTGGAATCGTTGGCCAAGGTGGATTTGCTGGTATTCGACAAGACCAGCACATTGACCGTGGGCAAGCCCGAAGTCGTCGCCGTCTGGCCGCTTGTTCCTGGTTTCTCGGAAGCGGACGTATTACATTTGGCGGCTAGCGCCGATCGCAGGTCTAGCCACCCGCTTGCCCAGTCCGTTGTCGCTTTCGCAGCTCGGCATCAACTGGTCCTGTCAGAACCGACCGATTTCGAGGTGTTGCAGGGAAGGGGTGTTCGGGCGATCGTCGACGGTACAACGGTTTTGGTCGGTAATGCCAAACTGCTCACTGAATACGGAGTTGAACCGCCGCGCTCGATTGGGGAGTACGAAGGGATCACAATCTTTGTTGCCGCAGGGGGTAAGCCTGTCGGAGTTCTGGATTTGGCTGACACAGTTCAGCCGGGCGCAAAAGACGCCATCGCGAGGCTGAAAGCGTCCGGCATCCACAAGGTCGTCATGCTCACAGGTGACAATAGACGAGTGGCCCAGCGCGTAGCCAACGACCTAGGGGTTGACGAGGTAGAAGCAGACCTTTTGCCCGAACAGAAGGTCGAAGCGGTCACCAGGTTACAGGCTCACGGCTATAGGTTAGCGATGGTCGGCGACGGCATCAACGATGCGCCTGCTTTGGTCAAGGCTGATGTGGGCATTGCCATGGGAGCGCGCGGGACACAGGCGGCATTAGAGGCCGCGGATATCGCTCTGATGACCGATGACCTCAGCAAAATTGCGACGGCCCGCGCGCTGGCCCGACGCTCCTATCGAACGATTCAAGAAAATCTCTTTGCTGGTGTCGGCGTGGTTCATGTGTTGGGCATAAACGCTGCCCTACTGGGCTGGATCGGTCCCATTCAGGCCGCGATCCTGCACCTGGGGCCGGACATTTTGGTGTTCCTGAATTCCGTGAAGTTGTTACGTATTCGAGTGGAAGGTGCGATTTAGGTGATGTCCGCGCTTTTGGGGGGTGTTTCTGGACGGAGGGGAGGTGACTCTTCTTTTCCTCACCAGTGCAAGTAACCTGCATCATCAGCGGTCAAATCCGTTTCTGGATGATTGCCGCTCGGCCACCAGAGCCTCACCGGCTTTCCGGACCGTGCGTTCCGCGTAGGCGTACGCGCCACTCTTCTCGCCGGCACGATGGCGCGCGATTGCGGCGATCACCACTTCAGGGGGATCGCCGCGTGCGAGGGCACGTTTGGCGTAGGCCCAATCGCGCTCGGATTGCGTGATGCCGGTATGAGGGAAACTGGACCTCTCCGCGTGTTCCTTGCCCACCAGCGCGCGCCCACCTTGGCCCTCGTTGGGCACAGCGGGGAAATGCTCGGGGCCGTAGGTCCGTTCGGATCGCGTCTCAACACGGACCGGGAAGGGCTTCGAGTATTTGTGGTTCATGAAGCCCGGAAGACGGAGCACGCGGCTGGAGTCAGTGGCCGCCGGATCGGCGCCGGTCTCGCGGACGAGGTGGCGCATAAGGCGTTCTGCCTCCTCCATACCGAAGCCTTCTACCTTCCACACCACCTGCCATTTGCCAGACGACGAGTTCACCAAGTAGTTGGGTGTGGGCACGTCCTGCCGTTGCATGAGCACCTGCACGGCGGCAGTGCCGTTGTCGTCGAAGTCGAGGTAGATGTGCCGGACTTCGGCGATGTCATCCTTGGTGCGTCCACGGCTGCATAGCTTGATCGTGTTCATCGATACGTACACCTCGCACCGCTGCGCGTTCTCGTGACGCAGCCAGGCCTGGAAGCCGGGGGCTGCGATCTTCTCCGCGGTGGCGATTCGCTGAACGACACGATGCGTCTCCTTCTGGATCAGCACTACAGCGAGGCGGTCGTCCGGGCGGAAGTTCTCGCACAGGTACCGGACGGGCACTTCAACATCCATCCGTTGACGATCTGTCGGTGCGCTCGAAAAGGGTCTTGAGTTTGTATTGGTCCTGACCTGGCTCATAGCGTTCGATCCTCATCAGTTCGGCTGCATAGCGTTTGCCGTGGCGGCGTTCGATGTGCAGGAGCAGTTGGATGGCGTCGGCGATATTGGCGCGGATGGCGGCGTAGGGGAGTTCCACACCGGCCTGAAGAACACAGCTCGTGATGCGAGTGATGGCTTGCTGAGCTGAGTTTGCGTGGATGGTGGATAGGGTCCCCGAGTGGCCGGTGTTCAAAGCCTGGAGCAGATCAAACGCTTCACCACCGCGCACCTCACCGAGGACGATGCGGTCCGGGCGGTGCCGGAGCGTGGCGCGAACCAAGTCGCGGATCGCGACCGCCGGAATGCCGGGCTGCTCACGGCGCGCCTCGAACCGCACCAGGTTCGGCTTCTCAAGCTGGATTTCCGCCGTGTCCTCGATCAGGACGATTCGCTCACGGTCGCCGATGAAGTTGGCGAGGGCGTTCAAGAGGGTAGTCTTTCCAGTGCCGGTGCCGCCGCTGATAAGGATGTTCTCGCGGTTCTCGATCGCAACCCGGATTTGATGCAATAGGCCCCGTGTCAGAGATCCGATACGAACCAGTTCCTCGGCAGTGAATCGCTGCGAATGAAACTTACGGATTGTCAGGGTTGTGCCGCCAATGCTGCAAGGCGGGATCACCGCCGCAACGCGGGAACCGTCCGGGAGCCGGGAATCAAGAAGCGGTTGCACTTCGTTGATCTCGTCACCGAGGGACCGGGCGATGTTCCGGACAGCGACTTGCAGGTTCTTCTCTGTTAGCCGGACATCGGCGATCTCGGTCAGGTCACCATGGCGCTCGACGAAAATTCGCCCAGAGCCGTTCACCATGATTTCCGAGATCTCGGTGTCGAGGATCAGATGTTCGATAGGACGAAGGAACGGCAGGATCAACTCAAAACCCATTGGCGTGCTCCCGTCGCTTGCCAGCGTCGAGCAGTTGTTGAAGTCGGAGATGTCCGGGCGGATTGTGCAGCACTCCGCTCCGCCAGACGACATCGGCCAAGCATTTGGGGTCCTTGAAGTACTCGCGTGCCTCGGCAATCGTGATTGCCCGACCGGTGGCGAGACAATGCACCTCCGCAATCAAGCTCGCCAGACTCGGTCGGGCCTGTTTCATCACCATGTCAGATCCTCCCCGCGGCAAGGTGATCGAAGTAGCTGATATCAGGATCAAGGTAATAGGGTTTCAGGTAGCAGAACGTTGGCGGCAACGGGTTCAGGCCGTCGTACGCCAATACGATTGCCTGGGCGTTCTTCAGTTCGGCAAAGATCTTTGGCTCGAACGTCGGGAGCGTCTGCGTGTTGTAGCTTTTCGATGTACTCAACGTGGCCCGGTGGGCAGTCGCCCGGCCGGTGAGAATGCTGACGCGCGCATCCTGCCCGTTTTCGCTGATGGAGTAGCTGGGCCGGAGCATGTCTTCCTTGCCACAGAGCTTGCTCGCCATTTCCGCGCTGAAGTCATCGCTGAGCGCGAGGAAGATCTTGGTGCGGAACGTCTGTAGCAGGCTGCGCCACGCTTCACCGGTCAGTGTGGATCGCAGCGAGCTCACCGACTGCGTCGCTACGATGGAAATGCACTTGGCCTGGCGTGCCAGCGCGAAGAACTTCTCATCGCCTGAGGGGTCGCTCTCGCCAACTGTCGCAAACGACTGGTATTCGTCGCAGAGGAACAGGACTTCGCGGAAGTGGCGGTCCTGCGCCTGTTCCATCTTCGGGATGCGATTCAAGACAGCCCGTTGGAAATCCTGTTTCATAAGCGTGCCGATGGTCTTCGCAAGGCCGGGGTTCAGCGAAACAGGAAAGTTCAGCGCCACCACTTTGCCTTGTTCGATCTGCTCACTGAAGGGCGACAGCGGAACGCCGTAGCGTCCGCTACGGTTCGCCACAGGATCATACGTCTCCTTCGGCGGGCAGAAGACGCGTTTTACATCCGGGTTGTCATCGAACAAAGAGAGGAAAACCGAGATGCCTTCGACGATAGACGTCCGGAGCTTGGGCTCGATGCGCTGCCAGTCCTCGAAGAACCAACGCTTCACCGCTTCGAATTCCTGTTTCTTGCGTTCGTCGCGAATGGGTTCGTGCTGTGTGCCGGCGGATGTCTCCGACTGAAGTTCGTGGGGGATGGAGTCGTCCGCGAGACGCTGCTGCAGCGCTTCGGTGAATGGCGCCTTCATGCGGCCCAGCTCTTCATCCATTTCGAAGCCGTGGCTGTCGAGCGCCGCGTGCTGTTCGAAAACCTCGACGTCGACCAATACGTATTCACCGTGGAAGCGCGCGTCGCCTTCCTCGATCTTGCGTTGGAGCAACGCCGGATTGATCGCGCAGGCGTACACGTCGAACAGCGTGACGTAGTCATAGAGCACCTTGTGCAAGAGGATGATGAACTTGACCAGGTTCGTGTAGGCTTGTTGCCAGAACGGTTCCTTGCCGCGGCCGAACAGGTTGTTCAATAAGGATGCGATTCCGAAGGCAAGCGCGTAGGCGTCCTGGTCGTTGTGCAACGGATTGTAGCGGTACTGGGAGTGGAGGCTGATCTCGACGTAGTCCTCGGCCCGGCCACATGCCGCGAGCAACTTCCGGATCTTGAAGCAGAAGTCCCCCTTCACCTCCAAGACCAATGCGCTGATGCGGCGGTCCGCATCGGCGGCGCGATACGAAAGGATCTGCTCGGCAAACGGGACCATGCAGCAACTGGTCTTGCCGGAGCCGATGGCGCCGAATACCGCGGTGCCAGTGAACAGCCCGCGTTCGGGTATCGTCAGCCATTGCGGGTTCTCCACGGGACCGAGGCGCTTCTGCTGGTGGATCTCTCCGAGGATCAAGTAGAGCTGTTCCCTGGTCAAAGGATGTGGGTACGGAGGAAGCGGATTGCGGACCAAAGTGGCATCACCCTCAATGGCGAAGATGTAGAGCAACGCGAGAAGCGATGAGAATCCGATCAGCGGCGTTGAAAACAACATCGCGGTGTAGGACCAACGGATGGATGCGAAGAGCCACGGCTTCTGCGCAAGGATCAACTGCAGGATGGCGTTATCGCCGGGAAACGGCCATTGGCGGAGCAAGGCGTAGCCGACAGCACAACTCAGAGCAAAGCTGATCGGCATGCGGTTGTGGATGATCGATCTCAGCATCGTCTCCCCCTACGCTGCCGGCGGTGCCGGGGCCGTCTCCGGACGATGAGCGCGGGCGCGGTCGGCTCGCCCGGTAGGTGCGGCTGACAAGTGGGCTTGACCGGACTGGGGCGCGGCCGACTCAGGAGTTTTCTGCAACTCCGGCCCGCGTTCCCGCTCCTTCCATGCGAGGAACGCTTTATCGCGGCGAAAGATGGCCTTCAACGCCTCGTTGATGACCCAGTCGCGCGCGCTGTCGATGAACTGGCAATAGAGTTCTAGGTCAGCGAGCACGGAACCACTCAGGCTGACCGTGGTCTGCTTCCTGGTGTCTTTCGGTTGCTTGGCAATCAACGAGGACATGAGATTCCTCCTTCCAGCAGTCGCGCCAGCGACTGATAAGACTTCATCTGGCGAACGGCGGTAGCGACCCGTGACGCGACGACAGGAGTGCACAAGGGATTTGGCGGGCGAAACCCGACGAATCCCGGGGTCGCTACCGCCGTTCGCTGTTATCGCCACCCGCCCGGTTCGCGCGGGCGTTCTGGCCTAACCCGCACATAGTGCGGCACCTTGTTGCGCAGTCCTTCGGACCGCGCTTTCGATCGTGCTGCGGACCTCAGCGGGCAGACAGCCCGGTCCACCATTGGATATTTCAGGAAGCACGGCGAACGCTCCCGAACAGGTCGTAGTCATACGGCAGCACGAATGCGCGAAACTCCGCCGTCCGATCTTCAGCGGATGCGTGAATGTCATCGCCGGAAAGCCATCGACGGTACAACTCCTCAAACCGGGGGCCAGAGAAGTGCTGCTTCTCTTCGCGGTACTGAATCACTTTTTCGGTAGTGAAGCCACTGAAATCACGGGCCTCCCATTTCTGGCGCATCTCGAAGAACCGGCACATTTGAGTCTGCACGTCATCGACGACACGGGCATAGCGTCGGTTGAAAACCCGCTGGGCCTTCTGCGCCCACAGCGGATCGGCGACAACATAGATGACCTCAAATGCACCCAGATCTGCAAACAACGCACGGTACTGGTTCAGGAAGGTTTCGAAGGCATCGAGCGAGTCGGCGCCCTCATCCACATAGGCAAAATGGACCACGGGTGAATCATCGTTGCCTGAAACATAGACCGGGAGTTTGTCCACAAAATAGCGCAGCGCCACTTTACCAGGGCCTCGCGGCTCGTAGCGGCGAACCGGCAAATGTTCAATCGGGATGCCGCGCACTTCGGTGAAGTAGGCGACCTTCTCGGCCTCACTTCCAAGGAACCGCTGCTCGCGATGAGCGAGCACAAAGTCGAGGCACATAAGCTTTCGCTTGACGGTGAGCGGCGCCTTCTCGCGGCGGTTGCGGTTATCTGTCTGGTCGAGCCGGGCATAGATCTTGAGACTCCGGATGTGATAGATGAGCCGGTTCAGCCGAAAATGGACCACCTGCGCGTGCCCTGTAGCGAGAAGCTTTTCGATAAAGCGTGCCGCTGCGCCGCCGCGCGGCTGGTGCAGGAACTCGTTGAACTGACGGCGAACGAAGTAGCCGGAGTGGGTGGCAGCCAGGGATAGGAACGCTGCCTCATCCCGCGTATAACCAGTCCGGCTCAGACTCTCGACCGCGTCCTCAAGCATAATCGTCCCTTTCACATGCGGAGCAGTTCCGCGATCACGTCATGGTTGTCGAGCGCGGCGGCAAGCGCGTGGGAGCTCGTGTCGGCGTATACGCGGAAACCTGCCGCCGACTTCGCCTGGATATGTGCCGCACGGTAGTTTCGCGTGGCGAGTTCCAGGTCCACGTGGCGCTCGTCACCGTCGCGCGTCTCGTACTCGACACGTAGATCAGGAAGGACTATGTGCCCGTCTACGACAGGCAGGCCGTTCTCTTGGGCAATCTCCTGCTGACGTTCAGCGTATTCGAGCGGCGGCAGATTGCGGGCTTGCGCAAGCGGACGATAGGCCCGCTTCTTCAACTCGTAGTCCAGCACCACGCGCTGCACCTTGCCGCCGTCGCGTTCGATTCGGGCCGCTTCTTTCTGGAACATGCGGTAGAGCGCGGCGTCATGGACGATCTCGCGCGGCTTCACGAAACCGTTGTAGAGCGCCTGATCGCCGGCATTGCGCTTCAACAAACCGCGACCTGCTCGGGTGAGCGCCAGGACTTCCATAGTGCGTCCGTGCCCATCCACGGGCACGCGACTCCTCACCAGGTAACCCTCAGCCGCCAGATGCTTCAGGTCCTGCTGCATTAAACTGGGGTGGCCGGCATAGCGTGCGCGCTCCAGATCGTCCGTGGAGACAACGCGAAATCGACCGACGTCCCAGAGCGTGGCGCGCTCACCCGGGCTGATGCCGGCGGCATCGCGAGTCCGCTCCGCGCGCTCAATCCTTCGCGGGACCGGAGCGGGGCGCGCGGCGTCTTCCCGAACTCCGATCGTGCGCGCCAACGCTGCAGCATCCCGGCCCGGTTCGTAGCCGACGCCTCTGCGCTGTTGAAGAACCTTGGCCGTGTAAGCGCGGCCGAGATGCGAGCCTTTCACCCGGGCGCCCCGGAATTCGTAGACAACGCCATTCCAGCGCCCGCCTGCCTGAACGCTCGCCACCGGCCGCACACCTTGTTGTTCCAGCCGGTCGAAGAAGACCGGGAGTGCTGGTCGGTCCTTCGCGGCGTTATCAATCACAGCGCGGAGGTCTGCGAGCACCCCCGGGTTGGTGTTCTTGCCGTGCTGATGGGTAGGCTCCGGCTGTTGCTGCCACGTCTCGTCAGTGCGGCGCGTATCGTGATTCCGGCCATCGCGGCTCATGAGTTCATTCCTCCAGGCGGCGGGTGAGCTCTTCAGAGATGCTCTCGCCCGAACGCAGTTGCTTCTCCACATGCGCCAGCTTCTTGCCCGTTTCCTTGAGCAGCAGCTTGCGGACGAACAGGTACATCAGACCGTAGATATTGAAGAACAGGGCTGCCGCGAAGATCGCGATGACCCGCCCGTACCGCTCGACCAGCAGCGTGCGGTACGGGATCAGGAAGTTGCATTCCTGAAGCAACAGGATGCCGATCGCCATGAACAGGATCGTTGTCGCAAAGAAGACGTTCGTGACCATTGCAAGGCTCCTTGTCTACCGGAAGGCCTGGTCCTGGCGGAAGTAGGTGATGACCAGCCCCAAGGGATTGACCGGAATCCACGCGTTCGGCACACGTTCACGCACTACGAACACGAAACTTGCGACGTACTTCTCGCGGCGAGATTCTGCCCGGTCCGCACCGGAGTAGTAGACCTTGTCGAAGTCCACGGTCGCCTTGTAGGGCGGCTGGCGGACGTCTTCGACGGTGACGTTTCTGATCTCGACATCCACCTCGTCGCCCTGTCCGGAGAGGAAGCTCTCGATGGTTTTGTTCTTCTTGTTGGCCTCGATGATCGCGTCGGCGAGGCGTCCATCGAGGAAATAGAGCGACCGCGCGAAGTTCTCGCGGAACGTCGCCCGCATCCGGCCGTAGTGCTTGGTGACGAACTGAATCAGGAAGTACTTCATCTCCGCGTCGCGCGGCTGGTAGGCCAGGCTGTCGTAGGTGACCGCCTCGGCACGACCGAGTTCGTTGATGCGGATGACCAGCGGCTTGAAATTCCGGAGCGTCTGGACCGTCTTCCAGTTCAGCATCAGCAGGCCGAGCGACATCAGTGTTATGCAGAGAATGGCTACGCGCAGATGCCGGTTGCTGACCAGCAGCGACGCATACTGCTCCAGATACCGGCGGCTTCTCCCGGCGGTCTCCGCCGGTGCCGGCAACACGCGATTGGCTTCAAGTGACGTCATGATGGTCTCCTTCTGGTCTCGCCTTACAGACGCGGGATCACGCTCTCCCCCGACTTGCCCGAGAAGATCGAGTTCACCAGGGACGGGATCTTCAGCACGCCGTAGGTGAACGCAAACAACAGAAACACGAGCGGCAGAAACAGCAGCGCGATGTTGCCGGAGTCGTAGGGCGGCGGATGGGAATCGACGAAATGGTTCAGCAAACTGCCCATCACGAACACGTAGGCATTCGCGATCACCGGATAGAAGGCGTACTGGAAGAGCGCCTTCAGCCAATTCCAGAACAGCCACTCCATCTGCGGCACGATGAAAAACGGAATGAACACCGGCCCCACGAGGACCACAACAGCGGTGGCGATATAGCCGAAGGCGATCACCGCAAACGCCGCCGCTTCGGCGAAGGCAATGGCGAGAACAAGGATGGCGAAGTGCAGGATCTCCAACGCACTCGCCAGGATCATCGTCGGACTTTCCATGCTGAGGTACATGGAATCCAACCGTTGTTTCACTTCCTGGATGGTGGCAGCGTTGAGCTGCTTGGCAAGGCTGGCACCCTGATCGGTAATGAGACGGTAGAAGCTCGTGCCGATACCGGGGATCGGGTTGTTGTAGTAGACGATCATGGCGTAGCCGAAGGCGATGGTGAACACCAAGGTGACGAACTGGTCGAAGTGAAACCCACGCTCACCGCTCGCGCTCGCCAAGGCGCTCTTCGCCCCGAACCACACGAGCAGGATGAGAGCGAAGCCCCGAAAGAGCTTCAGCCCCAGTGCCTGAAACAGGCTCGCATGGGTTGTCATCAAGTCCGTCAGAAAGACAAAGAGATCGCTCATGGAGTCCGGCGTGCCCACTGTGAACCTCCGGTTCAGTCTGTTGTTCGAGTTGTAGACCTGGGTCGAGAGCTACAGACGGTAGTCGAGCATGGCGGCCGTCCAGTTCGATGACTGGCCATTGAGAATCGCCTGGCCCCGGCCGACGAGTTGGATGTGGGTGTTGATGGCTTTCACTTCGGCGTCGCGCGTGCGTTTGGCATCGATGAGTTGCTGCTCAGCCAAGGCGACCAACAGCTTGTTCGTATCCTGCCCGTTCCGCAACGCGATGACGTTCGCCGCATTGATCTTGTTCAGTACCGCGATCTCGGTGTTGTAAGAGGGATCGGAGTTGAGCGAATCGTTTTCCAGACTCTGTATAGCAGCTTCGACCTCCGGTGCGTTGGACCGAAGGGTGCCAACGGTCTCGATGCCGTTTTCGTTCGCGCCGTCGGTCAGTTCGATGGTGGCGTAGTGCTTTTGCAGGCGATCCACCTGGTCGGCGGGCACATTGGAGAGTGCCGCGCCATAGGGCAGGAGGCGTTCCGCGGCCTGCCGGTAACCGGCGGGAGCGTTGCTACCAGTGTTGATTGCCGCGATCCAGCCACCGGTGGAGCCGTAGGTGTTGGTTGCGCCGGAGAGGAACCACGGTGTCGGAACGGTACGGAAACGGGCGAGGTTGCCAGGGAGCGTCTTGGCCATCCAGAGCATCTGGTTGTACTGGTTGGTGATCATCTGATAGGTCTGCACAAGCTGGTTGTATTGCTGCGCCAGCTTGGACACCTGAGCAATGGCCTGGGCATAGACCGAGGGGTCGAATACGGTGATCCCGAATCCGAACTGGCCGAACGCGAGGGTTGCGCCCATTGCCAGCGCGGCGACGGACAACAGAATGCGCTTCATTTCCCACCTCCCTTCTGCACCCGGTGCGCGGGTTCTGACACGTGGATCGGTGGATACGCCGAGGGCTGCTGAAGCTGCCGGTAGAGCAGGTAGCCACACTCGGCGACGAAGGCCAGGAACAGCACGCCGAAAGCCACCAGGCCGGCGAGCTTCAGCCGGAACAGTGTCGGCGAGAGTCTTCTGAGCAGGAGCAATCGAACGAGCACGGGCTTCCTCCTTATAAATCGCTCGGCACGGTGTGCCGGGCATAGTCAGGCAGCATCAAATCGTCCGTGAGGATGACTTTCACGCGCATGCCTTCGCGAATCGTGAATGTCGGCAGGATGTTCAGGTAGCGGTCGAGAATGCGAAGCGAGCTTTGGGAAAGACTCGATGCCACGCCCTGCCGGTAAGTGTCCATACTCGATGAATCCGCTCCGTAGCCGGTGTTAACGTTGGCGAGGCCGGCGATCGCGCCAATGGCGAGCGAGACACCGAACACCTGGGCGTAGTGATGATTCACTTTGTCGCGAAGGCCGGTCTCGCCGATCTGGTTGAGTCCGGTGAACTGATCGAGGCTGGCGGAGTAGCCGTCGGGCATGATGAGCCTGTGAAAGGAGACGGCTAGGCGCTGCTGTCCAAGACTATCGTTCCGCTTAACCTCTCCCAGCACGCGAGTGCCTCGTGGGATGAGCACGTGCTGCAGGTCGTGCGAGTAGACGTCGGTGGTTACCAGACAGTTGACCGGCCCGCTGAAACTGCCGTCAAGCCGGTTCGTCAGAACGGTCTCGATGAGGGTGCCCTCAAACAGTCGATGCTGTTTGCCGGTGGCTTGTTGCAGGCTGGCGTCAACCGGGCGGTGCTCACGCTTGAGCTTGTCGGCGGCCAGTTCTTTTGTCGGCGCGTTTGCCTGTGTGCTTTCAGTAGGCGGTTGGGCTATCCCGGTGGACACCGGTGCGATAGTGCCGAGCTGAGCGGCCCTTTCGGAGTGCGTAGCTTCGGCGCTCTCCGGCTCCTTGCGATAAGAAAGCGCGACGTTGGACGCAAACAGCGATTGGTACTCGCGCTTTTCCTTTTCCCCTTCGATGACGCTTTTCTCAGGCCGTGCGGGCTGTTGAGAGTACGCCGGTTGCTGCGCGTAAACGGGTTGTGGGTAGGCTGGCGTTCCGTACCCCATGGGCTGCATTTGCGGATTCGGGATCGTGCCGGCCTGCGTTGCAGTCAGCCCCAGCGCCTGCTTGGTCTGTTCCAACTGCGCCTGCTCGGCGGCGAGCTTGCGCGCCTGCTCGTCGATCCGGGTTCGGTATTCCTGGATGCGGGCGAGGTTCGGATCGATCGCAGTTGTGCTTCGCTGCTCATTTGAAGCCGCCTTCTTTGCCTGCGTGCCATTGCCGCCGCTGAAGGCGATGGCTCCCACCATCACCACCGTAATGCCGAGAATCACGTAAGTCTGTGTGTTCTTCGGAAGAAGTCCGGCCGGCCTGAATGTGCGGTCGCGGACTTCACCGGCAGAGGGAACCGGCTCTGGCGTCTGATTTTTGTTGGGCTCCAGCATGGTTTACTCCGCGCGGGCGAATTCGAGCCGTTTCTTACCGATGGCCAGATAGCCTCCGTCCAGCACCTTCGTCACGACGTACAGGCCATCCTTGAAATCGAAATTGATCAGGTTCGGCTTGCCATCCTTCAGCTCGTACAGCGCCGGGGCCTCCTGGGGGTTGGCGCGGATATAGGTTGCCTTGCCGTCAGTGTAGATAGCCGAAACGCGAAATACTTTGTCATCCGCGGCGAATCGGTACGGGAACTGGAGCTTCGCAGGGAACTCGGAGCGCACGCGGCTCAACTCCCGGTCCACGGCGGCCTGTGCTTGGTCCTTGGCGTCTCGCGCCTGCTGCCTGGCAATCTCCACCTGCTGGCGGTAATCGTCAAGTTGGGTGGCCGGCACGAACTTCGGCTGTCCGTTCACCGCCGACAACATGGACGACTCCTTCGGCTCAAGGAAGATCTTCAGGTCCGGCTGGGCACCCGTGGAGTCCGAAACCTCGCGCAGAACGAAGCTGTAGACGTTGCCGGAGGCCGTAATCAGGTTGAGATTGGTTTCCGAGTTCGCCTTGGCGGGTTTGATGTAGGCGAAGTTGGCCGTGCCGTTGACGATCCAGAACTCCTTGTCACCGCACGTGTAGTCGAGAATCGATTCCTGCTTGGGCAGGACGAGCAAAGTCGTGTAGCGAACCTTGGCCTTCACGGTGACGACGTCCTTTTCGCCATAGGAGACCACGCGGGCGGAGAGAGACTGAGGAGACTCAGCCGGGCCGTCGGCTGCCGGCAGGCAACCACAGGCGAAGACGAGAGACAACAGCAGAGACAGCGTTTGGGCGAGATATCGCGTCATGATTCACTCCTGGCGAGGAATTCCAGACCGCGTTCGAAGCCATAGCGGCTGAAAGCTTCGCGTTTACGTTGGTTGTCATAGGGACTGTTGGTGTAGAGCCAATAGCCCAGGGGATCGACGTTGAGATTGAGGATCTTGGCGAAGTCCGGCCGCTTCAGCAGAAGTTGCTGCTTGGGGATCAATCGCGAAATCGCCTGGGATTCGGTGATGTTCAACTTGAAGGTGCGGCGGTACCACTCCTCGTTCATTCCGGGGTTCGCGAGAAACAGCTTCGTCGGGCAGCTCTCGACAACGATGGGAAGGATCTCGGATTGCTCCAGGTCCTCGCCGGACTGCGTGGCGAGGATCATCGCGGCATTGCGTTTGCGCCAGGTCTTCAGGGCCTCGACGATATACGACCGCGTGGTGGCATTCCGGAAGAATCGCCACGCCTCATCCAGCACGAACCATTTCGATACGGTCTCGGCGCCAGCTTCGTAAATGGCGGCGTTCGCCCGGTGAAGAATGTAGAACAGCAGCGGTTCCAATACCGCCGGGTACTTGTCCATGCCCTCGAAGTCGAACGCCTGGAATCGGGCGAAGGTGAGGTTGTCGGCCACATTGTCGAAAAGCGCGCCGTATTGGCCGTCGGCAGTCCACTTCTGCAACTGCTCGGCCAGCGGCCTGCGGATCATCCCCAGCAGCGAGCGGAGACGGCGGATCTCTTCCGGTGCTTCGTACAGATTGTTAATTGCCTCATAGATATCGCGCTCGTCGGCATTGTCCATCCGGTAGCCGGTCGATTCGACCAGCACTTTAATGAAGCTGAACAGAAAATGGATATTCTCCGGAGTCGGCGCTAATGAGAAGGGATTGATCGAGAAACCCAGCTTGTCGATCCCGATCTTCAGGTAGCTTCCACCGAACATCTGCGTGGTGGCTTCGTAACTTCCCCCCAGGTCAAAGATGCAGGAGAATGGCTCGTACTTCTGTAGGTTGGTCAGCAGAAAGTTGAGGAAGAAACTCTTGCCGCTTCCCGTGGCGCCCAGGATCAGCGAGTGCGCGATATCGCCCGCATGCAGGTTGAGGAAGTAGGGCGTACCGTGACTGGTCTCCAGCAAAGCAAGGTACTCGCGGTCCAGGTGCGAGTTCCGCGCTTCGCCCGAACTGTGCGCGAACAGGAACGCCAGGTCGGCGTAGTTCGTGTTCATGAGCCACAGGCGACGCAGGTTGTAGATGTCGTTACCGGGGATGGCGGCGAGCCAGGCGTTCAGCAGGTTGTACCGCTCGTCCATCAGCACTGCGTCGTGGGTGGAGAAGACTTTGAAGCACTCCGCGCAAGTGTGCTCGACCCGCTTCGCGTCAAATCCATATAGAATGATGGTGAGGCCGAACTGGCCAAAGTAGCGGCCCTCGACTTCCATGTCCCGCAAGCTCTGCCCGAGGTCGGCGACCTGCGCCACCGCCGAGTCGTCGATGAGCATTTCCTCCCGCCGCACGGTCTGGTCGCTCATGTTTAGGTAGTTCGATAACGACGCGCTTGAATTGTGGTGGTGACGGCGCTGGCTGTTGATAGCGCGGCGCATTTTCAGGTTGTCCTCACGCTTCCACTCCGACACCGCAATGACGTTCGACGGCAGTTCCTGCAGCGCGGCAAACACGTTCGCGTATGTCTGGGCCGGTGGTTCCTTCAAAGTGAGGACACGGACGTAGTAGTCGTCCACTGCCAGGTGATCGCGATAGCATTCGAGCGCAGAGTTCGCGAGTTGGTAGTCCAACCCTTCGCTGGAATGCAGCGTCAGGACGTCCGATTTCCACGGCGCATAGTTAAGCAGTCGGGCGAAGACCCGAAAGGCACCCTCAATGCCGAGCAACTCCATCGGCGCAACGTCGCGAAGCTGGACGATGAAGCTCGATACCTTGTTGGCCAAGTTGTCGCGGGCCTGCTGCAGGTCTGCTTCCAGCACTTCGATTGTCTTGCCCTGAGCGAACCACGCGGCGGTATGCCGGGGATCGCGAAGCGCTTGCCTGAAACGGCTCGCCACGGCACGGTGGCTTAGATCGGGTTCATAGACAATGACGAAGAACAGATCCACGGTGTACAGCGAGTCTGATTTTCCCGCGAGGTATCCCACGCGATTCTGAACGGCCTGCTGCACTGCAATGTTGGCGTAGTCCTGGTGCGGGAGGACGGCATGATCGCGCTTCATCATGAGCTGATACACCCGAAATGCCGTCGGGAGAATGCGCATGGCCGCCTCGAAGCGCCGCGCGATCTGGTCAAGCTGGGGATGATCGAGGCATTCATGATCGATGCCATGCGCACGCAGAACCTGGAGAACATGTCCAGCTTTCGTGAGGAAGGTGTGCTCGTCGAGCGCGGCATAGAGACTGATCAGGCTGTTCAGTGCGCCTGCGTCGCGATATGCCTTGGTAATCTCACTGAGCCTAATCATGTGTACCTTCTCTCGTCAGCCGGAACAGGTCGCGCCGCGCCGGGTCGTAGTGGTTCCGGAACTTCGAGGAGTTCAGTAGAATGCGCAGGATCTGCGGGTCCGTGGCCGTCGCCCAACGAGCAAAGGCATACAGCCCCGTGAACATCACGAGCCCGCTGACCAGCGACGCGAAGAAGTTGAAAGTGGCTGCCCCCATGATGACGGCGAGGAAGAACAGCTTCCGCTCGGCGCCCCAAATCGTGAGGGGATGGTTGATCGATTTATAGACGCGATGCAGATTCGGTTCGTTCATCGTTGGATCGGTCATAGGGGCAGCCTCCGCGCGGAAAAGTCAGGGAACCGTTTATGGGAAGAGCCACGCCATGAAGTTGACGGCACCGATGGCCATGCCGACGCCGAACACAATGCCGGCGAGCATCTTTTTCGATTGCCCTTCGCCGAAGGCGAACATCAAACCACCGACAACGATTGCCACCAGCGCTAATCCCCGCGCAATCGGGCCGGTGAATGCCGTCTGCAATACTTGTACAGCGTTTTGCCAGGGGTCACTTTGGGCATAGGCCCGAGAACTCGCCAACAGCAACGCCGCCGGCACAACAAGTGTTGGGCGATGACGAATCCAGTCCGCCAGGGTCGAGTACGATTTCCGGAAATGGTGAAACTTCATCGGTGATCTCCTTCGCGATTTGCCCTTCAATCAGACACGAGGTTCTGCCGGCGGAAAATGTGACCGCATCGTGACGCATAAAACGCCGCACACTATTGCGCGCGATGTTACTCGCGCGCTAACAATGCGCGACTACAAAGTCATGGACATTTCCGGTCAGTCACGCCTATTTGTTGTTCTAATGGGGTGCATTGCCTGGATACTCGCAGATCCATCGTGCGTGCGCTCCGAGAAGCTTCCGATGATGCGAGATCCACTCATATGCAAGCCAACGTCCCCCACGCAAACGGTTTCGATCCCAGACTCGTGCTGTGGGTCAGTCCAGTGGACGATCAAGCCACTCCTGTCGATCCCGCGTTCCTGCAGGCAGCGGAGAGGATTGGAGGAGACTTCTTCCTCTATCGTGCTCGCGAGTTGAACGACGGGTCCCGTGCCTTGGAACTGGCGGAAAAGGCCGTGCACAAGGCGTCGCGGGCTCGCAAATCGCGGCCGGTGGAAGATCCCGTGGCATACCTGTTTCGTACGTTTACCAACATGGTAGACGCGGACCTGGAGCGCTCCCGGAGATTTCTGTCACTCTCCGATGACGTGATGCGGGCCGTCGGGCGGCGCGACCGGACGGGGCCGCAACGGGAGATGGATCGTTCACTGGAATGGCGAGAGGTGTTGGACTCCGTCGATGAAACTATGAAATTCGTGCTGTGGCAGCTGTATTGGGGCTTCAGCATCAAAGAGATCGCCGATGAGATCGGAGTCACGCCCAACACTCTGTCCCAACGCCTCAGCCGGATGCGCAAGCAGCTAAAGAAACCGCTTGACCCGAGGGCCATCCCGGACCGACTATCGAGAATTAATGGCACGCGAAAAGCCCCCCGAACTCACCCTGGAAGAGATCTTCCAGCAAATGGAGCGGAGCGCGCTCCAGGATCATCCAAACCCAACGCGTCGCGGGTGCCCGGATGGTGAGACGCTGGAAGCGTTTGCACAGAACCCGAAGGCGTTTGCCATGCGCGATCCGCTCTTCGAGCACCTGGCGCAGTGTTCGCCGTGCTTCCAGTTCGTGCAGGAACGGCGCAGGCGCTGAGCCTGCGCCGTCGCACGTGTCAAGCCGCCACGCGTTCCGCCGATTCGGCGGGCTGGATGGCGTTGAGGATCTCGGCGGCCGTCTGTTGCACAATGGCAAGCGATTCGGCCAACGTTGCCCTGTCGCCCGCATGGAGCTGGATGTAGTCGGCACTGGCGCTGTTCACATCGAGACCGATGGCACTGGACACTACGAAAGCAACCGCTTCGGCTTCGGTTTCCCGTATGGTGTGCGAGGTCTGCGTCCGACGTTCCCCGCGATGCAACAACTCGTGGCCCACTTCGTGCACCAACGTGGAGAATGTCTCCGCCGGTGACAGGTTCGGACGCACTGTGATCTTGCCACCCGAGGAGGCTCCGTTCGCCGGTGCGATACGATCCGAGAACTCGAGGGTAATCCCCTTCGCCGCGATAAAGGCTTTCAGCCGCTCGGTGTACTCCGCCGGATCGCCCTGCACGGTCGCGAACTCCGGCAGTGGTTCGCCGTCCGTCTGACTGACATCGAATACATGCGCCGCGCGGAAACCAAACACGCGCGTCTCGGGGTCCTCTGTCAGTTCGTCGTCCGACCTCTTGCGCCCAATCATCGGGGCGAGGATGACGATGCCTTTCTCGCCTTTGCGGACGTAACGCCGCAGTTTGAGCCATGCGTGGAACCCTGCAACGTGAGTTGCATCGGGCCGCTGGCTGTAGATCAGTAGGCAGTTGCCCCACGAGTACTTCCGAAAGCGGGACATCAGGCGGAGGTAGGTCTTCAGGGTTTCGCTCTGGCCCTGCTCCAAAGCGGCCAGCAATCGATCCAGCGCGTCTTCACTCAGTTTCTTGCCTTGTTCGGTGTTCATGTTCGTTTCTCCTCTCAGGCGCATCGCGCCGCGCCGCGTGGTTCCCTTCGCCGCTGGGCGGGCCCTTAGAAGGGCACGTCGGACAGCTCCGCCTCCTGAGGAACGGCTTCGGTCTGCTGCTGTGCACGGTCGAGTTTGAGGATGGACTTGGTTCGGATCTCGAAGACGTGATGCGCCACGCCGTCCTTCTGGTATTCGCGGCTGAGCAGTTCGCCTTCTACCTGAAGGTGCGCGCCCTTCTTGAGGCCCGCCGCAAAGTCCGCGAACTTCGCGCCCCAGACGATGCAGCGATGCCACTCCGTGCGCGACTGCCAAACGCCCTCGCGGTCCTTCCAGGAATCCTTGGTCGCTAGCGATAGGACCGTGTAGGGGACCTCGTTCTTGGTGGTTCGCTTCTCCGCGTCCTTGCCGAGAAAGCCGATGAGAGTTGTTCTGTTCTGGTACATGGTGTTTCTCCGTTTCTGCCCCGTTCGCTCGGGGCACACATCCCGGAGGGCGCGAGGCGCGCTGCTCCCAAGGCAAGGGCTGCATTTTCTGGAAGGGGACCCAAACTCGCTTTGGGGAAGGAGTCCGGAAAAAGCAGAAGCCCGCAGTCCGCCGGGCGCAGCTACAGCGCCGAAGCGGTGCCCGAGCGAAAAGGGGTGAACGGGAAACCCGCCAGATCGGAATCTCGACGGCCGATCACGCAGGACGCTGAGGCTGAAACACCAAAACGTCCAGAGCAAAACTCATGCCGGCCCGGTTCCTGGATCGAGCGATGAGAACGGGGCAGGAAGTGGCGATGCGGTCTGGGGTCGGTTCGAGGGCTTGCGGGCGGTCACATGGCGCCCCTCAGTGGAAGGCGCCGGCCGCGAGGTACGGATGCAACGCGGTGGGAGGCGGCAGGTTCAGAGTCGACCGTGCGGCAAGACCGGAGCCGGTTCCATGAGGTGAGCCTCCGATATGCCGCTTAACGGCGGGCCTAGCCGACGGATCTCTTGCGGCGAGTGCAATCGCAGGATGAGGAGAGCGGAGAAGAAACCCAAGGCGGGCGAAGGTGGCGCTCGACTATGCGTCGGCCGGGACGGATTCGGGCTGGCCCCAGACGTTCTGGAGTCGCAGGATGGTGCAGACGCGAATCTCGGAGATCCTTTGCGCAGAGCCGTCTTTCTCGTACTCGCGGGTACGGAGTTCGCCCTCGATCTGAAGATGCGCACCACGCTTGAGCGCCGCGACATCGGTAAAACGGGCCCCCCATGCAACGCAACGATGATACTCCGAGTGCGTCTTCCATCCGCCGTCCTTGTCGCGCCAGGAGGACTTCGTGACGAGCGTCAGAACCACGAACGGAGTGCTATCGTCGCCACCGCGCGACTCCGCATCGCGGGCCAGAAAGCCTGCCAGGACGATGTGATTCCGGTACATCGGCGATTTCAAAATGAGGCGTATATGCCGTTGGCCTATATGCAGTCAACGTACCACCATGAAGTCTTGCCATGCAACGGCGTGGGCGCCAGATTCAGCCGACCAACCTCCGGCGAAAAGCCATCGGCGCCGTTGTGTCCGAAGTCCGCCGCGAAGCGGGGTTTTCCCAGGAACGCTTGAGCGCCGAATGTGGGTTCGAGCGCACCTACATCAGCAGGGTCGAACGCGGCATCCTCAACCCGACTGCGATCCGGCTTTGGACAATAGCCGACGCCCTCGGCACTCCGTTCCACGACATGGCTAGACGCATGGGAGCCTGGGTTGCTGATCGACAGAGGTCGCGCTAATTGTCGTCGCCGCTTAGTGCTTTCGGGGGCTCTCCGTTCGGGACCAGTTCCCGCGGTGCGATAGATCGACGACGATTCTGCCTACCCGGCAGATGCTCGGGTTCCGAACGTTTTCTTTCGGTCTGGCTTTCGGTCCTGTACCACACGAACGCAGGCTGTCGACGTGGCCGATAGCCGCCGAACTTGTTCGGCGCCCAACTTCAGGGTTGCCGATAAATCGCTTGGCATAGGATGGAGGACCTGCGAGCAGTCGTCCCGCTCCTTTCGGGATCTCTTATGCTTAAACCTGACATGAACTCAACGTCCAATTTTCAGGATGAGGTGACTGCGATTCATGAGGCGGCACATGGAGTCGCTTTTCAGCTGCAAGGATTGGCCGCACATATTGCAGACGTACATATTGTAGGCACTGGGTTGACGCTCGGCTCGCTTCAGCTCAAACCCAGAGTTCGATTCCCCCTCGGCACGCAGGAATCCGCCGACTTGGCACTGATCGAGAGGATTTGCATTGCATTCTTGGTCGCGAAACCGACAGAGATGAAGTGGTTACGGCAAGAGCAGCCGGCTTCCGAAGAAGAGATGTTCGGTCGATATCGATGGACGAGTGGTGTCACTGATATCGAGGACGCGGCCGAAGTTGCTGCCCAGAGATTTGCTAGCGACACTGTCGAGGAGCTTGGGGCATACCTGACCTACATTTGGGCGCGTGCGAAAGCATTTGTGGCCGACCCCGAACACTGGTACATCATTCAGCGAGTAGCCGCTGCACTGATACAGATGAAGCGAATTGACTCTGGTTTGCTTGACCGCTTGATCGACAGCGCAAGGAATGAGTACAGGGCGAGCGGAATCGTCGTTAAACCCGCGCCGATCTCGTTAATGGCTCAAACCAACGACTTCTCTGTTTTCGTTCGAGAATTGCTCCCTCATTTGGACGCGTGAAGACGAACAGAAGCACGCTTGGAGTTGTAGCCGCCGGATGGCGCGCCATCCGGAACTTGAGTACTCGCACGACGCGATACCCGAAAAGAATCGAAGCCATACGGCTGCCTGGCAAGCAGGCGCGCCGTTTCCACGACGTCGCGAGCGGCGCCTGGGGTATGTGGATTCGGCGACTGAACCCCGATCAGCGTGCACTTTTTGAAACCCTAAGAGCGCAGTGGAATAGTGTTGCGCAGTGTGCCATTGGTGCGCCGCACCTCAGCGGAGGTGTCCCTAATGGCACGAAAAGTTGGTTAGATCGTACGGCGCGGGGGCCCGTAGCGCCGCGGGTGTGCTCCGTTGACCGTGGGGCGGCGCGGCCTTCGCAAGCGCCTCGTGATAGCGGATTGCCCAGCTTGATGCCGCGGGCCTTGGCTGCGGCGAGGGCCGTCTTGGTCCGCCGCGAGATCATTTCGCGCTCGTGTTTCGCCACGGCGCAGGCGTTTTCAGTCGTGGGCCTCTTCTGGCCGCGATCGCGCAAAAGGGTGATCTCTTGCGAGCGCCGAGAAGTTCGCTGGGCTCGAGCGGCCATCGAACGGGGATGTTGAGGCCATTCGGGAGTACGAAGCGCAGATTGCACAGCTCATCTTTCGAGCGTTTGATATTCGAGGCGAAAGCGGTAAGAACCCACGGGGTCGCTCACCCCTCCCCCGTACCACGAAGCTCTACGACCGGCGCAGCGACGAGACCGTCCTCGACGAGTACGAGAAGGTCAGGATTTGAGAACTCCCGGTTCGCCATTTCTCGCCGCGGAGTGCCTATCTGCGGGATGAGAGCCGGATCTTACGACCTATCTCTTCTGATTCGGCTTGTTGGTCGCTGGCAGTTGGGCACCCCCGGCTGGCATAGGAACAGCGGGTGTTGATCCAGGCGGTCCTTGCGGTCCTTGCGGCCCCGCCGGTCCCGACTGGCCTTGTGGGCCGCGAAGGAGTTCGCGCAAGACGTGATCGGTCTTCAGCCGGTTCTCCAGATCATCGGCTGGACGATCAACGACGTAGTGAATCCCTGCCAGCGCGGCAAAGATCACGAGACCACCTACGAAGTTCTTGGTCGCGCGATGCGCCACGGCCATTTGTGTGACCTTTGCATTGTTCTGATCCTGGTTCTGGAGAAGTACCGCGAAGAACTGCTCTATCCGGCGGCGGCAATAGTAGGCCGGAGCCTCCTTTCCAGTCGGGAGGAGATCGATGACCGGCATTGCATCATAGGCTCGGCGTTCAAGCCCTCGGATACCAGCCCGTATCGCGCTGACAAGCTGCAAAATCAGATACCCAAGGGACAAGAGCATGAGCCAGGGCACCACTGAAGGCGAGCGCGGGATGTTGGTCAGCATGGTACCAAACACGATGGTGCCCGCAATCGAAGAGAGACCGATACTCGTGGTGAGCCGCGCATCGACGCTCTGCTGGCGGTGATTCTCATCTTCAAGCGCGGTCTTACACGCGGAGAGGTACTGAACTAGTGCTTCCTCCTTGGCAGGCAGCGCAGCTACCCGTTCCTCCCAGTCCTTCTGCTGAGCCGCACGCCTCTCGGAGTCTGCCCTCAACTCTTCCGGTGAGTAGGGCTGCGCCACTGGGAAAACTCTATCCCGCAACCACCAGAATATCGTCGTCAGCGCGTTCTTCATGGCTGACTCTCGCCCCCAAGCCAATCGGCTACAGCGTCCGATATTCCGAGTTGCAGCGTGTCGTCGAGCCAGAGCCACTGCCCGCTTGGATTCACCTCAAGGAACACGTACTCCCCTTCGGGCGTTTCGATGAGGTCGATAGCCCCAAACGTCAGGCGAAGCTCGTCTATGAGTTGCCGGAGCGTGGCTTCGAGCGCGTCTGGCAGCTTGATCGGATAGTGCGGGAGTGCCGGATTCTCAGTTTGTCGCCAATCGATCAACGCCGCCGGGTCGGAAGGAGAGTCAATCGCTGCGGCAAAGCAGCGAGCGCCAACGATGGTTACGCGGATGTCGTACTTCTTCGGGATGTGCGCCTGATAAATGCTGGGGCTCCACCGGGCGTTTTCCAACTCGTCCAGATGTTCCGCGAGAAGCCGCGAGGTGTATATGGCATGTTCGGCTCCCTCTTTGACGACATGCCCGCTGCGTACCGGTTTGATGATCAAATCGCCAAACATGTCAAAAGCGGAGCGGACTGCAATAGGGTCGTTGGTAACGACGGTCTGCGGAATCCTGAGGCCAAGACCAGCGGCAACCTGTAATTGATAGGGCTTGTACTCCGCCTCCCAGATCGCGGACGGATGGCTCATCCATCGCGTGCGCCGTCCGATGATTCCCCCGATCAGCGCCGCCCTCGACTCCTGGCGGCAAAACATCGCTATCCCCTCATCCATTCCATCGGGAGTGCTTGGTGTGCGAAGGCGGCGGTACCAGACGCTTGTCGGACTCGGGACCGGCTGCCCGTTGCAAACAAGCCAATGGTTATTGCCCGGCGTAACTTCCGGGTAGTACGCCAGCGTATCGTGGAAAGGGAAATCTTCGGTATTCAGTCGTAAGCAAGGAATGTCGCGGTCTCTGAGTCGTTGCACAACGGCGTCGGTCGCGAGATCGACTTTTGTGCTGACGATCAGAACCGCAACATCAGTCATCGTCCGTCGTCTCGTTTTTCACTTTCGTGAATTTCGTGCTCGCCCCCTGCCCGCCTACGGTAAGCCGGTCAACCCACTGGCCGCCTTCCAGAACCTCCGCGATCTGCCGCTCCGCATCGTATCGCAGGACTTCAGGGCTGGCAGCAGGGATTCTTTGGGCGAAGCGAAGAATGATGGGATTCATGTCAAGGGCTCCTACGGCTTATTTGTCGTCGGTGGTTTCCTGCCGAACCTCAGTGATCCGGGTCGTGGCTGCCACGGTTAATCCGTTCGCATCGGTCGCAACCGTCGCTGGCAATGGATCGGTATCGGTCTGCGAATCTCGCCACGGCGTTTGCTCCGCGGGCGCAGCTTGGCGCAATACGAGCGGCTGCATGTGCCTCCCTGTGTGTGCGTACCCGAAAGATGATCGATGGAACAGTCTCATTCTATCGCACCTTGCGTCAAGGATTTCGACATCCGTGCTGCCGCCGCAGGCGTCGCGGTATCTATATTCCTGAGCGAAGTGTTCGACGACGCTCCTGGGCAGAGGCAGTTCTAGCCGAGACTGCACGCGCTTCAGCTCTTGCCTAGATGATAATTGTCCCCGTAGTACTTAGCGACTCTGCGTCTGAGGGTGCTGTAATCCCCCTTCGGATAAGTCAGGCACTCCCAATTAGACAGGTCTGAAGGAAGGCGCTTCACCAAGTCCTGCTCCGAAACCAAAAGAACGTCCTTCTTCCGGCCCATCGCCAGACCCAGCTCATAGTAGATGTTCATCCGGTTCACGTCCACCTTGGCAACGACGAAGCGGGCGCGAGCAATCTGCTGCGTGATCTTTTCAAGGAGTGGCCTGGACTCGATCACGTCGTCTGCACGCTGCGCCACGATTCCCACGTCGCGTAGTCCTGGTTTGATGCCGCGCTCGAACGCCGTGCGGTTGTCATCCTCCGCAAAGCGCATCACGACAAAGGCGGTGTTCCATTCATCGGGGATCTTCTCGTAGCCCTTTGCCGCGGCCTGCACGTAGGCCAGAATTCGCTCGATGGCGTCAATCTGCTTGGGCGT
Organism: Acidobacteriota bacterium; assembly: GCA_017307505.1. GTDB lineage: Bacteria > Acidobacteriota > Terriglobia > Bryobacterales > Bryobacteraceae > Paludibaculum. The sequence goes on along the minus strand of JAFKEE010000042.1, from coordinate 82,448 downwards.
GGCACCGAGTTGCGGAAGATGCCCACGGCAGCGAGGGCATATGTATCCCGCGAGCATCCCAAGCTTGAGATCGCGCTTGTCGCCGCAATAGTCCATCCGGCAGCCGATGGTTTTCTTGTGCGTGAGAACCTTGTCGCTGACGTGATCCGCTGCCCATGTCAGGAATGCAAACGCAAACTGGTACACGATGTAGGTCTGCAACGACGGCGGTGCGTACTGCTCTTCCCAATCCGCGATGGACAAGAGCGAGCATCGCTCGTCGGCGGTCTGGAACTCGTTTCCACGGAAGCCGCGCGGCGTGATGCAGAATGCGCGACCATCTTTCACGCGCTTGTAGAGGGCATCGAACGAAGCATTCTCTTTTATCACGTCCCGCTTGCCGGGCAGATGAATGCGACGTATGGGGTCCGACACGCGAAACTCGGCCTGGAGGCCGTTGACGGTGGCGATCGCCCGCCGAAAGCATTCGGTCTCTCGCGACGTAAGGTCTTCGGCGAACGCCTGCACTAGGAGGGGTTTGTGCATCATCAATCCTTGTCGCGGACCGGTACCGGCGGCCATGGCACGCCGGACGCATAGGCTGGGTGTCTCGGCTCGGAACTGGGCCTGCCATGTTCCAACCGCCATTCTTCTATTTGTGCCAGCAGAGTGTACGCGGCGCGGGTTCGTCTGGAATCCCCTTCCGCCATCTCAAATAGCCGCTTCTTGAGATCGTTCGCAGCTCGGGGTACAAGCGTGTAAGACTGTGTGTCCTTGTAAGGACGCTTTTCGAGGAAGACATCTTCCAGTGACCGCCACACCTCATAGGGAACCGGCTGCGACGCTCCATCATCCAGCAGGTTGAGCGCGGCCAAAAGACTTTGCGGAGCATCGAGCTGCGGTAGCACTTTCGCGAGGATCTGGCGCCCACGTGGGTACGTCGTCTGTTCGGCCAACTCAAGGAGCCGCGCCGAAACAGCACTGTCGCTATTTGCGATCTTCGCGAGGACAGACGCAAGATAATCCGCCATGTGGTCAGGGAATTCCAGTTCGCCGATGCCGCCCGATGATTGAGGGTCCACGAAGCCCAAAAGGAGTTCTTTTGCCTGCGGCAATGGGCAAGCCGCCACGGCATCGAACCACACCCTCGCTATGTGTTGAAACGCTGCGCCGCTTTGCGAGGCAAGCTCGCACAGCAGTTCTAATCCCTCGTCGCATCCGCATTGGCCGAGAGCCATCAGCAACCCCTCATGGTTTTGAAGGTGCAGGCGGAATTCGGCCGATAGCTCCCTGACTTTGGCGATACCCAGAGAGGGAGGTTTCAGAAATGGAAGCATGTGGAGTATACGGTTGAACAGCGAGAGGCTGTCGTTGTTGTAGATACCCTGCTTTCGGAACTGTCCAAAAACAGGTTCGAGGAGGTTAATCACCTTGTCGGCGGGTAGCTCGACGCCCCCAAAAAGCAGGGATTCAAGCAACTCGAACCGTCTCCAGCCGTCCCAATCCGCCGGCAGCGCCGCGATTTCCAGAACCAGGTCGGCGGAATCCTTTGGATCGAGTGAGGCGAGGGCTTTCCCTAACTCCTTCAGTCGATAGTGGTAAGGTATGCTCTTGTGATCGCCGAGCCTGCTTTCGTCCAGCAGCGCGGTGATCCGCTCCTTGAGCGCGGCGGCAAAGTTCGTCCGCCGCTCTTCATCGTAGAGAGTTGACCATTCAAGGGGTGCTTGCCGGAATTTCCGGTAGTCTCTTGCGGGTGAGCCGAAGCGTCCCGTGACTATCGGGTGATCACCGGCGTCCTTCTTGGCGAGAGTGACCAGCCCCCAGGCAGCATCCAGTTCGTATTCCGCTTCTTTCAGCAGATCGATAAGGATTGACGGAGCCTTGATCTGATCGAGCCAAACGAGCGCCTGCACGTGCCAGTTTGAATAGCTCATCATCCCGCCCTGCCCCCGGCGGGATCGATCTCCTCGGGCCAATGCAGCGCGGCCGTCCCGAACTCTCTGGATGTCGGCGTGGATCAGGATAAGCAAGTCGGTGACATCCTCGGAATCACCGACCTCGGCCAATGCCGTTGCCAGGCGACCCTTCGCCTCGCCACGATTATCTTCTTCCTTGAGCACGGCGGGGACAGCAGCCTTAAAGTATCGGCGAAGCTGCTGACGCAGCGGATCGGGAAGCGCGCCCCTCACGCTGTCCTCAGTCGATCCCATTCGGCTGAACATTTCGAGCATGAGAGAAAGCTCCAGCCCCGATGGTGTCTTCGCTAGCATGTCCGAGAGGCCCTCCACAACGCGTTGGACCGGTGTGCTCTTGAAAAGCCCTCTCAATTGCTGGTCGATTGCCTGCTTGTCGGTATTTCGTGGATCGTCCAGCAGTTGCTGCCGGTGAGAGCAGAGGGCCTCAAAAACACGCTTCGCGAAGGTCGGATCGGAAGTGGCGGCGAGAAGCGACACAATCCGCCCGGTAGCACCATATTGGAGGTTTTCACCGGTTACACGCAGCAGCAGCGCCTCGCGCTGGCCTTCGGGAAGCGTGGATACCATAGCCAGCCAGCTGTCGCGCCATAAGGCCCCTTCCACGATCCGATCCGCCACCCACTGGCTCACCCATGGGGAGTCAACGGTGCGCACGGCCTCAATTGCCGGACGGAGCGAGTAGTCGCTCAGCTCCTTCACCACCGATCCCGGCATGACGGCGAGTTCGTCCTTCAACAGGTTCGAACCGTTACTGTGGCCAAGCCGACCGAGCGTGAGAGTAATCTGAAACCGGGTCTTCGGATCGCTTGTTTCGGCCAGTAGAGCCGTATACGCCGCCCGCGCCCGGGAGTGCAGATGTGACGGTATTTCTTCTAGTTCAAGCCGAGTTACCATTTGCCGGAATTCTGAGTCATTCATCGCTTGCAGGAGACCTGCAACATCAGGATATTGGCCCATCCAGGCCAATAGGCGAACCGCTTCAATCTTGACCGTAACGCTTGGATCAGAACGTGCGAATGCCAATGCAACTTCGGTTCGGCCGTGATGAAGAGCAAGTTCCGAGACAAACTCACCCCGGAATCGTTCCTGCCAGCCGGAGACCACGTGCCACCAATTGGCGCCCAGACAGGACGGATAGAAATCAGAGCCTGCCCGATAGGTGCCAAGGCGAATCTGCTGATCCGAATGTATGAGAAGGGGGATGAGAATATCGATAAAGTCATCCCAGCCGGTCGCCAGCATCGCGGCAATAGCGAGTTGACGGTAGTGCGGATTGTCGGCTGCGTAAAGCAAGCGAAGACGCTTGCCCAATTCGCTGCGGAGCTGTTGCGAATGCGCGGGGCCGCAGAGACGGGCCAATCTGGCCGCAAAAAGGGGATCAACTCGAAGAGCGCCGTCAATCAAGACGCTTGCGGACTCCACGCTGGTTGCGTGATCACCTGTGCTCCCGAAGTCTTCGGCAGCCAGCGCAAGTGGCTCGTCCCATGCCGGCTCATTAATATATGTCGCGTTGAACGCCTCGCGGCGATTCGCGTCCTTTTCTGCCACCAGCTCTGCCAGCTTCTCCTGAACCATAAGAGCCGCATAGTATTCTTGGAATTGCTGGTGTTCGAAACGGAATCCGGCGACGGGATACTCGATGCGCTCCAAAATATGATGGGCACAGAGCGTCTTGAGGATATCGGCCGATTCCGGCGAGTGTTCTAGCTGCTGGTCATGCTTCAAGCGGTCGCTGACTGTGTGGCAAACAGATCGGGCATCCGCCGCGCCAATAATGACATCCCCTCGGCCTACAAGTTGAAGCGCCAGCTCGCGCAGATACTGCTCGGCGTGTCCCCAGAGCGGCGGGCCTTGCAGATGAGCGCTGTGGGCCTCGGACTGCTCCATCATTTCGATTACGGCGCGAAGCAGACGCAACTTTGTGCGAGGTACCTCTCGCCCTGACTGATGGAGGGCGGTGATCTCTGAGAGAATGAGGGGTGTTCGCGTCAGTTCATTGAGCACACGATCAGCGGCGAGGCTCTCGTGGAATTGACGAGCCTGCGTTTCTCCCAGCGCCTCCACCAGGTACTGCAACCGCTGTGCTGCCGTCAGAGGAAGCAGCCGGATTCGGGTGGACCCCGGCAATGGCGGAACCGTGTCATGGACGCGCGTGGCCACTACAATTCCGGCGGCAGGAAAAGTTCGTTCCAGCTCGTGGAGCGCGGTGGCGGCTTCCTGGGAATAAACGGATGAAATCTCGTTCCAACCATTGAGGAGAAACAAGCACGGTTCGGTTTGAGACAGCTGTGCGAGCGCAGCGGCGTCAATGCCATGGGCGAGAAACGCAGGCGTGCGGGCAATATGCTCCAGGATCGTGGCGGGCGACCTGACCCAGCCAGGCAGATCTACGAGGAATGCAAAAGGTGGCGGGCTGCCAGCCATCCGGGCAAGTTGTATCAGGGTCGTGGTCTTGCCTCTGCCCGCCGGAGCTTCGAGGATCAGCCGCCGGCCTTGCAGCAGCTGAGCGTGAAGATGCGCGGTGTTGAGGAGCTGCCGTGTCTCGTTTCCCTTTCGGTCGACGATGACGCCGTTAAGCAATATGGTGGGCTTTCCTGTTAACCGCGGGTGGGCGGCCCACTGCGTGGCCACAGTTCCAGTTGCGTCACGCACCCGCTGCAAGAGCGGCGCGGATGTTTGCTGAAAAGGAACAGGGATTCTAAGGTGGGTCGCGCATAGATGAGCATTGCCGGGGAGCTGAAGGGTCGTGATGATGTCCTCCCGGGAAACCACGATCAGTTCAAGACCGAAGTCACTGTGAATCTTCTGCGCCCATTCGGCCTTCTTTCCCTGAGAGACTTTCTCGCTCGTATAGAAGATAAGCAGAGACACATCCGGGTAGTGTTTCTTTGTCTCAGTGGCGTCGTCCTTGATCTTTTCGTATGTTCCGGTGATCGAACATGCCAGGCCCTTGCCGCGTCCATCCGCCGAAACGGACGCACTGGCGTAGGCGTCAAGCCCGCGATCCTTGTGCCGTTCCGAAGCGATCAACTCCGGCCATCGGAGCTTTGCCAGGACGACTGCGAGCCCCTGGAATATGAAGCCCCCTTCGTCGGAAGCGAGGCTATCCAGGGCGCGCTCGATGTCGATCCGTTCAACCATTTATTTCTTAAAGCCGCTGAAAAAGTTCTTCAAATCAAAGCCGACGCCGCCAAGCTTGGGCTGCAATATGACGGCGTCTACTAATGCGCGCCCTACCCCGCGCTGCATGCGCTTCGCCGCGTGAAAGTCCGGCAGACGCTTCTTGCCCTTGATGTCCTCAAACACCATGTGAATCAGGTCGGCCACCTCCTGGGCGGAGGTGCATATCTTCCGCAGAGGTACCAGTAGGAGCGGGTCGCGGTTCTCTGGCTCCGTCCTGATTAAACTGAATGACTCCCGGAAGGTGGAGGGATGGCGTGTCGTGACAAGCAGTGCGGGCAGTATGTCACCCGCATCCTGCCCATTGATCCGGTGCCAGGAGAGCACTTCGTCCTCAAAATGGACGCCTCTGGGGCCATGAATGACAACGGCATCCGAGCGCGACGCGAGATCGGCCATGCGGGGGAGGTTTGCGCGGACGGCGTCGCCCAACGGTTCCTCCCAGCCGTAATCGAGCAGGTAGACGTAATAGGCCCGCTCCGTGTCGGTCGGGATCTCACCTAGCGAATGCACGTACAGTCCCATCGTTGCCCCCTTCCCTTTTGCCTGTTTCCAGCTCTGTCCTGTCTCACCATGCGGGTTCCTCGAATCTCCGATCCGCGACGCGAAACAGCCGGAGCGCATCGCGGCGAAGCTGCCCCAGTTCATGCACAGCGGATGAAGGTATGAAGTAGACGGGGCAGGTCCGTTCCTTGCAGCCGCAATGGCGAATTACACCCTCGCGCACCAATTCTTTGAACCCCACCAGACCGGCAAGTGCTGCGCCTTCGACGTGGCTTTCAGCGGCCATACTCACAAAGGACCCGTTTCGCCTTCAAGCGGCTTGAAGTAGGGATTCTTGTGTATCTGCGCAGCTTCGATCTTCTGGGCGAGGAACGCCGATAAATCGGCCTGCCACTCCAGTAGGAAAACAAGCTCCTGCAGGTGACAAAGCGAGACAAGTTTATGCTGAAGAAATTCGCGGCAGGTATGAATGGCCGGATCGGTGTAGTCGCTGGCTGAAATGATAAGTCCGCGCGCTTCTGCCCGGCTGATAAGCCGAACGAGATGCTCCGAAATCTCCCCCTTGCCGACAGGGTCCTTGTACCATTTCATCTCTGCGAAATGGAGAACCCCTTTCAGCTGGATGACGCCGTCAATCTGCTCCACGATGCCTTCACCGGACTCTCCGACAAGATGGAATGCTTCTTTGACGAGAATCCCGTAGGCGCGAAATACGTTGTTCAATGCCGATTCCAGCTTCTTCCCGCGCTGCTGAGCCGTCAGCGACGAAACAAATAGTCCGTAGAATTCATTCTTGGCAGCTTCGATCTTTGCCGCCTGCTCCTGCTTCGCTTTGTTGGCCCGCTCCACATCAGCGAGGCGGGCAGCGCGCTCCTCTTCTCGCGCCTGGTTCATGCGCGTAAAGGAATCCTTCTGGTTGACGACCTCACGGATGCTGGCGACAAGCCCTTTGGCCTTCAACTGGTCGGCAGGCCAGCAACTGTCGAAACTCGCGAATTCCACCACACGCTTCAAAACCTCCCGGCGGTACGCAAGGCCGGCTTCGCCGCGCTCGTTCAGCCGCTGCAGAGTGGTTCTGGCGATTTCATACTTGTTTATATTCGCGGCATCCGTCTTTACCCGCCGGATGAGATCAGCCAGCATCGTGTCAGGAACCCCCGCTCCCCGGAAGAACAACACAACATCCTTCTTGGATCGGCTTAGCAAAGGTATCGTGTCAACCAACAGGTTGAACAGCTCAGGCGGGTACTGAAACGTAATGTCGGCCATCGTCGTCATTTCACGTAATCGACCTGCTTCTCAGCAGCTTGCAGGTTCACTTCACCGCAAACGAGACCTCCACCCTTTTGGGCTTTCTCCTTGCCGTTACCAGTGTTTATTTTTGACGTCGGCATCCACAACTCCTATGCAATACGATCACGAGCGTCCGGCTCGCTGGCTGCAAGCGGCTTTCATCAACTGCCCCACTCGTGATGGGCATGGTTGCGCCGCAGCGTTTCAACACAATCAAAAATCTCTAGCAGACCCTTGGCCTGTCATTCGCATTAAGAATTTCGCTCTTACCACATTGCCAAGGGCCTTTCTGAACAACGTAGACGGCTCTGAAGCAGCACAGGCCTATTGTAGCTTGTCTTGACATTGTCTGGCGGAATGGTTAATGTCAGAATTGGAAGGAGGGTCTATGGCTATACGCACCACACGCAGCGAAAAACTGGACTTGCGCCTGACCCGCAACGCGAAGCGTGCGCTTCAGGCTGCGGCTGCTGCTTCCCACCGCTCCGTCAGCGAATTCGTTCTGGAGAGTGCGCTCGCCCGCGCCGATGAAACGCTCGCCGACCGGCGGAGCTTCGGTCTGAATGCCGCTCAGTGGAAGGCGTTCCAGGCTGCGCTCGATGCCGCTCCACGCCCCCTGCCCCGTCTTGAGCGTCTGCTGAAAGAGCCCGGATTCTTTGATGCCGGGCCGAATCAGTGAGTGCGGAACGCCGCATTGCAAAGCTCAGGGTCGATCACACCACCGAAGGCTTCGACTGCGGCCGGGAAGAACTGAACCGATACCTGTTGCGCTATGCGTGGGCCAACCAGCAGGCCGGCGCGGCGCAAACCTACGTCGGTCTCGTCGGCGAATCCGTCATCGGCTATCACACGCTGGCAGTGGGGCAGGTTTCGCGCGAAGAAGCGCCGGAGCGCCTGACCAGGGGCCTCGCCCGTCATCCCGTGCCAATCATGCTGCTTGCGCGACTGGCCGTCGATAAACGCTGGCACGGCCAGGGCGTCGGAAAGGCGCTTTTGAAGGATGCCATGCATCGCACATTACAGGCGGCCGAGATCGCGGGCATCCGAGCCTTCGCCGTTCACGCGAAGGACGAAGAAGCCCGGCGCTTCTACGAAAAATTTGATTTTATCCACTCCCCGACCGATCCGATGCATCTTTTCGTCCTGCTCAAGGACATTCGCCGAATTGTCGAAGGACGGTAGTCTCTGGTACCCGCCGACGCGATCTACAATCGGATCGCATGGGACTTGAGGTCTGGGTGCATGTCGGCCTGAAGAAGGCCGAAAACGTCGATGTAGACCGTGAGGGCTATCCCAAGGACTGGAGTCGCTACTGGCGCGCGGCCGTGGTCAGCGGAACGGAATTCGCCTATCCCAGACGGGCCGAGGGGCTGGAGCAGGGCGCCATCTACGAGCACAGCAACTATTGGGATTTCGTCGCTGGCACGGCGAAGATATATGGGGCCTGGCGCGATGCGCTCGCGCGACTTGCCGGCTACGAAAGCGCACAGGCCGTTTGCGCGTCGCATGGGAGGCGGACTTGTCATTGCCGCCCACGGCCTTGCGCACGCGCCGCATGAATTCCTTGAACTGCTCCTTGCCTTCCTTGATGCCTGACACAGCTATCCAGCCTCTACGGTATTCGCGATCTTATGCCACGATTGCGCATCGGAACGCGACTGGTGTGGTGAGAAGTTGAAGTCGTCCGGTGAGGATGTCGATCGATTTGCGTCTGCGGTAGCCTGTCGGCCAAACGCGTCGGTTTGAATACCCGGCTTGCTCGGGCCACCATAGAATCGGAATCAAAGCGCAGTGAATCTCGCGTATCTTCTTGCAGAGAAACGGCTTGTCTTTGCATCACCATTGTGGTGAAATACGGTGAAGGTCAAGTCATGATGTTGAAGAAAAGACATGAGGGCAAAGTGAACCCGCAACATACAGCAACAGTGCGGGCAACGATCAGTTTTCCGCACGAGCTTTACGCGACATTGGAGGAGATTGCGAAGCAAAAGAAAGTCTCGCTCGCGTGGGTGGTCCGGGACGCTGCAGAACAGTACCTTGCGCAAAAATGGCCGCTGTTTCCCAAGGAAGGCTGAAGGGACGGGATGATGCCTATCGATCCAGACACACATCCGGGAGTATCGATCGCGCTGAGCACGACGACGCGATGCGGCCCGGCCGCCGTAGGCGTGGAATCGGATTGCGCATGGAAGAGAGCGGCTAATGCCATTCAAACTGCCTGAAAAAAAGCCCGTCGTACCCGATGACCCGGAGGCGCTCTTCCGGGATCTGCGCAAGAAAACTGTGCCTGGACTACTTTCCCACCAGGCCGATGTGCTCCGCAGCTATATCGCCGTTCATACCAAACACCCCGACATTGCGCTTCAACTGCCGACCGGCAGCGGAAAGACCCTCGTGGGGCTGCTTATCGCAGAATGGCGACGTCGCAAATACGGAGAGCGCGTCGTCTATCTTTGCCCCACGCGTCAGCTCGCCAATCAGGTCGCGCACCAGGCCAGCACGAAATATGGGATTGATCTGTATACCTTTACCGGTTCTCGGGCGCAGTACGATCCCGGTGCCGCAGCGGACTGGCAGAATGCCGAAGCCGTGGGCGTTACAACCTATAGCAGCCTATTCAACACCAATCCCTTTTTCGAAGACCCGCACCTGATCATCCTTGACGATGCGCATTCCGCGGAGAATTATGTCTCCGCCTTCTGGTCGCTGCTTATCGACAAATCGCATCCCGAACACGAAGCCGCATTCGCGGCGCTCACGGGCGTAGTGAGCCGTTTTCTCCCACCTTCCGACAGGTCTCGCCTGACGGGTCGCGCGAAAAGCCCTGCGGACCGGCAATGGGTCGAGATTCTGCCGACGCCCGCTTTCCAGTCGAGTACGCCTGAGATCATTGCACTTCTCGACGAGCATACGGCAAGCAGTGCCCTGAAGCATCCATGGAGCCTGATTCGCGATTCGCTTCATGCCTGCCACCTTTACATTTCACGACTCTCGATACTCATCCGCCCGCTGATTCCGCCCTCCAACACGCATGCGCCTTTTGCCGGGGCGACACAACGTGTGTATATGTCGGCCACGCTTGGAGCTGGAGGCGACCTCGAACGCGTTACCGGCCGGCAGCCCATCCATAAAATACCGGTGCCTACAGGCTGGGACAAACAGGGCATAGGACGCCGCTTCTTCCTCTTTCCCAAGCGGACTCTTGATGATGCGGAAACGGAGCAGTTCGCACTGGACACCATTAAGCTCAGCGGTCGGGCGCTCTACTTGGTTCCGGATGACAATGCCGCGGAAAAAATGCGGAAAGCCATCGCTTCGAACTTGGCCTGCCCGGTCTTCGACGCGAGCCAGATCGAGGCGTCCAAAGCCCCCTTTGTACAAAGCGAGAAGGCGGTTGCCGTGGTCGCCAACCGTTACGACGGAATCGATCTGGTCGACGATGACTGCAGGCTGTTGCTGGCGGACGGGCTTCCCGGGGGAGCCAACCTGCAGGAGAAATTTTTCGTATTGCGCGTGACCGCGCAGCTTCTGCTGGACGACCGCATTCTCACCCGCCTGGTACAAGGGTTCGGACGCTGCACCCGCTCGCCCAATGATTATGCAGCGGTAATCGTACTGGGCGAGAGCCTCAGCAGCTACCTTTTCAAGAAGGAGCGACGTGAATTCTTTCACCCCGAGATCCAGGCCGAACTGGAGTTCGGGCTGGAGCAGTCGAAGGGCGTTTCCGCCGCAGCGATGCTTGACAACCTTCAGCACTTTTTTGCCCAGGACGCAGACTGGGACGCCGCGGATAAGGCGATTGTCGCCCTACGCGCCGGCATGACCCAGAAGACGCTCGCGGCGACCCAGGAACTGGCCGACGCAACTGCCGCCGAGTTGTCGTACCAGTATGCGCTTTGGAACGGTGACTACCCCCGCGCACTTGAACATTGCCGGACGATTATCGGCAAGCTGAATCATCCCGATCTGCGGGGCTATCGCGCGCTGTGGCTATACCTTGCCGGGTCATCAGCCTGGCTTGCCCATCGGAACGGTCAACTGGATACCGATGAGATCGCGAAGGATTATTTCCGGAAGGCCCAGGCAGCGGCACCTGTCTTAAGGTGGCTTGCCGGGCTGGGTACGGAAAAGGCCGAGCCCTCCCGCGACATCCCTGTCGAACCTCGCCTGATTGCGATAGTCGAACGGCTGGAAACCGTGTTTGAAAGCATGGGGACCGTTCATGACCGCAAGTATGACGCGGAGGAGAGCGCAATTCTCGGCCTCTTGCTGCAGAACTCCGATGGTAAGGCCTTCGAGCACGGGCATAAACGTCTGGGTGACTTCCTCGGGTATTCGGCCGGTAATTCCTCCGAGGAAGCGGCGCCCGATCCCTGGTGGATCGCCGATGATTCGCTCTGCCTAGTATTCGAGGACCATGCGGAGGGCAAGCCGGAAACCGTTTTCTCCGTTGCGAAAGCCCGACAGGCAGCGCTGCACCCTCAATGGCTGCGCAATAAATTCCCGGATCTGGCAGGCACCGAAATCATTCCCGTCCTTATAACCCCGTGCACCCGCACCACGGAGGGCGCGATTCCCTTTCTAAAGGAGGTGCGCTGCTGGCCTCTCGACGAGTTCCGCTCTTGGGCGAAAAGTGCTCTGCAGGCGCTTCGCGACCTGCGCCGTGACTTTCCGGGCGCGGGAAATCTCTTCTGGCGAACCGATGCGGTCGAAAAGCTTAAGACGGCTAGGATCGCGCCCGATGTTCTTAAAGCCATGCTTGGCAGGACCGCCGCTGAATGCATGGAGGTCGTCACCGCTAAGGAGGAGGAAGAAGCTGGATGACGGAGATCCTTCCCCTTGATGCCTTCATACGATCGGTCGCAGTGAACCAAAGCACCCCTCATGCATTTTTCTTGGGGGCAGGGGCGTCGATCACGTCCGGCATGCCTTCCGCGCAGATGTGCATATGGGAATGGAAACGCGAGATATTCCTAACCAACAATCTGGGCTTGCAGGCGCAGTTTTCCGAACTATCGCTGGCGAGCGTGCGCCATCGTATCCAGCGGTGGCTCGATCGCCAGGGTATCTATCCCGCCGAAGGCGCTCCTGATGAATACGGAGTTTATATCGAAGCGTGTTACCCCATCCCGGAGAGCAGGCGGGCCTATTTTCAGGAGAAGGTGCGAAATGCGAAGCCGCATACGGGTTACCAGCTTCTTGCGTTACTGGCTTCGCATCGATTGATCAAGTCCGTCTGGACGACGAACTTCGATCAACTCACCAGCCGTTCGCTCGCAAGCAGCAACATCACCCCCATTGAAGTGGGCCTCGACTCCACCCACCGAATCGTGCGCGGCGTGAAAGCGGGAGAATTGCTGACCGTTTCGCTCCATGGCGATTATCGTTACGATCACCTGAAAAATACGGATCAGGAGCTTCAGGCACAGGAGAAAGCCCTGGAAGCCGCATTGGTGCAGGAGTTGAGAAACTCACCCGTCATTGTCTGCGGCTATAGTGGCCGCGATGCCTCCATCATGGATGCCTTCTTCAAGGGGATGGAAGAGCGGCGGCAAGGAAGCCTCTATTGGTGTGTTCAGGACGTTGCAGGGGTGCCCGCACGTGTGTGGCAACTCATTTCACATGCTCGCAGTCAGGGCCGGACCGCCTATCTGGTGCCGACGCAGGGATTCGATGATCTCATAGTGCGACTGGCACAACACTGCCTCGACACACCCGCTAGGGATCAGGCGGGAGAAATCATCGTCCAAAACCGCGGCGGTGCTGAGGACGAACGGGTTCCGTTTCACATCGAGGCGGGGGCGACTACAGGAATTCTCAAGAGCAATGCCTTCGAGATCGAGTGTCCCTCGGAGGCACTTGCTTTCGAACCCAAGAAATGGCCCGAACAGCATGTGTGGAAATGGGTGCGAGAGCAAAGTGCGCAGCGTGCTGTCGCTGCCGTGCCCTATAAGGGCCAGATCTTCGCTTTCGGAACCATTGACGACGTCAAAACCTGTTTCGACGAAAATATCAAGGATAAGCCGAAACGCCAACCGCTGCCCGAAGACTGCCTTCGCTTCGAGGACGGCGCGATCACGTCGTTGATGCTGGAGGCGCTCACCGGCGCGATGACCGCCGGCAACCCCGGCTTGCAATCGGACGGAAAGCGAGAAATATGGACGACGGATTCGCCCAGAGAGGAGCAACTCGAAGGCCGGCTGTTTCGCGCCTTTCAATCGGTCCACATGTCATTGCGTCAGTTGGAAAGACGCTCGTTCCTTATTCTCAAGCCATCGTTGCGTGTGCTCGATCCGGCGGGTCAGCTCGCCCCTGGGGAAGAATCCAAAACCATAAAGATGCGCATTCTCGGATGGCAACACAACAAGGAATTCAACGATGCCGTTAATTTCTGGCGGGGCCAAATCCTGGGCAGTCCCACTCCGCTCCGCATGTATGAGTATCCCTGCAATTCCGGATCGGGTTTCCGCTTCTCGGTACGGAGGACACCTGCGTTTGCGGAGATCACCGGCGGAAGAAAATCCCCGCCAGTTGCCCTGGAGCCCAAATTCCGGCCGCTCATCAAACATCGCGGTCTGCAGATACCGGAGCCGCAGTTGGTATTTGCCAGTCGCGCCGGAACGGCGACCGCCAAGGACACTCATCCTATCAGGGGCATTCTCAACAACCGTCCTTTCGACTATCCCCTCACCCTTCAGGGCTTTGGCAGCGAAATTCGCATGGGTGTCGTCTGTCCGAAAGCGGAAGCCAAGCTTCTGCAGTCGTTCCTGGGAAGCTTGGGGCGTCAGATCCAGCCGAGCCGGCAAGAAGATGACTATGTGCCGCCGTATCCGGGCTTTCGCAATGCTTTCGGGCTGGACCTTGTAGTCGCCGAGCCCGGCAGCCGCGGATGGATCACCTGCCCCGAGCCGGAGGGCGCGGACAACCGAGCCAGAACCGTGGACGTTGCCAGAGCTATCAACCGGGGGATCGAGACGCTTCAGGCGTCCTTTTCACCGAATGTCGTTTTGATCTTCTTCCCCGATCGCTGGGCCTCTTACCGCCGCTTCAATACGGAGGAGGAACGATTCGACGTTCATGATTTCGTGAAGGCAAGCAGTGTACAACGGGGAATAGGCACGCAATTTCTGGATCAGGAGACGCTCGCCGATAAGCTTCAGTGCCGTGTCTGGTGGTGGCTATCGCTCGCGTTTTACGTCAAAGCGCTTCGCACGCCGTGGCTACTGAACGACCTGGAGAGGAACACCGCCTATGTCGGACTGGGTATGAGCTACGACTTAAATCAGGAACAGGGAAGAAAGGTGGTCATGGGATGCAGCCACATCTACAGCTCGCAAGGGGAGGGCCTGCAATACCGGCTCAGCCAGGTCGAAAACCCCATCTTCTACGGCAAGAATCCATTTCTCTCGCGCGATGACGCCAGGAGGGTGGGGGAGCAGATCCGCGAGCTGTTCTTCGAATCGCGTTCCGTACTGCCGCACCGGGTGGTCATCCATAAGCGCACGCGCTTCACGAAGGACGAGCAACTCGGACTTAAAGAGGGCTTAAGCGGCGTGCCGCAGATCGACATGCTGGAGATCACCATCGACGACGCGCTGCGCTATATTGCCTCGGCGGTAGATGGCAGGGGTGGTCTTCACGAGGACAATTACCCCGTTTCGCGCGGAAGCGTCGTGAGACTCGATGATTTCTCCGCGCTGATATGGGTTCACGGGGTGAGCTCCGCTGTCAGCAATACGCGTCGCTATTATCAGGGAAAACGCAGAATTCCCGCTCCCCTGAGCGTGAGGAGACACGCTGGGCAGTCCGACATCCGGGACCTCGCAACGGAGATTCTCGGGCTATCCAAAATGAACTGGAATACCTTCGACCTCTATACCAGGCTCCCGGCAACGGTCCAGTCCTCGAACGAAATCGCAAGAATCGGTTCGCTCCTTGGACGATTCGAGCCGAGGACCTATGACTTTCGGCTCTTTATATGATGTACATCGTCTCACTCAGTCAGACTGAACGGAAGGCAGGCGACGACTCGCGGCTCGAAACCAGTGGCATCGTGCCATGGAAGGGCGATAGGTCCCGGCATGCCGATTGAACAGTCCACGACTTGGCCCACCGAAGCGGATTTTGAGGCGGATCTGCAGGCGGTGATCAGCCGGGTTTTTCCGTGGCTTCCATCCGGAGCCGTAAGGCACCAGACGATATTCTCGTTCACTTGGGGCAGGGCCACTATCCAGGTTGACGGTAGAGAACAAACCAAAGCGAATGCGCGGGCGGATGTATTGCTCTATTCCGGCGACCAGCCCTTAGCTGTCCTCGAATTGAAGCGCCCCGGTCACGTGATTGATCAGTCCGATATCGATCAGGGACTCTCCTATGCGCGGATGCTGCACCCGCGGCCTCCACTAGTCGTCGTCGCAAACGGCAGTGACGATCCTCATCTGCTGGAAACCCATACAGGCAGCCCCTGGAAACCCGATGACCTTACGCAGAGCGCATTCGCCAGCTTGCTGAGCGCGGCAACGCATGTCGCCGCCGAGGATCTAAAGCGGGCTGTGGAGATTCTCATGGGCTCCAATCCGACGGTTTGGCTTCAGGCGGTTCGGGCAACGTCGCGGGTCACTCTTACGGAAATGGCGGGGGAATGGAACGATCCACTTCAGCCCTTTGTGCCAGACTTCCTGATACCCCGTAAAGCCGCAGCAGTGGCATGGGCCTTGATGAAGGAAGGCAAACATCTTGTCTTCATCGAAGGTCCGCCGTTAAGCGGTAAAAGCAATGTGCTCAGGGAAATCACCCTCCGAGCCGATGCTTCGGGAGATCTAGCGGTGCTCTTTGTCGATGCCGAGGCTGGGGCGGGAGTGTACCGAACCGTGGCGTCCGCTCTCGCGGATGCGCTTGCCTGGCCCATAACCGATGACGAAGCGCGTACCTGGCTGATGCGCCATTCAAAGTCCACCGGCCCGTCGCTCGTTATTGCGATAGATGGGCTTAGTATCGACAGGGAGACGATTCGCGACGAGATCACCGATCTCACGTCACACCTTTTCGGCGAGAGACTCTGCGTGATGGTCAGCCTGGACGATACGGTGGCCGATAGGGTCGTTCTGAATTCAACCGGCCGCAAGCAGTCGGCAATCGGTCGGCGAGCATCAAGAATCGAAGTCGGCGCTCTGGATGAGGATGAATTTCGAGGCGCCTGCCGCCTTCTGGAAGCCCATCACATAGGCATCATGAGAGGAGGCGAAAAGAGTCCAGAGCTCCGGCTATGCTGGGTCTTGCGTGCCATTGCTTCTGAGATCGTCGCGGAGGGGGACCACACAAAAAGAAAACTCATTACCGGGGTCCCCCCGCTCCTCGGCCTTGATCTGATATCACATGCCCGAGAAACCTTCAGGGATGCGGAGAACCGTAGACTGCTGCGCGAAACCGCACGTGCGGTACTGCGCGACGCCGAGGACCGAAAAAGGCCAATCGCGCTCATTCTGATATCGATGGCGACCTATGTGGTGCGCCGAAAGACGTTACAACAGGAGCTGAGTCACTCAGAAATAGAAAAGCTTGTTGGCCAGGGTATTCTGCGTCAGTTCGTGCCCGATACGGGCGATGCGATCATGGTTATCCGTGCGCCTGAACTGCTGGCCAGCGAAGCGGCCATCATCTTAAGCGATAAGCTCGCCGCCATGCACTCCGACACCAGGGGTGCCGCGAAAGACCTCGTCCAGGCTGCGGAGGGCATACCACTCGGCGATATCATCGCGGCCCACGCTATTCTCGACACCGCGCATCGCGAAGGAGGGCTGCCGCTGAGCCTTGTGATGCAACTCATCGAGCTCAAGCCGGAACAGCATCCCGTCAAACCCGGCACCCGCGCCGCCATGTATTTCCCCGGCATTGGAGCGATGGAGGTCACCTTCGAGCGGGACGGTTCGATTGTCGTGAATGCTTTGGGCGAGCGCATATCGATCCAGGAAGCCGACAGCAATGACGTCCCTAAGACCATCACCAATATCCATAGCTGGCTCATCTTGTCCCATTTGGCCAGTCGGCCCTTCGCCGTGGAAGAGAACGGGATGCCCGGCGCCC
The DNA here is from genome assembly GCA_017307505.1 of Acidobacteriota bacterium. Lineage (GTDB taxonomy): Bacteria > Acidobacteriota > Terriglobia > Bryobacterales > Bryobacteraceae > Paludibaculum. Next base: position 65,433 of record JAFKEE010000042.1, on the reverse strand, counting down.
GCGTTGATCCGATGATCATGACCGAAGTCGGGACCTGCCCGATCGTTCTGCGGGCCGTGGCCGCTGATCCGGAGATGGCCGGTGTCCTAACGCACCATACAGACGAAGGAGAAGTTGTTTGCGAGAGGGCGGGAATGGTGGAACCGATCACCGTGGCGATGTTCAACTTTTTCGCGTCTCTTGGTTCCCAAGCGGAGGAATGGATTGATTTGGCATTGGAGCGAAACTCATTTCCTCTGCTTATGAGAATTCATACCGCACTCGACCAGCTGGCGGGCTCGGCTGATGTTCGATCGGCTGGCTTTGCCCGTCGTATGCTGGACGAAAGAGTGTTGCCTGCGCTCGAACGGTTTCCGTCTCTGCATTGACCGCAGCTGGCTCACCGGCATGTAACGGTCGCCGTTTCTCCGGCGGGGGTGTTCAAGGGAGAGTTTGACCAGCTACACTGCCCACATTGCTGGCCAGCAAGTGGACACATCGAGGGGACGGCTTGCGGCTCGCCTGCTTCCGTGGCAGGTGTGCCGGTTCCGGGGGGTCTATAGCGGTACCGCTTGGGGCACGTCTGCCGCACTGAGTTCTCGCTGCTAATGGACCGAGCTTCCAACGGCCACATACAATCCACAGTACTGCAACTGCACCGCGGCACCTACTGCTAGGTGCTCTGTGTTGCCCACCTCGCGCGTCGGCCGAAGCAAGCCCGAAGGTGCTCGCGTTGGCCAGGGTTGCGACATAAAATGAAGCAGGTCCGACGTCCAACCGACCCGAATCCTGCGCATAATTGAGGAATCTGTCACGAAGCCTCGAAATGACGGAACACGGGGTTCCGCGCTTTACAGCGTTCCCTTTCAACTCTCACGTCGACCGCCAGCCGAATGGGCGGAAGACTTCGCTCGCGCGTGGGACCATCCATCAAGCTACACAAGCTTGCATCGTCCGGGCATTTGCGAGGTCACGGGTGATACGATTTGGCTGAAGGGCACGACGATCGAGGAGGTCGAAAAGACTCACAAGGCAACGCCCCTACTGGCGCTGGAGGAGACAAATGCGCGGTATGCCGAATATGCCGCGAAGAGAGAGACGTCAAGAAGAGGCGCAAGAGCACAGGCAGCACGTCCTGCAACAGGCGAAGCGCATCAAGTTCGACTGATCGCGATTGAAAGAGCCCGACTACGGTGTTCGACGACGAGATCATCTCGCTCAATGTTCAGCAAGAGGCCGAGGTTTTCCTCCGAACTGAAATTGCAAAGGCATCCCCCTCGGATCGGCGCCGAGCATTCGAGAAGTTCATCATGGCCGCCCTGGGTAGCGTTCCGTGGATTGGTGGCTTCCTCAGTGCGGCAGCCAATTTCAAAATCGAAGAAGGCACCCTTCGAACCAACAGCCTCCACACGCAATGGCTGGAGGAGCACGCGAGGAAACTCGCGAAGCTCACGGCCACACTTGAATCCGTCGTGAACCGCTTTGAAAGTCTCGGTGACACGATTGACGCGCGCATTCAGAGCGAAGGATATCTTCAACTGGTCAGACGCGCTTTCCGCGTGTGGGATGATGCTGCCACCGAAGAAAAGAGGCGATATGTCGGGAACGTTCTCGCGAACTCTGCGGGTACGCGACTATGCTCGGATGACGTCGTAAGGCTTTTTCTCGACTGGCTGAATACATATCATGAGTCGCACTTTGCGGTCATACGCACGATCTACGCAAACCGCGGGATCACCCGCTTCGAGATTTGGGATCAGATCTATGGCGAGTTACCGCGTGAGGATTCCGCGGAAGCTGATTTGTACCGCTTCCTGATCCGCGATCTGAGCACCGGCGGCGTCATTCGGCAGGATCGCGAAACGAACCAAGCTGGCCAATTCTTACGGAAGAGACGCCCGAAATCCCGGCAGCCGGTGTCAAACACAATCGAATCGGCGTTCGAGGATATCAAGCCATACGTCTTGACGGGACTCGGCGAGCAGTTTGTGCATTACACAATGAACGAAGTCGTTACCAGAATTGGGCAAGGCAGTGGAACCCAGGCACAGACCGCCGATGGAGTGCCTCCCGGTCTGGACTAAGGAAACGACCTGAATCGGTGGGGCGCTACAGTGAGCAAGCTAGTCCAGGGGAGGTTCAATGATTTAATTCAATGCCGAGGATGACGTAAGAGAGTTCCTGTTTTGAAGGCCTGCTTCAAGTCTCGTTCACGAAGGCTGAAAAACGGTTGAGGTACACAGCCCTGGTTGGCAGAGCGCTGTCGGTTTCAACAAATCTGAATCGGAGATATCGGTCGGACGGGGAAGCCCGGATTACTCATCGACCTCGATTTCCACCTCTTCCTCCGTCTCGATTTCCTCGATCTCCGCTTCCGCCTGAAGTTCCTGCAACTCGATGACGGCCGTTCGCAGCGCGTCGTAGATCGGAATTTCCTGACCCATAATCTCGAAGGTAACGGCTAGGCTGTAGCTCGCCGTAGAATCGGGATCGCGGCTCCAGCCCTCGTGACCGCGCACGGCGATGCAAAAGTCCCTGGGCAGAGCATTGGACTTCACCACGGCCCAGTCTTTCTGTACGGTGCCGTTATTTCGTTTAGTGCCGCGTATGAGACCGTGGTGGGGCTGGTCCTGCAGCACCCAAGGAAGTGTCTCGCCCGGCTGCGGACTGTCGTCCGCCGGTGTTTCCTTGATGGCGCGAACACGAAAGGATGCGATACTTTCGCCAAGGCTGCTACTTATCCAGTCCACCCACGTCGAAAGGTACCTTCGCAAGTGTCGGCGGGTACGGCGCGGTTGCGCCACGTAAGACAACGTCACTTCGATACGAATGTCGTACTCGTCGCCGGCGCCGCGAAGTTCCTCTGGGATCGGCACCTGGTAGATATGAGCTTCAAGAGGCTTGATAGACACCGAACCGCTCGTGATGAACGTTGTGCGGTGGTCGGTATTCGTTGTGGCGCGCACCACATCGGGCAATCCGTAACCGAGACAGCGGATGACACGCGAAACCTTATCGATCAAGGCCTGGCGCTCCTGCAGGTCGGCGGTCAGGCGAAGTTGCGTCATCAAGCCCTCAGCCCAGTCGGGCCAACGTGCGGATTGGACGATGAGGGCACGATATAGAAGAGCTGGTTCGTCGGGGAGGACGGCTTGCAGCCTGGCGGCAATCCGCGTCACCTTCGGCGCCGCGAACGACGTGCCGACGGCATCGCGGTCGTACGCGGGCCCAGGAGGGAACATCGTGGACCGGATCAGCTCGGGACAGGCCCCAGCAATTCCGCCGTTTCGGACGTCCACAGGATCGTTGGAAGTTCGGCTGTCGTCGCCCCCATACTCGACGACTTCCGGTTTTATGACGCTCCAAATACCGGGCCCCGAACGGGAAAAGGCGGACGGGTGGCCATCCTCGCGTCCGAAACTTCGCCAGCCGTTCTCGTCGAAGGCACCATAGGTGATCGAGCCGACGGTGAGGGCCTGGAGACTCTGCGCCGGATTTGCGACGCGAGCTGAATCCTCATCGAGGTATCTCGGATAGGGCCTCCCGGCATCAAGATGATCCTTGACGCCGATGTAGGGTACCGGACCCTTCGTCGGGAGGTTGCCGGCGCTCTGCACGATCAGGATGTCATACGTGGCGCTCAGAAGGTCGATCTCGGCGGCCCAAGCCGACATATACCGGGTACGGCAATATCCGTTTGCATTGATGGAGTGATTGAAGATCCTGGTTTGCCGGGGACTGCCATGAAATCGGGTGACTGCGGCCCGCAATACCTCCGGCGGGAAGAGATCCTCGGGCATTTTGTTCTGTTCGTCGAGGACGCGTGCGTTCTGAACCCAGCAAGGAAGCTTCGGCGTCCCGTTCGGGGGCACCGTCTCGCCGTATAGGACGGCGCCGCTGACGCGCGTGCCGTGCCCGCCCGGCCCCACAAAATCGCCGACGTCCGTCGCTGGTCTGCCGGGCAGGAAACAAAATGACGTTGGTTGATCAATGGCAGGCTGAATGAAGATGTGGGCTTCTTGGATGCCGCTGTCGATAACGCAGACAGTGGGTGCATCGGCCTCGGGTGCCACCGGAGCGATCTGACGAGCCGCTGCGGGTGCCGGGACGGCGGGATTTTGTGGCAGGGCGATGTCTTCGGGCTCGACGACTTCAAAGATGTATGGGTAGTTCAATACGAAATCGCGGAGACCCTTGCCCGTGATCCTGACACGGACCGTGAAACTGTCCGGGAGCACGGCCGCATCGAACGGCGCACCGTCCACAAGGTGGATGATCTCCGCTCCGTAGTGCGTTGCGAATCCCTCGATCTCGGTTTCGCGCTCTTGCTTGATCGAGTCCCATGAGCTGTACGCGTCGGCGCGCGCCTGCGACCATTCCGCTTCCCGCTTCGCCCAATCCGCATCCGTCATGCGTTTTCCTTTGGCGGGACGTTTCGGTATCTCCTTGGTGCCGGAACAAGCGATGCCGACATCGACAATGAAGATCTGCGCATCCGTGATAGTGGGCCAGATCTCCAGCAGCCGATCGGAGAGGATGCGGCGAAGCCGGTCGGCAGGATCGTCGAAAAGCCGGTGGACTTCCGCAATTCTGGCCGAACCATGTATTTCGACAGCAAACTCGTTCACCATCTGGACGAAGGGCGTCAATTCGATGTCTTCAGCTGCGACGATGACATAGCCCTCTTCCTGTTCCGCGACGATTTCAAACTCGAACTTCTCGCGCAAGACATCCAGATCAAGCTGGGGATCTATCTTCAGCAGGATGGGAATGCCCTGAGGGATGATTGGGACGCCCTGCGCGGCGCTCTGAGCCTTGATAATCCCCCAGTTGGTTTTCAGAGATTGTGCGGCGGTGGAGAGCGCTGTGCTGTGCGCCTGGCGAGCATTCCTGTTGGCGATCGTCTGGGGCGATGCCTTGCCGCCCCCTTTGAGCTTTGCACGGCCCTGCTCGCGCAAGATCAGCGGGAGATGCTCGAAGTGATGCTGTCCAGGCATAGTTATTCTTTGCGCAGTGTCTCGTTGATGTGCAACTCCGCAGCGGCCTCACGGACATTCGCCTCAGTGACGATTCGGCGGTTCTGCAGTACGGCCGCTTTCGCCGCGTCACGAGCGGCCTTGACCACCATCGCAGCGGGTGCACCGCTTAGCTGGTCCGCCAGGTCGCTCCAGTTAAACGGCTCGGACACCTTCACGGCGGAAAGCGTCATTCGGAGAAGTTCCTCAATCTGCGCGTGACCGGGTGGCGGCACCATGAAAACGTCATCGAACCGCCTGAATAGCGCCGAATCAAGAGACGCCTCGATGTTGGTAGTCGCGACGAGCAGGCCAGGTGCGTCGTATTCCTCCATCAATTGAAGCAGCGTGTTGACGATACGCGAAGCCTCGCCGATATCCTTGTTCGTCACTCGGGAGCGCGCTATAAAATCGCACTCATCCAACAGCAGCACGCATGGGCTCTCTTTTGCGGCTGCGAAAAGCGAACGGAGATTGGTAGCGGACTCTCCGAAATAGGAGGAAATCAGCGCGTCGAAACGGACCTTCAGAAGAGGCAATCCGACATTCCATGCGATGCGCTTGGCACCCAACGACTTCCCGCAGCCCGGAGGGCCGTAGAGAAGCACGGTTTTGCGCGGCTTGAGACCAAACGTGCTCAGCCGATCCCTGGCAGCAAATTCGCTCTCGATTCTAGCGAAGCGCTCTTCGGTCTCTCTGGGAAGCACCATGTGATGTTCGAGCTTCTCAGACGGAATCAGTGTTGCGAGGGAATCGCCGTGCCGCCGGCTCAGCGGCAATTCAAAGAGGTTCCGCTCGGGTGCACTTGCCCGTTCCGGCATCGTCGCGAGAGCATTGCCTCCGTTGGTGCGTGGTCGCGGTTGCCTTAGGATTGCGTCCAGTTGATCTGCCAGCTTGTTATGACCCACACGCCTCTCGCTGTCCACTATTTTGGGAGCGAGACGGTCGAGATCACCTTGAGAGCGTTCGGCAATGGCCCGGACTACACGTTTTATAATGTCGGCGTCCATAGAGCCCTCCTGCGCTTTCTGTTCTCGTGCCCTTGGTGAAACATAGTCACCCCTGGGCTACTTTCAATTGCGGATTCGTCATTCGGATGACATTCGGCGGCTTTTTCTGGTCCAGTACGAAACTCCAGCCCTCATCCGTCCGCATCGAACGGATGGCATGTCCGCGTTGCCTCAAAGCCGTTACATCGCGCGAGACCGTCGGTATCGATACGCGCAGCTTCTCTGCGAGCTTCGGGGTCGAGTATCCGCCAATGCGAATCAGCTGGAGCACCGAATCCAACCTGGTCTCTATGTCTAGTGAACGTTGATAAAGCATGTTTGCGAGACGGCGTCGACGGCCTCTCCTATCAAGTAGTCTATCAAGGGATGATAGACTAGGTTGCGCTTCATTGCCAGGGCCTGCTGCCCAAAGGTTCGGTCTCGCCGACGTGGGACTTGCTGGCCGACACGGGAATCCCGGCGATTCGGCTAGGCAAGCTCCGAGATCTTGAGTGGCCCGTTGACGGTGGGAAATCGCTTGGCAAGTCGTTTGAGCAAACTCCTCTGGAAGTCTGCGTCGCCAAGCGACGTCCATGTGCGATCGTGTATCACGCAAGCGCCTCCAGGTACGGCTTCATGACGTTCGCCACCCGGCATACCTTGGCGGCTTCCCACAGTTCCGCGGTGGTTGCCTTACGCTGCTTGAGGCATTCACGCAGAGCTTCCAGCGCGACATCGAGACTAATCTTGTTTCGGTACTTGAAGCAATCGGCCACGGTCTTCGCGACAGAGAAGATCCGGGTCGGTACTCCTTCCATGTCGTGAGTCTCCTGGCCGAAGCTAAGCGTGTGCTTGGAGAAGCGAACCACGCGGAGGCGAGGGAGCTCAGCCACGGGACGGCGGTCTTTCTCGCCAATCGCGATCCATACTTCGAACGGGTTCTGCGTTCCGATGTCATGAAACCGCAGAGCGGAAAGCAGGCAGACGACGCCGCGGGGTACTCTCTTCGACGCTTCAGCGATCGTATGGAGTTCAGTGATGGGTGCGTCGGTGGACGTGTAGAGTCCACGGCCGGACTTCACAACGAGGCCTTGTTGTTCAGCCAGCCGTAGATACTGGCGAGCGATGCCATGTGCATCCAGATCGCGGGGACGCAGAACGCCGGCGGCTTTCGCGAGTGCAGCGACCCTGGCAATCGGCTCGGCAGGCGGCATATCTCGATTTTACGAAACGTCGGGAGTTCTTGACAAGCCCCGACACATTGAGTAAGGGTGGCATGCCTGTATCCCGCGCTCCGACTTCGGAGTTTATTGGACTCGGCTTGGAAATCCAGAGTCCAATAAGAGTCCATTAACGGACGCGGAAAATCCGCCCCTGTAGAATCAGTAGCTTGGGATCGTCAGCATCGGCGCCGTAGACGCTAAATTCTTTATTTGCAATCTACGATCGATTTATTCATTGGCCGTCACTCTTGGTTTCCTGTCGACAAACTTGCGAAGGCACGCATGCTGCGGGGCAGTCAAGGGCGGTTATTCGGAAACAGGGAGTACGGTGAGCGCGGACTGCTCTGGTAGAGGACTCCTGCCGGATGGGCTCGCGCATCGAGAAATTCATTGAGCAGAGCGAGGGCGTCCGGCGCAGGACGCACGAGATAGTTGATCACCAGGAATCGCAATTCGAGATTGGGGTGAGAATCGCCGGTCTCGTTAAAGACGTCTGACGAATGCATAATCGTCGCACCGAAATGATTGAGCTCGCGATTGGCCTGAAGGTTCCAGGTGATATGCGTTAAGGCCATACTCAACGAAAAAGGGGCCACCCCTGAATCCCAGTTGTGATTGAACGCTTTCGCGAGCTGACGTGCGGCGAACGCATCGGCGCGCATCTCTTCGCGTTTGGTGTCCCCCAAGCTCGCTAGCAGAGTCGCGATGGCGGCGTCCTGGGGAAGACTCTCCTTCTGGATATGTCCTACCTCATGCAGGAGGATGATCGCAAGGGCGTCCGGCGGTTCAAGATCCATTGCAGCCTGCGTGCCCCCACCGAAAAACGGTGCAAGTTGCTGTCTCCAATTGCGGCTCACGAAGACGCAGCGGCCTTCAGCCACCATCGCCACATCAGCGTCCGCGACAAATGACCCATGAACCTCAAACACGGAGATAGGTTGACCTGCTCCTGCAGAGACGCGGGGCGTTATCAGGTGGAATTTGCCATCGCCACTGAGGATGCCATTGACAAGTGTGACCGCCTTGTCCAGAGCTTCGGGATGCACAGTCCATTCCTCAAGTCCGTACTCTTCGGGTCGGCAAGCTGCGGCCCGGGGCGCCGTCTGACAGGCCCCGAGTGCAACGAGCACGGCAGTCAGGAAGGCAAGACCCGGACGAATCATAAAGCCAAAAGTCAATGCTTTGCGAGGTTCTGCTTGAGCTGGTCCAATATGTCCTGCGCTGACGATGCGTCCGATGCTTTGACAAGGTCCCTGCGCGCGTTCATAGCAGCTGCCTGGATCGCCGACGCATCGTTGTAAAAGCCGTCGGAGACATCTTTCGCCTTGGCAGAAAGGGCGGTGCATATGGCGGCGGCAGCAGCGACTAGCCCAACTGTACGTGTGAATCGAGCGGATTGGTCCTTCACCAAGTCGGCTATCTTTGCGGGATCGGGTGCTCCGACAGCGAGCACACGGCCATGATAGCCCGCAATCAGCGTTATCACGGCGGTTAACAAGAAAGCCAGCCAGTCACCAGCCATACCGGCGTACCGCGTCCATTGGCTGTACTGGTAGCGGGCGTCCATGCGCTCACGGGCCTCCGTGAGCTGTTTCTGAATTTCCGCTGCTGGCAATTGCGCGTTGCCTTCAAAAGCATGGCTGTCATCGAGCAGCCTCGGAGCCTCGCGGCCGACACCATGCATTACGGATGCGCCGATCCAGATCGCGAGACCCGCGAGCAGGGCGAATCCGATTAGCCTCAGGAACGCGAGCCGATTTTGCATAGATTGCGTCCGACACCTGAGTCGCTATTGTAGTTCAGTCAGCAGTCGGCGCGGACAGGCAACGGCCGAATCGCTGCTCTTCACTTGTGGATGGTTAAGTCGAGCGAGCCAGTGAGTGGAATCCTTACGTCGTCACAAAGCTGCGTGAAATTCATCTTCACTCGGCTCAATGCGCCGCTTGCCGCATACTCCGCGCCGGTAACGGTGAAGCTTCCCGCCACGCTGTTGCAGCCATGACCGTTGCCGGAGATCTCGATTCCCGGATGTGCACTATCACCCATATCAAAGCGTTGTGCATTCGGGTAGTCGCGGACTGAGAACCGGCCGCCGTCGCCGGCATCGAAACTCACGAGCCAAGGGGCGCCGGGACCGTCATCGATTTCAAGCGCAATCCTGCGTGGCGACAGCTCGTTAATGAGGAATACCGAGGGAGGTGAGACGAACCTAAACGGTCGCCCGCCAGTGACGTATTCGCCCGACTTACCGTCGATCGCGAGCGCACCCGCAGCATGTTGCGGAGACGGAGGGGACTGAGCAACTGACTTCGCAGCACAGCAAAGAGCAGCTTTAGTGGCAGTTGCACTCAGACGTTCGAGGCGACCAACAATCGGATTATCCGGGTCACCCACGAGTTGAGGAAAGGCGCGGTTTTCAGTGTGGCACACGGCTGCTTTGGTTGTCGCGTCGAGCGTCGTCGAGCTCAGGTCGGCAAGTAGTTGGCTCAGGCTAAACGGCGCATGCGACTGATTAGCGCGATCGAAGATAATCGTCAATCGGCGCGCCAAGGGACCAAGAGAGTAAAAGTTCGGATCGCGCGGGTCCGCTACCGTGGATGCTACGGTACCCGGCTCGGCTGAGAAGAGCACGGGATAGGTGTCACGGAACTCGTTCAGCACACGTAAAATGGCGGCGGTGTCGCGCAGGTTCTGTTGAGCCATACCCGACAGGACCGAATGTCGGAAATCCTCGCGCTTGCCTTCAGAGCAGGTATCGAGCAACAGGAGAAAGGGAATCTTATACGACTCCAGGGTGCCGACCAGATCCGCCGCGTGCAGTGTGGCCGCTGTCAATTCTTCAATTCCGAGCGTGGCAATGTCCCTGGAACTTGCGAAGTCGCCCGGAACTGAAAAGTGATTCCAGCCGATGCCCTCAGATATTCCGTGCCCTGCAAAGTAAAACACGAGCAACGGATGGGTGGCACGCGATTGCACGAATTGTGTATGAACCTGGTTCAGAGCACGCATCACATCAGTGCGGCTCACATAGTGTGTGTCGTCAGAAACCAGACTGACGCCAAACCGTGCCCCCGCCCGATGCAACAAGTCGGCCACGCGCTCTCCGCTGCGGTCGGCGGCGTTCTGGAGCGGAGAGAAATGGCTCGCGCCCGCGGGCTGCGCATAGTTGTCGGACCCGATCGCAACGAAGAATACGTCGAAACGGTCTGGCGCAGCCATCAGCACGCCGGCAAAGACGAGGCCCAAGAGGATTGCGAAGAACCGTCCGACTCGGAGTGATCTAGAGAACGCTCCCGCGCTCAATCGAGGCGCGGCAAGCCTCCCCCAACTGCTGCGCGCGAACCTTGAGTGTGTTTGCATCCGTCCACCCCTCTTCGAAATTGTGGATATCGGCCCAGAAGTTGACCATCTGCTTGCGCACCTCGAGGTCCTCAACCAGAATCATCAGACCCCAGTACGAGGCGCGGAACTTCTGTACCAACGCGAGGAAATCCTTGTCCTTCTTCTCGCTGGCTGCGATGCCTCCGGCCAATTCCGCAATGGAGCGATAAGTGGTGACTCGATCCAGCCAAAGCTTGCGCTTGAACTCGATCGTATCCTTCTCGCGAAGCAATCGGTTTGCGAGCTCAACACGGTTGCGTTCGCCGGTATTGAACTGCCAGACGCCCACGAGGATGCCCGCAACAGTAATGATCGGTCCGAGCACCCCGAACCAGACGTCCCAAACGCGCTTGCGCTCCTCGGTCATTTGCCCGTCCCGTTTTTGGTCAATCGGAAGTCGTAATCCTGAATCGGCTCTTTGGTCTCAGGCCGGATTTCAAGCCGCATGGATTCGACTCCGTTCTCGCTCTTGAAGAACAGGTGATACCGCCTTCCGCCAATTGTGAGGAAGGTATCGGCATTCCCCTCGGTGGATACGTTCCAGTCGGCATCGGTCGTGACGATGTGCCCGTCTCTGCACTCCCGGATCGCAACCTTGTGATCGGCGGAAAACCGGTACACCGACCCGGCTTTGCAGGCACCCGACGCGCCCATTGTCATCTCGAAGCGGTGCAACGTCCATTCCCGCCAGCCCCCGCCTGTTAACCGGTTTGAGGCGTCCTGAGCCGACGCGAGAAAGAAAAGAAGCTGCGCGAGCATAGTCGCCATTGTCCAACAAATCTGGCTCGACTTGGTCGCCTCGAAGTCTCCAGGAGAGGTGCTGTTCAGTCGTCAACCGAAAACCCGGTCGATCGTCCGTAGGATCCGAAGCTGTAATTTCTGAGCATGCCTGGTATCGTGGTGACCATGCTCGAAGAACAAGAACCCGGGACAATCGTTGTACTGGTCGATCCGCGCGACTCCCGAGCGGTTCAGGCCGGCATGATTCAGGAGAGCATTTGGAGAGACTCCGAATTTTCCGGTTGGATCTATCGGATTGATTCCGCCAGGCCTGAGATCCGGCAGCAGCAGCACGTTGCGGTTTGCCTCAAAAAGCACCAGTCCAGCAAGAATCAACAGGCGTCTTGGAATGCGGACGCGAGTCGGCATGATCGAAGCACCTTCAATACGAAAGTGGGTGCCCAGTCGAAGGCGCAGGCTATCGCTCGACGGGCACTTGGACTCCCAGACGATGTTGTTCTCGAAGATGCGGGGCAGGAGGTTCAGGCCACGTTCGGGGTCAAGCTTCTGACCGAATCGTCAACTCCGAGCCTGAACACCGACGAATTGCTGGGCGCTGTCTTCCTCATTGCCGACCGGCGCTGACACCACGTAGACCGCTAGGGTTTTGGTCCCGCGTGACTCGGCCTTGTTCGGAATCTTGTCCACGACGAAGAGGAGTCGGGCGATTTCAATACCTCGTTGGACTGGACGAGGACCGGCACCGTCAGCGTGGGTACTTTTCGGTCATCAACCGAAAGGTTGTAGAAAAACGGGCCCAAAACCTGTAGGGACTTTTGTAGGGATGCTCCTTCAGAATAGCGCCCAAAAGTGGGTAGTCCCTACAGTTATTGGATTTCAGAGGCCCGCCATAACCGCTTGATCCCGAGTAACTTATCTCAATCGGTAGCATCGCCGCCATCGGGCGGGCGGGAGCTGCTAACCGAAGTGTTGTAGGTTCAAGTCCTACCTGAGGAGCCAATTCCAAGCACACCAAACTGGCGCTATCCAGCACCAACCCCCTTCCAAAGACCACCAATCCAGAACGGTCTTTCCGCTTGCCCAGCGAAGCAAATCAACCCACTCGCGGATGGCTGACCGAATGGTTCCCGCCCCCCCTAGTGACACGGTAAGCTTTGGATATGTTGCTTTCTGAGCGCATCGTCGTGGACCCTGAAGTCCTAGCCGGCAAACCGGCGATCCGAGGGGCGCGCCTGGAGAGTTTCCATGAGTAAGAGCATCTTCCTGGCGGGCGCGACGGGTGCAATTGGCCGGCGGCTTTGCCCGCTTCTGGTGAGTAGTGGGTGGCGGGTAGTTGGCTCGACGCGGTCTGCACAGAAAGCGCCCATGTTGCGTGAGATGGGAGTCGAACCAGCCGTAATTGACGTCTTCGATTCCGCTGGGCTGAAAGAACTCCTGGCCGCCATCCGGCCAGAGGTCGTGATCCATCAACTCACCGACCTGCCCCACGCCCTCGAGGCCTCCAAGATGGCCGACGCGCTGGAGCGCAATGCGCGACTCCGGGACGAAGGAACAAGAAACCTAGTCGCGGCGGCCGTCCATGCAGGCGCCAAGCGCCTGATCGCCCAGAGTATCGCTTTCATCTACGCGGAAGGTCCCACGCCGCACGGCGAAACAGATCCGCTGCTTGCGTTGACTCATCCGGTTTATGGCGGAACGGTCGCCGGCGTGATGAGCTTGGAACGCCAGGTGATCGAAGCTCCGCTCGATGGGATTGTCTTGCGCTACGGGCTGTTTTACGGTCCCGGGACCGGCTTTGACTGGCCGATCGCCTCCGGTTCGGTGCACGTCGATGCGGCGGCCAAAGCCGCCGAACTCGCCGTCACGCGGGGTGAGCCTGGCATCTACAACGTCGCGGAAACTGACGGGGCCGTTAACTGCAACAAAGCCTTCCAGTCCTTCGGCTGGCATGCCGGCTGGAGAGCGGACCAGTAAGCCTCCCCCCGGTAGAGGATCCTCCAGCCAGCCGCCGGACAAGACGGCGCGATTTGAGCGAGCAATCTGGCATCAATTATCTTGCCAGTGTCCTACTCCAGCGCCAGGTTCGAAAGTCGTGCGCTCCGGCATCCCTCCACGGTGGCGGACTGACCCCAGCAAACTGGCGGACGCGATTCCGCCGCCTCAACACGGCTGCAGGATGTACATCGAAATGAAGTCGAAGCCGTCGACAGTGCCCCGATAGAAGCGGCCATAGACGGACCCGATGTTAGGCGGCCAGGGGTCATGGATGCGGATCATCGTACCGCTCGCATCGCCGGCGCCGTCGCTCCACATGCCGCTGATCACAATCGCGTGAAGCCAGCCGACTCCGCCGCCTACCGCCCAAACCGGCCGGTTGCGCAGCAGACCCGCCAGGCCCGCCACGGTCCAGGTTTGCGGATAGTGCATCCGCCAGCCCAGTCCCCGGCCGAAGCGCTCAATGTTCGCGGCGCTGGGCTCCAGTCCGCCGCTGGGTGTCAGCGTGGCCCGGCCAGGTCCAATCGACATGTTGCCGACGATCATGGTCGCCGCTGCCGACCAACAGGTCATGCCCGTGGGTTGAGGGAACAGTTGGACGGGATGCGTGATGTCGATGGTGACGCCAAGCCTGGACCAGGTCATGGGTCCGGCCACACCGTCCTGCGGGATTCGTTCCCGCGCCTGGAACGCCACCACCGCCGACCGCGTCAGTACCCCAAAATCACCATCCTCCCTCAACCGGGGAGAGGCCCCTTTTTTGTTCAGCAATCGTTGCAGCAGTTTGACCTGCATCGCCCGGCTGCCTTGGCGTAGTGTTTCCATGTCATCCTCCTGACTGGATACCAACGGGTCCTATTATAGGGTTTAGAAGCCGTCGCCAGAAGCCAATCTGTAGGGAAAATGACTCTACGTGCCGCAGGCGTGAATTCCTCCGCGGCCGCCGGTTCACCAGATGTGGCTGGACAGGTTAGAACAGGATTGAGGGGAGCCAGGCTCCGGCCGGCTCATTGTAGAGTCCCTGGCTCATCAGGTTCATCGGCTGCACGACGCGCAGGCCGTTGCCCAGGCACCAGCGCAGCAGCGCGCTGTTGCGGGCAGGCACCAGCAGGCCAGGACCTCCGAACGACTCGCGGGACGCGATCAGCGCCTGCAGGTCCACATTGGTCTCCGCCGTGGCATGGCCAAAGAACGCCAGGCTCGAGGCATACCCAGTGATGCGGCCCGCGCGCTGCACCACCAGCGCGGTCCCGCCATGAATCGCATCGCTCAGTTCCCCGCCCCGGTCGAAGCCATGCACCCGGCGCGATAGCTCGTTGCAGGCGTCCAGGTCTGGCGATTCCGCCGGACGGACTTCACAACCGGGGACGTGCTTCTCCAGAGGCCGGCCCTGAAGGCAGGCCAGGGGCTCCCTGATGTCGAAGCCGAGCCTCGTATAAAGCGAGAACGAGCGGTTGTGGAAGGCAGCCTGCACCAGGCGCACCCCAGCGGCACCCCGAGCCTGAGCCCTGTCCAACGCCGCCTGCATCAGCTTGCGTCCGACACCCAGGTTTTGAGCGCCAGGATCCACGGTAATGGGCCCAATGCCAAAGATGCTGGATCGCTCGTCCATGCAGTTGCTGCCCACAAGGCGCCCCCCGGACTCCGCCACAACGCAGTAAACAGAAGGGTTGGAGAACAGCATCGAGAGCAGGCCGATCGGCGCCTCAGGCCCGGGAAAGTCGCACGGAAAGCCATGGGCGGCATTGATCTTCGAGAAGGCCTCGAAGCAGATCGCGCCACAGGCGGCCGCGTCTTCCGGCGCCGCGGGACGTATGGTCACAACCGGTTGGAGCGTCGGGGACAAATCGGATGCCTCTCTTTCTGACCGAAAAAGTATAGCATCCGGAGGCAGGCGCACCGGGTCACACGCTGGTCAGACGGCGTCTTCCCTTCGAGCCGCCTCGGCGGTGGCGATCCGAAAGGCGTCACGCTGGATCGCGGCCAGCATGCCGCGGAAGATCACGCCGTGGAAGGGGAGCACCGAATACCAGTACAGGAGGCCGAACAGGCCTCGCGGCTCGAAGAGCGCCGTTTGCCGGAGCGTGCATTGGCGGGCGCCCTTGTCCTGGATCCGGAAATCGAGCAAGGCCTCCCCGGGAAAGCGCATCTCCGCCCGCAGTGAAAGCGACTGGTCGCGATCCACCCGGACGACACGCCAGAAATCCAGGGCATCCCCATATCTCAATGATTCGGGATGACGCCGCCCGCGCCGGAGTCCGGGGCCACCGGCGAGCCGGTCCAGCGCGCCGCGAATCCTCCACAGCCAATCGGCATACCAGCCGTGCTCGCCGCCCAGGCGGCATACGGCTCGGAACGCCGCCCAGGCGGGGACTTCGATGGTGACCTCGCGCTCATCCCGGAAGACGGTACCGCCCGACCAGTCGGGATCGCCTAGCATGGGCCCGGCCATTGACCAGTTGGTCTCCACCAGCCGCGACTCCACCTGGTTCAGCGCGGCCCGGATGGCCTCGCGCACATTCATCAGCTTTTGCGGAACGAGATGCGTGATCCGGTCTTCGCGGCAGACTACCTCATTCTTCAGTCCCTCGGCCAGGGGCCGCGCGATGCTGCTGCTCAGGGGTGTGACGAGATGAATCCAGTACGAACTCAAGCGCGGTGTCAGCACCGGCACCGGGATGATCCAGCGCCGGGGCAGGTCCAGTTCTTCCGCCATGATGCGCATGATCTCGCTGTAGCGGAGCACTTCTGAGCCGCCAATGTCGAACGTCCCCCCGGCTGATTCCGGCACGGCCAGGACGCCCACCAGATACCCGAGCACGTTTTCCACGGCAATCGGCTGGCACCGCGTGCTGACCCATTTCGGAGTGATCATCACCGGCAGGCGCTGCACCAGATAGCGCAGGATCTCGAACGAGGCCGAGCCGGAACCAACGATCATGGCGGCGCGCAGCACCGTCACCGGCACGCCGGTGGAAGCCAGGGCGGATTCGACATCACGCCTGGAGGCCAGATGCTGGCTCAGGTTCGGGCCGGTCTCACCCAGACCGCCGAGATAGATGACGCGGGCCACGCCGGCCGCCGCCGCTGCCTTGGCGAATTCCTCGGCCAGTTGCAGGTCGAGCTGCGCGTATTCGCCGCCGGCGGACATCATCGAATGCACGAGATAGTAGGCGGCCGAGCAGCCGGAAAGCTCTCGAGTGAGCGCCGCTGTGTCGGCCAGGTCCGTCTGCCGGATCTCGACCCGTGGATCCTCCGTCCACTTGCGGCCTTCCAGCTTCCGGGGCGTGCGGACCAGACACCGCAGGGCGTAGCCGGAGTCCAGCAGCAGGGGCGCCAACCGTCCGCCGATGTAGCCGGTAGCCCCCGTGATGGCGATGCGTTGCATATTCTCCCCGCAGGCCGAGTGTAGCGTGTTTGGGGGGCGAGGCTACTGGTCGCGCAGGACCGCCATGGGATCCACTCGCGCGGCACGCCGCGCCGGCCAGAAGCTTGCAAAGAGGCCAGCCGAGAAGAGCAGAACCGTCACCGCCACAAAGGAATATGGGTCGAATGTGGAGACGTTCGTCACCAGGCCAGAGAGCAGTTTGGCCGACGCCAGGCTGGCAATGAGGCCGACCACGACCCCAGCGGTCAGCAGGCGCGCTCCAATGCCCAGGACCATGGCGATCACCTGTTGGAACGTCGCCCCAAGTGCGATGCGGATGCCGATCTCTCTGGTCTGCTGGGCGACCAGGTTCGAGATCACCCCATAGATTCCGAACAGAGCCAGCACCAGGCCCAGCACGGCGAAAACGGTGAGGAGGATCAGATTGAAGCGCGGCCGCGCATAGACGTTCTCGGCGAGCAGCGTCTCCATGGTCTTGACGTCCATCAGGGGCTGGCCCGGATCGACGGCATAGACCTGTGCCTTCAGACCGGCGGCGAGCGACTCGGGCCGGCCGGTGCTGAGGGCGAAGATGCGGTCGGCGCGGCCCATGATTGTGTAGGGCATGTAGAGCTCCGGCAGGATCTCGTTGGTGGAAACCCGGTTCACCGTGTCGTCCACGATGCCCACGATCTGGAAGGAATCGTCAGCCAGGCTGATCGGCGCCTGGCGCATGCGCGGGATCCGGATCAGGCGGCCCACGGCTTCGCTGCCCGGGAAGTACTGGCGGGCGAGGGTCTTGTTGACCGTGATGCTGTGAACGCGTGAGCCCACCTCCGTCTCTGTGGGGAACCGGCCCTGGGCAAGCCGCAGCCCCATCACGCGCGGATATTCCGCGTTGATCTGGTGCAACAGCACTCGGCGGCTTTCTTCCTTGGAACCGCCCACGGCCTCGATCGTGGCGGACCAGTTGTAGACGGGCGGGAGTCCGGAATTGATACCCACAGCCACGACTCCGGGCGCCGTCTGCATGCGGCGCAGCGCCTCCTGCAGGAAAGCGTTGCGGCGCTCGGCATCGGGGTAGCGCTCTTCGGAGAAGGGGATGCGCAGCGTAAGGATGCGGTCGGGATGGAAGGTGAGATCCGCGCCCTGGATGGAGAGGAGCGTGCGGATCATGAGACTGGCGCCGACCAGCAGGACGAGCGAGAGCGCGACTTCGGCGACCACGAGAATGCTGCGCATCAGGCGCTGGCGCAAACCGCCGGAGACGCCGCGGCCGGCCTCCTTCAGTGGCTTGAGCAGATCCCCGCCGGCCAGGTGCAGCGCCGGCGTGAGTCCGAAGAGCAGCGAGACCAGCACGGAAACAAGGAGCGAGAAGCCCAGGACGGGTGCATTCAGCGCGATGTGGGCTTCGTCCGGAATGGTGTTCGGCGGGATGACCGCCAGGATGCCGCGCAGGCAGACGAAGGCCAGGAAGACGCCGACCACGGCGCCGCCCAGGGCGAGGACAAGGCTTTCGGCCAGCAACTGGCGGACGATGCGGCCGCGGCTGGCGCCCATGGCTGCGCGGATGGCGACCTCCCGGCGCCGGAACGCCCCACGGGAGAGCAGCAGGTTCGACACGTTAACGCAGGCGATGAGCAGCAGCAGCCCGACAGCGCCAAAGAGGATCCAGATGGCGTCCTTAATGTCGCTGGGGAACGTCTCACCGAAGGTCTGCAGGCGCAGCCACCATTGCTTCGGGAACTCGTCCGGGTAGCGATGCGCCATCTCCTCGAAGAGGGGCCTCAGGCCGGCGGTGGCCTGCTCCCGGGTGACGCCGGGCTTCAGCTTGCCCAGCAGATGGACGCTGTCTTCGCCCTCCAACGTTTGGCCCGGACGAAACACATCGGGCAGGTAGACATCGGCGCCGCGCCACATGAAGCGTGGCGGCATCACCCCGATGACGGTGCGCGTCTTCTCATTGAGGCGCAGTTTGCGGCCCAGAACGCCAGGGTCGCCGCCAAACTGGCGCTGCCAGAACTTGTAGCCAAGGATGACGACGGGTTCGGCCGCCTCGGCTTCGTCGGAGGGTGCGGTGACGCGGCCGATGAGCGGCGGGACGCCCATCACCTCGAACGTATTCATAGTGCAGTGATTGCCGCGCAGGCGTTCCGGCTCGCCCGTACCCTTCATGGTCACGTCGGACCAGGTGGAGGCGATGACGCCGCTGAAGACCGTGTTCTTCTGCGCGATCTCAATGAAGCGGTCGACCGGATACTGGCTGCCGTTGCCGCCGCGCGGGCCGCGCACGGAGACGCTCATGAGGCGGTCCGGTTCCTGGTACGGGAACGGGTCGATGATGACCGCATGCAGAACGCTGAACATGGCGGTGCTGCCGCCGATGCCCAGGGCGAGAGAGCCGATCGCGATGGCGGTGAAGACGCGCGCCTGCGCCAGACTGCGGGCACCGAAGCGAAGATCACGGGCGAACTGTGCGAGCCAGGTCAGGGGGTTCACGGTGACTCCAATGAGTGTATTCTACGGGCGTTCCGGCTTCAGGTTTGTTAACAGTTGGGCGGCGCTTCGTGCGGTCTTCGCTGTCAGGCCGCGAGATTTCCTGGTCCGAGGACTGCCGGCGCATGGCGTCCGCAGCAGCGTTTGTACTTCTCGCCGGAGCCGCAGGGGCAGGGGGCGTTGCGCGGAGTGGAAACTGAGCCTGTTTCGAGGGGCTCGGGTTTCGGTTTGGGCTGGAGGTCGGGACGCAAATTGGGTTCGTCCGTCCGAATGGGTCGGCGCACGAGGGACTCGATTTGGGACCGCATCTCGCGGGTGCCGCAGCGGCTCAGTTGCTCGCGCGTTTTGAGCAGGCCCTGGTGGGCGCGCTCGTATTGGCGTTCGAATTTGGCTTCGTACGTCAGAAACAGGCCGAAGTTGGAATTCTGATGGAGGGATTGAAAGGCGAGCGCCTGGAGGAGGAGGGGGTCGGCGTCCGGGGTCTGGGCCGCGAGTTCGGTGATGCGGGCCGTGAGCAGAACCTCCTGGTGGGCGCGCACACGGCGGAGCCGCCATTCGGCGTCGGCCATTTCGCGGACGAAGCGGGCTTCGGTGAGGTCGCGGACTTGGAAATGGGCGGTGAGTTCGGCCAGCAGTTCCTCGTACTCGGCGGGATCGTCGCCGGGGAGCAGGACGGATAAAGAGCGGAATCCGTGGCGGAGGTTGTTGCGGGAAGAGCGGGTCTTGCCCTGGTCGGAGCGGGGTCCGGTGGAGCGTTGTGCGTTGATGCGGTTTGCGGTGAGTTGAGCGTCGGTGGCCATGAGAGGAGTCCTTTCCATTGGTTTGAAATCAAGCAAAACCAGTTCAAAGTCCTCAAATTCCATTTTCCGGCACAGATTCCAAGTTTTCGACGTCAAGCCATTGATTCCACTCGAAATAAATACTGAACTGGGTGGCTCTGCCGCGGCGGCCAGCCACTGGGGAGGGGGTTTGGGATGCGCTCGTATGGGCGGCTAAAGTCAGTTCTGCCTGGGCGATGCCGTAGAGTCACTAATTCCTGCCGCTGGCGCTTCCGATCGTTCGCCTGGAGCAGTTTGGCGGTAGTCGTCAAGACGGACGCCGGAGAGATGAATGGTTTTGTGCCACTGGTGGACGGTCTGGTAGTGGCGGACCTGGATCTGTTCGCCGTCTCTAACACCGGGTAGGAGGTCGCCGGAGTAGACGTGGTTGATGAGGGCTCTGCCTCCGACGCCGCGGGCGAACGAGGAATTGTGATCGCCATAGACGGTTACCGCAGGCTGATAAGACTCGTTGACCTTTTGCCAGCTCGCTTCCAACCGTTGGACATTGGAGACAGCCGTGTCGCACTCCAGCGGGAGTCCGGTGCGTGATGTGAAGTTCAGGTACCGGACTGGGCCACAACGCAACACATCGGGAATATCAAATCCATGGTCCCGTATGGTGGCCGTATATGAGACAGCATCCGCGTACACGAATGCCCAGACCTGAAGATCCAGTTCCACCGGATGGCCGCTCAGTTCCACGTATTCTTTGCGCGGAAGAAGAAATGAGTAGACCTGAGACAGTGTGGCCGCGGATCCCAACTGCGACACCGGCAGGCGGTATTCCTTTCGTCCTGGCCCGCGAACGGTGAGGCTGGCCGGACCAGATATTGCCCACATATCGCTGGGAGTTCCCGTGATCTCTGTAGGAAACCGCAGGGTAACCAAGCCCGTATAGTTCCGAGACGTGATGGGCACCTGGTTACGCTCCGGACTCACTATGTTCACCTTCATCGTGCGCAGCGTAGCGGGCAAGGGAGACATCCAGTCGCGCAGCGTAGTGTTGTCGCGAAGCGGCGGCCAGGTCGAGAGGCCAGCCACGCCAATCGTGCCGAGAGCCAGGACGATGCGAGCAACCGCAGTCCTGTTGAGGATGATCTGGCAGTAGAGGCAAGCCAACGTGACCAGGGCGAACAGGCTCAATAGAAGCAACGTCACCCGCCACTCTTCGGGGGCTGAGGGGCGGCCCGCGTCGAAGCCCCATAGGGTCAATAAAACACCAGCCAGAAGCCCGACCGCCATGAGAACCGCCTGCCCAACACTGGCGGAGACGGCGGCAATTGCGGCGGCCGGGAGGATGCAGAGAACCAGTGCACCGAAAATGAGGAGGGGGGACTGATTCCACCAGACAGCGGAACTGTAGCCCAAAGAACGGAAGACGATCAGGTAGCTCAGCAAAGTGGGAAGCACGAGGAACACGAGAAGGAAGATCGCCTTGGCCGACAACAGGTGGAAGCGGGAGACCGGGCGTGTCCGCCAATCCTCCAGAGGTGACGGCCAGCGTTCGGCCTGCACCACCCGGCCGGCGAGAAGGACCATCGCTATCGGCGAGAGAAAGGTGGAGAGAAAGGAGATGAGGAGGGCGATCGACGGGATTCGGAGATCCGCCGCGGTGAACGCCGCGGAGAAAAGTACGAGCAGGGTCATCGCGATCTCGTACCACCATTGCCGAATGTCCTTGTGAAGCAGATGCAGGATGAGTTTCATGACCGGACTCCCTCGCGGCCGCTGCGCGCCAGGGCTACGAAGATGGTTCGAAGGTTCATCGGCTGGGCCTCGATGCCGCGCGCCGCGGGAAAAGAGGCCTGACAGAGTGCAGGATTGTACCGAGTATCGACAAAACGCAGGATGGAGCCGGACTGCTCCGGCGAAAGCCAGTCCTTTGGCCAAGTGGCCGGCCGTGTGACCTCGCCATCAAAGATCACCTGGACTTCGCGGAAGCGCTCAGTGAGGACGTTCATCTCCTCGGAGAGGCACAGGCGGCCGTTTTCCAGATAGCCGACGTGGCTGGCGAAGGATTCGATCTCGGCCAGATCGTGCGAGGAGACGAAGATCGTCATGCCCTCCGCGCGGTCGAGCAAACCCTGAATGAGTTCGTCGCGGACGAGCGGATCGAGTCCTGTGAAGGGCTCGTCGAGGATGAGAAGTTGTGGACGGAACACCAGGGCCGAGGCGAGGGCCGCCTTCATCTTCATTCCTCGTGATAGTTGCTTGAGCTTGCGGCCTGGAGGCAGGTCGAACTGGCGGTGCAGCTCTGCGTGCAACTCCGCGTCCCATGTTTTGTAAAGCGGTCGGAGGTACTCAAAGAACTCCTTGACGGTCATCCACTCCGGCAGCCGCTGGTTCTCCGAAACATACCCGATGTGCTGGAAGTTCTCGTGGGTGAGCGCGCGGCTGTCCGTACCGAGCACCTGGGCTCTGCCCGTAGTAGGCTGGCGCAGGTTCAGGATGGTCTGGATAGCGGTGGTCTTCCCTGCTCCGTTCGGCCCGACGAAGGCATAGATCGAGCCCTCGGGCACATCCAGGCCGAGGCCGCGCAGGGCCTCGGTGCTCCCATACCGCTTGGTCAGGCGTTCAGTGTGAATTGCCATGCTCATGCGTCTTCTCCGGAAGGCGGTTCCAGTTTCCGCCAGTGTTCGGCGATACCGTCCTGCACGTCCGCCAGGCCCAGGCCGAGCTTGCGGGCCTCCACCACCAGGTGCTCAAGCTCCGTTTCCAGCAACTGCCGGCGCTGGGCGCGTGTCGAGCTTCTCGGTTCGGCCACAAATGCCCCGATGCCCGGCTTCACCTCGAGTAGCCCTTCGTTGATGAGATGAGCGATGACTTTGTGGGCTGTATTGGGGTTGATCTTCAACTCTCGGCTGAGCCCTCGAATGGACGGGAAGGCGTCGCCGGGACGAAGCTTTCCGCTGACAATCGCCTTGCGGGCCGCGTAGACGACCTGCTCAAACAACGGAATGCCGGGCACAAACGACAGCCGGAAGGGGACCACAGGTGTACTATTGCACATAGTTCACCTAGCGGCAAGGGGAATTTCCTCAGAGAGGAGTCGCCTCGGGGCCGCGGCATCTCGCGCTGAGATCCCTCAGTGTGTGTTCTGCCAGGCGGGGTTCGGCTCCCATCCTGCACGGAACCACTTCTTCCTGGTAGAACTGCATCATGAGCGGCTTGCGGCGGGGCATTCTCCAGAACATCGGCAACACTTCCCTTCTGGCCTTACACCGGGTGGTGCCGGCGAACGGCGCGCGGATCCTGCTGAAGATGGAGAGCGAGAATCCCACCGGCAGCATAAAAGACCGCATGGCGCTAGCCATGATCGAGGCAGCGGAGGCGGAAGGCCGGCTGAAGGCAGGAGGCGCGGTCGTTGAGTATACGGGTGGCAGTACGGGTGTATCTCTGTCCCTGGTCTGTGCGGTGAAGGGCTATCCATTGCACATCGTCTCGTCGGACGCGTTCTCGCAGGAGAAACTCGATCACATGCGGATCCTCGGGGCGCGCCTGCAAATTGTACGCAGCGACAGCGGCGGCATGACGAAGAAGCTCACTCAGGACATGATCGAGGCCGCACGCATTATCGCGTTGGAGACCGGCGCCGTGTGGATGGACCAGATGAAGAATCCGGCTCCGCTGACCGCCTACCACCGCATGGCCGAAGAGATCTGGCTGCAGACGGAGGGCGACATCGACGGCTTCGTCCAGAGCGTGGGGACCGCGGGTTCACTGCGCGGCAATGCGGAAGGATTGCGGCGGAAGAATGACCAGATCCGGATCGTGGCCGTGGAACCGGCGGAGTCGCCGGTGCTGTCGGGCGGAAGTCCCGGATCGCACAAGATGGATGGGATCGGAGCCGGCTATGTCGTGCCGCTGTGGCAGCCAGGCATTGCCAGCCGGATTGAGAAGGTATCGACGGAAGAGGCGACGGCCATGGCGCTGCGCCTCGCCCGGGAGGAGGGACTATTTGCCGGCACCTCCACCGGCGCCAATGTCGTGGCCGCCTTCCGGCTCGCCGAGGAGTTGGGTCCGAAGGCAAATATCGTCACGATCCTGTGCGACACCGGCATGAAGTACCTCAAAACTTACGGGGCCTTACTCAGCCGCGGATGACCGTCCAGACAAAACCGGGGCGGTGGAGAGCATGGCCCTCTCCGCCGCCCCGCAGCACGCCGGCCTGGCGTGCAGGAGCCTGCCGTCGCAGGCTCATTCCGTCCGTGGAGGAGTAAGCGGACGGTCCTTTATTTCTTTCCGGACAGCACCTCAATCTCGGTGGCCTCCAGGAAGCCATCGGGATGGAGCCAGCCGTGGACGGACACGGAAGCACCCACGCCCAGAGCGCCGCGCTCCTGCTGGATGCGCGTGGAGGAGGTGACTCGGACGGAGCGGCCCGAGACACGCAGGGTGCCGTGATTTCCGGAATCGTCGGCAGCCTCGACTTCCCCTACCTGTTTGTCGGCCAGACTGGGTCGAGCCGCAGTGGACGGCGACGGCCGGATTTCCACCTTTGTCGCGACAAAGGATCCGTCGTCGAGCAGGAAGCCGCGGACCTCGACCTCCGTACCGGCAGTGAGTGCCTGCAAGGCCGAGCCCAGCAGGGTGGAGGCGTTGACGGTGACGAGGCGATCGTCGACCTTCCCGCGATCCTGACCGAAGTCCTCGGTCACGCGGCCGCTGAAGCGGGCCAGGCGAGCGCCCGGATTGTCCTGCGGCGGTTCGGGCCGGCTACTCACAGACTCAGCGTGGATGCTCTTGTCGTCAGCCTGCCAGCCGTTCACCTGAACCACCGCGCCGACACCGAGCGAGCCATCAGAGGAATCGAGCAGGGTGCTGTTGTCCACATGCACGGTCCGGTCGTTGATGCGCCACTCGCCCTCGCCGTTCTGCGTGGGCCGGCTGCGGACAACGCCCAGCACCGTGGTGAGTGTCATTGGGCTGACGGGGTTGGAGGCGGACTTCACCTCGATGCTGGTGGCAAGGATAACGCCGGCCGAGGCCAGTGAGCCGTGCACTTCCACCGTGGAACCTACGGCGGGGATACCCCTGGACGAACTGATGAACGTAGCGGCGGTAACACGGATTGTGTTGCCGCTCACAATCCAGTCGCCATTGCGGATGTCGGCCGGCAGGAACTGAACAACGCCGGTCACTTCGGCGGGCGCGGCGGGATTCACCGGCGGGTTGCCGGCTCCGGCAGTGACTTCGATCTTGCTGGCCAGCAGGGCTCCGTCAGAAGCCGTAGTGCCTTTCACCTCCACCAGGGCGCCGACGCCGAGCGTTCCTGCATTCTGCTCCAGCTTCGTGTCGGCGGTGACGCGGACGACGCGTCCTGAGATGGTCCAGTCGCCGAGCGCGCCGCCGGCTGGCATCTTTTCCACCAGGCCCTTGATTCCTTCGACTTGCGGCTGAGGCACGGGATTGGTGCCCGGCGACGGACTCGTGGAGGGCTGCGCCACCGGCCCATCCTCAATCCGAACACGCGTGGCGGCCACCGAGCCGTCTGACTGGGCCGTGCCTCTCACCTCGGCTAGCGAGCCTACCGCAATGGGACCCTTATCGGCCCGGACCTCCGTACTGGCGGATACCGCAACGGCCCGGCCTCCGATCTGCCAGTTCCCCGTGCTGCCGCCGGCCGGCAGCATGTCGATGCGGCCCGTGAATTCGACTTCGTTCTTGCCTGACCCCGATGAGCCATTGTCGGCCCGTAAAAAGGATGCACCTGGAAGCAGCGACACAAGCACTGCCAGGGAAGTGTTTCGCAACCAGCTTTTCATTTTGATTTGCTCCACCCCTAACATTTCCGCCGCCAACCGCGGCGGTGTAACTGCCCCCTCAGACACGAATCCGCAGTGGAAGGAACAGGCAATTGAACAGGGAAGCGGAAAAGTTTGGGTCCGAGGGTCCGACGGTACAATCGGTAGTTGAGTGAGAAGCCGTATCATTCTCTGCTGGAGCGTCTGTTGCAGCTTGGCCGCCCTGATTCCGGCGCAAGGCGCGGCGGCCGAAGACCAACGGCTAAAGGCTGAGTTGCTCGCGACCCGGGCGGAGAATGAGCTGGCCGGCGGGCAATACCCAGATGCGATTCGCCACGCCACGGAGTGTGCCGATCTAAACCGATCAATTCACCTGGCGACCGCAGAGGTCGATTGCCGAACCACGGTCGGCCGCGCCATGGTGAACTCGGGCGAGTATGAGGGCGCGCTGGGCGCTTATGCCTCCGCCAGGCAGGTAGCTCGCGGTTCCGGCCTGATCTCCGCCGAAGTGACGCTCCTCAACAACGAAGGCAATGTCTTCTACTTCCTCGGCCGCTACAGCGAGGCGCATGGCCGTTATGAGGATGCGCTGGAGATTCTGAAGAGAAACAATCAGGCCGATTGGTATGCCCGCCGGCTGCAGATGACACGCGCCAATATCGCCGTGCTCTACCAGAAGCTGGGCCAGTATCAGAGGGCGCTGGCGATCTATCAGGAGCTGTCGTCGACGCGCAGTGCGCTCGCTCCCGGTGAGCGCGCTCAACTGCTGGCAAACATGGGCGTCCTGTACCGGCGGCTGGGGGATCCCTACAAAGCACTGGACCGCTACCGCGAGGCGCAGGCTCTGTTCGCGGCCAACCATGACAGCGACGGCGAAATCGGCGTCATCAAGAACATGGGCATCGCCCTGGGGCAGGACCTGGAAGATCCGGCCGCCGCCCAACCCAACTTTGAACGGGCGCTCCACCTGGCGGAGCAGTCGGGCAATCGCAGGGAGGCAACGCAGGCCCTGCTCTATCTGAGCGAATCGTCGCGTCGGCGGCGGCTCCTGCCGCAGGCGCGGCGGATGGCGTCGCGGGCGTTGCAGTCGGCGGAACAGATTCACGCGACGGAAGAGACCTGGAAGGCGCGCTTCGAACTGGGGCGCGTGGCGGAAGACGCCGGGCAACGGGCCGAGGCGCTGGGCTTCTATCGGGAGGCCATTGCAGCGATTGAAGCCATGCGGACCGGCATCTCCACAGTCGGCCTGAGGGCGGGCTTCCTGGGCGATAAGCGCGATGTCTACGATGCGGCCATCGCGTTACTGGCGGCGGAGGAATCGCCAGGTCTGGAAGAGATCTTCCGCTACATGGAGCAGGGCCGCGCCCGCGCGTTGAAAGACCGCATCCGCGAGACAGCCAACCCGGCTTCGATCGCAGACATCCAGCGCCGTCTGGCTCCGCACACGGCCTTACTGGAATTCTGGGTAGCGGAACCGCACGGGGCCGTCCTATGGATCACTTCCGCCGCCGCGGGCCTGGTGAGATTCAAGGCACCGGAGGCCGGGGCGATCGAAGCGTATCTCGAGTCGCTGCGATCAGGCCGGGCTGATTGGCGGGCGGCGTCGGAGAAACTGGGCAAAGCGACGCTGGGCGTGCTTGGGAAATTGCCGGTAGTCGACCAACTGATCATCGTCGGCGACGGCCGGCTCCAATCGCTGCCGTTTGAATCGCTCCAAGCTCCAGGCTTCAATCAGCTACTGATCGACCGCTTCACGGTGAGCTACCTGCCTTCTGCGTCCATGCTGGCTGGCGCGCAGGCCGGCCGTGACTGGGCTTCGCCGTGGCGCACGATCCTGGTGGCCTTCGCCAGCCCGAATCAACCGGCATCTTCGTCGGGATCCAGGCTGTTCACGGAAGGACTGGCGGACCTGCCGGGCGCGACGGAAGAGGCGCGAGCCGCGGCCTCGGCCATATCCGGACGAGCGCTCGTGCATGCCGGCGAGTCCAATCTGAAACGGTATGTGAGCAGTGCGGATTTGCGCGGAGTGCCCCTCCTGCATTTCGCGACGCACGCGGTGGCCGATAGCGCCGATGTGGATCGTTCGCGGCTGGTATTCACTTCGTCGGACCCGGCCCGGCAGTACGACTTTCTCTTTGCCCGCGAAGTGGCGGCACTGGATCTTTCCACCACGTCGCTGGTGACCCTGGCCGCGTGCGACACGGAGTTAGGGCAACCGGTGGCCGGCGAAGGTATGCAGGGCATCAGCCGGTCGTTCCTGGGGGCGGGCGCCAGGGCGACGGTATCCACGCTGTGGCGCATTTCGGACAGGCCCTCCGCCGGATTCATGAGCAGTTTCTATTCGGCCTTGAACGAGGGCCAGAGCGTATCGGAGGCACTGCGGGCAGCGAAGCTGGAGTTCCGGCGATCGGGCGAGGCGCTGGCGCACCCCCGCTACTGGGCCGGCTACGTGCTGAACGGCGACGCCACCGTACGCGCTCCGCGCTCCACGTTGTTCCCGGCACTGGCCGGCGCCGTAGTGCTGCTGTTGCTGCTGGTGTTGTGGTGGGCCGCGAAGATCAGAAAGGCACCGGCATCAGTGGGCGCAGCTCACCCGTCGCAGCATCCGCGGTGAAGCTGACCACCTGCACGGGAACAGTCGCGATCACACGCACCTGCGTACCCGCGCTGAGCTTCGTCTGGAAGTATTCCCCCAACTCGCGCGTGATCGATTCGCCACTGGCCAGCGTAAGCGCGGCTTGCGCCAACACCCCGGAGGCAGGTGTCCAGGCTTCGAGCCGGATCTCCGCCGTCGCAGCGTTCGAGTTCTGGATAGCCAGGGCGGTGAGCACGGTTCCAGTTGCGCCTTGGGCCTGCTGAGCCGTTCTCGCCTGAGTGGCCTTGAACGAGCGCGGGAAGATGGGATGGGCCGCGGCCACGGCGGGCTGCAGGCTTGCGCCCTGTGGGATGGCCCGCAGGTAGGAGTAGTAGTCGACCGAATCCTTGTTCGGGTTGGTGACACTGATCTTCTGTGCGTCCATCTCGACGGTCTCGCCCAGCACCAGTTGGATCTCGCTGGGGCTGACAACCTTGGCCGATTTAGTCTTGAACTTTGTGCGGATCCTTGCGGCGGGATCGAAGCCCGATCCCACAATGCGAATCTGCGTTCCGGCCGGCCAGATGCCGCCACCTGGGATGACATTGTGAATGGAGGCCGAGCCGCCAATCGTCAGGATGCCGGGTTTCGACGGGAGGAACGGCTCCACCAGGCCCAGCGAGTCGACGAACGAGGAGGACGGATCCAGCGACAGCGGGAAGGTCATGCCCGCAATGGCATCGGTGCGGATGTGCGCCGCGACGGTAAGGATCGGATAATCCACCACCGTCCCAAACGAGCCCAGCGGGGAGATCGCGTTCACAGAGAGGTTGCCGTCCGTGACGCGGGCAACACCGAAGACGTCGCCAAGCGGGCTCCAGAGCGAAATGCCGAGGATCTCGTCGACCGCGAAGGGATCCAGCACCAGGCGCTTCGTGCCGCTGGAGATCGGCTTCGGCTCGGTAAGGCTGACCTTCAGTTGGACAGTGCCGCCGGCGGGCTGGGTCTCATCCAGTACACGGATTTCAGATCCCACGGCGGGCGCCGGATTTCGCTTCTGTTGGGCGGCCGCGGGGTAGTTCAGCAGGGAGACGGCGCCAAGCGCGGTCAACATGATCTTCGTGGATTGCAGCATGGGGAATTCCCTGAAGGTGGACTTTAGTGATTCGAGCCTGGTTTCTTGCGGAAGCTCTGGCTGCTTTGGGCGATCTCCCGTCCGCCGGCATCCAACGCCTCCACCTGCCAAATCAGCCGCTTGCCGGGCAGAGATTTGCTCTGCACGCCGGCGGGCACAGGAAGCATCAGAGAGGCCGTGGTGGCCTGCCAGAGCAGAACGTGATCCACTTCCATGATCTTCACTTTGTATTGGGCGGCGCCGGCCACGGCGGCCCAGCGCAGTTCTCCAGGTGCTTTGTCGAGATCGCCCTTCGGCGCGATGAGTTCAATGCTCTGGGATCGCTCTGCGCTCTGCAGCAGGTCCTGGGCGGAAAAGACCGTGGTGCGGCTGCGGAGGCCGAGGCCGACGGTGATCACCAGGGCCGCCATCGCTATGGCCAGAGTGGGCAGTGCGCGCATCGCGAAGAAACGGGCAAGCCACGAAGGCCGGGCAGCGGCAGCGGCCCAGGGCATGGGAATGCGGTTGGCCACCCAGTTCACCGGTAGAGCTTCGGTCCGAGCCTCCGCCGGATGCAGAAAGGCGAAGTAGGCGGCCTGTTGCGACGCGCAGTAGGTGCAACTGGCCAGGTGGGCCTGCGTGACGGCATCCCGGTTCTCCCGCCAGGCAGCAATCTGTTCGACAGGCAGGCACTCCTCAGTGGGTCCGAACAGTTCCTTCAACGTCTCCCGATCATCCAGCACCATCGCACTTCTCCTTGTCATTGGGCGGGCCCCCTGCGTTCCTGCTTCGCCTGCATGCGGCGGACGGCGGTCTGCAGCTTTCTCTTTGCGCTGACGATGAACGCCTTGGCCCCACTGGCATTCTTCAAGCCCAGTACGCGGGTGACCGCCTCCAGCGGCAGCTCGTCGGAATAGTGCATGACCATCACCTGCTGCTCCGTCTCGTCGAGAGTCTCGCGAATAAGGTTCCGCATGGCCCGGAGCGACGCGGCCCGCTCCATCACGGCCGCTGTATCCCAACTCCGGGCATCCACCGGTTCCAGCAGCAGGATGGGTTCGCTGGCGTCCAGCGGTTCGCCCGAGCGCTGCCTGACGTGGTTCAGGCAGTTGTTGCGCATGATGGTAAACAGCCAGGTGGAGAACTTGGAATCCGCGCGAAAGCCCTTCAGGTTCTGGTAGGCCTTCAGAAAGACGTCCTGAGCCAGATCGAGGGCGGTCTCGCGGTCGCCCGCGTAGCGGTAACACCATGCCGCGACCTTGCGCCGGTAACGGGTAAACAACTCATCCGCGTGAGCATTTGCTTCCTGCTCAGTCAGCGCGGACTGAAACCGTATGATCAACACCTCATCGCTGAGGGTCTCTTCCTGAACTTCCTGCACTAGTAACATTGCGGCTGCGAGCACAGCCCGTCACTGCGCCCGTTATTGGGTCAGACCCCGCGGAGTTGGCGGCGGAACAGGTTTCTTTCGCGGCAGCCGGATCTGGAGGATGCGATGAGTCAATCCCCTGCGTGGCTCCGCTTACCGGGGAGAGGGGCGGATGATCAAACACTATGCAGTGGCGGTGCTGTTCGTGCTGACAGGTATGGCCAGGGAATATCGGGACGACAGCGGTTTCAGCGTGAACCTGCCGGAGGGCTGGCAGGTGCGCAAGTACGACGGCGGCGTGGTGTCCTTTCACGGGTCGTCGCCCTCGCAGTTTGTGCTGATCATGCCGATTCTGGGCAGGACCCGCGACTGCGCGTCGTCGTTGAAGCTGAACCTCAACGGCGGGTGGGCGGCCTTCCCTGCAGTAACGGACCTGACGGTGGAACCGGGCAACCGCAGCGCCGTCGCTCGTTTCTTCTTCAACCAGCGGCAAAGCCGCGGCGCGGTGCTGTGCGCGGAGACCAGCGCCCGCACCGGCATGTTGTACGGCATTGCGTCCCCGGCGGCGGACTTCGCCCGGGAGCAACCGGTGATGACCTCGATCCTGCGGAGCTTCAAGTACGGCGGAGGAGGCACGGCGGTGGCGCAGGCCAACGCGGCTCCCGCTGCCCTGCCCCGCATGACCAAGTGGCGCGAGGCCAATGAAGGGGCGTTCGTGGTGCCCATCCCGGAGGGCTGGCACGTCCAGGGCGGCATCCAGCGTCTTTCCAACACCGACGTGCGCGGCGGCATCCGGGTATGGAGCCCCGATGGCGCCTCGCTGATCCAGTTCAACGACGTCCGCTTGGATAAGGTACTGGTGCCGGGACGCCAGGGGATGCCGCCGGCGCAACTGGGCCGCGGCTGGCGGGCGGGCGCACACCAGAGCGGGCTCCAGATGGCGGAATGGTATCTGCGGCAGATCTGGGTCTCTGAACTGGGGCTGAGCGGGCTCGAGCTCGTGCAACGGCAGGATAGAACCGATCTGAGTTCGCAGGCAGATCAGGTTCCGCTGCGGATGGGGGTGCGGGGCTTTCAGCACCTCTATGGAGAAATCACTTTTCGCGCAACCAGGAACGGCCGGCCGGTGGAGGGGCGCCTGCTGGGCATGACACGCATGCTGTGGAGCCAGAGCCCCGACTTGTTGGGCGGCAACTTCGAAACGGAGATCAAAGGGTATATGGGCCCGGCCGGCAGCGGCACTCAACTGGCCCGCATTGGCGGCTACATGGAAACCAACTGGGAGCACAACTACCAGTGGATCGCCGCCAATCGCCAGGCGGCGGCGCAGGATGTGCAGGCCACGCTGAATCAGATGCGCGCCTCGGCCGAAGTGCAGCAGAAAGCGTTCTGGGACCGCATGGCGGCTTCAGACCAGCGTCGGGAAGCGGTGAACGATATCCTGGGCGGGCGCGTACGCCTGACGGACGGCCAAGGCAACCAGTATGAGGCCAAGGCCGGCAGCAACTACTACTTCTACGACGTCCAGGCTGGGCGCACGGCCGGACGGCCGAATGACGCCGTGGTGGGTGCGGATTTGTATCCGTCCCCGGTGGTCGATCTGCGGCCTCTGGAAGTCCTCCGGTAGCGGTTGGTTGCGAAGGGGCGGGCGCTGCAGGCACTTGACGAAAGATACCTGCACCTCGTTGCGCACACGCCCCTCCAACCCAGCTCGCTGAATTGGGCTATGGCCGCTGCGCCGTCTGTTGAATCGCCTCGATGAACAGGCTGCACACCTTGCCCCGCAGGTCGGCTTTGACGATGGGGCCTTCATTACTCAATTCAAGGTACTCGCGCTTCGCGGCATCGTACTTCGGCCACCGCGGCAGACCCGCCCCATTCGGATCGCCGGACTTCGC
The DNA here is from genome assembly GCA_017307505.1 of Acidobacteriota bacterium. Lineage (GTDB taxonomy): Bacteria > Acidobacteriota > Terriglobia > Bryobacterales > Bryobacteraceae > Paludibaculum. Next base: position 32,726 of record JAFKEE010000042.1, on the reverse strand, counting down.
GAAGTTCACCCAGTAGCCCTGTACCCGCTTCGTTTGGGTGGGGTCCGGATCCGCCGTCTCCTGCACTCCGCGCACGCCGAAGACGTACTGCAGTTCGCCGGAGTGCGGCGTGCCCTTCTCCACCGGCCCCACCGTGAACTCGTACTGGTAGGTGGGTGCGCGCCGGCTGTGTTGGCCGGCAATCAGAACCGACGGGCAGCGGAACGAGGTGTCGGTGGAAAACTGCGACCCGGCGTTGCCGTAAGGAGGATAGCCCTGCTGGGGAGCCCCGCCGTCGAGGCCGTACAACTTCAACGCCTGCGGAGCAAGGGATCCAAATGTAGCGGCGATCCCCTTTTTCAATCCATCCTCGGGACCCGTGAAGTTCCACTCCCGGCCATTGTTTCCGATCATCAGCGGTACAGCTGCCTGCGCGCCGGAAGCAAACAGTTCACCCGGCGATTTCGTCAGGAAGTAGCCATCCACGTCCGGCGCCGGCCGCAGCGGACCGCCGCCTCCATATGGCGGGGAGGCCTTCAGCACTTCGGCCGTGGAGAGTTTGCGCAGGTACGCAGGCGCACCCGTGGCCGGGGCATTCATCTTCGCGGCCAGTTGCCGCCCGGTCTCTTCCGCCTGCGCGAGCGTCGCGGTCGGCCGCCCGCCGATGAGGACTGTGCCGCTCTGGGCGATGGCACGGTGGAACAGGCCCTGGGCCAGCGGCGAAACCATCAGGTATCCCACGTCCATGGCTCCGGCGGACTGGCCGAAGATCGTGACATTCTTTGGATCTCCGCCAAACTGCGCGATATTCGCCTTGACCCATTGCAGCGCGGCGGCCAGATCCAGCAGGCCATAATTGCCCGATCCATGGTGGGCCGATTCCGCTGTTAACTCCGGATGAGCGAAGAAGCCGAAGATGCCCAGGCGGTATTGGACCGTGACGACCACCACGCCCCGGCTCGCCAGGCTGGCTCCGTCGAAGGCGGGTTCGATCCCGCCCGCCCCCCGGGCTGACCCGCCCATGTTGGCGCCGCCGTGGATCCAAACCATGACAGGCCTGGCTCCGCGGGCAGGCCACTGCGGAGTCCAGACGTTCAACGTCAGGCAATCCTCGCTGCCGGCGGCCGCGGTCTTCGCGTTCCACTCGGCGGAGACCTGCGCGCAGGGCGCGCCATATTCCGTAGCCTCACGCACGCCGGTCCAGGCCTTCGCCGCAACCGGAGGTTTCCACCGAAGGTCGCCGACGGGAGGCTGAGCAAAAGGGATGCCCTTGAACACGGCGCCGCCAGGCGCGGGCAGGGCCACTCCGCGCACTTTGCCCGCGGCCGTGTCGGCGATAGGGCTGTTGTCGGCTGCGGCGAAGGCGCACGCGGCAAGCAGGAAGGGGGCGCAGGCAGACAGTTGGTAAGAAGGACGCATATCGATGACTCGAATCCGGATAGCGGTCCGGTCTGGTGACAGGACACGCGGCTCCGCAATGATGCTATCACCACGAATCCGGCAGCTGTTCCGACACCCCGATCCGAGGGTGGAAGTTGCGATGATGGTGGACTGTGATGAAGCCTTCTCTCCTCGGATCCTGGCCGGTTGCGGCCGTATTATTCAGTGCTGCCGCGGCACGCAGCTACGCCCAGCCGGTCGCTTTGGACCTCAGCCAGGCGGCGCTGATCGTCCGCGCGGAGGCGGGTCGGACCGCGGCAACGGTCCTGCAGGAAGAGGTCGAGCGCCGCACCGGGCTGAAACTGGCGATTGCCGCGGAGCCTGTCCCGGGACGCCAGTCGATCATCCTCACCACCCAGTCGCCCGCGCAACTCGCCGCCGGGCTGGCTCCACTCCGCGCGGAAGGCTACCAGTTGATTACCGACACCGCCGGCCCGCGGAAGACGCTCTGGATTGTGGGAACTGACACGCGCGGGCTGCTCTACGGCGTGGGTGCCTTTCTTCGCAAAGCGGACTGGAACCGCGGCCAGCTCAGCCTGACCCCGCTCGCCGTCTCTACATCGCCGGCTTCGCCGATTCGAGGCCATCAGCTCGGCTACCGGAATACCGCGAATAGCTGGGACGCGTGGACCATCCAGCAGTTTGACCAGTACATCCGGGACCTGGCGCTCTTCGGCGTCAACAGCATCGAGAACATCCCCTTCCAGGACGACCGGCACAATCCGCTGATGAAGGTCCCACGCAAGGAGATGAACCGCGCGATGACCGGAATCTGCCGCAAGTATGGCCTGGACTACTGGGTCTGGACGCCGGCCGATATCGATCTCAAAGACGAAGCGAAGCGGGCTGCCCTGCTGGGCAAGTTCGACGAGATGTTCGCCGATAGCCTCGTGTTGACCGGCGTTTTCGTGCCCGGCGGGGATCCCGGCTCGAACCCTCCGGAGTTGGTCATGCCTTTCCTGGAGGACATCGCCAAACGCATGGCTCCCTTGCATCCCAAGGCTAAGGTCTGGCTCTCTCTGCAGGGCTTCAACAAGGAAAAGGAGGAGTGGGTCTACCGCTACATCGAGCAGAAGCAGCCCACGTGGCTCGGCGGCCTGGTTGCGGGCCCCTCCAGCCCGCCCATCGCCCGGACCCGCCAGCGCCTGCCGCGCCAGTACGGCCTGCGGCTCTATCCCGACCTCACCCACAACAAGATCTGCCAGTATCAGGTGCCCCACTGGGATCAGGCCTATGCCCTCACGCTGGGCCGCGAAGCGGTGAACCCGCGTCCAGCGGAGTACGCCGCCATCCACAACCGCTACGCCGCGGCCAGTGACGGCTTCCTCTCCTACTCCGACGGAGTGCACGACGACGTGAACAAGGTAGTCTGGAGCGCCCTTGCCTGGGACCCCAACACGCCCGTCCGCACCATCCTGCGTGAGTACGCCAGCTTACACTTCTCCTCCGGCCTCTCCTGGGCAATCGCCGACGCGATCCTGGCGCTGGAGCGGAACTGGCAGGGGCCCCTCGCCGACAACGGAGCAGTGGAGGGAACCCTGCTCACCTGGAAAGGGCTCGAGTCGAAGGCTCCGCAACTGGAAGCCAACTGGCGCTGGCAGATGTGCCTGCTGCGCGCCGTCTACGACACCTATGTCCGCCGCCGCATGATCTACGAGTCGGGTCTGGAGGATGAGGTCAACCGCGTCCTGGCCGCGGCGAAGGACGGCGGCTCCGCTGACGCGATGAGCCGGTCGCAAGCGATCCTGAACCGCGCGACCGCAGAGCCCATCAGCCCGGACCTGAAAGCCCGCATCGTGGAACTTTGCGAGAAGCTCTTCCAGTCCATCGGACTGCAGACCAGCGTGCAGAAGTACCACGCCAGCGGAGCGGAACGCGGCGCCGTGCTCGACTTCGTCGACGCTCCGCTGAACAACCGCTGGTGGCTGGAGGACGAGTTCAAGAAGGTGGCAGCCCTGCCCACCGAGCAGGAGAGGACCGCCCGGCTCCATGTCCTGGCCGGCTGGGAGCACCCGGGTGAGGGCAGTTTCTACGACGACATCGGGAATGAAGCAAAGTCTCCGCATGTCGACGGCGACGCCGAGCAGGAACCGGAGTCTTTCCGCGCCCCCGAGCCGACGTTCTGGTGGTGGGACAGCGGTAGAAGCCGTGCCCGCCTCTCCTGGCAGACCACCATGTGGCCGGCACGCATGGTCTATGAAGGACTGGACCCCCAAGGCACGTACGTCGTGCGCACCGGAGGCTATGGCCAAAGCCTGTTGAGTATAGATGGACAGCGGGCGACACCTCGCATCGACGGCAGGCAGATGGGCGAGTTCAAGGAGTTCCCGGTCCCGCCGGAGTCGCTCAAAGACGGCCGCCTAGTGCTCACCTGGGCCATCCCGGAGGACGAGAGCCACCTGAACTGGCGGCAGCATTCCCGGCTGGCCGAGGTATGGCTATTGAAGCGGAACTGAGCCGCCGCAAGAATATTGCGTGAACCTGGGGTGAGGCTCTCGCCTTGCCGTTACTTTGGCGCTATCCTTGCGTAAGAATCGAGGGCTTGATGGACAAAACTTACAGTCTGGGCGGAGTGAATCTGGACGTCTCCACCGGCAGGGAGCGGGCGGTCGCCACCCCGGATCCCGGCACCCCGTTCCGCATTCTGGTGCTGGGCGACTTCAGCGGCAGGGCCAATCGAGGAGTCAGCGAGACAGGACGGAAGCTGGCCGCCAGGCGGCCCATCCTGGTCGATCGCGACAACTTTGAGGAGGTGCTCGCTCGCCTCAACCCGCGGATTGAACTGCCGGCCGCCGGGACTCTGCGCTTCCAGGAACTGGATGACTTTCAACCGGACCGCATCTACGAATCCACTGAGTTTTTCCGTGGGCTGCGCGAAGCGCGCAGGAACCCCGAGAAGATGGTGACCGAGAGCCGGGCCGCTGCGCCGCCGCCACCTCCGGCGCCAGCCGCCCCCGCGGGCCCGGCGCCCAAGTTCGATTTCGGCAGCCTGCTGGACCAGGCGGTGGAAGCCACCGAAACGCGGACGGGTGGACAGGGAGCCAGATCGAAGGATGCCTTCTCCCGCTGGCTGGATGCGCAGGTCGCTCCGCATGTGATCGCCCCGGAAGACGCCAGTGTCACTGAGCGCCGGGCACTGATCGACCAGGCATCCAGCGTGCAGATGCGCGCGCTGCTGCACAGCTCCGCGCTGCAGTCGCTCGAGGCAGCCTGGCGCTCGCTGTTCTTTCTCGTCCGCCGTGTCGAGACAGGCACTGACCTGCAGATTTACGTCCTCGACGTCTCGAAGGAGGAACTCGCGGAGGATCTGGCCGACCTCAATGGACTGCCCGAGTCCGGCACCTTCCGCGCACTGGCTGAGTCCTCTACCGGGGTCGCCGGCGGCGACCCCTGGGGCGTGATCATCGGCAACTACACGTTTGGCCATGAGAACGAGGACCTGCGGCTGCTCATGCAGTTGGGGACCATTGCGGGCGCGCTGGAGGCACCCTGGATATCCGCTGCCGCTCCGGAGTTCCTCGGCTGCCCCTCCATGGCCGCGGTGCCCGATTACAGCGACTGGAGGCCGCTGAAGAACGAGAATTGGGAAGCCCTGCGCCGCTCGGAGATCGCTCCTTCGGTGGGGCTGATTCTGCCGCGGTTCCTGCTCCGCATGCCCTATGGCAAGCAGTCGGATGAGTGCGAGCTGTTCCCATTTGAAGAACTCGGCGCCGACCTCGATCACGAGGAATACCTCTGGGGGAATTCGGCCTTCGTCTGTGCCGCGCTCATGGCGGAAGCCTTCACCGAAGATCGCTGGAGCATGCGTCCCGGCCGCTTCGCCAACCTGGGGGGCCTGCCGGTGGACGTCCGCAAACGCGATGGAGAAAGCGTCGCGCAACCCTGCGCCGAGGTCCTCATGGCCGAGCGCGGGGCGAACATCATCGTTGAGCTCGGGCTCATGCCGCTGGCGTCGCTCAAGAACAGCGACGAAGTGCGCGTGGTCCGTTTCCAGTCCATCGCACATCCGCCGGCTCCGCTGGCCGGCCGCTGGTCCTAGCGAATCAGGCGCGTGGGCGGATCACTCCGCCCACTGCACCCATGGCATCTCATACGGGACGATGGCGTCCTCGTGGAACGGGACCACACGCACGGAGAACCCGCTCGATCCGCTGTCCCGGCACTCGAAGCGTCCGGTATAGAGATGATCGCCGCCGATCTGGCCCTGATGATCCATCTCCACGGGCTGGCCCTTCGCGATGTTGCCATCAGCATCCACCGCGCCATAGTAGATCTGTACCCTCACATCCTGCGACGACAGGGCCGCGAGTTGCACCCGCACTGTCACCTTCACTTCCGCCCCAACCTGCGTCTCCTGCAGGACGTTTGAGTCGACGTTGACCACGCGCACCTGGGGACCGAACTCCAGCACCCTGCGCCGCCAATCCACCAGCGGTTTGACCCGCGCCGCATTGTCGGCCGCCAACCTCTGATGCCGGCGGTGCGCCGGCAGGTAGAACCGTTCGGCGTATTCCGCCACCATGCGATTCGTGCAGAAGACAGGAGACAGTCGGGTCATGGATGCCTTCATCCGGCTCACCCAGCCGCGTGGTACATCCGCGGAGTCGCGATGATAGAACAGCGGCACCACCTCGTGTTCCAGCAGGTTGTAGAGCGCCTCCGACTCGATCTGGTCCTGGGTTTCGGCATCGGTGTAGTTCTCCCCATGGCCGATCGCCCAGCCGACTTCCGGCGCATACGCTTCGTCCCACCATCCATCGAGAATGGAGAGGTTCAGGCCGCCGTTGGCCAGCAGCTTCATCCCGCTGGTGCCACTGGCTTCGTTGGGCCGCTGGGGCGTGTTCAACCAAACGTCGACACCCTGCACCAGGTAGCGGGCCACGGAGATGTCGTAATCCTCCAGGAACACGATGCTGCGGCGCACCTCCGGATCCCTCGCGAAGTGGATGATGCGCCGGATCAGTTCCTTGCCGTCGTTGTCGTGCGGATGGGCCTTGCCGGCGATGAGGATCTGCACCGGCCGTTCCGGGTTGTTCAGGATCCGTTTCAGCCGGGCCGGATCGCGCAACAGCAGCGTGGCCCGTTTGTAGGTTGCGAACCGGCGCGCGAAGCCGATGGTCAGCACGCCCTGCCCCAGCACGCCGGCGCAGTCGGCGACCTCGGAATCCGTCGCTCCGCGGCGCCGCAGCTGGCCTGCCAGGCGGACGCGCGCATAGTTGATTAGCCGCTCCCGGCGGATCTGGTGCACGCGCCACAGCTCGCCATCGGGGATGCGGTCGATGCGCTCCCAGATGGCTTTGCCGGGCGGCTCCTCCGCCCAGCGCGGCCCCAGGTAACGAGTCAGCAGGGCGCTCATCTCCATCGAGATCCACGACCGCGTGTGGATGCCGTTCGTCACATAGCCGATGGGCACTTCGTGTAGCGAGTAGCCGGACCACATCGCATGCGCCATCTTGCGCGTCACCTCGCCATGCAGACGGCTGACACCATTGCAGTAGGCGCTATGGCGGGCGGCCAGAAACGCCATATTGAACGGATCGTCCTTGCGCGACTGGTCCTGGCGGCCATACTCGAGCAGCCGGTCGAAGGTCAGGCCCAGGCTATCCACATACGGACGGAAGTACTTTTCCATCAGCCAGGTGTCGAAGCGGTCGAAGCCCGCGGGCACAGGGGTATGCGTCGTGAAGACACTGCCTGCCGCCGAGAGCTGGCGTGCCTGGTAGTACGGCAGGCCGTACTCCTCCATGGTCATCCTCGAGCGCTCCAGACCGAGAAACGCCGAGTGGCCTTCGTTCATATGACAGACGGTTGGATAGATGCCCAGAGCCTTGAGCGCCCGCATGCCGCCGATGCCAAGCACGATCTCCTGCTGCATGCGCAGCTCGCGGTCGCCGCCATAGAGCGCGCCGGTGACTTTGCAGTCGTCCGGCCTGTTCTGTTTGACGTTGGTATCCAGCAGAAACAAGGGAATCCGGCCCACCTGGATCTTCCAGATCCTGGCGAAGACCGGGCGCCCCGGGAAGTCGACCGAGATGAATGAAGGAGCGCCATTCGCATCCAGGACCGGCGTGATGGGCAGGGTATGGAAATCGTTGATGGGATAGGTTTCCTGCTGCCACCCATCGGCGTTCAGGTATTGATGAAAATAGCCGCCCTGGTATAAAAGGCCCACAGCCACCAGCGGCAGGCCGAGATCGCTGGCGGATTTCAGATGGTCGCCGGCGAGGATGCCCAGACCGCCGGCGTAGTTGGGAATGCATTCCGACAGCCCGAACTCCGCGGAAAAGTAGGCCACCACCAGAGACAGATCCTGCGGATGTTCCAGGGCAAAGCGGCCTACGCTGCCCAGATAATCGTCGAGGTCCTCGGCGGCACGGTCCATCTGGGCCAGGAAGGCCTCGTCGCCTTCGAGTTCGGCCAGGCGTTTCTGATCCACCCGACCCAGCATCCAGCGCGGGTTGTGTCCCGTCTCTTCCCACAGATCGGGATCGATACTGCGAAAGAGTTCGATGGTGGGGTGGTGCCACGACCAGCGAAGATTCAGGGAAAGTTCATTCAGGCAGTTCAGCCGTTGCGGCAGTTTGGGCGAGACGTGAAAACTATAGACGCGCGGCATCTGGCGATCCTCCGGGGTCGTCCATGCCATGGCTTATCAGTTTCCCGGGCCGGGCACAAGCATCGAGGCCGCAGTGGGTTAGGGTGATCGCCTACCAGAAGTGGATGGCCAGGACCTTCGGCGGCCCCGGCGTCCCGCCCACGATGTGGGTCTCCAGTACAATCTGCATGTTCCGCCGGGCCCAGTCCGCAGGGGCTCCGCGCAGAGCTTCGCTCAGGTAGGCAGGGTTCGTGAGGAAGTCGCCGGTCATCATCGTCCCCAAATGCGTGATGCCGCCGGCCGCCACGACAAACTGTTCGGTACTGGGGTCCAACACCCTCGTCACCATGGCGTAGTCGGTCTCATCGCTGCCGGCGCCCCCTTTGCGAAAGACGCGCCAGGAGAAAGGAGCCGGAGACGAATGGTCCTTCACACCGCGCCAGCCCTCGGTGTCATTGCGGACCAGGGAGAAACGAAGTCCTTCCGTGAGGCGGATGGTCCAGTCGTTATTGAAGAGGCCGATCATTACGGCGCTTTTCCCGCGCAGTTCGGAGTAAGGCGTGGAGGTCGCCCAGCGATAGCGCGCTTCCTTGCCGCGGCTACTCAGGAAACCATTCACCTTGGACAGGGCCACGGCATCACCCATCCAGACAAAGCGTTCGACATTGGGGACGAGTTTCGCGACCGGGATTGTGGCTTTCGCATCCACGGCTCCGGCCGCATTGGCAGGCAGCTGTCCTACAAAGGAGTGCGTCTTCGTCTGCCCGATGCAGAATTGGACTTCCCCTTTAGCCTCCATAATCGGCGCCCAGAAGCTGTCAAGAACGGTAACCGGCGCCGGCTGGGGACGACCGACATAGAGGCCGGCGGCGAAGAGGAGGCCGCCCGCCAGGACGCTGAACGCCACCAGGGGCCAGCGGGCCCGGCGCAACTGCGGCGGGGTCTCGGTCTTAGGCTCCGGGTTGAGAATGTGGAATTCGGGCAGGTAGGACCCTGGCGGCAGGTCGATCCGCGGCTCATTGGCGTGGCCGGGCTCCAGGTAATACTGGGCGAGTTTCTTGCGGACCTCGGCCGCAGCATTCCGTACCACGGCGTCCTGGTTGGTGTCGTAGCTGGCATCGCGTCCAAAGACGGCGCTGCCGACCACGCGCTCCTTCAACTCATCGAGGTGGCCCTCGCACGCCTTCTCGACCGCATAACGCAGCAGCAGCTGGCAGCGCCGGCTGTTGCGGAATGGCGGGCTGGCGAGCACACGCTCAAGCTGCGCCCGGATCTGTTCCTCGGGCACCGGGTCGAGGCAGATGCGTCGAGACTTTTCCGCTAACGTTTCACGCATCGAGATTCATTGTATGCTCCATTTCGAGGCGTCGAGTACTTAAGTTGAGTAAAATCGTTAACTCCACCGTAACGTGCTGAAAATGCGTGACCAGGATCGCCCTGGACCGTACAGGACTGTCGTGCGCCTGTTCAGATTGTGGATTCCAACAAAGAATGGACCAGCTACAGAGGTTCAGCCTCTCGTTCATCCACGTTGGAAGGGAGCAAAATGAAGCGACTGGTCCAAATCTTGACCACAGTGGCAATGTCCGCCATTGCCCTCTGGGCACAATCCACAACCCAACAGCTTTCGGGGACGGTTCACGACGCCTCGGGCGCCGTGGTCACCACCGCGAAAGTGTCCGTCCTGCACGTCGACACCGGCCAGGTCAGGAACGCCGTCGTGAATGAATCCGGCAACTGGGTCGTACCGAGCATTCCCATCGGCCTCTATGAAGTGACCGTCGAAGCACCCGGCTTTAAGAGGGTCACGCAGAAGAACGTGGTGGTGGCGGTCAACGCCAAGCCCGATGTGGAGACAACCCTGGAAGTAGGATCGGTGACGGACTCAGTGACCGTCAGCGCCGACTCAGCCCAGGTGGAAACCAGTTCCGGCGAGGTGGGCCGTCTCATTACGGGACAGCAGGCCACCAACCTTCAGTTAAACGGCCGGAATTTCACCCAACTCCTGTCATTGATTCCCGGCGTCTCCACCACGAACCGTTCAGCGATGGACCTGTTCGGCGGTTACGGCTCCAACATGAGCGCACAGTCCGCCAACGGGTCCCGCACCGACACGTTCTCGTGGAACATTGACGGCGTGGACAACAAGGACAACGGCGGCGGCGGGAACAACTTCGTCAACATCAACCCCGATGCCATCGCCGAATTCAAGGTGCTGACGACGAACTACAGCGCCGAGTATGGCCAGAATGCCGGCGCCATCATCAACCTCGCCATGAAGAGCGGCACGAAGGATTTCCATGGCGGCATGTACGAATTCGTCCGCAACGACGCCTTCGATGCCCGCGCGTTCAACGCCATCACGAAGCAGAAGCTGCGCTTCAACAACTTCGGCTGGAACCTGGGCGGTCCGGTTTACATCCCCGGCAAGTTCAACAGCGACCGGAGCAAGCTGTTCGCCTTCGGCGGCATGGAGTTCAAACGGCTGCGGCAGGGTGCGATCAACACCTGGGTCGTCCCGACCCCAGCCCTGCGCAACGGCGACTTCTCGGGCGCGGCCTCCTCCACCTGGCCGAAGGATCCCAGCACCGGAGCCGTGTTCCCCGGCGGTATCATCCCGAGCACGCGCATCAGCAAGAACATGTCGCGGCTGATCCAGAACTTCCCCGCGCCGAACTTCAGCGGATCCGGTGGAAACTTCGTCTTCCCCACCACCGCCCCGAACGACGCCACGCAATACTTCATCAAGGGCGACTACATCCTGAGCAACAAGAACCAGATCTCGGTTCACTTCCTGCACGACTACTACACGAACCTGAACAACCTCACCTCGCTGGTGACCTATACGCGTAAGATCCCCGGGACCAACACCAAGGCCCAGTGGACCCACATCGCCAATGCCACCACGGTGAATACGTTCCAGGCTTCGTTCAGCGGCAATGTCATCCTGCAGGGTGACTTCGCCGCCAATCCGGTGTTCCTGAACGATTACACGCGTGCCGGCCAGGGCATCACCCTGCCCATGATCTACGGCACCAACAACACCATCCCAACGGTGAACATCGCCGGCTACAACGGGCTGGGCGCGTCCAATGTGAACTGGAACAACTTCAACCGGTTGTTTAATTTCAAGGACGACTTCTCGAAATACCTCGGCAACCACAACATCAAAGCCGGCATCCTGATCATGCGCAGCCGCAAAAACCAGGACAACTGGCCCGCGGTGAATGGCACCATCACCTATGCCACCGGCCACTCCAATTCGACCGGAAACGCCATGGGCGACGCCTTGCTGGGGAACTTCTCGCAGTACACGGAAGCGAACACCAACCGCGAGGGCTGGTACCGCTTCACGCAGATCGAGCCGTATGTGCAGGACGACTGGAAGGTGAACTCCCGGCTCACGGTCAACATGGGGTTCCGCTACCAGTACATGCAGCCGCAATACTGCGCGCTGCAGAATTGCGTCATGTGGCTGCCGCAGTACTACAGCCTGAGCAAGGCTCCGCAGATCAACCCGGCCAATGGCCAGATCCTCGCCGGCAACTACGATCCGTACAACGGCCTCGTGCTGGGTGGCACGGAATTCCCAGAGGCCGCCAAGCAGCGCATCGCCCAGACCAGCGATCCGGCCGTGCTGGCGCTGTTCCGGGGCATTCCGAAAGAGACGGCGAACAAGTATTGGGGCACGTGGGGCCCACGCCTCGGCTTCGCCCTGGATCTCACCGGCAAGCAGAAGACGGTAGTGCGCGGCGGCTACGGCGTGTTCTACGAGCGCGTGGAAGGCAATTTCATCTTCAGCGCGATCAACAACCCGCCGTTCATCTCGCAGTCGGATATCTACGATGCCAACATCGAGAATCCCACTGGCGGCAGCCGGCTGAGCTATCCCGCCGCCATCTCCAATTCCCACTTCCCCGACATGAAGGTGCCGCGGATCATGAACTGGAGCTTCGGCGTGCAGCACAAGATCGACTCCATGACTACGCTGGATGTCGCCTATGTCGGCTCCAGCGCCGCGAACCTTGCGCGCACCCTGAACTATAACCAGTTGCGCGCGGGGACACTGCAGAAGAATCCAGGCGTCAACACGAACGCCCTGCGTCCCTACCCCGGCTACGCCAACATCAATATGTATGTGACCGGCTCCAACTTCATCTACAACTCGCTGCAGACATCGGTGAAGCGGCAGATGAGAGGCGGCGGCCTATTGAACCTCGCCTACACGTGGTCGCGAGCCATCACCGATGCCAGCGCGTACAACGAGCAGCCGATGGACAGCTACAACTTCAAGGCGGAACGCGGCCTGGCCACCTACCACCGCGCGCACGTCTTCGTGTTCAGCTACATCTATCCGCTGCCCTTCTGGAGAACCGGCGCCGAATGGTACAAGAAGGCGCTGGGTGGATGGCAGGTCTCCGGTGTGACGACGCTGCAGTCGGGCACACCGCTCAACCTGAGCATCAACCCCGACCAGGCCGGCATCGGCCAGACCAGCCAGCGGCCTGACGTGGTGGGCGACTGGAACCAGGGCGCACGCCAACGCCTGCAGTGGTTCAACACGGCGGCTTTCGCTTTGCCCGCCGCCGGCACCTTCGGCAACCTCGGACGCAACGTCCTCATCGGACCGGGCGTCAACAACTGGGATGCGTCGCTGCAGAAGTTCTTCCGCTTCAACGAATCAACCAGCCTGCAGTTCCGCGCGGAGTTCTACGACGCGCCGAATCACCTGTCCTGGTGGGGCGTTGGCACCACGATGGGCGCCTCCAACTTCGGCCAGATTACGAGCGCAACCGATCCTCGCACCATGCAGTTCGGCCTGCGCTTCAACTTCTAATAAACGTCCCAACAGACACTAGCCAGGCGGCAGACCCCACGGGGTCTGCCGCCTTTTCTTTGTATAGCCCCCAGGGGTATCTATTGACATCGGCCCAGGCAAGGCGCAGGATAGGGGTATAGGGTATGCAAGGAAGAGAGGAGCACGGGATGTCCTGTAGCGGCCACCATCATCATTCGCATTCGGACTCGGCCTTCGCCTGGGGCAGCGTGTGGAACGGCCTGCTGGTCGCGGGTGAGTTCGCCGTCGGCGCGTGGACCGGTTCGGCCGCGCTGCTGGCCGACGCGACTCACAACCTGAGCGACACGCTTTCCCTGCTGCTGGCGTGGGGCGCCCGTGTCGCCGCGCGCCGGCCGGCGACGGCGGAGCGAACATATGGCCACCGGCGCTTGACCGCGATCTGCGCGTTTGTGAACGCCGTGGTCCTGCTGGGCACGCTGGGCTTCATCGCGTTTGAAGCGATCACCCACTGGAATGACCAAAGCCCGATGAAGTACGGGGTAGTGATGGTCACCGCCGCGATCGCCCTGCTCGTGAACGGCTGGACCGCCTGGGGTCTCCACAAAGGATCGGAGCACGATCTGAATACCCGCGCCGCCTATCTGCATATGGCGACCGACGCGGGCGTCTCGCTGGCGGTACTGGCCGGAGCCGGAATCAGCGCGGTCACCGGCTGGCGCTGGATCGACGGTGCGCTGGCCCTGACCATTGTAGGACTGACCCTGCGCAGCAGCTGGCCGGTCTGCCTGGAGTCGTGGCGGATGGTGGCCGATGGGGTGCCGGCCAACATCGATCTGCCGGAGGTGCGGGCGGCGCTGCTGGCCATGCCGGGAGTGACCGGCACCCACGACCTGCACGTCTGGAGCCTCAGCACCACGGAGTCCGCGCTGACCGCGCACCTGGTGGTGAACCATGAGCGCCTGGACAACGGGTTTCTCGGCGCCGTTCACGAGAACCTGCGGAGCCGTTTCGGCATCGCCCATACTACACTCCAGGTGGAAGCTTCGGGACCGCCTTTGTGCCACGGATGCCCCCTGGCCTGAGATACTGAAGGGTCAGAAAGGACCCGTGTATTGAAGCCTGCCAGTTTGAATTGGGAGACCTTGAAGGTCTACCCGCTAGCCACCCGGAAAAGCCTCACGCAAGTCGAACAGATCCTGGTTCCGCCAGACGCCGAGCCGAAGGCCTGCGCGCCGGAAGTTGACCAGGCTACGGCGGAGTGTGCCAGGACTATTCTGGCGGCGCGAGAGCGTGGCGCCGGAGTGGCGCTGATGTATGGGGCCCACCTGCTGCGGAATGGCTCCGCCCTGATCCTCGAAAAGATGATGGCCGCGGGCTGGCTGACCCATGTCTGCACGAATGGCGCGGGGACGATCCACGACTGGGAGTATTCCTGGCTGGGCCGCTCGACCGAAAGCGTGGAAGAGAATGTGGCCACGGGCACATTCGGAGCGTGGGACGAGACAGGCCGCAATCTCCACCTGGCCCTGCTGGCCGGTGCGCTGCGCGGCGAAGGGTATGGAGTCTCACTGGGCCGGTTCATCTGGGAAGACGGCGTAACGCTGCCATCCGCCGCTGAACTGGAACAGGCCATCGCCAGTGAGCCCGGACATCCCCTGACGGGCGCGCGAGCCGACCTGCTGCGGCTGATGCAGAGGCACGGGCTGCCGAGCGGCCGGATCAGCGTCGAGCACAAGTGGAAGCAGGCGTCGATCCTCGCCCAGGCGTTCCGGCACGAGGTGCCGGCGACGGTGCATCCCGGCATCGGCTACGACATCATTTCGAACCATCCGATGTTCGACGGAGCGGTGATCGGCCGCGCGGGCGGGCTGGACTTCCGCCTGTTCGGCGACTCGGCCGAGTCGCTGGACAACGGGGTGGTGCTCTCCGTCGGCTCCGCCATCATGGCGCCGCAGGTGTTCGAAAAGACATTGAGCTGCGTGAACAACCTGAGGCTGCAGGCGGGCCGTCCCACTGTCAGCGGCCTTACTATTTACGTCGTTGACCTGCAGGATGGCGGCGGCTGGGACTGGACCAAAGGCGAACCGCCCAAGACCAATCCGGCCTATTACCTGCGTTTCTGCAAAAGCTTTTCGCGCATGGGCGGCACTATGCATTATGTGCAGAGCGACAACCTGGCGTTCGTCCATCACCTTTATACTCACCTGCAAGGCCGCTAATTGCATCGCTCGTTCAATCCTCGGATAATGAACAATCCGGTCATTATCCGAGGCGTCTCATGCGTGTTGTTCCGATAATACTTTCCTTTTCTGTATTTTTTTCTCTCGCGACGGCCCAGGAGCTGTCGCAAATCGAAGTCAGCAAGATCATCAAGAGCGTCGCTACGCGTGCGGAGCGAGCCCAGCGGTACTCGATGGAAGGCACCCTGGTGCTGGAAGGACAGAAGGGCAAGGATCCTTCGCGGGTGCTGTCCAAGGCGAAGTTCAAGCTGGCCAGCGGGCCGGAGGGCCGATCGTTCCTGCGCCTCGAAGCGGAAGAGAAGGACGAGTACCAGCTGATCTCCAACGGCCAGAAGCGCTGGGCCTATGTGCCGAAGTTGAAGCAGTTCACCGAGGAAGAGGGCGCTTCGCTGGAAGGCGAGGAGGGGGATGACGATTCGGACAACGAGCGGGACCTGGCGGAGACCTTCACGAAGATGGTGGTGCCCGGGATGGCAAATATGTTCAAGACGGCCGACAGCGCGGACCAGAACGGCCTGGCTCCGGTGAAGTTCGAGGGCCGCAAGGACAAGTGGCCGCTGATCCGGGTGATGTCCAAGGAGGACCCGGAGACAGGCCGCATCTATATCGAGATGGCCGTGCAACCCGGGACCCTGGACATCGGCCATGTGGTGTGGGCCAACACGCGGACCCGGAACGGCGAACGGACGCTGCTCCGCATGACCATGGAGTACACGAGCTTCCGTTGGGACGACGCGGTGCCGGATTCCACCTTCGAGTTCGCGCCGCCGAAGAACGCCAAGCGGGTAGACGCCGTGCCCATTCCCGGCCAGACGGGCTCGCTGTTGCTGAACAAGCCGGCGCCCGATTTCGAACTGAAGACGCTCGATGGCGAAAAAGTCCGGTTGTCGGACCTGCGGGGGAAAGTGGTGCTGCTGAACTTCTGGGCGAGCTGGTGCGGACCCTGCCGCCGCGAACTGCCAGGGCTGGCCGACATTTACGACCGGCTGAGCAAGAAGGGCCTGTACGTTTACGGCATCAATAACGAAGGGAAGGGTGTCGCAAAAGAGTATGCGGCCAAGGCCGTGCTCTCCTTCCCTACCCTGGACGATTCCAGCGAGAAGGCGCACAGGCTGTACCGGATCCGCTCGATCCCGAGTATCTTCATCATCGACACGAACGGCCAGGTGGTGCGCTTCCTCAGCGGGTCGCGCAGCAAAGAGGATCTGATGGCCGTGCTGCAGGGCGTGGGCTTCTAGGTCTTCGCGACTCTCAGGATTGCCCGCCGAGGACGGCACGCACCTTCAAGGCGAGTTGTTCCGGGCTGAAGGGCTTCTGGATGAACTCGCTGCTCATGTCCAGATGGCTCCGTTCCGAGATGGCGGCGCCGCTATAACCCGACATGTAGAGCCACTTGATGCCCGGGAAGATGTCCCGCACCTGGCGCGTCAACTCCACGCCATCCATCTCCGGCATGATGACGTCGGTGAGCAGCAGGTCCAGGGAGCGGTCCCCGGCGCGCGCGATCTCGATGGCGGCTTTCGCACTGGATGAGCTGATGACGGAGTAGCCGTAAGAGGTGAGCACCTGAACCGCGAATTCCCTAACGGCGTCCTGATCCTCCACCACGAGGACGGTTTCGTGGCCAACGGGGGCGATGGCCTGAGTTCCTTCGGAGCGGGCGGGCAATGACGCGGATGCAGCGGGGAGGTAGATCTCGAATACCGCTCCCTCGCCTGGCGCGCTGTGGACCTCAATGATTCCGTTGCATTGGGACACGACCCCCTGGACCATCGAGAGCCCGAGCCCGGTGCCTTTGCCCACTTCCTTGGTGGTAAAGAAGGGCTCGAAGATGCGGCTCCGCGTCGCTTCATCCATACCATGGCCGGTGTCGCCGACGGCGAGGCGCACGAAGCGGCCGGCGCGGCGGTCCGGATGATCGATGACGTCCGTTTCGTCCCAATCGACGATGGAGGTTTCGATGTGCAGAGAGCCCCCGGACGGCATAGCATCCCGGGCGTTGACGGCCAGGTTCATGATGACCTGTTCCATCTGATGCAGGTCGGCCCGGACGAGGGCGGCGCCGGGAAATCGGGTGACGCGGACCTGGACGTCTTCCCCCACCAGACGGGTGAGCATCGGCTGGAGCGTGACGACCACCTGATTCAGGTTGAGGTCCTGGAGATTCATCATCTGCTTGCGGCTGAAGGCCAGCAACTGCTTGGTCAGGCTGGCGGCCCGTTCGCCGGCGGCGAAGATCTGCTCGACATGAGGGCGGAATGGACTGCCGGCAGGCAGGGTCGCCAGCATGAGCTGGCTGTAGCCATTGATGACAGTGAGCTGGTTGTTGAAATCGTGAGCGACGCCGCCTGCCAGCCGGCCCACAGACTCCATCTTCTGTGCCTGCATGAGGCGCGCCTCGGCCTGTTTGCGCTCCGTGATGTCGCGGCTGACCCCCAGGATCCTGGTCACGCGCCCCTGTCCGTTGAGCAGGAGGGTGGTTACGACTTCGGTGTCGACGACGCCGCCGCCGGAGCGGAGTTGCTCAAACTCGTCGACGTCATGCACGGCCGACAGATCACCGGCCTCGATGGCCGCGATGCGCCGTTCGAGCTTGCGCATAGCCACTTCATAGGAACGGGGCGTGAGCACCTGCTGCAGGCTGCGGCGCATATAGGCCTCCATGGGCAGGCCGCTGGACCGGCGCACCGATGGACTGATGTAAGTGAAGTTCCGGGCCGCCAGATCATAGAGCCAGATGACATCGCCGGTGTTCTCGGAGATCATCCGGTAGCGCTCTTCGTTCTCCCGCAGGGCCGCCTGCGAGAGGCGTTGTTCTACGGCGATGGCCAGACTGGCCGCCAGCCGCTCGAGGAGCGGGATCATGCGGCCGTTCAGGCGTCCGGGATTCCGGTCCCCGAACTGGAGCAGGCCCAGGGTACGGCCTCCGAAGCGAAGCGGAATGAGAGCCAGGGTCGAGAAGACCTTCAGAGGGCAGGCAGGCCGTAGTTGCAGGGCGCGGACGGAGTTGTCGCTGGAGTCTGCCGGCGGTGTGAAGCGGGCGGACCAGAAGCTGCCATCGGGCGTGAATGCGCCGCCGAGAACCTCGTCCTGGCCGCTCTCTCCGGGACCGGACAAGACGGCTCCGCAGAGACAGAGGATCCACGGCTCCTCGAAGGTCTGGTGGAGTGGTGAGTCCCAGGCGCACTTGAGGGAGTCAGGCAGACCGGAAGAGTAGAGATAGGGGAACCGGTCGTCCTCGCGAAGCCGGATGGCGGCGGACTCGATTCCAGTAATGGAGAGCAGGAACTCGATGATGCTGCGGCCAAGGTCGTCCAGGCTGCCGGCCGTGTTGAGCAGGCGCAGGAAGGAGACCGCCCATTCCTGTTCCGTCTCGTGCTGCTTCCGCTCGCTGATGTCCTGGATGGTCCCGATCATGCGGATGGGCTGGCCCTCGGCGTCAAGGATCAGCTCGCCGAGCCCGTGCACCCAGCGCACCTGCCCATCCGAGATACGGATGATCCTGTACTCGAGATCGAAGCGGCCGCGGCGGGCCACGACCTGGTTCCGGAAGTGATCGGCGGCCAGCTGCCGGTAGCCGGGGTGAACAATCTGAAGCCAGGAGGCGCTGGTGCGCTCAAAGGACTCATCGATCCCAAAGACCTGGTCGAGCACATCGGAGCTGGTCCAGCGGTCTTTCAGGATATCGAGGACGTAGCTGCCGAGGCCTGCGATCTCCTGGGTGGCGCGCAGGAGCTTGTGATTCGCTCGCAGAACGGAATCGACACGGTGGCGTTCCGTGACATCGCGCAGCATCAGGCCGAGCCTTCCGCGATCGACGCGGAAGAAGAGCACCTCGAACCACTGCTCCAGTCCTGGCCAGGAGACATCGAGACGCGCGGGGGCGCCGGTGAGGAGGACCCGGGCGCCAGCCTCCAGCCAATCTGGCTTCGTTTCGGGAAACAGTTCGCGCAGGGACTGTCCCGGAATGTCGCCGGCGGGGCGGCCGACCCACTGCGCGAACTGAGAGTTCACGACCAGGTAGCGCAGGTCAGCTGTTCTTCCGCAATCATCGAGGACCGGCTCGAGCATGGCAAAGCCATCCTTGCCCTCGCCTGGCATGAGCTGATGAAGCTCTTCCAGGTTGTGGACCGGCGGTTTGTCGATGAGGAAGCCCTCGACGCCGGTGACGACGCCGTTCTCGCGGATGGGCTGCGCGGTGAACGTGTGGTAACCAACGCGGCCATCCGCCAGGCGGCGGGCAAACTCGGCGGGGCGTGCCGGCTCGCCGGCGATCACCTGAGCCATGAGCCGTTCCGCTGCAGCGATATCTTCTGTCAGTAAAGTGACACTGAAATGGCGCCCCAGGATTTCAGAAGGGGTGGAGAAGCCGAAGAGCCGGAGCCAGGCGGAATTCACCCAGCGGAGGGTGCCATCGAGATTGGCCAGAAAGTAGCCGGCCTCACAGTTCTCCACGGCCTTGCGGAATTGCTCATCCCGGGTGGAGAGAGGTACGAAGCAGTCATCGGGCCGGCTCAAAATGCGCTCCTAGCCTGAATACTCGCAGTAGTCGCGAAGGGCATTCGAAGAGACGGAGCCCAGATGGACCGGCGGCTTCACAGCAGTCCATAAGCTAACACGAAGCCCCGCCGCCGCAAAGAGGAATCTCTTTCAGCAGCCCCCATCGGAAGTTATGGCCGGTGCTTGATGAAGGTTTGTTAGCTTATGGACCGCTTCATGCGGGGTACCTCCGTCCGCGGTACCTGTCGCGAGTGCGGTGTGCGTTTTGAATGTCAAAGATCAGGGAGTAGCCTTCATGCCGGCGGTGGCATGGGGTGCTCAGGGCTGGGTGTGTTTCGTGTGATCTGACTGGCAGATAGTCACGCCGCGGATTTAGCCAGCAGTTGGTCTTTGCCTGCGACCTTGAGCCAGGCGTCGGTCCAGGATTTGCTGAACTGGATGGCGGATTTCGCGCCGGAAGTGAACCGCCTTCGCACCAGGACCTGGTCGGCGTTGTGACCGACGAAGTATTCGCCGAGGCGCGGCTGGACTTTCGAAACTTCGGCCATGGGCGCAGCTTCGGTCAGGGCGTGGATGGCAAAGGGACTCTGGAGTTGGAGCAACGCGCGCTCGGTCTGGAGTTTGCGGAGCTCATTCATGGCGCGATAAAGGGAGCGTTCGAGGTCGCGGCGGTAGCGGGCGAAGTGGTTCAGGCGGGCCGCGTCGGTCTCGGAGAAGTCGATTGGGTCCGTTTCGGCGAGGATGGCGGATTCGAAGGCTTCGATGCGGCGGAGGTTCCAGGTGTGGGCGAGGATGCGGTGGAAGACCTCCTCCTCGAGGCAGGACTTGGGCTGGGTCTCCCGGCGGAGGCGGGTTTCGAGGGCTGCGAACTCGGCGCGATCTTCTTCGGGGATGTGGGGGTTGCGGGCGGTGAGGCCGTGACGGCGGGCGTTCTGAGCGGAACGGGTTTTGCCCTGGGCGGTGACGGGCCCGGTGGACTATTGAGCGTTGGCCTGGTTGGCGGTGATTTGAGCAGCGGAAGCCATGATGACGAATCTCCTTAGAAATAGAAAAAGCCGGCATGGGAGCCGGCGCGATTCCAGGGTAAGGGGTGCGTCAAGGGGGTAGATGTGGTTTTTGGGAGGGCGGCGTTGCAAATAAAGGATAAAAATATTCCAAACCCCTGTGAATGAAAATGGCTTCATGCGGGAAATGGGGGAGAAGTGGGGGTGGGGCGACGGGGAGGGCGTTGCTCGAGGCGGCTTCGAAGTGGCGGCGAAGGGCTGCCCGGTTGTTACCTTGGGTGATTGCTCGCCGGTTCAACCGGATCGGCGCAGTGTGAGAATGGCTGGGATTCGAGCAGGTGCGCAGAGGGCCGTCGCCCGTGTCCCAATCGGATTTTGCCCTTCCTGAATGCATACTGCGTTGTGCTTGCTGTGGGCTATGACGCGGAGTTCGGTCCGTAGGATGGGGAGGGATCGCCCTTCCGGGTTCGATCGAAGATCGACCGACCGAAACGTAGAAGGGAGGGCCGCCTTGACTGAGTTCCCGGGTGAAATCCCAAAACTGGCTTGGATTTGGTGATTCGCGAGGCAGTGGGTCAAGCTGAAAGGTTGCTCGCCAAATGCTTGCCGATCTCGATTGCGCATCTCGAGTGAGTTCGGGTTGCCACATTTGGGGCCGATCTGCGTTCGGACATTCAATTGATTCGTTAGCCACCATTCGGCTGGTTGTCGCTAGCCAATTTGTCCAGGTCCGGTTCCAACACGAATGAGGCCCGGATCCTTGTCATCAGGTCGTCCGTCATGCCGGGTATGTCCTTCAATCTTTCAGGTGAGTAACGGTGGCCGAGCGTTAGCCAAATCGCTCTACTCATCTCAGGATCGGTTCCAAGGATTTCCCGAATCACGCCAAAGTCACAGCCTTTCGGGTGGATCGGTGCGGGTTCCTTCCCGTCCACAATCGCCCGCTTGAGACCCCGCAGGGCCGGAATGGACAAGTCCAGCCCGGTACTCCCGGCGATGGGCAAGAACTTCTCCATCGACCTATTCACAGCTTGAACTTGTTCGGTGAGCTTCTTTAGCCCCTCCGCCACGTCCTTCACCTGTTCCTCAATTTCGGACCGGATCGCCATAGAATGTCGGAATGCTTCAAAGTTAACAGGCCATTCGTCAACCACACGTCTCCCGAACTGTGGGTGGTAGTAGCCGATGGAAACAGAAAATGCCGAGGGAATCTGATTCGCCTCGTTCAGAATTTGGTGGAAAGGAAAGTACAGAAAACGGAATTGCTGCTTCGGCGGGAATTTGCGAATTCCGTTCGCGAAGAGCGGCGGCTTCCCTTCCTCGGGCCACGGTATGTCCGGCATGAATGCAAAATCAACATCCTCCGCAACCAAGTCACTGACGTTGCTCACGTCGAAGGCCGCAACGAAGCGGCGATAATCGAAGATCTCAAACGTCACTAACGGCGAAACCCGTTCCCTGCGATTCCTTACATCATTGATCTCGTACTCTTCCATCGGTTCAGACTTGAAATTGTGCCGCTTATAGAACCGTTTGTCTGACGCCTGATGTGGCCCCCGGAAGCTCTTCGCCACGGAAATCACGTACAGCGATCTTCCGGGCGATAAGGGGAGCGGAAGAATCCGAACGTCACTCACCTTAGGGCTTATGCGGCTCGTGATCGTATTCTCTATCCACTCTCGTGAACAAACGGCATCGTCCACCCCGTCATCAATCCGCACCGGGAGATGGTCTTTTTCTTCAACGCCGTAAACCAGCACACCGCCGTCCGAGTTGGCGAAGGCGGAAACGTCCTTAGCTATTTCGTCACGGGCGGCAAGGGTAATCGCTTTGGAAGCCTTGTAGTCCAGATGGATGTTCTCCTGAACCTGATCCCGGATCAAACGCTCGATCTCCAAAATTGTGGACGGTGGCATCAAGCGACAACATAACAGACGGCAGCGTCGCATGTCGTCGCCTCCCCTCGCGGTGGCAAACGGGACACCCGTCACACCGCGGTCTTCCTTGAAGGGGTGGACGTCCTGATATGTGGAAAAGTGTCGCGGTAGGGACGGCCATTGCTGGTCGCCCCCCGCGCAGATCCGTACTGGCGCTGCTCACTCATACCGGCTACTACCTCGGATATCTGGCGTCAAAGCGCACTGCCGGATGTGGATGCCGGTGCCGAGGGCGTGGCAGCCAGCGCTCGAAGAGTCGAGTTGCGCGCGCGGCGCTCACTCGGGCTTTCTGGCTGCGCCGTTGTAATACGCGCCACCAATATCGCCCTATGCGCTCGCAGAATCGGTCCAGGCTCGCCCAGTTAGCCGGCACTAAATGGTATTGGTAGAAACCGTTAAGCACGCGCCCGAGCCACTCCCCCACTTTCGGCACCGGTTCGTGCATCCGCTGGCGAAGCGTCTGCTTAACTTGCTGCAGTTTTGCCTCCAAGCGCTTCCTCGCCGTGCGCCGCGAGATTGTGAATCGCCCGAGAATGTTGCGCCCACGCGGGTGGTTGAACCCAGTAACGTGAAGCTCTCCGGTTCGCGTTCACCACGCTGCTGCCGGTTGTTCTGAGCGAATCTGCCAAACTCGATCAGCACGGCGGCGGGAGATCCCCGTTCTGGGTTCGATGTGTCAGCGCGGGTGCGACTTCGGCTCGGGCGCGCGGAACAATGCGAAATGGGTGGCCGTGGCGGACTCCGATTTGCGCTACCTCTGTAAACACTAGCCCGTCCTGCTTTTGTCCGTTGACATGGGCCGTTTGAACCTCCAGAATCATACCTAGCTAGTTATGCCTAAGAGCCGGAACGATAAACTCCAGGGCACGCTCACGCTGCTCGTGCTGCGGACACTCGCTTCTCGGGGGGCGCTGCATGGCTACGGCTTGTGCGAGCACATCCACACGGTCTCCGATGAGTTGCTGCAAGTGGAGGAGGGTTCGCTGTATCCGGCGCTGCATCGTATGGAGCAGGACGGGTGGATTGCCGCGGAGTGGCGGGTCACCAACAAAGGCCGCAGCGCGAAGTTCTATTCGATTACAGTGCGCGGACAGCAGCAGTTGGCCGAGGAAGAGGCCACGTGGGACCGGCTGACACGCGGCGTGACGCGCGTGCTGCGCTATTCGTGAGGCAGGAGATCTGGCATGTCCTGGTACCGGCGGTGGCGTAATGTATTTCGACCCGAGGCGCTCGATGACGAGTTGGAGCGAGAGCTGCAGTATCACCTGGCCGAGACGGTTGACCGCCTGACGGAAGGCGGGATGACGGAGCGGGAAGCGCTCCGCGAGGCGCGGCGGCGGCTGGGCAACTACACGCTGCAGAAGGAAAGGACGCGGGCTATGGATATCGCCGGATGGCTGGATGAGACGCGCGCGGATCTGCTGTACGGGCTGCGTCAACTAAGGCGGAACCCGGGCTTTGCCACCGTCGCGATTCTCTCGCTTGCGTTGGGCATCGGCGCCAACACCGCGATTTTCCAACTGATCGACGCGATCCGGCTGAAGGCGTTGCCGGTGCGGGAGCCCGGACAACTGGTGACGATCGACTTCCGGGAGGGGGCGGCACGCTCCGGTTGGTGGCCCACTCGTGACGCGGTGATGACGCATCCCGAGTGGGAGGAAATCCTCCGCCGCCAGCAGTCCTTCTCCGGGCTATTGGCATGGAGCATCGCGCGTTTCAATCTGACGGCCGGCGGCGAACCGCGGTTCGCGGAAGGGTTGTATGTGAGCGGCGGCTTCTTCCAGGAGCTGGGTGTGGACGCCATGCTGGGCCGCACCTTCACGGCCGCGGACGATAGGGCCGCCTGCACCCCGAGCGCGGTGGTCAGCTATGCATTCTGGCAACGGGAATTCGGCGGCGATCCCGGTGTGCTGGCGCGGACCGTGAGTCTGGATGGCCATGCCATCCCGGTCGTCGGGGTGACGCCGCCCGCGTTCTTCGGTGTGGAGGTAGGCAGCCGATATGACGTGGCGATCCCGCTTTGCGCAGACCGGATGATGTCGGAGGACGGGCGGGGCCGTGCGCCGCAGCCCGCGACATGGTGGCTGTCGGCGATGGGACGGCTGAAGCCGGGCTGGACCCTGCAGAGCGCCGATGCGCACCTGCGTGCGATTTCACCGGCGGTGATGCGGGCCACGCTGCCGCCGACCTATCAGCCGGAGCTGGCCAAACGGTATCTGGCGAATCAACTCACGGCGGTGGCGGCCGGGACCGGCACGTCCCCGCTTCGAGCGCAGTATGAGAGCCCGTTGTTGCTGTTGATGGCGGCCACGGGGATGGTGCTGCTGATCGCGTGTGCCAATCTGGCGAATCTGTTGCTGGCACGCTCCACCGTGCGCGCGCCGGAGATCGCCATACGGCTTGCCATTGGCGCGTCGCGCTGGCGGCTAATCCGGCAACTGCTCGCCGAGAGCCTGCTGCTGGCCGTCACCGGAGCGGTGCTGGGCGCGGGGCTGGCGTTGGGCCTGAGCCGTGCGCTGATCGCGTTCCTCAGCACGGCTCGAAATCCGGTGTTCGTGGACATCTCGATGGATGGGCGGGTGCTGGCCTTCACGGCGGCGCTGTCGTTGCTGACGTGCGTGCTGTTCGGGCTGCTACCTGCATGGCGCGGCACGCGGCTTGCTCCGGCCTCGGCGATGCGCGGGGGTGCGCGTGGTTCGACGGCGGGCCGTGAGCAGTCTGCCCTGCGGAGGGCCCTGCTCGCCGGGCAGGTGGCGCTGTCGCTGGTGCTGCTGGTGGGCGCACTGCTGTTCGTGCGCAGCCTGCACAACCTGATGACCGTGGATACGGGCTTCCAGACGGAGGGTCTGCTGTCGGTGTCCGTCGACTACACGCGCGGCCACTATCCGGTGGAGCGGCGTGAGGCAGTGATCCGCGAGCTCCGCAGCCGGCTTGCGGCTGTGCCGGGTGTGCAGTCGGCGGCGCAAACCAGCACGGTCCCGCTGAGTGGCCGTGGCGGGTGGGACAATCTGGTGGGCATTCAGGGCGCGACGCCGGCGAGCGGCGGACGACCGGCCTTCCTGGCCGAAGTGAGTCCCGGCTATTTCGGAACGATGCGCACGCGTCTTATCGCGGGCCGCGACTTCGACGAGCACGACAACCGAACCGCGCCCAAGGTGGCCATCGTCAACCAGGCGTTCGCCAAACAGCTTTACGGGGCGGCCCAGCCGATTGGGCGCACATTCCACCTGGCTGCCGATGCAGGCCAGGCAGAACCGGTGTTCGAGATCGTGGGACTGGTGGGCAACGCCAAGTACGCGTCCGTGAAGGAAGAGGTCCAGCCGGTCGCGTTCTTCCCCTTGGGGCAGAGGGGCGAGCCCGGCAACAGGGCATGGTTCGTGCTGCGCGTTTCGGGTCCCGTAGGCCGGTGTGTGGGCGCGGTGAAGGAGACGGTGCTCTCGCTCGATCCATCCATGGGGGTTGAGTGGAAGCCGTTGTCGACCGAACTGGAGGAGTCGCTGCTGCGCGAGAAGCTATTGGCGGTGCTTTCGGGCGCGTTCGGATTCCTGGCGGCACTGCTGGCGACGCTTGGCCTGTACGGCGTAATCGCCTATATGGTGGCGCGGCGGCGGAATGAGATTGGGGTGCGGATTGCGCTGGGCGCGGACCGAATGAATGTGATCCGGCTGGTGCTGCGGGAAGCGTTCCTGCTGCTGGGGATCGGGCTGCCCATCGGGCTGGTGCTGTCGTTGTGGGCCAGCCGGGCGGCGGCATCAATGCTGTATCACCTGCCGGCGCAGGACTTCGTTTCGCTGGGTGCGGCGAGCGGACTGCTGGGCGTGATTGCGTTCATCGCGAGCTATGTGCCGGCGCGGAAGGCGGCGGGGTTGGATCCGGTGGATACGCTGCGGGGGGAGTGAGTGGGGGTCGGACTTAGATGGACGGACCAGACGGTAAGGCGTGGGTGCCTTGGCCGATCGCACCAGCAGAGGTTGGACGAGTAGGATTGTCACTCCGTCGACACGGGAAGCATGTCGGCTCGCCGTGGAGTGGAGCTGGCGGGCCAACATGCTTCCCAATGCCGATGCATAGCCATTGATTCCGGAAGACGCCCTATCAGAACGAAAATCTTGCCGAGACCTGCAATCGGCGCGGCGGCCGGGATGAGACAGCCTGCCCGAAGAAGGGCGAGCTGAGATTGCCGACATAGGAAGCGTAATTGACGCGGTTCGTCACGTTGAAGGCATCGACAGAGATGCGGATGGCGGGGCTGTCTTTCCGGGTGGTCAGCACGAAGTCGTGGAACCAGCGCAGATCGAGTTGGAGATAGCGGGGGCCTTGCAAGGTATTCCTGGTCACGCCGGGAGGCCGGGCGTTCGCGAAGCCGGTGTGATAGTCATCACGGCCCGTTGTCATGGTGTAAGGCGAGCCGGAATCCAGGGCGAGGCCGATGCCGAGGTCGAGGTATCGCGCGGCGTGTGTGCTACCAAGCAGGTTAAACCGGTGACGCTGGTCATAGTCTGCCCGGCCCCATTCTCCGGAAAGGTCGTAGTTGTTAGCGGGATATGCATTGATGCCTGACCCTCGAGTGCTGGCGGAGTAATTGCCCGGCACATCGTTGTATGTTCTACCCAGGGTGTACTGAGCCATGCCGCTGAAGTACTTGGTTATCCTGCCTCGAAAGGCGACTTCCAAGGCATCGCCCTGCAAGTGGCCCGAGGATTCGATCTGCCTCCATAGCCCGAAGGAGGGGTTGGGCCGGGAATCGTAGAGCGGGGGCGGCGGCGCGTTGACATCCCGAGATCGGAACAGACCAACGCCGCGCGTAGCCCAATAGCTGATGGAGAGCGTCGCTCCTTTGCGAACCTGCCTTTCCAGGACAGCACTGAACTGGGCCGTATAGGGCAACTGAACGGATGGGTCGAACCGAACGATGGACGTTGGAAAGGCGGCGAGGCCGTCACCGGGGAGGGTGAAGGGGAAGGTTGGATTGGTGATGACAGCCTGCCTCATCCGGAGTCCGTTGTAGCGTTTGAGGTCAAAGAGCGGGCCGGGACCGGTCCGGTCGTAGAAGAGCCCGCCGCCGACGCGGAGTACTGTCTTGCGGTCTTTGGTGGGCGCGAAAGCCAGTGCCACGCGCGGGGAGAAGTTGTTGCGGTCGTGCAGGAAGTTCTGCCAGTCGTAGCGCAGAC
The DNA here is from genome assembly GCA_017307505.1 of Acidobacteriota bacterium. Lineage (GTDB taxonomy): Bacteria > Acidobacteriota > Terriglobia > Bryobacterales > Bryobacteraceae > Paludibaculum. The sequence goes on along the minus strand of JAFKEE010000042.1, from coordinate 5,062 downwards.
CGGCGGAGATCGTGACGTTGGGACGAAGGTGGTACTCGTCCTGGATGAAGCCGCCCGCAACGCCCTCGACGAAGACGACATGACCGTCACCTGCCTGACGAATGAGGGAGTAGGGCCGATTCTGCTGGAAGTCAGCGAGGGTGGAAAAGGAGTAAGTTCCTGCGAGATTCGTATAGTCGTTCAGGCCACGGCGGCTGATGTCGGGGATATTGATGCCCACGCGCAGTTCGTGTTTGGCCGCGGTCCAGGTGAGGATTTCGTTGACATTGACATGGTTCTCAGTCTGCAGGCGATCCGCCTGAGCACCGCCGCCCACGAACGATCCAGCGACATTCAAACCAGGGGCCTGGGTGACGCTGCTTGTTGGTGTGTGCTGCCGCCCAAAGACAATCCGAAACTGGTTCAAGAGGTGAGAAGAGATCACCAGGCTGTCGTTGTAGTAGAGTTCGTCCTCTCGATCCTGATAGTTGACTCCGGCCTCCGGCAGGACGAATCCGCCCACACCGCGATTGCGATCGGTGGTGTTGTGATAACTGACGCGGAACGAGGCGATGTGACCATCGCTGAATTGATGAGTCACGCCTGCAGAAACTTCCGTATCGCGCTGCGGGTTGGGGATGTTGGCCTGGAAGAGACCGGCAGGTGTCGACGCATAGACGACGGACTGGAGGTCCTGTTCCTGTCGATTGGCGGAGAGGAAGAATGAGTTCTTCCCACTACGGCCGAGAGGGCCGAACAGGCTTCCCTCATAGATGCGCCTCTGCTCTGGCGCGCGGACGAGAGAGAACGGGTCGCGGGCATTGAGATGTGCGTCGCGGTAGAGGAAGTTGAAGGTACCGTGGTAGGACTGCCCGCCGGGTTTGGTGAGAACTTCGATGCGTCCCCGCCCGGGGCGTGAGAATTCAGCGGAGTAGGGGTTCTGATTGATCTTGACCTGCTGGATGGCTGAGGCAGACACTCCGATGTTGCGCTGTTCCATCCCGTTGACGACGAGGGTGACGCCGTTTGTCCCGACGGAGCCTGGATCGAGGAACTGAGTCATCGCGGCGACGTAATTCTGATCGAACACCGGCAGGTCGTCCAGCAACGCGCGGTCGAGGGTGACGGCATCGAGGTTACCGGCCGCCTGGGTGGTCACTTGGGAAGAATCGTCGCTGACAGTCACTTCCTGTCGGACTCCGGCCAGTTGGAGGGTACAGCGTATGGCGGACGCGTCGTGGCCGTCGATTCGCAGGTTCAGGACAGCGGGTGAGAAGCCCCCGGCCGTTACGTCGAGGGTGTAGTCACCGGAGGGCAGGCCGGAGAGACGAAAGGTCCCGGCACCATCGCTGCGCGTCGTGCGTGAGAAGGATGCGCCCTGCCGCTGCAGTTTCAATTGGGCATTCGGAATTCCCGCTCCGGTTGGGTCGACAACGCTACCGGCCGCCGTAAAACCGCCAGAGGGCGACTGGGCCGCAGCGAGGCTCCCAAGCAGGAGAAGGACGGCCAGTGTGGAGAGAGGTTGCATGGAGGGAATCGAGGTTCTATCTTGTGCCGTCGCCCGTTTCATCATTTGAGAATGGAGCCATCTTCGCCGACAACGAATTCGGTTTGGGGGCCTTTCCCTGCGAGTGTGGCTTCGTAGGAGACCCGGCCGGAGGCAACAACCTTTTCGACCCTGGTCACCTTGGCCCCTGCCGCGCGTTTCAAGATGGCGGCCTGCGCAGCAGCGGGTAATGATTCAAAGGCAACCTCCTCCTCAGTGGACAGGACATTGCCCTGGGGATCGAGATCGACGCTGCGAGTGCGGCCATTCGTCTTCATTTCGACTTCATAGATTGTCTTGCCATCCTCGATCTCCCGGACGATTCCAATGATGGTGGCATTGGCCGTTTCGGCCTCCACGCTCTTCCTGACTGCCGGCGGAAGATCCTTCAGTTTCAGCTTTGTGGCACCTTCGGCGGCGAAGACACAGGCGAGGGTGAGGCAGAGGATTCCGGAGAAGTTGGCTAGCTTCATAAGTGGCTCCAGAACCCAGTGTGGAGGCCAATTCTGAAGAAGTTCTGAAAACGGGCAAATTCAGGCGAGCGGGCAGGTTAGAGAGAAGGCGGAACCGACACCGACGGTACTATCGACTGCGAGGTCGCCGCCGTGGCGACGGGCGATCCACTGGGCAATGGCGAGGCCGAGGCCGGCGCCTCCGGTTTCTCGGGAACGGTCCTTCGCCGCGCGGTAGAAGCGTTCAAAGACGTGGGGAAGGTCCTCCGGGGTGATCCCTATCCCTGTGTCGCGAACCACGGCAACGGCGGTTTTTGCCGCGGGGTTGGATTGGAGGCTGACGGTGATGAGGCCCGAGGCTGGCGTATAACGAATGGCATTGTCGAGGAGGATGAGAAACAGACGTCCCAGCATGTTGGCATCGCCGAGAACCATGCATGAGGCGGGCAGTTCAGTGGAGAGAATGATCGCGGTGGACGAGGCAAGGACCTGCATTTCCGCGCAGCGATCGCGTATGACCTCGGCGAGATCCACGGGTTCCAGGAGGAGTTCGGCGGCCCCTGCATCGGCTCGGGTGAGCGCCATGAGGTCCTCGATCAGCCGGGTGGTCCGCTCAGTTTCTGCGAGGATCCGCAGCAGGACTTCCCGGTATTCCTCAGGATCGCGCTGCCGGGCCAATGCCACTTCGGCGTTCATCCGGATGATGGCGATCGGTGTTCGCAATTCGTGAGAAGCGTCCGCGGTGAACTGAGCCATCCGGCGGAAAGAAGCTTCCAGCCGGCCGAGCATGGAGTTTAGTGTTTGCGACAGATGATCGAGTTCGTCGTCAGCTCCGGTCAACGGAAGGCGCCGTGACAGGTTCTGTTCCTCGATTTCGGCGGCGGCCGTCGTTATGCGGTCAACTGGCTCAAGCGCCCGCCGACTCATCCAGTAGCCACCCAGGGAGGCTAGCAGCAGGACGACGGGACTGGCTAGAACCCCTGTCCACGTAACGTGGTCGAGCATCTCGTAGTACTCACCGACCGGGACACCGATCTGAACGAGCCCATCGGGCAGCGGCGCGGAGAGCACCCGGTAAGGGCGCTTTGCGGAGCCCATGGTTATGATTCTGCCTTTGTCCGGCAAGCTCCTGGCGTCAGGTGGCTGCTGAGTCCAGTCCTGCGTCCCGGGCGAGACGTAGACCCAGCTTCCGTCATTGCCAGCGACGCGGTAGGCGATTGCGGACGGCGCCAGTTCGATCTGCTCGGCCAGTTCGTCGGCGAGCGATTCGAAGCGTCGTTGTTCGGCGTTCCGTGTCAGGTAGGCTCGCATCGAACTGGCTCGGGTGCGCAGGTCCTTGTCGACGGTTTCATGAATGCTATCCCGGATAGCCCACCAGACTCCGGCGCCGGTGAGAGCGAACGTGACCGCGAGGACGGCTGCATACCAGGCGGTGAGACGCCAGCGGATGGACCGGCGGTTCATGGTTCCTCCCGGAGAATATAGCCATATCCGCGAACGGTCTGAATCAGCTTGCGGGAGCGGCCCTGGTCAATTTTTTCCCGGAGGAGTTTGATAAAGACGTCGACGGTGTTGGACTCGACATCCGTCTCGAAGCCCCAAACGGCTTCGATGATAGAGGCTCGGGAGGAGGCGCGGCCGGCGCGCCGCATCAGGTGTTCGAGGAGCCGGAACTCTGTCGCTGTGAGATGAATCTGGACACCTGCGCGGAAGACTTGCTGGGACGCCGGATCGAGGAGCAGATCCGCTGCCTGCAGCCGGGCAACCGGCGGACGTTCGGCGCGACGGCTGACGGCGCGGAGTCGCGCAAGCAGGACTTGTAAAGCAAAAGGTTTGGTGAGGTAGTCATCCGCGCCTGCATCCAGACCTCGAATGATGTCATCGGGCGCGTCGCGAGCTGTGAGCATCAGGATGGGTACTGACTGACTGGCGGACCGGATCCGCCGGGTCATCTCGATGCCATCCATGCGGGGCATCATTACATCCACGACAATGGCATCAAAGTTCGCAGTTTCGACAGCGGCGAGTCCTTCCAGGCCATCCCGGGCCACAGTGACGGAATGGTTGGCTTCCTCCAGCCCCTGGCGCAAGAGGCCGGACATGGACTTTTCGTCTTCCACCACGAGAATCCACATGGGTATGGAGCAATGGGACGGTCCACTAAATCCTGCCACAGATCACTTCGGCTTCGCCATCGCGCCTCGATGTTGTCCGGGTAACTGCAACGACCCGGTGTGCCAATCGCGGTGAGCGGGCCAGCCAGGAAGATTGCTTCCTCGACAGCATCCTCGCCTGCTTACGCCGTGTCTTGCGACTACGTATTAGCAGGTTTGGACAGGTGAATCGTGCTGCTCTTCCACGCCCGCTTGAATGCAAAGCGCAAACTGCGAGCACCTGAGTTGGGCGCCCAATGTTCCCTGAATTGTCCCGCCCCAATCCCGCCGTTCGCCTTGATGCTCTTCTTCCGGTGTGCGAGAGAAGACGGCGAGGATCGCCTAATCAATCCAGTCCGACAGAGAAATATCACTCATTTGGCGTCAGTTGTTCGTACGGCCAGCGTGCCTCAATAAATACCTATCGATTCATTGCGCCAGACGTAGCGCATCATAATACTCAACGTGGGGCCGACGGCCAGTCCGTGTTTTCTTCGCGCTGTGACGGGCTGACGTACCTTCGTCTGTTGCGCGAACAGGCGGCATTCAGCGCCCGATCTGGCCAGCCATTTGGGAACCGGGCGTTTGGGGCAGAGATGCATGGGCAACGGGCGGTGCTTTGGGCGAAGGTGTATGGAGAACCGGCCCCAGCGAGGGTGGCCGAGGTACTGAGAACCAGATCTTGGAGGCGGCGGAGGCAGTGTGATCGGAGGTGGCGGCGCAGCGTAGACTGCTGGAGTGTGTTGCCTGGAAATAGATGCGGATAGATCGAGAGTGACAGGCCAGTGGACCGCCCCCCGTTCGTGAGACACGGAGTTTTGGGACAGGTTGCCGTTCGCCGACAAATCATTGCCAGCATTTCTATTCTCAGGCATGCTTATCCCGGCTGGTGAAGCGGCGGTGGGCTCTGCTGGAGAGCACCCCACCAAGGA
>JAFKEE010000014.1 GCA_017307505.1 Acidobacteriota bacterium | reverse complement strand
CACTCGCTTGGGAATCGCCTGGCGATTCCCACATTCCCACAGGCACGAATCCGTGGGTAGAATAAGGCACAACCGATGAGCTCCAAACCCAACAAAGTGTCACCCATGTCCTCAGAATAGAGTGTCACCTATGTCCCCGAAGGGACAAGGATGGGGGGGACCACTCCCTGACGGTCGTGGTTCGTTGTGGCTCGTCCAATTTGGCGGCTGGGGGGCTCCGTTCGCAACGAAGGTGGGTTTGTTCCCTCAAATTCCACGGTGGGTTCCTGGACGATGGGCTGGAGGGCCGGGGGCTTGGGGGCAGATGGGTTTGTTCCCTCAAAAATGGCGTTGGGTTTGGCGGTAGCGGGTGCGACGGGGCCGGGTTGGGGGCCGACGGGTACGGGTTTGTGCGGCGAGGATGTCGAGGTTTCCGGAGTTTCGACGGGGCGGAGCGGAAGCTCCATGCAGCAGGAATGCTGCTCCCCATTGGTTGGGTTTTGCGGTTGTTCGGGCTTTGGCTGAAAGTATTGGGTGAGGTGGTCCATGCCGGCGGGGTTGGCGAGGATGGCGGCTTCGACCTTTCGGAGGCGCATCTGGATCCAGCCGGCGTAGCGATTCAAGGCCTGGATGTAGCCGTGCTGGCGGAGGACCCATTCGCGGGCGGCGTCTTCATTGCCGCGGCCGTATTCGAGGCCGGCGTTGAAGAGGGCTCGTTCGCGGCTGTCGTGGAGAGCGAGGTGGCCCTGGAGCATGTGCCATTCGAAGCTGAGGGCGCGCAAAGCAAGGTCGGCGATGTGTTGGGTGCGGGCTTCGGCCAGGGCTCGGAAGTGGGCCTCGATGTGCGGCGGCATTCGATGGTCTTCGCTATAGATGCCAGTGCGGCGCGCGTTTTCCGAGACCTTGGCTTTGCCTTGTGCGGTGCGTGGGCCGGTGGATTTCCGGGCGTTGGCGCGGTTGGCCGCGAGGCGGCGTTCGGAGATTTGGGACATCGGCATGGGTCTGATCCTTTCCTGATTCCGGCTTCGGAGTCCTCTAGGACTCGGCCGGGGGGCTGGCCGCGAGCCCGTCGCTGGCGCTCTGGGACTGGACCGGGGGGCTCACTGCACCTGCTGAATGGGGCTGGTGTGTTGGACGAGGCGGAGTTCGGCGCAGAGCATGCGGTGGCGGCGCCAGTAGCGGTCTTCGAGCTTGAGGGCTTCGAGGAGAGATTTGCGCTGGAACGGGTCCATGGTGTGCCAGCCCTGCCAGTCGTGGACTCCGGAGCTGGCTTTGGGGACGAGTTGGGTGGTGTGGTCCCATTCGCGCTGGATCTGAAGGTTGAGGGCATTGGTTTCGAAGGAAGCGTAGCGTTCGGCGCGCCAGATGCATTCGGCGATGCGGTCGGCCAGGATGTGCTGGTAGACGGTGGCGGGTTTGAATTGTTCG